>JBPRGF010000022.1:0-3806 GCA_051418015.1 Candidatus Nitrospinota bacterium M3_3B_026 | reverse complement strand
ATCACGCGGGAGAAGGAATCCGGTTCCATACAACAGATATTTGCCTCGCCCCTGACATCGTCCGAGTTTCTGGCCGGCAAGCTAATCCCTTACGGCCTTATCGCTTTCGTTCAGATTGTCATGGTGATCGTGGTCGGATTTCTATGGTTCGCCATACCGCTCGCCGGCAATCTCGGCCTTCTTTTAGCGGCCGGCCTTGTCTATGTGTTTTGCACGGTGGGAATCGGCCTTCTCGTCTCCACCGTCACGAAGAGCCAGCTGGTGGCGATGCTTCTCGCCCTGATCGTCACGCTAATGCCCTCCTTCCTGTTCTCGGGATTCCTGTTCCCGATCTTCACGATGCCTTATGCGCTTCAGATCTATAGCCGCATATTCCCGGCTGGCTACTTTGTCGACCTGTCGCGGGGCATCGTCTTGAAGGGCTCAGCTCTTCCGGAGCTTTGGCCGTCTGTCCTGCTTCTTCTCGGCTATACGCTCGCTGTCTTTGTGCTTGCGGCATGGCGGTTCAAGAAGAAGGTGGGCTGATGATGCGCACCCGCCTCGCCGGCCTTCTTGTCAAGGAAGTCATCCAGTTCCTGCGGGATCGGGTGATCCTGGTCCTCATTCTGTGGCTCTACACGGCCGAGGTTGTGATCTGCGCCCTGGCCCTTTCATTCGAGGTCGAGGACATGGCCCTTGCCATTGTCGATTTGGATCGCGGTCCAGCGAGCCGGGCTCTTATTCAAAGCTTTCTCGTCACCGACGCCTTTGCATCGGCGGGGCGGCCAGAGACGGGTGAAGAAGCCGGCCAGTGGCTTCAGGACGGGCGCGCCCGGGCGGCCGTCGTCATTCCCGAAAACTTCGAACGCCGACTGGCAAGGGGCGAGAATACGGAAATTCAACTCCTTCTGGACGGCACGAACTCAAATGTTGCGGCACAGGCTCGGGCGTATAGTCTGCAGATTGTTAGTCGGTTTGCCGCAAAGCAGTCGGCCGCCGGGGACACACCGGATGCCCTTGTCCGCCCGCATATCCGCGTCTGGTACAATCCCGATGGCACCTTCACGAGGTTCGTGGTTCTGTCGATGATTGCGCTGGCGGCGCTCATGGTGGGGATTATTCACCCGGCCGCCTCCATCGTCCGAGAGAAAGAGGCGGGGACGATTGAGCAGCTTCAGGTGACGCCCATCGGCACGACGGAGATTTTCATTGCCAAGACAGCGCCCACACTCGTGATGGGGCTTTTGTCCGTTTTCCCCAGCCTTTTGATTATCTGGGCGTTCGATGTGCCTTTGAAGGGCAGCCTTCTCCTCTTTTTGGGGCTGACCGGAATCTTTCTCCTGAGCGCCATATCGATCGGCGTTCTGATCGCGGCTGTTAGCCGCACGCTACAACAGGCGCTCCTCCTCAGCTTCTTCGTGCTGTTCCCGATGATGTTTCTCTCCGGCACCTTGGCGCCCATCGAGAGCATGCCAGAGGTCTTGCAGGATGCCTCTCTGATCAGTCCCTTGCGCCATTATATGGACGTCATCCTCGGTGTTTTCCTGAAAGGAGCAGGCCTGGCCGAGTTGTGGCCCCAGACGATCGCGCTTCTGGCCATCGGCACGCTACTTTTTGCAGGCGCCGCCTGGATCTTCCGCAACAGATCCCTCGGATAGTTCCGGAACCGAAAACGGAGGCTGCTTTATTTCGACAAGTGCTTCTTGCGTTCCTCGAACTCTTCCTTGTCGATCTCGCCTTTGGCGAACCGCTCCTCCAGGATATCGCGGGGCGTGGGGCCGCCGGGCTGACGGTGATGGTCGTAGCCCCCAGGACCTCCGCCGAGCCAGCGCACCAGCGCGACGGCCAGGGCAACGATCAGGCCGATGAAAAGCACCCAGACAAGCACCATCCATAGCCCGCCGAAGAGCATATGACCACCGCCCCACATACCGTATCCGTCTCCGCCTCCCATATACTGGGCGGCCGCCGGCAAGGCGCCGCCGATGGCGAGCGCCAGGCTTAAAAGCCCGACGCCGAATTTCGATTTTCCGAACATGAATAATCTCCTGATCTTTTGAGGTTCTTTATCGTAACGGGCATCGCGATCGCTTCGATCCTGTCAGAACCATAGGCGAAGCCCCGCGACGAAGGATGTCGTGCCCGGATCGCCCCCTTCGGCGCGGACGAAATCCGCCGTATCGCCGACCGACCGTTCCCAGGAAACGCCGATATAGGGGGCGAACTGGCGCGTGATCTCATAGCGCAGGCGGGCCCCGAGCTCCGCCGTGGACAGACCGGAGCCGATCCCCAGTTCGTCGACATCCTGGAAGGCGAAGTTGAGCTCCGCACGCGGTTGCAGAATCAGGCGCTGGGTAAAGAGAAGTTCGTATTCGGCTTCGATCCGTGCGGTGACGTCGCCCTTGTTGCTGACGAAGAACGCGCCATCCACCTCGAACCAATAGGGGGCCAAGCCCTGCAAGCCGACCACGCCATAGGTCCGATTGGGCCCGGATTCGAGGTCCTGGCGGACCCCGGCCTGAACGTCGAAGAACGGCGTCAGAATGCGGCTGTAAAGCGCCTGGACCTCGGCCTTTTCGAGCTCTTCGCCGAAGGCGCCTTCGCCTTCCGTCTTGAGCCAGAGTTTGTGGGGGTCCGTACCGATCCAGCCCTGCGCGTCCCAGAGATAGCCGTCGTCTCCGTCATGGGCCCGGTACTCCAGCCGGTCCGTCTGGAAAAAGGTAAAAGTTTGATCGTCGTGAATGGGCAGCGGCCAGTCCGCCGGGGCACCGGTCTGCGGCGTTTCCTGCGCACCGGCCGGCAGGGCGACGACGGCCGCGACCAGCGCCGCCAATGTCAGATCTTTGAAGGTCATGTAATTTCTCCTTCATATGGACTGACCTCGACGACGCGGAACATGCCCATGTCCATGTGATAGAGTAGATGACAGTGAAAAGCCCAGCGGCCCGGCGCATCGGCATTGATGAGGAGCGATACGCGCTCCCCCGGCTTGACGCTGATCGTGTGCTTGCGCGGAATATATTCCCCGTGCCCGTTCTCCAGCTCCATCCACATGCCGTGCAGGTGAATGGGATGCTCCATCATGGTGTCGTTGACCATGATGAGCCGCAGCCGCTCGCCGTGATTGAATGGGATGGGGCTCTTGACCTCGGAGAACTTCTTGCCGTCGAAGGACCACATATAGCGTTCCATATTGCCGGTGAGATGCAGTTCCAGCTCCCGGTCGGGCGGCTTTTGGTTGTAAGACTCGAGGGCCTTCAGGTCGGTATAGACCAGCACCCGGTGGCCGACATTTGCGAGGCCGGTGCCCGGCTCGCCCAAACGATTGCGCTGGACCTCGGCCACACTGATATTGCCCGGACCGTGGTGATCCGGCTCGTGGCGGGCGACGACGGGG
The DNA here is from genome assembly GCA_051418015.1 of Candidatus Nitrospinota bacterium M3_3B_026. Classification (GTDB taxonomy): domain Bacteria; phylum Nitrospinota_A; class UBA7883; order UBA7883; family JBPRGF01; genus JBPRGF01. The sequence goes on along the minus strand of JBPRGF010000022.1, from coordinate 430 downwards.
CCGGCCGCGGCCATGCCGGCCATCCCCTCCATGTTGTCCATAGGGTCCATGCCGCCCTCATCGCCGTTCATTGCCATGGACGGGCCGTCATCCATATCGGCCATGCCGCCTTCGTCGGACTTCGGCATCTGCTCGCCGTCATCCGTGTCCATGCCGCCCATATCCATGCCCATATCGACCATGGTCCTCAGCGGCGGATCGCGCAGATCGGGGATCGTAGCGCTCATGCCGGGCCGCGGGGCGAGCGTGCCGCGCGCATAGCCGCTGCGGTCGAGGGATTCGGCGAATAGGGTATAGGCCGTGTCCTCGGTCGGCTCGACAATGACATCGAAGGTCTCGGCAACGGCGATCTGGAACTCATCCACCGGCACCGGCTCCACATTCTGCCCGTCCGCCTGCACGACGGTCATCTTGAGACCCGGAATGCGCA
>JBPRGF010000021.1:0-4066 GCA_051418015.1 Candidatus Nitrospinota bacterium M3_3B_026 | reverse complement strand
GTGAGGGCACCGAGCTGGTCGAGCCGGCGGGCCACCGTCGAGAGAAAGCGCCGCTGCGCCTTCAGGTTGGTGGTGAGGAGAACGACCTCCGGGGCCGATCGCTGCGCGGCCCGGTGCGTCCGGCCCAGTCCCTGCAGGCAGCGGTGCGCCGCCCAGCCAGGTTGGACGACGACGTGGACCCTCTTTTCCTGGTTTTTGGCGCCTAAGGCCGCGTGGTAGGACTTGCCCGTCCCGCCGGCCTGCGAGAAGATCAGAATGCGCTTCTCCCCAGCCATAAACGCCTCGATGTCCGCCTCTCGGGCAGAAGGTGGCCGCCGCTCCTCGATAACCTCCGTCTCGGATTTTCTGGCAGGCGCCTCATTGGAATTCTCGGAAGCGTCCGTTTTCTGAACGGATTTCTCGACGAAGCGCCTGCTCCGTCCGGTGACCTCCGCGACATTGTCGGGGCCGAAGTGCCCAATTACCATGTCCAGCGCCCCCTGCGGGACGCGAATGGCCCCGAGCTTGAGGAGAAGCTCCTCGCGCATCCGGGCGGCCTCGGGGTTTTCGGCGACGTCCCCCGACGGCAGTTTGACGGGGCGGCTCCGGACGTTGTCGTTCTCGTCGGTGTACTCCTCGTGCTGGGTCGTGGGGAAGGAACTCTCTACGTACTGCAGGAGGATGTCCCGGGGCGTGATGTCGATGTCGCTGAGATTGGCGCCCTCGGCCCGGGCCTGCGCGACGGCACGTTCGGTGGCCGCCTCACCCGTCGAGACGATCTGCAAAACCGCGCTCCGGCCCTTCTCCAGCTGCTTTTCGATAAAGGGCAGGAGGCCCGTGCACGCAAACGAGGTGAGGACCTGGTTCCAGAAGCGCTGGTTGGCGGCCCAAAAGGCCGAGTAGGCCGCCGCTTTTGCCCTGCCGGACTTGGCCCCATGGGTGACCCGGAGGGCCCGGCGGACGTTGCGGAGGACCCGCTGCCAGCCTTCAGCAAACTCGTCATAGGCCTCGACCTGAGCGGGCGTAAGCTCATGCACGAGCGTCTGGTAGCTCACCTTCGCGTAGGAGAGGCTGTAGGCGAGGTAGCGCCCGAGGCTTTTCAGGTCCTTGCTCACCAGCTCCATCGCCGCGATGCCGCCGGAAGCGATCTCGTCCACGAAGCGCCGGACAGTCGGAAACGGCGTCCCCCGCCCCCAGAGCCCGAGGCGCGGGGCGTAGGCGAGGTTGTAGACCTCCGTTGCGGCCGTGGCGCTTACGTAGACAACCCGCGCGTTTGGGAGGAGGCCCTGGAGCTGGAGGCCCGCCAGGGCGCGCTGGGTCGGTTTCCGGACGCCGCGCTTGCCTTTTCGCTCGATGGCATTTCCCATCCCGTGGCTCTCGTCGAACACAATGACGCCCTCAAAAGCCTCACGCGCCTCCTCCGTGTCTCCGCCCGCCAACCACCCGGCCAGCTGCTGAATGCGGTCGATGCCGATCGTCTTTTCGTCTGCTGCCGCCTCCGGACTCTCATTCTCAGGATCGACCTCCTTTGAAGAGGAACTGTTTGAAGAGCGATTCGCTGGCCGGGGCTTCTGCTTGAGCGTGTCGTAGGAGGCGAAGCAAATGCCCTCTGCCCAGCCGATCGGTCCCTTGATGGGTGACTGCTCGAAGAGAAACTCCCCGGGGGCGCCCAGGCTCGTCCAGTCGCGAACCGCGTCCTGAAAGAGGCTCCGGTTTTCGCTGATCCAGACGTGGCGAGCGCGTCCCTGCAGGGCGTTTTCGAGAAACAGTCCTGCGATCGTGCGCCCCTTCCCCATCCCGGTGCCGTGCCCGATCATGAAGCCGGCGCGCTTGCCGGTCGGGAGCACCTCGGCGTGGGACTGCCCCGCGTACACGATCGTCTCCAGCTGGGCCTCCGAGAGGGTCCCCTCGGTTACGAGCTCCCTCGGTAGGAGCGGCCGGTAGGTGGGCCTTGGGAGCCCGGCGGCGTTCATCGCCGCGCTCTCGACGAGAGGTGCGGGGTGGGCCTTGGCGCCTTCGATCCGAAGGGAGGGCTGGTAGGCCTCGAAGATGCTCTCGGTAAGCTCCTCACTGGAGCCAAGGGGCCGCTCGAAGGCGTACCGGAGCCGCTCCGCTCTTCCTCGAAGCGCCTCAAGGGCATCCGGGTGGGCACTGCGCCTGTGGCCATTTCTCTTTTCAGGCCGCGTCTTGGTTGCACGTCCCTTTTCAACGCTTGTCCGTCCATTCGGCCCGGAAGAGATTGCATTTTGAGAATCTGCTTTCTCCTGGGAAGGTGTCCCGTTTGAGCGGCCTGTGCCCAGAGCCCGAATCTCTTCCGCTGTCGGAAGGAGCTCTACCCGAGCCTGCGGGCGAGAGGCCCGAACCGGTTCGAGAAGCTCCAGAAGCTGATCTACGCTTCCCGCTTCGTCCAGGATGGGAGGTCCTGGCTTTTGAGCGGGGCCTGGCGCCTCCAGAACTCGATCAATGACCAGAAGGCGGGTCTCCACGCGCGTTCCGGACGTCTTGTAGACGCTTCCGTCGACGAGGATATTTGCGCGGAGGGCGTGCTCCGAGTTTGCGAGAAGCCGCCAGAAGTCGCGGTAGGAGCGGCTGTTTCTGGAGAGGCCCTTGCTCGCGATCGCCACCAGCCGGCCGCCCGGGACGAGGCGACTGAGCGCCTGGTGGATGTGCACCGCGTCGGTCCCCGGGGCCTTGCGCCGCCCCATGCGCGGGGCGCTCCGGGAGAAGGGTGGGTTCATCAAAACGAGAGAGGCCCGCAGCGGGCGCGGAAGAAGTGCGTTTAGGTGGTCGGCGTTTACGCTGAAGGTGGCCCTTCCTTGAGGACCTCTTCCCTGAGGATTTCTCCCTTGGACCGCCTCCGTATGGAAGGTGCCTTCCCCGAGCCCCTCGCGGAGGATTCTCGCCCTCAGGGGACTGATTTCGTTGCTGATGAGGCCCGCCCCAGCCTTCAGGCCCCAGAGGAGAAGGCTCCCAGTGCCCGCGCTCGGCTCCAAGAGAACCTCCCTCTGGCCTCCCTCCTTTAGGAAATCCTGCTCTGAAGCGTCATCTCCCGAAGCTCCATGCCCCGAAGAGTCATTTTCCGAAGAGAGGTTCTGAAGGTCGCTTGCCCAGGCCGCTACAAATGCAAGCGGGGCGGGCGTGGAGAACTGCTGATACGCGTTCGTGTCGGTCGTTCGGTGAGTCTGCGTCGGAAGAAGCGCCTCCAGTCGCTTGATCTCGGTAAGGCTCTGCCGGGCTTCACGCGTCGAACAGGAAGCGGTGTGCTCCGAAGCCAGAAGGAGCTGGTAGAGCCCCAGCTCAAGCGCGTCGTAGGCCGTGCGGGCCGCAAACATCCCTTCCCCCAGGCTTCCCCCTAGGTGCTCCTCCGCGAGCGCGAAGAGCTTCTTGTTCGAGACCGATTTCCCTTTCTCCAGCCGCTCCTGAATGCGCTTCGCCAGAGTGAGAAAGCTGGAGAACGTCCAGTCCGTGCCTGGGATCAGGTGATCCCCTGCGCTGGAGGTCGACTGCGTGCCGTTGTTCGCTCCAGGAGAACGTCTCTGGAGAAAGTCGGCAGCCCCGCGCTGAAAAAGATCCAACTGCAACTCTCCTGAATGGGCTTTTCCTGAATGGACCTTGCCAGCTCTGGATGGCTCTCGGAGAAGAGTGGCTGGCAAATGGGAATAGAATCGGTCATTTGAAAGAAGCAGGTGCATAGCCTGGAGGGATGGTCGTGAGAGGAAACCGTGGTAGGCCCCTCTCATGGCACCCGCAGGCTAGAAGCGGCCCGTCAGGCAGAGAGGATGGCCTTCACGGCCCCCAAGGCCATCCGCGTCGCAGAAGGGACGCTTCGGGAGAGAGATCCCTCTGGAGGGATGCTCCTGGTAGGTGTGCCTTGAGGGACTTCGTCCCTCGTGTTCTCCAGGCCAGCTGTGGCGACAGTCCGGATACGGAGACGGGGCGTAGCGAAGGGAGTAGGAAGTCGGTTCCAGCTCTGAAATCAAGCCGATTCGCAGCGAATTTCGCTCTCGCGCGCCCAAATCTCATTTATCTAAACCACTTCCGTTATTGCAGAACTAACTACTCTCCTATCCAATCGACACTGCCCCGC
>JBPRGF010000020.1:0-1555 GCA_051418015.1 Candidatus Nitrospinota bacterium M3_3B_026 | reverse complement strand
GCCACGCTTCGCGTCCTCGGGAGTTCGAGAAGAGATCCGCTCGGCTCCTCGGCCAGTGAGATTGCCCGCCGCCTCTTTGATCTCTTTGGCTACAACGGCCGGCACCCGGTAGCGGCCCTTCATGGCCAGGCCTTGAGCGACTACGCTTCTGCGCCCGGCCCGCTGATTGAGGATCGCCAGTGGGAGGACCTTCTATCGAAGGCGGATGAGATGGCCACCGCATCGAATACTTCCCGGGAAGAATCCCCTGAGGAGGAGAACCTTGCTGGGGATCTTGATGAGGACGAGATCCGGCTGGCCTGCGTCTGCTACCTCGTGCAGGAGGCCCTCTACGAAGCTGGCTTCGGGGACCGGCGCCGGCGGCGGAAGGATCCGTTCTAGCGCTTAAGACTACTCCTCTCTTCCCTTTCAACACGGTCCCCCAATGCCCCTTGCCCGCCAACCTCAAAAACCAACGTTTTCCCCGTTTCGATTCTTTGCCCCACCGAAAGGGACCGAGGGGCGTTCTCTGTGGCGAATGTTCGCCGGAAGCGTCCTTGCTCTGGCTGGACTATCGGCCCTACCGGTGTTGCTCTTCGGCCCTCCCCCTCTCTCGATCAATGTCTCCGAGAGCCTTCCCGTCGGTCTTTACTGGACAGGCTCCCTCCCAGAGCCCGGTAGCGCTCCAGGTGAAACGACGTCTGAGGGCCGGACTGGTAACCTGCGCGTTGAGGTCGGGATGATCGTTTCGGCCTGCCTTCCTCCTCAGGCGGCCACGAGTGCGCTTGAACGGGGATACCTCCCTGAAGGGACGTGTCCTTCCGGCACCGCGCCGGTTGGAAAAGTCATTGCCGCCCTCCCTGGGGACACGGTCGATGTGACAGATTCAGGGTCTTTTGTGAATGGGGCGCTTCTTCCGGGGAGCGTACCTCTTCTGCGCGACAGCAAGGGCCGGGCAATGCCCCGGCTCCGAGGCCGGTTCATCCTACCGGCGGAGACCGCCTGGCTCTACAGTGGACACAGCCCCCGGAGCTTCGACAGCCGATACTACGGCCCAGTCCCTCTTTCTGGGGTGCGCGGGCAACTTTTTCCTCTTTTGACCCGGGGAGAGGCCTATCGTCCCTTTCTTCGGCCTATTCAGGAATAACCCCTCAGAGGCCTGGCGGCCCCCGAGAAGAGGCTGATCCGAACACGGTCAACCCGGATGCGGCCCGGCCGAAAGCGGCCCTAGCGTAAGCGGCCTCACCGGCTGGACCGACATCGATTAATCCGTAAGTGATCGCTGTTTTTCTCATCGAAGCGATCATCGAAGCGATACGGAGGGAGCGTGGTAGAGCGGGAGCATTTCCGGGTCCTCCGGGTGGGAGCGTGTGGCGCTCAGGTCGTCCATCAGGTCGATGTACTCCTTCGCCAAATCGTAGACGTGCCCGACGGATACGCTCAAGGCGTAGCGGCTCTCCGTGCCTTTGGCCTGACGTAGGCTCATGAGGTAGAGCTTCGGGTGGATGCTTTTCTGAAGCAGCGGGGCGATCCAAAAGGCGTCTTCTTTCGGGAGCTCCCCAATCCGAAGCTTCCG
>JBPRGF010000019.1:0-95407 GCA_051418015.1 Candidatus Nitrospinota bacterium M3_3B_026 | reverse complement strand
AAACGGAATGTACTCGGCGTAACCCTTCTTCGCCAGAACCTCCGTTATCGCGGCCGTCAACGTCGTCTTACCGTGGTCCACGTGACCTATCGTGCCAACGTTTACGTGAGGCTTTACCCTCTCGAATTTCTCCTTCGCCATAACCTGTCTTTAAAACCTCCCGATCGAGCGAGAACTGAATAGTTTATAACAAATCCCGGGGCTGCGCCAGCCCCCGTCCCACCGGCGCCAGCCATCCGCCGGCGCCTTCCCGGCTATGAGGCCATCTGCTCGGCCTGCTTGCCGGAGTATTTGGCTATTATCTCCTCGGCGACCATGCGCGGGGCCTCCTCGTAGTGGGAGAAGCTCATGGTGTAGGAGGCCCTCCCCTGGGACATGGACCTTAGGTCCGTGGCGTACCCGAACATGCCCGCCAGCGGGGTGTTCGCCTTGATGATCTTGGCGTTCGCCCGCTCGGACATCTCGGCCACCTTTCCACGGCGCGACGAAAGGTCGCCCATGATGTCGCCCATGTAGCTTTCTGGCGTCACCACTTCCACGCCCATGATCGGCTCCAGCAGGATGGGGGAGGCCTTTTTCATCCCGTCCTTGAAAGCCATGGAGCCGGCGATCTTGAAAGCCATCTCGGACGAGTCCACCTCGTGGTAGGACCCGTCGTAGAGCCTCACCTTCAAGTCCACGACGGGGTAGCCTGCGAGGATGCCGGTCTGCATGGCCTCCTCTATGCCCTTTTGCACCGAGGGGATGTATTCCTTGGGGATGGAGCCGCCCACGATCTTGTTCTCGAACACGAACCCCTCGCCCGCGGGCAAAGGCTCCAGCTCTATAAGCACGTGGCCGTACTGGCCGCGCCCGCCCGTCTGCCGGACGAAACGGCCCTCGGCCTTCATGGGTTTCTTTATCGTCTCACGGTAGGCCACCATCGGTTTGGAGACGTTGGCGTCGACGGAGAACTCCCTTTTGAGCCTGTCCACGATGACTTCCAGGTGCAGCTCGCCCATCCCGGCGATGAGGGTCTGCCCCGTTTCGGCGTCGGTGCTCACCCTGAAGGTCGGGTCCTCCCGGGACAGCTTGGCCAGTCCTTCGGAGAGCTTCTCCTGCTCGGCCTTGGTTTTGGGCTCGATGGCCACCTGGATGACCGGCTCCGGGAACTCCATCGACTCCAGCAGGATCGGCTTGCCCGCGTTGCAGAGGGTGTCCCCCGTGGCCGTGTCCTTGAGGCCGACGGCGGCGGCGATATCGCCGGTCTTGACGGATTTTATCTCCTCGCGCTTGTTGGCGTGCATCTTGAGGATGCGCCCGAGCCGCTCCTTTTTTCCCTTGGTGCTGTTGAAGATATAGGACCCGGCCTCCATCTGGCCGGAGTATACGCGGAAGAAGGCCAGCTGACCCACGAAGGGGTCGGTTATTATCTTGAACGCCAGGGCGGAGAAGGGCTCGTCATCGGAGGGTTTCCTCTCGTCCTCCTCATCGGTCCCCGGCTTCAGCCCCTTGATGGGCGGGACGTCCATGGGCGAGGGGAGGTATTTCACGACGGCGTCCAGCAGCGCCTGCACGCCCTTGTTCTTGAACGCGGAGCCGCAAAGCACGGGGATCAGCTTCATGGAGAGCACGCCTTTTCTGATGGCGGCTATGATTTTCTCCTCGCTGATCTCCTCTCCTCCGAGGTAGGCCTCCATTATCTCGTCGTCAACGTCCGCCACGGCCTCTATCAGCTTTTCCCTGTATTCGGCGGCCTTGCCCCTGAGTTCGGCGGGAATCTCTTCGGTTCTGAATGTCGAGCCGAGAACATCGTCGGAGGTGTATATGACGGCCTTCATGCAGACCAGGTCGACGAACCCGGTGAACTTGTCCTCCTCGCCTATGGGGATGTTCATGGCCACGGCGTTGTGCCCCAGTTTTTCCCTTATTTGGCCAACGACGTCGAAATAGTCCGCCCCCACGCGGTCCATCTTGTTCACGAAAGCGATGCGGGGCACCTTGTACTTGTCCGCCTGCCGCCACACCGTCTCCGACTGCGGCTCCACGCCTCCCACGGCGCAGAAAACGCCGACGGCGCCGTCCAGCACCCGCAGGGAGCGCTCCACCTCCACGGTGAAATCGACGTGGCCGGGGGTGTCTATTATATTGACGGTGTGATCCTTCCAGATACAGGTGGTGGCGGCGGAGGTTATGGTGATGCCGCGCTCCTGCTCCTGCTCCATGTAGTCCATGACGGCGGTACCCTCGTGGACCTCGCCGATCTTGTGCGTTATGCCCGTGTAGAACAGGACCCGCTCGGTGGTGGTCGTCTTCCCGGCGTCGATGTGCGCCATTATCCCGATGTTCCGGATCTTGTCGAGGGGTATCTTGCGAGCCATTTTCAAAAACCTTCCTGGACTACCACCTGTAATGGGAGAAGGCCTTGTTGGCCTCCGCCATTTTGTGGGTGTCTTCCTTTTTCTTCACCGCCGTACCGGAGTTGTTGGCCGCGTCGATCAGCTCCGCGGCCAGACGGTTGAAAAAACCGCGTTCGCCACGCTTGCGGGCGCTGTCCGTGATCCAGCGGATGGAGAGGGCCACCCTCCTGTCCTCCTTGACCTCCACCGGGATCTGGTACGTGGAGCCGCCCACGCGCCTGGATTTGACCTCCAGGGAGGGCTTTACATTCTCCACGGCCTGCCTGAAAACATCGAGGGGGTCATTTTTCGTCTTCTCGCCCACGATGTCCATCGCTCGGTAGAAAAGCCGCTCCGCGAGGCTCTTTTTCCCGCTTTTCATCACCACGCTTATGAACCGGCTCACAAGGACGTCGTTGTACTTGGGATCCGGCAGGGCGGCTCTTTTGGTTATAACCCGTCGTCTCGGCATCTTTAAATCGAACCTGTTCTTCTACTGTTGTTTGGGCCTTTTCGCGCCGTACTTGCTTCTGCCCTGGCGCCGCGCCTCCACGCCGAGAGTGTCCAGCGTGCCGCGGACCACGTGGTAGCGCACGCCGGGAAGGTCTTTCACCCTGCCGCCGCGGATAAGCACGATGGCGTGCTCCTGCAGGTTGTGCCCCACTCCGGGGATGTAGGTCGTCACCTCGTGGCCGTTCGTAAGCCTCACCCGGGCCACCTTCCGCAGGGCGGAGTTTGGCTTCTTGGGCGTGGAGGTGTATACCCTCACGCACACGCCGCGCTTTTGAGGGCAACTTGTGAGGGCGGGGCTCTTGGTCTTGTTCACGACCTTTTTCCGCCCTTTCCTCACCAGTTGGTTTATCGTCGGCAACTTTATATATCTCCCTTAAAAAAAACGGCCGCCTTCCGTTCGCCGGAAGCGCCGTCCGTCAACATCGAAAAAATGAAAAAGTTTAGAGAAATAATCGGGGCCTGTCAACAATTTTTAAAGCGGGATTTTAAAACGCGGGGTGAATCGGGTAAAGAAAAACCCGGCATCCGGCGCCCCCTACGCCTCCCCGGCGGGCAGGGACTTTGCTGGGTTTGTCATGTTGAAACGAGTTCGGCATGACAAACCACGATGGCGCGAGGCCCTGAAACGAGTTCAGGGCGACAGGGAGGAGGCGCCGGGCCCGATCCCCCAAAAGTCCCCCTCCCCCTGCAAGGGGGAACGCCGATCTCGCGCCGGGCCGAAGCCCGGGCGAGGCGGAGGGGCCCGTCTTTCACGGTCCCGCTTGACGCCGAAAAGTCACCAGCAGGAGGAAGGCGACCCCGGATAACAGGGGGTCTCCGTGTCCACGTCCTCCTGGGGAATATAACTCCTGGTCACCTCGACATCGTAACCCATCCCGCCGGCCAGCAGGCCCTGGCACATGACGGCTCTCTGGTAGCTTCCGGCCGCCACGACCCCGTATTCTCCGCCGGTTTGAAGGTCTTTCAACACCACCTCCGGACCCACGGCGGAACAACCACCCCCTCCAGCCGCGCCCCACACCCAGAGGAGGAGCGGACCATAGGGAAAATTCTCCACGACGGTACCATTCGGACATGAAAGCGTGCAGCTTCCCGCCTCCGAGCCGGCTGGGGCGATGCGTTCCAACACGACGTCGGCGCCGGTCACCTCGTTCGTCTTTTCATCGACGTATATGTTCACGCCGAACATAAGGTCCAGGTCAACCGTGGAGGGGATGTCGCAGGTGGCGGAGCACGCGCCGCTGGAATTAGTAAGATTGTAGAGCGATGGATAACTCACAGAGACGGCGGCGGATGTCCAGACCTCTCCTTCGAGGATCACGTACCGCGTTCCTTCTCCGTCGGAGACGGGCTCGCCGGTCAGCTCGAGAGGGACCGTCGTCTCGCCATCGAGTCTCGGGCAGGCGTATAACGGGGCGCCGGGGAGGCATCCGCCGGTGCTGTGTTCATAATATTCCTCCCACATGGAAAACTTCAGGGAATACGAGGTGGCGTAGTTGTCGCCTGATTCGTTCTTTGTCTCCGTAACGCTTGCCATTACCACATTTCCGGCGAGCAGGACGCAGTCCACCGCGGACCCGCCAGCGCAGTTTACGGTCATGACGATGCCGTCCACCTTCACCATGGCGTCGCACAGGCCGCCTTGCGCCTCCGCCACCGTGCAGGAGGCCGAGATCACCGACACCACGTAACCGCCGCAGGCCGCCACCGCCACCGGCATGGCGGCCCCCGCCGTACCACCCGTGGCGACAATGGAAGCCCCGCAGGCCACGGCCCCGGCGGCCACCCCGGCTCCGGCGGAGGTGACGTTCACGGCGTACGCCTCGGAGTCCGTCAGCGCGCTCGGCGCCCCGGCGCGGGCGGCGGCCTTCGCGTCGGCGAAATAGTTGAACGCCGCCGCGTCCATTTCCATCCGGTAGTTGTCCGCCAGGACCGTCCCTTTGGCGTCCTTGATCGTTGCGGTCACCGCCCCGTCGGCGTATTCGCCCAGCTCGAAGGTGACGCCGGAGACGGAGTCCACCACCCTGCTGGGACGCAGGTCGGACCCGTAGTATATCGTCAGCGTTCCGCCGGTATCCTTGTTGGCGTATACCACTCCGTCGACCCTGTCTATGTTCCCAGCGCCGTCCGTGTGTCCCTCGAAGGTGATGGCCTCCGACACGTCACCCCTGGTGACCGCCACCCCGATATCGCCGCCGCCGTTCACCGAACCGCCGTAATATATCTTGTCCGGGTCGGCGGTGTTGTCCGTAGAGCCGCCGGAGCCGCCTCCGCCGCTACAGGAGGCGAGGATCATGAACAACGAGGCGAGCAGGGCCGTGAATATGAATATCCCGTCAAAAAGAAAACCGCGCTGCATTTTTCAACATCTCCCACTGTTTAGACTCAGTTCAGACTCAGTGGCGCGGCGGGTACAATACCACGGACGGTTGAAAAAGCCAATTTTTAAGTGGATGTCTTGATGCCGCGCCCGGATTCCCGCGCAGGCCTTGCTCATCCCGCGCCCTGTCCGGTCAGCAGCCTCGCCCGCTCCCGCATCTTCTCGGCCTTCCCGGGCGCGCCGGTCTTTTCATACAGGACGGCGAGGTTCCGGTAAGAGTCGGGGTTGGCCGGGTTTTCCCGCGCCGCGCGGATGAAGGCCGCCTCCGCCTGGCGGTAGCGCTCGTTCGCCCTCAGGACAACGCCGGCCTTGTTCCACTCGTTGGAGGTGTCGCTCTTGACGAACTCCCAGGAGCCAAGGACGAAAAGCGGCGTCATGAGGGCCGCGGTGAGAGCGGTCCTGGACCATCTTTTCGCCCTTATATACCCGGCCAGAGACGCCACGGCCCCGCCCGCGAAAATTATCAGGAAAGGCGCCATCGGCATCCTCAGCCGGGAGACGAAAAAGAAGACCAGTATGGTGGCGAAGGTGGTTATGACCGGGATTAGCAGGACGAAGCGCCCTCTCCCCGCGGCAGCCATCCCCACCGCCGCCAGGGGAAACACCAGCCCCATGCCGGGCGCCCACGCCAGCACGGGGGATATCTCCTTCTGGAAATAGTAGTCCGCGTACGTCGTCGCCTCGTAATCATTGACGGCGGCGGCGGCTTTTTTCACGAGAAGCGCCGCCTCGCGGGCCGGGCCGGCCAGGACGCTGTCGATGGTTTTCGACACGTAGTAGCCGGACACCTCCGTGTCTTTCATCTCCCGATCCGTCTCCTCCTCGGCCAGCTTTTTCATGTCGTCGAAAATGTACATCCCCATGCGGCCCGGGTTCGGAGGCGCGTAGCCGGCCATGGAGGCGGGGTTGTGCCCAAGGTAGAGGTTGTGCCCTCCGCTGAGAGTGATGGGAACGAGCTGGCCGCTCATGGCGTAGTTGGCTATGGTGATGGGCGAGACGGCAAGCGCCGCCCCCAGGGCCACCGCGGCGGCCTTGGCGCGCCGTTCCGGCCTCCCGAGGACATAGGGCGCCAGGACGGCCAGCGCGGCGGCGAGAACGAGGTTCGGGCGCGTCCCGGCCGCAAGGCCGATGAACAAACCCGAGGCGAGGTGGCGCGAAAGCCCGCCGTCCCTGTCCAGCAGGAATATCCCCAGCGTGAGGAAAAAGACGCTGTAGACGGCGGCTATCAGCTCCGCGGAGTAAAATATCATCGGACCGTAAAAAACGGCCAGCGCCCCGGCGGCATAAGCCGCCAGCGCCCCGAAATGGCGGTACGCCAGCAACGTGACAAGAGCGCAGGTCACGCCGTCCGCCGCCATGCCGAAAAACCTGACGGCCAAAAAGTTTTCTCCGCCCGCGGCCTGGTATTGAGCCGCCAGGATGTATGGATAAAGCGGACTGTTGACGCTGAAGGCCCTGTCCCAGGGAAGAAGGCCGTTTTCGACTATCTCTCTTGCCATCAACAGGTAAGGCACATGCCCCCCCATGGGGACATGGTATAAGGGGCTCGCTATCATGTGGCTGTTGTGGACGAGCCGGACGGCGAGAGCGGCCGTGAACACCGCGATGGCGGCGGCGGTCTCGCTCTTCAGGAAATCCACCGCGCGCGGCGGAGGGGCGGCCGGGCGTTGGCTTGTCATTCGTTAATCCTGCGAGACAGCGGCGTTTTCATCGTCTTCTGGCGATTTCCCGTGATGGCCGCGAAAATAAGACTCCCTTTTGACGCGGCTTCCGGGGCTTTTTCAGAGTCAGGTTCTATTGTATGACGAAAAGCCCCGCCAGGGCGCGGATCTGTTTTTTTTTCAGGGCCGGCACGTGGGATGGATCCCGCGCTGACCGCTGAGAAAATCATGGAGGAGCCCGAGGCGACCGGGGGCCCCCCCCCTTACACCTTTCCGGCGGTGTCTGTGTCAGTCAAAAGGTCGCGGACGGCGCCCAGTATTTGCTCACCGGTGAAAGGCTTCAGCAGCGACCTGTTCGCCCCCAGCCTCTCCGCGACGGAAAGAAGATAATTCACGCTCTTGCCCCTGGCGGAAAGCCCGCCGCTTGAGATGGCGATGATCTTGGCGCCAGGGTCTTCCCTCTTTATGTCCGTGATCACCTCCAGCCCGTCCATGCGGGGAAGGATCAGGTCCGTAATCACAAGATCGAACCGGCTCTCGCGGAAAAGCCTGACGCCGTCTATCCCGTCGGCCGCCTCCGTGACGGCGTAGCTCTCTTTCTCCAGCGTCCATCTCACAAGCTCGCGCACGAGGCTGGCGTCGTCAATGACCAGGACGCGCCCCGTCTTGTCCGCTCCGTCCATCATGCTCTCCCATACGCCCTGGAGGTCTCTGTTGCCAGCGGTCAGCGCTATCTTTGCCTTCCACCCGCCACAGCCACGCCATATCGTCTACAATTAATACCCGCGGCCTGTATCGCGGATGATCCGCCAAGCGGCTTTCAAACCGCGCCGTATTCGCTTCGCAATGTAAAAGATACCAGTTCCGGCCACTCAAAACTTATTGATAGTATGGTTCATACAAGCACGCCCCAGGACCCGCCAGCCCAGGCGCCCTCTTTGAAATCAGCGTTTTTTATGGTTGCGTCCGTCGATGATATTGGTACTATCTTTATCAACATGGTTAGGAAGATTATTCCGTTCCCCGGAAGACCGTGGCCGCCCCCGCCGCCGGTTCGGCGTACCATTGCTGTCGTAACGCTCCGGCCAGAGGGCCGAGGGGCTCATCCCGAGTTTCCCAGCTATGGCGCGCTCCATCCTGGGATAGGGTTTGCGCAGCGCCAGGATGGAGGCGTGCCTGCTTACCCCCATCTCGCGGGCGATGGAGGCGAGGTTGTCCCCCCGGAGCCGGAGCTGGTACTTTATCCACTCCCTTCTCTCGCGGGCGCTCTCTGGTATGTTCATATCCTTCCCCACAACGGCAAAAGCATAGCAGAATTATGCCAAGCAATCAATAAAAAAATCAAACATCTCACCCCCAAAAAAGGCAAAAGATATTACCGCCGCCCCGCGCCGGGGCGCGGCGATAATATTATGTTATACAATATGTTATATCTTCCAAACTCTCAAGGCCCGGGCGGCGGGGAATGAAGAGGGCGGCTTTGGACGGCACGGGGCGCGCCGGGCGGCTCTCCTTCAGGCAGAGAATGGAGTATATTGCTATGATGGCCGGGAACGCCACCGCCCTGTCGAAAAAGTCCGGCGTTTCGAGGAGGGCCGTCGGGCTTTACCTTTCCGGCAAGTCGGACCCAACCCGGAAAAGGCTCGTGGCCATGGCGAAAGCGGCCGGGGTGACCGTGGAATGGCTGGCGACGGGCGAGGGGCCCATACAGAGAGGCGGGCGCCCCCGGGAGACTGCCGAGGATTTTCTGTACGTTCCGTTTTTCGACGCCGGGACCCTGTGGGATGGGACGTCTCTTCCCCGGCGGTCCGGCGGCGGGGCGTCCTTCCCGCTCGATGACGAGTGGATAAAAAACCGGCTCCGGGACAACAGCCACTCCCTCGTGATGATAACGGTCTCGGGGGATTGCATGGAGCCGACCATAAACTCAGGGGACATACTTCTCCTGGATATCGGTCAACGCGACATCGTGTTCGACGCCATTTACGCGCTGCGGGAAGGCCGGGCCGTCGTCGCAAGGCGCGTCCAGCGCATGTATGACGGAAGGGTCAAGGTTAAGTGCGACAACACCGCCTACGAGGACCAGGTGATTCCGAAAAACGGAACAGGCGCCGTGGATATCCTCGGCAGGGTTGTCTGGTCCGGCAAGAAGCTGTGACGGCGGTCCCGCGGCGTCCTGGGCTCAATAGTTTTCAAGGTCGATATTGAGCTTGGCTATCCGGTAGCCGATCTGCCTCGGCGTCATGTTCAGCATCCTCGCGGCCTTCGCCTGCGTCCATCCGGCCTTTTTCAGCGCCGCCAGTATCCTGTCGCGCTCGTTTTCGATGGAAAGTATTTCGCCAGGGCCGCCCTGGGCGTCCTCGTCCGCGCCCTGTCCGCGCGGGAACGCCTCGGCCATCTTTGTCCGGATCAGCCTGCCTCCGCATTGCGAGAAGTGGCAGGGGACATCCTCGGCCCGGATGACCTCTCCGCTCGATTTGACGGCGGAGCGGCGAACGCAGTTTTCCAGCTCACGGACGTTGCCTGGGAAGTCGCATTTGCAAAGCAGCGCCATCGCCTCCTGGCTCATCGATATGCTTCGCCCGGCCTCCCCGCCGAGTTTTTCGAGGAAGAAGTAGACGAGGTGCGGTATGTCCTCCCTGCGCTCGCGCAGAGGGGGCAGGTATATCGGCATGACGTTCAGCCGGTAGTAAAGGTCCTCGCGGAACCTGTTTTTCGCCACCGCCTCCTCCAGGTCCACGTTGGTGGCGGCTATGAGGCGGACGTCCACGGTCAAAGTCTGTGTTCCGCCGAGCCTTTCGAACTGCCCTTCCTGCAACACCCGCAGCAGCTTCGCCTGGAAAGCGGGCGTCGTGTCGCCGATCTCGTCGAGAAAAAGGGTTCCCTTGTCGGCCAGTTCGAACCGGCCCGGCTTGGCGGCGGCCGCGCCGGTAAAGGCGCCCTTCTCGTGCCCGAAAAGCTCGCTTTCCAGGAGGGAGTCCGGCACGGCGGCGCAGTTGAGCTTTACGAAAGGGCCGCCGGACCGGGGCGACCGGTAGTGGATCGCCTTCGCCACCAGCTCCTTGCCCGTGCCGGACTCTCCCCGGATCAGCGCCGTGACGTTCCACTTGGCCGTCTGGTCAATGGCGTCGAACACCTCCTCCATCTTCTTGCTCACGCCGATCATGTTTTCGGGCCGGTAGACCGTCCGAAGCTGGCTCTCCAGCCTTCTTTTTTCGCGCCTGATGTTTTCCTTTTCCTTCTCGGCGTCGATCAGCCGCGTGAACACCGCGCCGATGAGGTTGGCGAAGGTGGAGGCGATCCTGACGTGCTCATCCAGCCGGAACCGCTCCGAGGCGTGAACGGAGACGGAGAACGCCCCGCGCGCGTCCCCGTTCACCTGTATCGGCGCCCCCACGAAAGCCACGCCGGGAGGGTATATGGAGAGCTTGTTGACGAACCGGGGGTCGTTTTTCACCAGGGGGATGGCAAGCGGCGCTTTCGTCTCCAGGATGAGCCCGGTCAGCCCTTCCCCCTTCCTGTAGCGTACGTCCTTGTAGCGGTCGCTGGAGATTCCGTGGACGGCCTCGACCAGCAGCCCTTCCGACCGCTCGTCGAGCAGCGTCACCATCCCGCTTCCATATCCCAGCGAGTCGTTGAGGATGGACAGGATACTCCCGATCGTGCCGCCGATATCGCTCGCGCCGGCCATGCGCTCCGACACCAGGTGGACGGCCTGCATGGCCCTTTCGGACAGGTCGCTCATGGGTCTGTCTTCAATGGAAACGCAAGGGAAAAAGCGGCGCCTCCCAAAAGCGACGCCCCGGCGGCGACGCTCCCCCCGGCCTTGTTAACGGCCTGGCTGACAAGCGCCAGCGACAAACCCCGCCGCCCGCTCTTGGTCGTGAAGAAAGGCTCGAAGACCCGTATCCGGTCCTCCCCGGGGACGCCGGGGCCGCTGTCCTCCACAATGACGCGGACTTCATCCCCCGGCTCTTCGAGGCGGAGGCGGATCCTTTTGTCCGCGCCGTCCGCCACGGCGTCGAAGGCGTTGTCCATGAGCATGGCGATGGCCATCCGCATGGTCTCCCCGGCCATCGGAACGGCCACACCCCGCCGCCCGTTTTCGATCTGGAGGGACACACCCTCCTCCTCCGCCCTGCTCCTGTAAATGACGTCCACGAACTCGAAAAGCTCGCCGATTCCGCATCGTGGGCTCTCCGCCGCGTCCGCCTCGGACATCCTTTTGAACTCGCCCATCAGGCCCTCCATCGCCCCTATCATCTCCTGCAGGAGTGCGAGGTTGTTGGTGACCCCTTCCATGTCGTTTTCGGCGATCAGCGTCCGCATCCTGCCGGTGATGGCGCGGGCCACGTTCAGCGGCTGGGACATTTTGCATACGATGCCGTTGGCCATCTCGTCATGGGCCAGGATCTTCTCCTGCTTCAGGGAGGCCATGGCCTGCCTCCTGGCGATTACCTCCCTGCTCTTGCGCTCCAGCTCCGTGATGTTCGACATCGTGACGAGGAAAAGGCTCGTTCCGGCGCAACCTGGAAACAGGTATTCACCGGGGATTTTTTCAGCCTGGACGTAGTAGTGAGCTTCTGTCCGGTTGGCGAGGGTCAGGGTCAGCTTCCGCCGTTTCGGAAACGGGTTCGCCGAAAGCCAGCCGAGCAGCGCTCGCCCGAGCTCTTCCCTGCCGCCGGGGCCAAGGTCGGCGATGAGCGTCTTCGCCGCGAGGTTGTCAAGGAGCCAGCCGCCGCCCGCGTCGAGCGCCACGACGGCGTTCGAGGAGAGATTCAGGATTTTTTCCAGCAGCTCCTTCTGGGCGGAAAGCTCCCTTTCCGCCTTCACCCCGGCGGTGATGTCCCTCTGGGTGAAGACCAGGCTGTTGATGACGCCGTCGTGGCCGATTATCGGCTCGACGGTGACCTCTGCCACGCGCTCTTCCCCATCGCGGGAGGCGGCGCGGAGGCGGCCGCGCCACGTCCCGCCGGACAGCGCCTCCGACCTCATGCTCTCCAGGGTCTTTGCGGCGGAGACATCCTCCCACAGCGCGTAGACGGACGACCCTATGTTCTCCTCCCCGGGGACGCCGGAGAGTCTTTCGAAGGCCGGGTTGATGAGGCGGATCTCCCCGCCGGCGCTGGTCACGCAGACGGCGTCGTCGGTGAAGAGGAGGGCTATCTCCAGCTGCTTTTTTTCCTCCAGCCGGGCGGCGTTTTCGCGCTCCAGCCTGGCCACTTCACAGTCGAGCCTAGCTATGCGCTCGCCGATGGCGTCAAGGGCGCGCCTGCCGTGGTCGTCGGAGGGCGCCCACAGCGCAAGCTCCCTGCGGATGTGGGAAAGGTCGTCCAGCAGATGCGCGACGATCATGGCTTCGAGGAACCTCCAGCCGCGCCGCCGGATCCGCATACCTGGCTCTCCGTCACGAGGACAAAACCCTCCGCGCCGTGGAACTTAACCTCGTACACGTATCCGTGCTTTTCGTGATAGCGGACCGCGCCGATCGTCCCTCTCGCCCCTTTCCCGGCGACCACCCGCCCCCGGAAGCGCAGCTCGGCGGCGGCGATGGCTTCGCCGCCTTTTTTGAGCCGGGCCGGGCGCCATCGGGCAGAGGCGGGGATCAGCTCTTTTTCCCTGAGGCCGATTATGGCGTCGGTGTCCAGGAAGTGGACGTCGTAGACGATATCATCGAGAAAGCGTCCCCGCCGTTTGACAAAACCGATGGCGCCCGCCCGCTCGAGCTGCTCGCCGCGTCTTTTGCCGAAGACGGTACCATCGTTTTTGATGTCGTAGAGAAGGCGGACCTTCTCTCCCGGCTCAAACCCTTCCATGGCTTCTGTTCCTTAATTCCCTGAGCAAGACATAAGCAAATAGGGCGCCGCGGAGTAAAACCCCCGGGATTCGCCGCGAATCGGCCGCGCCGCGCTCCTGTGGCGCCTGAAATTTGTGCGTTCGCGCCTAAAGGAGAGGCGCCCGGAGCGCTGTTCGGGAAGCCGCATTTTGTAGGCTCTTGTAAGGAACGCTACAAAGCCACCGCGCGGCTCCGTGGCGCGTGAAAGCGGTGGTTGCTCATGACAATCAACGTCTTGGCGTCTCCATGGCGCCGGCCTGGAGGTGTTGGCACGCCCTGTGCCTTACAAAGGGGCCAACGGCGGGAAACGAGAATCAGACAATGCGAACCCGAGTGTTTGGGAGGAGAAAATGATCAGACAGTGCGCCATATACGGCAAAGGCGGAATAGGCAAATCCACCACCACCCAGAACCTGGTGGCCGCGCTGGCGGAGCAACAGCAGAAAGTGATGATAGTAGGCTGCGACCCGAAGGCCGACTCCACGCGCCTCATGCTGCACTCCAAGGCGCAGACCACCGTCATGCAGCTCGCCTCCGAGGCCGGCTCCGTGGAGGACCTGGAGCTTGAGGACGTGATGGCCGCGGGCTACGGCGGCGTCAGGTGCGTCGAGGCGGGCGGGCCGGAGCCGGGCGTGGGCTGCGCCGGGCGCGGCGTCATCACCGCTATCAACTTCCTGGAGGAGGAGGGCGCCTACGACGACGAGCTCGACTTCGTCTTCTACGACGTCCTCGGCGACGTCGTCTGCGGCGGGTTCGCCATGCCTATCCGCGAGAACAAGGCGCAGGAGATATACATAGTCGTCTCCGGCGAGATGATGGCGATGTACGCCGCCAACAACATCGCCAAGGGTATCCTCAAGTACGCCAACTCAGGCAGCGTGCGCCTTGGCGGGCTGATCTGCAACAGCAGGAACACCGACCGCGAGGCGGAGCTCATCAACGCCCTGGCGGAGAGGCTCGGCAGCCACATGATCCACTTCATACCCAGGGACAACGTGGTGCAGCGCGCTGAGCTTCGGCGGATGACGGTTATAGAGTACGACCCGGAGACCGCTCAGGCGGACCAGTACCGCGAGCTGGCGAGAAAGATAATCGAGAACAGGAAGCTGGTGATACCCACTCCGTTGACCATGGATGAGCTGGAGGATCTGCTCATGACCTACGGGATTCTCGAGGAGGAGGACGAGGCGGTCATAGGCAGAACGGCGGCGCAGGAGAAAAGCGCCGTCGCAGGCTGAGCCGTCAACCACGTTTTGGAGACGCGAAAGATGCCGTTTGAAATGACGAAAGAATCAGGCGAGACGCTGATATCGGAGGTCCTCTCGATGTACCCGGAGGAGGCCAGGGCCGACCGCGAGAAGCACCTGTATGTCAACGACGCCGGGCTTGAAAGCTCCGCCGGGTGCGTCGTGGCGAACCGCAAGTCCCTGCCCGGCGTCATGACCATCCGGGGCTGCGCCTACGCGGGGTCGAAGGGTGTCGTGTGGGGGCCGATAAAAGACATGGTCCACATATCCCACGGCCCCGTCGGCTGCGGGCAGTATTCCTGGGGAACGCGCCGCAA
This sequence comes from Candidatus Nitrospinota bacterium M3_3B_026, assembly GCA_051418015.1. Taxonomy (GTDB): domain Bacteria; phylum Nitrospinota_A; class UBA7883; order UBA7883; family JBPRGF01; genus JBPRGF01. The sequence continues at coordinate 81,075 of JBPRGF010000019.1, read as the reverse complement.
CTACTCCCGCGGGACGACGGGGGTGGACAACTTCGTGGCCATGCAGGTCACCTCCGACTTCCAGGAAAAGGACATCGTATTCGGCGGCGACAAGAAGCTGGAGGAGATCATCCGCGAGGTCCATGAGATGTTCCCGCTGGCGAAGGGGGTGACAATTCAGTCCGAGTGCCCCGTCGGCCTCATCGGCGACGACATCGAGGCCGTGGCGAAGAAGATGGCGAAAGAGACGGGCAAGCCCGTCATCCCCGTCCGCTGCGAGGGTTTCCGGGGCGTCTCCCAGTCGCTGGGCCACCACATTGCCAACGACACGATCCGCGACCACGTTTTGGGGACGGAGGAGCCGGACGGCGCGACGGACTACGACGTCGCCATCATAGGCGACTACAACATCGGCGGCGACGCCTGGGCGTCGCGGATCATCCTGGAGGAGATGGGGCTGCGCGTCGTGGCGCAATGGTCGGGCGACGGGACGCTCTCGGAGCTTCGGACCGGCCACCGGGCGAGGCTGAACCTGCTGCACTGCTACCGCTCGATGAACTACATCTCACGCCACATGGAGGAGAAGTACGGCATCCCGTGGATCGAGTACAACTTCTTCGGCCCGACGAAGATCGAGGAATCGATCCGGAAAATAGCCGCCTTTTTCGACTCGAGGATACAGGAGAACGCCGAGAAGGTAATAGAGCGCCACAGGCCGGCTATGGGCGCCGTGATCGCCAGATACCGCCCGCGCCTCGAAGGCAAAAAGGTGATGCTCTACGTCGGCGGCCTGCGCCCGCGCCACGTTATCGGGGCCTACGAGGACCTCGGCATGGATGTGGTGGGGACGGGCTACGAGTTCGGCCATAACGACGACTACGACCGCACCATCGGCGAGGCGAAGGAGGCCACGCTGATCTACGACGACGTGACGGGGTACGAGCTGGAGAAATTCATAGAAAGGATACGGCCCGACCTTGTCGGCTCCGGCGTGAAGGAGAAATACGTATCCCAGAAAATGGGCGTGCCCTTCCGCCAGATGCACTCGTGGGACTACTCCGGTCCGTATCACGGCTACGACGGATTCGCGGTTTTCGCCCGCGACATGGACATGGCCGTGAGCGCCCCGGCATACAGGAAGATAACGCCGCCCTGGAAGAATGGAGCGGCGCAGGGAGGGGATGATGCCTGAAGACATGGTTATAAGGGATCACAACACGCTTTTCGGCCTGGAGGAGTATGAAGCCTCCGCCGTGAAGAAGAAGGCTTTCGAAAAACCCGCCCCGGATGGGGAGGCCGCTCGAATGGCGGAGTACACCCGTGGAACGGAGTACAAAGACAAAAACTTCGCCAGGGGCGCGCTGACGATCAACCCCGCGAAGGCCTGCCAGCCGCTGGGGGCGATATTCGCCGCGGCGGGGTTTGAAGGATGCCTGCCGTATACCCACGGGTCGCAGGGGTGCGTGGCCTATTTCCGGTCGCACTTCAACCGGCATTTCAAGGAGCCATTCGCCGCGGTGTCGGACTCCATGACCGAGGATGCGGCTGTCTTCGGCGGGCAGAAGAACATGATCGCCGGCCTGAGAAACGCCCACGCCCTCTACAAGCCGAAGATGATCGCCGTCTGCACGACCTGCATGGCGGAGGTGATCGGCGACGACCTGAACGCCTTCATCAAGAACGCCAGGAAGGAAGGGGCCGTCCCGGAGGATCTTCCGGTTCCCTTCGCCCACACCCCATCTTTCGTTGGGAGCCATCTGACAGGCTACGACAACATGATGAGAGGGATGCTGTTCCACCTGGCCGGAGACGAGCCTAAGGCCAAGGCGGATAACGGCAAGATCGCCATCATCCCCGGGTTCGACGGATTCTGCGTCGGCAACATAAGGGAGGTGAAAAGGCTGCTGGATGCGATGGGGGCCGATCACGTCATCCTCGGCGACAACTCGGACACCCTCGACACACCCATGGACGGCGAGTACCGGATGTACGATGGAGGAACGACCATCGAGCAGGTAAAGGAGGCCAGAAACTCAAAAGCCGTCTTCGCCCTGCTGCCGGACAGCGCGGGGAAGGCCACCGCGGAGCTTGTGAAGAACGTGTGGGGGACGGAGTTCGTCGACGGGGCCACGCCGCTCGGCGTCGCCGGGACCGACGCCTTCCTGATGAAGGTCAGCGAACTGACCGGCAGGCCTATCCCCGTGGATCTGGAAAAAGAGCGCGGCCGCGCCCTCGACGCCATGGCCGACTCGAATTACTACCTGCACGGCAAGAGGTTCGCCATCTTCGGCGACCCTTCATACGTCGAGGCGCTCATCGGATTCTACATGGAGATGGGGGCCGAGCCCGTCCACGTGGTGATAACCAACGCGACGAAGCGTGTCGGCAGGCGCCTTACGAAAAAATACGCCGATGCGCCGTTCGCCAGGGGCATGACCATCCACAACGGCAAGGACCTGTGGCATCTGCGCAGCCTTATCGCCACTGATCCGGTCGATTTCATCGTCGGGAGCACGTATGGCAAGCAGATATCCAAGGAGTTCGACGTCCCGCTCATACGGGCGCAGTTCCCGATCTTCGACAGGCATCATCTGCATCGGTACCCCGTCTTCGGCTACCAGGGGGTCATAAACCTGCTGCAGTGGAGCGTGAACGCGATCCTCGAGGACCTGGACAGGAAGGCTGATTTCAACAACGATTTCGTGAGGTAGCGATGATCCTTTCGGCCGTCCGGGAGCTTTACAAGGAGCCGGACTGCTCCCACAACGCAAGGAAGAAAGAAACCTCCTGCCCACGCCCCACGCCCGGCAAGGCGGCGGGCGGCTGCTCCTTCGACGGCGCCCTGATAACGCTCCAGCCGATAACCGACGCCGCCCACGTCGTCCATGGCCCCATATCGTGCGCCGGGAACACGTGGGGAAACCGCGGGTCGCTCTCGTCCGGCCCGGCGCTTTACAGGACATGCTTCACCACCGACATCGGCAACAACGACGTGGTCTTCGGCGGCGAGAGGAAGCTCTACAAGGGCGTGAAGGAAATCATCAGGAAGCGCAGGCCCGGCGCGGTCTTCGTCTACCAGACCTGCGTCACGGCCATGATCGGCGACGACGTGGAGACTGTCTGCAGAGCGCTGACGGAAAAGACCGGGACGCCCGTCATCGCGGTGGATTCGCCAGGCTTCACGGGGACGAAAAATTTCGGCAACCGCATCGCGGGAGCCGCCCTCCTTGAGCGCGTGATCGGGACGATGGATCCGAAGGCCGATCATCCGTACAACGTCAACCTCATAGGCGAGTTCAACATTGCCGGGGAGCTTTGGAGCCCGCTGCGCCTGCTGGACAGGATCGGGATACGGGTCATCTGTTCGCTGTCCGGCGACGCGCGGTATCACCAGGTGGCGATGATGCATAGGGCGGACGTGAACATGATGGTCTGCTCCCGCGCTCTTCTGAACGTGGCGAGGGGTATGAAGGAGAAGTATGGAATACCGTATTTCGAGGGGTCTTTCTATGGATCCAGGAACACCATCGAGGCCGTACTGGCGATGCTTGAGCTGATGGGCTCGGCGGAGCTTTCGGCGGGGGCGCTTGCGGTCCTGAAGGAGGAGTACGAGAAAGTAAAACCAGCGCTGGACTCGCTGAAGACGCGCCTTGCCGGCAAGAAAGCCCTGCTTTACACGGGCGGGGTGAAAAGCTGGTCGCTGGTCGGCGCCTTGCAGGAGCTTGGGATGGAGGTGATCGCCACCGGGACGAAAAAGTCCACAGCGGAAGACAAGGCGCGGATCATCGAGCTTATGGGCAGGGACGCGAAGATGATAAGCGAAGGCTCCCCCCGCAAGTTGCTCGACCTATATCACGCGGAAGGCGCGGACATACTCCTCGCCGGCGGGCGCAACCAGTACACCGCCCTCAAGGCGCGGCTTCCGTTCGTCGACGTCAACCAGGAGCGCCATGCCCCGTTCACCGGCTTCGACGGACACGTGAACCTGGCAGAGATGATAGCGCGCGAGATCGAAAGCCCCGCCTTCGCCCTGGCGAGAAGGCCGGACCCTTTCGGTGATGATCCGCCGGGGGTGGCGCCATGAGCAAGTACCTGACCACGAACCCGATAAAGCTCTCCCAGCCCGCCGGGGCAGCGCTTGCGTTCATGGGCGTCGAAGGAAGCGTCCCGCTGTGGCACGGCGTCCAGGGGTGCACGGCCTTCGCCAAGATACTTTTCATACAGCATTTTCGCGAGCCCATGCCCTTCCAGACCACGGCCATGACGAGCGTCTCCGTCGTCATGGGCGGCGGGGAGGAACTTGAAGAGGCCCTGGACAACGTCAGGGAAAACGCCGCGCTCATCGGCCTGCTCACAACCGGCGTGGCGGAGACCTCCGGCGCGGACCCTGGCTGGATGGTGAAGGAGTATGGACGGAAAAATCCCGGAGCCACGATAGTCCACGTGAACACGCCGGACTATGAAGGCTCGTTTCAGACGGGCTGGGTGAAGGCGTTCGAAGCGATGTCGCGGACTCTCGCGGCCCCGCGCTCCGCGCCGCGAAAAAAGCAGGTGGCGATATTCCCCGGGCCCTATTTCACCCCCGCCGAGATCGAGATGGTCAAGGAGTCTGTCGAGCTTTTCGGGCTGAGGCCGGTTGTCTTCCCCGACCTTGGGTCGAGCCTGCTCGGTTTCGCGACGGAGAAGGAGTTCAACCCCGCGGCGGCGGGAGGGACGCCGGTGGACGAGATAAGGACGCTGACCGATTCCGCCATGGTGATAACGCTCGGGCGGTCGATGAAGGAGGCGGGGCGCCGGTTCGCGGAGGTTAACGGCGTGGACTCGGCCCACTTCGACTCGCTTTCGACGCTGGATGAGATCGACGGGTTTTACGGCCTGCTGTCGCGCATGTCCGGCGCTCCCGTCCCGGAGAGGATACGCCGCCACAGGCGCCATTTGCAGGATGTGATCCTGGACACGCATTTTTATCTCACCGGCGAACGCGCGATCGTCGCTGGCGACCCGGAGTTCATCATCCGCTGGAAGAAGCCGCTCGAGGATATCGGCGCAGTGGTCTCGGGGGTCTGCTCCCTTCCCGCGGATGGGTTCCCCGAAGGCGGTCTGGAAGATGTCGAGCGGGAGGTTGGGGGCGACCCTGACGTCATCATGGCCGGGAACAGCCACGTGGCGGAGCTTGCCGAAAGGCTTGGCGCCCCGGCCGTCCGGGCGGGTCTGCCCGTGTATGACCGGATCGGCGAGCCGCAAAAGATTCGCGCCGGCTACCGGGGCGCCGCGGGGTTGTACATGGAGCTTGCCAACGCCGTCATGGCGGCGCGGAAAAAGACCGCTCCGTATGTCTCCAACCTTCAAAAAACCTTGAGGTGAGAAATGAAAGTCATAGCCAGGCTCACCACGCCGGCCGTGGCCGAGGGCGCGCTGCGGGTGGCTTTCGCGACCAGCGACGGCGTGAACGTCGATGAGCATTTCGGCTGGGGCGCAAATTTCGTCCTGTACGATATCTCCAGGGACGGATTCTCGAAGGCGGGCAGAATAATCTTCGACGGCGCCGGTCTCGACGAGAAAGGAAACGACAACAAGCTCGCCGCGAAGATAGACGCGCTGGAGGGATGCCACATCGTCTACTCGTCGGCGATAGGCGGCCCCGCCGCCGCGAGGCTGACCAGGAGAAAGATACAACCCATGATCGCGAGCGAGGAGAGGGCGATCGTCCGGCTCTGCTCCCAGGTTATGGACGTTCTCAAGGGCCCCGCCCCGCCATGGCTTGCGAAGATCGTCCGAAAAGACGACCCGGACCGCTTTCATAGCTACGACGATGATGACGAATAGGGGAGAGGATCATGAGCGCTTACACGGCTTACAGGAAAAACGGAGAAGCTTACACACCGTCCTTCATAGACGCGGTGGACCCGGAGAGTTGCATCGGCTGCGGCAGATGCTACAAGGTCTGCGGCCATGGCGTGTTCAGCCTCGTTGAGCGGATGGATCTCGACATCGAGGACGACGACTACGAGGACGAAGGCGCCATGGTGATGACGGTGGCCGACGACGGGCTTTGCATAGGCTGCATGGCCTGCTCGCGGGTCTGCCCGAAAGGATGCCATTCCTTCACGGCGCCGGCCGCGTTTTAGCCGAATGCTTTGAGTGACGGCGTAGAGGAGAGGGCAAGGGCCGCCTACCTGGGCTTCGCCGTGGGCGACGCGCTGGGGGCCACCACGGAGTTCATGACCCCGCGGGAGATAGCCGCCCGGCACGGGGTGCATAAAAACATGATCGGCGGCGGGTGGCTGCGGCTGAAGGCGGGCAGGGTCACCGACGACACCGGGATGGCCCTGGCCCTCGGCGACGCGCTTCTGGAGGCGAAGGGGTTCGACGCCGCCACGGCGGCGGATCATTTCGTCCGGTGGATGAGGTCGAAGCCGGTTGACATGGGAGACACGGTTCGCCGCGGCCTCTTCGGGTACATCAACGAAGGGCGCCTCGTGGCGGAGCGCTCCGGGCGCTCCGCGGGGAACGGCGCCGCGATGCGCAACCTGCCCGTGATAATAGCGGCGCTGAGCGGAGCCGCCGCCTTCGAGGAATGGTCAATCGGCCAGGCGAGGATAACCCACAACAACGAGGAATCCGGCGCCGGGACGCTGATGCTGGGGAGCCTGACGAGAGCGGCGATATTGGAAGGGCAGGCCGCGCCGCTGCAGTCCATCGCGAGGGAATGGATCGAGCAGCGCGGACAGTTCGACCACCGCCGGTACAAAGGCGAGGCCGGAGGGTACATCGTCGAGACCGTCAGAACCGTTCTTCACTTTTTCTTCAACACGTATGACTTCGAGTCGCTCCTCGTCGGCGTCGTGAACCAGGGAGGGGACGCCGACACCAACGCCGCGCTGGCGGGCCAGCTGGGGGGAGCGTTTTATGGGCCGGAGTCCATCCCGTCCCGCTGGCTCAGAAAGCTGGACGGCGGCGTGAAGGAGAGGATCGAACGGCAGGTCGAGGAGCTTTTGAGCATGTTCCCCGTCCGGCCGCTTCCATAAGGCGCGGGCGGGCGCTAAAAATCGAGTATCTCCGAAAGATAATCCCCGCCAAGGATGATGATCTCGCCCTCCGACGCGGGAAGGCCGCCCGGCAGCAGGCCAGGGAAGCAGAGAATCTTCTCGAAGGGCGCCTCGATCTTGATGATCGTGTCGCCGAACTCGTCTGCCCGCTCCTTCGAGGATGTGTATGAGACGAGGCTGTTGTTGCGGACGACCCACAGCCTCCTGCCGCGCCTTTCGATGACCTGCTGCTCACGGCGCGTCATGTTCGCCCCTCGGAAAAGGGTCAACCGTCTTTTTTCCGGGCCGAACCTTTCCAGGTAATACTGGCAATACTCGTACAACAGGTCGAGTTGGGAGTATATGGAGTTGTTGTTGAACCGCGGGCTCATCTTCTCCGACAGGTAGACGTAATAGGCAGGGGAGCGCGGGCTGTCGATCGGCTCGGCGTGGTAAAGGGGCCGCAGGCCGAAGCGGGACTCGGCCCATCCTTTCATAACGGCGCCCTCGGCCCCGTTGGAGTCGAAAAACCATCCCCGCAAAAGCCGCAGGTAGCTTGCCCTGCGCCGCCGCTTCCCACCCTCGGCGGGCGCCTCGTCCAGGCCGAACATGACGCGCATGTGCTCCATGAACACGTATGGCGCGTCATCCTTCCCATGCTGGTCCAGCGTCTCGAAAAGCGGACCGTTCATCTCCCGGACTCCGTTTATGCGCGTCGGGACGGGAGACGTGTTGAACGCGGGCGAGGCGAAGTATGAGGAGGGAGCGCCGATCATGTTCGTGTATGACAGGTGGCCGAGGGTCAATGTAGAAAACCTTACAATTTGTCGCTTAGGCTACACGGAGCCCGCCGCGCGGCGATCCTTTACGCGCAAACGGTTCAACACTTTGCGCCTGCCGGGGACCGGAGGCATTCCGTTTGCTCTGTCATATCGCAAGATTCAAACCGCTGGAGCGATCGAATGAGAGGATGTTCCCCACAGGGTTTCGCGGCCGCCGCGATGGACAAGCGGACGGCCCGCCACCCCTGCTATTCCGAAAGCGCGCATCATTTCTTCGCGAGGATGCACATGGCCGTCGCGCCGGGATGCAACATCCAATGCGCCTACTGCAACAGGAAGTACGATTGCGCGAACGAATCCCGCCCCGGCGTCGTCTCCGAGCGGCTGAAACCGGAAGAGGCGCTGCGGAAAGTCCGCCACGCCGCCGTGAGGATGAAGGAGCTTTCGGTGATCGGCATCGCCGGGCCGGGGGACGCGCTGGCCAACCCCGGCCGGACGTTCAAGACGCTGCGCCTGATCAGGGAGCGGTTCCCGGACCTTGCGCTGTGCCTTTCCACCAACGGCCTGAAGCTTCCGGACCACGCCGGTGAGATAGCGGACTTGGGCGTAGGGCACGTCACGGTCACCGTCAACACATTCAAGCCGGAGACGGCGCGGAGGATATATGAATGGGTGGCCGTGAGCGGGAGAAAATCAAACAGCCAAGAGGCGATGGAGAAGTTCCTTGCGGCGCAGCGGGAGGGGATCCGCGCTCTCGTGGAGAAGGGGATACTGGTCAAGGTCAATTCCATCCTGATACCGGGGATCAACGATGAAGAACTGCCGTTCATTTCGAAAAAACTCAAGCTCATGGGCGTTTTCATTCACAACATCATGCCGCTGATATCGCGCCCCGAGCACGGAACGAAGCTCGGCGTGATGGGCTGGCCGGAGCCTGCCGCCGCGGAATTGGAGGCCGTCCGCGAGGCCTGCGGGGATATGAAACAGATGGCCCATTGCAGGCAGTGCCGCGCCGACGCCGCCGGGAGGCTGGGGAAGGACGGCTTCGCCGGTTTCACCAAGGAGGCGCTCGCCTCCGCGCCGGCGCCGGAGGACAACGGAGCGGCGGGACGGGCGGAGTGGAAAAGACGTGTCGGCGAGTTTCTGGCCCGCCGCGCCGCGTCTGGGAGGGAAGGCAAGCCCGGCGCGCATGGCGGGTTCCTGGTAGCCGCCTGCACGAAGGGGCTGGGGCTGGTGAACCAGCATTTCGGCCATGCGAAGGAGTTTTTCATCTACAGGGTCGCGGGAGGTGAGGCGAGGCTCGTCAACGTCAGAAAAGTGGAGAGCTACTGCGGCGGCCCAGCCGAATGCGGCGGCGAGGACCCGTTGGAGCGGATCATCGAGACGATCTCCGGCTGCCATGCCGTGGTCTGCCTGCGGGTGGGATACGGCCCGGCGAAAAGACTCGCCGAGGCGGGCGTGAAGCCGGTGACCGATCTTCCCTACACGCCGATCGAGCGGGCCGTCGTGGAGGCGGCCTCGCGCCTTGCCGCCAAGGGCGCCGCGCCGACCATGGACGAATCCGCGATGGAGAAAAGGAACGGAGCATGAAAGTCACGATAAGAGAGCAGAACGGCGGGCTCAGCGTTTACATCCCCAAAAAAGACCTCGAGGCGAAGATAGTGGCGGGCGACCCGGAGCACGAGTTCGGCGGGACGCTCACCCTCGCCGGGGGGATGAGGATTTACGTGGCGCCCAGCTCCAGGCGCCCGAGCCTGCCCGTGACGCTTGACGCGAAAAAGCTGTGAGGAAAAGGCCATGGTGAAGATAGTCGACACCACCCTGCGCGACGGGGAGCAGACCCCGGGCGTCGCCTTCACGGTCGAGGAAAAGATCGCGATCGCGAAGATGCTCGACGAGGCGGGGGTCCATTACATCGAGGCGGGGATCCCGGCCATGGGCCCGGAGGAGGCCGAGGCTGTCCGGGAGATAACGCGGCTTGACCTCTCCGCCTCCGTCATCGCGTGGAACAGGGCCGTGGAAGACGACATCGAACGATCCCTCGAGACCGGCGCGCGGCATATACACGTCTCGCTGCCGGTCTCCGGCCTCATGATCCGCAAGAAGCTCGGCAGGGACAAGGGCTGGATTCTGCGCAGGGTGGCGGAGATAGCGAAGTTCGTCCTGGAGTCCGGGGCTGTCCTTTCGATCGGGGCCGAGGACGCCACGAGAGCCGATGAGGGGTTCCTGGCGGATTTCGGAAAAGCCGCCCGGGACGCGGGCGCCGTCCGGCTCAGGGTGTGCGACACCGTCGGGCTGTCCGACCCCTTCTCGTTCAAGGAGCGGCTGGAGAGGCTCGCTGAGCGGACGGGGCCGATGGACCTAGAGGCCCACACGCACAACGACCTCGGCCTGGCCACGGCGAACGCCATCGCCGGGGTGAAGGCCGGCGCGGCTTTTGTCGACGCGACCGTGGCGGGGCTCGGCGAGCGCGCCGGAGGCGCGCCGCTGGAGGAGGTCGTCATGGCGCTGAAGGTCGTGATGGGGCTGGAAACCGGCGTGGATGCCACGCGGTTGAAAGGGCTCGCTGAATACGTCCTGGGCGCGGCCGGGCGGCCTCTGCCCGCGTCGAAGAGCATCGTCGGCCCGCTGGTCTTCACCCACGAGTCGGGGATACACGTGGACGGCGTCCTGAAAGACCCGGCGATGTACGAGCCTTTCGCCCCGGAGATGGTCGGCGCGAAACGATGTATTTCGCTTGGAAAACATTCCGGGAGGAAAGCCGTCCGCGCGAAGCTCGTGGAGCTTGGCCTTACGGCTCCGGCGGAGGCGGATGGGGCGATCGTGGACGAGATACGGAGCCTTGCGGTAAGGACGAAGAAGGCCGTCGGCGGCAGCGGCCTGGCGGGAATTGCGGAAAAATTCATCAATTGAGGAAGAGACGGATGACGCCCGAGGAGAGGGAGAGATACCGGCGCCAGATGATCCACCATGGTTTCACGCGGGAACATCAGGAGGCGCTCCGCGGCTGTGCGGTCCTGCTCGCCGGGATTGGGGGGCTCGGCGGCGAGATCGCCTACGCTCTGGCTGGGGCGGGCGTCGGAAAGCTTGTCCTCGTCCACTCCGGGCCCCTCACGGAGACGAACCTGAATCGCCAGACGCTGATGAAGGAGGAGAGCGTCGGCAAGTCCCGCGTCATGACCGCGAAGGAGAGGCTGGAGGAATACTCGAGGTTCGTGGAGGTGGAGGCGCATGACATCGGGATCACCGTGGAGGGGCTCGCGCCGCTCATGGCCGGGGTGGACCTCGTCATCGACGCCCGGCACAACTTTCCGGAGCGCCGGGCGCTGAACCGGCTGGCCATGGAAAACGGTCTGCCGCTCCTGTTCGCCGCCATGGACGGGCTCGAGGCGCAGATGGCGCTCTTCAGGAAGGGGGTGACAGGATGTCTAGACTGCCTCTATCCGGACGACCCGCCCGACTGGGACCCGTTCGGGTTCCCCGTCTTCGGTGCGGCGGCGCACGCCATAGGCGCAATGGCGGCCATGGAGGCGGTCAAGCTTCTCTCAGGATACGGGAGCGTATCGGACGGGCTCGTATCCCTCGACATGAGGGACTGTTCGATAAGAAAATTCAGTCTGAAGCCGCTCACCGGATGCCGCGCCTGCTCAAAAGCTCCGGCGGCGCCCGCGCCCTGTCCGCGCGGGGTCAGTCCCGCAGGGCCTCTATCGGGTCGGCGCTGGCGGCGGTCCAGGCGGGGTAGAGGCCGAAGAAAAACCCCACCCCGAAGGACATAGAAAGCGACAGGGCGATCGACCACGGGACGATGGCCGTCTCCCATCCGGAGAATTTCGAGATCAGCGTCACGATAACGAGCCCCGCGGCAAGCCCCACGGCGCCGCCGCTTGTCGTGAGCAGCGTCGTCTCGATCAGAAACTGCGCCATGACACTGCGCCGGCTAGCGCCCACGGCGCGCCTTATCCCTATCTCCCTCCTCCTTTCCGAGACCGTGGCCAGCATTATGTTCATGACCCCTATCCCCCCCACCAGCAGCGATATCCCCGCGATGGACCCAAGCGCCAGGCTGAAGGTCCTGCCGGTCTCTTTGGCCTGCCGGAAAAGCTCCAGCGGTATCACCAACGAATAATCGTCCGCGCCGGAATGAGCTATCCTCAGGACCCTGTCGATGACGCGGGCCGCGCTCATCACGTCCCCGGTCTCTCGCGTCTCGACGATGATCTCGCTGACGGCCCCGTCGGCCCGCGGCCCGCTCCGGCCCGCCGCCGCGGGCTCCGAGCCCAGTGGGATGAAAGCCGCCTGGTTGAAATCACGGACAGAGACAGGCGCGCCCTTGGCCGTCGCAAGGCTCCGCCTCGCCAGGACGCCTATGACCTTGTATTCGACGCCGCCTATCCGCGCGCTCCCGCCGGTCCTCGCCGAAGGGCCGAAGGCCTCGGCCGCGTCCGCCCCGAGGACAAGGACGCGGCTTTTGCGCTCCACGTCCAGCGCCGAGATGAACCTGCCCGACGCGAGCCTCAGCGGGCGGACGGCTCCGTAATCCGCCGACACGGCAAGAGCCTTTGGCGCCGCCCCGCTCTTTTCCGCGAGCGCTGTGGCGTTGAGCTCCTTCAGCGCGGCGACGCGCGCCGAGGAGGGCAGGACGTTCGCCATCCTCTCGGCGTCGGCCATCCTGAGGCCGCGGGAGTGGCTCTCGACGGCCTTCGCCCATTGCTCCTCGGTCAGGTCCTTGCTCTTGATCAGGATGTTTTTCATGCCGAGGCTCTCGATCGACCGCATCGCCTGGCGCCGCGCCCCCTCGCCCACGCAGATCATGGAGAAGACCGCAGCCACGCCGCAGACGACCCCCAGGGCGCTCAACGCCGCCCGCAGCTTGCGCCGCCCAAGCGCCCGGGCGCTCATTTTCAAAACCCGCCTGGTCTTGAAAAGCCTGACTCCCCAAGGCGTCACTGGAAAAGCTCCCCGTCCACTATCCTCATCATCCGCCGCGAATGGGCGGCGACTCTCTCGTCGTGGGTCACCACGAGGATCGTCGCCCCCTCCTCTTCGTTCAGCCTTTCGAAGATGTCGAGTATCCGTTCCCCCGTCCTGGTGTCGAGGTTGCCAGTCGGCTCGTCGGCGAGTATGACCAGCGGCCCGGCGGCAAGGGCCCTGGCTATCGCCACCCTTTGCGCCTCCCCGCCGGACAGCTCCGCCGGCCTGTGCCCGGCCCTGTGGGAGAGGCCGACGCTTTCAAGGGCCGCGTGGACCCTTTCGCTGGCTTCCTTCTCGCCGAAAGGGCCGTAAAGCAGCGGCAGCTCCACGTTTTCCCAGGCGCTCATCCACGAAATCAGGTTGAAGGTCTGGAAAACGAACCCTATCCTGAGCGCCCGGATGGCCGAGCGCTCGTCGTCGTCCGCGCCGCTCATGTCCTCGCCGTCGAAAAGCAACGTCCCCCCGGACGGTGTGTCAAGCAGCCCCAGGATGTTCATCAGCGATGTCTTGCCGGAGCCGGATGGGCCCATTATGGAGACGAAGTCACCCTTGCGCACGGTGAGGCTCGCGCTCTTCAGCGCCTCGACGGGCGCGGCGCCGATGTCGTAGGTCCTGCTTACCTCGCGGGCTTCTATTACGGCGCCGGGCATGGACGATATCAGAAAAGAGACGCGCCAGGCTCGGCGAGGCTCACGGCCTGGCCCTCCGCGAGGCCGGAGAGTATCTCCGCGAAGTCCTCGTTGCGCCGCCCGATCTTCACGTATGCCTTCTCGAACCCGGCCCCCGTCTTCCTGTAGGCGAACTTGCCCCGGGCGTCGCTGAACACGGAGCTTACGGGTGCGACGAGGGCGTTCTCCACGACATCGCTGAGCACGGAGACCCTCGCCGTCATCCCGGGGCGCAGGCGGATGTCCCGCCCCTTCACCGCCACCGTGACCTGGAAAGTCTTTTCCGTGGCCATCCCCGCCATGCCGTGGGTCTCTTTTTCCGCCAGGGCGCCGATGGCCGCGACCTCGCCGGAAAGCTCCGCGCCGGGGTAGGCGTCCACCCGGACGTCCGCCTTCTGCCCTTTTTCGATCTTGTGCAGGTCTATCTCCCTTATCCTCGTCTTGACGACGAAGGACGTTATGTCCGGCAGGTACATGATGGGCTGGTTGCGCCAGACGGTGTCCCCCACCCTGGGTTTTCTTTTCACGTTGTCCCGGAACGTCTCGTAGTAGACGACTATGCCGTCGAAGGGAGCGCGGATGACGGTCTTCTCAAGCTCGGCCCGGGCCTGCCTCAGCCGCTCCCCGGCGGTCAAAAGGTCCTGCCGGGCTTTCTCTATGGCCGCCTTCGCCTTTCCGATCCTGAACTCGCCCCCCTTCTTCGTCTGCTCGGCCTCCACCTCCGCCTGGCTGACCTTGGTCTTCATGCTCTCCACCTGCGAGGGCAGCACGTAGTTTTTGTAGCTTTCGTATTTCTCCCTGGATATCTCGTAGAGCTTTTTCAGCCTGCCGGTCTTCTCCCGGGCGAGGCTTATCTCGGCCGGGTTGCTGTAGCCCTTTTGCTCCAGCTCCTCCAGGTCTTTCACGAAACTCTTGTGCTTCTCGTAGTTCTGCTGTTTCTCCTCCACCTCCTCCCGCAGCTGGGCAAGGCGCAGCGGCCCGTCGCCGTTGAGCAGCTTGCTAAGCTCCAGCCTGGCCGACTTGTAGTTCAGCTCGGCCACCTTGATCTCCTTTTCAACCTGGCTCTTCTCCCACTCCAGGGCCTGGCGGGTGGACTCCAGGACGGCCTCGCCGGACTTCACCTTTCCGCCAAGCGACAGTATCTCCTCCTCGAAGGGGGTCGGGTCGAACTTCACCAAAACGCCGCCCTCCTCCACCCACTCCCCGTCCGGCGCGAGGTGAATTATCTTCCCCCGATCGCCCTTGATCTCCGACGAGACGATGTATGACCTTTCCGCGTCCAGCGTCCCCACCGCCTCCACGCGGACTTCGAACCCGCCTCTTTTGACGGGGGCCAGGCTGATATCGGCCGAGTCCACCCCCATGCTGGAATGGGACGATATGAGAAGAACCCCCGCCAGGACGAGCCCCAGCCCCGCCACGGCGGCGTTCTTGATTATCCGGCCCGCCGTCATCCTTCGCGCTCCAGCAGCGTACCCAGCGCGGCGCGGAGCCTGTAGGTCTCCACGATGTAGTCTATGGCCGCGACCAGGCGGTTCGTGACCGCGCGGCGAAGCTCCATCTCCGCCTCTATCAGGTCGAAGTTGTCCGCCAGGCCGTGGTTGAACTTTACCTTCGCAAGCTCCAGCTTGCCCTCGGCCTGGGTTATCTGCTCGGCTCGTATCCTCTCCAGGTCGTCCGCCCTTCGCAGGGCGCGCAGGCTGGCCGCCACCTGTTTCGTTATCTCGTCCTTGACCTGCTCCAGCCGGATCTTCGCGTCCTCGAGGCCGAACAGGGCGCGCTGGTGGGCGATCCTCTCCCGCGTCCTCGCCACGTCCGACCGGCCGACAAGCCGCGCCATCCACCTGCTCTCGCCCAGGGCCTCCCCCCCGGCGCTCTCGAACCGGGAGTAGTCCACCGCCAGGTTGATGTCCGGCAGGATCCGCCGCCACGACACCCCGGAGAGCCTCTCCGCCTCGGCGATGTTCTCCTCGGCCTGCTCTATCTCCACCCTGTTTTTCATGGCGACGACGACAGCCCGCGCCCGCTCCATCCTGACCCCCTCCCGACCGAGCGGCGCGCTGACGGCCAGGGGCTTATCCTGCGGCAGGGCCAGGATGGTCTTGAGGTTGTCTCCGGCGTTCTGGTAGGACTCCGCCGCCACGGCGACGCTGTCCTCGGCGTCCTTCAGGCGTATCTCGGCCCTGTAGACGTCTATGGGGCTTGCGTAGCCTGCCTTCTCCTTCGCCCTCGCCGCCTCGGCGTGGCCGCGCAGCCTTTCGGCGAGCTCCTCGTTCAGCCTCAATATCTCCCGCTGCCGGGCCACCTCGTAGAACGCGGAGACGGCCGACATCATCACGTTGACCCTGGCCTGGTAGTCTCTCCTTTCCGACGACCGGAGCGAGTATTCCGCCGCTTTCACTTCGTTCAGGTTCGTGGCGAGGCCGGCGCCGCGGAACAGCGGCTGCTCGAGGGATATGTCCACGCTCGACCCTTCGTCCCCGTCGAGGCTCGCCACCGCCGGGGTTATGGAGAGCCGGGAGCCCGTGGCGAACTTCTTCTCAAGCGACACGCCAAGCCCCAGGGTCTCGGACGTGAAGGCGTCTCCGCCTGCCGCCTGGGCCGTGGCGGCGGGGTATATCTTGACGTCGAAGTCCGACTTCGCCGACACCACTGACAGCCTGCTGTCCTTGAGGCCGCGGCGGGACATTATGAGGCTGCGGTTGGCGGTCAGGGCGATGTTCACCGCGTCCTCCAGCGTCAGGCTGAGGACGCCGTCATCTCCTCCCGCCCCTTCGCCGGGGACGGCGGCAAGGAGCAGGGACGCGGCGAGAAGAGCGATCGTTCGCGCCAGTTTTCCGGCGCCGCGCCGTGTCACGGCGGGTTTTGTCCTGTTTTCTCGCCTCATGTCCGCTTTTCGCGCGCGTTTTCGCGCAACCCGTGTGTAATCGTCCATTGCCGCCGCCCTGAAAGAGATGCGCCTTCGCCGCGAAACAGGGAGCGTACAGGCCGCGCGGCGCGTCCTCCCATGGGCCGCTTCGCTGGGGGTTATTATATCCCTATCGGATCATCTTTTGGAGCCGCTGAACGTCCCGCTCAAAGAGCCGAACCCGGCGCAGTCCTCCGTGCTCCCCCATGTCCCCGACATCGTGTTCCCCGTGACCACGCCCGAGAAGGTGATCCCTTCGCCGCCCCCGCCTATGGCCCACGTGGCAGTGTTCCCGTCCCAGGTTCCCGTGGCCGTTCCGCTCCACCCGTTGGCCGTCCCGTAACCGTAGAGCTTGCCGCCGGAGACGTTCAGCGCCGCCGTCCACGACCCCCCCAGACCCGCACAGGCCTGCGGGTGGACCACTGTCCACGTTCCCGCCCAGTCCCCCGCCACGTCCGGCGTCTGGCCGTCCGGCTGCGGCGATGGCGTGGAGCCGTCCCCGGTGTCAGGCGTCTGGTCTCCAGGCTCTCCTCCTCCGCCGCCTCCTCCGGAGGATCCGGCGGCCACGACGGCCAGCCCTCCTCCCGCGCCTATCGCCGCGATCGTCGTTCCGCTCAGCCCCGTCCCGCCCGCCGCGGCGGGGGCCGCCGCGCCTCCCGCGCCCGCGCCGCCGGTGTGGAACATCAGCTCACCAAGCGATTTCAAAAGCTCTGGCTTCAATATGAAAGGCGCCACCGGCGCAAGGCCGAGCGCCACGGTCGTGCCCGTCCCAGGCGTCAGGATAACCCGCGTACCCGCCGCGTCGCGCCCCTGGACGAATACGTCGCCCCCGCCGGGCTCGCTGGTGTTGTATACGCTGGTGGCATCCTCTTCCGTCTCGACGTAGAACTCCGTCCCCGCCACGCCGGATATGGCCGCCCTGGTGTGTATCTCGAACCGGGAGCCTTTGCCCGCAAGGCCCGTGACGAGGGACTTGACCCGGCCCGCGGCAAGATCGAACACCGCCGAGGCGGTCCCTTTTTCATCGCGTTCCAGGGCGCGGATCACAAGCTCCGCCCCGCTGTCCATGAGCAGAAGGTCGCCAGTGTCGAACTCTATCTCCAGCTTCCCGTCCGCGCCGGTTATGACGCGGTCTCCCTCGGCGAAAGGGGTATTGATCTCCACCTTGTAGGTTTCGGCGTCCCTGGCGGCCACGTAGCTGGCCTCCCCCTCCACGTGGACGGCGCGGGCTGTTATGGGGGCGGCGTTGGACGCGGATGCGGCAAGGAGCGGCGCCGCGCAAGAGAAAACCACGAGAACACTTCTGATAAAAAGACGCGCCGCCATTTGGAAAGCCTCCGGGGGTAACGACGTAATCCCTCTTCTTCGCTATAGTTATGGGGCTAAAACGCCGCAAAGTCAATAGCGGCGCGGCCGCTCGGCCCGCTGTGAGAGCCTGCCACGCCACGGATGTGTGCACTATAATATACGGGCTGTCCCGGCGGATGACATCCGTCCTGAAAAAGGACAGGCTCCACGCCCCCCAAGCTTCTCGCCCTGTTCAATAACATATTGTTATGTAAATAGTAACTTGAATAGATTTTTCTTGGAACGGTTATTGCGAATAAAATGAGTTGATGGGAAAAGATTTTTCCAAAATTTCGCGTATTTTAAGGAGGATAGGACGATGAGAACCATAGCCACGAACGCAGTGGCTCTCCTGCTGGCGCTCACGCTGGCCGCGTGCGGGTCGAGCTCGGGCGGAGGGAGCGATTCGGCGAGCACGCGGACCATCAGCGGAGCGCTGACCGGCGACCTTTCGAGCGTCTCCGGCGTGGCCGCCACCAGGCGCCGCGACGGCGCCGTCTACCAGGCCGCCGTCTACGACGGCTACAGCTCCCCTCAGGCCCTGACCGGCCCCACGGCCGCCTTCGAGGTGGAGGTCCCCGCGGGCGACAGCTACAAGATCAGCGTGGTGGACACCGCGAACCAGCCGGTGGCGGACGTGACTTTCCCATCCAACCGTTCGGGAACGTCCACGACGACGACGATACCGGCGCCCGCTTCCAGCGCGGCCGCGCCCATCGACCTCGGCCTGGTGACCGTGCCCGCCGGCGCGGCGTCTACGGCCCAGGCCGCCGCCACGCCGCAGCACAACCCCCTGGAGCAAGTGGACACCGACGACGACGGTGAGAACGACCTGGACGATTACGACGACGACAACGACGGGCTCGAGGACGAGATCGACGTGGACGACGACAACGACGGAGTCGATGACGACGCGGACGGCGACTCCTCCAGCGACTCGGACAACGGCGCGGACGATGACGGCGACGATTCGGACAACGATTCCGGCGATGATTCGGACAACGATTCGGACAGCGGCTCCGATGGTGATTCCGACAACGATTCCAACGGCGACTCGGACAACGATTCGGATAACGACTCCAACGACGACTCGACGAACAATTGATTCTGTTGGCGATTCACGTCCTTTCCCTTATGTGGTCGGCCGCAAACGGCCGGCCACTTTTTTTGCGGGCAAAAGTCCCCGGCCCGTCTCGCGTTCGGCTGAATCCTTTCGCTGTCCGGGTCATCTGGATACTTTTGAGCGCCCGGACTGTTGACCGTTTCCGCCTGTTTGGCATAATATAAAATACATTCATTCCGTGGCGTGGTTTAAAATCCCGGGCCGGCTCGCAGGGGGTGAGGCGGCCTTGTTTTCTCGACTTGCAAGGGGCTGTTGTGGCTCGACCTTTCTTTTCGACCATATCCGGCAAGTTCATGCTCCCCCTGGTCGGGGCGCTGGTACTGCTCTACTTCTTCGTCCAGATCCCGTGGATACAAAGCGAGATGAGGTCGCTGGCCGAGGAGAGTTCCCGCCGCTTCGCCCTGAACACGGCGGACCTTGTCCTGGACGCGCTCAACACCATGATGCTCACCGGGGAGGTAAGGGAACGGCGCGACATTTTCATAAAGAAGCTGAACAGTTGGGATCAGGTGCGCGAGGCGCGGCTTTTCCGCTCGCCGCTCAACGAAAAGCAGTTTCCCGCCCTGGGGGATCATGACCGTCCCGCGGACGAGATAGACAAGGAAGTCATAAAGACCAGGCGGCCGCGCATGGAGGTGGTGGAGGAGGAGGAGGGGGGCGCCAGGTACCTGCGGGCGGTCGTGCCCTTCATCGCCAGGGAAAACTATCACGGGACCAGGTGCATGGACTGCCACGAGGTCAAGGCCGGGGACGTCCTGGGAGCGCTGAGCCTCGAGCTTGACCTGAGGCCGGCCGAAAGCGCCATCGCCTCTTTCAAGAGGAGCTTCGTCGCGTTCAACGCCGTCATAGTCCTGCTGATAATCGTCCTGCTGTACCTTGCCTTGAAGAAACTGATCGTCAAGCCCATCGTGGAGACCACGGAGCGGATGCATGACATAGTCGAGGGCGAGGGCGACCTCACGAGGCGGCTCACGGTCCACGGAAACGACGAACTGGCCGACCTGGCCCGCGCCTTCAACCTGTTCATAGACCGCATCCGCCGGATGATATCCCGCGTGGCGGAGCTTTCGGAGACCGTCGCCGGGGCGTCGGCGGAGACGACCATATCATCGGAGCAGATAGCCCGGGGGGTGAAGTCGCAAAGCGAGCAGATAAACAACAACGCCTACGTGATGAAGGAGATAACCTCCACCGTGGAGAACATAGCCGCCAACGCCGACAGGTCCGCCGCAATGTCAAGGAACGTCATGGAGGACGCCAACAGCGGTATGGACGAGGTGCGAAAATCCATTGGCGAGATGAGGCTTATCGACGAGACAGTGAAACACTCCGTTGATAACATAGGGGCATTGAGCGAAAGCTCCCGGCGGATAGGCGAGATAATAAACGTGATCGACTACATCGCCGACCAGACGAACCTGCTGGCCCTGAACGCCTCCATAGAGGCCGCCCGGGCCGGAGAGCAGGGGCTTGGGTTTTCCGTCGTGGCGGACGAGATCAGAAAACTGGCCGAGCGCACCACCAGGGCCACGAAGGAGGTCGCCCAGATGATAGAGGCCATCCAGAGCGAGGCGGCGGCTGTCGTGGAATCCATGAAAACCGGCGCGGCGGAGGTCGTCAAGGGAGTGGAGATGAGCGACAAGGCGGGCGAGGCTCTCCGGAAGATCGTGGAGTCCGTGGAGGCCGTGAACGACCAGATAAACCAGATAGCCGCCTCCGTGGAGCAGCAGTCAGTCTCGATCAAGTCGATATCGGACAGCGTGTCGTCCATGGACCAGATAGGGCACGAGACCGCCACGGGCGCCGAGGAGACCGCCCGGGCGGCCAACGACCTGAACATCGTGGCCATGGAGCTCGACAACCTGGTGAAAAAGTTCAAGATATAGAAAGACCGCGCCGCGCGCAGCGGCGATCCATGAATCCTTCGGCGAGGACATCCTCATGAAAATCGCCGCCATCCAGATGAACGCAAGCGGCAGTATGGACGCCGCGCTGGACTCGGCCTTCTCGCTGGCGCGGGAAGCGGCGGCTGGCGGCGCGCGGCTGGCGGCCCTGCCGGAGTATTTCTCCTACTATGGCCCGGAAAACACATGGGCCGAGGCGGCGGCCAGGGGCGGAGAGGCGCTGGGGGCGATGAGCGCCCTGGCGCGGGAGAACGGGATATACCTTCTCGCGGGAGGAGTCCTCCTCCCGGCGGCGGCCGGCAAGGCGGCCAATGTCTCCGTCCTTTTCGGCCCCGATGGCGAAGAGGCGGGCAGGTACCGGAAGATACATCTTTTCAACGCCTCCGTCCCGGGCCGGGAGTATCGGGAGAGCGACTGGCTCGAGCCGGGCCGGGAGGCGGCCGTCGCGAAGGTGGAGGACTGGACGCTGGGGTTTGGCGCCTGTTTCGACCTTCGTTTCCCCGAGCATTTCCAAAAGCTCAGGCGGATGGGGGCGGAGGTTATCGCCGCCCCGTCGGCGTTTACCTACGAGACCGGCATGGACCACTGGCTCCCGCTCATCCGCGCCAGGGCCATCGAGACCCAATGCTACCTGATCGCCCCGGCGCTGACGGGCGGGGAGGCCGGGCGAAGGGTTTTTGGGAGCACGGCCATCATCGACCCCTGGGGGGGGGTACTGGGTCTGCGGGAGGAGGGGGAAGGGATCGTCGCGGCGGAGATTGAAAAAAGACGCCTGGAGGAGGTCCGCCGCCGAGTCCCTATGGATTTTTAACACCGATGGCGCTTCACTCGGCGGCCGATTGGATATAAGATTTAGGGAAGCTGTTTCAACCTGGGATCAAGCTGGGAGCTGCGCCTTATGGACTCTGGCAAGACTATCGAATCCGTATCCACCGAAAAAAGAGTGTTCCCCCCGCCGTCCGAAGTCTCGGAGAAGGCGTGGATCAAGAGCATGGAGGAGTACAGGGAGCTTTACCGGCGATCCATAGAGGATCCGGAGGGCTTCTGGGCCGAGCGGGCGGAGAGGCTCCTGTGGCGCAAAAAGTGGGACAAGGTAAGGGAATACGACTTCCACGAGGCGAACATAAAATGGTTCGAGGGCGGGGAGCTGAACGCGGCCGAGAACTGCCTGGACCGCCACCTTGAGAAAAGGGGGGACAAGATAGCCATCCTGTGGGAGGGCGACAACCCCGAGGAGGTCCGCAAGCTCACCTACAGGGAGCTTGCGGCGGAGGTCGGCAAGTTCGCCAACGTCCTGAAAGCCAACGGGATCAGGAAGGGCGACAGGGTGGCCATATACCTGGGCATGATCCCGGAGTTGGCCGTCGCCATGCTGGCCTGCGCCAGGATCGGCGCCGTGAGCAGCGTCGTGTTCGGCGGGTTCTCCGCGGAGGCTCTCCACGAGCGGGTGGAAAACCTCGGCGCCAGGATGATTATCACCGCCGATGGAGGCTACAGGGGAGGAAAAGTCGTCCCCCTCAAGAAAGCGGCGGACTTCGCGGCGGACCGGTCCGCCTCTGTCGAGAAGGTGATCGTCGTGCGGCGGACCGGCGGGGAGACGGACTGGAACGATGAGAGGGACCTCTGGTGGGACGAGAGTATGTCCATGGCAAACGCCGACTGCCCCGCCGAGAGCGCCGGCGCGGAGGATCCGCTTTTCATACTTTACACCTCCGGCTCCACCGGCAAGCCCAAGGGTGTGCTGCACACCACCGGCGGATACCTGCTCTACGCCGCGGAGACCTTTAAAAATATCTTCGACTACCACGAGGATGACGTCTTCTGGTGCACGGCGGACATAGGGTGGATCACGGGCCACAGCTACATTGTCTACGGCCCGCTGTGCGAAGGGGCCACCACGATGATATTCGAAGGCGTGCCGACATATCCCAAGCCAGACAGGTTCTGGGACGTGGTGGAGCGGCACAAGGTGAACATCTTCTATACCGCGCCCACGGCCATCCGCGCGCTCATCAGGGAAGGGGAGCAGTGGCCAGCCAGCCGCGACCTCTCCTCCCTGCGGCTTCTCGGCACCGTGGGAGAGCCGATAAACCCCGAGGCGTGGATGTGGTACCACCGCCACGTCGGGAAGGAGGGATGCCCAATCGTCGACACCTGGTGGCAGACGGAGACGGGCGGTATCCTGATAACCCCTCTGCCCGGCGCCACGCCGACGAAGCCGGGATCGGCCACGCTCCCCTTCTTCGGGGTCGAGCCGGAGGTCATAAGGCGGGACGGAAGCCGCGCCGATGTCAACGAGGGGGGGTATCTTGTCATCAAGTCCGCCTGGCCGGGCATAATGCGCACCGTCTACGGCCATCACGAACGGTTCAAGGAGACTTACTTTTCTCAGTATCCCGGCAAATATTTTACCGGGGACGGCGCCAGGGTGGATGAGGACGGCTATTTCTGGATCATGGGGCGCGTGGACGACGTGATAAACGTCTCCGGCCACAGGATCGGCACGGCGGAGGTGGAGTCGGCCCTGGTCTCCCACGATCTTGTGAGCGAGGCCGCCGTGGTGGGCTATCCCCACGAGTTGAAAGGCCAGGGCATATACGCCTTCGTCACGCTGAACCAGGGGGCGCCCCAGGACGATGGGTTGATCAAAGCGCTTCGCGATCACGTGGCCGCGGAGATAGGCCCCATAGCAAAGCCCGACATCATACAGTTGGCGCCGGGCCTGCCAAAGACACGCTCGGGCAAGATAATGCGCAGGATATTGCGGAAGATAGCCGAGGGCGATATCTCCAGCCTGGGCGACACAAGCACCCTCGCCGACCCGGCGGTGGTGGACAGGCTGGTGGAGGAGAGGGCGAACCGCTAGGGGGACGGCTTCTCCATAACGGGGACGAAAATCTCCGACTCGCCGGAGACAAGCCCCGGCCGCGCGCGGATGAAGCCTATGGCGTCCCGTTCGCCCTCCGGGGCTTCCACGAAGTCGCTTATCCACCCTTCGGCGGAGAGAATGACGTCCTGGATAACGTACTCGTCCTCTTTAACCGAGATGAACTTCACCGCGCCCTTTTCAAGCTTCGCGCCACCGAAAACACCCCCCTCCCGATACTCCGCGCCGCCGACGGCCAGGACGGGGCCCGCGACGGACTCCAGCAGCAACGGCGCCGGAGGGACTGGAACCGGCATCGTCCGTCCCTTGCCGATGACCAGCTGGATGATCCTCCCGGTCAGCCCGAACCCTGAGCCTCTCCAGGCGAGAACGCCGGACTGGGTGAATATCAGGAGCCTGCCACGGGGGGACATGCCGACGATCTCCAGCGTCCCGTCGCCGTCCACGTCCAGCCTGTTCAGGCCTATGGGTGTGTCGCTTCCCCTCAGCGCGAAAGCGGGTATAAACTCCAGCCTGCCGTTCGAGCTGCTGACGGTGTAGACCTCGTTTCTCACGATCCGGGGGTCGTCCGAGCCCCTCTGGGCCAGCAGGGAGCCGTCGGAGGAGGCGGAAAAATAGTACGGGACGCCCGACGCCGTAACCTCGAAACCCGTCTCCGTCAACTGAACGATGAACGACTCCAGCGACGCCCCCCGGTGGGCGTTGACGAATATCTCCTGACCTTCCGATCCGTCGGCGTCATGGACGGCGGCGCTTATGATCTCGAGCCCTCCGTCCGCCGCGCTCTCCCAGACGGGCCTGAGGTCGTCGCCGTCCATGGAATAGACCCTGATCCTGTTTTCGAACGCCACGGCCAGAAACGCCGCCGCGCCGGGAGCGGGCCGGAAAAGGGCCGCGGAAAGCGCCGCGCCGCTCACGGTGTATTTTTTCCAGCGCAGCTTGTCCCTCACGCTCATCAACGCAACGGGAGGGCCGGAGGGTCTGGCCGCGCCGCCTTTCCACTCTCCCCGCAAAAAGCCGCCGGATGCTTTTTGCGCGCCCTCGCCGCCCGGGACGGACTCCTCGGCCCCGGCGGCCTCCTCTTTTCTCGCGGCGGCGGTCTTTTCAAGCCTCCATTCGTCCTCCACCACGGCCAGCCGTTCGCCGCCGGGGGCGAGAATGGTCACTCGCAGGGAAACGGCGTCTTTGGACTTCTCGGCCCGGACAAAGGCTACAAGGCTGGCCCTGACGGACTCGGCCAGGTTTTCGATATCTTTCCGCGGGATCTCGCCGAGGGCGGCGCCGGGATATTTTTCGAGGAAAAAAACGCCCACGTCCGAGGGCGGCAGGTCGAACACCCCCCGGCCGCGCGCGGCCTCCTCGAGCCTGACGAGCGCCTCCGCTTCCGCGCCCTCCTCCGTCCTCTCCGCAAGCCACAGGATGCGGACCGGCGGCGTGAGCCCCCTCGCCCTGGCTTCTCCGGGGACGATGGGCTCCTTCGCCGCCGTGATCGTGACGACGGCGTATTTCTCCTCCACCCTGCGCGCCCTGCCGTAGGCCACGGCGCCGCCCTCCGGGCCGACGATCCGGACGAGCGCGCCCTCGAGAAACCTCGCCCCGGCGGGGATCGTTATGTACGCCTCGCCCTGGCGGACTTTCGCCACGTGGCTTTCGAAGGGGATGACCAGCCTCGCGAGCCTGCCTGCCAGCCGTTCGGCATCGAGGGAATACGCGAAGGAGGAGGCTGAGAAAAAGGCAAGGGCAAACGCCGCTCCCAGGACGGCGGCGGGCGCCTTCAGCGTCGGCGTACCAGCGCCGGACGAAGTGAAAATCCCCGAACGCTTTTGTGACAACATTCCTCGAGCTCAGTAGCGGTCAAGGTTCACGAGAATAAGCTCGGACTTGTCCGGCCCCAGGAACGAGGTCTGGCTCCTGCCTATAAGCGCGAGCGCCGGGTCCGCGGGGTTCAGGACGGCGGCGCCGTTTATCACTCCGGCGGTTTTCGGTGTCACCGCCTTCTCGTAGTAAGCCATCCCGTCGTGGGCCAGGAGGGCCACCCGGGACCTTGTGAAAGTCTCGGAGCTGGTGAAACGCACCCTCGCCTCGTTTTTCACCGCGAGCAGGCTTTTGTATTCCCCTTCGCCCGGCAGCGCGGCGAGGGCGGGCTGGAACTGGTGGTATGTGTCGACATCGCCTATGCCCGCCACGGTTATGGTCATGTTCGAGCCGCCGTATTCTCCGGGCGTTTTCACCCAGTCCCCTATCCGGCTGGAGTAATAGACGAGGCTGTGCTGGTAGTCGAACCCGGCGGCGTCCATGCGGCCGTCGTTGTCTATGTCCAGGACGTGTATGCCGCTGAGCCTGCTCTTGTCCGGTATGTCGAGAAACGGCTCGGAGGTCAGCGAGCCGCCTTTCCAGCCGAGGGCGAGGATTTTCTGTTTGAGGCCGTTGTCGGCGTTCTGCCTCTGGCCGTAAAGCCGGCCGTCCTCCCCAGCGTAGAAAAGATAGTTCAGACCCTCGCGGGTCACGCCATACGCCCCGCTCCCGCCGCGCTCGAATATGAAAGAGCTCACCCTGTTGGAAAAGACGCTGTTCACGTAAACCTCCACAACGCCGTCGCCGGCGGCGTCCACGGCCTGAAGGCCGACGACCTGGAAACCGCTTTCGAGCTTTTTCTCCCAGGACAGTTCGAGGCGCTCCCCGTCGAACTCGTAGACCGCGACCCTGCCGTCGAACCCGGCGATGATCTCCTTTTCCCCGTCGCCGTCAAGGTCGTCCGCGGCGAGGGCGGTGATCCTGCCGTCGAACCTGCGCAACGTCCTGGCCCTGGAGCCGGCGGGGATCATCGTCTCGGCCCTGGAAGGGGGACGCTGCGCCTCCGCCTCCTTGCGGGGCCTCTTTTCGGCGGGCGGCGCCGGGGCGGGGGCGGCGGTTTTCTTCGCAAACCCCTTGCTGGACGCCACCTTACGCCCATCGCCAAGATCGAAAAGCGACGCGTCCATCAGGACGGCCTCATTCTCCTCCCTGATCTCTAGCAGGATCAGGTAGTCCGCCCCGAGGCGGCTCTTGAGCGATGGGAAGCGGGAGGGGTCGGCAAGCGCCCGGTATCCATCTATCCCCTCGTCGTGCAGGAAACGTTCGACCACGTAAACGCTGACGGGCTGGACGCCTTCCCATTTCCCTATCACGCCGCGGATATTTTCGGCGAGCGCGGAGCCGTCCAGGGACTGGAGCGAAAAGGCGGGGGCGATAACCACGCGGAGAGCGGACCCGGACCCGGCCTTGACCCTGTCGCCCTCGCGGATCGGCCCACCGCCCGGGAGGACCTCGGCGGTGATGAGCCTGTCATCGGCGGAGACGACGCGAACGGCGCCGGCGTTCTCCTCTATCGTCCCGAGCTTTTCACCGGTGACGGGATGGGTTATGGTCTCCGTCTCGCGGACGATCGTCAGGACCCTCCCCTGCTCGACCGCCGCGCCTGCCTCGTTGCTGATGTAGACAGTCCCGTCCTTCACCGCCGCCACGGCGCCCCTGGGCGGGATCATGCGGGGCTTCAGTTTTTCAAGCGCCGACTCGGCCATCATCGCGGCGGATTCGGTGGAGGCGGCGCCGGCTTCCCGCGGGCCAGGGTGGACAAGCGACACGGCCACGGCCAGAACCGCGGCGTGAACGGCAAGCCGCTGGAGCCTTTTCACTCTCATGCTTGGTGGCTCATTCGAGAAGGTCATCAAAGTCGGTTAATATATCACACCCGCCCCAGCGGCCATGACAAAAAAAAGGGGCCCGGCCTTCGCGGCCGGGCCCCCGCTGAAAACGTAAAGCAAACGTCCTAGAACTTCACCTGGAGGTTGGCCCTGATGGTGTTGTCGTCATCACCCTCCTCGTAGTCGCGCGCGGCGTACTCGAGCTGAGCCTTGAAGTTCTTGTCGATGTAGTAGTTCACACCGGCCGTGATCTGCGAGGTGGAGACGGTGTCCCCGCCATTGGGCTTGTTGTCCTGGTTCTCGTAGCGGGCCACGACCTCGAGAGCCTTGGGCATGGCCCAGAAGCCCGCGCGGGCATAGTAGCCGGAGACCTCGGAGCCGCCGAGCTGGTAGTCCTCGTCGTCGGAGGTCAGCGCGGCGTACTCGCCGTCGATCCACAGGCCGACGTTCTTCAGGTCAACTTCAAACCCGGCGGACATGAGCGAGCGGTTGACGTCAGCCGCTGTGCTCTTGTCGCCCTTGGTCACGAAGTTGTCGTGCTTGTTCATCATGTAGGAGCCGTTCACGCGGACCATGCCGCCGGCCAGCTTCACGATAACGCCCACGCCGTAGGCCGCGTCGCCCGCCGCGTTGGCGAAGACCGCGCCGCTGCTGATGGAGCCGCCGACGTCCCTGGCCGAGCCGGCGCCGGTGCCGTTGGTCGCGGAGATCAACAGCGTCGCCGGGCCAAGGTTCTTCAGCTTCAGGGAGACGCCGAGGTCACGGAAGCTGTTGTTGTCCACGAAGAAACCGCTGGCGGTGCTCTTCATGGCCATCGCGCGCTCGATGTTCTTGAGCTTGGAGGCGCTGCGCAGGGCGTCGTAGTTCGTGTAAGGCTTGAACTGACCGACCGCGATGCTGGCCGCGCCGGGGTTGAGGGTCATGATGTAGTCCTTCAGCCCCGCAGAGGAGCCGGCGAACTCGGTCTGGATCTTGTACCCGACCAGCCCGTCAAGCATGTTGCCTTTGAACCCGAAACGGAACCGCTTGGCCTTGAAGCCGAAGGCCGTGTCCTGACCGTCGCTGCCGTCGGCGGCTTTGGCCTCGTTCCTGGCGTCCTCGCTAAGGACGACCCAGACCTGGCCGAGGCCGAAAATCTTGTGGTCGCTGTTGACCTCGTACGCCTGCGCGGGCGCCGAGCTGAACGCGATGGCCGCCACCATGGCCGCCGCCATCAATAAAGCTTTGCTGGTTTTTCTCATTTTGACAATCCTCTCCTCTTAGTGATACGCCTCGTTTGAATAATGCCCCTTAAAAACACCCTCCTCTTCCTGCCTCATCAAAGAAGAGCAGGAATCCGATGAGGACGAATATTATTTGGATGAAGTTTCGAAGTCAAGAATTTTTTTTCAGAAAAACGTAAAAATAAGAATCTGTTATGCTGGTATAGATGAAAATATATGGAAGCTTCCCGAGGTTTTTATGCTTGCCGGATAAGGCGCGGCGCGCCCGTTTTTCAGCGGTCCGCCGCCCAATCCGGGAACCGTCCAAGGTCGATATCGAAAACCGCCCCGCCGAGCAGGTAGACCCCCGCGGTGATGAGAACAACCCCGATAAGGTTAAACAAAATGCCCGCCTTCGCCATGTCGGCCACTCTCAGCCTTCCGCTGCCGAAGACTATGGCGTTCGGCGGAGTGGCGACGGGGAGCATGAATGCGCAGGAACAGGCCAGCGTTCCGGGGATCATCAGCAACAGGGGATTGACCTTCACAGCCACCGCCAGCGCCCCCAGCACGGGCAGGAGCATCTCCGCCGTGGCCGTGTTCGACGTAAGCTCTGTGAGAAACGTCAGCAAAAAGCAGATGGCGGCGACGATGAGGAGCGGGTCCAGGGCGCTCACGCCCTCCAGCCTTCCCCCGAGCCACATGGAAAGGCCCGATTCCTTGAACCCGCTGGCCAGGGCGAACCCGCCTCCAAAAAGCAGCACGATGCCCCAGGGCAGCTTCTCCGCCGTCTCCCAGTCCATGATCCTGGCCGCGCCGCCGCTTTTCGCCGGAATAATGAAAAGGATCGTGGACATGACCACCGCCACCACGCCGTCGTTGATGAATGACGGGTCGGGGAAAACGCGGGACCACCCCGGGACCGTCACCGCGCCGATGGATATGTCCGCCCGGAAAAGCCACAAAAACGCCAGCAGGACGAAAACGGCGAGGACGACCTTCTCTTCGTATATCATCGGGCCCAGGCGCTCGTATTGCTCCCTGAAGACCTTGAAGCTTATGGGGGTCTCTCCTTTTCCGGGGTGGAACAGCAGGTAGAGCAGAACCCACAGGATCGCAAGGAAGACGAGGGATATCGGCAAAGCGAAAATGAACCACTGGGCGAATGATATCTCTGGCGCGCCGGGGAAGGTTATGTTGAATATCCTGGCGAAGGAGAGGTTCGGCGGCGTCCCCACCAGCGTGGCGATGCCGCCCAGGGATGCGCTGTAGGCCACCCCCAGCAGTATCCCTATGGAAAACTTTTCCGTGTTCCCTTTTCCGGAAAGCTCCTCCATCTCCATTATCACGGCGATGGCGATGGGGGTCATCATCATGGTCGTGGCGGTGTTGGATATCCACATCGATAGAAACGCCGTGACGGCCATGAAGCCGAAGAGGACCCTGCCCGGGCTCGCCCCGACGGCGAGTAGTATGCGCAGGGCTATCCGCTTGTGCAGGCTCCATCGCTGCATGGCCAGCGCCGTCATGAAGCCGCCGATGAAAAGGAAGATGATGTGGTTGAAATAGAGCGGGGCGACGGCCCTGCCGCTCATGACCCCCAGGGCCGGGAAAAGCGCCATGGGCAAAAGAGCCGTGACGGCCAGGGGGACTGCCTCGGTCATCCACCATATCGCCATGAGCGCCGCCACGCCGGCGGTTCTCGTCACCTCCGGCCGGGCCGGGTCCAGGTCGAAAAATATCATGATAACCGCGAGCGCGGCGGGGCCTGCGGCGAGCCCGGCCCTCTGGACGAATCCGTCCCCCTTTTTTCCTTCTTTTTCGACGTTTGCCATGGCCCCTGATCCGCCGGTTGTTTTTTTTTAAATCGGCGACGCGCGCGGGTTAGATGTTAACATCTTCGGGGAAATTTTCCACTTCTTGTATTTTTCCCGCGGCGGCCGTCCCCGCGGGTTCTCCCGCAATAACCGCTTTTATAACAAGCCGGTGGACGCGGCCGAAAACGAGCCCGGAAATACCGGGGGATTCTCCGCCGGAAAAATGAATCCCGCGGGGTCCGCAGGCATCTAAATTTCAGTAAAAGGATGTATAATAAAAGCGTGAGGAGTCTCCAAGGGGATCTTGCTGATTCGCCGAGAGCGAGGTCATGGTTCCCTCACGATGATTAATCAGTAAATAAGCCTTCACGGGATCTGCGGAACCCCCTATCCGTTAGATCTTGTATCCGGGAGAGGGTTTTAACCCTCTCCCGGACCCTCCTTCTTTTTTGGGCAGGCGATTTAGTCCGCGCTGAAAAATGGCCGTCGCGCAGACCCCAAAAACCCTCTCCCGGACCTTCCTTATCTAGCTCGGTATTCGCCCCCCGGGATCGGCGCGGGCGTGATCCTTCCGCGCGTCAAAAATTTGAACGCCGATTATGGCATCGTCCTTGCTCCATAACCGTGTCGAACGAATTTTTCAGGGAAATCGTCAAGAATGTACAAGGGAATGTACGTGGCCGCCTCCGGCGCCATGGCCGCCCAGCGCAGGCTGGACACGCTGACGAACAACCTCGCGAACGTGAGCACGCCGGGGTTCAAAGCGGACCAGCTGGTGTTCGAGTCCTTCCTGGCCGAAAGCGAGAAGACAGGCCCCGCGCCCACGGAGAAGGCGCTGGATGTCAGCCGGGCCCGCCACAGCGAGTACGTGGCGGCGAAGGATATGTATTCCGACTTCTCCCAGGGCCCCATACGCGAGACGGGGAACCCGCTGGACGTCGCCCTGGAGGGGGACGGTTTCCTGGCGGTGATGACCTACGAAGGCGAGCGCTACACGAGGAATGGAAGCCTCAGGGTGGGTCCCGGCGGAGAGCTTGTCACCTCCGAGGGCCACATGGTGTTGAGCGAGGCGAACCAGCCGGTTTACCTGGGGCTTGAGCCCGGCCCGGTGACGATCGACGAGAACGGCTACATCTGGACGCAGCGGGAAGATGAAGGAAACGTCGCCTACCAGGAGGGCCGCGGAAGGCTCAAGCTGGTCGATTTCGAAAAGCCCTACGAGCTGACGAAAGAGGGCTCCGGGCTCTACCGGGCCCAGAGCCCCGAAGCCGCTCTTACAGCCTCCGATGTCCGCGTGTGGCAGGGCAGGCTGGAGGGCTCCAACGTCAACATCGTGCGGCAGATGACGGGAATCATACAGAACCAGCGCGCCGCCGAGACCTACCAGAAGGCGATACAGGAGTCCGACAACATGACAACGCAGCTCATCCTGCAGGTGGGAAGGGCCGCCTCGTAACGGCTGATTCACTGGAGGTTTACGCAGATGATCCGATCGCTATACACAGGCGCCACGGGAATGGTGGCCCAGCAGCTCAACGTGGACGTCATAGCCAACAATCTGGCCAACGTCAACACCACGGGTTTCAAGAAAAGCAGGGCGGATTTCCAGGACCTGCTCTACCAGACCCTGCGCGCGCCGGGGACCATCACCTCCACCGGCAACCAGGTCCCCACCGGCATACAGGTCGGCCTCGGCGTGAAGCCGGCCGGCGTGACGAAGATGTTTTTGCAGGGCGATTTCAGGAACACCCAGAACGAGCTGGATATGGCCATAGAAGGGAAGGGCTTCTTCCAGATAGAAAAACCCGACGGGTCGATAGCCTACTCCCGGGCGGGCGACTTCAAGCTCGACAGCAACGGCCAGATAGTCAACGTCGACGGCTATCCGCTCTACCCGTCCATCACCATCCCACAGGACGCCACGATCGTCAGCATCGACCGGGAAGGTATGGTCAGCGCCTTTCAGCCCGGCTCGGCCACCCCTAACGAGGTGGGACAGGTAGAGCTTGCCAACTTCGTCAACCCCGCCGGGCTGCTGTCCGAGGGCAAGAGCCTGTACAAGGAGACCGAGGCTTCCGGCCCCCCGATCACGGGCCTGGCCGGAAACAACGAGTTCGGCACGATCCTGCAGGGTTTCCTGGAGGTGTCAAACGTCTCCGTGGTGGAGGAGCTGACGCAGATGATAATCGCCCAGCGCGGCTACGAGGTGAACTCCCGCGCCGTGCAGGCCTCGGACGAGATGCTCCAGCAGGCGTCGAACCTGAAGCGCTGATGAGAAAAGGGGAAAGATCATGGCTGGATACGTGGTGAGAGCGGCCCTTGCGGCCCTCCTCGCGCTCTCGGCCCTGGCCGTCACGCCCGTCCCGGCGGGCGGGTCGGAGAAAGCGGAGCGGGAAAAATTTGCCGCCCGCCTCTCCGCGCTGATAGAAAAAAAGCTCCACGAGGAGCTTTCAGGCCCGGACAGGACGGTGGAGGAGGTGAAAGCCGTCGTGCCGGACCGATACAAAGAGCCTGAGGGCTACGACGCGGTCGAAATACAAATACCCGACCAGAACCGCCGGGGAAACAGCGTGTTCGTCACCGCCACGTTCAGGAGGGGCGGCAAAGACATCGCCAGGATCAACGTCCTGGCGGAGGCGTCCGTCTCCATGAAGGTGGCCGTCGCCTCCCGCGACCTCAAGAGGGGCGAGGTGATAAAGGCTGACGACGTCGAGCTGGAAAGGATCAGGGCCGGCGCGGGATATTCAGGCTACGTCACGAGCCTGGGCCAGGCCGTCGGCAGGGAGCTTGACGTGAGCGTCAGGGCGGGCAACCCGTTGCTTTCCAACAGGTTATCCAGCCCAAAGCTTGTGCGGACCGGGGACGTGGTGACCATCGTGGCCTCGTCGGGGCCGATGAGGATAACCGCCCTGGGCAGGGCGGGACAGGACGGCGACGAGGGAGACTGGATCCGCGTCGTGAACATAGACTCCAACAAGACCATCAACGCGAGGGTGACAGGCCCCGGCGAGGTGGGGGTGGAGTTTTAGGGTAAGGAAAAATGAGAATGCGAAACGCCGGAGCGATCCTCGCCGCCGCGGCCCTCCTGGCCCTGTCGGCGTGCGCCACCACCCCCCCGGAGCGGCCGGAGGTGGAGGCGCCGCCGGAGAAGCAGACCTACCAAAAAGGCTCCCTGTGGCCCGGAGGGGGCAAGAAGAACATGCTCTTCGCCGACAACAAGGCAAGCCGCGTGGGGGATATCGTGACCGTCCACGTGGTGGAGAAGACGACGGCCATCAACAAGTCCAACACCACCGACGAACACTCCGTCAACAACTCCCTCAAGCTCGACACCGGCGCGGCGTCGCCGACGGAGATGGAGCTCGGCGGCGGGGTGAAGTTCAAGGGCGCGGGCCAGACGGGCCGGTCCGACCAGCTCTCGGCGACGGTAAGCTGCATCGTCAGGGAGGTGATGGCCAACGGCAATCTGGTGATCGAAGGTCAGCGGCGGATGAAGATAAACGACGAGGAACAGTACATCATCGTCCGCGGCATAGCGCGCCCGGACGACATAACCTACAACAACACCCTCCTGTCCTCCCAGATGGCCAACGCGGACATAACGTACACCGGCGCGGGGGGCATGGACGGCGGCAGGCGGCCGAACTGGCTGGCGAGGGTGCTGGGAAGCCTGTGGCCTTTCTGATGGAGACGGTCTCATGACGCGAAATGGATTGAAAATCATGGCCCCGGCGCTCTTGGCGGCCCTGGCGGCGGCGCTTTTTTCCGGTCTGCCAGCCTCGGCGGCAAGGCTGAAGGACATCGCGTCGATCGAGGGCGTGCGCTCCAACCAGCTGATCGGCTACGGCCTCGTGGTGGGTTTGCAGAACACCGGCGACAAGTCCTACAAAACCCCTTTCACCATACAGACGCTGCTTTCGATGCTGGAGCGGATGGGCACGACGGTGGACGTGCGGAAATTCGTCGACTCCAGGCTGGGGGTGTCGGACGTGCGCCAGCTGCGCGACGTCCGGGTGGAGAACGTCGCCGCGGTGATGGTCACCGCCGACCTGCCGCCCTTCGCCCGGCAGGGCAGCCGCATAGACGTGACCGTCTCCTCCCTCGGCGACGCCGGGAGCCTGAAGGGCGGCACGCTCATCCTGACGCCGCTGAAGGCGCCCAACGGCGAGATTTACGCCGTGGCCCAGGGGGCCGTCTCCGTCGGCGGCGCCTACGCGGAGCGCGGGAGGCGAGCCTCCGTCACCAGAAACCATCCCACCGTGGCGCGGATAACGGGCGGCGCGGTGGTGGAAAAAGAGGTGGGGTTCGATTTCTCGGAGGTCACGGAGCTTACCCTGGCCGTGAACAATCCTGATTTTACGACCACCCAGCGCGCCGTCAACGCCATAAACACCGCCATCGGCGCCGATACGGCGAAGGCGCTGGACTCCGGGACCATCAGGGTCTCCGTGCCGCCGGAATACTCCGACAGAAAGGTGGAGCTGGTGGCGGCCATAGAGAGCCTCGAGGTGGAGACGGACTCACAGGCCAAGGTCATCGTGGACGAGAAGACGGGGACCGTCATTATCGGTGAGAACGTGAAAATCTCCCGCGTGGCCATTTCCCACGGGAACCTGACGATACGGATCGAGGAGGAAGCGGAGGTCAGCCAGCCCAGGCCCCTCTCCGCCGGACAGACGGTGGTCGTGCCGAAGACGCTGCTGACGGTGGAGGAGCTGGGAGGAAAAACTGACCGGGTGATGATGATGGACCCGGGGGTGAACATCGGAGATATGGTGAAGGCGCTGAACGCCATGGGGGTTACGCCGCACGATTTAATAACGATTTTTCAAACACTTAAAGCCGCAGGGGCGCTGGACGCGAGGCTGGAGATCATCTAGCCGGGGTGTTTTTTCGTTTTCGGCGCCCAACCTGCATACACCCTTTGACGAGGACTAAGGACAGGCAAGCTATGGACATAAACTCCGCGGGGAACGTTCAGGCCGCCGGGAAACCCCGTCAGGCGTCCCGGGGGCTTGGCCTGAAGGAGCTGGAGTCCCTCTCCGGCGACAAGAGCATTTCGGAAAAGGAAAAGCTTGAGGTGCTGGCGAAGGAGTTCGAGTCGATCCTTTTCCACCAGATGATAAAGAGCATGAGGTCCACCGTCGAAAAGAGCGGGCTTATAAAGGAAAGTTCCGGCGAGAGGATATTCACCGACATGCTGGACGAAAAGATGGCGCGGGAGATGGCCTTTTCCCAGCATGACGGCCTCTCTTCGGCGCTGGTGGCGCAGCTTATGCCAGCGTTAGAGGACGACGGCTCCGGGCCAAAAAATCCTCCAGCCGGCGAGCCGGGACGCCGATAAGAGAACCAGGATGAAAACGGACAAGGATATCAAGAATCTGGCCAGCGAGCTTGCTGACACGCTGGCGCTGAACGTCGACCTCTACGGGGGCATGGAAAAAGCCCTCGAGGCTGAGCGCGCCGCCATAAAGAACCATTCGCTCGACGACCTCGACGCCGCCGTGAGGAGCAAGACCGGCGTCGCCGCCAGGATAAAGGCCCTGGACAGCGCCAGGCTGGGGCTTCTGCGGAGGATATCCGAAAAGACCGGGACGCCGGAGGACGAGCTTACGATAGCGGGGATATCCGATTTTCTGGCCGGAGAGACCAGGGCCAGGCTCCTCGACCTTCGCGTCCTGCTGCGCGGCAAGGTGGAGAGCGTCACCAAGATGAACGAATTCAACCGCGGCCTTTTGGAGCGCCTGATGAGGCTGAACTACCAGGCCGCGCTGAAGCTGCAGGAGTTGGCAGCGCCGGAGTCCACCTACGCCCGGAACGGCGCCTCGAACGGCAAGCTCAAGCCCGGCCGCGTGGTGAACAGGAAGTTTTAGAGCGGGGAGGAGATCATGCCGAACGTATACGGCGCGCTGAACATCGCCAAGATGTCCCTGCTGACCCACCAGATCGCCCTGGATGTCACGGGCCAGAACATATCCAACGTCAACAACCCCGACTTCACCCGGCAGCAGCTCCAGCTGGAGGCGGCGTTCCCCATACAGCCCGGCGGCGTTCCGGGGATGATAGGGACCGGCGTCCGCGCCACGTCGATCGTCCGTCACTACGACCAGTTCCTGGAGGGCCAGAGGCTGACCAACAGCTCCACCACGGCCTACTGGGACGCCAAGCAGGATTTCCTTTCCAGGCTGGAGGTGGTGTTCAACGAGTCGAGCGAGAAGGGCCTGAACAACCTGTTCGACCAGTTCTTCCTCTCCTGGCGCAACCTGGCCTTCAACCCCCGCGGCCTGACAGAGCGGACGGACGTCATATCCCAGGGGCGCAACATGGCCACGTTCTTCAACAAGCTCAACCAGGACATGAAAAACCTGCGGGAGGACCTGGACACCAAGGTCACCTCCACGGTCACGGAGATAAACCGCCTCTCCTCCGAGGTCGTCAGGATGAACCAGATGATCCACGAGACCGAGGTTTTCGGCGTCCACGCCAACGACTTCCGCGACAAGCGCGAGGCGCTGATCCGGGAGCTTTCCGGCTACGTGGACGTGAACGTGGTGGAGGACTCCAACAACGAGGTGATGGTCACCATGAAAGGCGGCAGGCCGCTTGTCATCGGGCAGACCGCCTTCGAGCTGACCACCCGCGTCCGCTCCGACGACCCCCTGGCGAGCGACGTCTACTGGAACGACGCCTCCGGAACCAGCTATGACATAACAAGCGAGATACAGGACGGGGCCATGGCGTCCTGGATATACATGCGCGACACCGAGGTGGCGGGCTATATCGACAAGCTCGACCTGCTCGCCGCCACCATGGCTCGGGACATAAACAGCCTGCACGGCGAGGGTTTCGGCCTCGACGGGAGCACCGGGCAGGACTTTTTCTCCGGACTTTCCGTCGGCGTCTCCAACGGCAGGGACAACCAGGGGACGGGGGCCATCGGAACGGGGACGATAGTCGATCCCGGGAACGTGAACCTGCACAAGTTCCAGGTGACCTATAACGGCGGGAACCTCGTGATCCAGGACCGGTCCAACGGGACCACCGTGGCCACCGAGGCCTATGTTTCCGGCAATAACATAAACTACTTCCTGGGACAGGGGATCCAGGTGGCCATCACCGGCGCCCCGCAGGACGGCGACACCTTCACCGTCAACGCCGCACAGGACGCCTCCATCAACATGTCCGTGAACAGCGCCCTGGTCACCGACCCGAACAAGGTGGCCGCCGGGCTTACGACAACGCAGGGCGACGGGGACAACGCCCTCAGGATCGCCCAGGTCCAGAGCGAGATGACCATGAACAAGGCCACCGCCGCCGCCTCGGGCACGGCCACCTTCGCCGAGTATTACAACTCCATGGTGGGGCAGGTGGGCGTGTCGGCCAAGGAGGCCGACTCCACGTACAACCAGCAGGAGCTTATAAACTTCGAGCTGGACAACCGCCGCGAGCAGGTGGCTGGGGTGTCGCTGGATGAGGAGATGGTCAACCTCATAAAAAACCAGCACGCCTACCAGGCCAGCGCGCGCCTCGTGGGCGTGCTGGACGAGCTGTTGCAGACGCTGGTGGCGCTGGGGCGGTGACGGAAACTTTCTCTAAGCCTTTTCGCGCCTTTTTCCGATATTAATTGAAAAGGCCCCGATACCGAAGAAGGTGAGGCGATGTTTCGGATAAGCAACCGGATGATGTACAACAACACCCTGATAAACGCCTTCCGCAACAACCAGGGGCTCCTGAAGGCGCAGGAGGAGATCTCCTCCGGCAAGCGCATAAACAGGCCCAGCGACGATCCCGTGGGGATGATGGAGGTCCTCAAGTTCCGTACCGACATAGGCCAGTCCGGCCAGTACCTCAAGGTCATGGAGAACGCCGAGTCGTTTCTGAACACGGCGGACTCGGTCATAGGCTCCGTCCATGACGCCCTGAAGAGGGCCAAGGAGCTGACCCTCCAGCAGTCCGGGGGCCTCGCCAGCGCCCAGACGAGGCTCAACGCCGCCGACGAGATCGACACCATGATCGAACAGATGATCCAGTCCGGCAACACCAGGGTGGGAGACCGGTACCTGTTCTCCGGCCAGCGCTCGGAGGCGGAGGCCGTCGACGCCAATGGCGCCTACGCCGGCTCCGGCAAGAACATGAGGGCGGAGATAACCGACGGGCTGACCATCCCCATATCCGTGCGCGCCTCGGAGTTTCTGACCACGGACATGAACCCCGCCGTCTCCTCCGCCAACAACGGGACGCTCCTTTCCGGCCTGAACGGCGGCTCCGGCGTCCCGGCGGGCAATTTCACGATCACCGACAGGGCCGGCGCCTCCGCCGTCATCACCGTCACCGCGGCCATGGCCGCCACCGGCGACGTCGAGGACGTGATATCGGCAATCAACGCCTCCGGGCTGAACGTCACCGCCTCCGTCTCCTCCGACGGGACGGCCCTCGTCCTGACGGACGCCACCGCCACGCCGACCCAGGCTTTATCCATAACTGACGGCGGCGCCGGGACGGCTGGGGCGCTCGGGATCGAAGGAAGCAGGAACACCAGCGTCTTCACCGGCGACGACCTTGACCCGGACGTCACAGGCTCCACGCTGGTAAGCGACCTGTACGGCGGAGACGGCATGACCCTCAGCGACATAACCCTGGTGAACGGCGGCGCGTCCGCCACGGTCTCCTTCGCCGGCGCCACCACTGTCCAGGACGTCATAACCTCCATAAACGCCGCCGGCGCGGGGATCAACGTATCCGCCTCGATAGACGCCTCCGGCAGGAAGCTTTCCGTAAGCTCCACAGACCCGAACACCGTCGCGTTCGCGAAGGAGACCGGCGTGGGCGACACCGCGGAGCTTTTAGGGATAGGGGGAGGGCAAAACGTCATACCGGTTCTCCAGACGCTCTCCGCCGCCTTGAAAGCCGACGACACAACGGCTATACTAGGCGCGATCGACCTGCTCGGCTCCACGATGGGAAACACCAGCTCCGTGAGGGGGCAAGTGGGGTCGCGCGCGAGGCAGGTCGTCACGACCCGGGAGGCCGTCGAGCAGTCGAAGTTCGACAACACCAAGCTTAAATCACAGGTCGAGGACGCCGATTTCGTGGAGTCGGCCAGCGAGCTTGCGATGTTGCAGACGGCCTACCAGGCGACGTTGAAATCGTCGGCGGCGATCATACAGCCCAGCTTGCTGGATTTCATCTGATCCGGAGAGGAGCTTTAGGATGGCCCGCGACGCAGGACGCCTGAGAAAACCATGGAGGGTTCCGGATGCTGGTTCTGACAAGGAAGCTGGGCGAGTCCGTCACCATCGGCGACGACATCAAGATATCCGTCATAGACATCAAGGGCAGACAGGTGCGCCTTGGCATAGAAGCGCCCAGAAACATGACGATACACCGGGAGGAGGTTTACGCCAAAATACAGGAGGAAAACCGCCGCGCCGCCGTCCTGGAGCCGATAAACATGGACAAGCTGGCGGGCGTGTTCCCGAAGAAAAAGCCGGAAGAAGGTGAGAAGACAGGATGAGAATAAAATCCGCCCGCGCAGGTGAGATCGAGATAGACGCCGAGGGGATAATAACCTTACCCGAAGGGATAATAGGGTTCCCCGATTATAAGCGGTACGTGGAGCTTGAGTTCCTGGAAGGCTCTCCCCTGAGGCTTTTGCAGGCGGTGGACGAGCCGAACCTGGGGTTCATCGTCATGGATCCGGCGCTGTTCATGCCGGACTACAGGGTCAACCTCTCCAGGGAGGAGATGAAAAGCCTCAACGCCGAAAAACTCTCGGACCTGGCCGTCCGCGTCGTTGTCACAATTCCGGAGGATCCCTACCAGATGACCGCCAACCTGCAGGGGCCGCTGGTCATGAACAAGGCCACGAAGCTCGCCAGGCAGATGCTTAACAACGAAGGCGGTTACACCACCAAGCACAGAATCATACAGAATACCGAGTCGGCCACGATGGCCGGATAGCCGCCCTCCCCCACCCGCCCGGGCAAACTCGCGGGGAATGTCTCACTTAAAATTCAAGCTATTGCCCCCACCCCGTCAGTCTCCGTGGGGGGCTTCGCTCCCCCGGAGACGCTTTGTGAATCCATTCGGATTCCTTAGAATCTATAAAGCATCTGGAATATAATGTATCCCGGTCATGCGAAATTGCGGCTGACAGTTGGGGAACCCCGCGTTTTCGGCCAGGCAACCTGATTTTATAAAGGAGAAGTTTATGGCTCTTTTCGGATGGGGGAAATCCAAGGAAGAGGAAAAAAAAGAGGAAAAACCCACCGCGGCCGCCGAACAGGCGGAAAGCTCCGGCGAAGGAGGCGCGGGTATGGATGTGACAAAAACACTTGATTGCAAGGGGCTTACGTGTCCAGAGCCCATTTTGCGGGTCAAAATGGCCATGAACGAGCTCTCCTCCGGGCAGGTGCTGGAGATGCTGGCGACGGATCCCGGCTCGGTCAGCGATATGTCCGCATGGTCCAAGCGGACGGGCAACAAGATTCTGGGATCCAGCGAAAAGGAAGGCGTGTACCAGTTCTTCGTGCAGAAGGGCTGAGGGAACTACTTGAATAAAGGAGTCTTAAATGGCAGACGAAAAGCCAAAGCGCATCGCCCTGATCGCCTCCAAGGGCACGCTGGACATGGCGTATCCGCCGCTCATCCTGGCCTCGACGGCCGTGGCGATGGATATGGAGGCGGGAATATTTTTCACCTTTTATGGGCTTGATATCATCAACAAGCACAAATACAAATCGCTGAAGGTGCCTCCGCTTGCAAACCCCGCCATGCCGGACCCCATCCCTGGCATGTCCGTTCCGAACATACTGGGCGTCCTGCCCGGCATGACGAGCGTCGCCACGGCGATGATGAACAGCTGGATGAGCAAGGCCAACGTGGCCACCATCCCCTCCCTGCTGGACTCCTGCGTTAAAAGCGGTGTCAGGATGATCGGCTGCCAGATGACCATGGATGTGATGGGGATCAAAAAAGAGGAATTGATCGACGGCATCGAGGTGGGCGGCGCGGCTGCTTTCCTCGACTACGCAGCGGAATCAGATATACAGCTTTTCGTCTAGCAAGGCGCGGCTTCGAAACTGCGCGCCGTGAAGGCCCCCATACCCATTGGGGGTCTTTTTTTATCCCGCTACAAAATCCTCCGCTCCACTCCGGAGGCCCGCTCGAATTCGGCGCGCCCGCCCTCGCTCCCAGGCTTGCCCATCATGGCGTACGTGTACTGCTTGCCGAACTCCACTCCGGGCTGGTCGAAGGCGTTGACTTTATACAACCCCCCGGCGAAGGCCGTGGCGGCCTCCAGAAGGTATAGAAGCTGCCCCACCGTGTGCGCGCTTACCTCGGGGACCTTTATGGTCATGTTCGGCCTCCGGTTCACCGTCAGGGCGTATTCCGTCCCCCGCTTCTCCACGTTCATAAGCTCCCCTAAAGAATGGCCGCCAAGGTAGGCAACCCCCGGCTGGTCCTCGAAGCCTTTCGGGATGGGAAGGTCCTTTTCGAAACGCTCCACCTCCAGGAAACAGACCAGCTTGTCGAAAGGCCCCTCCACGTAGAGCTGGACCTGCGAGTGCTGGTCGGTGGCGCCGAGGGCCTTGACGGGCGTCTGCCCGACATGAACTGGGGCGCCGTCGAGGTCCAGTCTCTTGCCGAGCGATTCCGCCCAGAGCTGG
This sequence comes from Candidatus Nitrospinota bacterium M3_3B_026, assembly GCA_051418015.1. GTDB lineage: Bacteria > Nitrospinota_A > UBA7883 > UBA7883 > JBPRGF01 > JBPRGF01. Next base: position 39,107 of record JBPRGF010000019.1, on the reverse strand, counting down.
CGGAACCAGTCCGCCACGTCGCGCAGCCTGCCGGAGTACGGCATCATCACCGTTATTTTTTTGCCTTTCGCCGTGTCCAGCAGGTAATGAATGGCGGCGAGGAGACTGGCCGGGTTTTTCATTAGGTCTTCTTCCCACGTCCTCTCCTCCATCCTCGCCGCGCCGCGCAGAAGCTGCGCTATGTCCACCCCCGCCGCGGCGGCGGGCAGCAGGGAGACAGGGGTCAACACCGTGAACCTGCCGCCGACGCCCTCTGGCACGATGAAGGATTTGAGCCTGAATCTATTCACGATGGCCCGGAGCGGGCCGGACTTTTCGTCCGTGGTCACGACGACGTGTTTTTTCCAGCCTCGCCCCAGCTTTTTTTTGAGGAGGTCCGCCACGATCAGAAACTGGCTCATCGTCTCCGCCGTGGCCCCGCTCTTCGATATCACGTTGAAGACGGTCTCCTTCGGCCTGATGGAGCCCAGCAGTTCGCCGAACTGGTCCGGGTCGATGTTGTCCGCCACGTGGAGCCTGACGCCGCCCCTTTTCCCGGCGGGCAGGCTGTTGTGGGAACTGCTTTTGAGGGCGGTGAAAAGCGCCGTCGTCCCCAGCGCGGAGCCGCCGATCCCGAGGACTACCATGGTGTTGAACTCTTTCCGGATCACCCTGGCGGCTTTTTTGACCTTTTCGGCCTCGGCGGCCTTGTACGGCAGTTCATAAAAAGGCAGCTCGCCCTTGCGCCGCCTGGCCTGAAGCTCGCGGTGTATCCGCCGGGCGCGCCCCTTCAGGGCCTTGAGCTGCTCGTCCGCGAGGCCGTTTTCTTCCCCAACGGCGGAGGCCATGACGTTCGTGTAATCTATCCTTATGTCGCCCATCTTTGTCAGAACCTCCTTCTCGTCGGAACCTTGGAGCAAACAGCGGTTTTCTCTGTCTTCGCCTTCCCGGGCCTTTCGGCGAGAGACCTTGCCTTTTAATGAAATCAAGGTCCTTCACTTCGCTCAGGACGACGACAAGCTATAGCGGCCGGACTGCGCGAGGGTTTTCCTTGTTTTTCAACTCACGCCCTGCCACCCAGAGCCTTTCCACCCGGCGGCCCCTGGCAAGCGCCGCCCTGAGCGGGTTTACCCTCCGCCCGGATTTTACCAGAACCGCCGCCGCGTCGAAGGGCGCGCCGGGCCGCAGCGTCCCGCACCCTTCGGGGAAGCCGAGCGCCTTCGCGCCCCCCTCGGTGGCGATCTCGAAAGCCTTCGCCAGGCCGATATCCCCGTATTCTCTCATCAGCGCCCGCGCCTCGGCGGCGACGTCGAGGTCCGTGTTGGAGGCGAGGCTGTCCGTCCCGAGGGCGAGGGGGATTTTCCTGTCGAGTATATCGTGGACGGGAGCGGTCATCTCCCGTCCGAACCAGCGGTTGGAGAGAGGGCACACCACGACCTTCGCTCCTTCTCTTTCCAGCGCCGCCAAGCCGCCCCGCCCGGGGTGGTTGAAGTGTATGACCAGCGCGCCTTTCAGGGCGCCGGATTTTTTGACGGCGTTCATCGGCGAGCAGCGGGGGACGGAGGCGGGGTCGAACACGCCGAAGGACTCCAGCAGGTCACGGAAAGGGCCGGTCCCTTTTCGCGAAAACAGACCCTCTTCCGGCGTCTCCAGCAGGTGGATGGCAAGCGGCCTTTCGCCCCGCACCGCGTATCGCGCCACGGCGCGCATCAGCCGCGGCGAGACGGAGTAGACCGCGTGGGGAGAGACGCCGTGGGTCAAAAGAGGCGAGGATGGCGCGGACTCCACCCTCCCGCGAAGCTCCGCCATCCTGGAGTCCGCGAGCCGTGAAGCGAACCCGAGCGTCTCGTGGAACACCACGGAGCGCAGGCCCGCCCCCATGATTAGCGGGATGGACCGTCCGTCCGTTGATATGTCCCCCACCAGCGTTGTCCCGGCGGCCATGAGCCGCGCCAGCCCGCGCCGTATCCCGCTATCGACGGCCTCCCCTCCCGCAGCCGCCCGGGCGGCGGCGAGGGCGCGTATCCATTCCGTGAAGGGCGCGCGGGGCTTGAGCCTGCCATTGAGAAACGAAAGATCGAGATGCGTATGGGCGTTCACAAGACCGGGGTGGACAACATGGGACGCGAGCGTCAGGCGCCGGTCAGCCTTCACCTTCGACAGGCTCTCCGCGGGGCCGATTTCGGCGACGGCGCCGCCGTGGACTATGACCGATGCGTGATCCAGGACCTGCGAACTGTCCAGTATCAGGAGCTTCGCGGTGACCTTCAGCGTGGCGGCGGGCATGGCGCGCTCAGGGGTCGATCCATTTTCGCCAATCGTCGGTGATGTCCCCTCTTTTTTTGTAGCGAAGCATGGCGTCCTTGCATTCGCATTCCCGCTCGTGGGCCGCCGCGGCGGCCAGGGCGGCGGCGGCCAAGCGCGGAAGGCGCTCCATCGCCTCCTCCACGTCTTCTTTCTCCCTGGCGCTTTGCATCCCCTCGAAAAGCTCCCCCTCCCTGTACGCGCGCTCCGCCGCCCCCTCAGCGTAGTTCGTCAGGTAGCACAGGGCCGCGTAACACATCTCCAGCTCCCGCGCGAGGAAAGCCTCGGGGACGAGCGTCATCCCCACAAGGTCGGCGCCGTAGGAGTGGAAAAGGCGTATCTCCGCAGGCGTCTCCAGCCTCGGCCCCTCCGTGCAAAGATAGACAGACTCATCGTAATACCGCAGCCCGTCCTCCTCCATGGCGTACATCAGCGCGTGGCGAAGGTCCTGGCAGAAGGGGTTTTTCATCCTTATGAAACCGAGCCCGCCCTTCTCGAAAAACGTGGAAGGACGGCGTTTCGTCATGTCGATGATGTCGTGGGGCACGGTGTAGCCGCCGACGGAAAACGAAGGGTTTATTACGCCGGGGCCCGACCAGGCGATTATACGCTCCACGCCCAACTCCTTGAGCGCCCAGATGTTCGCCCTGTAGTTTATGAATGGGGCGGATATCCTGTACCCGTCCTCCCCGTGGCGGGACAGGAAAAGAACGTCCCGCCCGCCCATGCGAGCCTTGTGGATGTTGTCCCTTTTGCCGAAGGGTGTGCGCACCGGCTTGAGCGTTTTCACCCTGCCGAGCGCCTCGCGCCCAAGGATGTTGTAAGCGCCGCTTCCGCCGATAATGGCGAGGGATGTCATGGGGTCACCAGTCCTTTTCTTTTTGCGGTGCCTCGCCGAGGGCCTTCAGCCTCAGTTTCTCCCGCAGGGCGCGCTCGTCCTGCTCCACGGCCCTGAACACGCGGCTCGCCTGCTCCACGGCCCTGTCCGATTGCGGCTTGTCCCGCTTTTTTTGCTCCTGCTTATTCCCGCGGTCCTCTTTTGCGAGGCGGTTTTCATTCTCCCTGCGCTCATCCCGCCCCTCTTCCCCGGCGCCGTCTTCTCCGCCGGTGGGCTCCTTCTCCTCCTTCCCGGCCTTCTTTTCCTGTTGCCCGCCGCCTTTGGTCTTATTATCCTCCCTGTCGCGCTCCTTCCGCTGTTTTTCAAGCTCCCTGATCTTCTCGAGGGCCAGCTCCAGGTTGTGCCGCGCGTCGTTGTCGGAAGGATATTCTTTCAGCAGATTCTTGTACTGGCCCGCCGCCGCCTCGAAAAACTTAAGGGCCCCGTCCGGGTTCCCCTGGGCCTGCGCCGCCTCCCCTGCCCTGTACAGGGCGCCGCCGCGGTTGAAGGCGGCCATCCCTTCCAGTCCCCCGTCCCCGGAGGAGACGACCGAAGAATAGGCCTGCGCCGCCTCCTCGTATCTTTTCAACCTGTAAAGGGTGTTCCCCATGTTGTACTTCACCGTCTCGGACTCGGGGTCGGCCATCCCGGCCCTGCGGTATTCGGCAAGCGCCTCCTTATAGCGCCCGGCCGCGTACAGCTTGTTCCCCTCCTTGTTCGCGAGGTAGGCCGGGCCGACAAAGGCGATGGAGATCATGGCCGCGGCCAGGGCGAGAGGCGCCGCGCTCATGGGCCGTCTGTCCGGGCCATGTCCAGGATAATCCCCTCCCTGAGGCTGTAGTCGGAGACCGTCACGCTTTCAGAGCCCGCCCGCGCCATGACCGACTCGACGATCGCGACTCCCGGGACGATGAGGTCCTCGCGCCCTCCTTTCAGCGACGGGATCCTGGCCCGCTCCTTCAGCGTCATGGCGAAAAGCCTTTCCTTTATCCTGCCCACGGCCCCGGCCGTGAGGCGGTGGTTGTTCACCCTGGCGGGGGAGTACTCCACCATGTTCAGGTCGATCGCCGCCAGCGACGTCACCGTCCCCGCCACGCCGACAAGCTCCTCACCGCCGCCGGCCTCAAGGCCGGTGAAGGCTTCGTCCACCTTCCCGCTGATCTCCTGTAACATTCTCCCGTACTCATAGTCAACAACGGGATGTTTCGTGATGTAAGTCTCCGCCAGCCTCACCACGCCAAGGTCCGAGCCGCGAAAGGAGGCCGGCCGCCCTTCCTCGGCCAATATGAACTCCGTGCTGCCCCCGCCGATGTCGAAAAGCACGAACCGCCCCGCCCCGCCGACGGCCAGCGACGCCCCCAGGAGCGTAAGGCGCGCCTCCTCCTCCCACGAGATCACCCTGAGAGCCGCCCCGGAGGCCTCTCGGATCGCGGCGGCGAGCTCGTCCGTGTTGGCCGCCTCCCGGGCGGCGCTGGTGGCGGTAACGGCGAGCCGGAAGGGTTTATATGACGCGGCCCGGCGCAAAAGCTCCTCCACGGCCTCCGCCGTCCTTTCGACAGCTTCGGGCCTGAGCCTGCCCGAGGCTCCCATGCCTTCCCCGAGGCGGGTTATGACCTGATCGGAGAAAAGCTGGTTGAACCCGCCGCCGTCGGGCTCGGCCACAAGTATCCGGACAGTGTTGGTCCCGAGGTCTATGGCGGCGGCGCGGCTCATCCCTTATCACCGTCTATCTCGCCCTCCTCCACAAGGGCGATGAACGCGGCGGCGACACGCTGGTCGAACTGTTGCCCCATGCCCCTCCTGATCTCCTCCACGGCCCTTTCCGCGGACATCCTGGGCCTGTAGGGGCGCTCCGACGTCATCGCGTCGAAGGTGTCGGCCACGGCCAGTATTCTCGCGCCGAGGGGGATCGCCTCGCCCGCGAGGCCTTCGGGATACCCATCGCCGTCATAGCGCTCGTGATGGCTCAGCACCATCTCCTTGATATCCTTGTAATCCTCGATGTACGCCAGTATGTTCGCGGAGAGGGTCGAATGCCTGTTCATTATTCTCCTCTCCTCGTCGTTGAAGACCCCCGGCTTGCTCAGCACCCTGTCGGGTATCCCGATCTTGCCTATATCGTGAAGGGATCCGGCCACGAAGACCATCTCCGCCTCGTTGCCGGACAGCCCGAGTTTCAGGGCGGTTTTTCTCGAGTATTCGGCCACCCTCCTGCTGTGGCCCTCGGTGTACTTGTCCTTGGCCTCGATAGCGGAGACCAGGGCCATCGTGGTCTCCACGAAAAACTGCTTGAGCCGCAGGCTTTTCTCCCTGACCTCGGCGGAGCGCTCCTCCACCATGCGCTCGAGGTGGTCGCGGTAATCGATGTTCTCCCTCAAGAGCCTGGCCTTTTCCACGGCGTTGGCGACGCTGACCACGAGCTTCTCGCTCTCGATCGGCTTGGTGATGTAATCGAGCGCCCCCTCCTTCAGGGAAGTGACGGCGGCGTTCATGTCGACCACGGCGGTGACCATGATGACGGATATGGTCTCGTCCATCCCGCGGAGCCTGCGCAAAAGCTCGAGGCCGTCCATCCGCGGCATGTTGATGTCCGTCAGCGCCACGTCGAACTTCTCTCCGGCGGCGATGGCGAGAGCGGCGGCTCCGTCCTCGGCGACCCGGCATTCATAACCGAGCCGGGAAAGCCTGCGGTTGATGAACGTCCTGATGCTCTCCTCGTCGTCGACGATGAGAATCCTGCCGGTGTTGTCTTCAGACATTTCAGGAATTATACCAGATCAAAACTTTACGCCCGGCCCGGCCCGCGTCCCCGGGGATCCGCCCGGCTCCCGGTTTGTATTTGAACAGCCGAGGGGGAGGATTGTTCGCGGCGGGCGGGGAGTCATGGAAGAAGGCGTGAGGATTTTTTCTGTGTTCGCGCCCACCATAAAAAACGGCGGGAGGCTCTGAAAGCCTCCCGCCTTCATTAAGCCGCTGGCGCCGCGCCGCGGGGCGTCAACCCGGCGGCTTTGGCGCCAAGCCCGTCCGCCCCGGCGAGGCCGGAGCGGGACTGGCTTCGTCAGGCAGGCGTTATCCCAACAGCTGCAACACCGACTGAGGCACCAGGTTCGCCTGGGCGAGAATGGCCGTGGAGGCCTGCACCAGGATCTGGTTCTTCGTGAAGTCGGATATCTCCTTGGAGTAGTCCGCGTCGCGGATCTGCGACTCGGCCGCCTGGAGGTTCTCGGCGCTGACGGAGATGTTGTTGATAGTGTTGATCAGCCTGTTCTGCACCGCGCCGAGCTTGCCGCGCCCGGACGTCACCACGGAAAGGGCGGAGTCGATCTTGTCCATCGCGGTGAGGGCCGCGTCAACGGCCGACACCTGCACGGTGTCGAGACCCAGCGCCGTGGCGTCGATGGCGGTCAGGTCGACAGCCGTGTTCAGGTTGATCCTGTCGAAGCTGGTGTTCTGCATTCCGACCTGGATGACAACCGAACTGGCCGAAGAGGCCAGCGAACCGTCGATCAGCTTCTGACCGTTGAACTCCGTCACCTGCGATATACGCGTGATCTCGTCCCTGAGCAGGTTGAACTCGTTGTTAATCGTGGCGCGCTCCGTGTCGCCGACGGTGCCCGTGGCGGCCTGAGAGGCCAGCTCGCGCATACGAATGAGGATGGACGACTGCTCCGAGAGGGCGCCTTCGGCGGTGTTGATGAGGCTGATGCCGTCGTTGGCGTTCCGGAGCGCCTGGTTCAGCGACCGAATGTCCGCCCGCAGGGCCTGGGATATGGCCAGACCCGCCGCGTCGTCGGCGCCGCGGTTTATCCGCAGACCGGAAGAAAGACGCTCGAGCGAACTTCCCAGGGCGCTGTTGTTGTTGCCCAGGTGACGCTGAGCCGTGAGTGAAAAAACGTTGTTGTAGACTCGTAATGCCATGACTTATGTCTCCTCCATGATACGTTTACCGCTTCCCTGCGCTTCAAGCCGGATCTCCCTTCCCGCCTTCGCGCCAGGTCCTGTAACAGAACGTTTTCGCCTTTTACCTCCTTTCCTCTTTCGCGTTTTCCTTTGATCCGTTTTTCGCCTAATCATTGTTTCGGCCGGATCTCTCTTTTCTTTAGCTGCGCGGGGAAAAAATTTCCCGTTTTTGCCCCATAAAGTTAACGGGGCGAAGCTCCGATAAAAGAGATGGAAGATTTTGCCCGCGCTTGCCGGGCGGGCGGGGAGCCTGTAGAATGGTTTGTAACGTATCTTGCCGTGGAGGCGCTCTATGATAGAAGGGATGGGAGCCGCCCTCTCCGGGCTCCGGGCCTATATAAACAGAACGCGGGCCACCGCCAACAACGTCGCGAACGTTAACACCCCCGGCTTCAAAGCCTCCAGGGTCAACCTCGCCTCCATGGGAGAGGGGCGCGGGGTGATGACAGTCTCGACACAGAAGTCGGGCGCGCAGGGGGCCCTGATCGGCGGCGGCGGCGCGCTGGACATGGCCGTGGCCGGCGCGGGCTACTTCAAGATGAGAACTCCTTCCGGGGGTCAGGCTTACACCCGCTCCGGGGCCTTTCATCTGGACTCGGGCGGAAAGCTCGTGGACTCGGGCGGGAATTTCGTCCAGGGGTATAAAATGACCACCGACTCCGCCGGGAACACCGTCCGGGCCGGGGCCGCCGGAGACATCGAGCTTGGAAACGCGGCGGGCGGGCCAAAGGAGACGGGATCCTTCAGGATGGGGCTGAACCTGGACTCCCGGGCCGCGCCGGGCGATACGTTCACGGCCTCTTTCAACGTCTACAACGCCGAAGGCGAAGCCGCCGCGGTTGCGTATACCTTCACCAAACAGGCCGGGGCGAACGCGTGGGACTTTCAGGCCGCCGGGCCCCAGGGAACCACTGTCTCCGGGCCGGCCGCCGCGGGGACCATCACCTTCGACGGACAGGGGAACATGACATCCCCCGCGTCGGACCTTGCGGGCGCCATATCGGGCTTCCCCTCCGGCGCGGCCGACCTTGCGGTCACGTGGGACATCGCCGACGGCTCCGGCGCGCCCCATGGGGACATCACGGGGTACGCCTCGAAATCCGCCGTGACGTCGATCACCCAGGACGGCCACGGCGCGGGGACGCTTGCCGGCTTCTCCGTGGACTCGGCGGGGGTCGTCTCCGGCCTCTTTTCCAACGGCGCGACGAGGCCCCTTTACCAGCTGGAGCTTTCCGATTTCAACAACCCCGGCGGGCTTTCGGCGCTGGGGGCGGGCCTTTACGGCGAGACGGCCCAGTCCGGCCAGCCGATAACGGGCGGGGCTGGCGCAGGAGGCTTCGGGGTCATCCACGGCGGCGCGCTGGAGGCGTCCAACGTGGATATCGCCGAGCAGATGGTCAACCTCATCCAGAACAAGACCGGCTTCTCAGCCCAGGTCAAGACCATCCAGACAGCCGACGAGATGCTCGGCTCCATACTGGATATCAAGACATAACTCTCAGCGCCGCCACACGCGGCGAAAGAGCCGGGAGTATTCCTCGAGAGAGACATCCTGCGGCCTCGCTTTCAAAGGAACGCCCGCCTCCGCAAAGCCCGCCTCCAGACTATCCCTGTCCGGCCGGACCCTGATCAGGTTGTTCCACAACATCTTCCTGCGATGGGTGAAGGCGGCGGCTATAAAGCGGAAGAACTCATCCTCGTCTCTGGCGCTTACGAGGGGTTTTTCCAGGGGGTCGATCCTCACCACCGCCGAATGGACTTTCGGCCTGGGCCGGAAAACGGAGGGGGGGACGGTGAAAAGATACCGCGCCGCCGCATGGCAGGCGATGTATATCGAAAGAGAGCCGTAGGCCGAGTCCCCCGCCCGGGCCGTGAGCCGCCCGCCCACCTCGGCCTGGACCATCAGGGTCATGGAGGATATTTTGTCCTTGTTCTCGATGAACTTTTTTATGAGGGGGACGGAGACGGAATACGGCAGGTTCGCGATCACGTGATACGGCGGCTCGATCGAGGAATAGTCGAAAAAGAGCGCGTTCACCCGCTCGAGCGTCAACCCCTCCGTCCCGGCCATCCCGGCCTCCAGCCTCTCGAAAAGCGCCTCGTCAAGCTCAACGGCGTGGACGATCGCGCCAGCCCGCAATAGCGCCCTGGTCAATATGCCCCTGCCCGGCCCCACCTCCAGGACCCTCTCGCCAGCCCTCACGCCCGACTCGGCCACGATCCGCTCCGCCACGGCGGCGTCGATAAGGAAACACTGGCCCAGCTTTTTGCGCCCGGAGCGCCCGCGCGGCATCTCTTAAAACCGCCCGGAGAGGATATTGAGCGCCGTCCTGACGGCGTGGATCATGGAGCGCGGGTCGGCCCTGTTCTTCCCGGCGATGTCGAAGGCCGTTCCGTGGTCCACCGAGACGCGAAGAAATGGCAGGCCCAGGGTGACGTTCACCGTCCCGCCGAACCCTAAAAGCTTCACAGGGATCAGCCCCTGGTCGTGGTACATGGCCAGGGCGATATCGTATGAGCCGAGGGCGCGTGGGGTGAAGGCGGTGTCGGCGGGGACTGGCCCGAAGGCTTTGACGCCCGCGCGGCGGGCTTTTCTGACGGCCGGTTCTATGATCCTCCCCTCCTCGTCCCCGAAGAGTCCGCCGTCGGATGCGTGGGGGTTCAGGCCCAGGACGGCGATGCGCGGACGTTTCCCGGTCATCTTTTTCAGCGACGAGTCTATGAGCCTCATTTTTTTCACGAGCCCCGCCTCGGTCAGCGCCCCAGGGACACGGCGCAACGGCAGATGCGTTGTGGCGACGGCCACTTTCAGCTTCTCGCAGGCCAGCGCCATCACGACGTCCACACCGCCGGCGAGCCTTGCGAGATATTCCGTGTGGCCTGGGATCCTGTATCCAGCCAGGTTCACGGCCTCCTTGCTGATGGGCGCCGTCACGAGCGCGTTGAACCGGCCCTCCATGACGGCCCCGGCGGCGGCGTTTATCGAATCCATCGCCGCCCTGCCGAAACGCGCCCGGGTCTTCCCGAAATCGGAGGCGGAAAAGGCGACCCTCCCGGTGTCCTCCACCCGCAGCAGGTCGTCGCGCGCCCTGGCGGACGAAGCCTCGGCGATGGGGACGCCTGTCCCGAGCCTTTTGTCGAGCCGCCGGAAATAGTAGATGTCCCCGAAGACCGTAACGCGGCGGCGGACGGTTTTGGGAAGCTCCCTGAAAGCTTTCAGTATGACCTCCGGCCCAATCCCCGCCGGGTCGCCGGAGGTAACGGCGAGCCTGCTATCCTTTTTTTTCATATATCCGGGATTTTAACCCGCGCGGCAAGGGCATAAAAAGCTTTCGGAGCAAGAAGCCGCGGCGGCGCGCCACGGAGAAGGGGAGCCTCAAAAGTTCTTGACTGCCCTGATCGGGGCGAATTATCGTTATTATTTTACGATCCTCGCTTTACTCATGAGGCTGCGCGAAGGATGAACGTTGGCAAGTTGAACTCCTATTTCGGAGAAGGAACCGTCCTGAAGGGCGTCTTGAAGTTCAAGGGCCTTTTGAGGTTCGACGGAGAATTTGAAGGCGACGTCCGCTCATCCGACACCTTCATCGTCGGCGAGACGGGCAAAGTCCGCGCGAACATAAAGGCGGGGCACTTGTACAATTTCGGCGCCGTCAAGGGGGACGTGGACGCGGCGGGGAAGATATCCCTGCACGCGGGAAGCAGCCTTGAAGGCAACATAAAGACCCCCGTCCTCATGACCGAGGAAATGGCCGTTTTCCAGGGGTCGTGCTACATGCCCCCCTCGGAGCGAAAGAGCGCCGGGAAGGCCTCCGCCAGGGGGGATGAAGCGCCCCTGCCCGCGCCCCGGCTTGAGACCGTCTCCGCCGAGGGTCCCAGAGGCTCCCGCGGGCCAGGCGCGGCTTCCAAGGCCGCCGCTGTCCTGTTCCTGCTGATGACCGCGGGGGGCGTGGTGTGGTTCACTGGAGGTGGGGACCTGATAAAAAACTTCTACCTGAACGACGCGACGGCGCGTGGCGTCGCGACGCCCGGCGCGGCTGAAACGGACAGCGCGGAGAGCCCCGCCGCCTCCGTGGAGCCTTCGCCCTCCGGCCAGAACGAGCCCCAGGCCGCTGAGCAGGAGGAGCGGACAAGCGAAAAACAAAAACTGCTGGAGAAGATCGAGAGCAACCCCGATGATCCCGCGCCACGGCTTGAGCTTGCGCGCCTTCTCCTTGAAAGAAAAGAGTACAAAGAGGCCCTCGGCGCCCTGGAGGAGGCCGTGGAGGCAATCCCCGGCGATGTGGAGATAAGGACGCTGCTTGCGCGGACTTATCACAAGACCGGACGCGAAGACAAGGCCCTTGAGCAGTTCCGGCGGGTGGTGAAGGCCGACCCTGAGTCCATGGAAGCCAAAAGCAACGAGGCTTTCCAGCGTCTCGAGATCGGCGCCCTGCGCGACGCGGAGGCTGGTTTCAAGAACGTTCTCGCAAAGGACCCGGGGAACCATCGCGCCAGGCTGGGCCTTGCCACCGTGTACAGCAAGATGGAAATGAACGGAAAAGCCATCGAAGAGTGCAGGCGTATCCTCGAGGAGGATCCGGACTACGCCCCGGCGTTGAACAGGCTGGCGTGGATTTATTCAAAGCAGGAGGAAAACCTCGACGAGGCGGAGCGGATGTCCAGGCGGTCCATGGCGGTTTTCGACGACATCCCCCAGTACATAGACACCCTCTCGGAGATAAACTACCAGAAAGGAGACTACGACAGGGCGGTGGAACTCATCAGGCGCGCCATTGCCCTGGCGCCGGGGGATTCCTACTACGAAAGGCAGCTTTTCAAGTTTCAGCGCGCGCAAAGAAGAGGCTGAAGCCGCCAGGGCCCTGCCCTACTCTCCCGTCGCCGCCCCCGGCTGGAAAGGAACCTGTTTAACCAGCGCGTCCACGCCGATGGCGGAGAGCTCCTCGGCTCGCTGCCAGACCATCCCGCCCTTGATGAAGGTTTTGTAGTCCAGCACGTTTTCGAAAAGAGCCTGCTGGGTCTTGTCGAACTTCGCTTTCCATAATATCTCTCCGTCCGCGGGCCTGACGAAGGCGACGGAGAATGCCACCGACGCGGGCTTCTCCGCGGCCAGCTTCGTCCCCACCCGCTCCTCGAAGCGCATCACGGAGCCGACGACAACCGCGTCCACCTCCAGCTCCATCCCGACGCGGAGAGCCGTGTCTATCGAATACTCCGCCCCTTCAGCCTCCGGGGCCGCGGCTTCCATGGTGGTCTCCCGCTCGGCCACGAGAAAACCCACCTCCAGCAGGCGGCGGCGGAGCTGATCCGCCACGATCTCCCCGGCGCCCTCCATCACCGCGCCCGGCGTAAAGTTCATCCCGGTGATATCGCACCTGTATCCCCCCTCGCCGCCTGAGTGATCCCCCCTCTCGTGGAGGTTGACAACGGCCACGCTCCGCACGCAGCAGAACTCCGCCGGCAACTGGGACGGAACGACCTTCACACCGGCCCGCTCGATGGATCGTTTTTCGCCCGCGGCGCAGGAGGAGAAAACCCCGAGCGCCGCGGCCAGGGCAACCGCGCAAACCGCCGGGACCGCGGCCCTCATGGCGATCCCCCGCGAAAAGTGAGCGCGTTTCATAAAATCTTCCTCATATCAGCCGCGTCGCGGCCGTTTTCCATTCCCCGAAAAGTTTTTCTATATGATCGGCGACGCCCTCCGCGTCGTCCCTCTGGAACACCGGCGTCCGCGGTCCCCAGCCCGGCGCCGGGCTGGGGACTATGTATCCCGCGACAAGACCCGCCGCATGGGCCGGGAGCGCTTCTTTCCCGTCCGAAAAGATGAGCATGGGGACGTCCTCTTCCGTCTTGAAGCCTTCGGCCAATACTATATCAGCTTTTCCCTCCAGCATCCCGGCGAGCGATGAAAGGGACGGGCTCTCCGCGGCCTTCTCCATCACCGTGATGAAAGGGCCAGCCGCCAGCACGGTGGGGTTCGCCCCGGCGGTCCGCAGCCGCCAGGAGTCCTTGCCCTCGACGTCGATATCCACGTCGTGGTGAGACCTTTTCACCGCGCCCACGCGAACCCCCCTCGCCGACAGGAGCCTGATGACCTTCTCCAGCAGGGTCGTCTTGCCGCTTCCCGACGGGCCTGCGAAGACAAGGGTGTATGGTTTTCGCCTCATGGTTACAATGGTAACCGTTTCACGGCGCCGATGCAGTATACTTTCCATCATGGCGAGATTGCAGAGCGAGGATTTCGACCTGAGCGCGCAGGTACGCCGGCTGAAAGAGGAGGACAGGCGCGCCGGCGCGGTCGTCGCTTTCCTGGGGACGGTGAAGGAGATATCCCGCGGGGAGACGATAGAAAAGCTGGAATTTGAAAGCTACGGGCCGATGGCGCTGAAAGAGCTGGAAAAGCTCGAACGGGAAGCGCGGGAGAGGTTCGATATCTTAAAATGCGACATCATCCACAGGACGGGACGGCTGGCCGTCGGCGACAACATCGTGATGATCGCCGTGTCGAGCGTGAGCCGCGCCGCCGCCTTCGACGCGTGCGAGTGGGCTATCGACGAGCTCAAACGCCGCGTCCCGATCTGGAAAAAGGAGTTCGCCGAGTCCGGGAGCCGCTGGGTTGAGGAACGGCCATAGGACGCGCCTGCCCGCCGCGATACTGGCCGGGGGGGGGAGCCGCAGGATGGGGCGGGACAAGGCCTTCGTCAAATACAGCGGCGTTCCCATGATAGAACGGGTGATAGGCGTCCTGGCGCCGCTGGCGTCAGAAGTCGTCATCATAGCCAACGACGTGGAAAAATATTCCAGCCTCGGCGTGCCCGTTCATAGAGACGTCGAGCCGGGCATGGGGCCCCTGTCCGGGCTTTACACCGCGTTCGTCGCGACGGGCGCGGCGGAGCTTCTGCTCGCGGCGTGCGACATGCCTAGGCTGTCGCGAAAGATGCTGGAGTTCATCCTCTCCAGGGCAAACGCGCCCGGCGAGGCGGTCATACCAGTCGTGGGCGGCGTGGAGCAGGGCCTTATCGCCATATACCGCCGCCGCGCCGTCGAAAGATTCGAAAACCGGATCAAGAGCCGGTCTATCCAGTTCGACGAGTTCCGGCAAGGTCTGGACAAAAGCCTCATCGCGGAGGAAGACCTGCGCTGCGTGGAGCCGGAGCTGACCTCCTTCCTGAACGTCAACCGGCCCGGAGACATCAGGGCCGGTTGATCCTGATCCACGGAAACAGGCAACGCCCACCCCCGGCCGAAACGACCGCCGCCGCGCCCGTAGCTCAGCCGGATAGAGCAACGGACTTCTAATCCGACACGCTATATATTAACTCTTTTAAATACAATGTGTTGCAATGCCGCCAGGGGGCGATGTCCGCAAATGTCCGCAAATCGTCCGCAAAACCCACGCGGATCGGCGATCGGCTGATATACACACATCCGTGTATGTTTTAACCGTGAAAAAGCGGTGGATATAACGGCTGGCTGAGAGCGATGGTACATACTCTACGCATGACGGCTCCCGGCGTGACAAATGGATATACCGATCCGGCCCCTGCCTGTTCGTCGTCCCCCCCGCCAAGTGGAGGGGAACGAGATCATGGCCAGCGGAGTGAAGAAGTGATGGACGAGCGGTTACTTTTTCTTTTTTCGCTTGCGTGCTTCAGCGTACCGGACGCCCTCGATCCCCTCGAAGTCGGAGTCGGATGTCCAGACCGTGGCGCCGTGGGCGCGGGCCGTGGCAAGGATCACGCTGTCCGCCAGTGGCAGACCCAGGCTGACGCCAAGCCGGGCGGCCTCCATCGCGACGGCGCCGTCGAGGCCGGCCACCCGCCCCCTCATCATCGCCGCCGCGGCGACAAGCGCCTCGGCCTCGCCCCTCTGCTGGAGAACACGTTTAAAAACCTCAAGAATGACGATCGACGGGACGACGAGCTCGTCCGTCTCGCGGAGCGCCGAAGCGAAAAACTCCGCCAGCGGCCCGTCCGCGAAATATTCGAGCCAGCCGCAGGAGTCGACAAGGTTCATACGCGGTCTTTCTCCCGCTCCACCGAGGTGTCGATGCCCTTGAGGAAACCGCGCAGTTCCCCCACGTCCCGGACGGGGGTCAGCTCGAGCCGGCCCTCGTACATGAAGACCTCCAGCTTGTCCCCGGGGCGGACCCCGAGGGTTTCCCTGATCTTCCTGGGTATCACGACCTGGTACTTGGGGGAGACGGTCACGACGCTCATAGCACAGTACCTCCAACGATGTTCATTATGTCATACGTTAGCATGATCCATAAGCGGGCGCAATACGCCGCGAGGAGTGGCGGGGAATGAACACAGCCAGAATATCAAGCCCGCAATTGATCAACATCGAGACCCATGGCGCGCGCCAGCTTCTCCAGCGTGGTCTTGCGGGGGCGCGCGCCGGGTTTCTCCATCTGCGCAAGGGCAGGCTGGGAAATGCCGGCTTTTTCAGCGACATCCTCCTGCGTCATCTTCAGATATTCTCTCCAGGCGCGGACAAGGCTCATCCCCTTCTTCACCGTCAACCCGACGACCTCGTGGGGGATCGTATCTTCTTCTCCGGTCATCTGACGCATCGCATCTTGATTTTGGTTTTGAGCTTGAGCCATGTGCGGTCGGTCGTCACAGCCGGAAGGTTTAATACCTTCGCCGTGGCGAGGCATGCCCGGTCCCCCAAGGACAGGCCGTGCTTCCGAGTAACCGGCCTGAGCTTGCCCGCCTCGAAAGCCATCTCTTCGTTAAAATCCACTATATCGACACCCAGTGTCAGCAGGGCCTCACGGACAGCGTCCTCCGGCGCTCCGTTGTCCATGAGTTTCGCCACGACTTCGGAAACATTGACGGAACTGACATACGCTTCTGGAATCACTTCCTCCACCCTATCCGACCCGGCTTCACCGTTTAACAGGGCCAGCAACGCGGAGGCGTCCAGCACGCATTCACTCACTGGCGGCTTCCTTCCTGCGCTCGGCGATAAGCTCATCAGACAGCTTGCGTCCTTTCGGGATATGCTTTCGGATTATCGCCCGCGCCGTCTCCACCGCCTGCCGGGGCGTCATGATCTCGAGCCGGCCCTCGGTCATGCGGACGACGAGCCTGTCCCCTTCGGAGACGCCCAGCTCCTTCCTGTATTTGGCCGGGATGACCAGCCGCCCGGCGTCGCCGAGCTTAACCGTCGTCTCTTTCATATGGCATGTTCCATGAATACGGGGAATATCTAATCATGTGGCGATTATATCAAACACGGAATGTTCTCGCCATAATCACGGTCGCCGGGTCCGGTTTCCGCCGGGACCATCGGCGCGGTATACCCGGTGGCGGAGCCGGACGCGCTGGCCGAGCTGGAGGCGGCGGCCGTGCTACAGGTATTCGGCGAATTCGTCCTGGGTCATGCCGGCCTGCTTGATGATTGTCATGAGGGTTCCGCGCTGGACGTCCCGCGAATCCACGGGAACGGTCACGCGCCTTGCCGGATCGGCTCGATGCTTGAGAGTGGCGTGACTTCCGGTCTGGTGATGGATGTAAAAACCGGCCTTCTTGAGAGCGCGAAGGACCTCTTTCGCCGTAAGGCTCGGCAGCCGCGGTGTCACGCCGCCGGAAACTCCACCTCGAGCTTCTCGACGTCCACTTCGATCTCCGCGGGTATCGGCTCGCCGTCTTTGCGGAGGCTCTCCAGGTGGCAGCGTATGGCGTCCTCGGCCATGCGGCGGGCCTCCTTGATCGTCCGGCCCTCGGTAACGACTCCCGGCAGGGCCGGCACGGTCACGGTGTACCCGCTCTCGCCCTTTTCGAAGACCACGGTAAAAGACGTTTTCATGAGCTTCGTCCTCCCTTGGCAAAAGAATACACCACCCGTCATGGCCGTTCAATGGGCCGCCGCGCTCCTGTTGCTATTTCGCCCATGACGGGAGATTGTCAAGGGGTTTGGGGAGGAGGGAGAGACCGGCGGGCGACCGCTCCCGGCCGCGAGGCTTTGGAAAAATCAAGGTATTCCAGTTGAGCGCGGATAGCGCATCCAACCTTGTCTTCGCCGGTCAATGTCACACCTCGACGGTCTTTATCTTGTCATATTCCCCCGCGTGTTCCGTCTCCGCCTTCTGCAGGTCATAACACCGCCCGGCGTTGAGCCAGAACTCGGGCGTGGTGTCGAAATACCGGGCCAGCCGTATGGCCGTGTCCGTGGTGATCCCTCTCTTGCCCGTGCAGATTTCGTTTATCCGCAGGTAGCTCACGCCGATGTCCCTGGCCAGCCGGGTCTGGCTGATGCCCATCGGCTCCAGGAACTCCTCTCTCAATATCACCCCGGGATGAGGCGCCTTTATTCCCATCTCCATGCCGGCCTCCAATCGTTCCTGTTGTCAGTGATAATCGGTTATCTCCACGTCATAGGCGTGTCCGCCCTCGAACCGAAAGCAAATCCGGTATTGATCGTTTATCCGTATACTGTACTGCCCTTTCCTCGCGCCCTTCAGCCTCTCCAGACGGTTGCCGGGCGGAGAGATCGGGCGCCACCGCGCCGTCGGCTGAGCCTGATCTCTCCGCCCTCGCATCCGTCCCGTCTACGCGACCCAGTTCTCCACGCGCAGGCCGGGAACGCGTCTGAACTCCCGGACGTTGTCCGTCACCAGGACGGAGCCGAGATGAAGGGCGTGCGCGGCGATGAGCAGGTCCATGGCTCCGATCATCCGGCCTTTCTTCGCCAGCTTCGCGCGGATTTTTCCGTATATCCCCGCCGCCTCGCCGGGCCAGTCCAGCGCCACGGCATAGTACAGAAATTCCTCGAGAGCTTCCTCGTTCTCCCTTCTCCTGGCGGACCGCTCGACGCCGTAACGCAGCTCCGCCAGAACGATGGCTGAGACGCCGATTGCCCCGACGGGGACGGAACTCAGCTTCCGCATCGTCTTTGCCGGACGGCGCTTGATTATGGCTATGCACGTGTTCGCGTCCAGCATGTAACGCATCAAAGGATCTCCCGCTCAGGCGGAGGCGCATCCTCGATGTGATCCGGGAAATCCTCCGTGAACCTCTTCCCCTCCGAGAAATACCTGCTCCACGAAGCGGGACTCGGCGTCAGGATCACGCGGTCCCCCTCCCGCTCTATGTACACCTCGTCGCATTCGAACCGGAACTTCTTGGGGATGCGCACAGCCTGGCTCCTTCCCGACACAAAAACCTTCGCTTTCGTCTTTTCCATGACCCGTCCCTCCGGTTGTATGAACCTGACAAAGAATATATCATGGGTATATATCGCTTTCAATCCGTCATGGTGGCCAACTGCTGGACCACCACGGGCAGACGATACCAACCGCTTCGTGGCGGAGGAGACACAGAACTATCTGAACGACATTTACAAGGAGGCCGAAAACCAGAATTTCGGTCCGAACGATTATCTCTCTGACGCCATGGACCCGATAGGGGACGGCGGGCCGGGACCTGGTGAAATCGGAAGACCAAGAGGGATTGGAGAGGATGATTTTAAACCGCCGCTAAAAGACTAACACCGATGCCATGGATGATTGACGGAGGGGATCAATCATTTAATCATTTGTCAGAATCGGGGTTCTAAAGGGTCGTCAGCCCCGCCAGTGTTGTAATGACTCTCGAAAGGGGATTCTGGAGGGGTCAGATTGGTCCCACGGTTACCCAGAAAGTAGTTCGCCCCCATGACGGCAAGCGCCAGCAGGCCGTACAGGCTGTACATGAACAGATCTGCAAGTTCCATAGTTCCAAATCCTTTTTCATCTCGCCAATCGAATATCCGAGCGCCTTCCATCCTTTGATCTGGCCGTCCTGAGTTTGATGTAGAAACTTTTAGTTGGCGCTATGAACCAGACATCAAAGAGGCATGGATAAAATATGCGCCTCATTGACAGCCGGAATTTTAGCTGGTGGAAATGGCCGAATTGATTTATATTACGCCCCGTGTTATGTCTCAGCATTTAAATATGATGTATCATATATTAACATGTTGGTCTCAGGCTTAAGGACTTCATCTCGATTGTGAGAATATGATAACCGCCCAGCAGATGCGCGCCGCAAGGGCGCTTCTTGGCATCGATCAGCGCCAGCTTGCCGATGCCGCAGGCGTCTCGTTGCCTACGATCCAGCGCATGGAAAGTAGCGATGGACAGGTGCGCGGCAATGTGGATTCCCTTGTCAAAGTGATAGAAGCGATCGAGCAGGCCGGTGTGGAGTTGATCGGCGAAGGCGCGCAAAGTGGCGCCGCCGGACGGGGCGTTCGTCTCAAGACGCCCGGGAGCGGAGCAAGCGGCCAATGACAACCATCGAATTGCAAACCGCCGGTCTTTCCGTTGTGCTTGCGCTTGCTTCGTCGTTTGTTTCCCTTTTTTCGCCATGGTCGAAGTCCATTTTGCGCATGCTGGCCATGCCTCTTTTCGGGCTGGCGGGTCTTGCGGCGTTAGCCGCCGGACTTTTGACGCTGACGCATGGAAGCGTCGGGACGACAGAGTTGCCCCTTGGGTTGCCATGGTTGCCATGGCGCGTCCGTCTGGACGCCCTTTCCGGTTTTTTCCTTTGTGTAATAGGCGCGGTAAGCGTCGCAGTTGGTCTTTACGGCCCAGGCTACGTGCGCGGCTTCGAGAGTGGAAAGGATTCCCTGCCGGCGCTGGGGGGCTTTACCGGGCTTTTCCTCGCCGGTATGCTCATGGTCACGCTTGCGGATGACGCCTTCTTTTTCGTGGTCTCCTGGGAGCTGATGTCTCTGTCCAGCTATTTCCTCGTGGCTTTCCATCACGACAACGCCGCCAATCGCCGCGCCGCGTTCATCTACCTGCTGATGGCGCATATAGGAGGGCTCGCCATTCTGCTCGGTTTCGGTGTGCTCGCCTCCTTCGGCGGTGGATTCTCTTTTGACGTCATGCGGGGGGCTGATCTCCCGTTTGGCTGGGCAAGCGCCGCATTTGCGCTGGCCTTTATAGGCTTCGGCATGAAGGCGGGGCTTGTGCCTCTGCACGTATGGTTGCCGGAGGCTCATCCAGTAGCTCCTTCGCACATCTCGGCGCTCATGTCCGGCGTGATGCTGAAGGTGGCTGTCTACGGTTTCATCCGCGTCATATTCGACCTGATCGGCCAATTCCACTGGCAGTGGGGGGTGGCCGTGCTCGCCGTCGGCAGTGTCTCCGCCCTGATGGGGGTGCTCTACGCGCTGATGCAGCACGACCTCAAGCGCCTGTTGGCGTACCACTCGGTGGAGAACCTGGGGATCATCTTCATCGGTCTGGGCCTCGCATTGACATTCCTGTCCACGGGCCACGCCACTCTCGGGGGGGTGGCTTTCGTCGCCGCCCTTTATCACTCGGCCAACCACGCCATGTTCAAGGGGCTTTTGTTTTTCGGCGCCGGCGCGATCCTGCACAGCGCCCACGAGAGCGACCTCGAACAGATGGGCGGGCTTCTGCGGCGCATGCCCTGGACGGGGTTCTTTTTCCTGGTGGGGTGCATTTCCATCTCCGCGCTGCCGCCCCTCAACGGTTTTATCTCCGAATGGCTCCTGTTCCAGACGGCGCTACAGTCCTGGCAACTGGACAGCGGTGTTTTGCGCACACTGATTTCCATTTCCGCGGCCACTCTGGCGCTCACCAGCGCCCTGGCGGCGGCTTGTTTTGTGAAAGTTTACGGCGTGGCCTTTCTCGGCCAGGCCCGCAGCCGCCACGTGCGCCGCGCCCGGCCGGTGCCATACAGCATGAGAGTGGGTCAGGGGATGCTCGCTTTCCTTTGCCTTGCGCTGGGAGTTTTGCCGACCATGTTCCTCGGACTGATCAATGCTGTTCCACAGCAGGTGCTGGGGCGCGGCCTGACCCAGACGCTGGCCGGCGGCTGGCTTTGGCTCACGCCGGCGTTGCCGGAAGTGGCCAGCTACAGCGCTCCGCTGACCGCTGCCATGCTGATCGTCCTTGCCGGCTTTACCGTATGGCTGACGCGCCGCCTGTCCGCGCGCTGGACTCGCCGCCGCGACGCCTGGGACTGCGGTTTCGCGCCGCCTGCAGCACGCATGCAGTACACGGCCGCTGCCTTCGCCCAGCCGATTCGGCGGGTCTTTGGTCTGCTGTTTCATATTGAGGAAATCGTCGAAAGCCAGGATCACGGGAAGCTGCGTCATCGCCTTGATGTTTCAGACAGGGCCTGGGGCATGTTCTATCTGCCTGTGGCGCGCGCGGTGGAAGGGGCGGCGCGGAGGATCGCTTATCTGCAGTCCGGCAACGTCCGTGTTTATCTTGGCTGGACGCTGGCTACTCTGCTGGCGCTCTTATGGATAATCTCATGACATTATCAGATATGGGACTGGCTGTTTTGCAGGTGTTGCTGTATGCGGCGCTGGCGCCTTTGCTCGTGGGATGGGTCCGCAAAACAAAGGCAGGACTGCAAAACCGGATGGGCGCCCCGGTGTGGCAGCCTTACAGGGATATTTACAAGCTGTTCGTCAAGGAGACGCTGGTAGCGCATACAGCTTCCCCCCTGTTCCGCGCCGCTCCGTACGTGGTCTTCGCCGCCACATGGCTTGCCACGGCGGCCGTTCCGCTTGTCTCCACCGATTTGCCCACGGCCATAATCGCCGACGTGATCGTGATGGCTGGCCTTCTTGCTCTGGCGCGCTTTTTCCTGACCCTCGCAGGGATGGACGTGGGCACGGCCTTCGGCGGGATGGGCTCCTCCCGCGAGATGCTCGTCTCGGCCCTGGCCGAGCCTGCGATGCTGATGGCCGTATTCACCCTGGCGATGACGGCTCATAGCACCAACCTCGCCAGCGTTGTCGAATACCAGCTGGTAAAGGGAACAGCTCTGCGGCCGTCGTTTCTGTTTGCCCTGAGCGGGCTGATTCTGGTGGCCATCGCGGAAACCGGGCGAATTCCCGTGGACAACCCCGCGACGCATCTTGAGCTTACAATGATCCACGAAGCCATGATCCTTGAATATTCCGGCCGTCACCTTGCGCTGATGGAGTGGGCGGCGCAACTGAAGCTTATGCTTTACGGAGCGCTGATCGCCAACGTGTTTCTTCCGTGGGGCATCGCGGAGGGGAGCGGCGCAGGCGAACTGGTCTCCGGCCTTGCGGCGGCCGTTCTCAAACTGGGGCTGCTCGGCGCGGCGCTGGCCGCATGTGAGACGGCTCTGGCGAAGATGCGCCTGTTCCGTGCTCCGGCCTTTCTCAACCTCGCCCTCCTGCTCGCTTTGCTCGGGCTTTTGAGCTACGTTATTCTGGAAGTTGGCGCGTGAGCTTTGAAAGCCTCCCACTTCTGGATCAACTGATGCTGGCCCTGGCGGCGATGGTGTTGTTCACATCGTTTGCGCTTCTGGAACAGGATCGCCTGGTCGCGGCCATCCATGCCTTCGCCTGGCAGGGGGCGCTGGTGAGCGCGGTCACCACGCTGGTCGCCGCCTCCAGCGGGTTACGGCATCTGTATTTCTCCGCTATGCTGACGTTCGCGCTCAAGGCGTTGCTGATACCATGGATGCTGCACCGTCTGTCCCGCCGTCTGTACCTGGACCGGTATGCCGAGCCATTACGGCGGCCCGCGCTCGTCACCATGGCCGCCGTGGCGCTGGTGATATTCAGCTACTGGCTTGCGTTGCCCATATTGCATGAAAAGCTCATTTTCACCCGCAACATCGTCGCCGTCAGCCTGGCGGTGGTGCTCATCGGCCTTTTGATGATGGTTGTCCGGCAACAGGCGGTGGTACAGGTTCTTGGCTTTATGTCGATGGAAAACGGCTTGTTTCTCGCCGCTGTGTCCGCTATAGGAGGCATGCCTCTTCTGATAGAGCTCGGCGTGGCTTTCGACGTGCTCGTGGCAACGGTGCTGTTCGGGGTTTTCTTCTTCCACATCCGTGAGAGCATCGATTCGCTGGACGTGGACCGCTTGAACCGGCTGACCGAAACGGCGGAGGACGTCGAATGACATCGCTCCTGTTCACCGTATTGACGCCGCTTGCGGGGGCGGCCGTTCTTGCCATAACGCGCCATCTTGTCCTTGCCGGATGGATAAACGTGATCGTGTCCGCGTCCACGTTCGCGGCGTCACTTTTGCTCGCCCGGGAAGTGGTTGCCACGGACGAAATCGAGGGCATGACATTCCGCGTGGACGCCTTCAATGTCTACCTGCTTGCGCTTACGGCTTTCGTCGGGCTGACGACGTCTATCTTCTCCCGCCCCTACATGCGCCATGTCTGCCAGACGGGCAGGACTAACGAGCGTGGCATGCGCCTGTATCACGCCATGTATCAGATGTTCATGTTCACTATGCTGCTGGCTCTGTCCACGGACAACCTTGGGGTTCTCTGGGTCGCTGTCGAGGGGGCGACGCTCGCCACGGTGTTGCTGGTGTCGCTATATCGCACACCCGAGGCGGTGGAGGCGGCCTGGAAATATTTTATCCTCTGCGGCGTGGGCATCGCGCTGGCGCTGTTCGGAACAGTGCTGACCTATTTCGCGGCTCAGAGCGTGCTGGCCGATCCCGCCGAAGGGCTCACCTGGAGCGCGCTATACACCGCCGCGCCAAAGCTTGAGCCATCGATCATGAGCATTGCGTTCGTATTCCTTCTCGTCGGTTACGGGACGAAGGTGGGGCTCGTCCCTATGCATCAGTGGTTGCCGGACGCCCATTCTGAGGGTCCGACCCCAATGTCGGCGGTTCTTTCGGGGCTGTTGCTCAACGTGGCGCTGTACGCCGTGGTGCGGCTCAAGATGCTCGTGGACGGGTCGCTCGCCGCATCCGCCTCGCCGCAACTTGCAGGACGCCTGCTCATGGGTTTCGGTTTGCTCTCTTTCATGGTGGCGGGTCTTTTCCTGCACCGCCAGCGCGACATAAAGCGCATGTTCAGCTACTCGTCCATCGAGCACATGGGGCTCATGACGTTCGCCTTCGGGCTCGGCGGCCCCCTTGCCACGTTCGGCGCTCTTTTGCACATGCTTGTGCATTCGCTGACCAAGTCGGCGATCTTCGTCACCGTGGGGCACGCCGCGCACATCGCCGGAACCCAGTCGATCAACAACATCAGGGGATTGATAAGAACCCAGCCTTCGGTCGGCTGGCCCCTTGTTATCGGGGTGGTCGCTATCGCGGGATTCCCCCCCTTCGGCATATTCACAAGCGAGTTTTTGCTCCTCACCGCCACCATGCAGCTTCAGCCTTTGTTCACGGTTGCCCTGCTCACGGGGCTTGCGGTGGCATTCGCGGGATTGTTCCGCCACCTCCACCCCATGGTCTATGGGCCCGCGCCGCACGGCCAGAAACCGGTTCCGGCCAACATGATCCCGGTGGCGATTCACCTTGGGCTTGTGCTCTGGCTCGGCCTGTCGATCCCCGGCTTTCTGGCAAGCTGGCTTGACCGGGCCACATGGCTTATAACCGGAGGTCATCTGCTGTGAGACGATTCGGATGGTTGACAGGCTTCATCGACCGCCTCGCGGAAGAGGGGCTGGCCGCCGGTTCTGACGACGCGGGCGTCCTCGCTCCTGCCTGCATGATGACCGTCGCCACAAAGGACTGGGGCGCCGCCGGGAGGGTTGCGAAGGCGCATGGCTTTCGCTTCGCCGGCATATGGGGCGATCCTATGGCCGGTCGGATCGTCGTCAGGGCATGCCTTGAACTGATGGGCGATTATCTTGTGATGGAGACCAATGCGCCGCTCAAAAACCCGGTCCTGTCGTCTTATGCGCCATATTTCCCGGGCGCGGGAAGGCTGGAGCGCCACATGCGGGACATGCTCGGCGTCTCATTTCACGATCATCCGGATAACCGCCGATGGACTCGCCATCAGGCATGGACGGAGAACGAACATCCGCTGCTTCCTGATTTCCCGGCGCAGGGGAGGCCTCCTGTGCGTACCCACGCCGACGCCGACTATGGTTTTGTCCCTATACAAGGAAGCGGCGTATTGGAGATACCGGTGGGACCGGTGCACGCCGGGATCATCGAGCCGGGCCATTTTCGTTTCCATGCGGTCGGCGAGGATGTTTTAAGACTCGAGGAGCGGCTGGGATATGTCCACAAGGGGATCGAGAAGATCGCGGTGGGGCGGGACGCCTATTCCCTTGCGCGGCTCGCAGGCCGGGTCTCCGGCGACTCGACCGTGGCCCATACATGGGCGGCATGCCAGGCGATGGAGCGGGCGGCGGGATTTCACGTTCCGAAACGGGGGCTTTATCTTCGCGCCCTCATGGCTGAGCGGGAGCGGGTCGCAAACCATCTTGGCGATATCGGCGCGATCTGCAACGACGTCGCGTTCTCATTCGCCCATATGAGCCTCGCAAGGCTCCGCGAGAGATGGCAGCGGCGCAGCAAAGAGCTTTTCGGCCACAGGCTCATGATGGACGCCATAGTCCCAGGAGGCGTTGCGCGCGATATCGACGGCGGCGCCTGCCGGACTTTGCTTGCGGACAACGATGATCTGCCAAGAGCCATCAAGCCGCTGTTCGACATCATAGAGGACCACCCATCCCTTGATGACAGGCTGATAGGCGCCGGAGTCCTTGATGCGGATGACGCGCGCGCGCTTGGTTGCACAGGTTATGTCGGAAAGGCGAGCGGCCAGCGGTTCGATGTCCGCAAGGACAGCCCCTACGCCCCTTACGACGGCATGGATGTGCGCGTTCCATTGATGACGGATGGCGACGTCGCCGCCAGGGTCACGATTCGCATGGAGGAGATACGGGCAAGCCTTGACCTGATGGGCCGTTTGATCGCGAACATACCTCATGGCGATATAGCTGGCCCATGGACGCCACCACAAAATGGCGCCGCCGGGCTCGGAATCATCGACGGCTGGCGTGGTGAGATCGTCACATATGTGCGGTTTGGCGAGGGGGGGCTCGTGGAACGCTTCTTCCCGCGCGATCCGAGCTGGTTCACCTGGCCGGCGCTCGAGTGGCTCATCCACGGAAACATCGTTCCCGACTTTCCCGTATGCAACAAATCCGTCAACGGATCATATTCAGGCCATGACCTGTGAGAAGGCTGCGATGTTACGAATAGTAAAGCAGATAATTAAAACCGGCCTTGTAACCGAAAAACCGCCGGAGGCGGGCGACGCCGAACTGGAAGCCGCCGGAATCGAACTTCGCCGGACGATCGGAGGGAGACTGGGACGAAGCCTCGCCATTCGCCAGGTTGATGCGGGCTCCTGCAACGGATGCGAACTCGAGATTCACGCCCTCAACAATCCGTATTATGATCTGGAGCGTTTCGGCGTTCACTTCGTCGCATCCCCTCGCCATGCAGACGCTCTTCTCGTTACAGGCCCCGTATCGCGACATATGGAGGAGGCGTTGCGCCGGACATGGCAGGCCACCCCATCACCCAAGATCGTCATTGCAACGGGATATTGCGCCTGCGACGGCGGCGAGTTCGGGGTCTCCTACGCAAGTTGCGGAGCGGTGGAAAACGTCATCCCGGTGGACGTCAAGATCCCTGGTTGTCCGCCAGAGCCGCTGACGCTTTTGAAGGGATTGCTTGCGGCGATAGGCAATCGTCGAGGTTAGCGGGTAACATATAATGTCAGCGGGCGCCTAAACCCGGCCAGGTAGGGGCACTTCAAAACCGGCCATTTTGAGGGATCGTATTGCCGTGCACCTTCTCATGCGAGGAGGTACTTATGGCAAACAGACTCAGGATGGCTATAGTCAACGCAATCATAGGTTTACTGGATCAGGGCTGGTCGTATCGCCGGATAGAGCGGGAGCTTGGTGTGCGCCGGGAGACGGTGTCCCGCTACGACCGGCTACGGCGTGAGAGCTCAAACCCGGCCAAAGCGCCCCCCGGCTCGAGGCCCTGCCGGAGCCAGTGCGACCCGTTCGCGGAGATCATTGCCCTCAAGGGACGTGTCTTCTCATCCCTGGCCGGGCAGAATCGGTATCTTCTCGATTGGGAGAACACGTCGCCGACACCAGAGTCCACGGCACGATGAAGAAGCAGGTTCGCAAGATGTTCGAGGCGGAGCGGCCGATGTTACAGCCTTTACCCGATGAGCCGTTCCCCTTCTTCCACGAGGGGAGGCGCAAGGTCAGCCGGGACGCGCACGTGGAGGTGGCGAAAGCGTATTACTCGGTTCCGCCTGAGTACCTGGGCCGTGAGGTGTGGACAAGGTGGGACAGCCGTCTTGTGCGCATCTTCAACGATCAGCTCGAGCAGATCGCCGTTCACGGGAGGGTGGAGCCGGGCAGGTTCAACACCATGCGCGCCCACATAGCCGACGCGAAGATATCCGCCGTGGAACGCGGGGCGGAATATCTGCTGTCCAGGGCCGCGAGGATCGGGGACGAGGCCGGACGGTGGGCAAAAGCCATGCTCGACGAGCGAGGCATTGAAGGGGTGCGCGTTCTGCAGGGCTTCGTCGGCCTGGCGAAAAAACCCCTTCTTACGCCATCAACCACGCAAGCTCGGTGGCGCTCCGCTCGAACCTTTTCAGGCTCCGGCCGCTAAAAGAGCTCATCAAACGGACAACACGCCAGGCCGAGCTCGAGTTTCTCGAGGAGCACGAGATCATAAGGCCGCTGTCGGAATACCATGGACTGCGCCCCTTGGACTGGACATTAAATGGAAAATCGCCCGCCCCTCGCGGAGCGGGCGCAAGATCGAAGGCCGTCAGTTAATTCTTTTCATTTCGCTTCTTAAAGAGTTGGGAACATCTTCCAGCAACATCACGGTTATAGAGTTGTCGCCCGCCTCGGCCGTCTTGCCGCCGAGTTCGGTGGAAACCTGCTCCGGGGCCAGGGTGTACATCGCGCCGCTCATGGGGTCGATAATGAACCAGCCGATGAGGCCGCCGAAAATAAGGTTTCCAGCCAGATACCACCCGTTCGGGGAAGAGCTGATACCGATTATTCTCGATTCGTATCCATCCTTGGATATTTTCACCGAGTAGGATTTCCCACCGAAATAGGAGCCGTCGCTTTTGTTCAAGGTGACAGTAGTCGGCGTCGATCCCTTGAAAACGGTCATCCCCTTCTCGTCCGTGATTTTCACCACGGCCCCGTCCGGTGAGCTGTTGATCGGCACTAACTGTGTTTTATCACCGACGATGGTGGCGCATGCCCCCGCAAGCGTTCCGAATAGAAAAACCGCCAGCGATGAGATTGTCCAGAGTTTTTTCATGATCTTTCTCCTTTCCTGACACACCACACTTGTCACAAGCGCCCCTCTGCGCGCTGCTCCTGGCTTGAGCATACAGGCGGGGGCGCCTCAAAACGTGAGGCGCCGGAAAAATGGAAATCGAGGGGTTCAAAAGATATGATACCCTCGGGGTGAATATTCTGACGAGGAGACCATGAACCGCTTCGACCGTATTTATGCCCTGCACAGGATATTGAGAGACTCACGCTACCCAGTGTCGCGCAAGGCCATCCAGGAGCGGCTGGAGTGTTCCCGGGCCACGTTCACCCGCATTGTCGAGGATATGCGGGATTTTTTATGCGCGCCCATCGTGTACGACCGCGAGCGTAACGGGTATTACTACGCCGATTCAGGAGAGCATCCATACGAGCTTCCCGGCCTCTGGTTCAACGCTTCGGAGATTCACGCGCTGCTTGCCTGCCAGGAGTTGTTGAAAAATGTCGAGCCGGGATTACTGGATCAACATATAAAACCGCTACGGGACAGGATCGATGAAATTCTCTCCATCAAGCAATTGGCGACCGGCGATGTGTCGAAGAGGATAAAAATTCTTCGCATGACATACAGGACGCCGCCGGAGGGCGTTTTCCAGGTTATCGCCGAGGCCACGGCGCAGCGGCGCAGGGTGAATATTTTTCATCATGGGCGGGAGAGAGGTCAAATGACGGAAAGAGAGGTCTCGCCCCAGAGACTGGTCTATTACCGTGACAACTGGTATCTGGACGGGTGGTGTCATCTGCGAGATGGATTGCGGACCTTTTCGATGGATCGCATTCGCGTAGCGCGAGTTTCCGCCAGGAAGACGAAAAACGTTTCCGGCAAAGCTCTCGATGAATACTTCGCACGATCCTATGGCATATTCGCCGGGAAACCGAAGGGCGTCGCCCACCTGCGATTCTCGGAGAACGTGTCTCCATGGGTGGCCACCGAGCGCTGGCATCCTGAGCAGGAGATGGCCTGGAGTGACGAACGCCTTGAACTGAAAATTCCATATTCAGACCCACGCGAGCTTGTACAAGACATTTTAAAGCACGGTGAAGACGTAAAAGTGATAGGCCCTCCGGAACTTAAAATGCTTGTTATTGAACGGCTATCCAAGGCGTCTTCGCAATATCGCTAGTCCATATTTTAGCAGGCTCACGTTTTGAGGCGCCTGGTTTGGTATGGGTATGGGGGATTCGATTCGTGAATAACAGTAGAACAATTTATATGGGGGGAGGCGATTGTGGAGTATTTATCACCATCGGACCTAAAAACAATCCTTCACTCTAAGAGGGCGAATATCTATTATCTTGAGCATTGCAGGGTTTTAGCGAACGGTGGACGTGTGGAATACGTTACGGATGAAGGGAAACGATCCTTGTATTGGAATATTCCAATAGCAAACACAACAACACTTCTGCTTGGCTCTGGGACATCCATCACACAGGCGGCCATGCGTGAACTGGCCAAGGCTGGCGTTTTGGTAGGATTCTGTGGTGGTGGAGGAACGCCTCTATTTAGCGCTAATGAAATAGATATTGAGATATCCTGGTTTTCTCCACAAAGCGAATATAGGCCCACCCAATATCTTCAGGCTTGGGTTCGGTTCTGGTTCAATGATCAACTTCGTCTCAAAGCCGCTCAGGTAATGCAACATATTCGACTGGAACGAATCCATTATCACTGGCTAACCAATCGAACTTTGCTGGATTCAGGTTTCATCGTCAAGTCTGAGTCTCTGGAGTTGGAATTGAGTCGTTCACATGAAGGCGTCGATGCGGCGTCTGATGTCGCCTCGCTTCTTGCCGAAGAAGCCAGACTAACGAAGCGGCTATTCCGTCTGGCCGTTCAAGCGGTCGGATATGGTGATTTCGCGCGTGCCAAGCGTGGCGGAGGAACCGATCCTGCAAATCGTTTTCTCGACCACGGTAATTATTTGGCCTACGGGCTTGGCGCGACAGCTACATGGGTTCTCGGTTTGCCTCACGGACTTGCGGTTCTCCACGGGAAGACTCGCAGAGGTGGTCTTGTCTTTGATACCGCAGACTTGATTAAGGACGCAGTAATAATGCCGCAGGCTTTTATTTCTGCGATGTGCGGTGACGATCAACAGGAGTTTCGACATGCTTGCATCGAAAGCCTAGTGGCTAATGAGTCACTGGATTTCATGATCAACACTCTCAAGGAAGTGGCTATTCAAATGGAAAGCCAGGTCGAATGAACATCTTGCTTATTTCCGAGTGCAGCAAAAACGCACTGAAAGAAACTCGGCGTATTCTCGACCAGTTTGCGGAACGTCGTGGTGAACGGGCCTGGCAGACCCCGATCACTAAGCAAGGGTTAGATACATTGCGTCGGATGTTGAGAAAAAACGCTCGTAAAAACAGCGCCATAGCATGTCATTGGATTCGCGGCAAAAACCACAGCGAACTGTTGTGGATAGTAGACGACGCCTCGCGCTTCAATGAACGAGGAGCGGTCCCCACCAACACAACCCGTCGGGACATCTTGCGGAAAGGGGATGAGAACGACTGGCATACTGGCGAGTGTATCAGGTTACTGGCGGCCCTGGCCGCCCTGTTTCACGACTTCGGTAAAGCGATTGTACGTTTCCAAAATAAACTTCTCAAACGGGAAGCTACAACGGACGCCTTTCGTCATGAATGGATATCATTACGTTTACTCGAAGCGTTTGTCGGCGAAGATGGCGACCAAGGATGGCTAAAGCGGTTGGCTTCGCTTCCGGAAAATTCCGATTTAGGCTGGCTTGAGAACTTGCTAAAGGATGGTGTCCACACTGGCCATCCAAGCCCTTTCAAGTCGCTGCCACCAGTCGCAAAACTGATCGGCTGGCTAATCGCGTCTCATCACCGATTGCCGGTAAATTATGGCGCTAATGATCCTCAAAATGTTGCGCTCGCCAGTCTTCCAGAAGGGATTTATGAAACATGGCTAGGTTCAAATATAAAAGCTGACGGGTTGAATGATAAAGAGTTTGAAAAATTGCAAAAAGACATAAAAGATTGCTGGAAGTTCGAACACGCCGTGCCGTTTACAAGCTCTGCATGGAAGGCGCGGGCGCGAAAGCTGGCTCAAAAAGCTTTGAAGCGTAAATCGTTTTTCAATGATATGTCGCCAGTTGAGAACACATATGTAATCCATATGTCACGCTTGATACTGATGCTCGCCGACCATCATTACTCGTCCCTTACCGATCCGAAACAGCGGGTGAATGGAGAGACAGACTACCCCCTTTTCGCAAACACACGCCGTGACACTGGTGAACTAAACCAGAGACTGGATGAGCACCTGATAGGTGTTGAAAAAATAACTGGGAAGATCGTTCACGATCTTTCGCGCTTGGACCTGCGTCTCCCGCGAGTCGCTCGTCACAAGGGATTCAAGGGACGCAGTCGTGATAGACGTTTCAGGTGGCAGGACAAGGCCTATGACTTGGCAGTGACGCTCCGTGAACGCTCTCTTGAGCAGGGTTTTTTTGGTGTCAACATGGCTTCCACCGGCTGCGGCAAGACACTCGCCAACGGTCGAATCATGTATGCTCTTGCTGATCCGGCACAAGGCGCGCGTTTTTCCATAGCATTGGGTTTGCGTATGCTCACCTTACAAACAGGAGAGGTATACCGGCGGGAGTTCGGGTTGGGAGCGGATGGTCTGGCGATTATGGTCGGAGGGTTGGCCACACGTGAGTTGCACGAACATAACCATAATATGAAACAAAAATACGTCGGACAACCGTTCGATGTCAACGGAGCGGAGTCATCCGAAGACCTCTTGCCGGACAACAGTTATGTACATTACGAAGGGAGCCTCGACGACGGACCGCTATCGGCCTGGCTAGCTTCTACTCGTGGAGCGTCCCAATTGGTCAGCGCGCCCATTTTAACCTGCACCATTGATCACCTGATTCCCGCAACCGAGAGCCTGCGCGGCGGGCGCCAGATGGCGCCGATGCTTCGATTGATGACTGCGGATTTGATCCTGGATGAACCTGACGATTTTGATGTGGAAGACCTTCCCGCCCTTGCTCGACTGGTTCATTGGGCTGGTCTGCTGGGAAGCAGAGTGCTCCTGTCCTCCGCCACACTGCCCCCGGCGATTGTGCAAGGGTTGTTTGAGGCCTACGCCGCAGGGAGGAAAGTTTATGTTCAGAACCGTGGAACACCTGGCCTGCCATTCAGTGTGTGTACCGCTTGGTTCGATGAATTTAGCGCTCAGTCAGGCGCTCATGAGTCTGCCGAAAGCTTTATCAAACAGCATCGAACGTGGGTGGAAAAGCGATCAAAGGCCTTGGTCAAAGCGGGAGAGACTCGCCGCAAAGCGCGCATCTTACCTTTGTCGGTGGAGACCGGCAAGGACAATGAGCATCTATATGAACTATTCGCCAATGAGTTCAGTTTGCAAGCGTATAGCCTTCACAGGCGGCATCACAACTGTGACCCTAAAAGCGGTAAGAGGATAAGTTTCGGCCTTGTTCGAATGGCGAATATCAATCCTCTGGTGGGAGCCACCAAAGCTTTTACAGCTATGGACACCCGGGATGGCCATCGCTTGCATTTCTGTTGTTACCACTCTCAGCACCCATTGCTTGTGCGCGCAAGCATAGAGGGGAGCCTCGACCATATTTTAGACAGGCGGGTACCTGATCGCATATTTGATGACAAGAACATTCGGGCTATTCTTGATGGCCACCAGGAGCAGGATCATCTGATTATTGTGCTGGCTACCGCCGTCGCCGAGGTAGGACGAGATCATGACTACGATTGGGCCATAGTCGAGCCGTCATCCATGCGTTCCATAATTCAGTTGGCAGGGAGGGTGCGTCGGCACCGTATTGGTCCTTGTGAGTCTCCAAACATCTATCTACTTGATACCAATTTAAAACATATGAAAAACGGAAGCGCCACACCGGCTTTTACAAAACCTGGCTTCGAAGATAAATATTTTCCTCTCGACAGCCATCGGCTCTCGGAAATTCTCACGGAAGAGCAGCTTTCCTCCATCGACTCCCGTCCGAGAATCATGGAGCGCGCTGAAGCGGTCCCTCGCATGAACCTTGTCGACCTGGAACATGATCACTTGCGCTCCGTGATGCTGGGTGACTCATCGGGACAACAGCGCAAACCGCCCGTGAACTGGTGGTGGACCACCAAGGCGCACCTGAGCGGCGAACTGCAACGTATTCAACGTTTCAGGCATGACCCTATGGGGAGGCAGGATTATGTTTTCCTTTATGACGAGGATAGCGAGCAGGCCGTTTTTACGCGCATCGAACGTGACGGAAATCAGACACCGGTCAGCAATCTGCTGCACGAACAGGAGCCGAAACTTGGCCGCGGTGTCAGCGTCTGGGGCGAAGCGGATTATCTGGCGCAGCTTCAACGGCTTGCGGAGGAGCTTGGCATGCCGATGGATGAGTGTTCCCGGCGATTCGGTGTAGTGGAATTGCCGGAGCGCGGAGTTGAGCAGGGTTGGGATTATCACCCGGCTCTGGGGCTGAGCCGCCGCGAATAATTTCCATATGAAGAAAGGAGGCATGTTCATGGACTCATCAGGTCAAGAAGTGAGTGAGCTGAGGGGACTTATAGAAAAATTCATCGGTGACCGATTAGCTCTAAAACTGGAGGGAATTGAGAAGAAAATAGCCTCAGAGAATGATCCGAGCAAACATAAAGATTTGGAGGATAAGAGAGAAAAACTATTACAGGAATATCAATCCGAAACGTGGTTGGCCAACGCTGCAAAACGTGTCGTGCAAATTAAGATGGTCACTCACGCGATCAAATATTCGCACCCCGATGCAAGAGGAACGAATATTTACGCCGACTATCCGCGTCATATGGATCAGCAAACTGCTTTTATCGGCTCTCACACCGTCAAC
Organism: Candidatus Nitrospinota bacterium M3_3B_026; assembly: GCA_051418015.1. Lineage (GTDB taxonomy): Bacteria > Nitrospinota_A > UBA7883 > UBA7883 > JBPRGF01 > JBPRGF01. The sequence continues at coordinate 4,979 of JBPRGF010000019.1, read as the reverse complement.
GACATCGCTAATTCAGATGTGGTCGGAAATGCGGCGGCTTTGGATGTGTTCAAGTTTCTTAAGCTTGAGCATCATGGGCGAACAATTCTGGATCGCGTGCGTGAACGAGACAATGCGCTTGTCAATGCGCTTTGCAATGACAGTGAGATATCGAATAGTTGGGTTGACAGTTTCTCTCAGATAACACAGGACGATCCTAAAAAATCAAGCCACATTTATGCCCGTCAACTCTACTTTCCGCTTCATGACGGAGAATACCACCTGTTATCTCCTCTTTTCCCCACAAGCCTGGTTCAAAGTCTGTATCAGCGACTTCGCGAGGAGCGTTTTTCAGAACGCGTCAAAAAGGCGCGGCAGGCAAGACGTGAAGGAAAACTCCACGATGGGTATCACGAATATCCAGACCTTGCCATACAGATTTTTGGAGGCTCCAAACCACAAAATATCAGTCAGCTGAACAGCGAACGCCATGGTGAAAACTGGTTGCTTCCCTCTTACCCACCCACATGGCGCAGTGAGAGAATACGCCCTCCATTGCGGACCACTTCCGTTTTCAGGCGCTGGTTCGGCGCCCGTACAAACGTTCGTGAATTGATAAAGGCGCTTGCCGATTTCCTCGCCAAGACGCACGATTACACCAACATCAATATCCGCCGTGCGCGAGCCGGCATGATCGATCGTCTGGTTGACGAGTTATTTCAGTTCGCGGGCGAACTCGCCGAACTACCCCCCGGATGGAGCGCTGAAGCCGAATGCCGACTGGTCGCGGCAGAGGCGCTTTGGCTCGACCCCGACCGCGCAAAGGATGATGAGGCTTTCGCCGCGCAATACGCGCAGGGTGACTGGAAAGATGATGTGGCCTCTCGATTCGGAAACTGGCTAAACGCTCAACTGAGATTCCACAAGTCCCTCCCGCTGGGCGACGCGGAGAGCGCCGAATGGAAGAACACCCTGGAAGAAAGGCTCGACAACATTAAACTGGAGATTGGCCATGACTGAAAATCTAAATGGGCTTATCCTCCTTCCGCGACTGCGGATAGAAAACGCCAATGCCGTTTCCGGACCGCTTACCTGGGGTTTTCCAGCGCCAACCGCCTTTACCGGTTTCGCGCATGCGCTATCTCGCCGCATCGCAGCCGATGGTGTTCAACTTGATGGTGTGGGTATCGTCTGCCACCGTTTCGATCCGCAGGTGAGTAAACCTAATGGGTATCAGTATCGATTCAATCTCGCCCGCCACCCAATGGGTAAAGATGGCAAACCACCAGGTACGGTGGAAGAAGGGCGTGCCCACTTGGAGGTGAGCCTGATCATCGGTGTATCGGGCTATCTCGATGAGCGGGAAGGGGAGACCTTCGCCAAAAAGCTTCACCAACTCGCCCTTGGCATGCGGCTTGCCGGAGGCAGCATACGCCCTTCGCCTGGAGTTTCGCGCTACAAGCCGACTTACCTGGCGCTGAGCGGGACAATGGAAGGGGATGAAAAAGCATTTCGTAAGTACCGCCGCCGTCTGCTCCCTGGATTTGCCCTGATGAGCCGTCACGATCTGCTCCGCGAACATCTGGAGGAGATGCGCGAGACGCAGCCAGACGCCAGCTCGCTCGACGCGCTTCTTGAACTCGTTCGTCTCAATCTTGATCCGTCGGAAAGCGAAAAAGGAGAAGTGACCTGGCGCTCCAGCCGGACGCGCCCCGGATGGCTGGTTCCGTTGCCTATAGGCTACGGCGCCATATCGGAGCTTTTCGATCCAGGGATCGTGAAAAACACTCGCGATAGTGAAACTCCATTTCGTTTCGTTGAAAGTCTTTGCTCGCTGGGCGAGTGGGTAAGCCCCCATCGGCTGAGCAGTCCACAGGAATTGCTCTGGCGCCATCGGGCTGATCCCGAAGCCGGACTCTATATCGTTGAACAAAACAAACCGCATGCATAAGGAGAAAAACCATGACGAAAAAAGATTCAAATAAACTGAGCACCGCATCCGTTCTGGCTTTCGAGAGAAAGCTGGATCCTTCCGATGCCATTTTTTCCTCCGGCCGCTGGGACGAGCGGGGCCGTGAGGATAAGTGGGCCGGTGTAGCCGTGCGGGAAAAATCTGTGCGGGGTACCATTTCTAATCGCCTGAAAACTAAGGAGCAGGATCCGGCCAAGCTGGACGCCAAAATCCAGGCGCCGAATCTTCAGACAGTTGATGTCGTCACTCTGCCGGATAACTCTGATACTCTCCGGGTTCGTTTTACCTTGCGCGTGCTTGGCGGCGCAGGCGTCCCCTCCGCCTGCAATAACGCCGACTACCAGAAAAAGTTGCGGGAAACGGTGAACGGTTACGTGGGGACTCACGGTTTTCGTGAACTGGCTATGCGCTACGCCTGCAACCTCGCCAGCGGACGCTTCCTGTGGCGCAACCGCCTGAGCTCCGAGCAGGTGGAGGTCCATGTACGTCAGATAAAGGAAGGGGACGCTGTGATTGAGTGGGTTTTCAACGGACATGACTACTCGCTACGCAATTTCGAAAAAATAGATGAATCGGATATCAAAAAACTCGCCGATGTCATCAGAGGGGGCCTTGCCGGCGATGGCTACGTATTATTGGAGGTCACCGCCTACGCACGTATGGGAAACGGCCAGGAGGTTTTCCCCTCTCAGGAATTAATCCTCGACAAAGGATCAAACAAAGGAGGGAAAAGCAAAACCCTGTACGCTGTTGATGAAGTGGCTGCTATGCATTCGCAGAAAATCGGCAATGCTCTGCGAACAATCGACACATGGTATCCAAATTCTGATGATGAAGGCCTCGGCCCCATAGCTGTGGAGCCGTACGGTTCGGTTACGTCGCAGGGGCGGGCCTATCGCCAGCCTAGAGACAAAATGGATTTTTACACCCTCCTCGATGGGTGGGTATTGCGTGACAAAACGCCGGACCCGGAGCAGCAACACTATGTCATCGCCAACTTGATCCGAGGTGGAGTGTTCGGCGAGAAGGGAGAGTGAGCCATGGATCATTACATAGAGATAGCGATCCTGCCAGACCCGGAGTTTACCACTCCTGCGCTGATGGGCGTTCTGTTCGGCAAACTGCACAAAGCTTTGACTAACGGAATGGGCGGCAAGGTGGGGATCAGTTTTCCAGATATGGATCAGGAAAAGCCATCGCTTGGTTCACAGCTTCGCCTGCACGGCGAAGCTGATGACCTGAACCGGTTGATGGCGACAGGCTGGCTTGCGAATATGCAGGATCACATCAAGGTGGACAAGATGTCCAAAATCCCTTCCAACGCTCGGCACAGGGTGGTCCGCAGGGTACAGGCAAAAAGCAGCCCGGAGCGTCTACGCCGCCGTATGGTAAAGCGAAAAGGAGTCAGCGAGACAGAAGCTCGCCAGGCCATTCCGGATAATTCCGCTAAATGGCTGAACCTGCCTTTTCTAAACATCAGAAGCAAGAGCACAGGGCAAGCTTTTCGTCTTTTCATTGAGCATGGACCAATCCAATCTCATCCAGTTTCCGGAGAGTTTAGTCGATATGGCCTAAGCTCTACGATCACCATCCCATGGTTTTGACCCTTCCTTGAAAGCGGTTTGTATATGACGTTAATACAAAGGGTTATCTTGCGGATATAAATAAGGGGGGAAAAGAGAATAATGGCGCATGTACATAAATAATAATGCTTTATTCTTTTTACCTGATAGTTGACTGCCGCATAGGCAGCTTAGAAAGCGAGCAGAAGCCGTACCGGTTCCCGCAAAGCGTTGACTGCCGCATAGGCAGCTTAGAAAATCTGGATATAATAGCGCGTTGTAGCCGTTGTGTTGACTGCCGCATAGGCAGCTTAGAAAAAAACCGAATCTCCACTCTCAGCGCCGGACGAGTTGACTGCCGCATAGGCAGCTTAGAAAAGGCGCAGTTCAAGACCGGCGACGCGGAGCTTGTTGACTGCCGCATAGGCAGCTTAGAAAGTGATTTAATACGATCAGACAAGTATAAATTGGTTGACTGCCGCATAGGCAGCTTAGAAAAATTCAGAACGTTGAATGGTCGTCTGAAGGTAGTTGACTGCCGCATAGGCAGCTTAGAAAATATATATAATATGTATGTCAACAGGCTTATCGTTGACTGCCGCATAGGCAGCTTAGAAATCCCTTGGATCAATACATAAATATGCCGTAGCGTTGACTGCCGCATAGGCAGCTTAGAAACGTTGGTGTCAATGCTGAAGGAGGTGAGTGATGTTGACTGCCGCATAGGCAGCTTAGAAAAGGATATATTGTCGTGATCGACGATGTACGGAGTTGACTGCCGCATAGGCAGCTTAGAAAGATACAGGAAGCGCAATAAGGGGGGGCAAGATGTTGACTGCCGCATAGGCAGCTTAGAAATATTGTGAAGCCATTGCTTTTGCAATACATTGGTTGACTGCCGCATAGGCAGCTTAGAAATGAAAAATATCAGGGGGGCTTTTGCTATATCGGTTGACTGCCGCATAGGCAGCTTAGAAAGCCCCGTGGCCCCGCCCGTGGGGCGCAGGATCGTTGACTGCCGCATAGGCAGCTTAGAAAGCGCAGGACCCGCTTGAGCTCCATGTCCTCCGGTTGACTGCCGCATAGGCAGCTTAGAAATTTATCCCTTCCGCAAAAGCCAGAGGTTCATAGTTGACTGCCGCATAGGCAGCTTAGAAAGGTTCCGCCGTTGTTCAGCCAGCCGAGTATCTGTTGACTGCCGCATAGGCAGCTTAGAAAGAGAGGTAATATGTGTTACGCGACAAGCACGAGTTGACTGCCGCATAGGCAGCTTAGAAAAATCGAGCGCGAACCAGGGGCAGCCAGTCACGGTTGACTGCCGCATAGGCAGCTTAGAAATCAGTTGTGCGCCTACCGGAGTCACGCTCTCCGTTGACTGCCGCATAGGCAGCTTAGAAATCAGTTCAGCCACGCGGTGGCCGCCAGCCACCGTTGACTGCCGCATAGGCAGCTTAGAAATCCGGTAA
>JBPRGF010000018.1:0-117500 GCA_051418015.1 Candidatus Nitrospinota bacterium M3_3B_026 | reverse complement strand
GCGGCGGGGGCGGGGGCCCCCTGAGTTGTTGATTAAAGGCGCTGTGTCGATTAATCTACCCGGAGCAGGGAAAAACAAAAAACTCCGGGGAGCTTTGATAGATAGATGAGCGAGATAGTTCAGGTTACGGGACGGCAGATACTCGACTCGCGCGGCGCCCCCACCGTGGAGGTGGAGGTGATCCTGGAATCGGGGGCCATCGGCAGGGCGTCCGTCCCCTCCGGGGCCTCCACGGGCTCCAGGGAGGCGCTGGAGCTTCGCGACGGCGACAAGAAGCGCTACCTCGGCAAGGGGGTCATGAAGGCGGTGGAGAACGTCAACACCGGCATCGGCCCCAAGCTTCTGGGCTTCGAGGGGCTGGACCAGGCGGGGGTGGACCATTTCATGATCGCCCTGGACGGGACGGAGAACAAGAGGAAGTTCGGGGCGAACGCGATCCTTGGGATATCCATGGCCGTCGCCCGGGCGGCGGCGGAGGAGACGGGCCTTCCGCTGTACCGCTACCTCGGGGGCGTGAACGCCAGGGAGCTGCCCGTGCCCATGATGAACATTTTGAACGGCGGCTCCCACGCCGACAACAACGTGGACCTGCAGGAGTTCATGATAATGCCCGTGGGCGCCAAAACCTTCTCCGAGGCTCTGCGGATGGGGTCGGAGATATTCCACCACCTCAAGGCGATATTGAAAAAGAGAGGCTACGTCACCGCCGTGGGGGATGAGGGGGGGTTCGCGCCGGACCTTAAAAGCAACTCCGAGGCCATCGAGGTGATACTCGAGGCCATAACGAAGGCGGGGTACAAGGCCGGCGCCCAGGTCATGCTGGCTCTCGACGCGGCGGCGTCGGAGTTTTACTCGAAGGGCAAATACAACCTGTCGGCGGAGGCCAGGCCGAAAAAATCGACCGGCGAGATGATAAGGTTCTACGAGGATCTCGTCCGGCAGTATCCCATAATCTCCATAGAGGACGGCCTGGCCGAAGGGGACTGGAAGGGCTGGAAGGCGCTCACCGAGGCCCTCGGCGGCAGGGTCCAGATCGTGGGGGACGACCTTTTCGTCACCAACACGAAGATATTGAAAAAGGGGATAGAGATGGGCGTCGCCAACTCCATCCTGATAAAGGTCAACCAGATCGGCGACCTCACGGAGACTTTCGACGCAATAGAGATGGCCAAACGCGCCGGGTACACCTGTGTCGTCAGCCACCGCTCCGGCGAGACGGAGGACTCCACGATCGCCGACATAGCCGTGGCGGCGAACACGGGGCAGATCAAGACCGGCTCCCTGAGCCGGTCCGACAGGGTGGCGAAATACAACCAGCTGCTCAGGATAGAAGAGGAGCTTGAGATGGAGGCGGTGTACCGGGGCGCGGAGGTTTTTACCTCCATAACTAAATGATTTTGCTATATAATTATCCGCATGGAGCGAAGCAGGCCGTGGATTCTGGTATCGCTGGCGGTTGTATGTTTCATCGCCGTGACCGTGACGGCATATTACAAGCAAAACGGCCTGCGGGACCTGCGGAAGCTCCAGTCCTCCATCGCTAAGGTTGAGCGGGAGATCGCCGAAATCAGGCGGGAGAACGAACGCAACAGGATGGAGCTTTACTCCCTGAGACAAGGCGACGAATACGTGGAGGCCGTCGCGCGGGAAAGCCTGGGCTTGGTGAAGCCTAACGAGGTGGTCTACGAGTTCGTCGACGCCGGAAAGCTGAAATAGAACCCCGCGACGACGGATTTCCCCCTGCCCGATGTTGTATGAACATCACGCCGAACAGAAAGAACCCGGAGCTTTTCTGAAAAGCCCCGGGTTCTTGTGAAATCCCGCCGTGACTCAGGCCGCCATCAACTCCAGGTGAATGTGGCCGTCGAGACGTCGGATATACAACCGCTCCCCGCCTCGTCGGGGTATTCAAACTCAACTGTATCCCCCGCCAGCGGACCGGCCGCCAGCGTTATGGACTCCTGGAACACGCCGGGTACCATCCACTGGGACAGCGTGACGGCCTGGGTGGTGTTGTCGGCGCGGTTCGTCATGTAGACGGTGACGGAACTCTGGCCGCGGACGTCATAGTCCTCCAGGACGATGGAGACGGACGTGGGGGCGTTGGCGGCCTTCCCCGTAGACGGGCTCACCGTCAGCGTGGCCTCCGTGCAGCCCGATGTCTCGGAATATATCGACGCCTCGGCGCTCTGCCCTTCGGCGTCGAGGGCATAGAGCGTCGCAGGCTCCGGCGGCGTGCCGGAGTCCAGCGGGTTCCTGATATCCTTCACGAAGACCCGCACAGAGGTTTCGTCCCTTTCATGGATTCCGATCTGCTCCGGGCGGGAGACCCACCACTCGATGGGAGTCAGCCCCCCCCGGGCCTCGATTATCGCCCACGTGTTCGCCTCTCCCAGAACGACCACCGACGGGAAAAGAGTCAGGGTGGCGAAATCGAAGGTGACAAGCAGGCTCGCGCTGGTATCCGCCGCGGAGGCGATCAGCTCGCCCCGCCCGGCGACGCTCTTTGACTGGACTATGACGTTGGCCATGCCGGTCACCGAGTCGACGTACATGGAGCACCATCCGTCCGATGTCGTACACCCGGGGAAGGTGGCGAAATCGTCGGGAAGGAAAAAGTCAACCTGGTTGCTTCTCGCGCCCTTGACCTTGACCCCGACGGTGATCGTGTCGCGGCCGTTGGCCCGCAGGGTGGGGCCCTGCTCGCTGTTGGGCGTCACCCTGCTGCCGTTCCAGTAGAACTCGAAAGTCGAGTCTCCCTTGTTGGGGATGTCCGTGGAGTTGATCTTCCCGCAAGCCGTCATCAGCCCGGCCGCCAGGAAGACCGCGAAGACCCCCAGAACCTTGACAGTGAAAATACGGCGCCAGTTCGTTTTCATATCGATGGCGCTCATTCCAGCTTTGAGGTCGACTTGCGCTTTCAACATTTTCTTCTGCTCCGTCTTATAGCCTCGCGAATCTCGCTTCTTGTCACGTCGCCGCGGATCTCGCACCGCCCGATCCCGCGCAACAACGCGAACCGGATCGATCCCGCCTTGACCTTCTTGTCATGCTCCATAGCCTTCACCAACGCCTTCTCGCCAATCGGACGCGGTATCGAGGCCGGCAGCCCGGCCCTCTCGATCAGCCGCGCGATACGCTCCTCATCCTCGCCGGTCAGCGTCCCCTTCATCCGCGAAAGGGCCGCCGCGGCGCGCATTCCCATGGCCACCGCGTGTCCGTGGCGGTACTTCTTGTACCCGGTCACCGCCTCTATGGCGTGGCCCACGGTGTGGCCGAAGTTCAATATCGCTCTCCGGCCCGCCTCCCGCTCGTCCTCGGCCACCACGGCGGCCTTTATCCGGCAGGAGGTCCGGACCGCTCTCGCCGTCGTTTTCGGCTCCAGCTTTACGAGCTTTTCTATGTTCCCTTCCAGAAACTTAAAAAACCTCGCGTCGGCGATACAGCCGTATTTTATAACCTCCGCGGCGCCGCCGAGGATCTCCCCGGCCGGCAGCGTCTTCAGCGTCGCCGTGTCCGCCATCACCAGGCTCGGCTGGTGGAACGCCCCGATCAGGTTCTTGCCTTTCGGGTGGTTCACCCCGGTCTTTCCGCCGACCGAGCTGTCCACCTGCGCAAGAAGCGTCGTTGGCGCCTGCGCCACCCGAACGCCGCGCATGTAAGTCGCCGCGGCGAACCCGGCGATGTCTCCTATCACTCCGCCCCCGAGGGCGATCACGACGGCGTCGCGGCCGTATCTTCCCGCGACCAGCCTGTCGTGGACCCGGCCCACGGAGGCCATGGTCTTGTATCTCTCGCCGTCGGGCAGGAGAATTTTTCCCCATTCAACGCCCGCGGCCGAAAGCGACGAGCCCAGCTGCCCGCCGTACAGGCCGAACACCCGGCGGTTCGAAACCACCAGGGCCGCCTCGCCCAGCGCCCTCACGAGCCTTCCGGCCCGCCCGGCCAGGACCCCGGGGCCTATTACTATGTCATACGAGCGGGGGCCAAGCTCGACCCTTTCCTTCCTTACAACCCGGGTCACCCGCTGACCGTTTCCTCCATTCGTCCTAGGCCTCCGCGCCCGCGGCGGAGACCACCTGCACCATCACCGTCGCCGACATGCTCTCCACCGTCGCCGTTATGGGGAGAACCGCCCCGGCCGGGGCCTTGATCTCCCACGACCACCTGGCCTCGCCGTTGCTCCCGGTGGTACCGAAGTTGTCATCGTCGGCGGACTCGTCCCCGCCGACCATCACGGCGACTCCTCCCGCGGGGTTGCCGTTCGAGTCCCAGACCTTGACCGTGACGTTGACGGTGGAGTTCGATATGGTGCTGTACGGCGTCACGATCAGCTCCATGTGATATCCGCTAGGATACGAGGGCCCCTTGACGCCGCTCGAGGCCGCCGCCACGCTCTCCCCTTCAGACTCGCCGCATCCCGCCAGCGCCAGGGGCGCGAGCAACAGGGCCGCCAGGATCAGGATCTTTTCCCAAGTCAGCGCTTTCATCATCTTCGTCCCCTTCATATCACTCCGCTATCTTCGGAGTAATGAATATCAGCAACTCCTCGCCCGTCTTGGTCTCCAGCCTGTTCTTGAAGAGCCATCCGAAAAGCGGCAACTCGCCGAAACCGGGCACCCTGTTCTCGGCCCGCTGGTTGGTGTCCTTGAACAGCCCCCCGATGACCGTCGTGTCGCCGTCCATGACCAGCACCTCCGTCTTGGCCTGCTTGGTGCGTATGGGAGGCGGCGCGCCGGGAAGCTGGTTCGCCCAGTCCGGCTCGTCCTTGTTGGTCTCGATCTCGAGGCGCACGTGCCTGTCCGGCGTCACGTGGGGCGTCACCTTCAGCGACAGGCTGGCCTTTTTGAACTCCGTCTTCGTCCCGTCGGCGGAGACGGTCTGGTACGGTATCTCGCTGCCGGACTCTATGGTCGCCTCCTTGTTGTTCATGGTGGTGATCTTCGGCATGGAGATGATGCGTCCGGCGCCCTGATTCTCCATCGCCATGAGGCGCGCGTCGAGCAGGGCGGTGCCATTGATGTGGCCCAGGGTAATCCCCAGGGCCCCCGTGGGGCTGGCCGTCGTGGGCAGGTTCACCGCCACGCCGCCTAGCCCCGTGTTCGGGGAGGCGCCGGCGCCGCCGGTCACGCCGATGGTGTTGGGGAAGGTGGCGTTGGTGACGCGGTTGGCGTACCCGCCCCACTGGATGCCGAGCTCCCGGGCCTTGTTGTGGGTCACCTCCACGATCCGGGCCTCTATGAGAACCTGCTGCTCTTTTTTGTCGAGCTGCTTGATGAGGCTCTCCATCTGGACGAGCTTGGACCTGGTGTCCTTGATGATGAGGGTGTTCGTCCGCTCGTTTATCTCTATGGAGCCGCGCTCGCTTTTCAGGGACTCCAGGTTTTTCTTCATGTTGGAGGCGGACTCGTAGTTGACCTCCAAAAGCTTGGTGTAGAGAGGCTCGATCTGCTTTTCCGTCTCCTCGCGCTGGCGCTGGGCCTCTTTTTCCCTCTGGATCTCGGCCACCGGGGCGACGCGGATTATGTTCCCGTCGCGGATCTGGTCGAGGCCGTTGTTCTTGAGTATAACCTCCAGGGCCTGGTCCCAGGGAACGTCCCTGAGCTTCATGGTGACCTGTCCCTTGACGTTGTCGGAGGTGATGATGTTATAGCCGGAGACATCGGCTATGATCCTCAATATGTTGTGTATGTCCGCCTTCTGGAAGTCCAGCGAGATGCGCGCGCCTGTGTATTCCGTCTCGGGCGCGCCGACGATCTCCGGCGCAAGCTCCCCCTCCCTGTCCTTCGTGATCCTGGTGGCCAGCGCCAGGACGGCCTTGTCACCCATGTCGAGGACGACCCTGGAGCCTTCGCTGTATATGTTGTATGGCAGGTTCTCCTCCAGGCTCACCACCACCTTGGCCAGTGGATCATCGCCGCCGCGGAACTGGAAGGCGGCGACGTTCTTCACCTTGGATTCCTCCAGAGCGACGTTTATAAGCCTCTCGTCCCTGGGGGTGATGAAGGCGCCGGGAAGGTTCATGGTCAGCCGGTTCAGGTTGTCCCTGGCGATCAGCTCGAACTCGGGGTCGGGCCTGGAGAGCCGGACCTCCACCTTGGACAGGCCCTCTATCTGCCGGAACGCGACGTCCACGACGCGGGCGGGGCCTTCGATGTCACCGGTGACGGTCATGGTCTCCATGTCCGCCGCGGCCGTTCCGGCCTTGGTGGCCGTCTCCGCCCCGCCGGCGGGGCCGGACATCACGGGGGGCGGTGTCTTTCCGGGTTTTACGGCGACACGGAGCCGGGAGGGCTCGGAGTTTTCCACCTCGTATTCGACGCTCCCGGCCAGGTCCATCTCCAGCCTGGAATCGTTGGAGCTTTCGAAATAGTACGGCCTGATAGCCTTCACGGGCCCCTTGTTAACGGGAATCACATCCTGGAACTCCGACAGGTCCACCCCGCGCATGTCCAGGATGAGGCGGTCCGGGCCGCTGAGCTGGAAGGCGGTGTAATCTATCCGGCCGTCGGCCTCGATGGTCACCTCCACGCTCTCTCCCTCCCCGGCGACGGCTATGTCCTGGACGCGGACGGGCGCCGGGGGCTCACCGCCCTGGTTTTTCGCTATCTGGGATCCGCTTGCGCAGGCCGCCGTGAACAGGAATAACGAGAGGAAGAAGAAGATCGACCTCTTTTTGAGCGCATTCACTGATCAGCCCTCCTCTGGTCTGAGTTTCAACATTGTTTCCACGGGCTCAAAGACGCCGGCCTCCGCGCCAGGCGTGTGGACTTTCTCCCGTATAAGCAGGTAGTCGCTTTTTATGTCGATGACCTTCCCGCAGTTCTTCCCTAGGTACATGCCCTCGCGGACAGTATATCCCTTGCCGTCCGGCGCTTCTATAAGGACCGCGGCTTCCCCCGCTCCGGCCTGTATTACGCCGGCCAGCTTCAGCGACATCAGGTTGTAGTTTTCCAGAAGCTCGCGGGGCCGCTCCGGCTCGCAGACCTCCTCCACCGCGGCGGGGCCCTCCGTCATGGCTATGAGGGGCCGGAAGGGGTCGCGCTTGCCCACCGGCGAGTAGCGCTCTTCTCCGGCCGCGAGCCGCCCGGCGGCCGCCTCCAGGGTCCCCAGCACCTTTTTATCCTTTTCAGACCCGGCCTTTTCTTTCTTTTCCTCCTTTTTCACTTCCACTGTCCTGAGCCACTTGTCGTTGGGGGCGAGCCTGTGCAACCTCCACACGGCGGGCCTCTTGCTGTCGCGGATCCAGGTCTCGCCGGCTATCCGCGCGGTAACGGGCTCGCCGCCTTTCAGGGCCTCCGTCCTGGTGTAGATCAGCGTGGCCAGGTTCCCCTGCGCCGTGACGGCGCTTATCCTGGCCTCGTACACGGACCGTTTCCTTGTCAGCGCCGTCAAAAGGTCTTTTCTCGTTATCTTCTTGTCCGAGAACGTGGGCGCTACGAAGCTTTTTATGACGGCCTCGTTCCCGGAGGCTATGGCCGCGGACATCGCCTGGAAAGACTCCTTTATGCTCTTTTCGTCGCCGCCTTCGCCGCCCTTGAGGAAAAAGCTGTATCCCCAGTAGCCGGCTATGGCCGCGGCCAGCAGAACAAGTACGGCTATCTTAGCCTTCATACCATTTTCCCACGTTCGCTAAAAACAGTCCCGCTCACGTATATCATCCCGTTATTTCTTTTTCTTGTTCTTGGCGGCCTTCTTCTTCCTCTCGGCCTCTTCGATGAACCTGTATGTCACGATTTCGCAGGAGGTCTCGAGGTTCGTAATCCCGGTCTCCTTCTTCCCGCTTTTGATGTCGATGGACTTGACCGTAACTATCCTGGGAAGGCTCGCGATCTCGTCGAAAAACATCAGTATGTTGTGGAACTTGCCGACCACCTTCACGCTCACCGGCACCTCGGAGTAGAAATCCTTTATAATCTCCGGCATGGGCCTGAAGACGAGAAACTCCAGCCCGAACTGGGTGCCGATGTTGGATATCTGCTCCAGAAGCTCCGGGATCTCCTTCCCCGAAGGCAGTTGCCTGGTGGCCTCGTCGAGATCGACCTCCAGCTGGACCATTCTCCCCTTGAGCTTGCTGAAGTCCCTGGTGTGGACCCTGTTGTCCTCCACTTCCTTTTTCACCTTGGCCAGGTTCTGCTGGAGCCTGGCTATCTCCCTGTCCTTGCCCTTTATCACCACGAAGTAGAATATCCCCACGATAACGGCGGCCACGCCGATGACGGCCCCCATGCGCTGCCAGGAGGGTATGGGGTACAGCCTCTCGTAAGGTACTTTCTCAAAGAGCTTGTCCAGGTCCACCTTTATCCTCGTATGACGGGGCCGGGCCAGGCGCGCCCGGCCGTTTTATCGTCTCTTTTTCTTCCCTTTTTTCGCGGCCTCTTCCTTGGCCTTCTTCTCCGCCAGCTTCTTGCCGATGACGCTCATGCTCTTCACCGAGAACTTTTTCACGTCCTCCTTGGCCACCTTGGCCTTCCTTATCTCCTTGAGCTCCACGTTCAGGAACTGGCCGGACTTCTCCATGTTCTTCATGAGACGGGCCACGGCGGTGTTGGAGAAAGAAAAGCCGGTTATGGTCAGCGACCCGTTGTTGTCCTCGACCCTGGTGAGCCATATCTCCTGGGGCAGCAGGACGTTCAACTCGTCCATGTAGGGAACGGGGCCCTTCTTCTCCATCCTGAGATATTCGATCGCCTCCAGGATCTGCTTGACCCGCCGCTCCCGGGCCTCCATCTTCTTGACCTGCTCCCGGATCTTCTTCTGCTTGGCCAGCTCTTCCTTCGCCTGTTCTATCTTGGTGTTCACGACGGCGATGTCGCCCCGCTTCATGTTCCACCAGAAGCCGCAAAGGGCGATGGAGGCGATGATGATGACGATACCGGCCACGACCTGCTGCTGGATTATGAGCCTGTCCTTGGCGTGGCGGTCGGCGAGGAGGTTTATCCTTATCATGCGCCTATTCCTTCACCACCTGTTCGCTCTTGTCGTCCAGCCGCCTCGTGGCCAGACCCACCGCCACGGCGGCGGAGGGGCCGATGGCCTCTATATACTCCTCATCGAAGACCCGGGGGTTCACCTTGATCTCCCTGAAAGGGTTTATCACCTGGCAGGAAAGACCCATCCCCTCGGCGATCAGCCCGTCTATCCCCTCCATCATGGCCGAGCCGCCGGACAGGTATATCCGGCGGACGCGCCCCTCGGAGGTTCGCTGGAACATGTCGAAGGTCTTCTTGAGCTCCTCGATGATGTCGGCCACGCCGTCCTTGACCCTGGCCGCCACCTCCGCGGCGCTGACGGACTCGTCCAGGTGCCCCAGCTTGTAAAGCTCCGCGTCGCGGAACCCGACGTTCATGTTCTTCTGGATCGCCTCGGTGATGTTGTTGCCCCCCACGGGCATGTCCCGGGTGTAGGCGGTCACCCCGGCTTCTATAATGTTGACGTTGGTGGAGGAGGCGCCGATGTTCACCAGGGCCACCGTGTCCTCCTCGTCCAGGCCGTAGGACAGCTCGTAGGCGTTCTCCAGGGCGAAGACGTCAAGGTCCACCACGACCGGCTTCAGGCCGGCGTTCTGGATGATCTCGGCCTGCTCGGCTATGATCCCTTTCTTGGCCGCCACCAGCAGGACGTCCATCTGGCGGTCCTCCTCCTCGGACAGCTTCTCGCCCTTCTTGGGCACCTCCCCCTCGGCCTTCACTATCTGGAAATCGACGTTGACCTCGTCTATGTCGAAGGGGATGTACTGCTCGGCCTCCTGCTGGATCGACTCCGCCAGGTCGTCCTCGCTCATCAGGGGAACCGTTATCTTCTTTATGATCACCGACTGGCCGGATATGGAGAAGACGCAGTTTTTAACCTTGGTGATCTTCTCCGCCTTGAGCAGGCTCTTGATGGCCTCGGAGACGGCGGCGGGGTTCTCCACCTCGTCGTCGACTATGGTGTCCTGGGGAAGGGGGATCATGCCGAAGCTCAAAAGCTCGAACCCGCGCTTCGTCTTCTTCAGAAGGGCGGCCTTCACCGAGGTGGAGCCTATGTCGATCCCCAGAAAAGGCTTATCCCAAAGCGAGAACACCGGTCACCTCATGACTATAGAATGGATGATCAATCCTCGTAGAAGACACCCGCCCTGTCGTCCAGATCCAAACCCAGGGCGACCAGTATCTTCCGCTTCGTGTCAAGCCGGCAGTAATAGCCCTTCTCCACGCGGTCAATGGTCTGGACGGAAAGGCCCGTCTTCCTGGCAAGCTCGGCTTTGCTCATCATCTTGGACTCGCGGATCTTCCTCACGTTGTTCCTTCTCCGCTCCTGCCGCCCTCTCGATGACATCCAACCACCCTCCGCCTTTTACCAGTCAACATAACCCAGCCGATGACGTGGCCGGGACTCAATTAACAGCGAATTAAACCTAACTTTACTGTAATTAACTACATTTGTCAACAATTATCCTAAATTTTAATTTAATTAAATGTATATTACATCATATTAATATTTCATGTTAAATTATTTTAAATAAATAAATGATATTTTACGAATATTATATCATACTTATATATATCTTTGATTATAATTAGATGTCAACTGACGGGGGACGCGGGACGGGGCTCTATCTTCAAACGCCTGATCTCGCACTCTCCGGAGGCCAGGTCCGCCACGGCGGCGGTGGGGGCGCCGTAGAGCCAGCCGCAACCCTCGCCGGGGTTGACGACCAGCGCCCCGCCTCGTCTCTCCGCGAGAGGCTCGTGAGTGTGGCCGAAGGCGATAAGGTCCATCCCGCCCTCCCGCGTGAACCTGTCGAGTGGGCCAGGCTCGTGCAGCATCGCGATTCTTTTCCCCTTCAGCTCGAGGATCCAGGGCCTGTCGCGAAGGCTCCAGCCGTTATCCTCGAAAATTTTCTCGAGCCCGGCTTTTTCCCCGTCGTTGTTGCCGTAAACGGCGTAGAAGGGGGCCTTGAGATCCCTGAAAGGCAGAAGCGCGAAGGGCGCCACGAAATCGCCCAGGTGTAACACCGCCTCGACCCCGGTTTCGTTGAACATCTCCACCGCGGCCTCGATGGCCGGGACGCGGTCGTGGGTGTCCGATATGATTCCTAGACGCATCTTTTTTTCCAAAAAAGCTCTCCGGGCCCCCGAGGGGGCGGTTCTGGAACCGGTTGCCGACCACCGCTGTCAATGATATCCCCAAGCCCGCCAGGAATCAACCGGAACGCGCCTCCGGGTTGGACGTCCCGCGCCTCTGCTATACTTTTTCCCATGAGCAGGGCGGAAGAGAAGTTTTTTTTGTTGTCGGTCGCCGCGCATATCTTTCTTTTTCAGCTATCCGGCCTCATCTTCGTCATGCCGGAGCGGGGCGGCCCGCCCCCCGTGCGCGTAAGGGTGATCGGGCAGGATATTCCCGGCGCGGTGGAGCTGGAGAGCGGAAGGATCGCGAACCTGCCGGAGCCCGGGAAAAAGGAGGAGCCGGAAGACTCAAAAATCCTCGCCCGGTTCGACAGCCGCTCCCACGGCCCGGAGAAAGGCGACAGAAAAAAGAGCCTCGAAACCCTCCTCCCCTCCGGGGCCGCCGCCACGGAAAAGGCGGAGAAAGCCGTCGAAAACGCCCCCGCGGACAAGACGATGGAGGCCGCCACGCCAGCGCGGGAGCGGGAAGGACAGACAGGCGAGCCGGACCCCTTCTCTTCCGAAGTCATCCGCGCTGAACGCCCGGAGAAGGCGGTTGAGGAAAAGACGGAAAGCCCCGAAGCCGCCGGGGAAGCGAAGGTATCCATGCTCACGGGCGCCCAAAGACGCGCCGCCCCGGACACCGGCGACGTGATAGAGCTCGGCGACGAGGCGGTGGTGTCACTGAACACCAGGGCTTTTGAGTATGTCGATTATTTCACGGCCATCAGGAAGGCCATAAACCTGGTGTGGGCCTACCCCGAGGGGGCCGCCTCCCGCAGCCTTTCCGGCAGGACGGTGATACGCTTCTCCCTGTCGAGCGACGGCGCCCTGGAGGAAGTGAAGGTGCTGGAGTCGAGCGGCCACCGGGCCCTGGACGACGAGGCCCGCCTGGCCATCAGGCTGGCGGCGCCCTACGAGGCGTTCCCCCCGGCGCTGGACAAGAAGAGGCTGCACATAGTAGCGACCTTCGTCTACCGTCCCACCTTCAGCGCCGTGAGGTAGGCGCCGCTCTCAGGCCCTGCCCGTGAGCCTGTACCAGCCGATGGCCACAAGCTCCCGGACGACCTCGATCTCCAACTGAAGCGCCGACCAGTAGCCGTATCGGATAAAAAGTCCGCCGCCGAGGTCGGTGTCGTCCTTCCCAGCGCTGGCGGGGGCGGCGTAGAGGTTTTTGAAACCCGCCCTCTCGAAAGTCATCACGGACCGCCTCACGTGGGATGGGGAGGTGACGACCAGATAGCTGTCCACCGCCGGGTCGCCGATCCCGGCCTCTTTAATGAATCGCGCGTGCTCGTAGGTGCTCCTGGCCTTCGTCTCCAGGATTATCCTGTCCGCCGCCACGCCGCGGGCCGCAAGCTCCTTCCGGATCGTCCATATCGTGGAGCCGCGCAGCGGCGGGTCCGTCTTCAGGGAGATCACCACCTTCGCGGCCGGGCTCCGCCCAGCCTCCTCGGCGGCCTTGTAGGCTCTCATCAACATGGCGGGGCTGGGGATCGGCCCGGCGGGCAGGAGGAGGATATAGCCGCAATCGGCGGAGTACGGCGCGCTCGACAGCCAGTCCAGCCCCTTCTGCGGCAGCCCGGCGAAAGGCGCGGCGGCCGCGGCGGCGCCAAAAATTCCGATTATGGCGAAAAGCGCCCGCAGCCTTCTGTAGAGTTTTTTCATGTCCGCTATCCGTTCCCCGCCCCCCGTCGATGGCCGGAAGGGGGGCTTTTGAGAGGTTAATAACATATAATATGCGGATGTGAACCATTAAAAAAGAGGCCGGCCAACCCGGCGCCCTGAGGATATGAGCGAAATTTACAGTCTGAAAGATTCCATAGAAGCCGCGGCGGCCGTGGCCCGGCACGAGGCGGCGGCCCTCGAGCGGCTGGACGGGGTGATCCGCTCCGCCGCGTTCGAGAAGGCGCTTCGGCTCTGCCTCGAGGTCGAGGGAGCGCTTTATGTCATCGGCATGGGCAAGTCCGGCCTGGTGGGGAGGAAGATGGCCGCGACGCTGACGAGCACCGGTTCGCCCGCCATATACATCCACGCCGGCGACGCCGTCCACGGCGACCTGGGCGCGATCCGCCCGGGGGACATGGCCATACTGATATCCAAAAGCGGCGAGACGCGGGAGACGCTGCGGATAATCCCTTTCCTGAAAAGCCAGGGCAACCCCGTCATCGCCATCACCAACGACGGGCGCTCCAGCCTCGCCGCGCAGGCCGACGCCGTCCTGCCGATGATGGCCGACTCCGAAGGCTGCCCGCTGAACCTGGCCCCGATGACCTCCACTACGGCGACGATGGCGTTGGGCGACGCCCTGGCGGCCGCGCTGATCGTGGCCAAACGTTTCAAGGGCGAGGACTTCGCCCGGTTTCATCCCGGCGGCAAGCTCGGCTGGATGCTGACGGCGAAGGTCTCCGACATGATCGACGGATCAAAAAACCCCGTGCTGGGCGAGGCGGCGACGCTGCGGGAGGCGGTGGTCAGACTCGTGGAGACGCGGCTCGGCGCCGTCAGCGTCGTCGACGGCGGCGGGAAGCTCGCCGGGATCATCACCGACGGCGACATGAAACGGATCATGATAAGCGGCGACAACGGCCCGCTGGACCGGCCCGTGGCGGAGTTCATGGCCGCCGACCCCGCCACCATCCGCCGCGACGCCTCCGCCGCCGAAGCCGTCGAGCTGATGGAGCGCCGCGAGAGTCAGATATCCGTTTTACCCGTCGTGGACGGGGATGGGAGGCCAGTTGGGATGTTGAGGCTGCATGATGTTATAAGGAGGTATTTGTGAATGTTAAAATACAAGACCCCAATTCGTGTGACCCCAATTCCATGGTCCAGATCATCGGGAAGAGCTACCGGCTGAAGGATAAAGCTTGTCAAACAGAAAACGAATATGGTAAGAAAAAGAAACAGTGACACTGGTCGCTTTTGAGGCGCCCATCACTGGCCGGGTTTAAAGTGCCCACTGACACGTTGGGCGTATACAGTTGGAGATAGCATGGAAAGAGATAAAACTATTGATCAATTTATTGATCCACAAGGAGTACGTGGGTGGTTTGATACATTTGTTGAGCATCGCTGTATTTGCCAGTATTGTGGGTTTGATGGAAGTCGTTCACCTGAAGATTGGGTACAGCTTCAAGGCGATCATCTTATTCCTCGTAATATTGCGGGTGAGCACGCTGAAGATTCGCTAAATCGTGTTACATCTTGTTATTACTGTAATACAGTCAAACGCCAATTTGACCCAGCAAAGAAGAGTCAATTTACAAAAATCCCGGATAGTAAAACCCAAAAAGAATTAATTCAAATTGCTCGGGATGAAATATTTCGGAAAAGGGAAGAAACGTGGCAATATGGCGGTGGTTTTAAGTCAAGTTTTGATTTCATGATGAAGAAAATCCAGGCAAATGATAGCTGACACTTACACGCCCAACTAAAAAAAGGTCTTGGATTTTGACGTTTCGCCACCCAGTTACGGCGAAAAAAAGCCCGGCCCAGCGCGCCACGCCATAAGAACCCTTTTTCCGTTACCCCCAACAGGGTCTGTACAGGCCGTGTCAGAATTGAATCGGGGCGAATCGCCGCTGAATCGGCAGAATCGGGGTCAGGTCTTGTGTTTTGACATTGCGCGATAACATCCCCTCCACTGGCGGGAGGTCACCATCAAAAAAGTCTCTTGACAAGCTCTTCCTTAGAAACATCCAGATGTTTCGCCACGTCTGAAAGGATGGAGGACAACGTCCCGACGCGCAGGGAATCGTGATCGGGGATCGTCACATGGCGCACGGGCGGCTTTTCGTGGGTCAGGCGTATATGGCTCCCCGTCTGGCGGGTTACCTTGTATCCCTCGCGCCGCAGGGTTTTCGCAAGCCGCGCCCCGCTCAAGGAACGGGGCAGCTTCATAACCTGATCAGCTCCTCTTTCACAAAGTGAAGACGGATGACCTTCGGCGCGGCGCCTTCATCGAAATGGCAGGCAACGGCGTCACGAACGTTCGACCTCAAACCATCCAGATCGTCCGCCTCGGTGAAGATGGACTCGCCAAGGGCTTTTGCGGTGTATCCGCCCTCAGGCGCCTCCTCGACAAGGAATATAATCTCGCTCATTCAATAATAATATCACGAAGAAATACGCTGCGCTGCTAGAGACTCTTTAACAAGTTCAGCATGACAGGCGAGGCCGCCATTATCATCCTCCCCCTTGAAGGGGGAGGACACAGGTGGGGGTGCTTTGAAAATTTCAATACCCCCTCCCCTTAATCCCCTCCCTCCAGGGGAGGGGATATTTTTGAGTATCTCCAGCTGATGCAGGCTTCGCAACCGCCCCATAAAAACCCTCCCGCCGGGGGAAGGGTTTTTTAGTTTTCGCCTGGCCTCATGTGGCCATATCCCCCCTTCTAAAACTCCTCCCCCAATCCCAACTTCCCCGATCTCCCGGACTCCTCCAGCGCGCGGGGCAGAAGGCCGCGGATCTGCGATATGCGGCGCTCGTCGGTGGGGTGGGTGGAGAGAAACTCTATCTTAGACCCCGCGCCTTTCTCCTTCGCCCAGTCTGAAAAGCGCCGCCAGAAGCGCTCGGCCTCGCGGGGGTCGTAGCCGGCCCGGGCCATGTACAAAAGCCCCAGGTAGTCCGCCTCCAGCTCGTGCCGGCGGGAGAAGGGAAGCGTGATCGCCACCGCCGTCCCCACCCCGTAGGCCATCCGGAAAAGCTGACGGTCGGACTCCTCCCGGGTCAGCCCCTGCGCCAGAAGCTCCCCCGCCAGGGCCACCAGTATCCCCTGGCTCATCCGCTCCGCCCCGTGCCGCGCCACGGCGTGGGCCACCTCGTGGCCGATCACGGCGGCCAGCCCCGCCTCGTTTTTCGCGATCGGCAATATCCCGGTATGAGCGGCCATCTTCCCCCCGGGCAGGCAGAAGGCGTTCGGCGCCTCCTTTTCTATAAGCGCAAACTCCCACTCAAACCCCGGCTGGCGCGACGCCTCGGCAATCCTTCGCCCCACCCGCTGGAGAATCGCGTTGAGCCTGGGGTCGGCGACGACCTTGGAGTCCTTGATTATCTCTTTATAAGCGTCCGCGCCGAGCCTCTTCTCGGTCTGGACGTCGATGAGCGCAAGCTGCGTCCGCCCCGTCTCCGGCACAGTCCGGCAGCCAGGGTGGGGAAGGGCAAGGAAAAACGCGAGGAAAAGGGCCGGGCCGGTCAGCCACCGGGTCCTGAAAACGCGCATATCAGTAAATCGCCGTCAGATGCCTTTGATTGACGATTCGGGAAACGGTTCTTCTAATATAACCCGCTTCGGCGCGCAAAAAAAGCCCGCCGGGGAGTGTGGGGGGAACGCTCCCCGGCGGGCTTCGAAACGACGAAACAGGTTCTTACATCAAACGGCCCCTCGCGGCCGGACCGGCGGTCAACACCGGGCGCTCGCTCCGGAGCAACCCTCAGTCTCCTTCAACCAAAGGATTTTTCAATTCGCCGCCGGTCTTCTCTCGAAAAAAAATCCTGCCTTTCTCATAAAATCCGCCAACGGTCCCGTCAAGCGGCCTTTAACATTTTAGACACTAAGAAAGCAATATCCGGGCCAATATAATCATATTGATTTTACAGCATTTAACGAAACGCCTATTGAACGAATCGTTAAATTGATGTTTCGGCTGGTGTTTCAGGGGCCGCTTTGTGCGACAATTTTGTTCTGTATGCGCCGGGCTATTGGCGGCAGCGGCAGGCGAAAAACGTCTTTTTCGGAGGCTTAGAGCCCTGCCCGGGGATCGGGCGGGGGCGAAAAGGGCCGGTCAGGCTTTTTTGTTCAAGGAGGTTATCATTTCGCGGACTTCGTCCGGAGAGGCCTCGCCGTTTATCACCTTTTCCACGGTGTCGTTTTGGACCTTTCCCCGCAGGTGGTCCATGGTGGCGTCCGCCAGGGCGAAAAACTCGTCAACGGACATGCCCTTTTTCATGGCGGAAAGCAGGATGCTTATGAACTCGTTCTCGATCTGGCTTTTACGGTCTTCCGGCATGTCAGGCCCTTCCCCTGCTTAATGGCTGAAAAACCAACCGGCGCGCGCCTGGTTGCCTAGTTATTGTAGAACCAGCGGCGGCCCGTGTCAACGAACGAGCGCCTGGAGCCCCTGCGTGACAGCTTGACGCGAACCGGCCCGGCCCAGCGCGCCGCTCGTGTTTATTGTGGAAAATCCCCGCGGGTTGCTATAATCTTCACTGGTGGTTTGGGGTAAATGGAAATTCGATCCGGCCCCCGGTTTTTCAACAGGCTCAGGATGGCTGACAAGGTTTCTCAGGCAACGGCCCCGAAAGAACGAGCGCAAGACGAAAAAGAGCGCCTTGCGTACTTGGAGCGTCTGAGGAAGATCACCCACCAGATACACTCCGCCGACAACCTCGACGACATACTGATACACCTGAAAGACTCCATCGCCTCCCTTTTCGACGCGGACAGGATGACGATATACGCCGTGGACAGGGTAAAGCGCGAGATATACTCGAGATTCAAGGTCGGCGACGCCAGCCAGGAGATACGCCTGCCCATAAACAAGCAGTCCGTCGCCGGATACGTGGCGGCCACCGGGTCGCAGATATCCATAAGCGACGCCTACAACGACATCGAGCTGCTGGCGATATACCCGGACCTGCGTTTCGACCGGTCCTGGGACAAGAAGACCGGATACCGCACCAAACAGATCCTGGCCCACCCCATCATGCACGAGAAATACCTGATGGGGGTGATCCAGCTTATCAACAAGAAGTCCGGCGGCCCCTTCGGCTCCCAGGACCGCACAACCGTCCAGGAGATCGCGGAGGTCCTGGGGCTTGCCTTCTACAACCACCAGAAGAGGGCCGTAAAGTACAAGAGCAGGTATGACTATCTCGTCCACCAGAACATCATATCCAGGGCCGAGCTGGAGAAGGCCATGGACGAGGCCAGGGCGCGCAAGTGGAGCATGGCCGAGGTGCTGATGAAGGTGTACAAGATCGGCAGGGACCAGATCGGCAAGTCGCTCTCGGCCTATTACAACACCAGGTTCGTGCCCTATGACGAGTCTTACAACCCGCCGCTGGAGCTTCTGGACAGGGTGAAGATGAAAAACCCGATAAAGTTCATGGAACGCAACGGCTGGGTGACCTACAGGGAGGAGGACGGAACGGTCCAGATAGTCTGCGAGGACCCCTCCGACCAGTCCCGGATAGCGGACATCCAGCTGCTCCTGGGGGCCACTCCCTTCGAGCTTTTCGTCGGCCTGCGGGAGGACATCCTGCGGATGATCGCCAAGCTCTCCGGCAGACAGATGCCAACAGGCGCGGGGATAGACGATGTGATCGCCCGCATGGAAGGCGAGGAGGAGGAAGAGGCCGAGCGGGACTTCGAGGACACCGGCATGTCCGTCGAGGAGGAGGACACCGGCGTCATAAAGCTCACCAACCAGATCATCATAGAGGCGTACAACCAAGGCGCCTCGGACATACACATAGAAACCTACCCCGGCAAGCACAACGTCGTCATCAGGTTCCGCAAGGACGGCATCTGCAACGTCTACAGGCAGATCCCGGCGAACTGGAAACGGGCGCTGATCGCCAGGATAAAGATAATGTCGAACCTGAACATCGCCGAGCGGCGCCTGCCCCAGGACGGGAAGATACAGCTTAAGGCCGGCGGGAAAACCATCGAGCTGCGCGTTGCCACCGTCCCCACCTACGGCGGCAACGAGGACGCCGTGCTGCGCATCCTGGCCGCCCAAGAGCCGCTGCCGCTCGACAAGCTGAACCTCTCCGCCCGCAACTACGACTATTTCACGAAAGCCGTCCAGAGGCCCTACGGCATCTTCCTGGTCGTCGGGCCCACGGGCTCTGGTAAAACAACAACTCTGCACTCGGCCCTGGGATACATAAACACCCCCGACCGGAAGATATGGACCGCCGAGGACCCGATCGAGATCACACAGGAGGGCCTGCGGCAGGTGCAGGTGCACCCGAGCATCGACCTGACCTTCGCCAACGCCCTCCGGGCGTTTCTGCGGGCCGACCCGGACGTGATAATGATCGGCGAGATGCGCGACCACGAGACGGCCAACATGGGCATCGAGGCCTCCCTGACGGGCCACCTGGTCTTCTCCACCCTGCACACAAACTCCGCCCCGGAGACGGTCACGCGCCTGATCGACCTGGGGATAGATCCCTTCAATTTCGCCGACGCGCTCCTCGGCGTCCTGGCCCAGAGGCTCGTGCGAACGCTGTGTCCTTTCTGCAAGGAGCAGTACAAGCCCAAGCAGGAGGAGCTTAACCTGCTGGCCGCGGAATACGGCGAGGATACCTGGCCGGACCTCGAGGCCACGGTGGATTCCGTATCCATGTGCAGGCCCAAGGGATGCGACAAGTGCGACAAGTCCGGCTTCAAAGGCAGGACGGGCCTGCACGAGATACTGGTCATGGATACGCAGACGAAACGGCTTATCCAGACCAAGGGGACGGTGGACGAAATCCGCGACTCGGCCATCCGGCACGGGATGCGCACCCTCAAGCAGGACGGCATCTGGAAAGTTTTGAAGGGCGATACGACCATCGAGAAAGTCCGACAGGTCTGCGCCGTATAACCCCTCCACGCCCGCGGCGTTGAACGGCCGTCCCCTTCAAAAAGGAAGATCGAACCGCTCCCCTCGGTGAGGATATCGCGCGGCCGGCGGGGACGGTCCCGTTTCCCGCGGCCCGCCGGTCACGGGCTGGTGATGTCGAACGTGAAGGTGTCCGTCAAGCCGGAGCTTATCGAAAGCGTATTGCCGCAGCTGGAGACTGTGTTGCAGTTCGTGGCGGGCCCCGTAACGGAGTAAAAACAGTAGCCGGTCGTGGAGCAGTCTCCGTTGGACGTGAAGTTTATATCGTAATTTATGGAGCCCGCGCCGCAGTCGTTGGCGTATGTCACCTTGACGGTGTAGTAGTTGCCCATGCCGGTAACCGGCGCCGACCCGGCCTTCCAGAATATCAGCTCCACCTGGCTGGTGTTTGAGCAGACGGAGTCGACGCACAGCTCGGATCCGTTGCCGGGGCGCAGCTTGCCGTACCACGTCTTCACGCCGTTCGGATCCGTGACCTCCAGGTCCAGATCCGCCCCCATAGGGACGGTGATATCCACCTTCACGACGCCGTTGCTGAAATCGTTGGAGCAGGCCGCCGCGTCCCTCGGCGACTGGCAGGAGTTCAGGCACAGCGGCTTCTTATCCGTCGAGCCGCACCAGTCCGTCACCACGCAGGCGGGTTTCACGTCGCCGGCGGCCTTGAAGACGTAGGACCAGAAGCTGCCCGTGTTGATGTAGTTGCCCACCTGCCACTCGTATTCCAGTATGTCGTTGTCCGGGTCGGAAGCCGAGCATGAAAGATCGACGGTGTCGCCCTTTTTCACGTACTGCTTGCTCTGTGTCACGCCGGTGATGGCCGGGGGCGAGCTTTGGACCTCGACGGTCCTTGAGGCCACGCCGCCGTCGTCGTCCCTCGCCTCGCAGGTGAACTGTCCGCAGGAGCCGTTGTAGACGGCGTCCTTGCCCTCGGCGCGCCAGCCGAAAGGGCCGAACCAGAAATACCCCAGATCCTCCGGCGGGTCGTCGGCGTCCGTCGCCGAACAGGAAAGGAGAATTCTCGGGTCGCCCCCCGCGCCGCCGTCGTCGTAGACGCTCGATATGTCCACGATCACCGGAAGCTCGTTTATGATCGTGAAGGAAAAATCCTTCCGCGCCACGCCGCCATGGCCGTCGCTCACCGTCAGCGTGAGCCTGTAAGTCCCCCCATGCTCGAAAGGCTCGCCGGTGAAGGATTTCCCCTCGAAGGTTCTTTTCTCGCCCTCCGGTCCGGTCCCCTCCCATTTGTAGATAAGGACGTCGTCGGGGTCCGGGTCGCTCGCCACGGCGGCTATCGTTATGCTGTCGCCCTTTTTCGGCTCCGGGTTGGACATGTCTATCCTCTTGATCACCGGGGGCGCGTTGATTTCGAGGGATATTTTGAGAACGGCAGTGACGCCGGGCGCCAGGGTCAGCGTCGTGGAGCCGGTGAAGGTCACGCCTATGTTCGTCTCCACCACCAGGTCGAAGCGGCGGACGCCATAGCTCAGCGTAGCCGATGCGCGGAGCGTGTCCGGCGGGACGTCGAGAACGACGGGCTCCATGTCGTCCCCGCTGATTCTCAGGGTTACCTTTGTGACATAGGCCGGAGCGGATTTCTGGAACTGGCCGGAAGGGAGAAAAAGCCGACCCGCGGCCCTGTCGTAGCTGTAGCCCTCCGGCCATGAAAGCTCGAGGGAAAGACCGTCTCCATGCCCGGCCTCGCCCTCCTTTTTCTGGTCCAGCGTCCCGCCGCAGCGCGCGACAGACAGGACAAGCAAAAGAACCAACGCCGATACCGCCGCCGCGCCCTGTCTTTCCATCAATCGCTTCGATGTAACCCCTTTTTTCACAATTATATTCTTTGCGGCGGCCGGGGTAAACATCTTTCAGCGCACGCCCGGAGGCGAGAAGCCGATCGTTGTTGCTCCGCCCGGTGGTGTAATGTAGAATTTGCTCATGAGCGAGGATTGCGTTTTCTGCAAGATCATATCCGGCGACACACCGTGCAACAAGGTGGCGGAAACGGAGTCCCTTTTCGCTTTCGAGGACATCAACCCCCAGGCTCCCGTCCACGTGCTGATAGTCCCCAAAAAACACGTGGAGTCCAGCCTCGGCCTGGCCGATGAGGACGCGAAAACGATCGGCGAGGCGTACCTCCTGGCCAACCGCATAGCAAGGGAGAAGGGGATAGACAAATCCGGCTTCAGGATCGTCAACAACACCGGCCGCGGCGCGGGCCAGATGGTCATGCACCTGCACCTCCACGTTCTGGGAGGCCGGCCCATGAACTGGCCTCCCGGCTAGGGCGGGCAAGCCCTCCGCCGAAAACCCCGTTGGTTGACAGGCCAAGACTCTCAGCCCTGAAAATCCTCGTCGAGTTGGAGCGGCGCAAGGCCAGGATAGACGCCCTGCTGGCCGCCGGGCGCGCGAAGGGCTCTCTCGGAGACTTGGACTCCGCCTTCGTCTCGGAGATCGTCCACGGCGTCACGCGCTGGAGGCGGGCGCTGGACACGATCATCGAAAAAGCCTCGGACAGGGCGCCGGACAGGATCGGGCCGCCCGTCGTCATGGCGCTTCTGCGGATGGGGCTTTACCAGGCCGCCGCCATGTCGTCCACCCCCGCCTACGCCGCGGTGAGCGAGACGGTGGCCCTGGCCAAAAACCAGCCCCAGAGCAGACGCGCCGCTGGTTTCGTGAACGCCGTCCTTCGCCGGGCCGCCGGGATAGCGAGCGGGCGGCCTTTGCGGGAAACCGTCGAAAAACTCCTGCCCCAGGGTCTGCCCGATCACGCCAGACTGGGCCGGATTCACTCCTTCCCCGACTGGCTCGCCCGGCGCTGGATAAAAAACTTCGGGCTCGAGACAGCCGAAAGGGTCATGAGACAATCGAACGAGCGAGCGCCGGTCTTCTTCCGCCTGAACAGGCTGAAGACCAGTCCGGAGGATTTTGAGAAAAGCCTCGAAGGCTGGGGGCTGGAGGCGGCGCCTGTTCCCTGGGCCAGAGACTGCTACAGGCTGACGGGGGGCAGGATCACGCCCGAGTCCGCCCCGGTCAGGCTCGGGTATATCCAGCCGCAGGACGCCTCGTCGATCGTCGCCGCGGGCCTGCTCGGCGCGGCTCCGGGCGAGACGGTGGCGGACGCCTGTTGCGGCAAGGGGATAAAAAGCGGCGCCTTCGCCCAGTGGATGGAGAACAGGGGGACCCTGCTCCTCCTCGACGGCTCACAGGCCAGGCTCGCGGAGAGCGCCCGGAACATGAGCAGGCTTGGCGTTCGAATCGCCCGCCCCGTCCTGGCCGACGCCGCGGCGCCATGGCCCGCGCGGCGCCCCTTCGAAAGGATATTCCTGGACGCGCCCTGCTCGGCCACGGGGACATTGAGGCGTCACCCTGAAGGCAAATGGAACAAGGACGCCGGGCTTATCCTCGAGATGGCAAGGTTGCAGTGGGAAATGATAAACCGCGCCGCGGACAGCTTGGCGCCGGGGGGAGCTTTGGTTTACTCTGTCTGCTCGATAGAGCCCGAGGAAGGGGTCATGATCGTGGAGAGGTTTCTGGAGAACAGGGTGGATTTCAAAAGGGACGGGGCCCGCGGCGGCGCGGCGGAGGCGGCGGATTTTGTCGACGGGCGGGGCGGCTTTTTCGCGCTTCCGGGCGACGGCGGGATGGACGGCTTCCACGCGGCCCGGCTCGTGAGGAAAGGGTCATGAGGCGGGCGGCGGAGTATATCAAGGTCTTTTTGCTGCTGCTGGCCGTGACCGTGGCCAGCGGCGTGACGGTCATGAAAATAGCCATGTACATGGGCGGGGAGAAGATCGCCGCCCCGGACGTACGGGGCAAGATGGTGATCCCGGCCATGGAGACGCTCAGCTCCCGGGGGCTTTACATGGCCGTGACCAGGATGGAAAACAGCCCCACCACGCCGAAGGACAGGATCGTATCCCAGGACCCTCCGCCGGGCGAGCCCATCAAGCTGGGAAGAGCCGTGAAGGTGGTCGTAAGCCGGGGATCGAGCAAGACGCTGATACCGGACATCACCGGCTCCAGCCTGTTGCGCGCGGAGGCGGTTCTCGAGGGCAGGGGAATAAAAATCAAGAAGAAAATATATATTCACTCCGGCAGGCAGGAGCGGACCATCCTGGCGCAGGACCCGGCCCCGGGGACGCTGGCGCCGAAAGGGGCCTCCATAACCCTGCTCGTGTCCTCCGGGCCGCGCCCGGAGCGGATCATGGCGCCGGATTTCGTGGGGCAGCCTCTCTCCGCCGCGATGGACAGGATCAGAAACAGCGACCTGAGGATAAGGCGCGTCCTTTACAGGCGGGCGAACGGCAAGGAGAGCGGGGAGGTGATCGCCCAGGATCCCGCCTTCGGCGCCATGGTGGAGAAGGGATCCTATATAACCCTGACGGTTTCCGAGGGGCGGCAGGGTTCGGTGGACGAGCCGGCCACCTACACGATCCTCTATTACACCGTGCCCGAGGGCCCGTCCGCCGTAAAAGTCTCCATCACCCAGGAGAACAGGGACGGCGAAAAAGATATCTACAACCGGGCCCACAGGCCGGGGGACACGATCTCCCTGCTGGTGGAGATAAAGGGGCGCACGGCCGTAAAAATCTTCATGGACAACGAGCTGGCGGAGGTCAGGAGGTTTTAGCGTTCCGGGGAGAAAAACGCCGGGCCCTCTTCCGGCGGAGGAATCTGGTATCCTCCATGTCATGGAACCCGGAGCGCTCTACCTTGTCGCCACGCCCGTCGGCGCCCTCGACGATGTCACTTTCAGGGCCGTCGAGGTCCTGAAATCGGCGGACATCGTCGCCGCCGAGGACACCCGCCGGTCGCGGATACTGCTGGACCGGCACGGGATCAGACCCGCCGCGCTGACCTCTTTTCACGCCCACAACGCCGACAGGCGGACGCCCTCGCTCGTGAGGGCGATGAAGGAGGGAAAAACCGTCGCGCTGGTCTCCGACGCTGGGACGCCGGGCCTGAGCGACCCGGGCGTGATCCTTGTCCGCGCCGCCATCGTGGAGAACATAACCGTCCATCCCGTCCCCGGCGCCGCGGCGCCTGTCCTGGCCGTCACGGCGTCGGGCTTCCCGTCGCACAGGTTCGTCTTCGAAGGGTTCCCGCCAAGGAAAAAGGGGCGGGTGAAGATGTTCGAGTCCTGGGCGGCAGAGGAAAGAACCATCGTCTTCTTCGAGTCCTCCGCCAGGCTGGTCAGGACGCTGGAGGAGGTTCGCAGGTTCATCGAGGGACGGCAGGTGACCGTGGCGCGGGAGCTGACCAAGAAGTTCGAGGAGTTCATCCGCGGCGGCGTGGACGAGGTGATCGAAAAGCTCAAATCCCGCGAGAGCGTGAAGGGCGAGGTGACCGTCGTTATCGCGCCGCCGGGATACAGGATCGTATGAGAAGATGAGTCTCGAGGACGTCTACATCCTGCTGCCTTACATCCTGGCCTTCCTGATCCTGTTGTGGATATTCAAAAAGAAGATCCAGGAGCGCGGGGAGGTGGACAGAAAATGGCGGATGTTCGCAGCGGAGAGGGGCCTTTCGGAGGAGGGGAAAGGCTCTTTCGTCTTCACCGGAGAGAACGAGGGTATGCCGTTTATCCTGGACGTCCACATCGTGAGCGCAGGGGACACGTCCACGACCTACACCAGGATGCGCGTCGCGCCCCCGGACCTGCCGGCCGGTTTCCGGCTCCGCCCTGAAAGCAGGCTCAGCAGGCTGGGCAAGGCCCTCGGGACCATGGACGTGGAGACGGGTGATCCGGAGTTCGACAAAACATTCATCGTAAAGGGGGACAACCCGGAGCAGGTGAGGACCTACCTGGACCCCGACCGGCGGCATATCCTGTTGCGCGGCCTGAAAGAGTTTGGGGCTTTCGAGATAAAGGAGGGCCGCCTGCAGGTTGAAAGGAGCGGGTTGATAAAAGACCTGTCCGAGCTGGAGAGGCTTTTCGCCAGGCTGGGAGACCTCGCCGCCGCGCTGGCCCGGCCCTAGCCGCCGGCCGAACGCAGGTTGTTGACCACCATCACCGGCGCCGCCACAAGGAGGCCGACGGCCAGCAGGTTGCTCGCGAACGAGACAAGCATGGACGGCGGGAGGACATGGGGCGCAAGGAACACCACGATGGCCGCGAACGGCAGGAGCGCGTTGGCGATGGAAACGGGATACCAGGTCCGCAGGACAAGCAGCGCCGCCCCCGCCGCGATGAAGGCTGGCAGCGACGAGATCGAAAGCAGCGCGTAAGGGTTCATGAGGGAGTGGGTGTTCACTATGAAGGACCAGACGATGACGGCGAAAAGAAAGACATTCAAAAAGATGAACAACATACGCCTCGTCTCGCCGCTCACTGTCTCCTCCCCGCCATAAGCCGTTTCCGGATCCTCACGCGTCCTCCTTCATCTCCCGGGTTCCACGGGGCGCGGCCCCACCGGCGCGCCCTTTTCCGCTTTCCGCCTTCGATGATACACGAAAGCCGCCAGCGCCGCCCCGGCCGAGAAAGACCCGAATAGAATGGCCAGCGCCGTTATCACCGTCACAAAAACCCTCGCCATGAATCCCCGCCCTATGGCGAAGACCCTCTCCGGCCCGCTTTCATTATCGTACCATGACGAAAAAACATAAAGCCCCGGCCGGGTGATGGTAAAAGTGAGAATGGCCGCGCCGGCGCGTCCGGGGGCCTTATAGCTGTAATCCCCCAGGGGCGGCGAGAGGGACGCCCGCCGCCCCGTCGCCTTCTCCTCGATGGCGAAGCTCATGCCCCGGACACCGGGCGAAACCCTGTGGGGGACGCCGCCGATGACGCTCTCGTACTCGTGGAACACCAGGTAAGCGCCGGGCTTCTCGAGCACGATCTCGCTTTCGCCGGGGCCGGCGGCGCGCTTGAGCGACCCGGCGATATCCGAAACGCCGATGTAAAGGTAGTAGACGAAAAAAACGGCCCCCAGGACGGCGATAAGCGCGGCGGGAATATACCAGCCCCTCCCCGGCGCGGGGTCTTTACTCATCCCTCCCCCCAAAGAGAGAAGATACGGCGGAAGGGGTATTAGCGTTCATACACCAGCGCCAGCGTCCGCCGCCGAAAGGAAGGACGCGCCTGGAGAAAACTCCGGTTGCGAGGCCGGGGAGTTTTATTCGCTCTCGTCTTCGCTCTCCCCGGTGTTTTTCGCCACCCTCACCTTGGCGGGGCGGATCACCCTGTCCTTGAACCTGTAGCCGGGGATGTATTCCTCCACCACCTCGCCGTCCTCGTGCTCGCCGCTCTCCAGCAGACGCACGGCCTCCATCGTCTCCGGGTCGAAAGGCCGTCCGACGGCCTCGACCCTGTCCAGCCCGCGCCGCCGCAGGACATCCATTATCTGGCGGCTCACCATGTCGACGCCCTCGGTGAGGCTGGCCATGTCCGTCTCGCCGGACTTCGCCGCGGCTATGGCCTGTTCGAAGTTGTCAAGGGCGGGAAGGAGCGCCTCCACCAGCGATACGTTGGCGTACCTGCTCTCCTCCTCTCTCTCCCGCTGGAGGCGTTTCTTGAAGTTCTCCGCGTCGGCGGCGGCGCGCATGACCCGTTCCTCGGCGGTCACGAGCTCGGCCTCCCGTTTTTTAAGCTCTTCAGTGAGGTTGTCCACCATCTTCCGCAGCTCGGCCGTCTCGTCGTCCTTTTTCCTTCGGGGCAGCTCCTTTTTCGCAAGCTTCCCGCCCTCCGTCGGGAAAGCCCCGGCGCCTTTCTTTTCGGACCGTTTTTCCCCGCTCTCCCTGGGGGGTTCCTCCTTTTCATCCTCCGGCGTGTTTTCCGGTTTTTCCTCTTTCACTTTTATCCTCAAAGTTTTTCCTCCTCCTCATCCAGCCGCCCGGCCAGCCTCAGGCTGACCTGCCTGGCGGCGTATGTCACAAGCGACACCGCGCGGCCGTAGTTCATCCTTTTCGGCCCGATGATTCCCACCGCGCCGAGGGCCCCGGCGGCGCCGGAGAAGGTGTGCGTCACGAAGCTGAAATCGGCGAGTTCGTCGATCTCGGACTCGGAGCCTATGATGAAATTCACCCCCTCCGCCTTGAGCAGGTCATTAACCAGCGACACGAGCCTGCCTTTTTCGTTGAACATGTCGAACAGCGCCTTTATCCTGGGCACGTCAAAACGGGCGCCGAGCTGGTCTATCAGCCTGCTTGCGCCTTCGACGCGCACCGAGTTCCCCTCCCCCTCGCTGGCGCGGGCTTCCATGGCCTCGGCGACCACGAGCGCATGGGCGACAAGCTCGTCCACCCTGTTTTTCTCCTTTTTCATCTCCCCGAGAAGCGTCCGGCGGATATCGGCGATGGACAATCCCGAGAAACGATGATTGAAGTAGTTGGACATCCTGTCCAGCTCGCCGGGGCTGAAAGCCTCCGTGGAGTTCATGAGCACGTTTTTTATCCCCCCGCCGTCGAAGACGACCACCGCCATGATGAGGTCGTCCTTTATGTGGACGAGCTGTATTTTCCTGATCGGCGCCGCGCCCCAGGAGGCCAGCCCCACAAGGCCCGCCTGCAGGGAAAGACGCGACAGGGCGCCGGATATCGCCCCCATGAAATCGGCCAGCTCCACGGCCGTGAGGCGCCGGGCCGCCCGGCGGATGTCGTTCATATCCCTTTTCGGCAGCGCCACGGGTCCCGCCAGCCTGTCGGCGTAATAGCGATATCCCTTGTCCGTGGGGGTTCTGCCGGCGGAGGTGTGCGGCTGGGTCAGGTAGCCTTTCCGCTCAAGGTCGGCCATCACGTTGCGGATCGACGCCGGGCAGAGGTTGAAATCCCTTTTCTCGGCCAGCCTTCCCGCGCCTACGGGCTCTTTGCTTTCCATGTGCAGCTCCACCGCCGCATCGAGGACGCGCTCGGCTCTACTGTCCAGCATCTTCGCTTCTATATGTTTGAAAATTCTAAAAGTTAACCACGGTCACTAGGTATAATAATAAGATCAGGGCGGCGGGTGTCAAGAAGCGCCTTGAAACCGCGCTCCCAGCGGGGAGCGGGGCGGCTGTCTTTCACCGGGGAAAACGCGCCCCGGCGCGTTGTTCGGCGCCCGTCCCGCCTGCCCGGTTTTGAAGCCCGGCGGCATCCTCCCGCGGGCCGGAATGACAAACCGGCCCACTGCCATGTTTTTATTGGCCTTGACGGGGCATGATTTTTTAAATAAACTTTTCCTTTTGATTTTGCGAAAATATCTTCCGTGAAGGAGAAGAATAGTGAAGCGCACATACCAGCCGAGCAACACCCGCCGCAAAAGGAGACACGGCTTCATGGCCCGCATGAAAACAAGGTGGGGAAGACGGGTCCTGAAGCGGAGAAGGGCGAAAGGGAGGAAGAGGCTGACGGTTTAAAACCCCCCGCCTTGGCGCTCGGCCGAAGAGACAAGCTACTAAAAAAAAACGAGTTCGAGCGCGTCTTCAAGGGGGGAAAGCGCTTTCGCGGCGGGCGAATGGAGTTTATATATCTTCCCAACGGTCTTGATTGGCCGCGTCTTGGACTTGTCGTCTCCCGGAAGGTGGGCAAAGCCGTGGTTCGCAATAGAACAAGGCGTGTTCTGCGAGAGGTTTTCAGGTTGAACAAAAACAGGCTGGGCGTCGGCATAGACATCGTGGTCCGTGTATTTCCGAAGGGCGCTCCCATCTCTTTTCACGAGGCGGAGGGGGAGTTCCTGAGGTTCGCGCGCCGGCTTGCGGGGCCGCGCGGTTGAGGCATGATAAGAAAGATATTCATCTTCCCGATAAGGCTTTACAGCCTCCTAGTGTCGCCGGTCCTGCCTCCTTCGTGCAGGTTTCACCCCACGTGCTCGAGCTACGCCGCCGAAGCGGTTGAAAAACACGGCGCCTTCAGGGGCCTGTGGCTCGCCGTCAGAAGACTGCTCCGGTGCAATCCGTTCTGCCGGGGGGGATACGATCCGGTCCCATGATAGACCGCAACTTCTTACTGGCCTTCGCCTCCGCGATGTTGCTGGTCCTTCTCTATAACTTCTATTACCAGTGGAGGTTCGGGGAGTACCTGGAGCCGCAGGCCGTCCAGACCGAACAGGCTCAAGAAGAACGGGCCGAAGAGCCAGAGGCGAAAACGGCCACCGCCGGGAAAACGGCCGGGCCGGAGACAGGGCGGGCCGCCCTCCCCGCCGGGGAAACAGAGCCCGCCGCAGCCCCATTGCCCGGGGAGAAAGAGACCGCCTATTCGGCCCCCGCCGGCGCCGAGAGGCTCATCCGCGTTGACACCGGGTTGACCCTGGTCACCCTATCGAACAAAGGCGCCGTGCCGGTGAGCTACAAGCTCAAGGAGTACGACGACGTCGCCAGCGGCAAGGTGGACATAATCTTCAACCTGGCCGAACACCTCGAGATGATGGGGGAAAACGCGGCGGACATGCTGGAGGGAGCGCGGATCCATCCCACCCTGGGGCTCAGGTTCCCCAAGGACTCCTTTTCCCGCAAGATAAACAAGTCGTACTTCAAAACTCCGGAGGTCCAGGACGAGATCGTCCTGGGGAAAGGCTCCCCGCCGCGCTCCATAACCTTCGAGCTTGCGGACGACTCCGGCGTGGTCATAACCAAGACGTACACCTTCCACCCCGGCGCCTACAGGTTCGACTTCTCCGTCAGCGTGAAATCGGCCCCCCGGTGGGGAAAGTTCGACTACTCCATCGTCTGGTTCGGCCTGGGAGAGGAGAAGGGTGACCAGAAGGCGGGCCAGCTGTCCTACACCGGCCCCATAGTCATGGCCAACGGCGAGAGGGTGGCCGAGGCCCCGGAGGAGGACGAGCCGAAGAGGACATACAAGGGCGAGGTCCCGTGGGCGGCGCTGGTCAACAGGTACTACACCGCCGCGCTCGCGCCCGAGCCTCCCCGGCCCGGGGCCGTGACGGCGCGCTACGTGACCAGCGCGGTCTATTCGCTTGAATGGGCGGCGAAGGCCACCATCGACGGCGCCCCGGAGCGGTTCGAGATATACGCCGGGCCCAAGGAGCACAGGACCCTCGGCGAATACACGAACGGCATGTACTCCATCATCGACTACGGCTGGTTCGACTTCATCGCCAAGCCGCTGTTCTGGGTGATGAACTATTTTCACAAGGTCCTCGACAACTGGGGCTGGTCGATAATAGCGCTCACGGTGCTGATGAAGCTTCTGTTCTTCCCCCTGACGCAGAAGGGGTTCAAGTCGATGCAAAAGCTTCAGAAACTCCAGCCGCACATGAAAAAGATCCAGGAGACCTACAAGGACGACAAGGAGCGCCTGAACCGCGAGCTGATGAACCTCTACCGGGAGCACAGGGTCAACCCCCTCGGCGGTTGCCTGCCGATGATACTGCAGATACCCATCTTCTTCGCCCTGTACAAGGTGCTCCTGGAGTCCATAGAGATGAAAGGAGCGGGATGGATATTGTGGATAAAAGACCTTTCCAAGCACGACCCCTATTATGTGACTCCCGTGCTCATGGGCGCGAGTATGCTCGCCCAGCAGCTCATGACGCCGAAGACCGGCGACCCGACGCAGAGGAAAATAATGATGGCCCTGCCCTTCGTGTTCACCTTCCTGTTCCTGACGTTCCCGTCGGGGCTGGTGATCTACTGGCTGGTGAACAACATACTGACCATAGGGCAGCAGTGGGTTATCTATCGTGATAAAGAAGCCACTTGAGGTGAACGGACTATGGACTGGGTAGAAATAGAAAAAGCCACGAAGGAAGAGGCCGAGGCCGAGGCTATGAGGCTTTTGGGCGTGGAGAGCCTGGACGGCCTCGAGATCCAGGAGATGAAAGTGACGCGCAAGTTCCTCGGGATGGGGGGGAAGACTTACAAGATCAGGGCCAGGTTGAAGGAGAGCGCCCAGGAGCCGGAGGAGGCGGCCATGGAGCATTACGGGCAGGGGGAGGAGATAGAGCAAGAGGAGTACACCCCCGAGCCTGAGGAAGAGGCGGCCGAAGCGCCGGAGGAGGCGCCGGAGCGGCCAGCCGCTCCCGAGACGCCGCCGGACGAAGTCGTCACCATGGACAGCAAATTCCGCCCGTGGGTGAATGAAGGCCCCGCGGGAGTGGTCATCCCCCGCAAAGGGCGCGGGTACGGCAGAAGGCTTTACAACCCCGAGCCTTTCACCGAAGAGGAGGCCGCCGCGCCAAAGGTTATGGAAAAGCGGGCTCCGGCGCGGCCACGGGAGGAGGAAGAAGAAGAGAGAGAAGAGGAGTTCGTCCCGCCGGTTTTCGAGGACGCGGAGGACTCCCCCGTCTCCGAGGAGACAAGGCGCAAGGCGGTGGAGTTCATCCAGCAGATCCTCGAGGACATGGGCATAGACGGGGAAACGAGGGGCTACAGGCTGGCCGACCGGCTGATGATCCAGATCAAAAGCGACAGCGGCGGTCTGCTCATCGGCAGGAAAGGCGAGACGCTGGAGGCTATGCAGTACCTGCTCGACATAATCATCAACCGCCAGCTCGAACACAGGGTGAGGGTCGTCCTGGACGCGGAGAACTACAGGGAAAAACGCAAGCTGGCCGTGTTCCAGAAGGCCAAAAGAGCCGCCGACGACGCCGTCAGGACAAGGCGCCCCTACCCCCTGGCGCCGATGAACCCGGCGGAGCGAAGGCTTGTGCACCTGGCCCTGGCGGACGACCCCAGGGTGGAGACAAGATCGGAGGGGGAAGGAGCGCGAAGGAGAGTGGTGATCCACCCCTCCGGCGCGGCCTCCCGCGGCAAACCTCCCGCAAGGCGCGGCAAGGGGTTCAAACCGCGCAGAGGGGGCGGCGGAAGGCGCTAAGCCCGGGGCCGCCTCGGCGGCTTTTTTTCAGGGGACACGGAGGGTTTTGACCTCCATCACCCCGTCCGGGCCGGCGGAGACGAAAATCTCGCCGTCCCTGCCGGTCCGGTGGACTTTCGCGCCAATGCCGCGCAGGCGTTCCATGACCTCTCCGGAGGGGTAGCCCCTGACGTTGCCCTCGTCGACGCTTATCACCGCCACGGAGGGCAAGACGGCTTTCAGAAACTTCCCGGAGCTTGCGTGAATGGAGCCGTGATGCCCCACTTTCAGGACATCGGCGGCAAGATCGGCTCCGGTTCCCATCAGCCCCTCCTCCCCCTCTGTCACAAGATCGCCCGCCAGGAGGGCGCGGAATTTTCCGTATTCCACGAGAATGACCATCGAATCGGGATTCAACGCCGGTGAGAAAAGCTTTTCCGGAGGCCACAGGATTTTCAGCCTGACATCCCCCATGCCGATAAAATCCCCCGCCCTCAGCACGGCGTAGCGCCCGCTCTCCCTGACAAGGCCGCCATACCAGCGGTAGAAGTCCGACGAGGCCGCAAGCTCCGAAAGGTTTTCTCCGTTGTCATAGACCCTTGCCGTCTCGATCCGCCGCATCACGTGGAAAACGCCCCCCACGTGGTCCATGTGCGGATGGGTGAGGATAAGATGGTCTATCTTGTCCACGCCGAGCCCGATCAGCCTCTCGGTGACGTCATGGCCGGAGATGAGGTTGCCGGTGTCCACCAGCGCCGTCTGGCCGCCGGGGGCCGCTATCAGGATGGAGTCCCCCTCCCCCGCGTCGAGAAACCTTATCGAAAGTTTTTCGGCTGCGCTGGCGGGAGCCGCCAGGATAAGAATGAGCGCGATGGAGATGCTCTTCAGAAGACTCACTTTCCCGCCTCCCCGAAAATCCTCCTCCGCTCGCGGTCCGCCAGCCAGACGAAAAGCAGCCCGAAGACGCCCCCCGCGCCGTTGAAGAAGACATCCCGCCAATCATACACCCTCCGCGGGAGAGCGAGCTGTATGACCTCGTCTACCAGGCCGGCCAGGGCCGTCACGAAAAACGCCGCCGCGAAGACCCGCCAGCCGTCGAAGGTCGTCCTCGCGGCCCTGTGGGCAAGCCACCCCATGACCGAATACTCCACCAGGTGAAACCGCTCCGCCGGGACGTCAAGATAAAGCATGAACACCGCGAAGAGCGCCGCCAGGCAGGCGAGCATGACCAGGGAAACGGGCCGCCACAGGAGAAGAAGCCTTGCGTTGAACGCGATGTACGCCGCCAGCGCCGCGGCGGCGGCAAGGTACACGGCGAATGTCAGAACGCCCCGCTCGCTGAGTTGCTCGGAGATCGTCCTGGCGAAGGGCAGGGAAACGTATATGAAAAGCGCGTAAGCCGCAAGCGCCCCCCAGGCCCGGCGCCGCACGGCGTTTTCCTTCGCTCGAAAGGTTCTCAAAGGCCCCCCGGGAAGCTGAGTTTTCCGGCGGTGGGACGGTTTGAGAGCAAATCAAGCTCCTTCTCGGAAAACATTCAAACCGGCCGCCGCCGAAATTTTCATCCATTTTGCCTTAAACCGTCTTTGCGCTACAATATCTTGCTCATGGAAAAGAAGATAATAAGCACGAACAACGCCCCCGCCGCCATAGGCCCATACTCGCAGGCGGTGGTCGTGGGGGACATGGTGTACGCCTCCGGGCAGATAGGGCTGGACCCTTCCACCGGCGAGCTCGTGGAAGGGGGAGTCGAGCCCCAGGCCAGGCGGGCGCTGATGAACCTCGAGGCGGTGCTCGGCGAGGCCGGGGCCAACTTCGAGAACGTGGTCAAGAGCGTGATCTACCTCGCCGACATGAACGACTACCCCAAAGTCAACGAGATATACTCAGGCTGTTTCACCGACCATCCCCCCGCCAGGAGCGCGGTCCAGGTGGCCGCCCTTCCCAAGGGCGCGCTGGTGGAGATAGAGATGATCGCCCACCTTGCCTGGAACCCCGTCTCGATATAACCATGGCGCTCTCCATGACCGGCTATGGCCGGGCCGAGGAGGAGACGGAGGGGCTCAAGGTCACCGTCGAGGCCAGAAGCGTCAACCACCGCTTCATGGAGGTGAACGTAAAGTCCACGGGCAGGATACTCCCCGTCGAGGAGCTTGTCAGGAAAGCGGTGAAGGAGAGATTCACCCGGGGGTATTTCGAGGTATCCGTGACCGTCTCCCGGGAGGGTGGGGACGACGCCGTGAGCGTGACCGTCAACGAACCGCTGCTGGCGGGCTACATGAAGGCCGCGGTGGAGCTTTCCAACAGGTTCGATGTACCCTCCCCCCCCGCCTTCGGCGAGCTTTTGCAGATAAAGGACCTTTTCAGCGTCTCCGGCCAGGAGCTTTCGGCCGACGCCATAGGCCCCGTCCTGAAGACCGCCCTCGCTGGCGCGCTGGGCCAGGTGGAGCAGGCCAGGGCCGTCGAGGGCGCTATAGCGGCGCGGGACATACAGGGCAGGCTCTCCGCCATCGCCGCCCTCGTGGAAAGGATCGAGGCGGAGAACACCAAAGTCCCCGGCGAGCGCTTCGACAAGCTGAAAGCGAAGGTGGATAGGCTGGCCGGGGACACCGGCCTGGACGAAAACAGGCTCATCCAGGAGGCCGCCATCCTGGCGGACAAGCTCGACGTGTCGGAGGAGATCGACCGCCTGAAAAGCCATCTCGCCCAGATGGGGGGGCTCCTGGCCCTGGAGGAGCCGGTCGGACGCAAGCTGGAGTTTTTCACCCAGGAGATAAACCGCGAGGCGAACACCATAGGCTCAAAAAGCGCCTCGCCGGAG
This sequence comes from Candidatus Nitrospinota bacterium M3_3B_026, assembly GCA_051418015.1. Classification (GTDB taxonomy): domain Bacteria; phylum Nitrospinota_A; class UBA7883; order UBA7883; family JBPRGF01; genus JBPRGF01. Next base: position 82,197 of record JBPRGF010000018.1, on the reverse strand, counting down.
GCGACCAACCTCGTGGTGGAAATCAAAAGCGAGGTGGAGAAGATAAGGGAGCAGGCGCAGAACATCGAATGAGCGGATACTCCATCGAACGCGAGGGGATACTCTTCGTCCTCTCCGCCCCCTCCGGCGCGGGGAAGACGACCGCGGCCGCCCTGCTCCTCGAGCGCCTGCCGGACCTTTCCATGTCCGTATCCCACACCACGAGAAAGCCCCGCGAGGGCGAGGCCGACGGCAGGGACTACCACTTCGTCGACGACAAAACCTTCGACGGAATGATCGAGCGCGGCGAGTTCCTGGAGTGGGCGAAGGTGCACACCGCCCGGTACGGCACGTCGAAAACGATGATAAAAGAGGAGCTTGCGCGGCGGCGCGACCTGCTGCTGGACATCGACACCCAGGGCGCCGACGCGCTGCGGGGGACGGGCCTGAACGTGGCGCCGATCTTCCTCCTGCCGCCGTCCATGGCCGAGCTCGAGCGGCGGCTCTCCGGCAGGGGGGGCGAGTCCGCCGAGGCGTTGCGCGTCCGGCTGGAAAACGCCCGGGCGGAGATAAAGCGCGCGCCGGACTACGACTACAACGTCGTCAACGACGTCCTGGAGAGGGCCGTGGACGAGCTTGCGGCCATCATAGCCGCCGAGAGGCTGAAAACGAAAAACAGGAAAGTGACGCTGAAGGACCTTTGAGGCTGAAGTCATGAGCGAGACCAATGTCAGGTTGAAAGTTTTAAGATACATAGGATCCCTGATCATCATCGTCACGGTGGCCTTCGCCGTCCGGGCGGCGTTGAAGGCCATGTTCCCGCCGCCTGAGCCGCCGAAGCCGCCCGCCGGGCAGGAGATGGCCTCCCCCTTCAAGATCGCCCGAAAAGCCGTCGGGAACAGGCTTTCGCCCTCATACGTCTTCACCGGCCAGGACGGCGGACGGTTCGATCTCGGCGAATGGTATGACAAACCGTTGATCGTCTCCTACATCTTCACCTCCTGCCAGGACGTCTGCCCCGCCATCACGTCGAGTCTCTCCCGGTTCGCCCGGGACAACGAGGAGAGACTCGGAAAGGACTTCAGGATCGTGAGCGTCGGCTTCGACGTCGAGAACGACACCGTCGAGGCCCTGCGCCGCTACGGAGAGGGTTTCACCGACAGCTTCGAGAGCTGGAAATTCGTGACCGGCGACCCCGAAACGATAAAAGCCCTCGCCGACAGGCTGGGGATAATCTACGAGCCGCAGGGGATGATGTGGAGGCACACGGTGGGAGTGACCATCGTGGCGCCGGGCGGTTTCGTCCACGAACAGGTCATGGGCCCGTCGTATTCCGACGAACAGCTGCTGCGGCCCATCGAGCGGGCGAAGGAGGAATACGCCGCCGCGGCCCGCGACATCGAAAAGGAGGAGAAGTGAAAAGCAACCTGCTGCTTTACGCCGTCGAGGGGGTCGTGCCGATCCTGACGGCGCTTTTCGTGTGGGCGGGCGTCCTGGCCCTGAAACAGGAGAAGGAAAAACACAAAAAGATCGCCGGCGCCCACGCGGTGTCCACGTGGGTGGCCTCGGCGGCGGTGGTGGTCCTTGTGAGGCTCGGCTACACCATGGGGGGAGGCGCGCCGGAATGGATCATGAACATCCACCTGGCGATTATATATCTCATCCCGCCATGGCTGGTTTTGCTTGCCATAACCGGCCTGGCCGGCAAAAGGGGGGCGCACATGCCCCTCGCCGGCGTCTACTCCGTCCTGTGGACGGCCGCCCTCGTGACGGGCGCGATGATCTTCGCGATGGACAGGGGCTGGATGTAGCCCAGCCGAACGCGCGGGCCGGGCCATTTCTTCTGTTGACTTGGCCGGGCTGGGCGGAGCATAATGTTTAATTTTTCAACTGAGAGGTTTTGAGACGGTGCCGAACCACAAGTCAGCCATAAAAAGGGTAAGGCAGATCAAGAAGAGGACCACCCGCAACATGGCCGAGCGCTCCCGCGCCCGCACGGCGGTGAAACGCGTCCGCGAGGCCGTGGAGTCCGGGAGCAAGGAGGAGGCCGAGAAGGCCCTGAGGGCGGCCGCGTCCCGGCTGAACTCCGCCGCGTCCAAGGGGGTCCTCAAGAAGAACAACGCCTCCCGCAGGATATCCCGCCTCGCCGCCCAGATAAACAAGATGGGTTGAAGCCGCCGGGTGGCGGTTTCCTCCCGGCCCCGGCTCAGCGCCGGCGGGCTCCTGTCATCTCCGCCACGAGGCCGGCCAGCACCGTCTCGGGCGGGGCGCCTTTCACAAGTATTGTCATGTTCGCGGCCATGATCCGCCTCAGGCCGTCCAGGATGTCCTCCCGCGGCCACTTGCCGCAGTCCGCCCACGCCTCGCGGAGAGGGAAAACGGGCCCTCCCGCGGCGGCGGCGAACGCCTCGAAAGGCTCCCCCCGGCCGCGCAGGCTCCCGGCGGCGGCCATCCGCAGAAGCTCGGTGGTGAGGACTTTCAGGATAAGCTGGCTCGGCAGGTTCTGCCCCAGCAGGTTCGAAAGCGCCGCCGCGGCGGCTTTCCGGCCTCTTTGGCGGAAGGCCCTTGTCAGGTCCCAGAGCTTGTCCTCCCGGTGGTCGCCCACCGCCGTCTCCACGTCGTCGAGGGATATCTTTGCGCTGTCGTCCGCGTAGTTGGAGAGTTTTTCCACTTCTCCAGAGAGGCGGTCCAGGTCGCGGCCGCAAAGCTCCATCAGCCGCTCCAGGGCGGGCCGGTCTATGGCGGCTCCCCTTGCGCGGAGCCTGCCTTCGGCCCACCTGAAAATCTCGTCTCCCCTGGGCGGGGTGAACCTCACCACCGGCCACGCGGCCTCGGCCTCTTTGGCCAGCCTGGTCTTCTCGAAGGCGGCCAGGGCTTTTCTGTCCCCTTTTGGCGCGGCGAAGGTCAGGATCAGCGTGGAGCCCGGGGCGGGGTTTTTGACGTATTCGGTCAGCGTCTTCGCGTCGTCTTTTTTGACGGACTCCAGCGGGCCGAGCCACACCAGCTTGCCGCCGCCGAACATGGAGACGGTGTTGAGCGCCGCGACAATGTCCCCGGCCGTGGGGTCGTCGACGCCGTCGCCGAGCCTGGTGTAGCGGAAATAGTTGTCCCCCCCGGCCGAGGGCAGGATTTTGTCTTTCAGCCTGGCCGCCGCGTCCGCCACGCGCCTCGGCTCGGAGCCGTAGACGAGGTAGACCGGCTCGGGCCTGAAGTCGGCCTTCGAGAGGGCCTTCGCGAAAACCGACGGGCTCATCCTGGGCATGGTTTTTTCCTCCGCCGCGTCACCGCCCCACCGCGATCCTGTCGACAAGATACCGGGGCAGGCCTATCCGCCGCATCTTCTCCTGGACGGCGGCGACGTCGTAGGGGACGCGGCGGAACTCCACGGAGCCGACCTCGGAGTCGTACGCGACCCAGCAGGCCCTCACGTCCCCGTCCCTGGGCTGCCCCACGGAGCCGACGTTCACGATGTATTTCCTGTCGTGATCGAGTATCTTGTACGAGTCCCGGTGGACCCTCACGCTGGTCTGGGTCTCGTATTCTATGACAATCGGCTGATGGGAGTGGCCGATGAAGCAGGTGTCCCCCTGTATGCAGGGGTAATTTTCCATCGCCTCCGTCTGGGACATTATGTAGCGCCACTCTTCGGGCAGGCAGGGGGTGGAGTGGGCCACCTGGAAGTTGTCGAAGATATCGATGGCGCGGGTCCTTTTCAGGAAGTCCTTGTGGTCCTCCCTCAACACCTCCATCGTCCAGTCCACCGCCTCCCTGGCGTAGGGGTTGAAGTAGTCCACCGGAGTCTTGCCCACGACGGCCCAGTCGTGATTTCCGCCCAGCGACAGGTCCGCCACCTTCAGGAGCCTGTCGATGCACTCGTTGGGGTTCGGGCCGTATCCCACGATGTCCCCCAGGAAAAGCACCCTGTCCACCCCGTAGCTTTTCACGTCCGCTATCACGGCGTCGAAAGCCTCCAGGTTGGAGTGGGCGTCGGAAAGAAGAGCGTAGCGCATAAGGTCAAGCTTCAAGCCTCCGGGCGCCGGGCCTCCGCCGCCCGCTCCCGGAGGGGCCAAAGGTTCATGGGGCGGAGGCGGTCTTCTCCCTCATCGCCCTGTCCAGAACACCGTTCACAAATCCGGCGGAATCCGCCTCGCAATATTTCTTGGCGATCTCCACGGCCTCGTCTATCACCACCTTGTCCGGGGTGGCGGGCTCATAGTACATCTCGTACACGGCCATCCTAAGGATCGCCCGCTCCAGGTAGCCCAGCCTGTCCAGCGTCCATCGCTCCAGCAGGCCGGAGATCTTCGAGTCTATCTCGCCGAGCCTTCCAATGACGCCGCGGACGAGGCTCTCCGTGAAATCCCGCCCCGGGCTCCCGGAAGGCTCCGCGCCGAAATAGTCGTCCATGGCCTCGCCGATGTCCCCGCCGCCGGCAAGATCCACCCGGTACAGTATCTTCACGGCCGCCTCGCGCGACCTGCGCCGCCCGCTCATCTCAAACGAAGGCCCGGCCGGGAGACGGCAAGCTTCAACACCGGCGCCGTCCTAAAGCTTCTTGTTGAGGCTTATCATTTCCAGGGCGGAGAGCGCCGCGTCCCAGCCCTTGTTGCCGGATTTCGTCCCGGCCCGCTCCACGCCCTGCTCGATCGTGTCCACGGTGAGCACACCGAAAGAGATCGGGATATCCGTCTCCATCATCGCCTGCGCGACGCCCTTGGAGACCTCCGCGGCGACGTATTCGAAATGGGGAGTCGCCCCGCGGATCACCGCGCCCAGGGTTATCACCGCGTTGTACTTGCCGGACGCGGCCATCTTCCTGGCCACGAACGGTATCTCGAACGCTCCGGGCGTGTAACAGACGTCTATGCCGCCGTCGGCGACGCCGTGACGTACAAGACAGTCCACCGCCCCGTCCAGCAGCCTGCCGGTCAGGAACTCGTTGAACCTGCTCACCACTATCCCCACCTTCGCCCCGGCGCCGTCGAGGGCGCCTTCCATGCGGTTTACCATTCTCCTCCCCTGTCCTCTCAGGCGTCCGTTGTCTTTTTGATGTCCAGCAGGTGGCCGAGCTTGTCCTGCTTGGCCGCCAGGTAGCGTATGTTGCTCTCCCTCGGCTCGCAGACGGCGGGCACTCTCTCCACGATCGTCAGCCCGTAGCCGTCGAGGCCGACGATCTTGCGCGGGTTGTTGGTTATGAGCCGTATTTTCCGCAAGCCCAGGTCGCGCAGTATCTGGGCGCCGATCCCGTAGTCGCGCAGGTCGGCCTTGAAGCCGAGGTGGTGGTTCGCCTCCACGGTGTCGTGGCCCTGGTCCTGCAACGCGTAAGCCTTGAGCTTGTTCAAAAGCCCGATGCCCCTACCCTCCTGGAAAAGGTAGAGCAGGACGCCGCGCCCCTCTTTGGAGATCATCTCCATGGCGAGGTCGAGCTGGTCGCCGCAGTCGCACCGTTGCGAGCCGAACACGTCGCCGGTGAGGCACTGGGAGTGCACCCGGGTGAGGCAGGGCTCGTCCCCGCCCACGTCGCCTTTCAAAAGCGCCAGGTGTATTTCGTCGTTAATGGCGTTGTCGTAGGCGACGGCCTTGAACTCGCCGTGCTTGGTCGGGATGACGGTCTCGACGGCGCGGCGCACGAAAAGCTCGTTTTTGAGCCTGTGCTCGACTATATCCTTGACGGTGATTATCTTCAGGCCGCTCCTGGCGGCGAACTCCTTGAGCTGCGGGACGCGGGCCATGGTCCCGTCCTCGTTCATGATCTCGCAGATCACCCCCGCCGGATAAAGCCCCGCTATCCTGCAAAGATCGACGGACCCCTCCGTCTGCCCCACCCGGACGAGCACTCCTCCCTTCTTCGCCCTCAGGGGGAAGATGTGCCCAGGGCGGACGAGGTCCTCCGGCCCGGTCCCGGGGTCGATGGCGGTCCGCACCGTGACGCTCCTGTCGGCGGCGGATATGCCGGTGGTGACGCCGCGGCGCGCCTCTATGGAGACGGTGAAACCCGTGCCGAACTGCGACTCGTTCTCCCTGACCATCAAGGGAAGGCCAAGCTCGTCGCACCGCTCCGGGGTCAGCGAAAGGCAGATGAGCCCGCGCCCCTCCCTGGCCATGAAGTTTATCGCCTCCGGCGTGGCCTTCTCGGCGGCCAGGACGAGGTCTCCCTCGTTCTCCCGATCCTCGTCGTCTATGAGGATCACCATCCGCCCGGCGCGAAGCTCCTCGACGGCTTCTTCTATCGTGTTGAACTTCCTGTTTTCGTCTCGCTGTTCCATACCTTTAAAACCGCAGCGGCTTGAAATATTTTTTACCACGCTCCAGCCCGGAGCCTCCGTCCGCGCCGTCCCGTCCTAGAGAAAACCGGCACCTCTCAAAAAACCCTCGTCCAGACCGCCTCTGGAAGTATTTTCAGGTTTTACAAAGTTTTCGACGTATTTGGCGATCATATCATATTCGATGTTTACCGTCGAACCGGGGTTTTTGTCACGCAGCGCCGTCGCCTCCCATGTGTGCGGAATGATCGCGATGGTTATGGACCGTTCGTGTTTCGACGCCACCGTCAGGCTTATCCCGTCGATAGCTATGGAGCCTTTTTCGATCACGTATTTCATCCCCTCCCCCGGGATCGCCACCTCCAGATCGAACCCCTCGCCCGAGGGCGCCACCTTCGCCACCTTTCCCACGGCGTCCACGTGGCCGGAGACAAGGTGCCCCCCCAGCCTGTCGCCCATCCTCATGGCGCGTTCTATGTTCACCATGTCGCCGGGACCGGCGTCCCGGAACGTCGAGCGGGCCAGTGTCTCTTTCGACACGTCGAAGGAGAGAACATCCCCCCTGGAGGCGGTCACGGTCAGGCAGACGCCGTTGACGGCGACGCTCTCGCCGGTCTTGGGGTCCGGGACGGCGCCCGCGGCGTCGACGTCGATGGACATGCCGCCGCTCGACCTCCGGACGGAGGCCACCCTTCCCATCGTCTCCACTATTCCCGTAAACATCTTCTCACCTTCGCGGAAAAAAACCGAATGAAGCCGAATGCCTTTATTATACAGCCTTATCGCCCAGCAGGCCGCCTATCGCCACGTCCGGGCCGATCCGCTCCACCTCCACGCCGGAAAGCTCGAGAGCGCCGGACATCTTCTCCACGGAGAACCCCGTGACGGGGCAGCGCGTCCCCCCGGCGATTTTCGGCGCTATGAAAAAAAGAACCCTGTCCACGACTCCAGCGCCCACGGCCGCCCCCGCAAGCTCCCCCGCGCCCTCCAGCAAAACGCCCATGACGCCGCGCCGGCCGAGCTCCTCCATCAGGCAGGAAAGCCTCACCCGGCCGCTCCTGGACGGAAGGACAAGAACCTCCACCCCCGCCCTCTCAAGCTCCCTGACTTTTTTCAGGGGCGCCGCGCTGCTGGTGGCGATGATGGTGGGGATCCTCTTCGCCCTCTTGACGACCTTCGCGTCCCGTGGGGTCCTCAGCCTGCTGTCCACTATCACACGCAAAGGATCCCTGCCGCCGCGCCCGTGGCGGACGGTGAGCTCGGGGTTGTCGGCTATAACCGTGTCCGCGCCGGCCATGACGGCGCCGGTCTCGTCTCTCAGCCTGTGAACGTATCGGCGGGATTCCTCGGAGCTTATCCATTTCGAGTCACCGGAGGCGGTGGCGATCTTGCCGTCGAGGGTCATGGCGGTCTTCAGTGTCACAAAGGGCAGCCCCGTCCGGGAGTGTTTCAAGAAATCCTCGACAAGCCTGCCGCAGTCTTTTTTCAGCACGCCTGCCCGGACGGCGACACCCGCCTTCCGGAGCCTGGCCGCGCCCCTCTCGCCCTCTTTGGGAGACGTGTCCCTGGCGCCGATCACGACCCTCGTTATCCCGGCCGCTATTATCGCGTCTGTACAGGGCGGCGTGAGCCCATGATGGTTGCACGGCTCCAGGGTGACGTAAAGCGCCGCTCCGGCGGCTTGTCCGCGCGCGGAGCGAAGGGCCTCGATCTCGGCGTGGGGTTTTCCGGCCTTCTTGTGCCACCCCTCGCCGACAACCTTGCCATCCTTGACTATCACCGCGCCCACGGCCGGGTTCGGCGATGTCCGCCCCTTGCCCTTGCGGGCAAGCTCCACGGCGCGGAGCATGAAGTCCGAGTCGCTCGATATTCTCCCCACTGTCTCCACCCGAGTTGAACATGAAACATAAAGGCTTATGTTATATTAGCCGTCAATGTCAAGGGATACAATCGATCGTCTGCTGCGGAGGCTGTCGGACTTTTCGCCCGAGTTCGGCGGCGGATTTTCGAATCACGCCGCCATGACCATGCGCGCCCTGAAAAGGATCGCGCCAAAGACAGACGAAAAAAGGCTTGAAGCCCTCGTGGCCGCCGCCGCCGAAAAGCTTGAGCCCTGGCCGGAAAACGGCGGGCCCGTGAACCCCGGCGACCCTGAAAGCGCGCTCGGCGATCACTCGCGGCTCTCAGGCTGGCGCGATTTTTTTCTCCCCCTGACGAAATCCGGCGACTGGCGGGAGGTGGTGGCCGAATGGGCGCCGCGTCTTTTCCCCGGCGTCATGGCCGGGGCCACCCACGGGCTTATCCGGACGGCTTACGCCGTGGACGGCCTGCTGGAGGCGGAGACGCAGGCCAGGCGCGCCGAACTCGCCATCGCCCTGGGCTACTGGGCGGCCAGGTTCCAGCGGCTGCCGGACGGGCCGGGCGAGGCCGCAAAGGGCGCGGAGGCCGGGCAACTGCTGGAAAAGGTAGAGCGGCTGCCGGATTCGAAGCGCGTCAAGGGGCTCATTTTCACCAGGGTCGCTCCCCTGGATGGGTTCGAGCCCTTTTGGGCCGTGAAAAGCTGGCTGGACGTGGAAGACCCTGTCCCAACGTTGAACGGAATCTCCAGGGCCGCCGCGTCCTTGTACCTGCAAAACGACGGCCGGCCCGCCATAACCTTCATCCATTGCCTCACCGCGACGCACGCGGCGCGGATGTTGTCGAAAATCCTTCCCGAAAGCGTTTTGCCGGAGGCGGTCTCGTACCTGTGGCAGGCCGTGGCGGCTCTTTACTCAGCCGACAGCGACGCGCCTTGGGACAAAAATTTCAACCCTTCGCCCGGCGAGGCGGAGCGGCGGCTGATCGAGGGCGGCTGGGAAACGATGCTGAAGCTCGCCGCTACCGTGAACACCGATCACGTCGTAAAGTACGCCTGGACGGCGTTCGAGGAGAACCGGGTGAACCCCGATCCCGTGTACACCGCCGCGCTGGCCCGCTGGCTGGTCAGAAGCGGGCTTGCGGGGTGAGCCCGGCGCTACCGCTTCGTTTTTCTTTTAGCCTTCTTTGCCGCCTTTTTTTTCTTCGCCGGTTTGGCTTCGGCGGCGGCCCGCTTCTCCTTTATAACCGCCTGCGCGGCGGCCAGCCTTGCTATCGGCACGCGGTAAGGCGAGCAGGAGACATAGTCGAGCCCCGTCTCGTGGCAGAACTCGACCGACGAAGGCTCGCCGCCGTGTTCGCCGCAGATGCCGATCTTGAGCTTCGGCTTGACGGCCCGCCCCTTCTCGACGCCGATCCTGACAAGCTCGCCCACGCCGTCCCGGTCTATGGCCACGAAGGGGTCGTTCGGCAGTATCTTCGAGACGACGTAGTGGGGCAGGAAGCGGCCGGAGTCGTCGCGGGAGAGGCCGAAGGTGGTCTGGGTCAGGTCGTTGGTGCCGAAGGAGAAAAAGTCCGACTCGGTGGCGATCTGGCCGGCGGTGATGGCGGCGCGGGGAAGCTCGATCATCGAGCCGACGGTGTATCTTACTTTCGTCTTCTTCTCCTTCATCACCTCCTTCGCGACAGCCATCACGCGCTTCCGGGCGCGCTTTAGCTCCTCGACGTGGGAGACCAGCGGGATCATCACCTCCGGCTGGACCTTGACACCCTTTTTGGCCAGAGCGCAGGCGGCCTCGAATATGGCGCGGGCCTGCATGTCATAGATTTCCGGGAAGGTCATCCCCAGCCTGCAGCCCCGGTGGCCGAGCATGGGGTTGAACTCATGCAGCCCCTCCGCCTTGGCTTTCAGTTCCGCGGCGGGAATTCCAAGGTCTTTCGAGAGCGCCTCGAAATCCTCATCCTCTTTCGGCAGGAACTCATGCAGCGGCGGGTCCAGCAGGCGGATGGTGACGGGCAGACCCTCCATCGCCTTGAAGATGCCGATGAAATCCTTTTTCTGCATCGGCAGGAGCTTTTTGAGGGCTTTTTGGCGGTCCTTGTCGTTGTCGGCCAGGATCATCTCCCGCACCGCCACGATCCTGTCCCCCTCGAAGAACATGTGCTCCGTGCGGCAAAGGCCGATCCCCTCCGCGCCGAAGTCGCGGGCGACCTTCGCGTCGTGGGGCGTGTCGGCATTCGTCCTGGTCTTGAGTTTTCTGATTTTGTCCGCCCAGCCCATGAGCGTCCTGTAGTTGTCGGAGAGTTTCGGTTTCACGAGAGGCGCCTGGCCGAGAATGACCCGGCCCGTGGAGCCGTCCAGGGTAATCCAGTCCCCTTTGCGGACGGTTGTGTCGCCCACCCTGAAAATCTCCTCCTCCTCGTCGATACGGACCTCCTCCGCCCCGGCCACGCAGCATTTGCCCATGCCCCGGGCCACGACGGCGGCGTGGGAGGTCATCCCTCCCGTGGCGGTGAGGATGCCCCGGGCGGCGTTCATGCCGCCGATGTCCTCGGGGCTGGTCTCCTGCCGCACGAGGATGACGTTTTCGCCTTTCTCGGCCTCCTCCACGGCCTCCTCGGCGGTGAAGACAACCCGGCCCACCCCGGCGCCGGGGGAGGCTGGCAGACCCTTGGTCAACGTCTTTACGTCGGCCTTGGGATCTATCGTCTCGTGCAGGAGGGTGTCCAGCTGGTCGGGATATACGCGGTTGACGGCCTCTTCTTTAGTAATGAGCCTCTCTTTGACCATCTCCACGGCGATGCGGATGGCCGCCGCCGCGGTGCGCTTGCCCACGCGGGTCTGCAGCATGTAGAGCTTGCCGTCCTCCACGGTGAACTCGATGTCGAGCATGTCGCGGTAGTGTTTTTCCAGTTTCTTGTAAATCCTGTCCAGGTCCTTTTTAGCCTGGGGGAACCTCGCGCCCATCTGCCCTATGGAAAGCGGCGTGCGTATGCCCGCCACCACGTCCTCACCCTGGGCGTTCACCAGGAACTCGCCGAAGAACTTGCGCTCGCCGGTTCCCGGGTCGCGGGTGAAGGCCACTCCCGTGCCGGAGGTCTCACCCATGTTGCCGAAGACCATCGCCTGCACGTTCACCGCCGTGCCCCAGTCGTCCGGGATGTTGTAAAGGCGGCGGTACTCCCTGGCGCGCTTGTTGTGCCAGGAGCTGAAGACAGCGTTTATGGACATGCGAAGCTGCTCGGCGGGGTCCTGGGGGAAGGGTTTTTTGGTTTCTTTCTCGACTATGCGCTTGTAGTCGGCCACGAGCTTTTTCATGGAGTCCGCCCCAAGCTCCGTGTCCACCTTGGCGCCAGCCTCCTCCTTGCGTTTGGTGAACTGTTTTTCGAACTTCAGCCGGTCGATGCCCAGCACCACGTCGCCGAACATGGTGATGAACCGCCGGTATGCGTCCCAGCCGAAGCGTTCGGAGCCGGATTTTTCCATCAGCCCGTTGACGGAGGTGTCGTTCAATCCGAGGTTGAGCACGGTGTCCATCATGCCCGGCATGGAGGCGCGGGCGCCGGACCGGACGGAGACGAGCAGGGGGTCGTGCGGGTCTCCGAACTTCTTGCCCATCTCCTTCTCCAGGCGTTTCATGTTCTTCTTGAGCTCCTCGGCCAGGCCGGGGGGCCATTTGCGCCCCTTGTCGAAAAACTCCACGCACGCCTCGGTGGTGATGGTGAACCCGGCGGGGACGGGTATCTTCAGGTTGCACATCTCCGCTATGTTCGCGCCCTTGCCCCCCAGGAGATTCTTCATCTCCGAGGCCCCTTCGGCGCCCCCCGGTCCGAAGAAGTAGATATGCTTTTTCCTGGCCATCAAACGCCTCCGTCTGTTTTATACGTTGACAGTTCCATTTCTCGTTTCCCGCGGATGTGCTCTTTTCTGCGTCGCGTTATTCTAAACCGGACGAGATTAAACTCAAAACCCCCTCGAGTCAAGAGCGCGGGCGCCCTCAGCATCAGACCGCGTCCGCGGCCTGGGGCGAAGGGCTTTTTCCACCCCGCGCCATCTTGCCGATCCTCCAGACCAGCCAGGCGATGAGCCACCCCAGGGCCGACCCGGCCAGTATGTCCAGGGGGAAATGAGCCCCCAGGTAGACCCTGGAGAGAGCCACCATGGCCGCCGCGGCGTAAAGGGCCGCCCTGCGCCGCCTGTAATAGAGGGCGAAGAAGGCCGCCGCCGTGAACGCGGCCTGGGAATGGCCGGAGGGAAACGATCGGGCGAAGAGGGGGCGCAGTGGGGCGCGGACCTCGGCCGTTCCCATCCTTATTTCCTCCTTGAACCGCTCCATCGGCCTGTCCCTGTCCACGACCGCCTTCAGCGCTACGAGAGAGACCCCTCCCGCGGCCATCGCCGCCAGAAAAAGGGGAACCATCCTCCTTCGGCCGGCCTTGTCCCAGAACAGTATGGCCGTGAGGCCGAAGAGGACCAACACTCCCGCGTCGCCCGCCACGGAGGCGAGCGACATCAGCGCGTCGAGGGCGGGGCAGGCCCAGCCGTTGTTTATCCAGAAAAACAGCGCCTCGTCCAGCCTGATCAGCGCGCCCATGGAAAGCCTCAGCCCTCCGTTCCGCCCGGGCGACGGCGGCGGCCGAGGCTTTTTCTCGTCTCCGCAAGCCATAGCCCGAGCCGGGTCGGCATGGTGTCCCTGGAGACACGCAGGACGAGATAGACCCCTATGGCGCCCATTATCACGTTCGGCGCCCAGATGGCGAGGGCCGCGGGGGCCTTCCCCTCCGCGCCAAGGCTCTGACCCGTCATCCAGAGAATGTAGTTGAGGACTATCATCACTACACCGAGCCCGAAGCCGCCCGCCGCGCCGCGCCTGTGCGTCATTATCCCCAGGGGCGCGCCCAGAAGCCCTAAAGCCAGGCAGCCGACGGGCGCGGCGAATTTTTTGTGTATGGCGGTCTTTTCAGCGGCGGCTTTTTCGCCTTGCGCGCGCAGCTTTTCTATCCGCTCCTCCAGCTCCGGGATGGACATGTGCGGCGTCTCCTTCTCGAACGATTCGCCAAGCCCGCCGGAAATGTCCATCCTGAGGGCGTAGGAATCGAAGGCTATGGTGCGGTACAGGCCCTCCTTTCCGCTTCTGTGGATTATCCCGTCGGCGAGCTCTATGGTGGCCGTTTCGCTGGCGGGGTCGGAGTGGATGCGGCCGAGCCGGGACTCTATGATCCTGGGGCTTTCGGGGTTTCTCTGGTCGGATATAAAGACCCCTCTCAACGTTCCGCCGTCGTTTTCATTGACGTATATGAGCAGCCCCTCGAACCCGGAGTTGAAGCGTCTCTCCCTTATCTTCGTGTCTATGCTGGATTTGAGGGTTTTCACGACCAGCTCGCGGAACTTGAGGTTCGCGTTGTGCTCCACGCTCACGGAAAGGTAGAGCGTGAGCCCCAGCGTGGCGATGGAGAGCGCCGCCACGGGCGCCAGCAGCCTGTAGAGGGATATCCCGCTCGCCCGCATCGCCGTTATCTCGTTCTCCGCGGAGAGGCGGGAAAAGACCATCAGCGTGGAGAGGAGCACCCCCAGCGGCGCCGCCAGGACCATGAACGCGGGCGTCAGGTACAAAAGCAGCCTGCCGATCGCCGCGAAGGAGGCGTGTTTTGTCAGGAGCAGATCGGACAGGAAGCGCAGCTTCTCCAGCAGCAGCACCGACAGCAGGACAAAGACCGCCAGGAGGAAGACCTTGACAAGCTCCCTCAATATATAACGATCCAGGACGCTCATGGAAAGGAATGATAGCATGTAAGCTCCGAAAAATTCCCGGAGCGGCCCATGGCTGACGCGACGGAAAGATATCACCATGCGGAGCGCCCGCTTTCCGCGATGACGGGGAAAAAAGGCTTATCGGTGGCCTCGTCATATAATATGTTAAAATAAACACTCGTGACCGGCGCTCCAGGGGGGCGCATCGCTTTTCCGGGGATGGATGAAGTGGCGGATTTTATGACCTTGGACTCCACGAAGAGCGTCCTTGTCATCGACGACAACCAGATATCCAGGCGGATCCTCGAAGAGGAGCTGGCCTCGGCTGGCATGAACGTCATCATGGCCAACAGCGCCGAGCACGGAATGGACCTCGCCCATTCCCACATACCGGACATGATAACCCTCGACCTGGCCATAGACGGCGTTGGCGGTCTGGAGCTCATCTCCAGGCTGAAATCATCCGAGAAGACAAGCCGGATCCCCCTGATAGTGATAACCGGCGCTGGCAGCCAGAAGGGGATGGAGAAAGCCCTGAACGCCGGGGCCGTGGCTGTTTTCCGCAAGCCCTTCCCCTGCGGCAAGCTCGGGATGTTCGTCAACAAACGCCTGGCCTCCTCCGCCGCCAGGACCCGGCGGCGGAGGATACTGCTGGTGGAGGACTCGGAGACCATCAGGGCCATAACCAAGTACCTGCTCGAAAGAAAAGGCCACGACGTGCTGGAGGCATCCGACGGCGTGGAGGGCTGGGAGGCTTTGCAAAAGGGCGCGGCCGATATAGACATGGTGGTGACCGACATCAACATGCCCAACATGGACGGCCGCCGCCTGGTGGAGAAGATCAGGAAGGAAGACAGGTTCCAGTTCATTCCCATCATAATCTCCACCACCATCTCGGAAAAGGAGAACATCAAGCTGCTGCTCAACATGGGCGCGGACGACTATATCGTCAAACCCTTCTCCAGCGAGGAGTTCATCGCCAGGATACAGAGTCACCTGAGGGTGAAATCGCTCTACGAGGAGCTCGGCAGGGTGAACCAGAAGCTGGCCCAGTTCAACGAGACCCTGGAAAAAAGAGTCAGGGAGAGGACGACGCAGCTGCGGGAGGCGAACCTGGACGCCATATACTCCCTGGCGCTGGCGGCGGAGGCCAAGGACGACGCGACGGGCAACCACGTCCACCGCATCCAGCGGTATTGCCAGGCGCTGGCTCTCAAGCTGGGGATATCGGACACGGAGGCCGAGGAGATCGGTTACTCCTCCATCATGCATGACGTGGGGAAGATCGCCGTCCCGGACGAGATTCTCAAAAAACCCGGCAAGTTCACCCCCGGGGAATTCGAGACGATGAAGGCTCACACGGTGAACGGAGAAAAAATCCTCCCCTCCAAGCCTTTCTTCGCCATGGCCCGGAGGATCGCCCGCGGCCATCACGAAAAATGGGACGGCTCGGGATACCCGGACGGGCTGGCCGGGGAGGACATCCCGCTTTGCGCCCGCATAACGGCCGTGGCGGACGTGTTCGACGCGCTCATCAGCAAACGGTCGTACAAGGACGAGTGGCCCATCGACAAGGCCATGGCGGAGATGAAACGATGCTCCGGGTCCCACTTCGACCCTTCCGTGGTGGATGCCATGTTCGAGCTTTACGATCAGGGAGAGCTGGACCGCATCCTGGAAAAGTGGATCTGAGACCGGGAAACTTTCTTTAAGACAACGGGAAAAAACCATGGCGCCTGTCCCGAAGACCGGAAGGAAAGTAACGCCCCAGGAAAACGTCTATCTCAGCCTCATCCAGCGCCTTGCGGAGATAGGCATATCCCTGTCCGCCGAGCACAACATCGACGCCCTCCTGGAGAAGATCGTGACGGAGGCCTGCGGCTTCACCCACGCCGACGGGGGCACCCTGTACCTCAAGGAGGGGGACGGACTCTCCTTTTGCATAAGCAAGAGCCTGTCGCTCGGGATCAGCCTCGGGGGCGTCTCCGGCGACCCGGCGCCCTTCGAGCCGGTCCCGCTGGACCCTTCCTTCGTCTCCGCCTACGTGGCCCTGGAAAAAAAGACGGTGAACATCCCCGACGTCTACAAGGCCACAGGGTTCGACTTCACCGGCCCCAAGAAATACGACAAGATGACCGGGTACCGCAGCAAGTCGATGCTGGTGACGCCGATGACCAATCACGAGGACGAGGTGATAGGCGTCCTCCAGCTGCTGAACGCCACGGACCCCGACACGGGCAGGGTCATCCCCTTCGACAACCGGTACGTCGTCCTGGCGGAGTCCCTGGCCAGCCAGGCCGCCGTCGCCATAACCAATGTCCGGCTGATCAAGGAGACGGAGCGGCTCTTCGAGTCGTTCCTGCAGGTGATGGTGACGGCCCTCGACGCGCGGTCGAAATACACCCACGGCCACGTCCGGCGTGTCGCCGGCCTTGCCCTGGGGCTTGCCCGGGCCATCAACGAGACGAAAACCGGCCCCTTCGCCAATGTCCATTTCACCAGCGAGGAGCTAAACGAGCTGCGCATAGCGGGCTGGATGCACGACATAGGCAAGATAATCACTCCACAGCACGTGATGGACAAGGCGGTGAAGCTGGAGACGATCTTCGACCGCTCGGAGCTTATAAAGACCAGGTACGAGCTCATCATCACCCAGGCGAAAAACGCCCTCCTGGAGGAGAAGATCAGGCTCCTGGAAAAGGGCGCCGCCGAGGATGAGGTCAGGGAGGCGGAGCGGCGCCACGGCGAAAAAATCAGGGAAATAGAGAGCGAGCGGGACTTCGTCCTGGCCTGCAACAACCCGGGCGAGTTCATGGGCGACGACTATATCCGCAGGCTCCGCGGCATCGCCGGCCGGACCTTTCCCATTAACGGCAGGGAGCTGCCCCGCCTGTCGGACGATGAGCTTGAGAACCTTTGCGTCCGCAAAGGCTCCATCACCGAGGCCGAGCGGGAGATCATGAAGGACCACATCAGGATCACCATCAGGATGCTGGAGAAGATACCGTTCATCAAAAAGCTCAGGAACGTCCCCCTATACGCCGCCAGCCACCACGAGACGCTGGACGGCTCGGGATACCCCAACGGACTGAAGGCGGACCAGCTGCCATTACAGTCGCGCATCCTGGCGCTGGCCGATTTCTTCGAGGCGCTGACCGCCTCGGATCGCCCTTACAAAAAGCAGATGCCGCTTGAGAAAGCCTACGAGATAGTCCAGTCCGAGGTGGGCAGGGGCCGGCTGGACGCGGACCTTTTCGGCCTGCTGAAGGAAAAAAGGGTCTACGAGCGGTTCAACGAAAAAAACAGCGGCGGCGATTTCGCCGTCTAGAGCCCCGCGTTACAACGCCGAGGCGAGCGCCTCGTACGTTCTCTCCGCGCAGGTGTCCCACGAGAAACCGGCGGCCCGCTCCACGCCCGCTCTGGAGAGTTTTTTACGCCCATCCTCCGAGTCCGCCAGGGTCAATAGAGCCTTCGTGAAAGCCTCCGGTTCGTTCGGGTCCAGCAGGATCGCCGCGTCTCCCGCCACCTCGGGGACGGACGAGCGGTCCGCCGCCACCACGGGAGCGCCGCAGGCCATCGCCTCCAGCACGGGCAGGCCGAAGCCCTCGTACAGGCTGGGGTAGAGAAAAACATCCGCCAGGCCGTAAAGACCGGCAAGCTCCCCCTGGGTGACGTATCCCAGGGTAAAAACCTTTCCCTCCAGCTCCAGCTCCCTCACAAGGCGCAGGAAACGGGGATATTCGGGATCGTTCTCCATGGCGCCGGTCATGACCAGACCGTACTCGGGCCTCTGTTTCGCGAAACCGGTGAAGGCGCCGAGGAGCAGGTCCACGTTCTTGCGGGGATCGATCCCCCCCACGTTCAGGATGAACCTCTCCGGGAGGACAAACCGCCCCGGCGGAGGCGCGCCGGGCCGGAACACCTCGTCCACGCCGTTGTGGATCACGGCGATCCTGCCATGCTCAACACCGGCGAGGCGAACGACGTCGCCTTTCGTGTGTTCGGAGACGGCGATCACGAGCCTGGCTCCCTGGAGCGCCGCTATCTGCTTTCTCAACACGGCCCTGCTCCTGCGCGAGCCGTAGAACCGCTCCATCATGACCGCCTGGATCATATCGTGCGCCGTGACGGCGTAGGGGATGGAAAGCCCCGGCGGGGCATCCAGGTGGGTGGGAAAGAACATCAGCCCAGCGCCAGCCGCCCGCGCCGTCCTTTCCACCACGCGCCGCATCAGCGTGTACTGGCTCGCGGTCTCGCCCATCCGGCGTTTCAGGAAAATCTCCACCGCGTTCAGCCTGTAAGGGGCGGAGCCGTATTCTCCGGCCTCCTCGCTTTCATACAGGGGGTCGTGGAACGCGGCCGGGGAGAGCCCCTCGGGGATGAGGTTTCTTCTTTTTATAAGGTTTCTCGTATATACCCCGATCCCGCGGGTCTTGCTGGCCTTGTAGCCGCCCTGCAGGGGCCGCAGGTCAAACCCGACGGTTTTCATCGGACTCCCCTCAAAAACCCCGCTCCGAGAGCCATTCCAGGGAGCGGCGGGCATCCTCGGCCGGAACGCCGGGGCCGAGCTCGAGTATCTTTATGGTGTCCGGCTTCAGATGTTTTCGGAGCGATTCGAAGTCGACGCCCTCCCTGCCCCCGGCGGGCGGCGCGAGGTGGTCCGTGTAGCCGTCCACGTCGTGCAGGTGGACGCCCGCCAGGACATCTCCGAAGTCCCGCAGGTACGCGTCCCCCGGCGTCACGCCCATGTTCTCCTGCGCCGTGGCGTGGCCCGTGTCGTGCCAGTACCTCAAAAAGCTTCCGGAGAAGCGGTGGAATATCACCGCCAGCTCCTCGTAGGCCGGATACTCGCTCATGTGATAGCGGTTCTCAAGCCCCACGAGGACCTTCAGTTTCTCAGCCTCCCCGGCTATCTCCTCCAGGCTTTTGAGCAGCCGGTCGAAGGTCGCCCCCCTGCTTCTCAACCTTTTTATCCTGAGCTCGTTTATTATCCTTTGCCCCTCCGGCGCGCGGATCAGCCCCCTGTCGCAGAGGCGGCGCAGCTCTGGCTCGGCCCTCTCCATGGGGACGGAGCCGAGGTGCAGGACGACGGCCCGGGCGCCGACCTCCCCGGCCAGGCGCAGCGTGGCGGCGGCGTCGCCGGCGGCTTTTCGCCGTTCCTGCTCGTCATCCGCGCTCAGGTCGAAAGCCTCCGCCGCCTGCGGGTTTTTTTTGTATTGCGGCGCGGGGCATATGCCGTGTATCGAGACAGGGGGGACGTCCGCCTTTTTCAGCTCTTTCAGGAGACCGGCCAGCGTTTCGGGAGCGAGCCTGAAATCCAGCTCCACGGCCTTCGCGCCAAGCTCCAGCGTCTCGCGGGCCAGGGCGGCCCCGTCCGTTATGGAGCGGGATCGCCAGCAGGTGGATATTCCTAACAATTTTCCACTGCGAAAACCAGCCGTAAAGCGCCCCCGCGGCTCACTTGAGCGCCCTTTCTATCTCCTCGTGGACCCCCTCGGAGATTTTCCGGTCGCCCAGAACCCCCGCCCGGACGGTGATCTTCGTCTCCGTCTCCGTCCAACGTTCCAGCGTCACCTTGAGGGTATCGTCGCCCTTGGCCATCCTGGCCTTGATGACGCCGTAGAAGGCGTCGTGGCGTTTCTCCTCCGCGGGCATACGCAGGACGCGCAAGGCGTGAAGCGTCCCCTCCCACGCCGTCTCCATGGGCTGCTTGTAGTTGCGCGCGAGGGCGCCGTTCATCCAGACATACGTCCCCGCCGCGCCGGCCCCGCCGGCCATGAGGTAAAAACAGCCGGATACGAAGGGCAGGCAGGCAATCGCCGCCGCCAGCCGGAGTTTTCTCATGCGCTTATCATACACCAAGCTTTTTCAAAACGTCGTCCGGCCCCATGCCGTCCACCTTCACCGTCTTTCTTTTCGAGGCGTGGCCGCTGACTATGGTTATACCACGCTTCGGCGTCCCCAGAGCCTTCGCCAGGAGCGCGACAAGCTCCTCGTTGGCGGCGCCCTCCACCGGCGGCGCGGCCAGCCGCGCCTTCAGCGCGCCCCCGTGGACGCCGGCCAGCCCCGGCCGGGAGGCCCGCGGCGCGGCGTGGACGGCAAACCTCGCCCCATCCCCGTCGGCCCTGATATCCAGCTTCTCCCGTCCGCCCATCGGCCGTCATGGTCACATGCCGCCGCTGAGCGACCGGCCGAACTGTATGAGCGTGTTGACGAGGAATATCTGGAGAAAATATATCCCCAGGATCAGCACGATCGGCGAGAAGTCTATCCCCCCCGCCATGGGGATGGCCCGCTGTATGGGGCGCATGACGGGGTCCGTCACCCGGTACAAAAACTGCACAATGGGGTTGTATGGATCAGGGCTGACCCATGATATCAACGCGCGTATTATCACCACCCACAGATAGATGGTGAGCGCGATGTTCAGGACCTGCCCCAGCGCCATCAAAAAGTTGCCAAAAACGAACATTCAATCCCTTCCCTTTCCGGTTTGTCCCTTGCCAAGCTGCCTCGACCGCTCCACGGCCGCCTCCACGGCGCGCATGATTATTCCCCTGAAACCCGCCTCCTCCAGGACGGCGAGGCCGGCTATGGTTGTCCCGCCGGGCGATGTTATGGTCTCCTTCAGGGCCGAGGGGCTTTTGCCGGTCTCCATGGCGAGCCTGGCGGCGCCGTTAAGCGTCTGGACGGCCAGCGCCGCCGCCGCGTCCCTCGCAAGGCCGCAGCGCACACCGGCGTCTATCATCCCTTCCAGGAACGTGAAGACGAACGCAGGCCCCGAGCCGGAAAGGCCCGTCACGGCGTCCATCAGCCCCTCGGGCGTCTCCACCGCCGTCCCGACGGCCTCGAACACCTCCCTGGCAAGCTCGGCGTCCGCCTCGTCCGCCGCGCCGCCCGCGCAGAACGCCGTGGCGGACTGGCCCACCGCCGCGGCCACGTTCGGCATGGCCCGGACGATCCTGGCCCCGGCGGGAAGCCAGGATGAAAGGCTCGACAAGGAAACCCCGGCGGCCACGCTGATCACCAGCTTTTCGCGTCCCAGCGAGGGCTCCGCCTCGGCCGCCACCGCGGGCGCCGTCCCCGGCTTCACGGCGAGGATCACGATATCCCCGAAGGCGGCCGCCTCGGCGTTGTCCGTGGACGTCCGGACGCCAAGCTCCGAGGCCAGCTTCTCGAGCGGTTCCGGCCTGCTGTCGGCCGCCATGACGTTCGCCGCCTCCGCCGCGCCGCTTTTGACCAGCCCGCGGACGAGCGACCCGCCCATGAACCCCGAGCCTATTACCGTAATCTTTTTGTCCTTCAGCATATCCTGTCCCTTCAGCCCGCTCCGGCGACGGTCAGCCGTAAACCCTCTCGCCGAATATCGCCGTCCCCACCCTGACCAGTGTCGATCCCTCCTCGACAGCCACCTCGAAATCGCCCGTCATCCCCGCCGATATCGTATCGAGGGAGACGTTCTCTATTCCCAGCCGCTCAAGGTCCCCCCGCAGCTCCATCAGCGCCCTGTAAAAGGGCCGGGAGTCCTCCGGGTCCTCGCTGTAGGGCGGTATGGTCATCAGACCTTTTATTTTAAGCCCGGCCTCACCCGATATGGACTTTAAAATATCCTCCGCCTCCTCCGGCGCGCAGCCGGACTTTCGCCGCTCGCCGGATATATTAACCTGCAAGAGCGCCTCCAGCATGGTCCCCGCCGCCTCCGCCCGGCGCGCAAGCTCCCGCGCAAGCTCCCGCCTGTCCACTGAATGGATGAGCGTGAACAGCCCCGGGCAGTACTTCGCCTTGTTCGTCTGCAGCGGGCCGATCATGTGCCAGCGCGCCCCGGGGCCGATCACGCCGGACTTGGCCCGCGCCTCCTGGACCCGCGACTCGCCGAGGTCCTCGACCCCCGCCTCGACGGCCTGCGCCGCCCTGGCGGCGTCCACGTTTTTGGTCACAGCCACGAGCCTTACCGGCGCGGCGCCCCGCCCCGCCCTGGCGGCGGCGGCGGTCATCCTGCGGCGAACTTCGGCGATGTTATCCGCTATCGTGGTCATAGACACGTTGAATTGATCCAAACATCGTATCCGAAGGAGGGCGCGGGTTCAAACCGGCGGCGCTACTTCTTCGAAAGGAACGAAAAAAGCCGCGCCACCATGCTCGCGTTGGCGTCGCCCTTGTCCAGGGGCTGGGCGGGGTTGACCACCCGGAGGGCGAAGGGGCCGATCCTTATCTCGTCGCCCAGGGAGACGTCCGCCTCCTCCACCCTTTTGCCGTTGACGTAGGTGCCGTTGTTGCTGCCGAGGTCCTCCACCCTCGCCCCTTCGCCGGATTTATATATCCTGGCGTGCTTGCGGGAGACCATGGGGCTCTCCAGCCTGATCTGGCGCCCCTCGGCCCTGCCGATGGTCATGGGCTTTTCGGAGACGCCGTGGTGGGCGATTATCCGCCCCTCTTTTTCGACGACGAGGCTGAGTATCCGCCCGGCCTCGAAGGCCATCGTCGCGCTCCCGTCGGACCAGGAGTCCTCCTCCCCGGCGGCCTCGTCCCGCTTCATCTGGAAGACGAGCTTGACGGACCCGATGGTGTATTCGTCACCGTCGCTCATGGGGCGGGAGACTATTTTCTCCCCCTTGTGGCGGACCCCGACGTGGCTTTTCAGGTCCTCGATGTGGTACCCGCCGCCGACCTCGTATATCCTGGCGTGCCTGCGGGACACAAAAGCCTCCGGCAGGTGAATGTCCGCCTTCGGGGAACGGCCGATTATCATCTCCTTCCCGGCGAGGTCGTAGAAGACAGGCTCCCGCCCCCTCTGCTCCACCAGCAGCCTCGCGTCCGGCTCCGCCCGAAGCCGGACGGTCTGGGTCGTGGGAGGGCTGTCCCCCCACTCGAGGGGGACGTCCGCCGTCGCCACGCCGTTTGGCGTGGCCAGCTTCCCGCGCTCTTCAGGAGAAAGCCTCTTGTGGGACTCTATTTCCTTTTCATCCCAAAGGGCCTTGTATATGCTCTGGACGCCGACCTTGCCCCTTATCCTCGCCTCCTGGAAAAAGACGACGAATATGTCCTCTTCACCCTCCACGAGACTGCGCGTCTCTTCGGACAGGAGAATGTCCCCCGGCCCCGCCAGCGCCTCGAACCGCTGGGCCACGTTCACCACGTCGCCGTAGATGTCCTTTTTTTCCACTATGCCAAGGCCCGTGTTGAGCCCGCAGCGGATGAGAAGGGGTATCTTGCTCTTGTCGCTGTTGTGCTCCTGGAATCCGCGCTGGATGCCGATGGCGGCCCGGACGGCGTCGGCTGGGCTCAGGAAATACGACAGGGTGCCGTCGCCCATGGTCTTGACCAGTGTGCCGTTGGCGCCCTCCACTATGGGAAAGATGATGTCGTAGTGGCGCTTGAGCAGGGAGCGCATCGCCAGGTCGCCTATCTCCTCGGCGATCTGCGTCGACCCGGTGATGTCGGTGAACATCACCGTTATCTCCTTGGAGAACTTGCGCTTGATCAGCGACTCAAGCTTTTCCTTCTCGCGCAGGAGCGCCTCGAGGTCTATACTGTCCGTCTTGTCGTCCGGCTGTTTTTTCTTTTCATTCATGGGACAGCGAGGGGATAAAACACTCCTGGAACAACGCCATGCATCACCACCGGCTCCTTGACCCGCTGGAAACCGCGAAGCGCGGCCGTCCTGAAAGAGACCCGCGCGGGGCGGGCCTGCCGCCTTCCTTAAAAAAGCGGTATAACGCTGTTAATATACTAGTTTAACCGAAGTTACACAAGATAAAGAGGCGGCGGGCGAAAGAAGATGGCGGAACGGGCGCCGAGGGCTATCCTCGGCTGGGCTCTGTACGATTTCGCCAACACCATCTTCTCCATGAACGTCGTCTCCCGCTATTTCCCCCTGTGGGTCACCGTCGATCATGGCGCCCCGGACATCTATTACTCCATCGCGCTCTCCTCCTCCATGCTCCTCATGGCCGTCACGGCGCCTGTCCTGGGGGCGTTGTCGGACCAAACCGGCCGCAGGGTAAGGCCGCTGGCGCTCACGACCATCGTCTGCGTGACGGCGACGGCGGCCATCAGCGGCGTCTCCTCGCTGTGGGCGGGGCTGGCCCTGTTCGTTGCGGCCAATTACATGTACAACGCCTCGCTGGTCTTCTACGACGCGCTGCTGCCCGCCGTGGCGCGGGGGACGTCCGTCCCCACCGTCGCCGGATATGGCGTAGGCCTGGGATACATCGGGGCGATAGCCGGGCTCCTGGCCGTCCTCCCGGTGGCCGAAAACTACGGACGCACGGCGGCCTTCGCGCCGACGGCGGCGCTTTTTTTCCTTTTCTCCCTTCCCCTGTTCGCATGGGTCAGAGACGAGCGGCGTGGCGCGTTCGAGAGAATGAACGTCATGGGGGCTTTCAGGCGCGTGGCGGAGACTTTCAGGCAGGCCCGCTCCAACCGTGACCTTTTCATCTTCCTTCTGGCGAACTTTTTCATCCTGGACGGGGTAAACACCGTGATCGCTTTCATGTCGGTCTACGCGGACAAGGTGATCGGCTTGAGCGGCGGACGGCTTACGGTCTTCTTCGTTCTCTCCACGCTGGGCGCGGCGGCGGGGTCTCTTTTCTGGGGGCGGCTTTCAAACAGATTCGGGCCGCTCTCGGCCCTGAAGGGCGTCCTGGGGACATGGGTGTTCACGCTGTTCTGGGCGGCGGTCTCTTTCAACGAGGCGGTGTTCTGGCTTGTGGGCCCGCTTGCGGGGGTGGCCATCGGCGGGGTTTGGGTCTGCGGCAGGTCGCTGCTGGTACGGCTTTCGCCCCCTGGGCGGGTGGGGGAGATGTTCGGGCTTTTCAACCTGGCGGGCAAGGCGGCCTCCATAACGGGCCCGATGGTCTGGGGCGTGATCGTGATGGTCTTTTCGCCCCTCGGCGGGACGGCCCAGTACCGGCTCGCGGTCCTGTCGCTCGCTCTTTTCATCGTGGCGGGGTGGCTCCTCCTTTCAAGGATCAAAAACGACGGCGGCCTGTAAGCCATGCCCTTGTGTGCTATGATTTAATTGGCCTTAACGGCCGCAGGCCCGGAAATACCTGTCAACCTGTCACCTTACCGCTATGGCGCACGACCTTTCCGGCATAAAAATCCTGGTGGTGGACAACCCCGCCGAGGCGAGGAACACCCGCGAAGCCTTGCGGGACGCGGGTTTTGGCGTGGTGTCGGAGATGACCGACGGGCTGCAGGTCCTGACGGGGATAAAAAAAGATCCCCCGGAGCTGATGCTGGTCAGCTACACCCTGCCAAGGTACTCCGGCTCGCAGGTCTTCTCCTCGCTTAAAAAGGACAGGGAGCTTGCCAGGATAAAGTTCGTGATGATCGTCCCGAAGCTGAGCCGCCGCGAGATGGAGCAGATGAAGGAGATGGGGGTTAAAAACTGGCTTTCGCGCCCCTTCGGCCCGGACGAGCTGCGGGACATGATCTTCGGGCTTTACGGCATGGAGACGGATACCCTTAAAGCCCTCGCCGCCGAGACGGCGGTAAAGGCTGGGAAGCTCTTTGACAAAGGCGATTTCGAAGGCGCCCTGAAGCTTTTCAGGGAGGCGGCGGATGAATTCACCGACCCCGGGCTTGTCTTTATGCAGGGCAGATGCTACATGGAGCTTGAGATGCACGACCAGGCCATCGCCGCTTTCCAGAACACAAAGCAGATCGACTCCCGCCACCCGGAGGTGGACAAGTGGCTCGGCGTGGCCCTCCAGCGCAAGAAGGACTACCTCGCCTCCGTCCGCGTCCTGGAGCGCGCGGCGAAGAGAAAAAACGCCGACGCCGAGACGAACGTGGAGCTTGGCAAAAGCTATCTCGGCGCGGACATGGTGGAGGCCGCCGACGGCGCCTTCGACAAGGCGACTCGGATGGAGCCGGGCAACGTCGAGAACAGAACCCAGATAGGAAACGCCTACCTCGACAAAGGCCTCTACCAGAAGGCCGAGGGCGCCTTCGGCGCGGCGCTGGACATCAGCCCGGACAAGATCCCCCTATACAACAGGATGGCCATCGCCCTGAGAAAACAGGGCAAACACGGCGAGGCGATAAACATATACATAAAAGCGCTCAACGTGGACAAAAACGACGAGGGACTGTACTATAACCTCGCCCGCGCCCTATACGAGTCCGGCCAGAAGGATAAAGCCATAAAAGCGCTCGACCGCGCCCTCGCCCTCGACCCCGGTTTCTCCGAGGCGAAGGCTTTGAGAAGGGAGTACGCCGGAGGGGAGCATCCGTCCTGACACCGGGAACTTTCACACGCCCCCCTTGCGCGGCGGGAGGTTTCTTTCAGCGCCGCTCCGAAACATCACTGCCGGGCCAGGGCGGCGGCGTTTCTCCGCCGCGTCGTTTGTGATATTGTAACCGCCTGCCGGGGCCTCGCCGCCCCGTGTTCATGAAGGACGGCTTTATGAAACTCATAGGAATAGTCGCCAAGGTAAAAAGCCCCCTCGCCGCGGAGGGGGTGACGGGGCTCGTGAAGTGGCTCGCCGAGCGGGGGATTGACTACATAATAGACTCGGAGTCCGCCGCCAGGGCCGGCATGGAGTCCGACCTGACAAAGGTGGACCTTGTAAACCGGGCCGACCTCATCGTGGTGATGGGCGGCGACGGGACTTTCCTGAGCGTCGCCCGGATGATGGAAAAACGCGCCGTCCCCATCCTGGGTGTCAATCTTGGCAGCCTCGGTTTTCTCGCGGAGTTCGCCTACGAGCAGACCATCCCAGCCCTGGAGCGCGTGCTGGCGGGGGACTACCGTTACGAAGACAGGATAATGCTGGACGTGGTCATCTCCCGCGAGGGCCGGGACGTGGCCTTCCACACCGTCCTGAACGACCTGGTAATAAACCGCGGGGCCCTGGCCCGGATGGTTGACGTCCGCGTGGCCCTGAACGGCGTTTTCGTGAACCAGTACACCGCCGACGGTCTCATCATCGCAACCCCCACAGGCTCCACGGCGTATAATCTCTCCGCCGGGGGGCCGATCGTCTACCCCTCCCTCAACGCGGTGATAATAAGCCCCATCTGCCCGCACACCCTTTCCAACAGGCCCATCGTCATTCCGGACAACGAGAAGATAGACATCTCCCTGGCCTCAGGCCATTCCGACGAGGCCCTTGCCACGCTGGACGGTCAGGTTGGTTTCCAGCTCAACTCCAGAGACAGGATCTCCGTGAAAAGATCGAAAGAGGTGACGAGGATCATCCAGTCTCCTTACAAGAATTACTACCAGCTCCTGCGGGGCAAGCTCAAATGGGGCGAGACGATCCGCATCGCCCCAGACGATGACGCCGGCGGGCAATAGCGCCAACGCCCGGACTCGAGCTGGGAGAAGGGAATGGAAAAACGCAGGCTGAGCGAAGCTTCTGACATGGAGGTCACGCCGATAATCCTCGGCGCGTGGGGGATCGGCGGGCCGCCTTTCTGGGCCGAGAGGGACAGGGGCGAGTCGATCAAGACAATCCGGGCCGCCATCGACCACGGGATCAACATGATAGACACGGCCCCGGTCTACGGGTTCGGCCTGTCGGAGGAGCTTGTCGGCGAGGCCGCCGCCGGGAGAAGGGACGATGTCTACATCGCCACGAAGCTGGGGCTGCGCTGGCGGGAAAAAGCCCTCGGCGGGATATACCACGACCTTTCGCCCGCCTCCATCGCCGAGGAGGTGGAAGGCTCCCTCCGCAGGCTGCGTACCGACAGGATCGACCTCTACCAGGTCCACTGGCCCGACCCCGCCACGCCCGTCGAGAAGACCATGGAGGCGCTCGCGAGGCTGGCCGAGCAGGGCAAGATCGGGGCCATCGGGGTCTGCAACTTTTCCGCCGACCTTCTGCGGAAGGCTCTGGAAAGCGCGCCGGTGGACTGTATCCAGCCGAAATACAACATGCTGGAGCGAGACATAGAGACCGATCCGCTGCCCCTCGCCCGGGAGCTTGGGCTGGGGGTGATCGTCTACAGCCCCCTGGCCTCGGGGATGCTTTCCGGCAAGTACGGGAGCGGATCGCGGTTCGACGACTGGCGGGGGCGCGGCAGGATGGGCGTCTTCCGGGAAGATGCCTGGCCCGCCGCCGTGGAAAAGGTGGAGAAGCTCAAGGAGATAGCGGACCGGTTCGGCCTGAAGCTTTCCGCCCTGGCCATCCGCTGGGCCGTGGAGCAGCCCGGCGTCACCGCCGCCATCGTCGGATGCAACACCACGGCGCAGGTGGCGGAGAATGTCGAGGCCATGGGGCAGGATATCCCCGCCGAGGCCATGGAGGCCGTCCGGGAGGTTATTTGAAAACCGCGGCGCCGTTGATACCGGGGCTGGGAGCCCGGAGGCGGATAAGTTTGAAAAAAACAAATCAAGGTCCTTCACGCCGCTTCGCTCGTTCGGGACAATGAGTGTCTGAGAAATCCGCAGGGTACCGGCGCACCGAGCCGAAGGCGATGGACCTTGCCTTTCGAAATAAATTCAAACTGATCCGCCGCCGAAAACTTAAAAACCTTGCGCTCACGCCCTCCTTTCTTTATAAAGGATTATTTCAGGCTCTAGAGCCTTTGGTCTGAGTTTTTGCTAAAGATATGGGACTTGCCTTATGCTGAACAAATTCAGAGACATCCGCCTGGCCCTCACGTTCGACGACGTCCTGTTGCTGCCCGGCCGATCCGAGGTCGTCCCGCTGGGGGTGGACACCAGCGCAAAACTCACGAAAAAGATAGACCTCAGCATCCCCCTTGTCTCCGCGCCGATGGACACGGTGACCGAGGCCCGGCTGGCGATCGCCCTGGCCCTGGAGGGGGGGATCGGTTTCATCCACAAGAACCTGTCCATAGAGCGCCAGCGCAAGGAGGTGGACAAGGTAAAACGCCACGTGACGGGGATGATATCCGACCCTATCACCATAAGCCCGGACCAGAAGGTCGGCGACGTCTACCAACTGGTGGAAAAGTACGGCTTCTCCGGGTTTCCCGTGACCGAGGGGGACACGCTGGTGGGGATATTGTCGAACCGCGACATGAGATTCGAGAGCAGCCTTGAAAAGCCGGTCCGGGAGCTTATGACCCATGACCGGCTGATCACCGCCCCCCTTGGCGTCACCATGGACGAGGCCAAGAAGCTCCTGCACGACAACCGTATCGAGAAGCTGCTCGTGGTGGACGACAAGGGCCGGCTGGCCGGTCTCATAACAATCAAAGACATAGAGAAGAGCCGCAGGTTCCCCAACGCCACCAAGGACGAGCAGGGGCGCCTCCGGGTGGGGGCGGCGGTGGGAATAGGCGGCGACGCCGTCGAGCGAGCCCAGGAGCTTGCCCGTTACGGGCTGGACGTGATCGTGGTGGACACCGCCCACGGCCATTCCAGGGGCGTCATGGAGACGGTGAATAAGCTGAAAAAGCTGCCCGGGGACATGCAGGTGGTGGCCGGCAACGTGGCCACGACGGAAGGGGCGCGGGATCTTATCGACGCCGGGGTGGACGCTGTCAAGGTCGGCATCGGGCCTGGGTCGATCTGCACGACACGGGTCGTGGCCGGCGTCGGGGTGCCGCAGATAACGGCGGTGAACGACTGCGCCATGGAGGCCATGAAACACGACGTGACTATAATCGCCGACGGCGGCGTGAAACACTCCGGCGACATCGTCAAGGCGCTTGCCGCCGGGGCGGACTGTGTGATGATGGGCTCGATATTCGCCGGGGTGGAGGAGTCGCCGGGGGACAAGATAATGTACCAGGGGCGGGTGTACAAGGAATACCGCGGCATGGGCAGCATCGGCGCCATGACCGACGGCAGCGCGGACAGGTATTTCCAGGAGAAGCGCGCCTTCGGCGTGAAGCTCGTGCCGGAGGGAGTAGAAGGGCGCGTGCCTTACAAGGGGGACCTGGGGTTCGTCGTGGGCCAGCTCATCGGCGGCCTGCGCTCCGGGATGGGTTATTGCGGGGCGGCGGACATGGAACAACTCAAGAAAAAGTCCCGCTTCACAAGGATATCCACGGCGGGCCTGAGAGAAAGCCACGTCCACGACGTGGCCATCACCAAGGAAGCCCCCAACTACTCGGTCGAAAGATGACCGAACAGAAATTCGAAAAGGTCCTGATACTCGACTTCGGCTCGCAGTACACACAGCTTATCGCCCGCCGCGTGCGCGAGGCGAAGGTCTATTGCGAGATACAACCCTTCGACATCAGCATCGACGCAGTGAGGGAATATAACCCTAAAGGGATAATACTCTCCGGCGGCCCCGCCAACGTGACCGAGCCCGGCGCGCCGGTGATAGACCCCGCCCTGTTCGATATCGGCGTCCCCGTCCTGGGGATATGCTACGGGATGCAGCTGATGGCCCACCTGCTCGGCGGCGATGTCGGCGCGGCCAAAAAACGCGAATACGGCTACGCCCGGCTGACCTGCGACACATCGTCTAAGTTTTTCAAGGGCTTGGACGCGGAACAGGATGTCTGGATGAGCCACGGCGACAGGATCGACAAAGCCCCGCCAGGCTTCGACGTGATCGCCAGCACCGAAAGCTCGCCCGTGGCGGCGATAGCGAGCCGCGAAAAGCCGCTCTACGGCATCCAGTTCCACCCCGAGGTGGCCCACACCCCCAACGGCGCCCAGATGCTGGACAATTTCCTGTTCAACATCATCGGTCTGGCGGGCGACTGGACGATGCGCTCGTTCATAGAGACCTCCGTTGAGGATATCCGGCGCCGGGTGGGGGACGCGAACGTGATATGCGCCCTGTCGGGCGGGGTGGACTCTTCGGTGACGGCAAGGCTTTTAAGCGAGGCCGTGGGCGACCGGCTCTACTGCATATTCGTGGACAACGGCCTTTTGCGGCAGGGCGAGGCGGAGAAGGTGATGAGCGCCTACGCGGATCATTTCCACATCAGGGTCATAAAAGTCGATGCCCGGAAAAGGTTTCTGGACGCCCTCAAAGGCGTCACCGACCCGCAGAAGAAGCGCAAAATCATAGGCCCCGCCTTCATAGACGTCTTCGTCGAGGAGGCTAAGAAGATACCGAACGTGAAGTTTCTGGCCCAGGGGACGCTCTACCCGGACGTTATAGAGTCCGTGAGCGCCAAGGGCGGGCCATCGGCGGTGATAAAGACCCATCACAACCTGGAGATAGGCGAAAGGCTCCACCTTGACCTGATAGAGCCTTTGAGGGAGCTTTTCAAGGACGAGGCTCGGGCGCTGGGCGAGGAGCTGGGCTTGCCCCACGAAATGGTGTGGCGGCATCCTTTCCCCGGACCGGGGCTCGCCATCCGTGTGATCGGCGAGATCACTGAGGAGAAGCTCGAGACGCTCCGCCGGGCGGACGCCATTATTTTAGAAGAGCTCAAAAAAACCGGGTGGTACGAAAAGGTCTGGCAGGCCTTCGGCGTCCTCTTGCCGGTGAAGTCCGTCGGCGTCATGGGCGACGAGCGGACATACGAGAACGTTCTGGCCATCCGGGCCGTCACCAGCCGCGACGCGATGACGGCGGACTGGGCACAGCTGCCCTACGAGATCGTGGGGAAGATGGCGAACCGGATCATAGGCGAGATCCGCGGAGTAAACCGCGTCGTCCTGGACGTCACATCCAAACCTCCCGGCACGATCGAGTGGGAGTGAGGCTGTCGGCCCTGCTCCAATGTCTTGATTCTATTAGATAAAAAATAGTATTGCCTTTTCGGTCATGTTTTTGTATCACTATCCAGACGTTGATGGACAAAAAGTTTCGATACGGCGTGACAATCATTTAATTGGAGCGTTATGACGCATCCCAAGTACGGCGACAAGTACACCTGCTTCGAGTGCGGGGCCAAGTTCTATACGATGAGAAAACCAGAACCCATCTGTCCAAGGTGCGGCGCGGATCAGAGGAAAGCCCCGAAAAAAACCTCCTCCAGGGGCCCAAAAGCGCCTATCGTTGTCGAGGAGCTTGAAAGCGATGAGGAGATAGAGGAAATAGACGAGGAATTTCCGGTAAGCGAGGACGCCGAAGGGTTTGATCCGGACGAGGGCCGAATAATCGTCGACGACGTTCCGGAAGACGAGATTTGACAGCGCCGGGGCGCGGGGCGCAGGATAACGTAAAAACCCGCCGCGCCGCCGTTTGCCCCTGGGGAGGCGCTGGCGCCGCTTTAAAAAGATAACATATTGAAACACAGCGAGTTCGTCCACCTCCACCTCCACAGCCAATACAGCCTGCTCGACGGGGCGATCAAGTTCGGCCCGCTCCTTGAGAAGGCCGTGGAGCAGAAAGCCCCCGCCGTGGCGGTCACCGACCATGGGGCCATGTTCGGCGCGGTGGAGTTTTTCCGCGCGGCGATGGAGGCGGGCGTGAAGCCGATCATCGGTTGCGAGGCCTACGTCGCCCCCGGTTCCAGGCTGGACAGGACAAGCAGCTCCCGTCCCCATCATCTCGTCCTCCTCGCCCAGAACAGAAAAGGGTACCAGAACCTGTGCAGGCTCGTCACGGCGGGCTACACGGAAGGGTATTACTACAAACCCAGGATAGACAAGGAGCTTTTAGAGGAGCTCTCCGGCGGGCTGATCGCCCTTTCCGCCTGCCTGCAGGGGGAGATCCCCTCGGCGCTTTCCGCCGGTGACGAAAAGAAGGCCGCCGAGGCGGCGGATTTCTACAAAAACGTCTTCCCCGGCAGGTTCTACCTGGAGATGCAGGACCACGGCATGGAGGAGCAGAAAAAGGTCAACAGGCTCATGCTCCCCTTCGCCAGGAAGATGGACCTGCCCCTCGTCGCCACCAACGACGCCCACTACCTCAACCGCGAGGACGCCGAGGCCCACGACGCGCTTCTTTGCATCGGCTCCGGGAAGCTTTTGAGGGACGAGAACAGGCTCCGCTACCCGGGCGATCAGTTTTACGTGAAATCGGCCGAGGAGATGGCGGCGCTTTTCGCCGAGGTCCCGGAGGCGATAAAGAACACCCTGAAGGTGGCCGAGGAGCTGAACTTCACCTTCGAGGAGGGGGAATATCACCTGCCCAGCTTCCCCATCCCCGCCGACACCACGATCGACATGCATCTGGAGGAGATGGCCTCCCACGGGCTGGAGCTGCGCTTCATCCAGGCGGAAAAGACGGGGAAACCCATCGAAGCGGAGAGGAAGGCCGAGTACATGAAGAGGCTGCGCTCGGAGCTTGAGATAATAAACAAGATGGGCTTCCCCGGCTATTTTCTCATCACCTGGGATTTCATCCGCCACGCCAGGGACAAGGGGATACCCGTGGGGCCCGGCAGGGGCTCGGCGGCGGGCTCCATGGTGGCCTACGCCCTCAAGATAACCAACCTGGACCCGATGAAGTACGGCCTCATCTTCGAGCGTTTCCTGAACCCGGAGCGAGTCTCCATGCCGGATATAGACATAGACTTCTGCATGGACAGGCGCGGGGAGATCATAGACTACGTCCGCGAAAAATACGGCGGCCAGAGCCACGTGGCGCAGATCATAACCTTCGGCACGATGAAGGCCCGGGCCGTCGTCCGCGACGTGGCCCGGGTCATGGACATCCCCTACGCCCAGGCCGACAAGATAGCCAAGCTCATCCCCCACGACCTGAAGATGACCGTGGACAAGGCCGTGGAGCAGGAGCCCCGGCTCAAAAAACTCAAGGAGGAAAACCCCCAGATCGAAAAGCTGCTGGACATATCAAAAAGGCTCGAGGGCACGGCCCGCCACGCCTCCACCCACGCCGCGGGCGTTGTCATAAGCCCGGAGCCGCTGACAAGCTTCATGCCGCTTTTCAAGCCGCCGGGGGAAAACGGGGAGGTCTCCACCCAGTACCAGATGAAGGATATCGAAAGCCTGGGGCTTTTGAAGATGGATTTTCTGGGGCTTCGCACCTTGACGGTGATAGACAACACCGCAAAGCAGATAAAAGCCTCCCACGACCCGGCGTTCGACATCGAAAGCATCCTCCCGGACGACGCGAAGACCTTCGAGCTTCTCCGCGCCGCCAGGACTTTCGGGGTGTTCCAGCTGGAGTCGACGGGGATGCGCGACCTGATAAGAAAGATGAAACCGACCGGTTTCCGCGACATAATCGCCCTCGTCGCCCTCTACAGGCCCGGCCCCATAAACTCCGGCATGGCCGACCAGTACGTCCGCCGCAAGCACGGCCACGAGAAGGTGGAGCTTGAGTTCCCCGAGCTGGAGCCGATCCTGGGCGAGACCTACGGCGTCACCGTCTACCAGGAACAGGTGATGAAGATCGCCAACGTCCTGGCCGGCTTCTCCCTGGGCCAGGCGGACACGCTGCGCAAGGCCATGGGCAAAAAAAACATGAACATCATGGCCGAGGTCCGCGAGCAATTCATCGAAGGCGCGGCGCAAAAGGGCCACGACGCGGAGAAAGTCAAAGAGCTCTGGGGCAAGCTGGAGCAGTTCGGCGAATACGGGTTCAACAAGTCCCACTCCGCCTGCTACGCCCTCGTGGCCTACCAGACGGCTTACCTGAAGGCCCACTACCCGAAAGAATACATGGCCGCGCTCATAACCTCGGACATGGACAACTCCGACAAGGTCCTGCGCTGCATCCAGGAGCTGCGGGAGATGGGGATAGAGGCCCTGCCGCCGGATGTCAACGAGTCCATGCGGGACTTCACCGTGGCGAAAGACGGGATAAGGTTCGGCCTGGCCGCCGTGAAGGGGGTGGGGGCATCCACCGTGAACGCTATCATCGAGACGAGGAGGCGGCTGGGGCGGTTCACCTCCCTTTTGAACTTCATGGAGGAGACGCCGGCGCAGGCGATAAACCGCCGGGTGGTGGAGGCGCTGATAAAATGCGGGGCCTTCGACTCCCTGGGCCACACCCGCGCCGCCCTCTTCGAGTCTATCGAAGAGACCATGTCCCTGGCCCAGAAGACGCAAAGGGACAAGGAGATCGGCCAGGCGGCCCTCTTCGGCTCCTCCGGCGGGGACGAGGCGGCCGCGGGCGGCGTGAAAATAAAGGACACCCCGGAATGGCCGGAAAAACAACGGCTCGCTTACGAAAAAGAAGCGCTGGGATTCTACATCTCCGGCCACCCCTTGACGGAATACGCCAAGGACTTGAAACTTCTCGCCACCTACGACACCGGCGGGCTCTCCAAGGCCCCCCACAAGGGCGAGGTCAGGATGGGCGGCGTGGTCATCGCCAAAAGGACGCAGATCACAAGAAAAGGCGACACCATGGCCTACCTGACCCTGGAGGACTTGAGCGGCGTGGCGGAGGCTCTCGTATGGCCGGACGTCTACGCCAAGAGCGTGGAGCTTCTGGAGGGCGACGAGCCGGTCTTCATCAAGGGGACGGCGGACGTGGACGAGGAGAAGGGGGCGAAGGTGATCGCCCAGGAGATCATGACCTTCCCACAGGCCCGGGCGGAGTTCACTAACTCCGTGCGCGTCAGCATGTCCACCCCCGGCCTGGAAAAAGAGACGCTCATGGAGCTGAAATCCATCCTCGAAAAGCACTCCGGCTCCTGCCCTGTGTACCTGAACATGTCCATCCCCGGCAAGGGGCTGGTGGTCCTGAGAGCCAGGAACGTCGGCGTCCGCGCCGATGACGGGCTTGTCTGTGAGCTGGAGGGGCTGCTGGGAGCGGAAAGCGTCAAGCTGGAGTAGGGCCGGGCCGCGCGCCTTCCATCCGCGAACCGGCGAATACCTCCGCGGCGTGATAGGAGGAGCGGACGAAGGGGCCCGCGAAGACGCGCCTGAACCCCATATCGCGCCCCTGCCTTTCAAGCTGCTCGAAAATCGCCGGGGGGACGTATTCCGCCACCGGCAGGCTCGCGAGCGTCGGGCGCAGGTACTGGCCTATGGTGAGAATGTCACAGCCCGCGCCTCTCAGGTCCGCCATCACCTCCGCGACCTGCCCCATCGTCTCCCCCAGGCCGAGCATGATCCCGCTCTTGGTGGCCATCGAGGGCGCGCGCTCCTTCACAAGCCGCAGAAGGCGGAGAGAACCGGCGTAATCCGCCCCCGGCCGGACCCTGCCATAGAGGGCGGGGACCGTCTCCACGTTGTGGTTATATACGTCCGGCCCGGTGTCCGCCACCGCCAGAATGGCATCCTCGCGGCCCCGGAAATCCGGCGTCAATACCTCCACCGCGGCGGTGGGGAGCTTTTCGCGGAGGGCGGCGATGGTTTTTGCGAACACGGACGCGCCGCCGTCGGGCAGGTCGTCACGGGTGACGGAGGTGATGACCACGTGCGCAAGGCCCAGCCTCGCCGCGGCGGCGGCCACCCGCCCAGGCTCGGCGGCGTCCACCTCCCCTGGTCTTCCTCCATCCACGGCGCAGAACCCGCACCGGCGCGAGCAGACGGCGCCGAGTATCATGAACGTCGCCGTCCCGGCGGAGTAGCACTCCCCCATGTTCGGACAGCGCGCCTCGGCGCATACCGTGTTCACGCCGCCGCGCAGCGCCGCCCTCGTGGCGGCGGTCTCCATGAAAGGGGCCCGCGGCTTGCGCAGCCATTCGGGCTTTATCACACCACACCGAGCAGTTTGAGCATTATGCCGATGGACATGGCGACCCCGACGATCACGAACAGGGCCAGACCGATCAGAAAGACGATCTTGAACCGCTTTTCCGGGTCCGGCTGGATCCTGTCCATGAACCGGGCGGCAGGGCCCCAGGCGAACATCGTGATGACGGTGGCCCCCACTCCGGCGGTTATCACGTAGATCAGAAACTTGAGCTGTTTTTCTTCCATCCCGCGCCGTCTGTTTATACCAGGTTCAAACCATTCTACAACACAACCCCGCACAGACGAAGACGCGAACGCTCCGGGTCATCCGCCGTATACCCAGGCCGCGGCGGCGAGGAGGGCGGCGGTCTCCGCGGTTTCGCACACCGCGCCGTAGACGTCGCCTGTCATCCCGCCTATCGTCCGCAGAGACAGAAGACAAAGAGCGCACACCGAGGTGGCGCAGGCCGCGAGGACGGCGGCGCCCATCCACCCGCCCAGCGCGGCCGCCGCCAGAATGAAAAAGAGAACAGCCCAGGCGGCGTTCAGGGGCGTTCCCGCCTGCCGGAAGGCGGCTCCCAGGCCCTCTTTCTTCACGTAGGGAAGGGCCGACATGGCGAACGCCACAAGACACCTTCCCGCAAGGGGCGCGAGGGCCACCGCCTGCCACCTCGCGGCGCCCTCGATGGCCCCCAGCGCCGTCACCTTCAAGGCGACGGCGAGAACGACGGCCAGGACGCCCATCGGCCCGGCGCGGCTGTCGGACATGATCTCCAGAATCCTTTCCCGCCTTCCCGCGCCGCTCATGAAGCCGTCCGCCGTGTCCGAAAGCCCGTCCATGTGCAGACCGCCGGAGACGGCCGCCATAACGGCCACGGTGAGCGCGGCGGCGGGGCCGGAAGGCAGAACCTGCGTAAAAAGAAAATCCAGCCCCGCGGCGGCAAGGCCTATGACAAGCCCGACAACGGGAAAGTAGAAAACGGCGGCGGCGAGCCGCTCCCCGCCCGAGTCCCCGCGCCGCAACGCTGGGATGATGGTGAGAAAGGCGAGGGCGGCCTGAAAATCTTTCATTTCAAGAAAGACCTCCATCGGGGCGAGACGGCGCGGGCCGTTTATGCACCCCCATAAACTCGAAAAATTTCATTTCAGGCGCATCGGGATACCGCTTGCCACGAGCCAGACCTCGTCCGCCGCGGCCGCCATCACCTGGTTCACCCTCCCCGCCGCGTCCACGAACCTCCGGGCCTGCTCGCTTGCGGGGATGACGCCCATCCCGACCTCGTTCGTGACGAGGATCACGGGGAACCCGGCGGCCCGGCAGGCGCGGGCGGCCTCCCCGGCGGCGCGGGCGGCCTCCTCTTCGGTGAAGACGGCGTCTTCCTTCTCCGCGTTCATCATCATGTTGCCGACCCACAGCGTCAGGCAGTCCACGACGGCGGCGCTGGCGCCTTCCGCCCTGGCCAGGGCGCCGGGGATGTCCAGCCATTCCTCGATCGTTTTGTACCCCAGCCCCTCCCTGGCCCGGCGGTGGGCCTCTATCCTTTTTTCCATCTCGTCGTCCAGGGGAGGGCAGGTGGCGACATAAGCGCGGGGAGGAGGCGTCCTCTCGGCGATCCTGAGCGCGTGGGCGCTCTTGCCGCTCCGCGCCCCGCCGGTGACAAGGATTATCCCGCCCATCTTAAGCCGATCCGTAATCGCCCGGCCGCCACATGGCGGCGAGGGAGGCATGGCCCCCGCCCATCTCCACCACCGTGATCGAGCCCGGCGCTATGCGAAAAGAGAAAAAATTGCTCGCCGGTATATCGAAAAGAAAGCATAGCAGGACGCGGATCAGGCCGCTGTGGGTGAAAACGGCCAGGTTTTCCGCGGGATCGGCCTCCAGCCTGCGGCGGACTCTTCTCACCCTCTCAAAAAAGTCCCCGATCCGCTCGCCGCCGGGAAACTCGAAATCCTCCTCCCACTTCGTCCAGCGTCTGGCCGCCTCGCCGTATTTCGCCTCGATCCGCTCGAAAGTGAGCCCTTCCCACTCGCCGAAGTCTATCTCCCTGAGGTTTTCGTCTATCTCGATCTCCAGCCCCAGCCCTTCGGAGGCGATCTCGGCGGTGGCGACGGCTCGTCTCATGGGGCTTGAGAGTATCCTGTCCGGCCCGATCCTGCCCAGCGGCGCGGCCAGCCTTTCGGCCTGGCGCTCGCCCTCGGGGGCCAGGGGGGCGTCCGTGGCGCCGATGAACCTTTTCTGGAGGTTCAGCCCGGTAACGCCGTGCCGGATGAATATCAGCCTTTCCGCCATACCGCCATCCTTTTGCCGGCCCTGCCCGGCGAAACTCAAAACCTTTCGGCTCCCGCCTCGGGACGGCGCCGTTTATTTAGTATCTCATGCTGAGCCCGCCCCCCCCTGGGCCGAAGGCAAAGACTCTCATTACCGAGAGGGCAACGGGATTTTTCGCTTCGCTCAGGATGACAATTGGAAATAGTTTTTTGACAACCTGTCAGGCCTCCTCTGTGCCCCATATCGGCGGCGGGGTGATCCCGTTCATCCTGGCGTACATCCACGCCTGGCCCCTGTGGTGGACGCTCTCCTCATGCATCCACCAGAGCATGTTCTCCACGGTGATCCCCGGTCCGCCCCAGGGCGGGTCGAACTCCCTTCCCACGAAATCCTCCGGTTGGGATTCGAGGTAGGCCCTGAACTCCTCCCAGGAGCTTGTGATTACCTGCGCGGCCTCTTTCGGGTTTTTCGCCTGGTTCTCAGGGGCAGTGTAGCAGCCGGGGAAGTCGTATGGCTCACCCTTGAAAATCTTCAGGAAAAGCGCCCTGTGGATGCTGGTGTGATGGATGAGATAGAGCCACGGCAGGCATTTTTCGCACGGCGCCCACGCGGCCTTCTCCTCGGGAATCTGTTCCGCCGCCGCGGCCAGATGCCCGGTCACCACCCCTTGTTTTTCGAGGAAATCGTCCAGCGCGCCCATTTTCTCCCTCTTTCTCTCTTTTCGCGGCTTCCAGAACGGTATGCTAGCATAATCATGGTAAAACGGCTTTGCAAGGGCGCGCCGGGGGCGCGCGGGATGAGCTTGAAACTTATAATTCAGGAGTCGGCATGACAAGGACAAAAGCTCTTTCGGTCACGTTTACCATCCTCGCCGCCGTTTTCCTCGCCGCCGCGGCAGGGGCGTCGTCGAACATGTCATCGAAAGCGGCGAAGGGCAAGGAGCTCTACCAGTCGGCGAAGTTCAAATGCTTCAAATGCCACGGACCGACCGGCGCGGAGGGGGGCATGGGCCCTTCGTTCAAGGGAGTTGGCAAAAAATACACCCACGACCAGCTGATGGAAAGGGCCGCGCACAACTGCCCCCCCACCGGCGCGTGCGACCCGAAACAACTGGGGGCCATCGTGGAGTACCTGCGGACCCTGTAGCCGCCGCGGAGGCCTGAACGGCTGTTTCACAAATGTCGCCCTCCTTCTCGCCAAGGATAAAGGCGGGGGTGTATGAATTTACTATACCCCCTCCCCTTAATCCCCTCACGCCGGGGAAGGGGAGATTTGCTGACTTTCGTGGGCGCGTTTGGGTTTCGGGCCTCAACCTCAAAAACCCTCCCTCCAGGGGAGGGGAGAGTGGAAAAAGCCAAGAGGCGACTGAGACGTTATGAGCGGGTTCTATTCCAGGGTGATATTCCCCCGTCTGATGGACGTTTTCATGTCCGGCCGGACGCTGGGGGGATGGCGGCAGGCGGCCCTGTCGGACATCCGGGGCAGGGCCCTTGAGATCGGTTTCGGCACGGGGCTGAACCTTCCGAGTTATCCGGTGGAGGTGGAGAGCCTCGTCGCCGTGGACTCCAACGAAGGCGTCGAGAAAATCGCCCGCAGGCGGATTGCCGCCTCGCCTTTGAAGGTGGAGTATCACACCATGAGCGGAGAGGCGCTGCCGATGGAGGACGGCTCGTTCGACAGCGTGGTGACGACCTGCGCGCTGTGCAGCATCCCGGAGGTGGAGAAGGCCCTCTCGGAGGCGCGCCGCGTCCTCAAACCGGGCGGGGTCTTTTTCTTTCTCGAACATGGGCGCAGCGATGATGAGGCGGCGCGCAGATGGCAGAGGCGGCTCAACCCCATCCAGAAGATAATCGGGGACGGGTGCCATCTCGACCGGGACATTGAACAGCTCGTTAAAGACAGCGGGCTCGAGATCGTCCGGCTCGAAAAGTTCCTTATGGACGACGGGCTCTGGCTCGTCCCCCGGACGATAAAAAATCTGGGGCAGATGTACATGGGCGCGGCGGTAAAAAGGTGAGGGAGCGGGCCGCCGCCTTTTTTCGGAGCCGGGCGGGTTTGATGGAAGTTATGAACACAAGGAGGGGCGCCATGAGACCAAAACACCTTTTACCGCTGTTCATTCTTATCGCCGCCGCTTGCGGCGGAGGCGGAGGGAACGGCGCGGCCCAGGACAATGGCGGGGGCGGTGGCGCGTCGGCGTGGACTTTCACCCCCGACAACGTGGATTTCGGGATAACGGACGTGGTGTCGCCGGAGGCGGTCACGTTGCCGGGCGGCTCCGTCAGGCTCTACACCACCGGCGTCGGCGGGATGGGAGTCTACACAGCGGCGGACGGCCTGTCCTTCCAGCGAAATGACGCCTCGCCCCCGGAAGGCTCCGACCCGACCCTGATAGAGCTTCCCGGCGGCTCCTGGCGGATGTATTACGTCGGCGGCGGGGAGGAGATCATGACCGCCACGTCGCCCGACGGGCTGACCTTCACCCCGGAGGCGGCCACGGGGATTAAAAACACCACCGGAACGCAGGCCTGGGGCGTGCCGGACACGATCATGGCGCCGGACGGGAGGGTCAGAATTTTTTGGGTGGACTCGGAGACGGGGTCGCTGGAGGTCATAAAGAGCGCCGTCGCGGCCGACGGCGTCAGCTTCACCGAAGAGGCGGGCTACAGAACGACCGGCGGCTTCGTCGATCCATATATATTGAAAGCCGAGGATGGTGGCTGGGTCGGCCTTTTCGCCACGGGGCCGGGCCAGCCCCCACAGAAGATCTACGTGGGGACATCGGACGACGGCCTGACCTGGAGCGTCGAGACCAGCCCGGTCATAGAAGAAAGCGGGGGCGGCAACGCGCTTGACCCCACGGCGGTAGAGCTGCCGGGCGGCTCTTACCGCGTCTATTACATCGCCACGGCGGGGAGCGATCCTTTCGGCGAACATTTTCTCAAAAGCGGAGTCCTGGCCCCGCGCTGAGAGGCGGCGGAACCGCTACTGTCCGTACAGCTCCTTGAAATACGGCGCGCCGCTCCTGTCGCCGACGTACTTCATCATCGGCACGCCATAGCCGCAGCTTGTCTGCACGCGGTAGACGTCGAAGACGAAGAGCTGGCGGAATTGTTGAGGGTCGAGGCCGGAGTAATGCTCCCGGCAGAGTTTTTCGAACTCCTCGCCGCCTTTCGCCACAACGCGGCCCCTGCAGTAGAACCGCAGGATGAGCGGCTTTTCGCCGTAGGAGTTGAAAAGCAGCGTCGCCTTGCCGCCCTCGGAAATGTGCCTGGCGGTCTGGTTTCCGGAGCCGTGGTAGTCGGGGTAGATCACCGTCTTTTCGTCCACCACGCGAAGCGGCGCCACCCCTTTCGGGGAGACGTTCACGTCGTCATCGCCCGAGGCCGACGCGATATAGAAGACCTTCTGCTCCTCGGCGAATTTTTTGAGGTTTTCGGTTATCGTCCCCCACTCCTTGGCCATGCGGGTTCCTCCTCCTCAAAATCGTGCGGCCGCTTGGGGCCGCGCTCTTAAAAGCTTTCCACCTCGAGCAGGCTCCTGAAACAACGGCTTCTTTGAAAATGGAAAGGCCCGTGTTAGTGGAACAAGAATTACACTAACTGCTTCCTTCGTTTGGACATAAAAATGATTCCTCCTTCATCTCACGGAATCCACTTTAACATCCTGTCCAAACATCGGGGTCCACCCCTAACCGCTTCAATTCGAAATGAAGGAAATCCAAATCACAATCTTTGGAAACTAAAAGTTGCGGACTCGTGCCATCCTCTATTGCCGCTTTGAAATCAAACGCGACTTGCAAATGTGGGGGGAATTCCATCTCACTGCCCTCGTTTAGTACGAATTTGCCTATAGCTATGGTCGACAATGAAATCCGCAATTCCTTATCTTTCTCATATTCCTTGTCTTTGAAATATGTGTACTTTATCGGATTTGGCAGTTTATCTGTATTTGCCTGGAATGTTTTCCTACCCACATATTCGACGCAACCGTAATTCACCGAAAATATTTGGCGGCAACGTTTACCGTTATATTCGAGCGCCGAATTGCCAGGTTGTAGAGTTTCATTTAACCTCAAGCGTAATTTGCCAAATTCAAAAACAAGACATGCTTTCCCTTTTTCTCCGCCATTTCCGTATTCGCTCCAGATATAATTTGTGTCCTCCGTGGAAAAGCAACAGGCATAGGTTCTGGCGCGGCTTTTATTGTAAGAATCAAAAGCCGAGAACGTTGGTGATTTTATGAATTTCGAATTTTTGTTGCCGTTCTGGTCTATCGGTAATTGCTCTCCGTCATGTCTGTCCGCTCCAGGGAAATCTTTGTAGCTGTCCACGCGATTAAAATGAAGATATTTTCTTGAAATAGACTTTAATAGATCTTCTATCCGCATCACCTTGTACAACAATTGATTATCAGGTGGCCTGGTCAACAATACCGCATGTGGTTCAATGCAACCCGGTGGAGGAAAATTCATTTCGGGAATCTTGTTCTCAAGGAAAAAGGCGAGTTTTTCAGACCTCGCAATACTTGGCCAGAGAGCTGGGCTCTGGTATCGGCGTCCCGTCTTCCTCCATGCCGCGAAGGTGAGACTCGATCGCCTCTTTCATGTTGCGCTCCGTCTCCTCCGGCGTTTTCCCAGTCGCGACACAGCCCGGCAGGTCCGGCGAAAAGGCGGAGTAGTTATCACCCGCCTTTTCAATAACGATTAAATATTTTCGCATGATTTATTTGCCTTTCAAACCGGCCTGCTTGGGGACGCTGTTCAGTGTGCCGGGCGCAACATCATCGCCGGGATGTCCCGCGATGGCAACCCGTCCCCTCTTTTCCGGATGCTTGTATTGCCTATG
The DNA here is from genome assembly GCA_051418015.1 of Candidatus Nitrospinota bacterium M3_3B_026. Lineage (GTDB taxonomy): Bacteria > Nitrospinota_A > UBA7883 > UBA7883 > JBPRGF01 > JBPRGF01. Next base: position 38,801 of record JBPRGF010000018.1, on the reverse strand, counting down.
GCTTCCTCTTGTCGTCACACGATACCATCCGTCTTTTTCAATCATCTTGATTATATCGCGTATTTTCATGTCTCGCCGTTAAAGCGGCAAGCCTTCGGGAACGCAAGCCGCTCCCCCCTCTTCCTAGAGCCCCTGGATGATCTTGAAAAGCTCCATGGAGGCGGCGCGGGGGCCGTCCTGCTCGAAGCCTTCGACGCCGAGGCGGGTTCTGATCTGCCCCACCTTCACGCCGTCCTCGAACATCTTCTTGAAGTAGAACTCCTCCGCCCTGGCGTGGTCGGCCTTGCGCTGGGGCGCGCCGAAGGGGTTGGCGAAGTAGCTGTGGGTCAGGCCCTTCTCGTCGGTGGTGCCCTTGGCCAGGCGCGCGCCGCTGCGGAAGATGGAGAGGGCCTCCTCGCGGCTTGAGAAGAAGTCGATGGTGGGGCTGCCCTCCTCGACGAGGTCGTAGTTGTTGGCGTAGAGCAGAAGGTCGACGGGGTAGCCGTCGATGATGTCGTGGTAGGTGGTGATGGGTATTATCAGCCGGGCGTTGGTCTTGTCCGGGTTCATGAAGATGCTGCGGTCGATCTGCTCATAGGCGTAGCCCGCCTGCAGGTCGTCCAGCCGGACGAAAGCGCCCGTCTCCGTGCCGTATCCCGCCACGCGCCCGTTCTCGTCCACTCCCAGCGAGCCCATGTCGTCGAATATCACCCGCATCTCGCAGATGTGCTCGCCCGCCAGGGAGCGCATCGCCTCCAGCGTCTCGGACTTGCCCGCGCCGGAGTCCCCCACCATGACGACGTTGGCGCTTTTGCCCTCCTTGAGCTTGATGTAGACCATGGCGCCATGCAGGGGGAGCCTGCCGCGCTTTATCATCACCACGTTGTGGAGGGTGAGGGTCATTTTCTTGAAATAGCCGAAGTAGTCCATCTCCTCCGAGCCGCGGACGACCCCCACCATCATCTCGTTCTCCGCGTCGTCGTAGAAGACGGTGGGGTTGTCCCCCAGGCCGTCTTTCACCCCGAAGACCAGCGCGAGGTCGGGCCTTTTGTCTTTTATGTCCTCGTACTCGGCCATCTCGAAAAGGTTGCTCATGGAAAGGCCCAGCGAGATAAAGTCCTGGTGGAAATAGATGAACGCCGTAAGCTCCCCGACTTTCAGCGGCAGGCAGAACCATTCCGCCGGGTCGATCCGCAGCGCCTCCACGTCGAGCCCTTTTATCTCGCCGATACCCCCCTTCCTCTTCGTCGCCCCGGGATAAAGGATGAGCGGAGGCTCGATGAGGGTCATCAGGATGAAGGGTATGTCGGCCAGCGGCTTGTACTTTTCGGGCGCGTCCCAGGGCGCCTTCTCAAGGATCATGCCCATGTTCGCCCCCGCCGGCAACTGGCGGTACACCCTGGGAATCTTGCCGGAGAGGTTCTCCAGCACCCGGCGGTAGACGTAAAGCACCAGGTTCTTCAGGTCCTCGTTGTACTTTATGAACCGGACGTGATGGACATCGCTTTCGGTGTGCTCGGTCCTGTGGGCCGACTCTATGTAAATAAAACGCTCCAGCCGCCGCCAGAAGTTGTAAAGGTCCTGGACGAAGTCGCCCATCCGCACCCTGTCGGCCATGAGGCAGTTGTGCTGCGGCGCCATGTCGCTGACCTCCTCGGTGGAATAGGCGGATATCAGCCGCAGAAAGCCGACGACGCTGGCGGTCTTCTCTTCCATGTCCATGTCCGGCAGAGCGTCCTTTATAAAGACGTGGGAGGAGCTGCCCTTCCTCTCCACCCTGGCCAGGAACCTTTTCACAACCTCGGAGAAAAGCTCGCTTCGCAAAAGCTTCCCCGGCGTCTCGCAGTAAAGACTGGCGAAATCCAGGATCACCTTGTCCCGGACGATGGTATACGGCTTCTTGGTCTTTGAAGTCATAATCTACCCGTTCAGATAAAAATCGATAGGACCAGCAGGAGCCTACATTATATACATCCGGCGTGGATGGTAAAACCCCCCGGCGCTTTCCGGGCCGGGGCCGGGAGGGGGGGTTATGGTAGACTTGGTATCAGGTTGAACACAGTCCAGACTTTCAATGGAGGAGTCTCTGCCGGATGTCTGAAGAGGTCATGACGGCGGCCAAGTGGGCCAGGCATTTCAACGTGTCGGACAAGAAGTTCAAGGACGCCGCGAAGGCGGCGAGCATAGAGCCGGACTCGAAGAGGGGCCGGTGCGCCTATTACAGCAAGAAGACCGCGGAGAAGATCGTCAAGAAAATCAAGTGACCCGCGGGCGCGGCGGACCGGGCCGGGGCGGCTTGAGGGCGCTCCGGCCTTTTTTTATTACGCGCTCTTTTTTCTCTCTCCCGCCCTGGTCAGGGCGATCCTCGTGAACACTGGGCCTATAATCTCAAAAAATATTGTCGCTCCTATCACCACGGGCAATATCGTCTCCATGAAATCGGGAAACCGTCTCGCCGCCACCAGCGCCATCCCCATAGCCACTCCCGCCTGGGGCAGAAGAGCCACGCCCATCCATTTGCGGAAAACACCCTCCGCGCCGCCCAGAACGGCGCCTGTCCAGGCGCCAGCCATGCGTCCCGCTACCCGCAGGAGGACATATGCCAGCCCGACTCCGCCGACCTGGAGCAGCGACTCCGCCTTGAGTGACGCTCCCGCGAGGATGAAAAAAAGGATCATGAAGGGCCAGTCGATCCCCTCTATGGCGTGAAAGGGCCTCTCGTGATGCTTCGCCAGGTTCGCCACGGCGGAGCCCATCATCATGGCCGCAAGCAGGAACGAGACATCGAGCCACAGCGCCACGCCGCCGCAGAGGAAAACAAGGCCCAAAGCCTCCGCCAGCGTCGGCTCTCCCGGCCGGACCCTTCCCGTGGCATAGGCCATGGGTACCCCCAGCGCAAGCCCGACCATGACCGCCCCGGCAAGGTCCCATGCGCCGCCGGCGATGGCGTCCAGGCCGCCTTCCAGTCCCGCGAAGGTCTGCGCCGCGGCCAGCATGAGGCTGAAAGCGATAAGCCCCCAGGCGTCGTCCACGGCCACGACCCCAAGCAAAGTCTTTGAAAAACGGTTTCCAGACCCCGTCTCATGGATAACGTCCACCGTCGCCGCCGGATCGGTGGCGGGGGCGATCCCGGCCAGAAGGAGCGCAAGCGCCACCGGCATACCCATGACGGCGAGCCCCAGCCCCATCACCGCCATTGTCATGACAACGACCATTCCCGATATCCACATCACCAGCCTGCCATGCTTTCTAAGAGACGCAACAGTCAGGGTCTCACCCAGCAGGAAGCCGATCATCACCAGCGCCATGTCCGCCACGGCGGGAAACCACTCCGAGCCGAGGTCCGGCAAAAGGTCGAGAGCCGAAGGGCCGATGAGAAACCCGAACAGCAGCATGAGGGTGACCCGGGGAAGCTTCGTTCGGCGGCCGAGCCCCTCCGCGGCGAACCCGATCAGCAGCAGGGCCCCCAGGGTCATCAGCGCTATGGCCAGCTTTTCCGCGTCGGCGGTGTGCTCCATGAGGCGCTCCAGTCGGTCACAGTGGCGGCGGCCTGTCAGGCGCTCGAAAAAGCCGCGAAATGTCATTCTGAGGAGCCGTCAGGCGACGAAGAGTCCCGCGGCTTATCGAATGTCACGGATCGAGATTCTTCGCTGCGCTCAGAATGACATCATAATTTCGCGGCTTTCTCAAAAAACCCGCTATTCCTCCAGCCTGCCGTCGCGTATTCTCAATATCCTCCCCGCGTGGGAGGCTATCTCCGGGTCGTGGGTCACCACTATTAATGTAACGCCGGAATCGTTCAGTTCTTTTAAGAGGCTGATTATCCTCTCCCCCGTCGCCGTGTCCAGGTTTCCCGTCGGCTCGTCGGCCAGGATCACGCCCGGGCCGCCCACGATGGCCCTCGCTATGGCGGCCCGCTGGGACTCGCCGCCGGAAATCTGGCCGGGGAAATGTTTTGTCCGCCCTCCCAGCCCCACTCTCTCGAGGGCCTCCCTCCCCTTTTTCGATGGGTCCGCCTCGCCGCGGTAGTAGAGCGGCAGGAGAACGTTTTCGAGGACGGTGTTGCGGGGCAGGAGGTTGTGGCTCTGGAAGACGAACCCTATCTCCCTGTTTCTTATCGCCGCCAGTTCGTCCTCGGAGAGCCCGGCGACATCTTTTCCGTTCAGGTAATAGGCGCCGCTGGTGGGCGTGTCCAGAAGCCCCAGTATGTTCATCAGGGTGGACTTGCCGGAGCCGGAGGGGCCCATCAGCGCCGTGAAGGAGCCTTTCTCTATGGTGACGCTCACCCCCTTGAGCGCCTCCACCTCGGCGCCTTCGAGCCTGTAGACCTTGCGGATATCGGCGATCTCGATCATGCGGCGGGCGGCGGGCGCAGAAGTATCCGCTCCCCCTCGGAAAGCCCTTCCGTGACCTGTGTCTCGAAACCGTTCGTCAGGCCCACCGTGACCTTCCGCGGCGAAGGGCGGCCCTTTTCCAGGACGTAGACGTATGTCTTCCCGTCATCGTCTCTTCTGATGGTCTCGTCGGGGACTATCAGGACGTCTTTTCGGCTATCGACAATCAGGTCCACGTTGGCCGTCATGCCGGGGCGCAAAAACCTCGCCCCGTCCGCCCCGGCCTTCACCTTCACCTTGAAAAAGGTTATATTGTCCTCCATCTCTCCCATGGGGTAAATGCGCCTTACGGTTCCTTCAAAAACTTTCTCCGGGTAGGCGTCCACGGTCATCCTGGCCTCCTGCCCCTCGTGCGCCATCCCGATGTCCGTCTCGTCCACCAGCGTCATCACGAAGACCAGGGAAAGGTCCGCCAGCACGCAAAGCGTCGTACCCCCGGTGAAGGATGTTATGCCGGAGGAGATGATCTGCCCCCTCTCCACGCTCTTTTCGATCAGGACGCCGTCGAGGGGGGAGTTTATGACGGTCTCCGAAAGCCGCTCCTCGGCGTCCTCCACGGCAAGTTCCGCCTTGCGGAGGGCCGCGGACGCCTCGTTGACCCTGGCGGCGGCCGTGGCGGCGGCGGCCTCGGCGGCTTCCAGCTCCTCTTTGGCGACCAGGCCGCGTTCATGGAGGCTGCGGGTACGCTTCAGCTTGGACTCGCGCTCCATGAGGGTGGCCCTTGCGTATTCAAGCTCGGCTTCCGCCCGGGCAAGGTCGGCGCGGGCCAGGGCGACGTTTCTTTTCTCCGTCTCCGGGTCGAGCCGCAGCAATTGCTGTCCGGCGGAGACCTTGTCCCCCGGCTCGAAGGGAAAACTCAAAATCTCGCCGGAGGCTTTGGACTTCACCTCCACCTTGAAATTAGGCTCCACGGTCCCCGTGGCGGAGACGGCGGTCACAAGATCGCCGCGGATGGCCGTCGTGGTCTTGCCGGCGTACTCCTCCGGGCGCATCTCCCGGTTCAGGTAGAAAGCCGCCGCGCCCGCGGCCAGAACGAGCGGCGCCAGGATCAGTATCTTTTTCATAACAGAAGATATTAACACCCGGAAACCCCGGGGCGGAAAATCAGTTGCGAAACCGTCTTTATAAAGACAGTGTGACCTGAATCAGGACACTCGGCGGAGCCGGATCGCAATCTCCTTTCATACGCCCGGCGGCGGGCGCTCTGGCCAAGATCCGAGAAATAGCCTGTAGAATCAAAAACTTGCCCGGGCCCCATCCTTTGCCGCCGGCCCCGCCGGCCCCGCCGTGGACAAATGGCATAGCGTGTGCTTTTAAACGCAGGACATGAGGAGGAATAGCGGTGGAGGTTTGGTAAGGCATATGTGGAACATGGAAATTTCAAGCTTCAAAAAGATCATGCGGACAGACTGGATCAGGAAAAAAGCCCTGTATGGCGCCGCGCTGGCGGTCATGTTTTTTGTCGCGGCCTGTGGCGGAGGAGCCGAGGATTCCCCCTCCTCTTCTTCGAACGGCGGGACGACGCAGGCGCCTTCCGATCTCAGCGGCATAGCGAGGACGCCGGACACATCCTGGCACGACTCGTATCTTGCCGGGCCTCACTCAGGCTACCAGTGCGGCGACTGTCACACCACGAGCGCGGCCTACACGAACGGCCGCTCGGTTCCGAACGACCAGGTATGTTACCAGTGCCACGCCAACGACTACGCGTCCACGTCCATACTGCCGCACCCCGACTACAACACGGGAACCCGTTGCAACGCGTGCCACTATTCCGACAGCTTCACGTCCCATACACGGGTCGACCACCGCGAATACCACGGGGCGCTGACATCGAACTGCTCAAGCTGCCACTCGGGAGACTACCCTTCAAGCCACTCAGGCGACGGCCGGACCAGCGGGTGCGAGAACTGCCACCAGTATTCCGGCGGCTCCTGGGCGCTGAGCGGCGGCGCGGGGTCTCATAACTATACTTCCGGCTGCTCCGGCTGCCATGCGAGCCGCGCTCCGGCCAACCATTACGGGACGACATGCGAAAACTGCCACTCGTACCCGAGCTGGGGCCAGACCGCCGCCTTCAGCCACAGCGGGATCACCTCCGGGTGCTCCTCCTGTCACAGCAAGCATTACAGCGGTTACGAGTGCGAATGGTGCCACACCAGCGGGATAAGCTGGCGCTGGAGCCATAACAACACCGATGGCCGCGCCTGCGCCGCCTGCCATAGCGACGGATACGACGATGACGATGACGATGACGACGATCATGATGACGACGATCATGATGACGATCATGACGATGACTAGGGCTTTAACCCACCGTTATGCCCTCTGTTGAGCTGTCTCCCCGATGGCTCACGCCCGGTCGGCCCGCCCCGCCGGCCGGGCATTTTTTTTGCCCCGGCGCTGAAGACAGCCGTCCAAAAGTTTTATAGACTGAATGGGTAAGCCACTCGAATCTTTCAAGGGGTAAAAAATGAGCCGCTTCACAGCAACCGCAGCCCTGGCCGTCATCGCCGCGATGGCCGTGTTCGCCCCCGCCCCGGCCGTCTTCGCCGCGGAGGGTGACGAGGGGACGATCGCGCAGCCTCCGCCCTCTTTCGAAAACCCGCGAAAGCTCGTCATCCAGATGAACAGCCCGGACGAAAAACACCAGCAGACGGTGCTGAACAACGTCCGTAACCTGCTGAAGTTCTATGAGAACAACGTCAGGATCGCCGTCGTGGTCTACGGCCCGGCTATCGGGATGGTCATGAAAGGCTCACCCTTCGCCGACCGCATACAGTCTTTCACGATATACGGTGTGGAGTTCGTCGCCTGCGGGAACACGCTGACCGCCACCGGCCACCTGCGGGAAAACCTGCTGCCAGACGTCTCCTACGCAACGGCCGGCCTCGCCGAGATCGCCGAAAGGCAGCTGGAAGGCTGGATCTACCTGAAACCGTAAGGCCGGCGCTTTAGTCGAGTCCCAACTCTTTGCGCCACTTGGCAAGCTGAGCCGCTTTCCGCTCCTCGACGCTCATTTTGGGGGTGTCCATGTATTTGCTGTCGGTGTAGCCGTTGGGGCGCCATTCTTCGACGGCGGTTTTCCCCCTGGGGGGCTGCCCTTTGCCCTTCCTGGCGGGAGGAGCGGACTTTTTGTTCTTGCCTGGTTTTCTCTTTCGTTTCAAGTTCCTAAAATCCTGGAAAAAGGGCGCGCCGTGATCCGTAGCGCCCGGTGGCCCGCCACGGGTGAGCCGGTCATCAAGACCCGCCGCGCCGCGGCCAAAAAAAAGTGATTCGCATCCGGTTTTCCTGGGTGTCGGACAAGCGGCCTCGAATGGGCCGCTCACGCAAGGCGTTAGTGTTTAAGACAAAGGAGTAAACCGGTTATGAACCCTAGAGCGCTGACAGAGCCCTCCGGCGCCACGGCCAGCGCGCCCTGCCAAAGTTTTTATATTTATACATCAATGACGCCGGGAATGCAAAGCCTTTTCGTCAGCCCATCCGCCGGTCCCTTCGGAAAGCCAGGGTCACCCAATCCTTCTCCCGAAGCTGCTCCATGGGCGAAAACCCCTCGGCGAAAAGGCTCTTTTGCGCCGCCCGGGTCTGCTCCGCCCTCAGTCCGGACACTATCAGCGCCCCGCCTGGCGCCGTTTTTTCGCGCAGGGTTCCGGCGGTTTTCGTGATGACACTGGCGTAAAGGTTGGCCACGACCAGGCCGAACTCGCCCGGGGCGGCCCCCGCCGTGCCCTCGACTATCCGCACCCTGTCTTGCGCCTTGTTTATTCTGGCGTTGTCCATCGCCACGCGGACGGCCTCCGCGTCCGTATCTACACCCAGAACCCTTTCCGCCCCCAGCTTCGCCGCCGCTATGGCCAGGACGCCGGACCCCGTCCCCACGTCCAGGACACTGGAGGCGGCGTATTTTTCAAGCAGAACCAGGCATCCCGCCGTGGTGGGATGATGACCGGTGCCGAAGGCCATGCCCGGGTCCAGGATGACCGGCAGCCTCTCCCCGTCCACCGGCAGCCCCTCCCAGGAGGGAACGATCACCAGACGCTCCCCCACGGGAAGGGGTTTGAACGACTTTTTCCACAGCGCGAGCCAGTCCCTGTCCTCCTCCTCGGCCGTCTCGGGAGTCTCCGCCTCCGAGGCCCCGGAGACCCACAGGCCGATCGCCCTCCTGACGGCCTCGACAAGCTCCGGGCGCTCCCCCTCCCCGTTTTCGAACCAGACCGTCACCTTCACGAGACCGCCGCCCGCTTCGCCCATCTCCACCGGCCGCCCTGTCTCGAAGGCCAGCGAGGCGGCGGCGTCATCGGCGAAGGATGAGTCCACCAGGACGCTGATCTTGATCCACTTTTTTCCCATGGCTGATAGTTTAACCTTTTCCGGCGCCGCGCGGCCCCACTCTTCGCCTTTTGGAGGAAATCCAAATCAGGGCAATCCCCATGCGCCTTCCCTGGGGTCCACATTGATTTAAACAACCCGTTAATCTAAAATCAGCCTGATGACATATCGTGTTTCAATCCCTTCATAACATGGCGGAGACATGGGTCTTGTCACGGCGTCCAGTGTAAATTACGACCTGAGCCCGCAGGACAGGGTCATAGGCTATTACGTCTACGACAGCATGGAAAGAGACGTGGCTGGTGTGCGCGACCTGCTGGTGGACGAGGACACCCACAAGCCCCGCTACGCCATCATAGAGGTGGGCGGGTTCCTGTCCATACGAGGCAAACGTGTGCTGCTGCCCTGGAGCGCCCTTGTCAAGGCGGGGATGTCCCGTCTGGACATCAACTGCTCCCTGGAGCATATAGCCGCCGCGCCCATGGTGATGGACCCGTATAACCCCACCGTGGCCGAGGAGGAGAGCCTGAGCCGGCACTTCAACGCCGAGCCATACTGGGAGGCCGGGGAGGAGACGGAGATCGTGACGGAAGCCCCGGAGGAAGACGAGAACGAGAACGAAGGGGACGACCCCCCGGCGCCTGAAAACAACCAGAGGAAATAAGCGGGAGAATGGAAAAAAAGCTGAAGATCGCCCTGTACGCCGTAACCATGTTCGGCGTCGCCCTCACCATCGTGACGGAGCTGTCCCACCACTACCCCTGGATAATGGAGCTTTGCGGCGGGGACTCCAGCGGCTGCGCCGACGTGGCCTCCACGCCCTACTCAAAGATGTTCGGCGTGTCGGTGGCCTACTGGGGGCTTTTGTCCTACATCGTGTTCGGGCTGCTGCTCGCCTATTTCCCCGCCGCGGTTTTGCCGATGGCGGCGGCGCTGCTGGGGGCGGAGTTCTACTTCCTGTGGGTGATGGCGGCGGTCATCCACGTTTACTGCCTGTTCTGCCTGATACAGTTCTTCACGGTCGTCGTCCTGTTCGTCCTGACCGCGGCCTGGAGCGTGAAAACTGAAAAGTTCCTGCTGCCGGGGAAGCTGTGGCCTGTCCCAATCATCGCGCTGGTGGTCTTCATCGGGCTTGCGCTGCCGGTGACGCTCGGAGGCCCGTCCGCCCCCTCCGGCGCGGGCGAGCTTGTCACCTACGAGGGAGACCCGGACGCCGATGTGAGGGTCGAGATTTTCTCGGACTACGAGTGCCCGCACTGCCGCAAGATGGAGGCCGAGGTGGACAAGATCAGGGAGAATCACCCGAATGTCCTCATAGTCTATCGCGACTATATAATAAGAGGGCACAAGATATCCCCCGTGGCCGCCTCCTACGTCAACGCCCTGGCCTTCACCAGCGGCAGGGAGGAGTATCTTGAAGCGAGGCGGAAAGTGTTCGAAAACCAGGAAAGCCTCTACGGCTATCTCAAGCCGCTGCTTGAGGAGATGGAGTTCACCGATGACCTGAAACGCAAGGTCACCGCGAAGGTGAACGCGGACATGAAAAGGGCGGAGGCGCTGGGGGTCTACCTCACCCCCACCATGGCCATATACCACGGCGGCAAGCTCGCGCAGATCATAAGGGGCTACAAGCCCTACGAGAAGATCGCCGCTTTCCTCTCCGCGGCGCCATGACGCAGACCCTGCGGGCGGCCCGGCCGCGGCCCGCCCTCGACAGAGGCCTCCTTCAAAAAGAGCTGAACGAAAAACAGTTCGAGGCGGTCATGGCCGAAGGCGGCCCGATCCTGATTCTCGCCGGCGCGGGCTCCGGGAAGACCAGGGTCATAACGTACAGGATCGCCCGCCTGATCGCCGAGGGGGCAAGCCCCGGCCGGGTCATGGCGCTGACCTTCACCAACAAGGCCGCCGCGGAGATGAAGGAACGGGCCCTGGCGCTCACCGGGACGCGGGGGGGGGATATATGGATATCCACCTTCCATTCCGCCTGCCTTCGGATGCTGCGCCGCGACGCCGGGAAAATAGGCTATCAGAAGGATTTTTCCGTCTACGACGCCCAGGACCAGAAACGGCTGATAAAGTCCTGCCTCGACGACCTCGGTCTGCCGGAAAAGCTCCACCCGGCCCGCCAGATGGCGGCCATGATCTCAAGCTTCAAGAACAAGCTGAAGGGGCCGGAACAGGCCGAAAAGGAGCTCAACCCCAGGCGCCACGCGGAGTTTCTGCGCCTGTTCCACCTTTATGAGAAGAGGCTGCGGGAGGCGTCGGTCATGGATTTCGACGACCTGCTCGGCAGAACGGTGGAGCTTTTAAGGAGAGAGGAGGCCGTCAGGAGCTACTACCGGGAACGTTTCCTCCACCTGCTCGTGGACGAGTTCCAGGACACCAACACGGCGCAGTACGAGATCATCCGCCTGATCGTGGGCGATCACAGGAACATATGTGTGGTGGGGGACGACGACCAGTCGATATACCGTTGGCGCGGCGCCAACATCGGGAACATACTGAACTTCGAGAAGGACTACCCGGATACGAAGGTCATCCTGCTGGAGAGAAACTACCGGTCCACGCAAAAGATACTGGAGGCCGCCGGGGCCGTCGTGGCCCGCAACCCCGGCCGCAAACCCAAAAAGCTCTGGACGAGCAACGCGGGAGGGGAGAACATACGCCTGTACCGGGCCTTCGACGAGGGGGACGAGGCGCGCTACGTGGCGAAAACGATTAATAAACTCCTGGACGGGGGAGCGTCCCTGAACGATTTCGCCGTCTTCTACAGGACGAACTCCCAGTCCCGCGCCATAGAGGACGTGTTGAGGGGCGAACGGATCCCGTACCAGATATACGGCGGGCTCAAATTCTACGAGCGCAGAGAGGTAAAAGACATCCTCGCCTATTTCCGCGCCGTCCTGAACCCACTGGACGCGGTGTCATTCAAAAGGATAATCAACACCCCGCCGCGGGGGATAGGCGCCGCCACAATCGAGAAGCTCGAACGCGCCGCCGAAGCCGCCGGAGCCCCGCTTTCGGCCATGCTGGACGACCTCGGCGGCGTGGAGGGGCTGAACGCGGGGGCGGTGAAAAAACTCGAGGCTTTCCGGGAGATTTTCCTGAAGATCCGCTCCGCGGCCCAGAACATGACCGCCGCCGACGCGCTGAACGAGGCGCTGACCGTAACGGGCTACATGGACTGGCTCTCCGAGGACAAAAGCAGCGAGTCGCAGACCAGGATGGAGAACCTGACCGAGCTTGTCTCCGCGGCGGAGGAGTTTCAGGAAAGAGAGGGACGGGCCTCCATAGCGGCCTTTTTGGATCAGGCCGCCCTGGTCGCCGAGGCCGACGGCGTGGACGAGGGATCAGGGGCCGTGAAGCTGATGACGATCCACGTGAGCAAGGGGCTCGAGTTCCCCATCGTTTTCGTGACCGGGCTGGAGGACGGCCTTTTCCCCCACGCCAGGAGCAAGGACGACCCGTCGCAGATGGAGGAGGAGCGCAGGCTTATGTACGTGGCCATGACCCGGGCGGGCAGACGTCTGTTCATCACCCACACCGAGGCGCGCAGGATGTTCGGCGTGACGCAGGTGTCCAGACCCTCCCCTTTCCTGCGCGATCTGCCGCCGGAGGTCCTGGAGCAGGAGGGGGGCGAGGCGACGCTTTTCGCCGCCCCTGTCCCCCGGTCTCAAAAACCCCGCCCCGCGCCCGCCGCCACAACGGCGCCAGCCGCCAAGGACGGAGAGCTGGCCGTCGGGGCGAAGGCCCGGCATCCTTCATTCGGGGTGGGGATCGTCCGCAAGATCGAGGGGAGAGGCGACGGGGCGAAGGTGGTGGTATACTTCCCACGGTTCGGCGAGAGGAAGCTTGTGAGAAAGTTCGCGAAGCTGGAGATCATTTAACGGCGCGCCGTGAGAGGGATCGTCTCCATCCTGGAGGATATCAAGGTACAGCACACCGTTTTCGCCCTGCCCTTCGCCATCATGAGCGCCTTCATGGCCGCGGGCGGCGCGCCGGGCCTGCGCGACCTTGGGCTGATACTGGCGGCGATGGTCTTCGCCCGCTCGGCGGCGATGGCTTTCAACAGGATCGCCGACGAGCGCTACGACAGGGAAAACCCCAGGACCGCGGGCCGCGCCCTGCCTTCGGGCCGGGCGGCGAGGCCGGTGTACATCGCCTTCACCGCGGCGTCGGCGGCGGGGTTCGTCGTCGTGTGCGCCATGATGAACCGGCTGGCGCTGACCCTCTCCCCCGTGGCGCTGGGGGTTGTCTTGTTCTACTCGTACACCAAGCGTTTCACGCCGTATTCCCATTTTTTCCTGGGGGCCGCGCTGGCCCTTGCGCCCGTGGGGGCGTGGGTGGCGATCCGCGAGGAGATCGCGGTGGCGCCTCTTCTGCTGGGGGTGGCGGTCGTCTTCTGGCTGGCGGGGCTGGACACCATATACTCCCTGCAGGACATCGAGTTCGACCGCCGGGTGGGCCTTCATTCCATCCCCCAGCGGTTCGGCGCGTCCCGGGCGCTCGCCTTGTCCTCCGCGTTCCACGGTGTCATGGTGGCCTTACTGCTTGCGCTGGCGGCGCTGTCGAGCCTGTCGTGGATATACATAACGGGGGTTCTCCTCGCCGCGGCGCTTTTGTACTACGAGCATTCCATCGTGCGCCCGGACGATCTCTCCCGGGTGAACGTGGCCTTCTTCAACGTCAACGGCGCCGTGAGCATGGGGCTGATGCTCTTCACCATAGCGGACGTCATGATGTCGCCATGACGGACAAAAAAGGGCCCGCGCCGCGAACGGCGGAAGGGCACAGGCGCAGGCTCCGCGAGAAGTTCCTGGAGTTCGGGCTGGACAAGTTCACCGACGACGAGGTGGTGGAGCTTCTGCTGACGCTGGCCACACCGCGCAGGGACTGCAAACTTACGGCCCGCAGGGCGCTGGAGCGGTTCGGCTCCTTCTCCGCCGTGCTGGAGGCCTCCGCCGATGAGCTGCAAAAGGTGGAGGGGATAGGGCCGGCCAACGTCTTCGGCATAAGGCTCATCCACTCCATCGCGAGGAAGTTTCTGCGGGAGAGGATATTGAAGGAAAACTACGTCAACTCCTTCGAGGAGGTCCTGGACTACTTCACCCACGCCCTGCGGGACCAGAAGCGGGAATATTTCCACGTCCTCTTTTTAAGCTCGCAAAACGCCATCCTCCACGAGGAGAGCCTGTCCGCCGGGGGCCCGGCGAGCGTGGCCGTCACCCCAAGAGAGCTCATGGAAAAGGCCATCACCCATTCCGCCACCACGCTGGTGTTGGCCCACAACCACCCTGGAGGCTCCTCCCGGCCCTCGGCGGAGGACGCGGCCCTGACAAGGGAGATGGTCTTCGCCGCCGGGTTCCTGGACCTGCGTATCCGGGAGCACATCATCATATCCTCGGCGGGCCACTACTCCTTCATGAGGGAGGGGCTCATAAAAAAGTTCGAGGAAGAGTTCGAACGCTTTTACGAAAAGCTTACAGGCGGCCGCGCCGCCGGGCCGTGAGGGGGAGGTGTTCGCCCCTGGTCACGCAAAGGTCTTTTTGAGGAACGGCCCTTCAGCCAGAATCCGGCCTTTCTTTGACAGCCGCGAGACGCGCCCCATATAATAGAATATTTTCAGAGCTTTCAGGCGGGCCAGGGATAATCATGGAAGAAGACAAAAGGATAGTCATAGCCTCCGACCACGGGGCCTTCGAGCTGAAACAGGCCGTCGCCGCCTACCTGAAGGAGAAGGGGTACGAGGTGACGGACATGGGGGTTCACGAGGAAAAATCCGTGGACTACCCCGACTACGGCGAGAAGGTGGCAAAGGCCGTGAGCAAAGGGGAATTCAAGCGCGGCATCCTGCTTTGCGGCACGGGGATAGGCATGTCCATAACCGCCAACAAGTTCCCCGGCGTGCGGGCCACCCTGGCCTACGACAACTACACCGCCAAGATGAGCCGCCTGCACAACAACTCCAACATACTGGTGATGGGCGGGCGCACCACCGCCATGGACGTGGCCAAGGACGTCGTGGACATATGGCTCGCGACGCCTTACGAGGGGGGGCGGCACGACCGGCGGCTGGACAAGATAAAAAAACTAGAGGACAAGTAACCCCCGGGAGAATCGGAGCATGACAACACGGATAGCAGAGTCCATCCTCAAAGAACAGGACCCGGAAGTCTGGGAGGCGATCCACGGCGAGGAGGAGCGCGAAAAACACACCCTGGAGCTGATAGCCTCCGAGAACTTCACCAGCGGGGCCGTGCTGGAGGCGCAGGGCTCCGTCCTGACCAACAAGTACGCCGAAGGCTACCCCGGCAGGCGCTACTACGGCGGCTGCCGGAATGTGGACGTGGCGGAAAACCTGGCCATAGAGCGCGCCAAAAAGCTTTTCGGGGCCGAACACGCCAACGTCCAGCCCCACTCGGGAACCCAGGCCAATCAGGCGGTGCTGTTCGCCATGCTCAACCCCGGCGACACCATCATGGGGCTGAACCTGTCCCACGGCGGGCACCTGTCCCACGGCCACCCGCTGAACATGTCCGGCAAGTGGTTCAACGTCGTTCCCTACAACGTTAAAAAAGAGGACGAGACCATAGACTTCGAGGAGCTCGAGCGCCTGGCGGTGGAGAACAGGCCGAAGCTGATAATAGCCGGCGCTTCGGCCTACCCGCGGACAATCCCCTGGGAGCCTTTCCGGCAGATATGCGACGAGGTGGGGGCGCTGCTGATGGTGGACATGGCGCACATAGCCGGGCTGGTGGCCGCGGGGCTGCACCCGAACCCCACGCCCCTCGCCGATTTCGTCACCACCACGACACACAAGACCCTGCGGGGCCCCAGGGCGGGAATGGTCCTTTGCAAGGAGAAATACGCAAAGGAGATAAACCGCGCCGTCTTCCCCGGCCTTCAGGGAGGGCCGCTGATGCACGTCATCGCCGCCAAGGCCGTCGCGCTCGGTGAGGCGATGACGGACGAGTTCAGAAAATACCAGGAGCAGGTGGTCAAAAACTGCAAGCGACTGGCCGAAAGGCTGAAAGGCGGCGGCCTGCGGCTTGTCTCCGGCGGGACGGACAACCATCTTATGTTAGTAGATCTGCGTTCAAAGGAGCTGACCGGCAAGCAGGCCGAGCAGGCCCTGGACGCGGCGGGGATCACCCTGAACAAGAACACCATCCCCTTCGACCCGCAAAAGCCTCTCATAACCTCCGGCATACGGATAGGGACCCCCGCCGTCACCACCCGGGGCCTCAAGGAGCCGGAGATGGATACGGTCGGCGGCTGGATACTGGAGGTTCTGGACAACCCCGAAGACGAGGACAACCTGGCGAGGGTGAGGGGGCGCGTCCGCGAGTTGTGCGCGAAATTCCCGCTCTATCCGGGAGAACGGTAACAACATAACCCCCGGAACGAGACGATGAAGTGCCCCTCATGCGGCGACCTCGAGAACAGGGTGATGGACTCACGCCTGACGAAGGAGGGCGACATGATCCGCAGGCGGCGCGAGTGCGCCCGCTGCCAGTACCGGTTCACCACCTACGAGCGGATAGAGGAGAACCTCCCCATGATCATAAAGAAGGGAGGGGAGAGGCAGCCTTTCAGCCGCGCGAAAATAATGGAGGGCGTGGAGAGGGCCTGTCAGAAGCGGCCCGTCTCCGCCGAGGACCGGGAGGAGATCGTGGAGGAAGCCGTCCGCGCCGCCATCGCCACGGGGGAGAAGGAAGTCTCCAGCTCGGTGATCGGCGAGGCGGTGATGCGCGGCCTGCAGCGGCTGGACGACGTGGCCTACGTGCGTTTCGCCTCGGTCTACCGCGAGTTCCGGGACATAACGCAGTTCATAGAAGAGCTCAACTCGCTGGTCAAGAGGAACAGGTGAGCCGCCATTACCCGATATTCCTGGACGTCGGGGGAAGACTGTGCCTCGTGGCGGGGGGCGGCAGGGTGGCTGCCCGGAAGGCTGAAACGCTGCTGGAATGCGGCGCGAGGGTCCGGGTCGTGGCGCCAAAGATCAGCGGCGCGGTCATGGAGCTTTCCGGGGAGAGCGGGCTTGAGATACTGAGGGAGCGGTTCGGCCCGGCCCACATGGAAGGCGCCGTCCTGGCCATCGCGGCGACGGACGACGAGCCCGCCAACAGGGCCGTGTACGAGGAGGCCGAAAGGCGCGGCATACCCGTCAACGTCGTGGACCAGCCAGCCCTCTGCACGTTCATAGTCCCCTCCGTCGTCCGCCGGGGTGATCTTTCCATAGCGATAAGCACGTCGGGCAAAAGCCCCGCCGTCGCCAAAAGGGTGAGAAAGAAGCTGGAGACCGAGTTCGGCGAGGAGTGGGGCGAATACCTGGAGATGATGGGCGAGGCGAGGCGGAGAGCCTTTTCGAACGTAAAAGACCAGAAGAGCCGCGAGAAGGCGTTCAACCGCCTGGCCGACTCCGGCCTGCTGGAGCGGATAAAAGAGGGCGACGTGGACGGCGCCTGGCGGCTGGTGGAGGAGATCGTGGGCCGATGATGACGCTCTTCGTCATATCGACGTTTCTGTACTTTCTGGGGATGATCAAGTACCTTCTCTACCTGGCGCTGCGCAACAGGACGCTTTTTGTGCTGGCCACGGTGATGATCGCCCTGGGCTTCGCCGTGGAGACGGCGGCGCTGGTCCTGAGGTCCGCCGCCACGGGACACGGGCCGTACATGAACATATTCGAGTATCTCGTCTTCCTGGCCTGGGTTGTCTTCGCCGTCTTCCTGGTGGCGGAGGGGTATTTCAGGATCAAGCCGCTGGGCGCCTTCATGGTCCCCATAGGCTTCCTGATAATGCTGCTGGCGCTTTTGATGTCGCCGGAGACCGAGCCGAGCCTGCCCGTCAAGGCCTACTGGCTGACGCTTCACAGGACGCTGTCGTTCCTGGCCTTCGGCGCCTTCTCGCTGGTCTTCGCCGCGGGGCTTATGTATCTCATCCAGGAGCGGCAGCTCAAGACGAAACACTTCGGCGGGTGGTACAAACGGCTGCCTTCGCTTTCCATCCTGGACGAGGCGAACAGGATGGGGCTGATATTCGGGTTCCCCATCATCACCGTGGGGGCCGGGGCGGCCATAGTGTGGTCAACGCAAAAATACGGCGCTATAATGAAACTGAACACATCCACCGCTTCCCTGCTCATCGCCTGGGGGGTCTACGCCACGCTGGGGCTGGGAAGGCTTGCTTTCGGGTGGAGGGGAAGGAAGGCGGCCGCCCTGGGGGTCGCCGGGTACGTCATTGTTATAGCGTCTCTGCTTTTGCATCTTGGACGGTAGAGAATGAACCTTGTAGTTCTGGGGGTGAACCACGAGACGGCGCCGGTGGAGCTGCGGGAAAAGCTCACCATCCCCGAGAACGCCGTGGGGGAACATGTCCGCCTCCTGAAGGCGAAGGCGCCGAACGTGGTGGAGGAGGTGATCCTTTCCACCTGCAACAGGGTGGAGATCTACGCCAGGGTCAAGAACGTCCACCGGGGCGTGGAGGAGCTGAAAAAGTTCCTCTGTGAATACCACGAGATAGAGCGGGACGCCCTGGACAAATCCACCTACATCTTTGCCCTGGACGAGGCCGTGGAGCACCTTTTCAAGGTCTCCGCCTCGCTCGACTCGATGATAGTCGGCGAGCCGCAGATCCTTGGCCAGGTGAAGGAGGCCTACAGGTCCGCCAGGGAGCTGAAAGCCACCGGGGCCATCCTGAACAACCTGTTCGAGCGCAGCTTCTCCGTCGCCAAACGCGTCCGGGCGGAGACGGCCATAGCGGAGAACGCCGTCTCGGTCTCCTACGCCGCCGTGGAGCTTGCCCGCAAGATATTCGACGACCTCGCCTCCAAGACGGCGCTGCTCATCGGCGCGGGGGAGATGATAGAGCTTGCGGCAAGGCACCTTGTCGCCCAGGGAGTGGAGACGGTGTTGGTCTCCAACAGAACCTACGAGAGGGCCGTGGATCTGGCCCGCGAGTTCAACGGCGAGGCGGTGCGCTTCGACCGGCTCCACGACGAACTCAAACGCTGCGACATAGTGATAAGCTCCACGGGCGCGCCGCACTTCGTCGTGCGCAGGGACCTTGCGGAGAAGGTGATCGCCGAGCGGCAAAACCGCCCCATGTTCTTCATAGACATCGCCGTCCCCCGCGACATCGAGCCGGCCGTCAACGAGATAGACAACTGCTACCTCTACGACATTGACGACCTAAAGAGCGTCGTGGAGGCGAACATGGCCGAGCGCGAGCGCGAGGCCAAAAAGGCCGAACGGATAATAAAAGGCGAGGTTACCCAGTTCCTGACCTGGCTGGACCACCTGGAGGTGGCCCCCACCATAACCGCCCTGCGCGGCAGGGCGGACAGTATCCGCCGCGAGGAGCTTGAAAAAACCGTCAGGAGAATCGAGGGCCTCTCCGGCAAGGACAGGGAGGCCCTCGACAAGATGACCCGCGCCATCATGAACAAGCTCCTCCACGCGCCCACCGTAAACCTCAAAAAGAAGGCGGAGACGGAAGACGGGGGGTCTTTCGTCCAGACCGCCCGGTATCTTTTCGATCTGGACAACGAGTCGTGAGACTCGCCGTCTGAAAGGGAGAATCTCGATTGGCTGACATCAGGATAGGAACGCGCTCTTCGGCGCTGGCCATGTGGCAGGCGAAATGGGTGAAGAGCAGGCTGGAGCAAAAGCACGAAGGGATCGTCGTGGAGATCGTGGGGATCAAGACCAAAGGGGACAAGATACTGGACGTCCCCCTGGCCAAGGTCGGCGGCAAGGGCCTTTTCGTAAAAGAGATAGAAAACGCCATAACCGACGGCAGGGTCGACATGGCCGTCCACTCCATGAAAGATGTCCCCACGGAGCTTCCCGGCGGGCTGGACATCGCCGTCATATCGGAGCGGGAGGACCCGCGCGACGCCTTCATAGCCAGAGAGGTAAAAAGCTTCGGCGAGCTTCCCCGAGGCGCCGTGGTGGGCACGTCGTCGCTGCGCCGCCAGACGCAGGTCCTGAACAGGCGGCCCGATCTGCGCGTCGTCACCCTGCGGGGCAACGTCAACACGAGAATCAGAAAACTCCACGATGAGAGGATGGACGGAATAATACTCGCCGCGTCGGGGATCAGGCGCATGGAGATGGAAGACGTGGTGACGGAGTACCTTTCCGTGGAGGACTCGCTGCCGGCGGTGGGCCAGGGGGCGCTGGGAATCGAGGCGAAGACCGACGACGTCAAGACACGGTCGCTCATAGAGTTCCTCGACCACCCCGAGACCCGGGCGGCCGTGGAGGCGGAGCGGGCTTTTCTGGCGCGGCTGGAGGGGGGGTGCCAGGTACCCATCGCCGCCCACGCCGTCATAAAGGGCGAGAAGGTGACCCTGGAGGGGCTCGTGGGCGCCATCGACGGATCCGTCATATATCGCGACTCGATGAGCTCCCACGTATGCGAGCGCGAGGCCCTGGGAACCCGGCTCGCCGAGGAGCTTTTAGGGCGCGGCGCCAGGGCCGTCCTGGAGGAGGCCTACGGCGAAATCGACTAGCGCGGGCCGATGGAACAGTGTTTTTTTTGAAAACCGGGCCTAAATAATGTCATCCTGAGCCAACGGCGAAGGATCCCGCGCGCCTGTCTCAAAAACAACCGGATTCATCGGCTTCGCCTCAGAGATGACACTGGGTTTTGCCTCACAGCTATTATGGCGCCCCGCCCTTTCGGCGGCGGCCTGAAAAATATCAGCTTGCGCCGATCGCGATTTGGCGGTAATGTATAGAACATGTATAAAGCAGAGGATTTCGGCACGGCTCTTTACCTCCGCGCCCTTCTTGCGCCTTCCGGCGCAAGATAAAAACCCACTCCCCGAAAAAACAGATCAACCACCGCCGGAGGCGGCCCGCGCCCGGAAAACGCTTTTTCATGCGCGCCTGGGGCTCCGGTACCATAAAATAAACCAGTATGTTAGAGTGATAACGCTATGGTGGCCAAAAGAAAAGACCAGGTAATCATATTCGACACCACGCTGAGGGACGGCGAGCAGTCCCCCGGCTTCTCGATGAACATGGAGGAGAAGCTCGCCCTGGCGGCCCAGCTGGCCAGGCTGAACGTGGACGTCATCGAGGCCGGGTTCCCCCGCGCCTCCGTGGGCGACTTCGAGGCGGTGAAAAAGATCGCCCGGACAGTGAAAGGGCCCACGATCGCCGGGCTGGCCCGCGCCATTCCGGCGGATATCGACAGGTGCGCCGAGGCGCTCAAACCCGCCGGGAAAAAGAGGATCCACACCTTCATAGGAACCTCGGAAAGCCACCTGAAATACCAGACCCGGAAGACCAGGCCGCAGGCGCTGGCGATGGCCGTGGACGCCGTGAAGAGGGCGAAAAGACATGTGAAGGACGTGGAGTTTTCCGCCATGGACGCCTCGCGGACGGACCGGAAATTCCTGTACGAGATACTGGAGGCGGCGATCGACGCCGGGGCCACGACGGTGAACATACCCGACACCGTCGGCTACGCCATCCCCTCCGAGTTCGGCGAGCTGATCGCATCCATCCGTGAGAACGTGCCGAACATAGACAGGGCCGTGGTTTCCGTCCATTGTCACAACGACCTCGGCCTTGCGGTGGCCAACTCCCTGGCCGCCGTGGCGAACGGGGCCAGGCAGATAGAGTGCGCCATCAACGGCATCGGCGAGAGGGCCGGCAACGCCTCCCTGGAGGAGGTGGTCATGGCGATCAGGACCCGCAAGGACCTTTTCAGGGCCGGCACACAGGTCAACACCAGGGAGATTTTCAAGACATCCCGCCAGCTCGTGGCCATAACAGGCGTGCCCATCCAGCCCAACAAGGCAATCGTGGGGGAGAACGCCTTCGCTCACGAGTCGGGCATACATCAGGACGGCGTCCTGAAGGAAAGAACCACCTACGAGATCATGACGCCTGCCTCCATCGGCCTGAAAAAAAGCAGGATAGTTCTCGGAAAACACTCCGGCCGCCACGCCTTCAGAAAAAGGCTGGAGGAGCTTGGCTACAAGCTGAAGGCGGACGCCATCGACCACGCCTTCGAGAAGTTCAAGGAGCTGGCGGACAAGAAAAAGGAGATATTCGACGAGGACCTGGAGGCGATCGTGGGCGAAGAGATGGCCTCGGTGAAGAGAATCTACGAGCTGTCGCACATCCAGACCAGCTCCGGTACCAACGTCATCCCCACCGCCACGGTCACGCTCAAAAAAGGTAAAAAGACCGTCACGGACTCGGCCATCGGTGATGGGCCCGTGGACGCGGCCTACAAGGCGATCGAGCGCATCACGGGCATCCAGGGCAGGCTGTTGTCGTACAACATCCGGTCCGTCACCCTGGGCAAGGACGCCGTGGGCGAGGTCACCCTCAGAGTCAGGATAGGCGAGGAGGTATACGTGGGCAAGGGCGCCTCAACGGACGTGATCGAGGCTTCGGCGAAGGCGTGGCTGGCCGCCCTCAACAGGAAGGCCGGTCATCAATGAGCTGGTTCACCAGGGTCAAAACGCCGCTTGAGCGCATGTCCCTGCGCAAAAGGATCCCCGAAGGGGTGTGGCGAAAGTGCGGCGGCTGCAAAGAGATCGTCTACAACAACGAGTTCGAGCGCAACCTCTACGTCTGCCCCAAGTGCGGCCATCACCACCGCCTCTCCGCCCGGGCGCGGGTGGAGACCCTTATAGACGAGGGGACCTTCAAGGAGGCGGACGAGGACCTCGCCCCGAACGACCCGCTGAAGTTCCGCGACAGCAAAAGGTACAGGGACAGGATAAGCGCCGCGCAGAAGAAGACCGGCCTTCGCGACTCCGTCGTGGCCGGGTCGGGGCGGATGGAGGGGCGCGCCGTGGAGATCGCCTCGTTCGAGTTCGGTTTCATGGGCGGGTCCATGGGCTCCGTGGCGGGGGAGAAGCTGACCCGCGCCTTCGAGCGGGGAATAGAAGGGAAAAGGCCGGTGGTCATCGTCTCCTGCTCCGGCGGGGCCAGGATGCAGGAGGGCATTTTTTCGCTTATGCAAATGGCGAAGACCAGCGCCGCCGTGGCGGAGCACTCCGAGGCGGGGCTGCCTTTCATCTCCATCCTGGCCGACCCCACAACCGGCGGCGTCACGGCCAGTTACGCGATGCTGGGCGACGTCATCATAGCCGAGCCGGGCGCGCTCATCTGCTTCGCCGGGCCCCGCGTCATCCAGCAGACCATCCAAGAGAACCTGCCGGAGGGGTTCCAGAGGGCGGAGTTTCTGCTGGAACGCGGATTCGTGGACATGGTAGTCCACAGGTTCGAATTGAAGAAGACCGTGGTGAGGCTGCTCGACTACATGAGCCACGAAGCCAGCCCGGCAGAAGAGGCACCGAATAAGGACACCGCGGAGGAAAGCCCCGCCCCGGAGCGGCTATGAGCCCCGCAGGCCGGACGCGGCTTCGCCCTCCCCCGCCGCCGCGATGAGCCGGAAAGGGGCTCTCGCCTACCTGAACTCCCTCGACTTCCGGGGGATGCGCCTGGGTCTCGAGAGAGCCGAGCTGCTCCTCGACAGGCTGGGGAACCCCCACAGGGATTTCAGCGTCGTCCACGTCGCCGGGACGAACGGGAAAGGCTCCACCTCCGGTATGATCTCCGCCATCCTCACTCAGGCCGGGATACGAAACGGGCTTTACACCTCCCCCCACCTGGAAACCTTCCGCGAGCGCATACAGGTAAACGGAAAAATGATAAGCCAGGCCGCGGCCGTGGACCTGATCAACGAGGTCCGGGACGCGATGGAATCGGCCGCGGAGCCCGCGGCGCGGCAGGTGACCTATTTCGAGTTCCTGACGGCCATGGCCTTCCTGCGTTTTTCCGTGGAGAAAGTCCGCGTGGCGGTCGTGGAGGTGGGGATGGGCGGCAGGTACGACTCCACGAACGTGGTGGACCCGGCGGTCAGCGTCATCACCAGCGTGGCCATGGACCACCGCCGCCACCTGGGATCGAGCCTGAAAGCCATCGCCGGGGAAAAATGCGGGATCATAAAAAAAGGCCGTCCGGTGGCGCTTGGCGTCCGCCGGGCGGACGCGGCGGGTGTCGCCGAAGCCGTGGCGAGGAAAAAGGGCGCGCCGGTATGGAAAATCCTGCGGGACTACACCAACCGGCGGCGCGGCGCCACGCCGCGGGGGGAGCGTTTTGATTTCCGGTCGAAGCTCGGGGACATCAGGGACGCCGAAGTCGGCCTCGCGGGCAGGAGCCAGGTGGACAACGCCTCGGCGGCGATCATGTCCGTCCTGCTCATGCGCGATGAGGGGTTTGACATCCCCGAGAAGGCGATCCGCGCCGGGCTGGCCGGGGCGCGCCTGCCCGGCAGGTTCGAAAAATTCCACGACAACCCCACCGTCATCCTCGACGGGGCGCACAACACCAGGGCCGCCTCGGCGTTGCGCTCCACGATTATCGAAAGGTTCGGGCCGGGAAGGGCGGACATAATCTTCGGCGCCATGGTGGACAAGGACTACAGAAGGATGCTCAGGACATTGAGGCCCGCGGCGCGCGCTTTTCACATCTACAGGCCGGATGTCCCCCGGGCGGCGGCGCTGGAGGATATGCTCGCGGCCGCCAGGGCGGGCTCGGCTATACCCGTAAAGGCGCTCTCCGGGCCGGAAGGAATGCTGAACCTTATCGGCGGAGCTGGTAAAAACAGGGTCTTCGTGGTAACCGGATCGTTCTATACGGTCGGCGAGGTCCGCTCCGCGCTGAGGAGATTTTTCAGGAAAAATCCCGCCGGGAAAACGAATATTTGACGAAAATCCGTCTTGTGTTATCATATGGGCATGGGGGCGTTCTGGTTTCGACGGGAACGCCGAGACGCAGGTCGCGCGTCGTGGGTTGGCGCCAACCACGTAAATCCTGGCTCCGGGCAAGATAATTGCCAACGATTACGACTACGCTGTAGCTGCTTAATACGGCTCAGCCGCTCTGCTCGTCTTCTCCCGCGGGATGAGTGAGGGCGCCAGATATGCGGGATAGCCGATAGGTTTTGCCTTTTGGGCCTTGAGGCGAAGCAACACATGGGCTGGCGCTTCCCCCGCCTGTCTCCGGGCAAGGGGGAGGGGCGAGACTTTTAAACGGGGACTACACGCGTAGAAGCCTGCGATCCAGGGTTTTCGGACAGGGGTTCGACTCCCCTCGCCTCCACCAATAATCGCAATAATATCAAGCTCTTATCCGCTCCAGTGCGCTCAAAAAAGCACATCACAAGCCCTTTTCGCTTTTATTTTTCCTTTTGTTCGTCTGATGGAGCTTGATCACCGCCCGCCGGACAGCGACATTGACGTTGGCGTATCGTTTCTCAACCACGGTGGCCGTGTTGAGAAGATACATGGCGACCTGGTCGTAGGTCCACCCTTCCGCGAGCCGTTGTGTCGCCCAGCTGTGGCGGCCGAACTCGTTTGGCGAGATTGTGTAACCCGCGGTCTTGCGCGCGTCCTCAAAAATCCGGCGGAGCATATTGTGGGTGTACGGCTTGCCGCAATTCGGATTTATGAACACGTAACCGGATATCCTGTCTCCTATGACCGATCGCAGAAGAGCCGCTTTGTCCCCGATGCCATCGTCAAGGGGCAACACGGCGCCAGCCTTGCTCCTTATTTTTGGAAAAGGTTTTTCCCTGTTTTTGTCGAAAGAATCGATCACTTTGTATTCCAGTTTCCGAAAATCGATGTCATTTATCTTCATCGCCCTGGCCTCGTTGATCCTCCTTCCCGTCCATGTCAGCCACAGAAAAATGGGACGATGTTTTTCCGGTATCTTTTCGAGGATTTCTTTCTGTTGCGTCGGTGTCAGCGTGGTGATGACACGGCCCGGGCGTTTTATCGTGGGAAAGGCCGGTACCGACTGAATATCCCCGCGCTCGTATGCGAAATTCAGCATGTGGCGCGCTCCGTCCACGAATTTGCGTTTAATGCCCGATGATGCGAATTCCCCTTTCATGTCCCGAAGCTCATTTACCGCATGCTGGATCATGCGAAGGTCGATATCATCAAGGTTGAAGTCGCCAAACTTGGGTATCAGGTAAAGCCGCTGATATTTTTCATAATCCTCGTATGCGGACAAGGTGATCCAGTCGTCCTGTTTTTGCGAACGTTCCACCCGATCGAGCAGCCAGGGCAGGTATATTTTCCTGGCGTAATTGGCCCATTTAAGGTTTTGGCGAGTTCGCGCGGCATACTTGCGCCAATCAAACACCCCTGTAACCACCTGTTTTTCAATGACTTGTTTGAGATAAGCGGCGCGTATCGGCTCCAGCGGAAGCCCATCCTGGTCGGAGTAAAGGATAACGCGCTTTCTGGGATGATCTCGGATGCCTGTTATCTGTATTATCACGCGGCTTGCCCTGGCGCCGTGGCAACATGAAAACCCATTGATATTTTTGAAGGTGTTAGAGCAGGAAGGGCATTTTTCGGAGGAGTATATGCTCACCGTCACGTTCCTATTTCCAGCTCGGATCAGTCGGTTTTCACCTTTTTTGGCCCTCATAGCAAAAATAATAGCTTGCAATATTGCTTATGTCAATGATTTTTTCCGGTTTAAATCCCCTTGTTTGTTTTGGCTTTTTCTGATTGCGTGCTATGATGCGCGCATGAACTCGACGGCTAACCAACTTGCCAAGCTTAGGGAATACCTGGGATTGACCATCAGCGGCTTTGCTGAAAAAGCGGGGCTTTCCCAGCCTTTTGTTTCACAGATCGAAAAAGGTGTGCGCAATGTTGGGCGCGATACCGCTGGCAGGCTATGTTCGGTGTTTGGGGTATCGACAGAGTGGTTGATGTCCGGCGAAGGAAATAAATGGAGCGCAGCGTCGCCGGAGGCTCTACGGGTGATACAGGAGCGCGGCAATGTCGGTTGGGATGAGTTGGCCTATCTAGCGGAACGTATAGATCAAGGATGGGAGACGCCATCAGGGATAGCCACTCCGGCTTGGGTCGTTAGGACGGCCGAAGCGATTGGGCTCTTGCTCCCGCTGGCTCGTAACCGTGGAGAGCTGGAAAACTATCTGAGATCGACCCTACCGCCAGGCATCCCGACCGTTCCAGTTGATGATCGCCCGGCGTATATAAAGGAAAAAGTCCTGAAAACTAATGATTCCTTCGGCTGGGGCTCCTATACAGCGAAGTGCCTGGTGGCCTTAATCAGGGACGGCGCATATGATGAGCTTCCGAGGGAAACAATTTCCGCGTTGGCTGATCTGATGTTACCTTGGGCCTTCTGGGTCGCTCGAAGAAGTTTCGCCGACAAAACGGAAATCGGCGAGCCTTTCGTTATCGAGACAAAATATCTCGATGAGCCGAAGCCTGAGACGCAACGGGACCCTGTTGACATCCGGATGGGCAAAGTGGCGCTGCGCGGCTACATTTCCTCCGAGGGGCGCAACTTCGCGCTTTCGTTCCCTACGAGGCCGACGATCTTGTTCTCCAGCGAAGACTTGCTGGCTTTCGTCAACTGCCTTGGAGAGCCGCCCGCCAGATGGCCGGAGGAAGAGACCCGCGCCGGCCACTGGTCTTTCATCGGGGGAAAACATTATTTATTGCAATTCAAATTTGTTCTTCTTTCTGTTGAAGACTGTTACGACCAACTCATGAAGGTTAAGCAAAGCGTGTTGCGTGACGACGATTTAATACGCCGCCTCACCCATGACTATGTGGACAAGTATGGCGCTGTTTAGGTACGTATGCTGCGTATGGACAGCGTCCATTACTGTCTGCGGTTAAAGTGCCCACTGACAATAGGGTTACGCATCATTTACGGAGCCGTACAGTTCACGCCATCCTGCGCCGAAGCAATATCCACAGGCGGGGAGCCTGGCGCGTTTATCAGGGTATTAAGTTCAGAGCAGGATACGCCGTCGAAATAATCGCCGCGACACCTCGTGCTCCAACAGCCGACCGCGGCTCTCCCTGGATATCGGCGGGACTTATATTTTCGCGGCGGCGGTTTCCATGGCATAATCGTAACTCCGTAGATCACATGGATGCTAAAGAGGTTCGAGAAGGATTATCCCCCGTCTTTACGATTTAAGCGCGATGAGTTACGCAAGAATATCGGCGCTGTTCCTTTCCTTACTGGTTTTCATCTGCCCGACCGACCATATTATCGCGGACGATGCCCCCGCAAAAGCGAGCGGCCACCTTGATGGAAAGTGGGTCCAATTCAAGAATGAGAAGTATGGATACGAGCTGGACTTGCCGGGCAACTGGGAAATAAACACAAGTATTGACTATCCTGCAGACGACCCGGAGCCGGGGACGAGCGCATCCGCCGTGTTCTACGCGCCGCCGGAGCCCGGGAAGGAAAAGACAACGGTTTACGCGGAAGGAGGGGAGATATTCATAACCGTGAAACCGGAACGTTCATGGGTCAGGCGCGGGCCTGATGACCGGTTTTTCTACGTGACGGTAATACCGATTCCGGTGGAATTCAGCTTCAAGCAATGGTGGCTTGACCACAGGCATGTCATCGATCATAAATATGACATACATTTTCCCGAAGATCAGGCGCCAACCGGGAAAGCCATAATCAACGGGCGCGATGAGCGGGGGAGCGTGGGCTTTCATCTCTCTTTTCACTGGATGGATAACTTTGTTTATATCCTCTATTATCGGACGAATGCCGGGATCGAAAACGATTACGACCTCAGGCGGGTGTTCGAAAGTTTCAAACCACATCCTAACAGGGAACTTCTTGAATGGCGGGAATACAATCACGAAACCGGTTTTAGCGTTCAGGTTCCGGTGATGGCATCCGTCGCGGAAAGGGGAATAGAGGGAGCGGTATTTAGGAACAATTGCCAATGCGAAGTCCTGTACGGAATGTGCGGCTTCCGCCTGGATATGCGCGTCATCAAAAACCCGGAACGGCTTTCCATCCCTGCCTGGTACGGCGCCAAACTAAGCAAGCTGGACAGCCATTGGAGATCACATTTGGGCGAAGACCTGGAGGTCGTGAAGGTAGGCGACTACGAAGGCTACAGGGCCGAGGGCTTTGGAGGGGATAGTAGTGTGTGGAGTTACTATATAGCAATGAACGATAAAATCGTTGCTTTCAGCTTTGATGATTATCCAATCGAAAACGACCCGGAAAACACGCGAAACTTAAAGATATATGGAAGGATCCTGAGTTCTTTCAGGCTGTTGACCCGCAACAGGTGACACTATCTGGCGGCCTGCGATGTCATTGCCGAATTAAACGGCTCTTTAAAAATAATGGCCAAGGATATCTCATCAAAAGATGTTGATTGCAGAGGGACTATTTTTCCGGCGGCTCTGCTGATACTGTTTATATGTTTTTACACAGCATGGTTTTCCTACCACTCAATTGATAGATGGAATTTATTCCAATGCACATGGGGTGATTATGCAAATATTGACTCCGCGAGCTTCAATACCGCATATGGTAATTTCATGTATTCAAATGCTAGATTGTACAATTATTGGAGCGATCATATTGCGCCGATTCTATTGATTCTCTCCGGCTATTATTTAATAGATGATGGATATTGGTTTATTTTCGTCTGGCAAAGTCTCTCCATTGGTCTTGCCGCTCTTCCGCTATTCCTGATTGCACGCAAATTGCTCTCCAATGAATGGATTGCCCTAATCATCGCCATTGGATATTTGGCCAATGGCAAAGTGCACATGGGCAATTTATTCGATTATCATATGGCCGCTCATATAGGATTATTTTCGTTATCCGCATTTTATGCGATGCTGAATGGAAAGTGGGGTTGGTATTTATTATTTGGGATTCTCCTAATATTCTGCAAAGAAGACGCGGCGATTATTTTATTTATGTTTGGCGTATATAGCGCAGTGGCGCAAAAAAATTTCAAATGGGCGGCGATTACATGGCTTATCTCGATTAGCTATATTATGATCGTATTTAGTGTCGCATTTCCATATTTTCGATCACTCGGACCTGGAACCATCGGTGAGCCTGAAGCTTACATGTATGCAAGCAATTACTACTGGTTGGGTGAATCGCCAATAGATATACTGATAAACTTTATCGAGCACCCACATGCCATGTTGACAAAATTACTTTATAACCCGACAAGGGCTGCTAAGTGGATAGAGCTGATGGTTCAATATGGCTTTTTGCCGTTATTATCCCCATTAGGATGTTTGATATTATTTGGCCCATCACTGGAACTGTTCCTGGACAGGCGATACCATTCGTTTAGCTTGCTATTGCACTACCCACTCATGATTGTTCCACTTTGGACATTGGCGTCTGTCCTGGCGCTTTCAAACATAAAGAAGCTCCTGCAACGGATGATAGGATATTCCCGATCCAAAATTATCTCGAAAGCGCCAATTGCGGTCGTATTCTCTTTCGCGATCTATCTTCTTGCTGCAAATATTTATCTCGCAAAGGATTACGGGGCGCTTCCTATTCTTTCGAACCCTGCTGATAAGTATTCTGCTGAACAGCGCGAGAGTATGCGCAAAATGAGAAAAGCTATATCTCTGATCCCGAAGGGCGTATCACTCGTGGCCACAGCGGGCCCGTACACGCACCTGCATCATAATCCAAATGCATATCTGTTCCGAGGGATAGACATGCATGATTATGAAAAAGAAAAGTACGAATATGTAGTGCTGGATTCCATGGCGAAGAGAAAAGAACAGCGCGGAGCTCGTAAAGCAGCCGTAAATTCCATTCTCAAGCGGAAAGATTATGATCTCCTATTGAATGTTGAAGACCTCTACATTTTCAAGAGGAAAGACTATTCACAGGATCATTCACATTGAGAGCCGTTCTGCCGTAACGTGAAAGCCTGCCCGGATACCGATATCGCTCCAATACGCGCCTGGCCTTCGAGGTTTACGTCCACAGAGTATGAGACGGCGCCATCCCCGCTCCCATCCGCGCCTGAGGTGATGGTAATCCAATCAACGCTGCTTATCGCCGTCCACTGGCACTCCGCTGGGGCCTTGACGATTATTCTGCCTGTGTCTGATGAGCCGGGCCCATGAACGCTTTTTTCCGGGGATACCGACTCAGCGCAATCAGCATTGACGTATCCCGCGGTCGCCACGCTGTAACCGCTCTCGCCGTAATCATTGATCGCGTTTATCCAGTAGAAATATTGAACGCCCGGCTCCGCGTTGAAATCTTCAATAAAATTATCCGCTGTGGATGCTAAAAATATTTTTTCGCCGTCAGCGCTCGTGGAACGGTATATATCAAAGGAATCCGCGCACCCTGCCCAGGAGACCAATACGTGGTCATTAAAATCGCCATCGCTGGCGTCCAGGTTTTTCGCGAATGTGGGTGGCGCGCCGGTGATGGTCATGCCAAGGGAGTATTCGTTCCGCTGGCCTCTATATAGAAATACCTCAGTATTGACTGTTTTCTCAGCGCAGGATGTGTCGTAATTTGTGTATTCCACTTTCTCATTGTCATCATTGCTTCGCCCCCATGCTTCTGAGCCGTCCTCATTGATAAGCAGAGAACCGTTTTCACCGAACATGCGAACGTCTATATCGCCATAAGCATGAGTGAAATCCGCTTCAACAATCAGTTTTTGCTGGCTTTTTAACGTAACTGAATACCAATCCCTGTCAGCCCACTTTACAACCAGAGGCCCGTATTTGAGATCAGTATTAGGCGTAAAAGGCCTGGCATGGTCGAAGTCATCATTCCCCGCGCCTTTGTCGTATTCGTCGTCAGCGCCCCCCACTATCAAGTTGCCCACAGTGACAGGATTTAGGGATTTATTGATGTCGTTGTAAGTGTAAAAGAATTTACCGTAATAGGCAGGTCTGTCGGGGCCAATAGTTCTCCCATCGCAAATATCAAAATTGCACAATGAATAACCACCATGCAGATGACCGGTGAGCAATTCTTTTCCTGCATAATTTACAAACAAAGGCGAACCAGATGACCCCTGCTCTGTAACGCCACTTCTCCACTGAACAGTGTAATAATTCTTGTAGTCTGGGTATGTTTCATCAACCACCCCATCTTTGTCATTGTCAAATTTTAGGTCAAATCTATTGTCCCCAAAGGAAATGCGCTTGTAATCCATTGGTGCATCGCGTGGATGATGAATGGTAATAACATCAGCATTATCTTCTAACACTTCAGCCCTAAGTGTTCCTGCAAACAACACCTCATTGTTTTCATCTGGAAGAACTGCGCCCAGAAGCATAAGAAGAGCATAGTCTGTATTATTAGGGAATATGGCAACATCAGCGCTTTTGCCTATTAGATATTTTGCTTTTCCAGTACTAAATGATGCTCCACACGAAGATGTATAACGCCAAATAAACTCAATATCATTTGCAATATTGTTTAATGCATTAAGTCTGTCTTGTTGGTTGGCAGCTTGCTTCACTGTATCGTCACTTAAGCAGTGGTATGCTGTCAAAAAAAAGGGCGTGAAATCTCCAGTTTTATTGACTATCAAAGTTCCTGTGCACCCGTAGTATCTATTTTTTCCATCTACTTTTTTCTTTATTATCAATTGTGCCACAGGCCGCGAGGTCTGCCCAAAAGAGGAGTAGTAGTCACAGATATCATTATTGCAATCATATTTACTTTTAGGGCAGTCCGTTTTTGCTAATATCGATGATTGGTCATTAATATCATGTTCAAGGGCAAAGTGACCTATGCTATCAATTACGCATGGTTCCAGATCATTAGGGCCGGGGAACTCTACCGGGACATGGTACTCCACTATCAGAGTATCGCCATCGACACTAAAAGTGGAACTGGTAGTATCTTTATATGTTGACTGGATACGATATGGTTGTCTTGCGTTTAGTCCATATGTGTATATAAAAGCCCCTTTCGGGAGACTAATAGCTGATAGCTTAGCTTTTACTCTCTTGGCGCCGGGTGAAACTGCCGCCATTTGCCATACATTGATTTCTGTTCCATAAGCCCTCTTTTGTGTGACAAACTTCCACCTATCTGCTATTTTTGCTTTCACTATCCTCGACAAGCCTATTATGCCTGATCTGTTGTCTAAACCACTCCTTTCTTTCGCGGTAAGCGGCGGCAATATGATTTTGTTTTCGTCGGGCAACGTTCTCGCGCTCTCGATCTCAAGAGGATATGGTTCTACTTTCTTCGGTGGGAATTGCCTCCTCAGTTCTTCCTCTGAAAAATCCTGCCGCTGGCTTGGCGTGAACTCCAGTTCATCAGCAAAGGCAAAGCCTCCATGCTCGCCGAGACCCACCAGAATCCCCGCGAGCAACACGAACAAAAATACCGATCGTTTTCCATGCATGGGCGCCGCTATCATGTTTTCTCTTCCTTTATCATTACGCCGATGAAAACTAGAGTAATTCCATCCGCCAAGTTAAAAGTACGGGCAGAATCAGATCGATTTCGCGTTCCACATGACCAAGCATGATGCCAATCGAATAAAGCTGTAAAAGCAATATCGTCAAGGGCTGTAATTTTGTCTCCCTCATTGGAAGCTTGTATAACGGTATCATCCTGTAGACAGTGATATGCTGTCAAAAAAAAAGGTGTGAAATCCCCAGAGGAATTATGCATTAATGTTCCGGTGCATTTACCCTGCTCGGGAGCCCCATCAACTATTCTATCAACAAAGAATAGTGCAACAGATTTTTGCGATGTCCCGAATGAAAGATGATCACAAATATCATTATGGCAATCGCCAAATGTCGGCGTACAACTTCGCGCTAATATCGGTGTGGAGCCATTACTTCCCACCTTTAGAAAAGTATGATATATTAATAAGATGTGGAACGGCTCCAAATCAGAAGGACCAGGATATATGACCGGAACATGGTATTCCAATATCAAGGTATCACCAACTGTCATGCCTGTACGAACATCGGTAGACTTTGTAGTGGATTGCACGCGATAAGGTAACCTTGCATTTTTATTTAGTCCATATGTATAAAGAAAGGCCCCTTTTGGAAGGTTTACATTTTTGAGGTGAAGGGATATCGCCCCTGCTCCAGGACTAATTATCGCCATCTGCCATACATTTATTTCTGCGCCATAAGCCCTTTTTTGTGTAACAAATGCCCACTTATTTTCAATGTTATTTTTAATTTTTCTTCCTATCCCGCCTTGGGTTGACCTTGGACCTGTGTCCACCCTGCTTCTTTCCTTTGCGGTAAGCGGCGGCAATATGATCTTGTTTTCGTCCGGCAACGCTCTGGCGCTCTCAATCTCAAGAGGATATGGCTCTACTTTCTTCGGCGGGAATTGCCTTCTCAGTTCTTCCTCTGAAAAATCCTGCCGCCCCATTGGTGTGATCTCGTAATCATTGGCGAAGGCGAATCCGCCGCCCAGAAAAACAATCATCGCCAGCGCGACTGACAAACCCGGCGGGAAGATAGATCGCTTCCCATATTTCCATCCGCTTCGCATGGTTCCTCCTGTCATGAAGCAATGTTTAAAGCCAGTGAGTGACTCTATAAATGATCACATTTTTCCTCACATACTCATCATCATTCCCCGCGCCTTTGTCGAATTCGTCGTCGGCACCGCCAACTATCAAGTTGCCAACGGTAACAGGATTTAGAGATTTATTGATGTCGTTGTAAGTGTAAAAGAAATTACCGTAATGATCTGGCCGATCTTTATCATAAGTTTTATCGCAAACAAAATGATCACATGATGCAAAACCTCCGTGAAGATGTCCTGTAATTAAATTTGGATACATAGCAGGAATTAAAGGAGACCCGGATGATCCCGGTTCAGTTGAGCTACTGTACCACTGTATTGTATAGTATTTTTTATAGTCTGGATATGTCTCATCAACTTTTCCATCTTCGTCATTGTCAAATTCCAAGTTTGATTTTTTACTTCCAAATGAGATTCGCTTGTGATCTCCTTTTGCATCTTCTGGGCTGCCTGGGTGATGAATAGAAACAACATCTGTATCGTCTTCGAGCGTCTCTGCTCTAAGTGTTCCAGCAAAAATTACCTCATTGTTATCATCAGGCAGAGCGGCTCCTAGGAGCATGAAAAAAGCATAATCTGTATTCTTGGGAAAATGACTATCATATACTCCCTTGCCTGCTAGATACTTCGCTCCTATACTGGTAGATGGTGTGCCACATGAGGAATTGTGATGCCATTTAAACTCAATATTTTTTGCAACATTGTTTAACGCTTTGAATCTGGCTTCTTCATCAGGGGCATTACGGACAGAATCTTCGTCCTCTAAGCAATGATACGCCGTCAAAAAAAAAGGCGTAAAATCGCCTGATTTATTACCAATCAGCGTTCCTGTGCAATATGAATAACCTAGCTGGCTATCATAAATGCCTTTAATTTTAAGTCGCGCAACAGCGCGCGAAATTCTATCATATTCACTTAGATGATTACATATATCTTCATAACAATCTGATGTGTTGTTGCTAAAGCAAACAGCTTTGGTTCTGGATTGCTGTTTACCACTATGATCATAATCATGACCGTATCCATGCATGATATTCTCAATTGAGCATGGCTCCAGCTCGGAAGGTCCGGGATACTCAACAGGCACATGATATTCCAATACTATAGTATCTCCAACTCCAGTAAGGCTCCACTCTCTCCCTGTTTTGCTAGTCTGAAAGCGATCAGGTTGTTTTGCCTCCAATCCATATGTATAAAGGAATGCCCCTTCTGGCAGTCTCATATTGGAAAAATTAACACTTATATCTATAGCTCCAGGCGACACTATCGCCATTTGCCATACGTTAATTTCAACACCACGCGCCTTTTTCCTGACAATAAATTTCCACTTATCCCGTATCGGCTCTTCAACGTCCCTGCCGATTCCACCCATGGCAGGTCTGCGTTTGTCCACGCTTCTCCAGTTCCTGATAATCTCGATTTCTTTCGCTGTAAGCGGCGGCAATATGATTTTGTTTTCGTCGGGCAGCGTTCTCGCGCTCTCGATCTCAAGAGGATATGGTTCTACTTTCTTCGGTGGGAATTGCCTCCTCAGCGCCTCGTCTGAAAAATCCTGGCGCTGGCTTGGTGTGAACTCCAGTTCATCAGCGAAGGCAAAGCCTCCATGCTCGCCGAGACCCACCAGAATCCCCGCGAGCAGCACAAACAAAAATACCGATCGTTTTCCATGCATGGTTGCCGTTATCATTCTTTCTCTTCCTTTATCATCACGCCGATGAAAACTCGAGTAATTCCATCCGCCAAGCTAGAAGTACGGACAGAACCAACATCCGTTCGGAGCGCAATTGTTGCCAGGATCGATCGCCCCAGGGAGGACTTCCCCTCCCTGCGCTGTTACAGAGTCGATAAGGCTCTGCAAGTGATCGCAATGGATGGACTGCTCCGGGTAGCCGAAATAGAACTGGAAATTCTCCCTTAAATCAAACAGGGTTGGGTTGGCATACTGGACGTTCGCAAGCGAGTCCACCCCGGCCCATATCTTGTTATAGGACAAATCCAGCGTTTCCATTTTTGTAAGGGCCGATAAAGACGTCACATCTTCAATCTCGTTTGAGCGCAGGTCCAGGTTTTTAAGAGAAGTCAGCGCGGAAAGCGGGGATACATCGACGATAACGTTCAAAGACAGATCGAAATTTACGAGATTGACCAGATTTTCCGCCCCGGACAAACTGCTGATGCTCCGCTTGCTGCAATCCAGCGATGTCAACAGGCTCAGCGAATCAAGGTCTATTCCTCCAGCCGCCGCCCGGACGCATTCTTCAAACGCCGGATCGGTGAAAAGCCTGACTCCTGTCGGGGTGGCGCTTGCGGCCGATGAAGTCGGCCCCTCGCCGCCATCGTTGGCGCCGGTAACGACATAATAGTATGTGGCGCCATTCGATAAATCATTCACCGTATATGGCGAACTTACGTTGGATATCTTTGCGCTGGTGGCCGGGGATACGTCCGGCGAGTTGCTCCAATAGATGTTGTAATATGCGGCGCCGGAAACCTCGGACCAGCTTATGGTGGCGCTTTGGCTGCAAAGAGAAACCGATATGTTGCCCGGAGCGCTTTGCGGGGGTGAAACGTTACCCCCACCGCCGCCGCCCGAATTGCCACCGCCATTTGAGCCACCGGACGACCCGCCTCTCCACCCGGATTTATTGGCTGATACCTTGGCCTGGTCAGCGCTTTTATTGCTGTTATTCCTGGCGCCTGAAAGGAAATTCGCGGCGGAATTTCCGAGCCCAGTGTACAACCGGTCGACAACATTGGACAGTGTAACCGCGTTCCCCCCTCCAGAGCCATTTCCAATCGAGCGATGCGAGGGGCATTCACCGAAATTGGCCACGCAGAAAAAGAGCCGGAACCAATCATAAATATCGGTATCCATGAAATAGTTGTAGATATCTTTACTTAATCCATAATTTCTTTGTTGGCTGTTTCCCTGCGTCTGTTCATTAATGAATTGGGATATCGCGGACAAAACCAGACCATACTGAAATGCTTGATAAACAGGAGAGTTGTTTCCCGTGGAATCTGCGATCATTGAGCCGGGGGGCAGGTCTGCCGTCTCATT
Organism: Candidatus Nitrospinota bacterium M3_3B_026; assembly: GCA_051418015.1. Classification (GTDB taxonomy): domain Bacteria; phylum Nitrospinota_A; class UBA7883; order UBA7883; family JBPRGF01; genus JBPRGF01. Next base: position 1,644 of record JBPRGF010000018.1, on the reverse strand, counting down.
GGGGTCGGTCAAGTCCATTGGAATGACGCGCGCAATATCAAAATCCAAATCAAAAACATGCGCAACGTCATTATGCGCGTTTGTGATTGCGGTATAGAGGCCCTCACCGTAATTTATTCTGGAGAGGGTTTGCATGCTGGCCATGTAAGTCATTGGCGTAATGGCTACTTCGTCTCCCAGGTTTACCGATGTTAAAATAGTTGTTATTTCAATATCCGAGGGTATTTCAAGGAGCTCGCCACTTGCTTCATCGACGAAAGCTCCACCTGTCGCCACAAAAATGACTGGGAATGGAAACTCCTGGCTGAAGCTAAAATACCCGTCCGCTCCGGTTGTAGTCACGGCCAGAGCGCTTCCACGGGAGCCGTCGTCATTAAGGCTAAAGACTGTAACCGTGCCTCCCGACACCGGTCCCTTGAAAACCCTGCCGGTAACCAGGCGCGCGTTCGTTTTTGCTTTGGGGGATTGTAAATTGGATGCGGTATTTTTTACTGAGCCATTCGGGCTGTCCCCACATCCCGAAGTCCATGAAATAATTACAATGAGGGATAGAATTAACGATACGGCAAATCTGGCAAGTTTCATTGATCCCTCTCGCCGCGTTTAAAGAAGGAAGGGAAGTAGAGTGAAAATGCGTACTGCCTGTGACGTTTGCCCCCATTTAGCATAGGCAAAATCTCACTCTCCAGCGGTTTGCAATATTATACTAGGCGTCAAAGCGAGAGTCAAAATATTATTTCATAGGGTCTGTCCAACCGCGCGCCCAACGAAGTTGAGCAGGCGCCGCTCGACTACTCCTTGAGGCATCCCGCCCACGGCTAGGTCCGCGCCTCCAGTGAGCTGAAGAGGGCAGATTGTTTGATTACTTCCGATGGTATTCGCTCAAGCGGCGATCCGTTTGACTTTGATCCCGCGGGCTTTTTTCTTCGCCCGCCAAAGGTCGTAGTTCATCTGCAAACCAAGCCAGAACTCCGGCGTGGTGTCGAAGGCCTTTGACAGTCGGATGGACATCTCCGGGCTTACGCCGGACTTGCCGTTGAGAAGCTCGGACAGCGCCTTGCGGGAGACGCCCAGCGCCTCCGCCGCGCCGGTGACCGACAGTCCGAGCGGCTCAAGGCACATCTCCCGGATCAGCTCGCCGGGGTGTGGTGGGTTGTACATCATTGTCTTTCTCCTTGTCAGTGATAATCCAGATAATCGATGTCCGTCACGTTTTCTCCATCGAAACAAAATATCACCCGCCAGTTCCCTGAAACGCTGACCGACCAGTAACCTTTACGCTTGCCTGAGAGCTCATGCAACCCAAAGCCTGGAAGCCCCATGTCCCTAGGCTCCCGCGCGTTGTCCAGAGCGGCGAGGATAAGTCTCAACCTTTTCGCATGAGCCGGCGCGATTCCGGCTTTCGAGCCGGTCCTGTAAAACCTGCCCAGCCCTTTACTCCGAAACCCCTTTATCATTGAACAAGTGTAACCTATTACGTTCCGGGTTGCAAGCATTAGCCTTTCGTAAGATTCTACTCGCCTCGTCTAGAGGCTGAGCGGCGTGAAGCCTGTTCGCCCCGGTTCGTGACGCGCGTCACGGGCTCGGACTGTTCTCGCCCACCGCTTCTCCCTCGTTCAGGGCGGCGCGGCGGCCTCGTCATGT
>JBPRGF010000017.1:0-375705 GCA_051418015.1 Candidatus Nitrospinota bacterium M3_3B_026 | reverse complement strand
CCCGGCGACAACGTGAGCATAGAGGCCGAGCTGATCACGCCGATCGCGATGGAGAAAGAGCTCCGGTTCGCCATCCGCGAAGGCGGCCGCACCGTCGGCGCGGGCGTCATAACCGAGATAGTGGAGTAGGAAAGGCGCGGGGATAGATGCGCGACATAATCCATTTTCAGTGCGCCGAGTGCAAGCGGAAGAACTATACCTCCACCAAGAACAAGAAGAACACGCCGGACCGGCTTGAGTTCAGGAAGTATTGCAGGTTCTGCGGGAAGCACACAGCTCACAAAGAGACCAAATAGCGGTGGAGCGTCTGAGTAATCGGTCGGGCCGCGCGCAGGCCAGTAGCTCAATTGGCAGAGCACCGCGCTCCAAACGCGGCGGTTGGGGGTTCGAGTCCCTCCTGGCCTGCCAGTGTTATTTGCGAGGTATCCGGGTTTGATGGAAAAGCTTCAAGGCTTCATTCAATATTTGAGGGAAGTCCGGATAGAGACCAGGAAGGTCACTTTTCCGAGCAGGAAGGACACCATGGCGACGACGTCGGTGGTGATAGTGGTGGTCCTGTTCATAAGCATTGTGCTGGGCGCATACGACTGGTTTTTGTCGTTCGTCCTTGGTTTTGTGATCTAGGTTTGGCTGGATGATGACAGGCGAGAAAGAAGTCGAGACGAAAGAGATGAAATGGTACGTGGCCCACACGTACTCCGGCTACGAGAAGAAAGTGGCCGAGAGCCTGAGGGAGAGGATCCGCCAGGCTGGCATGAATGATCAGGTGGGCGAGATCCTGGTTCCCGAGGAGGACGTCGTGGAGGTCCGCGGCGGGAAGAAGCGTATATCCTCCCGCAAGTTTTTCCCGGGCTACATCATGATCGAGATGGTCATGAGCGACAAGATACTCCACTTGATAAAGGAGACGCCGCGGGTGACCGGTTTTCTGGGCGACGCCAAGGAGCCCGTTCCGCTCACCGGCGCCGAGGTGGCCCGGCTGAAGGAGCAGCTCTCCGGCGCGGCGGAGCGGCCCAAGCCCAAGTATGCCTACGATGTGGGCGAGTCGGTGCGGGTGACGGACGGCCCCTTCGCGAACTTCACGGGCGTGCTGGAAGAGGTGAACGTTGAGCGGGCGAAGGTGAAGGTCATGGTCAGCATATTCGGCCGCTCCACTCCAGTGGAGCTTGAGTTTTCGCAGATAGAGAAGATATAGGCGAAAGTAAAACGAGAGGGTTTTTGAGAATGGCCAAGGAAGTCATAGCCCAGATAAAGTTGCAGGTCCCCGCCGGCGCCGCCAACCCCGCGCCTCCCGTGGGGCCGGCCCTTGGGCAGCACGGGGTGAACATAATGGAGTTCTGCAAAACGTTCAACGCCAGGACGCAGGGGCAGGAGGGCCTTGTGATACCCGTGGTCATCACCGTGTACGCGGACAGGAGCTTCACGTTTTTGCTCAAGTCCCCCCCGGCGTCGATCCTTTTGAAGAGGGCCGCGGGGATAGCCAAGGGCTCGGCGGAGCCTAACAAGACGAAAGTGGCCAAGGTGACCTGGGACCAGGTGCGGGAGATCGTGAAGACCAAGGAGGCCGACCTGACCGCCGCCGGCGAGGAGGCGGCGATGAGGACCATCGCGGGGACGGCGCGCTCCATGGGGATCATGGTCGAATGACCGCCATTAAAGCTTGGAGTTGATCTCATGAGAAGAGGAAAAAGATACAGGGCCGCGGCGGAGAGAATGGACCGCCTCAAGAAGAGCACGTTGTACGACGCGCTGAAAGTCGCCCGGGAGGCCGCCGGCGCCAAGTTCGACGAGACGATGGAGATAGCCGTCCGGCTGGGAGTGAACCCCACCAAGGCCGACCAGATGGTTCGCGGCTCGGTGACCCTGCCGCGCGGCACGGGCAAGACGCGCAGGATAGCCGTTTTCGCCAAGGGCGAGAAAATCAAGGAAGCCGAAGCGGCCGGCGCCGACGTGGCCGGCGCGGAGGACCTCGTGGAACGCGTCCAGGGCGGCTTCATGGACTTCGACGTCGCTGTGGCCACGCCGGACATGATGGGCCAGGTGGGCAAACTGGGGCGAACTCTGGGCCCGCGCGGCCTGATGCCGAACCCCAAGTCCGGCACGGTGACCTTCGACCTGGAGAAGGTCATCAAGGAGATCCAGGCCGGCAAGGTGGAGTATCGCGTGGACAAGGCCGGGGTGGTCCACGCGCCGATAGGCAAGGCCAGCTTCGATGTCGAGGCGCTGTACGAGAACGCCAGGGCGCTGATAGACCAGCTCCAGAAACAGAAACCATCGTCGGCGAAAGGGACGTACATACGGTCCATAACGGTTTGCTCCACCATGGGGCCCGGCGTCAGGGTGGATACGTCCGCGGCGGCCCTTTCCGCCGCCGCGGCTTAGATCAAACGAGGTTCGAACAGATGGTGACCGAGGCCAAGAAAACCGAAGTAGAGCAGTTGCGGGACAATTTCACGAAGGCGAATGTGGCGGTGATAGCCAGCTTCAGCGGCGTCACGGTGGAGAAGGTGACCACCCTGCGCAAGGACCTGCGTGGGGCCGACGCGCGGCTGAAGGTGGTGAAGAACACGCTGGCCAGGATCGCCGCGGACGACACGCCCTTCGCCGAAGTCTCCGGCATGTTTCAGGGCCCGGTGAGCGTGACCTTCGGTTTCGGGGAGGACCTTAGCGCTCCCGCGAAGAAGCTCCTGGAGTTCGCCAAGGACAACGAGGGTCTCACGATTCTCGGGGGGGTAATAGACGGAGCCGCCCTCGGCCCGGAGGAAGTGAAACAGTTAGCCAACACCCCTCCCCGGCCCGTTCTGCAGGCTATGTTCCTGGGTCTCATGCAGGCCCCGGCGCGGAACTTTATGGGCGTCATGGAGGGCGCGGCGCGCAAGTTCCTTTACGCCCTGTCGGCTGTGGCGGAGAAGAAAAGGGAAGAGGGCGGGGCCTGAATCCGCGGCCGCCGCTCTTTATGAAATTAAGTATTACGACTGAAGGAGGACGATAATCGATGCCTGCTACCAAGGAAGATGTGAAGGAGTTTATAAAGAACATGCCCGTCCACGAGCTTTTGAGCTTCGTCAAGGAGCTCGAGGAGGAGTGGGGAGTGTCCGCCGCCGCTCCCGCGGCCGCGGCCGCCGCTCCCGCGGGCGGAGGCGCGGAGGCGGCCGAGGCCGCGCCCAGCGAGGTCTCGGTGATTCTCACCGGCGCCGGGGACAAGAAGATCGGCGTGATAAAGGTTGTCCGGGAGATAACCGGCCTGGGTCTGAAGGAGGCCAAGGAGCTTGTCGACGGCGCCCCCAAGCCGGTGAAAGAGAACCTTCCCCCGGAGGAGGCCGAGAAGATCAAGGCTCAGCTCGAGGAAGCAGGCGCGGCCGTCGAGGTGAAGTAAAGGGCTTGAGGTTTTTTCACGACCCTGAGAGGCGGCCTGGGGCCGCCGCTGTTTTTTTTCAAACCGGAGAGGCGCCCTCGCCCGGGCGCCGGGGCCCGCGTCACTCGTATAACGCGCGCATTCCGCGAGCGCCGCGCGCGACTTGGAGGTGTAACTAATGGGTAAGGCCGCTACCTACAGACTGGGCAAGGAGCCCGTCAAACGCAGGGATTTTTCGCAAATCCGCCCGATCCTGGGGATACCGAACCTCCTGGAGATACAGACATCCTTTTACGAAAGGTTCCTCCAGAGAAATACCCCGCCCGGCAAGCGACAGGTCGCCGGGTTGCACGAGGTGTTTACGAGCGTTTTCCCGATCTCGGACTACAACCAGACGGCGACGCTCGAGTACAAGGGCTACGAGCTCGGCATCTGGGAGTGCAAGTGCGGGGAGTACATGGATCTCGGCGGGCCGGGAGTGGTCTGCTCCACATGCGGCAAGGAGGTCGTCTACAAGGAGAAGTACCACAAGGAGGAGTGCCTCCAGCGCGGCATGACCTACGCCGACCCCCTGAAGATCATAGTCCAGCTCGTCGTGAAGAGCCGGGACGAGCAGACCGGGGAGACCTCCGTCCGCGAGGTGAAGGAGCAGAAGATATACCTGGGCGAGATCCCTCTGATGACGGACACCGGCACCTTCATAATAAACGGCACGGAGCGGGTTGCGGTGAGCCAGATGCACCGTTCTCCGGGCGCGTTCTTTACCGCGGAGAAGGGCAAGGGCGCCAGCGCCGGGACGACGAGCCATTCCGCGCGGCTGATTCCCTACCGCGGCTCGTGGCTCGACTTCGAATACGACATGAAGGAAATCCTGTACACCAGGATAGACAGACGCAGGAAGTTCCACGGCACAATCCTGCTCAAGGCTCTGGGCTACACCGTGGAGGACATCCTGGCCTTTTTCTACAAGTCCGCCACCCTGGAGATCGACCCCGGCTCCGGCGAACTTTCCGTCGGCGTGGACAAGGATATCCTGCCCATGAGCTTCAAGGCCCACGGCGACATCAAGGACCCGAAAACGGGCGATGTCATCCTGAAGTCCGGCCGCAAGCTAACCAGGAAGAGCGTGAAACAGCTCTCCGCGGCGGGTGTGGGGAGGCTGAAGCTCGAGGAAGAGGACGTGACCGGCAAGTTCTGCGCCGAGGACGTGGTGGACGAGACCACGGGGGAGATACTGCTGGAGGTGAACAGCGAGATAACCTCCGAGGGGCTGGAGACCATCCGCCGGCGCGGTGTGCGGTCGGTGAGGATACTGGTCGTGGACGAGCAGCTCAAGGAGACGTCCATAAGGGACACCCTCGCCGCCGACAAGGTGGACACGCAGGACGACGCCCTGAAGGAGATATGCAAGAGGATGAGGCCTGGCGACCCGCCCACGACGGAGACCGCCCGGGCTCTTTTCGAGAATCTTTTTTTCAACCCGAAAAGGTATGATCTTTCGGAGGTGGGCAGGCTCAAGCTCAACAACCGCCTGGGACTGGATTTCCCCCTGACCCAGCGGCTCATCACCAGGGAGGACATCATCCACACCATCCGCGTGCTCAACGACCTGCGGCGCGGGGTGGGGCAGGTGGACGACATAGACCACCTCGGCAACCGCAGGGTCAGGTCCGTGGGCGAGTCTGTGGAGAACCAGTTCCGCATAGGGCTCGTCCGCATGGAGAAGGCCATCGTGGAGCGGATGAACATGATGGACCTGGAGACCTGCATGCCGCACGACCTTATAAACTCCAAGCCCGTGACGGCGGCGATCAAGGAGTTTTTCGGCTCCAGCCAGCTGTCGCAGTTCATGGACCAGACCAATCCCCTGTCCTCTATCACCCACAAGCGGCGCTTGTCGGCTCTGGGACCGGGCGGGCTGACGCGGGAGCGGGCAGGGTTCGAGGTGCGCGACGTGCATCCCAGCCACTACGGGCGGATATGTCCCATCGAGACGCCGGAGGGCCCGAACATCGGCCTCATATCATCGCTTTCCACCTTCGCCAAGGTGAACAACTTCGGTTTCATCGAGACGCCGTACTGCAAGGTTGTGGACGGCAGGGTCACCGACGAGGTGGAGTACCTGTCAGCCATGGACGAGGACAAGCACACGATCGCCCAGGCCAACGCTATCCTGGACGACAAGGGGCGCTTCGTCATGGACCTTGTCTCCTGCCGGAGGGGCGGCGAGTACGTGCTGGCCGGCCCGTCGGAGATAACGTACATGGACGTGTCGCCCAAGCAGCTGGTGTCCGTTGCCGCCTCGCTGATACCGTTCCTGGAGAACGATGACGCCAACCGCGCCCTGATGGGCTCGAACATGCAGCGGCAGGCCGTGCCGCTCATGCGCACCGAGGCGCCCTTCGTCGGCACCGGCATGGAGGCGCTGGCCGCCCGGGACTCGGGCACGGTCGTGGTCGCGAGAAATGGCGGCGAGGTGATAAGCGTGGACTCCGGCAGGATAGTCATCCGCGCCGAGGCCAGGGACCGCTACCAGTCCAAAGTGGACATCTACAACCTGACCAAGTACAACCGCTCCAACCAGAACACATGCGTGAACCAGATTCCCGTGGTCAGTCTCGGGCAGAAGGTGAAAAAGGGCGACGTGATAGCCGACGGCCAGTCCACGGATCGCGGCGAGCTGGCGCTGGGGCGGAACGTGCTGGTGGCCTTCATGCCATGGCACGGCTACAACTTCGAGGACGCGGTCATCGTCTCCGAGAGGCTGGTCAAGGAGGACATATATTCCTCCATTCACATCGAGGAATTCGAGGTGGAGGCCCGTGACACGCGGCAGGGCAAGGAGGAGATCACCCGCGACATCCCCAACGTCTCCGAGGAGACACTCAAGAACCTTGACGAGTCCGGCATCATCCGGATCGGAGCGAAGGTGAAGACCGGCGACATCCTCGTCGGCAAGGTGACGCCCAAGGGCGAGACGCTGCTTTCGCCGGAGGAGAAGCTTTTGAAGGCTATCTTCGGCGAGAAGGCCGGTGACGTGCGCGACACGTCGCTCACCGTCTCCCCCGGCAACGAGGGGACGGTGATAAACGTCAAAGTCTTCTCGCGGCGCGGCTCGGAGAAGGACGCCCGTAGCGAGGCCATAGACGCCGAGGAGAAGGCGCGCCTCGAGAAGGACATGAACGAAGAGGTCGAGATCACCACCCAGGAGCGGGACGAGAAGATCCGGTCTTTGCTAAAGAACAAGACCGCCGTGAACGAGGTGAAAAAGGGCTCGAAAGTCGTCACGCCCAGGAAGGCCGAGCTCACGGAGGATCTTCTGTCCGGGCTCGGCGGCAAGGAGCTTTTGAAGATAGAGGTCGCCGACGGGAACGTCATGGAGAGGATCCGCGCCCTTGAAGAGGAGAGCAGCGAGGCCATAGCCGGAGTCCGGTCCCGCTACGAGGACAGGATGAGCAAGTTCGACCGGGGCGATGAGCTTGCTCCCGGTGTCATCAAGGTGGTGAAGGTCTACGTGGCGATAAAGCGCAAGCTCCAGGTGGGCGACAAGATGGCCGGACGCCACGGGAACAAGGGCGTGGTCTCGGTCATCGTTCCGGAGGAGGATATGCCCTTCATGGAGGACGGGGCGCCGGTGGACATCATCCTGAACCCGCTGGGCGTCCCCTCGCGCATGAACGTGGGCCAGATAATGGAGACCAACCTCGGCATGGCCGCCAAACGCCTGGGCGAGCACATGATGACGCCCGTGTTCGACGGCGCCCAGGAGTCGCAGATATCGGAGCTTCTGGACAAGTCGGGATACCCGAGCAACGGCAAGATCGACCTTTACGACGGCCGGACGGGCGACAGGTTCGACCAGAAGGTGTTGGTCGGGTACATATACATGATGAAGCTCCACCACCTGGTGGAGGACAAGATCCACGCCCGCTCCACGGGCCCCTACTCGCTGGTCACCCAGCAGCCGCTGGGGGGCAAGGCGCAGTTCGGGGGCCAGAGGCTGGGCGAGATGGAGGTGTGGGCGCTGGAGGCCTATGGGGCCGCCTACACCCTACAGGAGATGCTCACCGTCAAGTCGGACGACGTGGAGGGCCGGAAGAGGATGTACGAGTCGATCGTCAAGGGCGATCACACTCTGAGCCCCGGCCTGCCGGAGTCGTTCAACGTTCTGGTGAAGGAGCTGCAGGCCCTTGCGCTGGACGTGGAGCTTATCCAGAATCCGTGATTTTCGTCGTGGGGCGTGGGTTGTTGTATGAGTAATGATCTGGAATAGAGACTGGGAGATAAACCATTGGATACGCTAGGTACCTCCTTAGGAGAAAAGCCAAGGGATCCCATCACGTTTAACGCCATCAGGATCAGGCTGGCTTCGCCGGAGAAGATCCGGTCGTGGTCGTTCGGCGAGGTGAAGAAGCCGGAGACCATCAATTACCGGACGTTCAAGCCGGAGCGGGACGGCCTGTTCTGCGCGAAGATATTCGGCCCGGTGAAAGACTGGGAGTGCAACTGCGGCAAGTACAAGAGGATGAAGCACAAAGGCATCGTCTGCGAGAAATGCGGTGTCGAGGTCATCCTCTCGAAGGTCCGCCGTGAGCGCATGGGACACATCGAGCTGGCCAGCCCCGTGGCCCATATCTGGTTCTTCAAGGGCCTGCCCAGCCGCATAGGCAACTACCTGGACCTCACCCTGCGGGACCTGGAGAAAGTCATATACTTCGAGTCCTACATCGTGATAGACCCCGGCGAGACGGACCTGAAGTATAAGCAGCTTCTCACCGAGGAGGCGTACCGCCGCGCCGTGGAGGAGTACGGCGAAGGCTCGTTCAAGGCCGGGATCGGCGCGGAGGCGATCGACGAGCTGATACGCGGGATCAATATAGACGATCTCGCCGAGGACCTGAAGGTCGAGCTGAAGGAGACCAACTCCCAGCAGACCCAGCGCAAGCTCGCCAAGAGGCTCAAGGTGGTGGAGGCATTCAGAAAGTCCGGCAACAAGCCGGAGTGGATGATCCTGAAGGTCATCCCTGTCATCCCCCCCGAGCTTCGGCCCCTGGTGCCGCTGGACGGCGGGCGGTTCGCCACGTCGGATCTGAACGACCTTTACCGCAGGGTCATAAACAGGAACAACAGACTGAAAAGGATACAGGAGCTTCGCGCCCCGGACATCATAATCCGCAACGAGAAGCGGATGCTCCAGGAGGCCGTAGCCGCGCTTTTCGACAACGGCCGCCGCGGACGGACGCTTAAGGGCCCCAACAAGCGCCCCTTGAAGTCCCTTTCGGACATGCTCAAGGGCAAACAGGGCCGGTTCCGCCAGAACCTTCTCGGCAAGCGTGTGGACTACTCCGGCCGCTCCGTTATCGTCGTCGGGCCGGAGCTGAAGTTCCACCAGTGCGGCCTGCCCAAGAAGATGGCGCTGGAGATATTCAAGCCGTTCATCTTCCACAAGCTCGAACAGAAAGGCTACGCCACCACCATAAAGAGCGCCAAGAAGATGGTGGAGCAGGAGAAGCCGGAGGTGTGGGAGGTGCTGGAGGAGGTGGTGGCCGACCATCCCGTCCTCCTGAACCGCGCGCCGACGCTGCACAGGCTGGGCATCCAGGCTTTTATGCCGGTGCTGGTGGAGGGGAAGGCCGTAAGGCTGCACCCGCTGGTGTGCGCCGCGTTCAACGCCGACTTCGACGGCGACCAGATGGCCGTCCACATCCCGCTTTCGCTGGAGGCGCAGACCGAGGCGAAGATGTTCATGATGTCGATAAACAACATCCTCTCGCCCGCCAACGGCAAGCCGATCGCCGTGCCATCCCAGGACATCGTCCTGGGCTGCTATTACCTCACGAAAGCGCGGGGCGGCTCCCGCGGCGAGAACAAGGCGTTCTCCAGCCCTGGGGAGGTCAGGAGCGCCTATGATAACGGCGCCCTCTCCGTCAACGCGAAGATCAGGGCGCGCGTGGACGGCAAGGTTTACGACACCACGGCCGGCAGAGTGCTCTTCTACGAGATACTTCCGGAGGGCATACCTTTCGAAAAGGTCAACCGCATCATGGTGAAAAAGGCGCTCCAGGAACTGGTCCACGAGTGCTACATAAACAAGGGCCGCGACGACACCGTGAAGTTCCTGGACGATCTGAAGGACCTTGGCTTCTACGTGGCCACCCAGGCTGGCATCTCCATCTCCATGGACAACATGTTGATCCCGGCCAGCAAGGAGGACCTTGTGGAGAAAGCCCGCAAAGAGGTGACCAAGGTCGACAGGCAGTACCACAGCGGCCTCATCACCCACGGCGAGCGCTACAACAAGATAATCGATATCTGGGCGCACGTGACGGAGGCCGTGGCCGGCGAGATGTTCAAGGAGCTGGAGAAGCAGGACGAGGACATCGTGGCCGGCGTGTCGGAGGACGCTGACTTCAATTCCATATTCATTATGGCAGAGTCCGGCGCCCGCGGCTCCGGGCAGCAGATCCGGCAGCTCGCCGGTATGCGCGGCCTGATGGCCAAACCCTCCGGGGAGATCATGGAGACGCCGATTACAGCCAACTTCCGCGAGGGGCTGACGGTTCTCCAGTACTTCATCTCCACCCACGGAGCGCGCAAGGGCCTGGCGGACACGGCGTTGAAGACAGCCAACTCCGGCTACCTCACCCGCCGCCTGGTGGACGTGGCCCAGGACATCATCGTCCTGCAGGAGGACTGCGGCACGCTCAACGGAATAGACATATTCGCCCTGATCGAGGGCGGGAAGGTCATCCAGGAGCTCGGCGAGCGCGTCCTGGGCAGGATAGCCCTGGAGGACGTGGTGGACCCGTTCAACCGGGAGGTATTGCTCCACGCCAACGAGATGATCGACGAGAAGGCCGTGCGGCTGTTCGAGGAGCGCGGCATAGAGCACGTGAAGATACGTTCCGTGCTGACCTGCGAGGCCCGGGACGGCGTCTGCATCATGTGCTACGGGCGGAACCTGGCCACGGGCAACGTCGTGGAGATAGGCGAGGCGGTGGGCGTAATCGCCGCCCAGTCCATCGGCGAGCCCGGCACGCAGCTTACCATGAGGACGTTCCACATAGGCGGGACGGCCTCCCGGGTCGTGGAGCAGACGACGTTGCAGGCGAAAAAAGACGGCATCGTGAAATACGTGGACATCCGCCACCTCTCCATAAGCGACGCCGAGTCCGTGGTGATGAACCGCAACGGCGGCATCATCATCCAGAACGAGCAGGGGCGCGAGCTGGAGCGGCACAAGATCGTCTATTCGGCGCGGCTCAAGGTCAAGGATGGCGCGCAGGTCAAGGAGGGGGACATCCTTGCGGAATGGGACCCCTACACCATGTCCATACTCACGGAGAACGAAGGCAAGGTCGCCTTCGGGGACATAATCGAGAACGTGACCATGCGCGAGGAGATCGACGACACGACGGGCCACGCGGAGAAGGTCATCCTTGACCACCGGGAGGAGAAAAAGCAGCCGCGCATCTCGATAAAGGACGAGAAGGGCAAGACGATAGGACGCTACCTCATGCCCGCCGGGGCGCATCTGGCCGTGCACGAGGGTGACATGGTCAAGCCCGGTGACGTGCTGGCGAAGATACCCAGGGAAACCACCAAGACCAAGGACATAACTGGCGGCCTGCCGCGCGTGGCGGAGCTTTTCGAGGCGAGAAAGCCCCACGAGCAGGCCACCATCACGGAGGTCAACGGCAGGATCCATTTCGGCGGATTGTTCAAGGGGATGCGCAAGGTGATAGTCACCGCCGATCCCATAGAGATCAGCTCCGACGCCGAGGGCGAGGTGGAGCTGGTGGACTTCAACCTGCCGAAAACCGAGTCAGGAGAGAAGGGGATACTGGCCGTCAAGGATAAAAAGGATCCAACCGTTCTGATAAAGGACGGGAGCGGCAAGGTCGTCTCCCGGTTCTCCGTGAGGGGCGGTACCAGCGCCGACGTGGAGATCGAGGTCCGCCCGGCGGTGAAGAACGGGCAGACCGTCAAGTACGGGGATCTTCTGGCCACCAAGTGGGAGAAGCACGAGTACCTTCTGCCCAGGGGCAAACACGTCAACGTCCACGAGGGCGACTATGTGCGGGCCGGTGAGGCGCTGATGGACGGCGCGTCAAACCCTCACGACATCCTGGCGGTTCTGGGGGAGAAGGAGCTGCAGAAGTATCTCGTCAACGAGGTGCAGGAGGTCTACCGCCTGCAGGGCGTGCAGATAAACGACAAACACATAGAGGTGATCGTGCGCCAGATGCTGCGCCACCTTGTCATAGACGACCCCGGTGACACCGACCTGATGGTGGGCGAGATGGCTCCCAAGACGGTCTTCGCCGAGATCAACAGGAAGGTGATAGCCGACGGCGGCGAACCGGCCAAGGGTAGGCCGATACTGCTCGGCATCACGAAATCCTCCCTGTCCACGGAGAGCTTCATCTCCGCGGCCTCGTTCCAGGAGACAACAAGAGTGCTGACGGAGGTGGCCGTGTCCGGCAAGGTGGACACCCTGAAGGGCCTCAAGGAAAACGTCATCATGGGGCGGCTCATTCCCGCCGGCACCGGCGCGCGCAAATACGAAGGCACGGGCCTGAAGGTGGCCAAGCTGCCCGCCTTCCTGAGAAAAGAGGAAGAGGCCGAGGCCGCCGAGACGGCTGAGGTGGCCGCGCCCGGAGAAGAGGAGGCGGAGACCGGAGAGGATTCCTGATCCTTTCCGGGGCAACCAGGATTTCCCAGGGCCGGCGAAGGCGCCTCCGTCGGCCCCTTTTTTGTTCAACGGCGGGCGAAGGGAGGGGGGTCCGGTCAGGGCATGACGCTGGGAAATATCGCAAGGAGGCTCACGGAGCCTTTTTACGCTCTTTTCATCGCCCGGTCCTCGCGCGAACACACGCTTCTGCTGATAACGGCGGGCTTCCTGGGCGTGATCTGCGGCGCGCTGTCGGTCCTGTTTGAATGGCTCATCGAATTCTTCGGCCGGCTTTTCTTCGAGCTTCCCCATGAGGCGCTGGGGGAGGGATCATTTGTCTACGCCTATCTTGTCATCCCCCTGCTCCCGGCGCTGGGAGGGCTGATCGTCGGCTTTCTCACGTGGCGGTTCAAGATGGACTACGAGTCCGCCGCCGCGGCGGAGGTGATGCGGTGGACGGCGGTGGACGGCGGGGTCGTGCCTCGCAGGACCATATGGTTTCGGATGCTGGCCACCTCGATATTTCTCGGCTCCGGCGGCTCCGGCGGACGGGAGGGGCCGATAGCGCAGATATGCGGCGCCATGGGCTCCGCGATGGGGCGGTTCCTGAAGGCCTCGTCGGAGAGGCTGCGGTTGCTCGTGGGGTGTGGCGCGGCGGCGGGGATAGCGGCGGCGTTCAACGCGCCCATCGCCGGGGTCATCTTCTCCGTGGAGCTTGTGCTGGGCGATTTCAACGTCGCTTCGTTCCTGCCGATAGTCATAAGCTCCGTGATGGCCACCACCACCAAGCGACTGGCCCTGGGCGACGTCCCGGCCTTTTCGGCGCCATCTTACACGCTGGTCAACCCATGGGAGATAGGACTGTATTTCATCCTGGGCATATTGTGCGGCCTGGTGGCCTGGGTTTTCTTCAAGGCCTACTTCGCCGCGGACGACCTGTTCAAACACAAGGTGAAGACCCATCCCGTCCTGAAGCCGGCGATAGGCGGCCTCGTCGTGGGGATGATCGGGGTGTTCCTGCCGGGCGTCTTCGACGGCGGCTATGACGAGATGAGCAGTATGCTCAACGGCGAGATGGTCTGGACACTGGCCCTTGCGCTCCTGGTTTTCAAGATAGCGGCCACGGCGTTCGCCCTCGGCTCCGGCGGCTCCGGCGGCGTCTTTGCCCCGGCTCTTTTCATAGGGTGCATGACCGGGGGGCTGTTCGGCTTCTTCGTGAACTACGTGGCGGCGCCGGAAGCGGTGGCGTCGCCGGGGGCCTACGCCATGGTGGGTGTGGGGGCCGTCATGGCGGCGGTGGTTCACGCGCCGTTGACCAACATACTCATGGGCTATGAGCTGACCGGCAACTACCAGATCATACTCCCCATCATGACCGCCTGCATAATGTCCACCTACGTCATAACGAGGTTCTCGGACGAGTCACTCTACACTGAGAAGCTGCGCAGGAGGGGGATAAGGCTCTGGCGCGGGCGGGACCTTTCTGTGATGGACCGGATCAGGGTGGGCGACGTGATGAGCCGCGACGTGACCACCATCCCGGAGAATATGCCCTTCGGCAGGATCATGGAACTCATCGCAACGTCCCGCGACAGCTACTTCCCGGTCGTCGACTCTGCGGGGAAGCTCTCCGGCGTCATCTCCATCCAGAACGTCCGCGCGTTCATGCTCGACTCGGCCGACCTTTGCGACCTGATCGTGGCCAAAGAGATCGCCACCGAAAAGGTCATCACCGTTCACGCCGGTGACAACCTCAACGAGGCGATGGACAAGTTCGCCCTGAAGGACATCGAGCAGCTGCCCGTGGTGGAGAGGGAAGACCCCAGGCAAATAGTCGGCATACTCCACAGGACCGACGTGCTCGCCGCGTACAAGAAAGAAGTGCTGAAAAAAACCGCCTCGCAGGAACAGGAGGGACAGGCGGCGGATCGCTAGCCGCCCGCGCCCAGCTCCTTCATGGCCGCCGCGTGGACATCTTCCACGGTGACGAATGTCATGCAGCGGTGGTCCGTGGGGCACTTGCGCCTCCAGCAGGGGGCGCAGTCGACTTCATGGCGGATGATCGCCGCGCCCTCTCCCCGCGGCCCCGTCTCCTCCGGCGACGTGGGGCCGAAGATGGCCAGGACCTTCGCGCCAACGGCGTCGGCAAGACTCATGGGCCCCGTGTCATTCGTTATGTAAAGGTCGAGCATGGAGAACGCCGCGGCCAGGGTGGGGATATCCGTCGCGCCGACGAGCGATTTTGGTCTGGAGCGCGCGAGCCGCAATATTTCTCTTTCCGCCTCCCGGTCCGCCTCCGCGCCGAACAGGACGACTTCCGCGGTCTCCGAGAGCCGGTCCGCAAGGTCTGAAAACCTTTCCGAGGGCCACATCTTCGCCGAGCCGTAGGAGGCTCCGAACCCCATCCCGATAAGCGGTTTCCCTCCCTGCCCGAGGAGCCGCTCCGCCTTTTCGCGGGCTTGCTGAGGTATTATTAATTTAACCTCCCCCGCCTTCAGTCCCGGCCACACTTCCCGGAGCAGGAGAAAATAATAGTCCCGCTGGCTCACGGAATGCCTGGCCGGCTTGGGGGCAGGATGCGTGAGCAGAGGCGACCGGAAGTCCCCGGCGTATCCGATACGGTAAGAGATATTGGCCCGCCACATCCTCCATGCGGACCGGAAGGAGTTCGGCAGCGCGACGCCGGTGTCGTAGCCTTCGTCTCTCAACGAGCGCATGAGCCGTCTTTGCTCCCCCCGGGCGCGGGGAAGCGGAAAGACTCGCGACACAAATGGGAAAAGCTTCCCCAGCCCGGCGAACTCTTCCCTGATAAGCAGGTCGATTTTCGCGTCCGGGAATCGCCCGCTTAGTCCCGTCAGGGCGGGCGCTGCCATAACGCAGTCCCCCAGCCAGTTCGGGGCGTGGACGAGGATTTTCGACGGCGCTGGCGGGGGGAACGGCGGGCTCACGGTGAGTCAGGCCGCGCCCACGTTTCCGGCCCTGCGCGCCGCGGAGCGGATTATCTCCATCTCGCGCCGCTCGGCTTCGATATCCTTTTCGCCGGGCCGTGTTTTCCAACGCCTGTGGACCCATAACCATTGCTCCGGCGCCCTCCGGATGGCGTCTTCAAGTATTTCGTTGATCCGCATGGTGATGAGGCGAATGTCGGCGCGCCTGTCGCCCGTCGGCTCTATCCTGACCGGGGGATGCACCTCGACGGTGTAACTGTCGTTCTCATCGTCGCGGAAGGAGAAGACCGGCAGTATGGGCGCGCCGGTCCTGAGGCTCGTCACCGCCGGGGTGACGAAAGTCGCCGCGGGTTTGCCGAAAAAGGGGACGAATATGTTGTTGAAGGCGGCGTTCTGGTCGATGTTTATCGTTACGATGGCCCCCTCGCGCAGGTGTTTGAGGATCTCTCCCGCCGACCGCTCCTTTTTTATCACGCCGAGCCCCGTGGGCCGCCTGGTGTCGTCGAAAAGGACGTCGATCTTCCTGTTGTCCACCTCGCGTATGACCGACCAGACGGGATAGCCCAGGGCGGCGAAGGCCGCGTTGGCGACCTCAAAATGGCCGAAGTGCGCCGTGGCGAAGATGACGCCCCGGCCCTTTTCGTAGGCCTCGCGGAAGTTTTCGAACCCCTCGAAGCGGACAAGCCTCTCCACCATCTCCCTGTCGAGGAGGGGGAGCCTGCCGCAGTCGGCCAGAAATCTGCCGAAGTGGCGGAACACTTTTCGGGCAAGACCCTGGAGTTCTTTGTCCTGTTTTTCTGGATACAAGTTGCGCAGATTCTCCTTCATGACCTTGAGCCGTCTGCCCTCGATCCTGACGAATATCCAGAAAAGCCACCCCGCCGCGGAGCCCGCCGCCAGAGCGGCCATTCTGGGGACGGCGCCCACTAACCTCGTGAACCCGAGGGTCACAAGGTAGGCCATTTCATCGGCCAGCCGGTTTTTTTTCCTCCCCACGCTTTTATCCCGCCGCTATTTTCGTAAAGTTCTCCAGGACGCGCAGCCCCGCCCTCTGGCTTTTCTCCGGGTGGAACTGCGTGGCGAATATGTTGCCCTTCTCGATGGACGAGGCGAAAGGTCCGCCGTATTCCGTGACGCTGGTCACCACGTCCTCCTCCGGGACGGGGTAGTATGAATGCACGAAGTAGAAATCGGACCCGTCCGGGACGTTTTCGAAGAGCCTGCCCTTGTTCTGGAAACGGACTTGGTTCCAGCCCATGTGAGGTATTTTAAACCCCGCGCCGGGATTGAAGGAAAAGCGGACGCATCCGCCCCGTATGGCCCCCAGGCCCTCGGAGTGGCCGAACTCCTCGCTGTGGCCGAACAGCAGCTGGTAGCCCACGCAGATGCCGAGGAACGGCCGCCCCGTCCCCAGAAAACCATTGACCGCGCCGAGCAGGCCGTATTTCTCCAGGTTCCCCATGCACTCCGCGAAAGCCCCCACTCCCGGCAGGACGAGGGCCGGGGCGGAGGCCACCTCCTCCGCGTCGCGGCTTATGACAACCTCGGCGCCAACCTTCTCGAACGCTTTCTGGGCGCTTCGCAGGTTACCGACATCGTAGTCTACGATGACAATGGACATCTTGCGGACACTCCCTGCGCGTCGCTACAGTGATCCTTTCGTGGAGGGGATGACGTTCTCCAGCCTCGGGTCGAGCCTTGCGGCCTGGCCCAGGGCGCGGGCGACGGCCTTGAACATGGCCTCGATGACGTGGTGCAGGTTGGTTCCCCTGCGCGCCAGTACGTGGAGCGTGATGCCGGCGCTGTTGGAAAGCGCCCTCAAAAACTCCTCCGCCAGCTCCACGTCGAAGTCGCCCACCTTGCCCTTGGGAAGGTCCGCCTCGAAAACCAGGAAAGGCCGCCCGGAGATGTCCACGCTCGCCTCCACCAGCGCCTCGTTCATCGGGATGGAGGCGAAACCGTACCGCGTCATGCCTTTCTTGTCGCCCCACGCGCGCGCGAGCGCCTCACCCAAGGCGAGCCCCACGTCCTCCACGGTGTGGTGGCCGTCCACCTGCGTGTCGCCTTCGGCTTCGATGTCGATGTCTATCAGGGAATGGCGGCGCAGATGGTCGAGCATGTGGTCGAAAAAGGGGATGCCGGTGTCGGCCTTCCCCTCGCCGGACCCGTCCAGGTCAAGCTCGACTTTTATGTCCGTCTCTTTTGTTTTACGCGCTGTTTTCGCTTTTCTGCTCATTTCGTGGCTCCAGTATCACCCTGAGGATTATTGATAGCACAACGCGGACGCGAAGACAAACCATATGCCCCGGCGGCGGCGTGTATAATCTGGCCTTATGCGAAAAGCGCTGTTTTACGTCTCCGGCCACGGGTTCGGCCACGCCGTGCGCGCCGCGCAGGTGGCGCGCGCCCTGCGGGACGGGATGGGGTTCGATATCGCCGTCAGGACCTCCGCGCCACGCTGGCTTTTCCCCTTGTCCCGGGGCGTGGCCGTGGAGATGGCCGAGGTGGACCCCGGGCCCGCCCAGAAGGACCTTTTGACAACGGACATCCCCGCCACGTTGTCGCGTTTTACGCGGATGATGGACGGGATGGACGCGGCCGTGGAGCGGGAGCTGGAGGTGATCGAGAGGCTGGCCCCGTCGGTTATCGTCTGCGACATAGCGCCACTCGGCGTGAATGCGGCGGCGCGCGCCCGGATCCCTTCGGTGGTTGTCGCGAATTTTTTATGGGACTGGATACTGGCTGATTACGCCCGCTTCGAGCCGGCCTTCACCCCGATAGTGGAGCGGCTGGGGGCCATATACCGCCGCGCTTCGGTCGTACTCAAGACGCCGCTCTCCGGCGGGCTCGAAAATTACGGCAACGTTGCGGACATTCCCCTGATAGCCCGCCGCTCGCCGAAGACCAGGGAACAGGCGCGGGGCGCCCTCGGCCTGCCGCGAGACCGCCCGCTGGCTCTCATCTCCCTGGGCGGTGTGGGGTCGGAACGTTTCTACGAGGGGCTGGACAGGCGCGTGACGACGGTCGACATGGTCACCCTTGGCGGCGAGGATTCCCAAAGAGGACGGCTCCGGCGCTTCAGAAACGGCGATGTGGCGCACGAAGACCTGCTGGCCGCGTCGGACGTGGTGATAGGCAAGATGGGCTACGGGCTGTGCTCCGGGCTTGTCGCCCGGCCTCGCCCTTTTCTTTACACCCCCCGCGATGATTTCGTAGAATATAATGTGCTGGCAAGCGAAACAAAAAGATATGTCGCGGTCGAAGAGGTCTCGCGTGACGAGTTTTTCAATGCCCGCCTCGACCGCTGGATTCAGAAGCTTTTAAGCGCGGCGAAAGCGCGAAAGCCCGCCCCCGTGGACATAAGCGGCGCCAGGGCGGCCGCCAGGCGTATAGCCGCAAAGGCGCCAGGGGGGACGATATGACCGAAAGCGACATGCGGGAAGAGCACGTGGGTCTGCTGGACAGCGACTTCTTGAGAAGCGTCCTGGATGGCATCCGCGATTCCATAAAGATAATAGACTCGAACTTCAACCTGGTCTACATAAACAAGGCCGGGCTGGACATGATCGGCAAATCCCTCGACGAGGTCGTGGGCGACAACCGCGGGCGCAAGTGCTACGAGGAGTTTTATAAAAGCCCGGACCAGTGCTACTTCTGCGTCGTGGACCAGGTGCTGAGAAACGCCCTGCCTGCCTTCAACACGTTCATAGCCCAGGCCAACGGCGACAAGCGGATAAAGGAGATATCCGCGTTTCCGCTTTCGGACAAGTTCGGCAGGGTGCGGCACGTGATAGAGATCGTGCGGGACGTTACGCGCCTCAAGAAGCAATTCTCCGCCGCGGGCAGGTTTTCCAACATAATCAGCGACGACCCCACGATGAAGGAGGTCTTCGAGCTGATAAAATCCGTCGCACAGACGGACTCCACGGCGCTGATCTACGGGGAGACGGGGACGGGCAAGGAGCTTGTGGCGAGGGCCATCCACCAGGCCTCCAAAAGGGCGGACAAGAGTTTTGTCGCCATCAACTGCGGCGCGCTGACCGAGACGCTGCTGGAGACGGAGCTTTTCGGCCACGAGAAGGGCGCATTCACCGGGGCCGAGCAGCGCAGGATCGGCAAGTTCGAGCTGGCCGACAAGGGCACGCTCTTTCTGGACGAGATCGGCACCATATCCCCCGCCATGCAGGTAAAAATCCTGCGGGCTCTGCAGGAGGGCGAGATAACACGGGTCGGCGGCAACGAGGTCATAAAAGTTGACGTCCGCTACATATGCGCCACCAATAAAGACCTCAGGGAGGCCGTCAGGAGCGGGGAGTTCAGGGAGGATCTTTATTACCGCATAAACGTAGTGCCCATCCATCTGCCGCCTTTGAGGGAGCGGCGGGGGGACATCCAGCTTCTCGCGGAGTATTATCTTGAGCATTTCAACAAGGCGCTGGGCAAGAACCTGCGCGGGTTCACAGTCAACGTCATGGAGGGCATGAAAGGATACAGTTGGCCCGGAAACGTGCGGGAGCTCAAAAACCTCGTAGAGCGGGCCGTGATCCTGAGCAAGGGGCCTTTCGTGGAGAAGGTGGACATACCCGGCGGGGACGAGGCCGGCGGGGGGGGCGCAGGAATTGACCGGGGGCTCAAGGACATTGTCCACGAGGCGGAGAAGGAGTATCTGGTGAAGGTCCTGCGAAGCTACAAGGGAAACATAAACGAGACAGCCCGCCACGCCGGGGTCAACACGCGGACAATCCACAGGAAGCTCAAGGAGTTCGGGATAAGAAAAGACGCGTTCAAGGCGTGAACGGCCGCCCTTCGTCCGCCGGCCCCCATATCCCTTTCCGTTCTACCCATGCTTTCCATTCCAGGTATACGTAAAAGCTTTTGCGCGGATGGCTGAAGCGCCTGTAGGCCTCGGCCAGCCCCTCTTCCAGCAACGCCTCGTTCAACACACGCCCATCCGGAAGATGGACGTACGCCAGCAGGCGGCCATACTTGTCGCGCAACGTCGTCCCGCCGTACACGAGGCCTACTTTTTTCCCGAGCGCAAGCTCCGCGGCCCGTTCTTTCGCCTCTTCGCCAAGCGGCTCCAGGGAAGTGTACGGACCGTCCGTCTCTGGCGTGTCGATCCCCAGCAGGCGGACCTTCTCCTCCCGGCCCCCGATCAGGACAAGCAGTGTGTCGCCGTCGAAGACTTTTTTGACCAAGCCCTCCGCTCCCTTGGCGGGGCTCTCCGCCTGGAGGCAGGCGGCAGGGGCGGATAGGGCCAGCAAGAGCGCGAGAAGGGTGTTTAAAGTCTTTTTAACGATCATCCGTTAAGTTATACTTTACACTCATCCGGCAATCTAGAGGGTTTTGTGTATGGAAAAGGACGAGGGCGCCCCGAGAAGATCCAGACCCGGCCTGCCTCTGAACGAGGAGGACTTGGCCATGGCCATGGGAATGGAAAGAGAGGAAGAGGACCGCGTCCACGAGGCTCCGGCCGCTCCGCCGTTCTCCTTCGCGAAGCTTTTCGTGACGATAGCCCTCGCCGCGCCGGTGGCGGTTTTCTTGGCGCTTATGGTGATGGATTTCTATCCCGGGTTCGCCAGGATGGCCGGTCTGCGGGAAGAGAAGATCATCGCGCCGGAGGTGGAAAAGGCCGGGGCCGGGGAATCCGAAAAGGAAAAAGACCCCCTGGCCGGGCTGGCCGAGTCGATCCAGAAAAGCAACCGCGACCTCGTGGCGGCGGTCAACAGGCAGACGGAGGCCGCGCTGAAGCTGGCGGAGAAGAAGCCGGATGTGATAAAGGTCGAGGCTCCGGAGGTGAAGATAAAACCGCCCAGCCAGGCGAAAGCGCCGGTCGTTGAAGGGCCGAGGATAGTTGTGGTAAAGGTGCCCACGGCGGAGAAGTTCGACCTGGCCTATGAGAAGAAAAAGATACTGGAGCTTTCCGGCGTGGACCTCGATGACCCCATCAGCGCCAGTTCGAAGCCCTTCAGCGCCATGGAGTCCCGTGACGCGCTGAAGGAAGTGATAAGGTCGCTGGACGAGATAATCGCCTCCTCCCGCGATCACGAAGAGGTGGGGGAATTCCTCAAAAACAACGCCTTGGAGGCCAAGAAGCTCGCCCGCCAGGCCCTCTCCAGGATGAAGTAGACGGCTTTTATTTCCCCAGCCGCTCGTCCATGACTCTCCGCACAGCGTCGATATCCGCGCTCATCTCGATCGGCAGGTTGGCGTAACGGCTTTCCACGTCCGGCAGGGCGCTCTCGTGGTAGTCCAGCTTGAATTTGGAGAACTTCAGGCCATGGGCCGTCGATATCACCACCACCCTGTCCCTCGCGGTTATGACACCCCTGTCGACAAGCTTGAACAGGGCGGCCAGCGCCACCCCGGTGTGGGGGCAGGTGTACATCCCCGTCTTGTCGCCTCTGGCGCAGGCGTCGGCGAGCTCCTGCTCGGTGGCCTGCTCCACGATCCCGTCGAATTTTTTGAGTACGGACACGGCTTTCCCCAGGGAGACCGGATCGCCTATCTGGATGGCGGAGGCGTAGGTCTTTTCCGCCCGCATCGGCTCGTAAAGGGTGTAGCCGGTCTTGTAATAGCGGTAGAGGGGGTTCGCCCGCTCGGCCTGGGCGCATACTATCCTGGGGCGCCTGTTGATGATCCCCGCCCTCTCCATGAGCAAGAACCCCTTGCCGAGCGCCGAGACGTTGCCGAGGTTGCCGCCGGGGATTATCACCACGTCGGGCGCCTCCCAGTCCAGTTGCTGGGTCATCTCCACGCTCACGGACTTCTGGCCCTCGATCCTGAGGGAGTTCTTGGAGTTGGCCAGGTATATGGTCTTGTCCTCGGCCACCTGCTGGACTATCCTCATGCACCCGTCGAAGTCCGTGTCCAGCGATATGACCATGGAGTCATTGGCGATGGGCTGTATAAGCTGCTCGTTGGATACCTTCCCCCTGGGCAGGAAGACGATCGACTGTATCCCCGCCGCGGCGCAGTAGGCCGCCAAGGCGGCGGAGGTGTCTCCCGTGGAGGCGCAGGCCACGGCGCGGATTTCCACCCCCTCGGAGATCATCTGCTTGACCATGGAGACCAGCACTGTCATCCCGAGGTCCTTGAAGGAGCCGGTGTGGCTGTTGCCGCAGAGCTTTATCCAGAGATCGGGCACGCCTATCTCCTCGCCCAGCCGCTCCGCCCAGAAAAGGTTGCTCTCCCCCTCGTACATGGACACGACGTTCTCGTTGTCGATGGTGGGGAGAATCCATTCTTTCATCTTCCACACACCGGAGCCGTATGGCCACTGGTTGCGCCGTTTGCGCTCGTCGAAAAGGCGCATCCACTGGGCGGCGGATGTCTTTTTTATCTGCTCGTAGTCGTGGACCACCTGCAGGAGGGCGCCACACTGGGCGCAGTTGTATATGACCTCCCGGAGGTCGTACTCGGCGCGGCAATTTTCGTTGACGCACTCGAACCAAGCGGTGTAAGCCATGGTGATCCGCGTTGAAAGGAAAAAGAAGAACCAACCCGTCCAACAAGGAAAATTATATTATATTCTAAAAGATCGTTGTCAATTCGGCCTTTCGGGGCTCAACAGTTTTTTCCCGCGATGGATTATAAACGCAAGGAACACCCCTTCGTCGAGGTCATCATCCCGGCGCCCGTCCGCGGCCTTTTCACCTATTCCGCTCCGGAGCGGATGCGGAACGAGGCGGAGCCGGGCAGGCGGGTGGTGGCTCCTTTCGGCTCCAGGAAGCTTGTCGGCCTTATCGTCCGCCGCGCCGCAAAGGCGGATGTCGAGACAAAGCCGATCCTGCAGGTGATCGACAACGAGCCGGTGGCCCCGCCGGAGATACTGGACCTTGCTCTCTGGACGGCGGGACACTACTTCGCCGCTCCCGGCGAGGTTCTCCCGCTGATAACCCCCCGGGGCGACGTCCAGATCGACACCGTCGTCAGGATCAGGCCGGGGCTGGAGGCGCGCTCCGCGTCGAGAAAGGCGGGGATGGTCCGCGCGGCGCTCGAGAAAAAGGGCGGGGCGCGCAGGCTTAAGCTTCTGGCCGCCGACCTTTCGATGACTCCCGGCGCCCTGAAAAAATATCTTTCCGGCAAGGCGGCCCGCGCGCTGTTCGAACTCACGCAGGAAGCGCGATCCGTCAGCCTCCGCGAAAAGCAGGAGCAACGGGAGAGCCCCACGCCGCAGGCCAGCCCCGTAGGGCTCACCACGCGGCAGCGTGAGGCGGTGGATAGGATCCTGCCCAGGGTGCGGGACGGCTCTTTCAGAACATGCCTCATCCATGGCGTCACTGGCTCCGGCAAGACGGAGGTGTATATAACCCTGGCGCAAAGAGCGCTGGAGCTTGGCAAATCCGTTCTCGTTCTCGCGCCGGAGATCGCGCTGTGCGAGGCGCTGGCGGCGCGTTTCGCGAAGCGGCTGGGGCGGGCCCCGGCCGTCCTGCACTCCGGACTGACGCCGCGGGAGAGAGAGCGCCGCTGGTATGAGATAAAGACCGGCGCGGCCCGGCTCGTGGTGGGGGCGAGGTCGGCGGTCTTCGCTCCCCTCGTCAACCTTGGGCTGATAGTGGTCGACGAGGAGCACGACACCTCCTATAAGCAGGACAGCGCCCCCCGATACAACGGGCGGGACGTGGCCATAAAACGCGGCGCGGCCCTCGGCGTCCCGGTCGTCCTGGGGTCGGCCACACCGTCGCTCGAAAGCTACCACCATGCCGTCACGGGCAAGTACGAGCTGATAGAGCTTCCAGAAAGGATAGACAAAAGACCCATGCCGGTGGTGGAAATGGTCAGACCCGAGGAGCCGGGACGGCTGACGCCTCGCCTGGCGGGGCAAATAAAGGCCCGGCTCGAGGCGGGGGAGCAGACGCTGCTTTTCATCAACCGGCGCGGCTCGGCGAGGTTCATCCAGTGCTCGCGCTGCGGGCGGGCGTTCGAGTGCAGGAACTGCTCGCTCAGCCTCGTGGCCCACGCCGGGGCGAAATCGCTGAAGTGCCACACCTGCGGCTACGCCGAGCCCGCGCCGGACGTCTGCCCGGATTGCGGCTCGGACAGACTTTTCATGGCTGGCGCGGGGTCGGAGAAAGTGGAGCGTCACGTCGTTGAGATGTTCCCCGGCGCCCGCGTGGCCAGGATGGACAAGGACACCACCTCCGGCAGGCTCTCCTCCTCGGCGATACTGAGCGGCGTTGAGTCCGGCAAGGTGGACATCCTGGTGGGCACGCAGATGATAACCAAGGGCCACGACTTTCCGAACATTACGCTGGTGGGGGCGGTGAATGCCGACGAGACGTTGCGCCTGCCGGATTTCCGCTCGGCGGAGCGCTCGTTTCAACTCATAACTCAGGCAGCGGGCCGGGCGGGCCGGGGGGAGAGGCCGGGCCTCGTGATAGCGCAGACGCTGAGCGCGGACCATCACAGCATGTCGGCGGCCGCGCGCCACGACTTCAAGACGTTCTACAAAAACGAGATACCGCTGCGGGAGGCGGCGGGATATCCGCCGTTTTGCAGGATGGCTTTCGTCCGGATAGACGCCACGACGAAACGTCGGGGAGAGGAGTTTTTAAAGCGCGCCGGGCCCATGCTCGCCGCCGCGGCCGCCAGGGTGGAGGGAGTGATGATCCTGGGCCCGGTGGAGGCTTTGGTTTTCAAGACGCGCAACAGGTATCATTGGCGCGCTCTTTTGAAGGCCGGGGGGCACCCCGCGCTCTCGAAGACGTTGAACGCCTTCCTGTCGGAGCTCGAGTCGCTCAAACCCGCGGAGAGGCTGGGGGTGAAGGTGGCGGTGGACATGGACCCGGCGAGTTCCATGTGACAGGCTGCGCTGGGCGTGTGGACTGCGCCGCAGCCATGTCCTATAATAACCTTCGGAGCGGAGCCGGAGTGGCGGAACTGGTAGACGCGCGGGACTCAAAATTCCGTATGGGCGACCATGTGTCGGTTCGATCCCGACCTCCGGCACCATGAAAAAAGACCGCGCGCCGTTTCGTTGACGCGCGGCCCGTGGTTCCGTCCGCTCAGAGAGTCTTGAAAAAATCTATCAAGTCGCCTACCTCCTGGTCCGTAAGCTTCCTTGTCTTATGGGTGGGCTTCGGCTTGCTTTCCTTTTTCATTTTCTTCTTAAGGTCCAGGGTGTACGGGTTGTCGCCGTTCCACACCGCCGGCGGGTCTTTGAGCCAGTCCCTCAGCCAGTCCTCCCCCGCCCGCTCCACGACGCCCTTGAGGCCGGGGCCCACTTTTTTCTTGTCGCTGGTTCTGTGGCATGTCTTGCACCTGCCGTCGCCGTTGAACAGCTTTTCGCCCGCCGCCGCGTCCGCCATGGCCCGCGGGGCCGCCATGAACATGATAACAACACCCAAGGCCAGGACTATTCTTGTCATGTGATCTTCCTCCCCGTACAGGTTTAGCCTGAAACAGAATTTCATCGCGCCCTGAAACCTCCGCCGAGAGCGCCCTTCCTTATTGCTCCTCAAGTTCCCTGGCAAGCGTGGAAATGTCCTTGCCGGAGTAGCTCATCCTCGCTGGCAGCAGCGGATCCCCCGGCAGCCTTCCGCGCAGCAGGAGGCTCCAGTATACGTCCTTGAAGGCCATTTTCCCCCAGTGGTTCAGCCTGCTCTCCTTGAGAAGGGAGAAGGGCCCCACTCCTTTCAGAGGGAAAACCCCCGGCAGCGGCTCCGTCTTGTAATTGAAGTCGAAAAGGAGCGCCTTGTGGAACCCGGATTCGATGAAGCAGTTCGAGTGCCCGTCGAAGTCCGGCAGGGGCTCCTTGCCCTCAATTTCCCGCAGGATGTTCTCCTCCACGATTTCCGCCTCGAAGTGCGCCACGGCGCCGGCCTTGGAGGTGGGCGCGTTGGTGTTGTCCCCCAGGGCGTAGACGTTCTCCGCCTTTTTGACCTTGAGGGTCTTGTCGTCTATCACCGCGTAGCCGGCCCCATCGCCCAGGCCGGACTCGTCTATCACGTCCGGCCCCAGGTTCGGCGGCACGGTCACCAGCAGGTCGTATTCGACGGACTCCCCGTCGAATGAGCGGATGACCTTCTTTTTATGGTCCACCTCGGAGATGGGGAAGTTCGGGATTATTCTGACCCCCTTTTCCTCCGCGATCCCGGAGAGGACGCGCGTGGCCTGCGGTTTCGTGAACGCGCCCGCCAGGGGGGTGACGTAATCTATCTCTATACCGCTCCTAACTCCCTTTTGCTGGAAGTAATAGTCGGCGAGGAAAACGAACTCGATCGGGGCGACGGGGCATTTTATGGGGATATCGGCTATATCGAGGACGAGCCTTCCCTCCTTCATGTTCTCGATGGCCCTCTGGAGCCTCATGGCCCCGTCGAGGCTGTAGAACGTGTGCGCGGCGCCTTTCCCCATCGCCTCGGCCAGCCCGTCCACCTCACCGGGCCTTATGTCGCAGCCCATGGCCAGAACCAGCCAGTCGTAGGCGAACACGCCATCGGTGGTCTCCACCCTCTTTTTCTCGTGGTCGATCAGCTTCACCTCCGCCTTCACGAACTCCGCCTTGGCCGGCAGCGGTTTCGTGATAGGCTCCACCACGTCGTCGCGCCTGGTGTAGCCGTAAAGCTTGAAGGGGAGGAATATATACCCCGGCTGGTAGTAATGCAGGTCTCCTTTGTCAATGACGGTCACTGACCATTGTCTGGGGTCCAGCCTGCGTATGAGGGTGTTGGCGAGGATCGTTCCCCCGGTGCCCGCGCCGAGGATCAGCAGCTTCTTCATGTCGTTGTTCCCCCTTCTTGTGGCGGACCAAGGTTTCCGGTTTTTTCGCGCCACACGGACGCCACGCTCATTATTCTGATGGCGGTTTGGGCGGGAGGGATTCGCGAACCTGCCGATAAAACGCCCATCAACGGAAAATTCGGTTTTACCCGCGTCTCTGGGCTTCGAACCCGGAAACGATATCCAGCAGCTCCGCGGTGATGAGCTCCTGCCGCAGCGTCCTGAACCGGGAAGTGATTTCCACCAGGTGGTTGTCTATGTTTTTCTCCGCGGCCTGCATGGCGGCGAGCCTGCTGGCGTGCTCGCTGGCCAGGGATTCTGCAAGGGCGCGGAAGGTGGCTACGAACAGGTACTCGCGCACGAGGATGGAGAGCATCTGTTTTCTGTCCATGGCGCAGGCCGGCAGCGAGCGGGTGGGCCAGGGTTTTCCTCCGCGCTTCAGGAACCTGCCGAGATCGATCGGCGCCAGCCTGCTTCTAACGGGGACATAAGCCGTTCCACCACGGGGGGAGTTGTGGTACAGGATCACCTGGTCCAGGCCGGTTTCGGACCTCCATTCGTCGACCGTCAGCAGTATCTTCCGGGCCGCGGTCTTGACTCCGCTGATGGCGCTGGGGGTCATGATGGATCCGGCAGGGGGATGCCCCGCGTTCTCGAGCTTGGCCAGCGCCCGGGCGCCCACCGCCAGGATGAGCCCGCCCTCCTTCGGCTCCGGACGGCCTGGCGCCTCCTTCAGGGCGTGGTTGACAACGCGGTCGTTGAACTGCCCGCACAGGCCATGGTCTGACCCGATGACCACGGCGATCAGGCGGCCGGGGCCGCGATGGCGCGAAGGGCCGGGCCGGACGTCCTCCTTTCGCATGACGGCGGAAAGCCCCAGCTCCACGCCGCCGTAATACTCGTTCACGGCCTTCACAGCCTTTTCGTACTGGCGGATGCTGACGGCGGAGAGGGTTTTCATGGCCCGGACGACGGACTTCAACCCCTCTACGCTCTCCATCCTGCGCTTCAGGGTCTCGATCGTCTCCACGGGATTTTCCTTTCCGTCCGTTCAGGAAAGCTCTTTGACGGTTTCCAGGGCGATGTCGATTATCTTTTTCTTCATTTCGCCGGTGATCTGGCCGCCGTCATGGATTTTTTCACATATTTCGGGCGCTTTTTTCGTGACGGCGTCTATAATTCTTTTTTCCGCGGCGGCGATCGATGGAAGGCCGATCCCGTCGAAAACCCCCTCCGTCACCGCCGTCAGGCTTATCAGCTGCTCGCAGGCGGAGAGGGGAGAGAACTGCGGTTGCTTCAACGCCTCCCGAACGCGCCTGCCCCTCTCGATGGTTTCGCGGGTCGCTTTGTCAAGCCGTGTCCCGAACCTGGCGAAGGTCTCCATCTCCTCGAACTGGGAGTACGACAGCCTCAGCGCCCCCGCAACGGAAAGATATCCCGGCAACTGGGCTTTGCCCCCCACGCGGGAGACGGATTTGCCCACGTCCACGGCGGGGAAAAAACCTTTCTGGAAAAGCTCCGGCGACAGGTATATTTGCCCGTCGGTTATGGAGATCAGGTTGGTGGGGATATAGGCGGCCACGTTCTGCGCCTGGGTTTCGATTATGGGCAGCGCCGTCAGCGACCCTCCGCCGCTCTCCTCCCGCAGATGGGTGGAGCGCTCCAGCAGCCTCGAGTGTATGTAGAAAATATCCCCCGGATACGCCTCCCTCCCCGGCGGGCGGCGCAGCAGCAGGGAAAGCTCCCGGTACGCCCTGGCGTGGCGGGTCAGGTCGTCGTAGACGATCAGGACGTCGCGGCCGCGCTCCATGAAGTACTCCGCCATGGCCGTCGCGGCGTAGGGGGTTATGAACTGCAGCCCAGGCGGGTCCTCCCCTCCGGCCATGACCACCAGGGTGCTGTCCATGGCCCCGCCAGAGCGCAGGGCCGCCACCACCTTGGCCACGGCGGAGGACCGCTGGCCTATGGCGCAATAGACGCAGATCACGCCCTTGTCCTTCTGGTTTATCATGGCGTCCACGGCTATGGCCGTCTTGCCGGTCTGCCGGTCCCCGAGGATCAGCTCGCGTTGGCCCCTGCCTATGGGGACAAGGGCATCCACCACCTTCAGGCCGGTCTGCAAAGGGACCGTGACCGGGGCGCGGTTTATGATGGGCGGGGCCGTCTTCTCCACGGGCCGCCGCTCAAGAAAATCCACCAGCCCGCGCTCGTCCAGCGGCCTGCCGGCGCCGTCCACCACCCTGCCAAGAAGTCCATACCCAACCGGCGTATCCACCGTCCTGCCCGTCCTGTGAACCCTGGCCCCGGCGTTTATGTCCGCCGACTCGTCCAGCAGGGCCACGCCTATCTCATCCGGGTCAAGATCGAGAGCCACGCCCAGCGCGCCGCCCGGGAAACGGATAAGCTCCTCGTACTTGGCCCCCGGCAGCCCCTTCACCCGCGCTATGCCGTGCCCCACGTCGTCTATGACGCCGATCTCGGAGCGGCGGATGGCGCCCCCGGTGTTCCCGGCGGCCCTGTCTATGACGCCCAGCGTCTCCTCCAGCAGCTCTTCGAGCATGACCTACCGCTCGCCCCCGGACCTGTTTTTGGATATCGCCGCCCGCAGCTCCTCCTCGAGGCCGGCGAGGTAGCCCGCGAGGCTCCACTCGATCCTCCGGCCTCCCGCCTCTATTTCTATCCCCATGATCGGCTCGGGTGATGTCTCAAACCGCGCCTCGGCGCCGATGATATCGCGCAGGCTTTCCGATATCTTCTCCCTGATCTCCGGCGGCAGATCGAACCCGCTGACGACCGTCACGCCTCCGCCGTTTTTGCCCAGGGTTTCCGCGATGGCTTCGCGCTCTTTCGCGTCCAGGCTCTTGAGCCTTGCCAGGAAGGCCCGCGCCACCTCGCGCTCAAGGCTCGCCCCGGCCATCTCCTCAAGCGCGGCCCGCAAGATGGAGACCATGCGGTCGGCCGTCCTCTGGCGGAGTTGGCGCAGAAAGGTTTCCTTGTCCCTTTCCAGCTCGTCCTCCCATATGCTCCTTATCTTGTCCACCTCGTCGCGCGCCTCGGCCAGGAGCTCCTTTCTTTTCTCCCCCGCCTCCCTTTCAGCCCCCTCCAGCAGCTTTTCGCGGGTCTCCTCCAGCTCGCCGCGCATCTGCTTATAGGACGCCTCCTCGGCCTCGGCCCGGGCCGTCTTCGCCGCGGCCTCCTCGAGGCGGGAGGCTATACGCTTTTCCCGCTCGGCCATGGCGTTCACGATCGGCTTGTAGAGAAACCTTTTGAGAAGGTAGACCAGTATTAAAAAGTTTACGATCTGGGCGAAGACCGTGAACCAGTCTATGAGCATCTATTGCCCCCCTCCGGCCCGCTCCAGGAAATAGCTCCAGAACGGGTTCGCGAACAGGACTATCATCGCCACCACGAAGCAGTAGATCGCCGTGGACTCCACCATGGCCAGCCCCACGAACAGCGTCCTGGTAATGGTGTTGGTTTCGTCCGGCTGCTGGGCGATCGACTTTAGCGCGTCGGAGACGGCGCGCCCCTCCCCCAGCGCCGGGCCGATGGAGCCGATGGCGATGGTCAGCCCGGCCGTGGCTATCGACACGGCGCCTATCAGTCCAAGGTAATCCATGCTATTTTTCTCCTTCGCTGTTTGAGTTTTTCTCTCCCGCCTCCCCGCCGCGCGAGACTTCGACCTTCTCGTGCGTCGTCGTGGCGGAAGCTATGTACACCATCGCCAGGATGGCGAATATGTAGGCCTGTATCATCCCCGTAAGGAGCCCCAGCGCCTGCATGATTATCGGAAAGAACAGGGGCGCGAGGCCGAGGAATATCGCCGCGATGAACGTCCCGCTCATTATGTTGCCGTAGAGGCGGAAGGCCAGCGCGATGGTCCGCGACAGCTCGCCCAGTATGTTGAACGGCAGCATTATCAGCGTCGGCTGGACGTAAAGCTTCATGTACCCGATCAGCCCCTGGCTTGCTATCCCGTAAAGGGGAACCGCGATGAAGACGCAGATGGCCAGCGCCGTGGTGGTGGAAAGCGACCCCGTAGGGGGCATGTAGCCGGGGACGATGGCGAGCAGGTTCGACATGGCTATGAACAGAAAAAGCGTTCCCACGAAGGGCAGATACAGCCCCGGGTCCTGGCGGACCACCTCCCGGATCTGGTCGCGCATGATGGAGACCAGCGACTCGATGAGGTTCTGGCGCTTTGATATGTTCTCGTCCGAGGTGAGCGAACGCGTGACGAGGATAGAGACGCCCGTCAGGATGGCCATGACCAGCCATGTGAAAAGTATCGTGGCGTTCAGGGACACCGGCCCCCATTGCCAGATGACGACGACATCCGGCGTCAGCCTCATGACGGCGCCTCTCCGGATGAGACGGCGCGTCGGATGAGGACGCCCCGCGCCAGGGCAAAACCCAGCGCCAGCGCAAGGACGTTCCACGGCCCGCCCTCCAGCGCGGCGGCGTAAAAACCGGACAGGACGACCGCGGCCCGCGCGGCGAAGCTCAGCGCCGCCGCCCGCCGGGGGCGCTCCAGGCGCGGCAGCTTTCGAACCGTCATCCAGAGAGCGTAAAAATACAAAAACCCCAGCCCCGCGCCCGCGAGCGAAAACCCGGCCGCTCCGGCCAGCGCCCGAATCGGCGAAACGCCGTCCATGTCACTCCTCCCCGCTCTCCTGTTTCACCCAGTACCACGCGTTCCAGCATCCCACGGCCACTCCGATGACCAGCAGCGTCAGCGTCCACGAGACTTTTCCGGAAGGCCAGTTCTTGTCCAGCCACAGCCCCGCCGCCACTCCGATCAGGGTGGGGATGGCCACCGACCAGCCGACAAGCCCGAACATGCCGAGGCCGAACCAGACGCTCCTGTCCCTCTCGCCCCTGGCCTTGAGCCTTCTTTCGACCTTGCGCGCGAGTTTTTCGCTCAGCGCCCGCCTGTCGTCTTCGTCTTCGTCCTCCCGGGGCGCTTTATTCATAAACCGTCTTTCCCATCTCCATGAACCTGCGGATCGCCCCGGCCTCCAGCCGCGCCAGGGCCGAGCGCGCCATCTTCTCGTGTTCGTCGAGCTTTTCGAAGCGCGCGGCCACGGTCTCCTCGAGTTCGGCGAGATTCTCCCCCGTCACGGCGTCCCTCACGGAGACGCGTGTCTCGCCGCCTATCTTTATGAGTATCCCCTCGTCCACGGCGGCGTACTTCTCCCGCCCATCCGCCCCGGTGTAGGAAAGTATCCCCGGGACAAGGGCGGCGACGAAGCTGACGTGGCGCGGCAGCAGACAGAAACGCCCGGCGCGGCCCTCCGCGATGACCTTTTCCACCTCCTCCTCGAGCAGGACCCTTTCCGGCAGCAGAAGCTTCAGCTTCATGACGCAATCTCCACGCGTGACAGCGGCCTGACCGTTACCCGGCCGAGGCACGCTCTTTACTCTCCGCCTCTTTTTCCTTCGCGGTTTCGTCCACCCCGCCTATCATGTAAAGCGACTTCTCGGGGTAATCGGCGAACTCATCATTTAATATACGCTCGCATCCCTCGATGGTCTTGTCCAGGGCGACGGTTTTTCCCTCGATGCCGGTGAAATGCTCCGTGGTGTGGAAAGGCTGTGTCAGGAACCGCTCCAGCCTGCGCGCCTTGCTCACCACCCGCCTGTCCGTTTCGGAAAGCTCCTCGACCCCGAGCATGGCGATTATGTCCTTCAGCTCATCGTACTCGGCCAGGGCCTTGCGCGCCTCCTGGGCGGCGCGGTAGTGCCTTTCGCCGACCACGGCCGGATTCAACATCTTGGAGCCGGATTTCAACGGGTCCACGGCGGGGTAGAACCCCTGGCTCGCCCTTTTGCGCGACAGCGCCACGAAGGCGGACAGGTGCGCGAACGTGTGCGTGGCGGAGGGGTCCGTGAAATCGTCAGCGGGAACATACACCGCCTGGACGGAGGTTATCGTGTTCTCCCCGGAGCCGCAGATTCTCTCCTCCAGCTCCGCCAGCTCCGTGGCCAGGGTCGGCTGGTATCCCACCCTGGAGGGTATCCGCCCCATCAGCCCGGAGACCTCGGAGCCGGCCTGGATGAACCGGAAGATGTTGTCGATCAGCAGCAGCACGTTCTGCCTCGAGTCGTCGCGGAAATACTCCGCCGCCGTCAGGGCGGCGTGGCCCACGCGGAACCTGGCGCCGGGCGGCTCGTTCATCTGGCCGAAGACGAGAACGGCGTGGCCGAGAACGCCGGAGTCGTCCATCTCCCTGTAAAGCTCCTCGGCCTCCCGGAGCCTCTCGCCTATACCGAGAAAGAGGCTGATCCCCTCGTAGCGCGCCGCCATGTTGTTTATCATCTCGGTTATCAGCACGGTCTTGCCCACCCCGGCGCCGCCGAAGAGACCAGCCTTCCCCCCCTTCTCCAGTGGAGAAAGGAGGTCTATGACCTTGATCCCGGTGAGAAATATCTCCGACTCGACCCGCTGCCTCGACATCGGGACCGGTTTCCGGTGTATGGGCCGCCGCGGGCCCCCTTCGATCGGCGCTTTTCCGTCTATGGCCTCCCCGAAGACGTTAAGCATCCTGCCGAGCAGCCTTTCGCCCACCGGAAACTCGAGGGGCCCGCCGGTATCCGTCACGGGCGCTCCGCGCTCAAGTCCCCGGGTGGGGGAGAGGGCCACGCCCCGTATCATGTCGGCGCTCAGGTGGGAGGCGACTTCCATGACCACGCCCCCGTCCTCTCCGGCCTCGAGCCTGGTGTTCATCGGAGGCAGGCGGCTGGGGAACAGGACGTCCACCACGCTTCCATGGACGGAGATCACAGAGCCTGTGTTCGGCTTGCCCGGTGTTCGCTCCGTGTTGTCCATAAAAACGCGAAATCCCGGCCGGGTCTCGATAGCGCCGGGCGGCCTAGCGCCGCGTCGCGAAGAACGGCGCCGGCCGGGGAAGGCCACCCTGGTTCATTTTATACGGATCGGGCGGCGGTCCCGCAACTTTTTATACCGGCGGGAGCGCCGCTCAGGCCGACAGGTCCAGAGGGGAGATAGTGTTGGAGGGCAGACGGCTGGCGCCGCTGTTCAGGTATTTGTCCACCTCCCGGGCCGCCTCGCGGCCCTCGGAGATCGCCCAGACAACAAGCGACTGGCCCCTCCTCGCGTCGCCGCAGGCGAAGACTCCCTCGACGCTGGTCTGGTAGCTTTTGTCAGTCCTGATGTTCCCCCGGTCGTCGGTCTCAAGCCTCAAAGGCTCCATCGTCCCCTTAGGGTCCGGATACAGAAAACCCATGGCAAGGAAGCAAAGGTCCGCCTTCAGCTCAAAATCCGAGCCGGGGATCTCCGTGAACTTGCCGTCTTTCCACTCTATCCTCACGAGGCTCAGGCCCGTCAGCTCGCCGCTGGCGTTTTTCTTGAACTCTTTGGTGAGCACGGACCATTCCCTGCGGCACCCCTCCTCGTGGGAGGTGGAGGTGGAGAACATCCGCGGGCCGGGATGCGTCGGCCAGGGGGTCTGCTCGGTTCGCCCCTCGGGAGGCCTCGGCAGAAGCTCAAGCTGGGTCACGCTTGCGGCGCCCTGCCTGTTGGAGACGCCCACGCAGTCCGATCCCGTGTCGCCTCCGCCTATGACCACGACGTGTTTGTCTTTCGCGAATATGGCCTCGCCTTCAGGGATGGAATCACCTGCCAGGCGCTTGTTGCTCTGGGCCAGAAAGTCCATGGCGAAGTGGACGCCCTTCGCGTCCCTGCCGTGTATGGGAAGGTCGCGCGGGATGGTCGAGCCGATGGCCAGGACGACGGCGTTGTGCTCCTGCCTCAGCGACTCGATGGGAACGTCCGGGCCGACGTTGACACCCGTCTTGAAGACGACCCCCTCCGCGGCCATGAGGTCCAGGCGGCGCTGTACTATGTCCTTGCCGAGCTTGAAGTCCGGTATGCCGTAGCGCAGGAGGCCGCCGGCCCTGTCCGCCCGCTCGTAGACGGTAACGTCGTGACCGGCCTTGTTCAGCTGGTCCGCGGCGGCCAGCCCCGCGGGGCCGGAGCCGACCACGGCCACTTTTTCGCCCGTTCGCCTGGCGGGAGGGGACGGCTTCATCCATCCGTTCTCCCAGGCGGTCTCTATTATGGCCAGCTCGATGTTCTTGATCGCCACCGGATCCAGCACCTTGCCGAGGACGCAGCCGGACTCGCACAGGGCCGGACAGACCCTGCCCGTAAACTCCGGAAAATTGTTGGTGGAAAGGAGGGTCCCGGCGGCCTCTTCCCACTCGCCCCGGTACACGTGGTCGTTGAAGTCGGGGATTACGTTGTGGAGCGGGCAGCTCGGGTGGCAAAACGGCGTGCCGCAGTCCATGCACCTCGCCGCCTGTGTCCGCAGCTCATCCTTTTCCAGCGGGATCATGAACTCCCTGAAATGTTTTATGCGCTCAATGGCCGGCTGATAGCCGTGCGTCTTGCGTTTGTATTCCCTGAAACCCGTTGGCTTTCCCATCTAGACTTGCACCTCTTCTCTATTCTGGGCCGCCGCCTCCGCGGCCAGCTCGGCCAGGGCTCTCTTGTAATCCCTGGGCATGACCTTTATGAACTTGGGGACCATGGCCTCCCATGAGTCCAGCACTTTGCGCGCCATGACGGAGCCTGTGAGGGTCTGGTGGTTTTCTATCATGCCTTTGACCTCGGCCGTCTCCGCCTCGTCCTCCAGGCTCTCAATATCCACCATCTGAGTGTTTATCCTGTGGCGCGACTTGCCGTCGAGGTCGAGGATATAAGCGATGCCACCGCTCATCCCGGCGGCGAAGTTGCGCCCGACGGGGCCTATTATGACGGCGCGTCCACCAGTCATGTATTCGCAGCCGTGGTCACCCACGGACTCCACCACCACCCTGGCGCCGGAGTTTCGCACACAGAACCGCTCGCCGGCCAGCCCGCGGATGTACGCCTCGCCCGACGTGGCGCCGTAGAAGGCGACGTTGCCCACTATGACGTTCTCGTTCGGGTTGAAAGTGGACCCCTTCGGCGGGTAGAGGATGACCCTCGCGCCGGACAGGCCCTTGCAGAAGTAGTCGTTGGCCTCGCCCTCGAGCTCGAAGGTGATCCCCCTCGCCCCGAAGGCCGCGAAGCTCTGGCCGGCGGAGCCCTTGACCTTGAAGTGTATGGTATCGTCCGGCAGGCCCGCCTCGCCGTACCGGCGCGAGACCTCGGCGGAGAGCATCGCCCCCGCCGTCCTGTTGATGTTCCTGATCTCGAACCCCTTCTTCACGGGCTTCCCGCGCTCCAGCGCCGGCCGGGCCATCTCGACCAGCCTGTTGTCCAGGGCGTCCTCCAGGCCGAAATCCTGCGGGACGCAGCAGTATGGCCTGCTCTTCGGGGCCTCCTCGGCGGTGAGCAGTCCGCCAAAGTCGAGGCTTCTGGCTTTCCAGTTTTTTATCTTCTTGCGGGGGACGAGCTTGTCCACTCTGCCCACCATCTCGTTGACCGTCCTGAAGCCCAGCGTGGCCATGATTTCGCGCAACTCCCGGGCCATGAACCGGAAGAAGTTCACCACGTGTTCCGGCCTGCCGGTGTAGAACTTGCGCAGCCCCGGGTCCTGGGTGGCGATGCCGACGGGGCAGGAGTTCATGTGACACTGCCTCATCATCACGCAGCCGGAGACTACCAGCGCCGCCGTGGCCGTTCCCCATTCCTCCGCGCCGAGCAGCGCGGCGACGGCCACGTCCCGCCCGGTCATGATCCTGCCGTCGGTCTGGACTACTATCCTGTCCCGCAGGTTGTTGCGCATGAGGACCTGGTGTGTCTCCGCCACGCCCAACTCCCAGGGCAGCCCCGCGTGCTTTATCGAGCTTACGGGCGAGGCGCCGGTGCCTCCGTCGTGGCCGGAGATGAGGACCGCCTCCGCGTGCCCCTTGGCGACCCCCGCGGCGATCGTCCCCACTCCCACCTCGGAGACGAGTTTGACGTTTATCCTGGCCTTGTTGTTGGCGTTTTTCAGGTCAAAGATCAACTGAGCCAGATCCTCGATCGAGTATATGTCGTGGTGCGGCGGCGGGGAGATGAGCCCCACGCCGGGGGTGGAGTGGCGCACCCTGGCAATGGTCTTGTCCACCTTGCGGCCGGGAAGCTGGCCTCCCTCGCCCGGCTTTGCGCCCTGGGCCATCTTTATCTGCAGCTCGTCGGCGTTGACCAGGTAGTGCGACGTCACGCCGAACCTGCCGGAGGCCACCTGTTTTATGGCCGAGCGGGGATTGTCGCCGTTGGGCCGGATATTAAACCGCTCCGGATCCTCGCCGCCTTCGCCGGAGTTGCTCCTGCCGCCTATGCGGTTCATGGCGATGGCCAGGGTCTCGTGCGCTTCGCGGCTTATGGAGCCGAAGGACATGGCGCCGGTGAAAAACCTCTTTACTATCTCCTCCTCCGGCTCCACCTCCCCTATCGGCACAGGCTCCGGATGGGAAAACTCCAGCAGGCCGCGCAGCGTGTTCAGCTCCCGCGTTTGGTCGTTGACCTGCCTTGCGTAGTCCTTGAAGAGCTCGTAGTCGTTGTTCCTCGTGGCCCTCTGGAGTATGGCGATGGTGTTCGGGTTGTAGGAATGCCGCTCGCCCCTGGCTCTCCACTTGTATTGCCCCCCATCGTCCAGTCCGTCAAAGCCCACCATGGGCGTGTCCGGGTGCGCGCTCTTGTGGCGCGTCAGCGCCTCCATCTCCACGATGTCCAGCCCTATCCCGCCAAGACGGGATGCCGTGCCCGTGAAATACCTGTCCACCACCTCCCGGCCCAGGCCCACGGCCTCGAATATCTGCGCCCCGACGTAGGACTGAAGGGTGGATATGCCCATCTTGGACATGATCTTGAGCAGGCCTTTGTTCACGGCCTTTATGTAGTTTTTCCGCGCCTGCTCCTTTGTTATGCCCTCCTTCAACATGCCGCGTTTTCGCATGTCCTCCAGCGTCTCGAAGGCAAGGTAGGGGCATACGCCGCTCGCCCCGTATCCCAAAAGAAGGGCGAAATGATGAGTCTCCCGCGCCTCGCCGGTCTCCACCACTATTCCGCAGCGGGCCCTTGTCCCCTCTCTTATGAGGT
Organism: Candidatus Nitrospinota bacterium M3_3B_026; assembly: GCA_051418015.1. Classification (GTDB taxonomy): domain Bacteria; phylum Nitrospinota_A; class UBA7883; order UBA7883; family JBPRGF01; genus JBPRGF01. The sequence continues at coordinate 337,972 of JBPRGF010000017.1, read as the reverse complement.
GGTGGTGGACCGCCGAGACCGCCAGCAGGGACGGGATCGCCGCGTGGTCGGAGTCGGCCTCCCTGTCGGAGAGGATTATCACGTTGTACCCCTCCTCCACCGCCTCCGAAGCGTGGGCGCATATCCTGTCCAGGGCTTTTTTCAGCCTTCCCTCACCTTCGCCGGCCTTGAAAACCATCGGGATGGACGTCGCCTGGAAGTGGCTTTTGTCGACCGCCCGGAGCTTTTCGACCTCCTCCTCCGTCAACACCGGGTGGGGAAGCTCGATGACGCGGCAGCTCTCCGGCGTCTCGGAAAGGAGGTTCTTTTGCGGCCCGACAAAGGTGACCAGCGACATGACCGACTCCTCCCTGATGGAGTCTATCGGCGGGTTGGTCACCTGCGCGAAGAGCTGGTAGAAATAGTTGAACAGCGGGTGGGCCTTGTCCGACAGGACGGCCAGCGGCGTGTCGGACCCCATGGAGCCTATGGGCTCCTTGCCGTCGTTGGCCATGGGCGCAAGCAGGATTCTCAGGTCCTCCTTCGTGTATCCGAAAAGCTTTTGCCTCTGGATCATCGCGCCGTGGTCCGGCTGGACGATCCGCTTCGGCGCCTTGAGGCTTGAAAGCTCTATCTTGCCCGCGGCGAGCCATTTGGCGTATGGCTTCCCCGAGCACATCCTCTCCTTTATTTCCTCGTCGGGGATGATCCTGTTCTCGTCCAGGCTGGCGACGAACATCCTGCCCGGCTGCAGGCGCCCCTTGAGCTTCACGTTCTCCGGCGCGACGTCGATCACGCCCGCTTCCGAGGCCATCACCACGATGTTGTCATGGGTCAGGAGGTATCGTGAGGGGCGCAGGCCGTTCCTGTCCAGCGTGGCGCCGATCACGTGTCCGTCGGTGAAGGCTATGGAGGCCGGGCCGTCCCAGGGCTCCATGAGCGTCCCGTGGTATTCGTAGAAGGCTTTCTTGGCCTCGCTCATTTCGTGGTCGTTCTCCCACGCCTCGGGGATGAGGGTCATCATCACGTGAGGCAGCTGCCTGCCGGCCAGCGCCAGCAGCTCCACGGCGTTGTCGATTATCGCTGAGTCGGACCTGCCCTCGTCGATGATGGGGAGAAGCTTTTTTATTTCCTCGTCCGTGAAAAGCTCCGACTCGAACAAAGACTCCCTGGCCCTCATCCAGTTTATGTTCCCCCGCAGTGTGTTTATCTCGCCGTTGTGGGCCAGGTAGCGGAAAGGCTGCGCCAGCGGCCAGCTGGGGAACGTGTTGGTGGAGAACCGGCTGTGAGCGAGCGCCAGCGCGGAGGTGAAACTCTCGTCGGAAAGGTCCGGGTAATACTCCGCCAGCTGGGGCGCCGTCAGCATCCCCTTGTAGGTTATCGTCCCGCAAGAGAGCGAGGGGACGTAGAAATGTTTCTCATCGTCCAGCCCGGACTCGTGTATCAGCCGCGTGGCGTATTTGCGTATGACGTAGAGCTTGCGCTCGAAAGCGGCCTGGTCTTTGGCGTCTCCGCCACGTTTTATGATGACCTGTTCTATGGCGGGCTCCACCTTTTTGACGGACTCGCCGATGTTCGAGTTGTCCGTGGGAACGGCCCGCCAGCCGATGACCTCCTGCCCCAGTTCTTTCGATGCTCGTTCGAAGAGGCTCTTGATTTTTTCTATCTTGCTGTTGTCCCTGGGGAGAAAGACCATCCCCACGCCGTAATCACCGGGCCCGGGGAGGCTCATCCCGATCCGGGCGGCCTCTTTCAGGAAAAACTCGTGGGGAAGCTGCGTCTGTATCCCGGCGCCGTCGCCCGAGTTCTTCTCCGCCCCCACGGCGCCGCGGTGCTCCAGGTTCCTGAGTATCTCAAGCCCCCTCTCCACGATCCAGTGTGATTTACCAGCGTTCAGGTCCGCGATAAACCCGACACCGCATGCGTCATGCTCGAAGCGGGGGTCATACAACCCTCCGCCGGTTTTTAAGTTATCGTTCATCCGAAATCCTTATCTTTAGAGACGCCACGGCCTGAAGACCATGCCAGGCCTTGCGCCCGCGTACAAAGGTTCCCCACTTGCCGCGCCGTCCTCCTCCCTCAAGGCGCGCCAGCTTCCTAAAGGGCCTCGATCTTTATTATAAAAGAGGGCTCTGGGAAACGGTCATGCCTCTGCCTTTGGCGGCTCCTCGCCGGCAGGGCTTTCGTTTCGAGCGGGAAAGACCCGTTCCGCCAGGTCTTTTAGATCAGCGATTATAGAGGATGGAAGGGCCGCATGGCAACAGAAAAACCGAAAATGGACGCTCCCCATGGCGCGCCCGCGCGGCCGGCCATGGCCGTCTCGTCCGCGGTGTGGGGTCATTAACGGACTGTTATCATAGCGCTTGCGCCGCGGCGGCCATGGTTCTCGGCTCATGGGAAATTATTCATAATAGTGTGTTGAAGACGATGGGAATTGAATGATTTGATCAACGATTGTCCTTTTTCGGCGGCGATTCGCTTTCATGCCCCCGGCTCCTCGAAAGGTTTGACGAGAGTGGACAGTTTCCATGCAGGCTGGTTGAAAATCGATCATAATGACTCGGCCGCTGGCGCATAATTTGTTGATATCTAATGCAATGTTCCCGCAGGGGCGTATGGGGGGCTGTTCTCGGCGGCCGTTGTTTCTCTGGCCTTTAGGGGGCTGTTGGGGGTTATTCCCGCCGCCCGGGGGGCAAATCGGGCCTGGCGCCGGTACATAAATTGCTTTTACATTGAACATTTCAAGCGTATAATTTCTCCGCGAGTTTCAGGCTCAAGAGTTTATAAGCAGGGGGTGTATGCAGATGTTTCAAAATATTCTCGTAATGCTCGACAATTCCCGTTATTCGCTGTGGGGGCTGGACAGCTCTTTGGACCTTGCCAGAAGTTTTGGCGCAACCCTAGTTGGCAACCACGTATACGCCGCCAGGTTGCACGAAAAAAGGTTCGTCCAGATGGAGCCGGGCCTGCCGGCGAAGTACCAGGACCCGAACGAGCTTCAGAAACAGAGGGACATACACGCGGACCTGATCGAGAAGGGGCTCAGGATCATCTCGGACTCCTATCTCGACATCTTCAAGGCCAAGTGTGAGCAATTGGGGGTTTCCTACGACCGCAAGACGATGGAGGGGAAAAACTTCGCCGAGATAGTGAAAGACGTGCAAAGCTCCTCCTACGACCTCGTGGCCATGGGCGCCAAGGGGCTCGGCGAGACGCCCAGCACGCAGATCGGCAGCGTCTGCGAGAGGGTCGCCCGCAGGATAAACGTAGACACGCTGGTCATGAAAAACGATATCCCCATAAAGGGCGGCCACGTTGTGGTGGGGGTGGACGGCAGCGAGCAGTCCTTCGCCGCGATGAGCGCCGCCATCGCCATGGGAAAACACCTTGGGTGCAGGATCACGGCTGTCTCGGTCTTCGACCCGAACTTCCATTACAAGGCTTTCAACAGCATCGCCGAGGTCCTCTCCGAGGAGGCGGGGCAGGTCTTCAGGTTCAAGGAGCAGGAGAAGCTCCACGAGGAGATAATAGACTCCGGGCTGGAGAAGATATACCAGGACCACCTGGACCGGGCCGTGAGCATGGCCGGGAAGGAGGGGGTGACCGTGGAGGCGGAGCTGCTGGCGGGCAAGCCTTACGACGAGATCCTGAAATGGATCGAAGGGAAGGATGCCGCGCTCTTGATCCTGGGCAAGGTGGGGGTGCACGCCTGTGAGGGGCTGGACATAGGCTCGAACGCCGAGAACCTGCTTCGAGGCGCTCCCTGCAACATCATGCTGATAAGCAGGAGAGTCCGGCCCGAGCCGGAGGAGGGGCAGGCGCTCGATGAGATGGAATGGGAGCCGGACGCTCTGGAGCTTCTGGACCGCGTCCCCGGGTTCGTGCGGAACATGGTGCGTGGCCACATGGAAAGCGAGGCCCGCAAAAGAGGCGCGAAGACTGTCACCGCCAGGATGATGAAGGAAGCCCGGGCCAGAATGGGCATGTAGGGGTCGTTGTATAAAGATGTCTTTTATCCCCTACGCCGTCTCGTGGAACCTGACGAGCCGATGCAACCTCAGTTGCCGCCACTGTTATATTGACGCAAACGGCAGGGTGGATGGCGGGGCGGACGAGCTTTCGCCCGAAAAGGCCCTTGACGTTGTCTCCCAGGTAGCCGCGCTGAACCCCGGCGCCGTCCTTATCCTCACCGGCGGAGAGCCGCTTGCCCGGGAGGATATATACGACGTCATCGAGAAGGCCTCGGGCCTCGGCCTGATGGCCGTCCTGGGGACGAACGGCACGCTCCTGACCCCGGAAACCGTCCGCAGGCTCAAGGATGCCGGCGCGGCGGGCGTCGGCGTCAGCATAGACTCTCTGAACGCCGAGAGGCACGATTCGTTCCGGGGAAAGCCCGGCGCGCTTTCGAAGGCGATGGCGGGGCTTGCCGCGGCGAAGGAGGCGGGCCTCGGGATACAGGTTCAGACCACTCCCACCCGCGACAACATCGATGAGCTGCCCCTCATAGCCGAATGGGCGAGCCGCTTCGGGGCGCGGGTGTTCAACATATTTTTCCTCGTCTGCACGGGCAGGGGGGAGAAGATGACCGACATCACCCCTGATGAATACGAAAAAGTCCTTAAATGGGCCGCCGCCGAGCGGGACTCATATCCCGGCATGATGATAAGGCCGAAATGCGCCCCGCATTTCAAGAGGATCCTGTACCAGGAGAACCCGGAGAACAGCCTCCTTAAGACATACATAGCCGCCTGCCGGGCGGGGACGCACTACATGCGGATAACCCCCTCGGGCAAGGTCACCCCGTGTCCCTACATGGAGACGGAGGCGGGCGACCTTTCCGCCCAGGATCTCGCCTCGATCTGGGAAGGCTCGGAGGTTTTAGGGCGCTACCGGTCGCCGGAATACGGGGGCAAGTGCGGCGCCTGCCGCTATAGGCTGCTTTGCGGCGGATGCCGGGCGCGCGCCCTGGCCGATACGGGCGACGACATGGGCGAAGACCAGTGGTGCGTCTACGAGCCCGTGGGGCAGGAGGAGGCCATCGAGAACATCGACACCATGTCGAAGTTCGGCGGCGCGCCGGAAGGCGGTGGGGAATGGTCGAAGGAGGCCGAGGATATCCTTCTGAAAATACCCGTCTTCGCAAGGCCGATAGTGAAACTCGGGGTGGAAAAATACGCCGCCGAGAACGGGATAGACAAGATAACCGTGGAGGTCATGCGCAAGGCCGCCCCGTCGCCGAAGATGTTCGACGGCGCCGGAGCCGCGCCCTCCTCGGCCGCGAAGGAGGATGACGCGGGGGAGATGCCCTGGGACGCGGACGCCCTGGAGCGGGTCGAAAACGCGCCGGATTTCGTCCGGCCGGGGATATACAAGCTGATGCGCAAAAGGGCCAAAGAGCGCGGCCAGGAGCGGATAACCTCCAAGTTCCTGACGGAGATCCGCGACGAGTCCATGATGCTCGTCACCCGCAGGATGAAAAAGATGGGGTTCGAATCGCTGGACATGGGCGCGCTTGCGAAGGCGAAGGAAAAGTTGCCTGAGAACGATCGCAAACGCGAGGTGATAGAGAGGATCACGGATCACCTTGCCTCCCGCCCGGAGAAGAACGAGGCGATAATGAAAAAATTCGGCGCCTTTTTCGCCGACGATGTGGGCGAGAAGATGGGTTGGACTGAGGGCGCCCGCAAGAGGCTTGAGAAGGCGCCCCCTTTCGCCAGGGAGATGGCGAAGAAGTTCGTCGAGAAACACGCCAGGAAAAACGGCTTCAAATATGTCACCGAAGAGGCCCTGGAGGCGGCTATGGCCGACTCTCCCATGAGCCGCTTCACCGGAAAGGCGCTGTAAAGCTCCACGGGCCGCCCCGGCTGCCTGAACGGTTTTGCGCCGGGCGGGACTCTTCGCCCGGCGGTCTCAGCCGCGCCCCCGTCAGACCTTGAAGAGGGCGATCCGCTCCCCGAGTTCGCGCGCAAGCTCCGCCAGCCTTTCGCTTGAGGCGCGGGCCTTCTCGGAGGCGGACGCGGTTTCGTCGGACATCTCGTTGATGCTGCTTACGTTCACGTTGATGGAGTTGGCCGCCGAGGCCTGCTGCTCCGCGGCGCTCGCGATCTGGGCGCTCATGGTCGTTATGGCCTCCACCGCCTCCGTTATGACCTTGAGCGCCTCGTCCGCCTTATCCGAGAGCTTCACGCCGTCCTCGGCCTTGCCGGACCCGTCGCGCATGGCGGCTGCGGCCTTCGCCGCCTCGGCCTGGAGCTTCTCGACCAGGTCTTCGATCTCCCTGGTGGATTTTTGCGTCCTCTGCGCCAGCGCGCGCACCTCCTCGGCCACCACGGCGAAACCCTTGCCGTGTTTTCCGGCGCGGGCCGCCTCCACGGAGGCGTTGAGCGCCAGCAGGTTCGTCTGGAACGCTATCTCGTTGATGACGTTTACGACCATCCCCACGTCGTTCGTGTGCGCCTCCAGCGACTTCATGACCTCCGACGCGCCGCGCACCGCCGCCGCCAGATCGTTCATGGCCCCCGCCGTGTCCGACACCGTCTGCCTGCCGCCGCGGGCCTTGTCCATCGCGCCGGCCGCGGAGCCTTTCGCCTCTTCCGCGGCGCTGGCCACCTGCTCGATGGAGGCCGACATCTCGTTTATGGAGCCGGCCACCTGTTCTGTGTCGTCCTGCTGTTTCCTGTTGGATTCGCTGACCCGGTCGGAGATGCCGGCCATCTCCTTCGTGGCGGTGACGATCTCGCCGGTGGCGGCGGCGACGCCTGCTATCATGCCCTGGAACTTGTCCAGCATCCTGTCGAAGGCGGCGGAGGTCTTCCCTATTTCGTTGTCGGAGTCCATGCTGACGCGCCTTGTGAGGTCGGAGTCCCTTTCGATCTGCTCGATGGCGCCGCGCATCGTGTGTATGGGGGCGATGATCTTGCGGGAAAGCAGCCAGGCCAGCGCGGCGAGGACAAGCAGCGTGGCGAGGTTTATGGGCGCCACCTGCCACAGCGTTTTTTTCCACACGTCGCCCATGGCGGCCGCGTCCAGGACCATCCACATGCTTCCGCCCCCCTTGTTGCCCGTGGGGAGGACAAGATGAAGCCGCCATTTTTCATTGTCCAGGTAGCTGCCGTCCGTGAAGACAGAGTCCGGCGGGCGCTGGTATTCGCCCTTCAGGGTCTCCACCGTCTTCATGTCCCCCAACAGGCCGGAAAGCTCGTCCTTCAGGCGGGCGGCGATCTTCTCTATCCTCTCGCGCTTCGCGTCCCCCGGCGGCAGGCCGCTCACGGCGTCCTTGGCCTTCGCTATCTTCTCCTCCAGCTCTTTCACGCGGCCGGAGTCCGCCCGGGAGCGGAACGCCTTGCCGCGCCCGCCGTCGTAGACCACGCCGAAGGGCTCTCCCTTGAGGTCCGTTTTCCCCTCGACGGAGAAAAAGAGCAGGTCGGCGTTGGCCCTGTAGAGGGCGAGGGCCTCGTCGTCGAGGGCTATGGCGTAGTTGCCTCCCCCCACGGCGGATTTCATGAGGTTGAGGATCGGCCTTGCGCCGACACGGGAAAGCTCCAGCATGTGGCGGTACGCGGCGTCCTGGCTGCTTTTGTAATGAGCCCCGCCGAGGACCACGCTCAAGCAGACCAGCAGGAGGATCGGCCCGCCGGTGACGAGCTGGTTTATCGTGAGCGATTTTCTTTTCATGCGGACAAATCGCGCCCCTTTTTCAGCGCAAGGCGTGGATCAATTTCCCCCGCCCGCTACTTCGCGCAGACGCCGTTCACGCAGGCCTCGCCGTAGCCGGAGTGGCAGTCGGCGCAGGTCTTGGGGGCAAGGGACGGATGAGCGTCGGCCATGTCCTTGCCGTCGTATGTGTAGGCTCCGTATTGGGGCTCACCGATGAGATGCTCCGTCACGAGGATCACCTTTATGTCGGTAAGCTCCAGCACGGCGGTGGGCCCGTCGTCGAATTGCCCTTTCCGCGCGGCGGCGGCGTCTTTCTTGTCCGGATGGATCCGCACGTAGTAGGGGCTTCCTTTGCCGTCGTTTATCCAGTTGTAGGTCTTTATGGTTTCCTGGACGATGGCGGGAGCGTCCGATGGTATGGGAGACTTGTTATCCGGGATGGCGCCCTTGCCGGCGATGGGCCAGCTCTCCCAGCCCTTGGGGAACTCGGCGTTCGAGCCGGCGAAGGCGTTGGACGAAACAGCGAGCGAAAACACGGCCAACAGCAAAAACGCGAAATTGAACAAACCCCTTTTCATGACTTCCCCCCTGTTCAAATCGGTGATCCTTGAGGATGTGCCTGGTATCACTGGCTTTAAAATTTAGCACGCCCCGCAAGGAATTTCAAATGAGTTTATAGATTACACTGCGTCAAAAAGAAAGTTTTATGTAAGCATCTGTTGCTGATATACGCGATGCGCGCGAATTTTTCCAGGAAAACTTTCCGCAGGGCGCGGGGGGCGCCCCGCCTGGTGGTAAACTTTACACATGAGGCTGGCAAAACACGTGATCCGCCCCGCGGCCCTTGCGCTGTTCGCCGTATTCGCCCTTTCAGCGTGCGCCTCGGGGACCTCCGCCACAGTCCGGCGCGGCGGCCCTTCGATGGCCCAGGCCCAGGCGGAAAGGTACGACGGGCCCAAGGCGCGGCTTGCGGTTGTGAAGTTCGTGGACAAGACCGCCAAGGGCGCCGGGCATATCGGCGCGGGGCTGGCGGACATGCTCACGGCGGAGCTTTTCAGGACGAACAGGTTCATCATGCTCGACAGGAGCGGGCTGGACGAGGTGATCAGCGAACAGGACTTCGCCGCCTCCGGCAGGATATCCGAAGCCACGGCGGCGAGAATAGGGGAGATAGAAGGAGCGGACCTTCTCGTCTTCGGCGCCGTCACCTCCTTCGAGCCGGATCACATCGGCGCGGGGGGGTTGATCCTGGGGGCCGTGACGCTGGGCGCCTCCATCGCCATCGCGAGCCAGAACGAGGACGCTCCGTTGGGGGCGGTTCTGTACAAGGAGTCCCACGTGGCGATCGACATAAAGATAGTCGACGCCGCCACGGGGCGCGTCGTGGCCGTGGCATCCGTGGAGGGGGAATATTATGACTGGGGCGGCGGGGTGATCGGCGGCGTCGGGGGCGGCGCGTCCCGCGTCCCGGTGATGTTGGGCGGGTTCGCCGGGACTGCGGCGGAGCAGGCGGTCAGGGTGTGTATAGAGCGCGCCGTGTCCGACATCATCGAAAAGACCCCGACGGCCTATTACAGGGTGGAGGACACGCTGGACATGACGCCCGCGGGTCTCATCGTCCAGACCCGCCCGGCGGCCTTCCCCGGCGCGTCCCCCTCCGGCGTGAAAGCCCGCCACGCGAGGGTCATAGAGAACAGCGAGGGTTATCTCAAGCTGCTGGCCGACCTGAACGTCCCGGAACAGTCCGCGCCTGTGTTCGACTGGGAGAAGACGCGGCTTGTGGCCCTCTTCGCCGGGGAGAAAGAGACGAAGGGCTGGAGAGTCGGCGTGGTCAAGGCCGTCAACCGCCGCGATTATCTCGAGGTGACGGCCCGCGAGGCCGGGCCCGTGGACAAACAGGCCGCCGAAGAGGGGCCGGACTGGCCTTTCGATGTGGTCAGCGTCGTCAACCCCGGCAAGCCGATCCGCGTTCTCTGGCAGGATTAGGCCCCGGGGCGCCAGGCTCCCGGTGAAGCTTTGTCAAGGTGGGAGAGCCCGAAGGCCGGAGAGGTTTTTTGCGGCTTGACACCTCTCGACGCTCTCCATCATACTGAGTCCAATTTACCTTTGAATACCGCGCTCCGCCCGCCGCGGCGGCGCCGGTGGCGGCCCCCGGCCGTTCGAGAAGCTTACACCCTTAGCAGGCGGAATTAGAGTTGTCGGATACCCACAGCGCGGGCGCGCGGCCCCTGGCGGGCGCGAGCTACCAGGAAATCACGGCGGACTACAGGGATGACCTGGAGCGCGTCGAGGAGGCGATCCGGAAGAACTTCCAGTCCGACGTGGCGATGATCCCGGCCGTCAGCGGCTACCTCGTCAGGGGCGGCGGCAAGAGGATAAGGCCCCTGCTTGTCATAGTCTCCTCGCGTCTTTGCGGCCTTTCCGGCTCGCCCCGGAGCATTACCATGTCCGTGGTGGCCGAGTACATCCACGCCGCCACGCTTTTGCACGATGACGTTGTGGACGGCGCGGACACGCGGCGTGGGGCGGACTCGGCCAACGTCAAGTTCGGCAACGAAGCGTCGGTGCTGGTGGGCGATTTTCTGTTCGCCAAGTCCTTCCAGCTTATGAGCGCGGACAGCGACATCCGCGTGGTCCAGGCGATATCCCGCGCCACGAAGAGCCTTGCCGAGGGGGAGGTTCTCCAGCTGTCGAACACCCTCAACCTTCGGATCACCGAGGAGGAGTACCTGGACACGATATACCGCAAGACCGGCGCGCTGATGGAAGCCTGCGCGCGGGTAGGCGCCATCCTCGGCGGGGCGGGCCGTGAGGTGGAGGAGGCCTTGGGGAAGTACGGCAGGAACATCGGCATCGCATTCCAGATGGTGGACGACGCCCTGGACTGGACGGGCGACGCGAAGACGTGGGGCAAGCCTCTGGGGGCGGACCTCGCCGAAGGGAAGATCACCCTGCCGGTGATCAGGGCGCTGGAGGCGGCGGATGGCGCCGAGAGGGACACCATCCGGCGGATCGTCGAGCGCGCGGGCGGGGACGGCTTCGAGGCGGCGCTCGAGATATTGAAAAGGCACGGCGCGCTCTCGCAGACGATGGAGCTTGCGCGGGCCTACGTGGAGGAGGCGAAGCTGAGCCTGTCATGTTTCGATCCGCTCAACAGGGACGCGGCGGCCCTGAGGGCTATCGCGGATTACATCGTGGACAGGAGTGTGTGACGGGGCGGCTCTTCCGCTCCCAAAAAACCTTGACACCCCAACGGTCTGCTGTTAGCATCTCCCAATTTGCTGACGGACGCCGGGCCTGGTTGTAAGCGGATTTGACGGAAAATCGGACGTTTGTATGCCAGGATCCGAAGAACGCGGGCCGGAAAAGGACGAGCGGGAGCCGGGGCTCGCGGCTTACAGGAAGTATTACCTTTTGGGGACCGTTGGAGTCCAGCTTGTCGTCTCCATCCTGATCGGCGCTGGCCTGGGGCTGGCGCTGGACAGGTGGCTCGGCACGAAGCCGTGGCTGATGCTGCTGTTCATCGTTCTCGGAGTGGCGGCCGGCTTCCTGAATATCTACAGGGAGGCCGTCAGAGAGTTGGACGAGTGACGGCGCCGGGGGGGCGCTCCTGTTTTGAAAAAGCCGCGGAGGAAGGCTTGCGCGGCTTCGTTTTTTTTGCGAGGGGGATTCGCTCCATATGCCAAGAGACGTGACCGGCTTGAGAAGGTTGCTGGTTTTGCTGTGCCTTGCGCTGAGCCTGACGTCGCTTGCCTTCGGCAGGTTCGACGCGGCGTTCTCCACGACCTTTGGGTGCCTTTTTTCGTTGGTGAACTTCGTGTTCCTGGAAAAGCTCCTGGGGTTCACGCTGGAGCATGTACCGGCCCCCGCGGCGGCCAGGGCCATGACGGTGGTTTCTTTTTACCTGCGGTTCGCCGTTTTCGCCGCGGCCCTGTACGTGTTCAACGCGATGGGTTGGATCAACTTCATCGCGCTGGCCATCGGCCTTTCCACGACGGCGGCGGCCATCTTCGGCTGGTTCGCCGCCAAGGGCCTTGGGGCCGGAGGGGAGGAGTATGAAAGAGCCTGTTAACTATATAGTCATCCCGGGGCTGGAGCATTACCCCCACGTTACCTACACGTGGGTGATAATGATCGGGTTCATGGCGCTGGCCTTGTTTTTGCGTGGCGCGTACAGGCTCGTCCCCGGCGGGCTGCAGAACGTGGTCGAGACGGCGGTGGTGGGACTCGCGGAGTTCACGGACTCCGTGATAGGCAAGGACGGCCGCGTATTCTTCCCGCTGATAGGGGCGCTGGCCTTTTTCATCCTGGTGGGCAACCTTCTGGGGCTCGTGCCGGGGTGCGTCTCGCCCACGGCGAACGTGAACACCAACTTCGCCATGGCGATAACGGTTTTCATCGTCTACCAGGCGGCCGGTTTCCGCAGGCACGGGGCAGGATACATAAAACACTTCATGGGCCCCGTCTGGTGGCTTGCGCCGCTGATGTTTCCCATCGAGGTCATCTCGCATCTGGCCAGGCCGCTGACGCTGGCGGTCCGGCTTTTCGGCAACATCCGGGGCGAGGAGCTTGTTATCCTTGTGCTGGGTTTCCTGGTGCCGCTCGTGCTGCCGATGTTCATGATGGCCTTCGCTGTCTTCACAAGCGTGTTGCAGACGGTGGTGTTCATCCTGCTTTCGATGGTTTACATAGCAGGGGCGCTGGAGGAGGCGCACTGAACATGAAACGTAAAGTTATTACGGAAAGACGCTTTCTTTTCTCAGGGAGGATATTCAAGGTGAGTAAAAGTCGCATGATCGCCGCCGTTCTCGGTTCGCTGGCGGCAGTTTTAATCGCTCCGGAAGCCTTCGCCGCCGAGGGAGGAGCCGGAGGAGGAGGGGGGATCAACACCTACGTGGCCCTGGGCTGCGTCATCGGCCTTGGCCTCGCCGCCGCAGGCGGCGGCGTGGGGATGGGCAGCGCCGTCTCCGGCGCGGTGAGCGCGATGTCCCGCAACCCCGGCTTCTACGGGCGCATCTTCACCAGCATGTTGATCGGCCTTGCGCTTATCGAGTCGCTGGTCATCTACACGCTGGTCATCGTCCTGCTTCTTTTGTACGCCAACCCGTTCCTTTAAAACCGGCGCGGGGACAGGATAAAGGGCGGCTTCCGCTTGCGGGCGGGGCCGCCTTTTTCATGACCCCGGCGGGCGTCTTCCGGCGGTCCTGATCGCCGCCCGCCGCAGATCGTTCAGAAACTGCCAGAGCCGGACCCTCCACGCGGGCATGTAGCGCAGGAATATCCGCTCCCGCTCCCTTTTCCTTGTCTGGTAGATGGTCTCGTCGTCCCACTTTCTTTTCGAGCTGGCCTGGTTCAGGTGGACCACCTTTCCGCCGGCGAAGCGGTATCCCTCCGCTCCCATCTTTTTCAGGCGAAACATGAGGTCTACGTCCTCGCCGTACATGAAATGGCTCTCGTCGAACATCCCCGCCTTCGTGAAGACGTCCCGCCGGATGAGCAGGAACGTTCCGCTGGCGTAATCCAGCCGTACATTCTCTTTTCTCAGCTTCATCCTGTTCAGAAGCAGGCTCTGCAGGCCGGTCACGTGGCGGAGGTACTCCCACAGGGACGTTGGGAGCTCTGACAGGTGGAAGTTTACCTGGGGCGTCATGTCCTCGTTGAAGACCGCGCAGGTGGCGAAGTCCGCGGACAGCTCTTTGGTTTTGCCGAGGGTTCTGGATATGGCGTCGTTTAAAAGGACGCAGTCGTTGTTGAGGAGCAGGGCCCACTCCTCCTTGACGCTGGGCCATATCCTGTTGTGCGCCCGGGCGAAGCCGAGGTTCTCATCGAACCGGACGAACTCCACGAAAGGGAACCGGCGCTTTATCGTCTTCTCTCCAGGGTCGTCGGAGGCGTTGTCCATCAGGATGAAGCGGTACCCGCCGAGGTTTTCCCGCTCATGTTGAACGACACTTTCCAGCAGATTCAACGTGAGATCCGTGGAGTTGTGCTGCAATATCAGGACGCAAAGCTCCGCGTTCTCTTTCCGGCTCATCGCAAAATCCTCAGCCTATTTCGCCGTAGCCAAGGTCTTTCATCAAAGGGTCGTTCCTTACGCTCTCGTAAAAGGCGCGCAGCTCCCCGTCGCCGAGGAAAGGGTAGAGCCGCGATGTGTCCACCTCGCTTACCGCCCGTTCGATCGCCCCGCGCGGCGCGGACGCGCCTATGAAATCGAGGATCTCGCCGAGGCGCCCGGCGGGGGCCGACAGGAAATCCTCGTAGCGCAGATGGAGGATGTCTTTTTCACCGCCGTCCGGGACGATGGAGCGCGCTCTCTCCACATAGGCTTTCCAGAGCGAGAACCCCCCTTCCAGCGAGCAGGCGCGAAAGGACGAATAGACGCTGAAAAGCCGCGGCGGGTTCTCCGTCTCCCTTTTGCGCAGGCTCGCGGCCACGTCCACGCCGTTTCGCATGATGTGTATAACCTTTGCGCCGGGGAATATCTCGCGCCACAGGTCGAAGGTGAAGGTGTTGCGCGGGTCCTTCCAGCCCCAGGGTCCGTCGATAGAGCTTACCCGCTTGAAAGCGAGAGGCCCGAGCCTGCCGAAATAAAGCCCTCCCCGCGCGCCCTCAACCCTTTTCTTGAGCCATGCCAGCAACTCGTCTTTTTTGCCGTGGCAGACGGAAAGCCAGCGGTAGCTCTCCGGGCTGTCCCACCCCGCGTTGAGGGCGCGCTCCACGGCGATGTTCAGCCTCTGGAAAAGGACCGATTCGTTGTGCCGCTTGCTCCACCCCATGCTCACCCCGAGCTCTTTCAGCAGCCCCGCGAGCATGGACGTGCCGGAGCGGTGCATCCCCAGGATGATGACCGGGGGGCGTCTTGCGTCCAGAGCGAAGCGGCCTCTCATGACGTCCCTGGATGAAGCGGGTTTCTCAAGCGCGATGAATAAAAGGGCGCGGCCGGTTTGTCATAGCCTTTCCCCAGCAAAGTAGAGCAAAAATACGGGCATGGCGCAAGGGCAAACCAGCCCCCGCCCGGCGGCGCCGCGCTCATCGCATGGCGTCTTTTACCCTGCCGCTCGAAAGGTACCAGAGAACGAGCGCGCAGAATATCACCCAGGAGCCGAGCCCGGCCACCATCCATGTCGTGACGGGGCCGGAGCCCCCGGCCTGGGCGGCGGCCTCGGCGGGGACGAAGCTTGATATGTTGACCAGGTAGTAGAGCCTGGAGCTGGCCTGGAAGACCAACTCGAACCAGATCACCTGCTCCAGGAAGCGCCTGCCCCACTCCTTCAGCTGGAGGAACTTGAGCGCGGCGAAGACCGCCGCGGACATGGCGGCTATCTGGAGGATGTTCGAGAGCGTCCGGAAAAGGAGCCAGTTCTCGATGTGGAGCGGCATCCTGCTCATCAGGGCGTCGTGAAGTTTTCCGCTCCCCCACAGCATGACGGAGACCGGCCTGTAGCCGCCCATAAGCTCGCCCGCGTTGCTTATCAGGACGAAAGCCGCGACGAGGACGCAGGACCAGCCCAGGATCAGGACGGCCGGAGGGGCCTCTCCGGGGGGCTGGAATCTCAACATCAGCGCATCGCCTCCCTGACAGACTTCATCCTCAGAAGCAGGATGAAAACCCCCGGGATGGCGGTGTGGATCAGCGTCATGACTCCGCCGAAGACCATCATCAGCGAGCCGAAGAGCCTCGGGGTGAAGGGGAACTCCTCCGCCATCCGCCCCGCCTCCGGGACCGCCGCGCCGCGGATGGAGAACATCATGCCCAGCCAGAACAGACCCGTGCAAAGCACGCCCGCGAACACAAGCCACGTTATCGCCTCCAGCGTCGTCCTCCCCCAGGGGCGCAGCCTCAGAAAGCCAACGGCCGCGAAGACCATCACGACACCCGTCGCGAACACGGCGGCCGTGATGAGGTCGCGATAGGCGAAAACGCCGTCGAGAAAATCGAACATGAGCCTGATGTCCTCATGCGCCCCCTCCATGCCGCCGCGGCGGCGGCCCCTGAGAGCGCCCGGGGGGATCATGGGCGACAGGTGGCGCATCATCGCGAAGTTCAGCGCGGAGCCGGTCGCGAGGAGGGAGCCGAACAGGACGTAAAGCATCCCGATGATAGTGACCGCGGCGGGTCTTTTGAAAGAATCTTCCATGCTCTCGAAACCGGTGTATAGCCTGGATGACGGAAAACCTTTCCCGGTGGCGATTATACACCCGAACCGCAAAAGAAGTCAGTCCGCGGCGCCTTTAGGATGACGGTCCCTTCATTTCGTTTTGGGCGCGGGCTCCGTTCAGGACGGCGCCAGTGGACGATTGGGGACAGGTTATGCCAAGCTTTCTTTATCGGCCCCTCCGGAGGCGGGAAAGCTGAAAAATGTTGAAAGCCCGGCGCGGCTGGTATACGATTTTGATGTAGAGCGTCAAAGCAGTCTCATGGAGGTTTGATGGCGAAATCCGCGAAGCCCGGCGCGGCCCAGAAGAAATTCCTGGCCGGCGCGGCGATACTTGTGGCCGCCATAGGGTACTTGATGTACACCGGCGTGAAGGCCAGCGGCTCCTACTATTACAAGGTGTCCGAGGTCCTCGACATGGGCCAGGGCGCCCAAGGGGCCTCGTTGCGGCTCGAGGGCAGGGTCGTGGAAGGCTCCATAGAGAGGAACACGGCGGATCTGGAGTTGCTTTTCAACATAACCGACGAGTCGGACAAGTCCATTCCGGTTTACTACAAGGGTGTGACGCCGGACATGTTCCAGGACGGCATAGACGTGGTGGTGGAGGGAACGCTCGACAAGAGCGGCAAGTTCATCGCCACGAAGCTCCTTACGAGCTGCCCATCCAAGTACGAGGCCTCCAAAGAGGTGGAAGGGTCCGTCTGACGAAGAGACCCGGCTCATACTGACGAAGGCTTTTCGCGGCGCTCATATTTTCAGAACCGGACGGCGCTCCCCGCTCTGTCCGCCGCGCCACGACGGCCGTATTGAAGGTTTTTTGAAATGATAGAGATAGGCGAGTACTCGCTGGTCCTGTCCCTGATGGTCTCTGTCTACGCGGCGGTGGTGTCCGCGTGGGGAGGGAGGACCGGCTCGGCGCGGATGGTGAAAAGCTCGGAGTACGCGCTGGTCTCCGTCTTTACGCTGCACACCCTGGCCTCCGCGGCGCTGCTCTACGCGCTTTACACCAACGATTTCTCCATAGAGTACATATACAGTTACACCAACAGGGAGCTTAACCCTTTCTACACCCTTTCGGCCTTCTGGGCCGGGCAGAAGGGCTCGCTGCTTTTGTGGGCGTGGATGCTGGGGCTTTTTTCGGTGATCGTCGTCTGGCAGAACCGCGCCATGAACCGCGCGCTGATGCCATACGTGGTATCGATGATATCGGTGACGCTGGTGCTGTTCGCCTCGCTGATGGTCTTCGCCTCGCCTGTCTTCGAGAAAATGCCCGTCCTGCCCCCCGACGGGCACGGGCTGAACCCCATGCTGCAGAACCCTGGGATGATCTTCCACCCGCCGACGCTCTACGTCGGGTTCGTGGCCTTCACCATCCCCTACGCCTTTGCCATGTCCGCGCTCATCACCGGCCAGCTCGGCGACGTCTGGATACGCACCACCCGCAGGTGGACCATCTTCGCCTGGCTCTTCCTGACCCTGGGCAACCTGCTGGGGGCCAACTGGGCCTACGTGGAGCTTGGCTGGGGCGGCTATTGGGCGTGGGACCCGGTGGAGAACGCCTCGTTCATGCCGTGGCTTACGGGCACGGCTTTCCTGCACTCTGTCATGATCCAGGAGAAAAAGGACATGCTCAAGACCTGGAACATGACGCTGGTGACGGCCACCTTCGCGCTGACCATCTTCGGAACGTTCCTCACCCGCTCGGGGCTGATATCCTCCGTCCACTCCTTCGGCGAGTCGACGGTGGGGTCTTTCTTCCTGGTCTTTTTGCTGGTGATAATCGCCTTCTCCACCTACATGATAGTGACCCGCCTGCCGCTGCTTCGAAGCGAGAACAGGCTGGACTCGGTGCTCTCCCGGGAGGCCTCCTTTCTGTTCAACAATCTCCTGCTCGTCGGCGCGGCCTTCGCGGTCTTCTGGGGGACGATGTTCCCGAGGATATCGGAGCTTTTCGCTGGGCGTGAGATCACCGTCGGCCCGCCCTTTTTCAACCAGGTGATGGGGCCCATCGGCCTTGCGCTGCTGACCCTCACCGGGATATGCCCCCTCATCGCCTGGCGCAAGGCCAGCTGGAGGAACACAGAGAAAAACTTCCTCACCCCGGCGGCGGTCACGATCATCGGGGGCGCGGCCATAGCCATCCTCGGCGTCCGCGACCCGCTGCCCTGGATAAGCCTCACCATCTGCCTGTTCGTGGCGTCTACGATCCTGATGGACACGGCCAGGGGCGTCCGCGCCCGCGCCGTCTCGGCGAAGGAGAACCTCCTGCTGGCCGCGGCGAACCTGCTCTGGAGGAACAAGAGGCGCTACGGCGGCTACATCATC
Source organism: Candidatus Nitrospinota bacterium M3_3B_026 (assembly GCA_051418015.1). Lineage (GTDB taxonomy): Bacteria > Nitrospinota_A > UBA7883 > UBA7883 > JBPRGF01 > JBPRGF01. Next base: position 319,856 of record JBPRGF010000017.1, on the reverse strand, counting down.
CACATCGGGGTCATCTTCGCCTTCATGGGCTTCACCGGCTCGTGGTTCAACCAGGAGACGGAGGCGAACATCCGGCCGGGTGACAAAATACAGATAAAGGACTACACCCTGACCTTCTACAAGTACGACTACGAAAAGCCGAAGGAGACGCTGGAGAGCTTCAGCGCCACGCTGCTCGTGGAAAAGGACGGGGAGAAGATCGGCTACGTCCTGCCGGAGAGGAACATCCATTACATGAAGGGCATAAGGGGCGACACCCAGCCCCAGCCCACTTCGGAGGTGGCGATTCACACCACCTATATAGAAGACCTCTACGTAATCTTCGCCGCCCTGAACGAGGACGGCTCCGCCACCTTCAAGGTGCACATAAACCCTCTCGTCAAGTGGCTGTGGCTCGGCGGGCTGATGATGTCCATCGGCGCCATATTGGCCATGTGGCCCGACCGGCGCGAAAAGAAAAGGTTCCTCGCCCGCCACGCCGCCCAACCGGCCTGACGCGGCGCGGGGGCGCCGGCAAAGTGTCAAGACACGAGACCTGACCCCGTTTTTCGCACACGGCGGCGCGGCTTTAAGGGGCTTAGCTTTCCCCCTTTTCCATCCGGACGGCCGAGCCCACCTCCAGGGCCTCGAACCAGTCCAGGAAACGTTTTACGTCGTCACCACGGAAGATTGCGCCGTGCTGGGGGGCCATGATCTCCACGTCGAGGTCCCTCACCCTTCTTACCCAGTCGTTTTTGGCGGTGTTGGAGGGCATCCAGCGCTTGTGGAACCCTTCCATGTACTGCGTGTGTCCGCCGAAATCCTTCACGAACACCTCCCCCTCCGGCATGAGGGCCGCGCCGATGTCGCCTGAAAAGAGAATTTTGGCCTGCGGGTCGTAGAGATTGAAATTGCCCGAGGAGTGCAGGTAGTGGGCCGGAACGGCCACGAGATCGCTCGAACCGCCGAGGGGAATCGTCATGCCCTCGTCCGGTATGGCGCGGATGGCGGCGCCCCCGGCGAAGTGGGGGATGAAAAGCTTCCACACCCACGATGCGTAGACATCCAGCCCGTCGATAAGCCCCATCCAGAGCGACAGGGACGATACGATGTCCGGGTCCTGGTGGGAGGCGAAAATGGCCTCTATGTCCGCGATCCTTATCTTTCTTGAGACGGCGGCCACGACGGCGGGAAATATCTCCGTGCCGCCCGGGTCGGCCAGCAGCCCCTTGCCGCCGTTTTCGACGAGGTATTCGTTGGTGTCGATGAGCGTGCTGGCGCGGCGCTTGTCCCCGCCGAAGTATACCCAGCGCCGCCCGCGCCTGTTGTAAAGCTCGACGCTTATCATTCCTCTCCTCCTGTTCGGCCCCCTCTTGTCATGGTTTTCAGCGCCTTCCTCCTGATCCTGCGCGACAGGCCGCGCAGCGAGCGGGCCTTGTCGAAAGCCTCCCGCTCCACCGCCGCTATGTCGCCGGAAAGCGCCTTTATGCTCTCCGCCACCGGCGCAAGGTCCGCGCCGGCCTCGCCGGTCCTGGCGGACTCTATCATCGCCGACACCGCCAGGAAGTCGCTTTTCCTGGCCGCGACGAGGTTGATCCTCTCTATCATCGAGGAGAGCCTCCCCGCCACCGTGTCCAGCTCCACCAGCAGCCTGATGATCTCCGCCCTCGCGCCCAGGATCAGCGGCCACAGGACGCTCTCGGCCCCCTCCCCTCCGAGGGCGGTCTCCATCCTGTCCTTCCAGTCGTCGAGAACGCCGGGCTCCAGGGTATCTTTCCATTCGAAAGCGGGAGCCCCCCCTTTTTCCGGATCATCCTCCGCGGCGGCCAGCCGGACGGCGTCCACGGCGCGCTGGCCAAGGCGCAGCGTCTGGCCGGACCTCATCCACAACGCGACGAGGCGCGCCATCTCCCATAGCGCTTCCTCGGCCTCGCCCACAAGCTCCCGCAGCTCGGCGGCCATGGAGCTGACTTCCTTCACCACCACGCCGAAGGATACTCCAAGGTCGCCGATTCTGTGGGAGGTGACCTCGGCATTCAGGGCGAGGAGACGGACGCGCCGGAGGAGAGGGGGCATCCTGGCGAAGGAAATGTTCATGTCTATGGCCCCTCGGCGAAGCTCTGCCAGCTCCGCCTCCAGGGCGCTCTTTCCCACTGTCTCCGTCATGCTCCTCCAGAAAGCAAAGGGACGGCCCGGCGCCGCCCCCCCCGGTTTCATAGGATGCCCCTTATCACGCCGGGCTTCAAGCGTATAATGCCGCGCCGTTGGTTTTGGGCAAATTTTTCACTGGCTCCACCCCCGGCGCTTCTTCATTCGGACGGGCGCGAAAAAAAAGGCGCCGGAGGTCATCCCCCGGCGCCTCGTTGAGCGATAACAGCTGGTTCTACCTGCCGATGTTGTAGGAGACAGAGGCCAGCAGGCTCGTCTCCTCCAGGGCCATCTTGGCGCCGGAGTCCATCGTCTGGCCGAGGACTGTCATGTCCTTCTTGCCTTCGAGCTCGTTCTTGAAAGCCTTCATGAAGGCAAGGCCAAGCTCCCAGTTCTCGCCCAGCCGGAAGGCCGCGCCGAGGGCGAGGTGGTCCTGGACGATGGCGGGGAAGGCCATGTTGTTGAAGACGTCCTCCTCCTTGATCGGCGAGTCGCCGTGGTTGTATCCCGCCCGCAGCGTCACCGCCGGGGTGGCCTGGAACTCGACGCCAAGGGCGTAGACCATCACGTCGTCCCAGCCGAAGGGCAGCGGGGCGGAGCTTTTGGTCTGGCCCGTGGGGCCGGTCTGAGCGTTGACCACGTTGAAATCGCCGTCGATCGTCGGATCGTCATACGTGGCGCTGAAGTTTATCCACTTCACGTCCGCCGTGATCTTAAGCTTCTGGATGGGCGCCACCGCCACGCCGACGGCGATCTGCTGCGGGAAGTTGAGCCCCAGGCTGTAGGTCCCGTCGGAGTTTACGAGCGTGTTGCCCATCTTGTCCGGGACGGTAACGATGTCGCCCGCGGAGAGGCGGTACTCCATGTCGCCGAAGCTCTGCTCGGAGATGTAGGTGGCTCCGACCTGGAACATGTCGTTGACCTTGTAGATCACCCCCGCCGTCAGGCCGAAGCCGAGGGCTCCCACGGCCCGGGAGAGGTCATAGCCCATGTAGCTTGAGGAGTCGTTGGGGTCGAAGAACTTTTGCTTGAAGCCCATCTGCTGGTAGTCGACGTTGAGCGCCACGCCGACGGTGAGGTTGTCGTTTATCCTCTTGGCGATGGAGGGCGCCAGCTTCCAGAACTGGTACTGGCTGTAAATGTTGCCCTTCCACATGGTCATGTCCAGCATGGACGGGTCAGTCACGCCCATGAGCTGGCCCATGACGGCGTTGAAGGGGGCGACGTCCATGGTGTCGTAGTCGACGCCCATCCCGGAGGTTAAAAACATCCCCATGCCGAAGACGAGGTCATCGCCGATGGGGGCCGCTATACCCACCGAGGGGACGAGGTAGAGCGGGGAGCCGCCCTGGTTCGACTCGCCGCCGAGGTTCTCGAAGTCCGCCGTCCGCGTGGGCATGAAGCCCTCGAAGGAGAGGTCGGCCCTGCTGTTGATGAGGGCAAGGCCCGCCGGGTTCGCCACGGCCGAGGTGGTGTCGTAAGGCGCCGCGGTGGTGGCGCCGCCCATGCTCTTCTGATAGGTTCCCACGCCTATCATCTGGTGCCCGTTGGTCGCCCAGGCGCTTTGCGCTAAGAACACAAAGGCGCCCGACAGGACGAGCGGAAGATAGAGTTTTCGCATGTTCAAGACTCCCCTTTAGGTTTTAAATGGTTGAAAGGTCTGCCTCTCTCCCCATGCTTCGCCTTCATAAAGACCGCGCGGCCCGTTCCGCGCCCCCCGCCCCCGAATAAAGGGGTATTCAGTAGATTCCTTGAGTAATAAAAAGATTCAGTGAATCGACATGGAGGCTCTTTTCATCTATAATACTTGACTATTTTAGTATGACATTTGGGTGGTTTTGTTGTAACATGCAGGTGAGGCTGGCGCCCGGGACCGGCGGAGCGTCTTGAAAAAGCCGTAAAATCAGCAAATTGAGAAAGAGGAGAGAGGATAAATGACAGAGAACGTGAAGGTGGACAAGGCGAAAATCGAGGCCGCCCTGGACGAGATCCGGCCCGCCCTCGTGGCCGACGGCGGAAACGTGGAGCTTATCGACGTCAACGACGAGGGGGTCGTCCTGGTGAGGCTGCAGGGGTCGTGTTCGGGCTGTCCCTCCGCCACGATGACGCTGAAGATGGGCATAGAGAGGACCCTGATGGAGAAGGTTCCCGGAGTGACCGCCGTTCAGGCGATAATGTAAGGAGGCGAAATGCCGGACAAGGACCAGGTTCTAGAAGAGCTCAGAAAAGTAAAATACCCCGGTTTCGACCGCGACATCGTCAGCATGGGCGCCGTGGCCGGGGTGGAGGCCGCGCCGGACTCCGTGACAATATCCCTCAAGGAGATATCCGCCGACGAGGGGACGATCGGCAGGCTGATCCGGGAGATCACCGCCGCCGTGAAGGAGATAGCCCCCGGCGCCGAGGTCCACGTCCTGCCCGGCGGAGCGCCCGCCCGGCCGAAGGCGCCGCAGGGCGAGTCACCCTTCCGGCGCAAGAGGATACCGGGAGTCAAAAAGGTGATCCCCGTCACCTCCGGCAAGGGGGGCGTGGGCAAGTCCACGGTGGCGGTGAACCTTGCGTACACCCTCTCCCGGCTGGGGAACAAGGTGGGCCTTCTGGACCTGGATATCTTCGGCCCCTCGGTCCACAAGATGCTTGGCGCCAAGGGCCCGCTGGAGGTGGAGGGCGAGAATATCCTCCCCTTCGAGGTGAAGGGCCTGAAGGTCATAAGCATCGGCATGGCCGTCGGCGACGAGGAGGCGATGGTGCTGCGCGGGCCGATGGTGATGAAGCTTCTGGACCAGCTGATGAGCCAGGTGAAATGGGGCGAGCTTGACTATCTGGTGGTGGACCTGCCGCCGGGCACTGGCGACGTGCCGCTGTCTCTCGTGCAGCAGCTTGCCATCGACGGCGCCATAGTGGTCACCACGCCGCAGGACATCGCCCTCATAGACGTGCGCCGGGCCGTGGCCATGTTCCGCCAGACGGAGACGAACATCCTCGGAATCGTGGAAAACATGAGCTATTACAAGTGCGAAAAATGCGGCGACGTGGCCCACATCTTCGGCGAAGGCGGCGGAAAGGCAGAGGCGAAAAAACTCGGCGCGCCCCTTCTGGGGCAGATACCTCTGGTCAAGTCGATCTGCGAGGAGGCCGACGCGGGGTCTCCCATATTCGACAGGGAGAAAAACCCGGATTTGGCGGAGGTCTTCGAGAGCCTGGCGCGAAACGTGGCGAAAGAGGCCGAGGCGGCCCCGGATCCCGGCGCGGGGCCGCTGCAGTCCGTCTCCTCCGCCGCCGGGGAGGGAGGCTGAGGATAGCCGAAAGCCCTGGCGGTTCGCCGGGCATGAGACGGGCGCCCGCTTTTTCGCAAGGCGGGAAGCGCTCATGACAGGAGAACGGCCCGATGGGGAAGGCGCGCCCGCCTTGTCCGCGCCTGATACGATGACAGAGAGCAAAGCGCCCGCCGCGCCGCGGCTCGACCCCGGTTTTTTCCGGGAGGTTTTCGAGAGCGTGGGCATCGGCATGTTCATCCACGACGAAAACCGCGCCGTCCTCGCTTTCAACAGGGCCGCGGAACAGATAACGGGATACGCAAGGGACGAGATAATCGGGCGCGACTGCCGCTCGCTTTTTCATCCCGCCGTCTGCGACAGCTCCTGCGGCCTCTGCAAGGCCATAGAAAAAGAGGAGGCGAGCGAGGGATACGAGACCCAGATGACCCGCCGCGACGGCGCCTCCCTATGGATACGGCTGAACGCCTTCCCCCTCGGCTCAGGCGGCGGCAGGCCCCTTTATCTCGTCATGCTGACCGATGTCACCAGGATGCACGAGATAGAAGAGCACGTCGGCCATGCCCACTCATTCCTCGGCATAACGGGCAAAAGCGACGCCATCCGCGACACGATCCAGATCGTCAAGAACATCGCCGAGACGGACATAACCGTCCTCATCATCGGTGAGACCGGCGTCGGCAAGGAGCTTGTCGCCTCCGCCATACACCACCTGAGCCCGCGGAAAAAAGGCCCCTTCATCAAGGTCAACTGCGCCGTCCTGCCGGAGACGCTCATAGAGTCGGAGCTTTTCGGCCACGTCCGGGGCGCCTTCACCGGCGCCACCTCCGACAGGATCGGCAGGTTCGAGGCGGCCTCCGGGGGCACTATCCTCCTCGACGAGATAGGCGAGGTCTCGCCGGCGTTCCAGGCGAAGATACTGCGCGTCCTGCAGGAGCGGGAGATCGAAAGGGTGGGCGAGGGCAGGCCTAGAAAGGTCGACGTCCGCGTCGTCGCGGCGACGAACAAGGACCTTCTCGCCGAGACGCGGGTGGGCCGGTTCCGCGAGGACCTCTATTACCGGCTGGCGGGGGCGGAGGTGAGGATGCCGCCGCTCCGGGAGCGCAAGGAAGACATCCCGCTGCTGATATCGCGCTTTATCTCGGAGTTCAACATAAAATACGGCCGCAGGGTGGAGGGGGTCTCACAGGGGCTCATGAAAAAGATGATGAGCCACGATTGGCCCGGCAACGTCCGCGAGCTTTACAACATGCTGGAAAGCGCCTACGTGATGTGCAAGGACAGGCTCCTGACAGCCTCTTGCCTGCCGCCGGGCCGTTTTTCCACCGTCCTCGCTGGTGAAAAGAGGACACCGGATGAAAAGGGGGAGCAACCGGTCGAAAAAGAGGCGGAGAAACAGACGATCCAACGCGCCCTGGAGGAAAACCGTTATAACACCACCGCCACTGCCAGGGCCCTGGGGATAGGCCGCACGACGCTGTGGCGCAGAATGAAAAAGTATGATTTGAAATAGGTTATATCCATCCCCCCCCCAAAGCCGCGTCTCTGCCGCGGTTTCAGCGCCTTTTCCTGTTTGAAACATGATGTTCCCCCAAGCGTTTCATGAGTCCATGACCCCCCTGAAACGCCTCGTCTCTTCCTGTCGCCGCGAGGGGCGCAGGCGGTGAAGCTTCCCAAGGCGCTGATACATCGCATATTGAGCCGCTCCGCGCCTCCCGCGATGACGGGCCGATCGGCCTTTCGGGGACGACTGTCTGTCCGTTTCGAGGACAGAGCGTCCCGCGCCGGAACATCGCGGGGAGGGGTCTTTGGGTGTATCTATTTGATATATTAGCAGTTACTGTTTTGGCACGCCTCTTGTAACTATATTGGGTGAAAGGATAAAAAACTTGGAAAAACAACAGGTTATCCTGAATAACACTTTTTATTTTAGGAGGTGGCTGAAAATGGAGACTTTAAGAAAAAAGCTGACCGGGATATTGGCCGCGGCGATGGTTGTCGTCTTCGCGGGCGTCGCGAACGCCGGGTACTTCGACACGGTGAAAAACTCTTTTGACCGGGAGTTCACCGAGCCCTCGCCCGAGTATGACTTTGGTCCAGTGGTGGCCTCGTTCGACAGGCTTCTTTCAGAGGAGCCCCGCGCGGACATACATCAGGTCGCCCTCAGGTCCTACGAGAGGCTTCTGGGCGAGGGGATATTCGTGAAATCCGGAGACAAGCTCGGCGAGTATGAGCTCGCCCTCGCCGGCTGGGACGAGATGATCACCAAGAGCGAGCTTTGCGGCGGTGTGAACCACGTGCTGGTGGCCTGCGCGACGGTGAACTAAAGGTCTATCGGCTTTATCCCTCCCCCCCAAGCCGGAGCGGCCCCTGCGGCCGTTCCGGCTTTTTTTATCCGGCTGATTGAAAAGCGTCCCGGGCGGTTTTATGCATATGGCAGGCGCCGTTTCCCCCGGCCGTTCCCCAGAGAAGGGTTTATACGGGGCGGTGGAAATGGCATAATATATGTATATAACTATTAGTTTGATTGTGGTTTGAAATTTTTTTCGAGGGCGCCGATATGAGAAAGCTTGGTTTTCTGATCGGGATAGCCGCCGTGGCCGGCGTCGCCGTCGCCCTGGTCGAGATCCCCAACCCTGTTTCCGGTTACATCATAAAAGAGGCGAAAGCCAACGGGTACATGGAGTACACGCCCGTCGAGGCGTACAAGCTGGCCAAGCGGATTTGCACCCAGTGCCACACGGAGGAGCGCATAAAGCTGTACTGCCCGAGGTGCGGCCCTCCCTTCGTGGCCGTGGTCCCGCACATGCAGACTTTTATAGACAACTATAAAAGAACGAAGCCGAACCTGAAACTTCAAAACATCACCCAGCACCAGGCCGCGGCGATAGCCCAGGTCTGGAACGCCCTGGTGGGCAACTGGGAGGGCGACTTCAGGGAGCAGGATATCCTCAAGCTCATAGGCCACTACGACGTCCTGAAGGAACTTTACAAAACGCCGGTCGAGAAAAGGTCGATAGAGTACGCCCTCATGAAGCGCGACGAGTTGAAGATCGGCCATATGACCGGTCTTGAAGACCTGCAAAAGGACTTGGGCAAGGAGCCCTCCCACGACCACGACGGGCATGACCATGACGGAGGCGCCATGGAAGACGCCGAGACGAAACAGTGACTTTGACTGAGTATCGTTCGATATGAACGCGATGAGAGAGAGCGCCGTTTTCGACGCGGCCGGAGACGCGCGGGAGGACAGCGGGCCGAGAGTGTCCGTCAGCGGACGGCTGAACACGGCGATCCTGCTCGCCGCGCTGGCTTTTGCCCTTAACGCTATATATAACTATTCCGTCGCCAGCCGGAATCAATATAACGAAATGTTAAAAGTGGGTGACAAGCTTCCCTCCTTCAGCCTGACGCTGGTGAACGGCAAAGAGATTTCCGGGGATGATTTTCTGGGCAAGCCCACGGCCTATTTTTTCTACGCCGACTGGTGCCCCTGCTCCCATTACTCAGTGAACTGGATTGAAAAATCGCGGGAAGACAGCCGCTACTCCGGCCTGAACATGGTGGGGGTGGGGATACAGGACTCGTCCGCGAACCTCAAGAGCTTCGCTGAAAGATACCGTCTCGGCTTTCCCATGAGCCACGAGGGGGGCGAGGCAATGGCGCGGAACATAGGCGTCAAGGTCACCCCGACCACGATATTCACCGACTCCGAGGGAGTGATCCGCCACATATTCGTCGGCAAGATCGAGCAGTACGAGCAACTGACGGAGGGGCTGGAGGCGATCCTTCCCACCGACGGAGCGAAGGCCGCTTCCGGCGGCTAGGAGTTTTTTGGATATGTCCTTACCTGAGTCTTACGCGGGCGGAGTGAGCGCCTTCTTTAGCGTCTGGGTTTTCTGTCTGATGCAGATCATCCCGTTTTTTCTCGCCTTCATGGCCGGGACCGCCGCGATGGCGCGGCCGGGTGAGGGGTTCGCCGTGACGGCGCGGAAAGCGGCTCCGTTGTCGCTTGCCGCCCTGGCCGGTTTTGTCGTCATCTTCTCGTCCATGGGGATGACGACCACGGCCCTGAGCAGGCTGGTCTTCTCCATCGCGGGGCTGGGGACGCAGCTTGGCGGGATTGTCGTCGGCCTGATCGGTTTTTATTTTCTCGGTCTCCTGACGCTCGGGCGGATGCCCGGCAAAGCCGAGACCGCCGCGCGCTACGGCGTGGCCGTTCTTTTCGGCATGGCGATGGGATTCGCCTACAAGCCCTGCGTCACGCCGACGCTGACGAAGATATACACGATGACAAGTTCCGCGGCCACGGCGTCCAGGGGGGGGATGCTTCTGGTTTTCTACGCGCTGGGGCTTTCCACCGTCCTTTTCGGGGCCGGGATGGCGCTGGCCTGGGGCATGTCCAGGCTTTCGTCCCCGGCGGCGAGGTCCATCGCCGTCAGGGCGCTGGGCGTGGCTCTGATCGCCGGAGCGGCGCTGATGCTTTCGGACAGCATGCCGGAATACAAAAGATTCCTGGTGGGAAGGTTCGTGCCGGACACGGCGGCGGGGGGCATGGAGCACGATCACACAGGGCATAACCATTAGCAGGCCTAGGAGTTTTCAGGTTATGAGAGTTCTCATCCTTTCGACGGTGTTTCTGATATCGGCCCTGTCGGCGCCCGCTGTCCTGGCGGGCCATGACGCAGCGGCAGATGGCGGCCACGCCGCCATGGGGCACGACCACGGCGCCACGCCCGCGCCGTCCCCCGTTCCGGCGGTCTCCGGCGATGGCGTGGATCATGAGAACGTTCCCATCGGCAGGATGAAGGTGACGCTGATGCCGGAGTACGACTCGCCGCAGGTGCTGGTCATCCAGGAGGGCAAGTTCGCCGACAAGACCGCCTTCCCCAGGCAGGTGACCTTCACCCTGCCCAAGCAGATCACCAGGCTGACGGACGTGTGCAGCCTGTCGCCGGGGGGGCATCACTTCTGCCAGATATTCGAGATACAAGAGGACGAGGACAAAAAGTTCGTGAACGTGAAGCTGCCCTACTCGGACTTTTTCATCGACTACCAGTACGCCCCGTTCGCGGTGAAGGAGAAATCGACGAGGGAGTTTTCATTCAAGGTGGACACCCCGTATGACATAAAGAACCTGGAGGTGCACATCCAGGAGCCCTTCAGGTCGAAGGACTTCAAGGTCGTCCCGGCTACGGACGATGTTTATGAAAAGGACGGTTTCACCGTGTACCGTTACATGATCGAGGACGTCGGGGCTGGCGCCGAAAAGGTGTTCAGGGTGGCCTATTACAAGGATGACGCCAGGCCGTCGGTGGACATGAAATACTCCGCCATGAAGACTCCCGGCCTGTTCGAAAAGAGGACGGGGGAGATCCTGCTCGGCGGCGGGCTGGCGGCGCTGGCGCTGGTGTGGGTCGTCCGCCGCAGGTGGGCGAAGTCCAGGGGCTGTTGCGACTGATGAAAAAGATCGTCTTCGCTCTGTCGTTCGTCGGCGTCCTGCTGTTCATGAGCGGCAAGTACATTTTCCTGAACCAGGCCCCTGAAAAGTCCGTGATGGGGATATCCCACGACCTGGCCTGCCCCTGCGAGTGCCCCATGGTGCTGGAGGACTGCCACATGAGCTGCGGGCTCAAATGGAAGGACCAGATAGGCGCCAAGCTCAAGGTGGGGCTGAAGAAAGAGGACATAGTCTCCTACTTCTACAAGCGCTACGGCGGCGAGGCGCTGCTGACGCCGACGCAGAGGCTCTCGGGCAAGTGGTACCAGCTTTCGCGGGGCGGCTATCCCGTCAGGGACATGGTGTTGTTCGCGCTCATAACCCTGGTTTGGACGGCGCTGGTCTACACCGTCGCGATGATGGTGGTGGAGAAGGTCCAGACCGCAAGGACCGGCGGGAGGTCATGAAAGCCTCGCTCGCGGCGTCCATCATCCTGCTTTCGGCGCTTGCCGCCCTCCCTGCGTCCGCGGAGAAGATATTGATCCCCGAGGGGTTTGTCCTCATGGGCACGGACACGGAGGACCTCGCCGCGCAGATCGTGGACAACAGGGCGAAAGTCGAGTGGTACGCCGACGAAACGCCTCGGAGAAAAGTTGAGATCGGCGCTTTCCTGATCGACGACGCCGAGGTGACAAACGCCGAGTATGAAAAGGCCGTCCCCGATCACAAGTACCCGAGGAACCTGGAGGATCATCCCGTGGTGAACGTCACCTGGGAGGAGGCGGCCGAGTATTGTAAAAACGCCGGCGGCAGGTTGCCCACCGAGGCGGAGTGGGAGCGGGCCGCCCGTGGCGATGACGGGAGGGTCTACCCCTGGGGGAACGAGTTCGACCCGTCGAAGGTGGTATACATGGGCAGCTCCGGCGAGGATTCCGGACTCAAGATCGGTTCTTTCGAGCTGGAGACAAGCGCGTCATCGCTGCTCGGCGGGACCAGTCCCGCGGGGTCCCGTCCCGGGGGCGCGAGCCCTTTCGGCGTCCTCGATATGGCCGGGAACGTCTGGGAATGGGTTGACGGCTGGCATGACAAGGACAAGATGCTGAGGACCCTCAAGGGCGGGTCGTGGCTTTCTCCCGCCGCCAGCGTCCGGTCGGCGGCGCGGCTTCCAGACAGCGGCCGGGGGCGGTTCAACGACTACGGCTTCAGATGCGCCTACGACGCTGAATGATGAGGATAATAAAAAAGCTGCTGGGCTGGGCGCTCGGTTTGCTGGTCTTCCTTGGGCTCGCCGCCCTTGGGCTTTACTTTATGATCTATGACTCGCGCCGGGAGTTCATGGCGGATTTCGAGGAGGGCGGAAGGAAGGCCACGCTGGCGCTTTACAACATGGGCTACGTCGAAGACCTTTCTCCTTCGCTTGTCAGGTACGTCTACCAGAAGAGTTGCTACAGGCAGTGTCACGGGGAGGCGGCGATGATAACCGCCGTCCTGGGCGAGGCGGGGTGGATCCAGGTGGTGGAGCGGATGCGGGTAAAGGAGAACGTGAACATCACCGGCAGAGAGGCGGACGTCATCATCCAGTACCTGGAAGAGAAATATCCCAACCAGGAGACGGGCTACTCCTACAAGATCAGGAAAGCCGTCCACCACGCCGTCTGGCGCAACGACATGGGGCATGGCGACATTTACGGCGACATAATCTACGCCACGCCTGCGTACCTGAAAAGCATTGGGGCCGACCACCTCATAGGCGAGTACGATCTTGATAACTATCACGTCTTCATCGTGAGCTTCACCGTGCACGAGGGGGAGATAGAGCCGGCGCCCCTTGACGAAGTGTGCCTCCTGAGGTCGCCGAACGGACGGATAGAGCCCACGCCGCCCTGGGAGCTTCGGTTCCAGACGGCGGACAAGCATCACTGGGAGGGCATCGTCCGTTTCGCGAAGAGGCCGGGCTCCCCGGTCGTGGGGCCGGACACGGAATGGATGGAGCTTGTGATAAAAGGCGTGGGGGGCGCCGGGAAGAGGGTGTACCGGTGGGACCTGCCGATAAAATATCCGCCCGAAGTCGTGGCGGAGGTGGGCGAGGACGCGGTCTGACGGCGCCCGCCGCCGTGGATTATAATATTTTTATGGGAAAAGCTTCTCAGAAGGTTGTGAGATTGTTTGATCGAGCGTTTAAAACCGCGGCTGTTCTGGCCTTCGCGGCGTTTCTCATTGTCGGGTGCGAGACGAAGGAGATGGAGGCCCCGCCGAGGCCCGACCCGCGCCCGGCGGCGGACGTGACCCTTAAAAACCTCTCCGGCAAGGAGGTTTCCATATCCGACTTTGAGGGCAGGCCGCTGATCGTGAATTTCTGGGCGAGTTGGTGCGTTCCCTGCGTGGAGGAGATGCCCCGGTTCGAACAGACCTATGAAACCTGGAAAAGCAAGGGGCTCGAGATCGTCGCGATCAACCTGAAGGAGTCCAGGGAGGTGGCGGAGAAGTTCATGAAGGAGAACGGCTACTCTTTCATCACCCTGCTGGACAAATCGGGCGAGGCTTCCGACAAGTTCCAGGTCTTCGGTCTTCCCACCACCTTTTTCATAGACCGTGAGGGGATTATCCGCTACAGCCACATGGGCAAGATAACCCCGGAGATAATCCTCACCGGGCTGGAGTCGATCTCGCTTACGGAGGTTTGAGGCGTCCTCCTACCTGACCGGGAAGGTCAGCGCCACCTTCGTTCCCCTGCCGTACTCCGACTCCACCGTCACGGTCCCGTCGTGGTTGTTTAGTATGTTGCGGGTGATGGAGAGCCCCATGCCCGTGCCGGATTTCTTTGTGGTGAAGAACGGGTCGAATATGAACTTCAGGTCCTCCCGCGTGATGCCCGTCCCGTCGTCCGAGACCGTTATCCTGATGTTCCTCGAGGGGGACCTGACGAGCCTCGTCTCCACGCGGACCTCTCCGCCGCGCTCGCTGGACTGGACGGCGTTCAGGATGACGTTGAGCAGAGCCTGCTGGATTTTCATCTTGTCGATGAGGACCAGCGGTATGTTGCGGGCGTATTTCCTTACGATCACCACGCCTTTTTCCATGCAGGCGGTTTCCGCTATCGCTATGGTGTCGTCGATGGCCTTGTCCAGGTTCTGCCTGCGCAGCTTCAGGGGCGAGGGTTTGGCGTAGTCCAAAAGCTCCAGCACGGTCCTCTCCAGCTTCTCCACCTCCTCCTGGGCGATGGCGAAATGCTCCACGTCCTCGCCCTGAGGGTTGAGCCTCTGTCGCAGTATGGCCAGGTTCATCTTGATCGACGACAGGGGGTTTCTGATCTCGTGGGCTATGCCGGTGGCCAGCCTGCCGAGGGATGCCAGCCGCTCTTCGTTCTTGAGCTTCTCCTCGAGCCTCTGGGTCTCCGTCACGTCGCGGATGATCCCCATGACGCCGGTTATGTTCCCGTCGTCGTCGGACAGCGGGATGGAGCTGACCACGGCGTTGTGGGCCCGGCCGAGCTTGTCTATGATCTCCGTCTCGAAGGTCCTTCGCACCCCCAGTTCCGAAGGCTCGCTCTGGCGCTTGCTGATGTGCTTGGTGTTCAGGATGCTCAGGAAAGGCTCGCCGATGAGCTCGTCCTTGTCGTAGCCCCACTCGCGGATGTTGTCGTTTATGTAGATGAACCTGCCCTCCATATCCACCGCCCATATCAGGTCGCTGGCGCGGTCGAGCAGCTTTTTGTAGAGGTTGTCCTTCATCACGCCGCGGGGAAGAGCATGTTGTCTATGAAAAGGTTCATGAAGTCGCCGTGATCCACGAGGCTCACGCTCCGGGTGATTCCGGCGATCCTGCCGGCTTCCTCCCGGGCGTTCTTCGACAGCAGCGCCATCCTGGCGCCGATCCCGGCGGCGTTCTTGATGTACCTGAACTCGGCCCGGGGCAGCGCCGGTATCATCCCTATGGCCTTGGCGTTCCCGATGTCCAGGGAGAAACCGAAGGAGCCTGAGACGGTCACCTTTTTTATATCCTCCGGCGCGGCGCCCATCTCCTTCATCAGCAGGGATATCCCCGTCCGCAGGGCGGACTTGGCCTTCTGTATCTCCTCGATGTCCCCGCGGGTGATCCCGATGGGGTTGAACGTGGCGGTTTTCTGTTTTGGGGCCAGGATGAAAAAGTCCCCTTTCAGCTGCGGCCAGTCCCCGTTCGCGGCGAACTTGCCCCGCTCGTCTATTATTCCGTGGCGCGAAAACTCCGCCAGGGCGTCTATCACCGCCGAGCCGCAAAGCCCGAAGGGGGCCGCTCCGCCTATCGTCTCGAACTCCACTCTTCCAGGCGCGGTGAGCCGTATCCTCTTTATGGCCCCCGCCTGGGAGACCCGGCCGTGGCTCAGGTGAGCCCCCTCGAAGGCCGGCCCCGCCGCCACGGAGGCGCAAAGCAACCCGTCCCTGCTCCCGAGAATTATCTCGCCGTTGGTGCCTATATCCACGAACAGCGAAAGCTCCTCCTCCCGGCTGACTCCAGCCGCCAGCGCTCCCGCCACCGCGTCCGCCCCCACGAATCCTCCGGCGCTCGGCAGTATCTCCACCCTGCATTCGGGATGGACAGCGAGCCTGTTCTTGGCGTGGAGGCCCCTGGCCGTCGCGCTCACCCAGCGGGAGACCGTCGGGGTGAAGGGCGCCCTGGCAAGCGACTCGGGGCTGATGCCGAGCAGCATGTGGATTATCACCGGGTTCCCCACCACCGTCATGTCGTATATCCTGTCGTTGGGCAGGGCGTGATCCCGGTGGAAATGGGCGATCAGCCTGTTTACTCCCTCGATAAGGTTCGCCTGGGCCACGGGCAGAAGCGAGGGATCCTCCACCACCCTGGTCGTCCTGGTCACGACGTCCATCCCCCATCGGGTCTGCGGATTCTCCGTGGAGCCGACGCAGGCCAGCTCTCCGGTCTTCAGGTCGTGCGCGTAGGCGGATATGGTGGTGGTGCCTATGTCCACGGCGAGGCCGTAGACCTTGTCCGAGCGGGTGAAGTCCACTATCTCCCCCCGCTGCCTGTCGATGACCGCCCGGACGCCGCCGTCGCTCTCGTTTATCATGGAGGCGAGCCTGCCGGCGACCTGCGGGCTCATCCCGTTCAGGCCGAGCCTGCCCGTCACCCACTCCTCCCAGGAGGAGGGCGCAGGGCCGGCCAGGCTGGGCAGGGGCGCCTCCTCCACGCCGACGTTCGGCTCGAAGCCGAAGGGGGCCAGCTCTTTAGAGATCGACTTTTCGAAAAGCTCGCCGGAGGCCGTCATGTGGCTCTGGAATATCCTGCTGTGATAGGGGACATAGACGCTCATGGGCCCGCCTACCTTCACCCGGCAGGCCAGCCGCTCCTTCGGGTCCGCGCCTCTGGCCTGCAGCTGGAAAGCCTCCGCCCTGTCCGGCTGGCCGGTCTCGCCGTTTTTTATCATCACCGCGCACTTGCCGCAGGATCCGGACCTGTCGCAGTAGCTGGTGACGCTGATGTTCGCCTTGTGGAGGCTGTCCAGCAGGCTCTCGCCGGGGACGGCGGATATCTTTTTCCTGTGGGGCAGGACGGTGATCTCGGCGTCTCGCAGGCCCGCCGTGTTCCCCGCCGCCTCGAACCGCTCCGCCTCCCTCTCCGCGGCCTCCACGAGGGCGGCTATGTTTTCCGCCTTGGAATAGAGCGGCACCTCGCAGCCGCTGCCGAGGATGAACCGCTCCGTCGCCCGGGCCGCGGCCAGGAGCTTTTCCGACTCGGCGATTATCTTCTCCCGGGGGCCGTCGAGGAACAGGCTGGGCCTGATGTTGCCGTTTATCGCGGTGGAGGCGGAGTACCTGAGCGCCGTCTCTATCGGGACGACGTAATCCGCCGTGGTGATGTCCGCCCCAACGGCCGAGAGGATCGAGGTGTTCTTCTGCAACGGGCCGGCGACGGAGTACCAGGTTATGATCTCCGGGTCTATCTCCTTCAGCCGGGAAGTTACGCTTTTCACCGCGCCGAGGGAGAACTCGCGGAATATCCTCGCCGGGATGACGAAGGGGGAGGAGGACGGGTCGAAGATGAGAACGCCGTCGGCCCCCTCCCGCGCAAGCTCCGCGGCGTAGGAGAGCGTCACCTCGCGGCAGACGTCGAGCAGCCCCCGGAAGCGGTCCGGGTGGTCCACCAGGGCGTAGAGCATCTTTTCGATGTCCATGACCCGCGAGGCTATGGTCATGGGCCCCGTAACGGTGGCGATGACGGGGATCCTGCCCCTCACCTCGGCCTTCAGCCGCCGCACGGCCTTCAGCACCTCCGGCATCCTGCCGCCGGAGTGCGGGTCCGGGACTTTCAGCTTTTCGATTTCCGAAAGATCGGCCATGACGGGTCTTTTGATGGAGGGGTAGTTGTCCTCCGGCATGGTGATCTCGCACCCCGCGGCCTCCGCCTCGACGCACAGGTCCGCCGACGCGAAGACGACGTCGTGGCCTATCTTTTTCTGGGCCTCAAGCTGCAGTTCGGCGATCAGGCCGCCGGAGGTGAGATATTCTTTGGGGGAGACCCCGGCCATGGTGGCGGTCACGGCGATCAACTCCGGGACCACCGGGGGCCTGTCGGTCTCCCTGAACCGGATGGCGGCCCTTATTCTTTGCTCGTGGTTCAACTTCGGTCCCCCCACATCTCGCGGCGTGGTTTTTCAGCCGTCGTGCTCGCTGGTGAAGTAATCCAGCCCGTCGAAGGCGTCGTAGGCGAGGTAGTCCAGCTCCAGGCTTCCCGCGTCGCTTTGCTGCGCCGCGCCCCCTCCTCCCACGACCTTCACGTGCCCGTGGCCGCGGCGGACGAGCTCGGGCTTGATCTGCTTTATCTTCGGCAGGCACACCGTCATAAGACTGGAGACCCCTACGAAGTCCGCCTTTTCCTGCATGGCGGCGCGGACGAAGGTCTCCACCGGCACGTCCTTGCCGAGGTTGACGACCCTGAAGTCGTTGAACCTCAGCAGCGTGGCGACGACGTGCTTGCCGAGGTCGTGGACGTCGCCCTGGATGGATCCTATGACGAGCGTTTTCCTTTTTCCGTTTCCTCCGCTCCTGAAAGCCTCCGTCTCGTATTCCCCGGCGGCCGAGTCCATCTCATGCTTCAGTTGGCGCGCCACGCACTCGTCCACCACCTCCACCATGGCGCGGCTGGCCAGCAACACGTCCAGCAGCTGGAAGTTCTCCACGGTGCACTTGTTGCGCAGCATCGCCAGGCCCTTTGAGAGCGCTCCCACTATGTCGTTGACGCTGTAGGAGTCCGCAAGGAGCCGTTCCGCGCAGGCGACGGCCTCCACGTTCTCTCCCTGCTGGACCAGCAACGCCAGTTCTGTCAAAGGGTCCACCGCCTGCTCCGTCCCCGTTGGAAGCGTGGTTTCAGTTGAGCGCGCACCGGGACTCACCCATGAACACCTGGGTGGGTTTTATCCCGTACTTTTTTATCTTGCGGTCGAGCCGGGGACGGGTGATGCCGAGTATCTCGCAGGCTTTTCCCTTGTGCCACTTCGTGTGCGACAGGGTCTGGCGTATCTGCTCTTTCTCCAGGTCCATCAGCGTCATGAGCCTGAACCCGTTGGAGCCGTTGGAACCGGCCGCCTCCTTCGCCGCCGCCTGCTCGGGCTCCAGCTCCGCGTCCTCGGGCTTGAGTATGGATGCGAAGCTTTTCTTCGTGAGCCTGTCGCCGCGGGAGATGATGACGGCGTGGGTTATGACGTTCTCCAGCTGGCGCACGTTGCCCTTCCAGGGCTGCGAGAGGAGAAAATCCATCGCCTCGCGGGAGATGAACCTGACGTCGCGTTTCGTCTCCTTGTTGGTCTTGGCTATGAAGTAGAGCGCAAGGTCCGGTATGTCGTCGCGCCTGTCCCGCAGGGGCGGAATGTGGATGTTTATCACTTTCAGGCGGTAGTACAGGTCGTCACGGAACCTGCCTTCCCTGACCAGGTCCTCCAGCTCCTTGTTGGTGGCGGATATAACGCGGCAGTTGGCCCGGAGCTTTTCCTTGCCGCCGACCGGCTCGAACTCGCGCTCCTGGAGCACCCGCAGGAGCTTGGCCTGCAGGTTGATGTCCATCTCGCCCACCTCGTCCAGGAATATCGTCCCGTTCCGGGCCAGGGAGAACTTGCCTTCCTTGTTCTGTATGGCCCCGGTGAAGGCCCCCTTCACGTGGCCGAAAAGCTCCGACTCCAGCAGCGTCTCCACGATGGCGGAGCAGTTGACGGAGACGAAAGGCTCGTCCCTGTCGGCGCTGTTCTTGTGGATGGCTTTGGCCACCAGCTCCTTGCCGGTGCCGGACTCGCCGGTGATGTGGACGGTGGTCTTGCTCATGGAGACCATCCCCACCGTCTTGAAAAGCTCCTTCATGGTCTGGCTCTTCCCCACGAACTGAGCGCCGCCGCCGTCCAGCGGCGGGACGGGGATGAAGGACTTGTCCTCGCCGCCCTTGTTCATGAAAAAGTCGCGCGCCTTCTCCACGGCGTTTTCTATCTCGTGGATGTCTATGGGCTTGTATATGTACTCGCCGACGCCGTTCTGGACCGCCTTGATGGTGGACTCCATGTCCGGGAAGGCGGTGATGATGATGGAGTAATAGTTCTCGCCCTTGTCCCGTATCTCATGAAGCAGTTCCACCCCGTTGGCGTCGGGGAGCCGCACGTCCAGCACGGTAATGGCCTGTGGCAAGGACTCCAGCACGCGCATACCGTCGTAGGCGGTGTGGGTGGTGATTACGTCGTACCCCTTCCGGTCGAAGTGGAGCTTGAGCGTCTTGCAGATTGACTTGTCATCGTCGATTATGACGATGGGAATAGTGTCCAACACGTTGGGCGTGACCATGACTTCCCCCCTTTTTTGCCGCTTCTCCCTGTTTTTCCCATGACCTCTGCGTCCAGAATGCGGGCTCGCATGGCCGCTCAGTGAGTTACGACGTAAAAAACGATATACGCTATCACCACCGCGTTCACCGTGATCCCGAAATGGATGACCCAATCGAGAAGGGTGAATTTCCTGTCTTTCGAAAACCACATAACCGACCCCCTCCAATCTTGTTGAACATTTTATCCAACCCGGTTGTTCCGTATTATGACTTTAGTCATATTTTCCGAGGGAAAGACAGAAATCAATCGGAATAATATAACGAAACGTGCGCATTGTACAAATATTTTAAAGGCGCGGCTAAAATCTTTTACAGCTGGTTGTCAATGTCAACATGGTAAGGGGCGGAACACCCTGCCAGGGGTAAATCCGGAGAAAAATCAAGGCTTTCGGCTTTGTCTCGGGACGACAAAAGAGAGCGGATACGCCGACTTCCTGGTCCTGAAAGGCCCTGCCTTTGTTATTTAATGCTCACCGGGATGCAAGACGCCGCGGCGGGCGAAAAAAGGGGGCCGCCCGCGGACAAGAGGATATCCGCGGGCGGCTTCGGGGAAGCGGGGGGCTAGAGTTTTACGTTCAGGTTCAGCTGGATCCTGCTCCTGTCGTGGCCGTCCCCTTCCATGGCCACGCCGCTGTTCCAGACCGTGATGTCCCCGTTTTTCACCGACTGGTTGTAGTAGCGCAGGTCCATGGAGATATCCTCCAGCAGCTTCACCCCGATCTGGGCGTGATAGCCGGTGAAATTCGAAGAGTAAGGGAAGTTGTCCTGGGCGTAGCGTCCCAGCCCCGGGAAGGCGGCGTAGCCCGCGTCCCAGTAGTAGAACCGCAGGTCGAACCTGCCCGCCGTGGCCCGGACATAGGCCACGAGGGCGTTCTTGTCCGGCGCCTCCGCCCCTGCGCCGATCACGCTATCCTCGACGTCGGACGAGGCGTAAAGGAGGCCCGCCCTCGGCTTGAGGGGGATGTCCGCCGCCTGGACCTCGCCCATCACGTGAGTGATGTTGTGAGACTGGCCGGGAACGCCGGCCGCGCCCTCGGCCCCTTCATCGGAATCCGTGACGGAGACACCGCCGACGGCCAGCCTGACCCTGAGCCCGTCCCCCAGCCCCGCGGTGGCCTGGTAGGCCAGCAGGGTGTCGTCATCGCCGAAGCTTGCCTCGTTGAGCAGGAAATGCCCGGCGGCCAGGCCGAGGCTCACGCCTTTGAGCTTCGTCTTGTAACCGGCCGCCAGGCCTTCCGGCTGTATGTCGGCGTCCCATACGAACTCCGCCGGGTTCCACATCGGCATCCCGTTCTTGCCGCCCCAGGCGTAAAAGCCGCCCCCGGAGACTTTCAGGAAGGCGCGGTCGATTCCGAAATCGCCGTTCCTGCCGCCGCCATCGTCCAGGGCCAGGGTCTGATGGGGAGTCTGGAGGCTGTCGCTGGCGGTGGATAGACGGAAGCCCATCGCGACGTTTTCGTTGGCGGTGTAGCCGGCGCCGAAACGGAGCCTGATCCTCTCACGGGTTCTGTCCTTGTCCTTTGTGGAGTCGCTGTCGCTCTCCAGCCTCAGCCGCATGTCGCCGATCAGGTCCAGCCGCGCCCCGCCGCTCTCCCAGACGCTTTTGCCGGCGAGGGCCGCTTTAGGGGAGGCGGCGCCCATGGTTATAATGATCGCGGTTGTTAGTATGAAATATACGGTTTTTGGTCTCATTTTTGCTGGTTCCTTCCGTAGCTCGCGCCCGGCCCCCCTTCGTCCTCGCGAGGGCGAGAGAAGAGTCTTTACCGGCGCGGGTGATTTGTTGATCGGGCTCCCACTTGGGGATATGCTTTATTAAAGGCCGGCCCAGGGCGTTCTCATGGCTTGCCCGTCTCTTTTAGAAGGGTGTTTTCAAGACCCTGCTAAAGAGCGGATATTGCCTTGGGCCCGGCTTTTTTTATAAAGCGTCCCTTGAAAGCGCTGAAGGCGCCGGAGTCTTCCCAGTGGAGAAAACCCTGGCTATTCTCCTCCCGCTTATAGGTTTTTGTAGGCTATCAGCCTCTCGAAACCGTCGAACTTCTTGCCGTCCACCTCGATATAAGGGTCCGGCCCGAAATAGTTCAGCGGCTCGCCCTCCTGCGCGGGGACCAGTGTTATGTCCCTGCCGCGGCTGAACCTGACCCGGTTTTCGCAGATGGCGCCCCAAAAGTATTCCTTTTTGGACATGTCCTTTTGCGCCTCCGAAATGTCCACCGGGACCCAGCCCTGGCCCGGGACGAAGAACTTCGCCCAGCAGTGGTATCCTCCGGCCTTGGGGTCCGTCTGGTTCTTTTCCGGCTTCAATGGGTATCCCATCTCGAAGATGACGGGGATGCCCTGGACCCTCATGAGGGAGCCGAAGAAGGAGTGGAAGTCGGTGCAGTTGCCCGTCCCCGACTTGCCGCCGTCGATGGCCAGGCAGACGCGGTTGACGTCGCCTCTGCCCCAGCCGGGGATCTGTTTGTTGTACTCCATCCTGGAGAGGATGAAGTCGTAGGCGCCCCTGGCCTTGCCCACGGCGTTTTTCGCTCCGGCGGCGGCCTGGTTGGAGAATTTCACGACTGCGTCGTTTATGACAGCCCATTCCGACGGCAGCAGGTATCGTCGGAACTGTCCCTTGTCCACTATGGACGTGGGGGAATCGTAGTCGAAGTTTTTCGCCAGCCGCTCTCTGCGCTCTATCGTGTATGTCACCTTCATGATGAACCCTTGCGGGCCCGGGTTCGGGACGGAGACGAACATGATTCCGTTGCCCCACCTGCTCTCGTAGTTGACGGTCACCGGATAGGGGCTGTCGACCCGGACGTCGAGGACGGTCTGATCCTCGTCGCTCGTGATGTATGGCGCCCAGAGGTTGAGCTGGGAAGAGCCGGCAGGCGCGCCCTCCACCTTGACTATGTAGGCAAGCTCGAACGTTCTGGTTTTGCCGAACTCTATCGCCTGGGAGGCCGGTGTGAAGAAGAGAAGAAAAGATAAAAGGAAAGCCGAAAAGCTTGTATAAGCAGGTCTCATAGTCATAATCCTCTTTGCGAAATAGTCATTCCAGTCTCACATGGTAAAGACACAACAGCCGCTCATGGCGGCGCGCTCCGCGTTCCCGCGGCGCGTTTCCCATGACGCGGATACTCCGCGTCCTCGCGGCCACTCAAAGCCTGCCCATACGGCTCACCCCCTTTCGATGGTATTTCCTTATTTTGTCCTGAAAAGTCTTGGAGAAGCAAGATACGAGCCCTCACCGGGGTGGGGACGGGGTTTCCCCGTTGTCCGGCGGGACGCCGCCTTTTTTCGCGGTTTTTTGGCGCAGGGCGCCCTGGGGAAAGCACGCGGCTTCTCGATGTCCCGTCATCAAACAGTTCAATCGACGGATGACAAATATAACAAAGCGTTAAGATATTTTGTTTTACAAAACCGGTTTAGCGCCGGCCCGGCGCGCCCCGCCCCGGCGGTCTCCACGCCCCCCCTAGGCCATCCGCAGACGCTAATAAGCCATGAATAGCGCGCCTTGTCCGGTCTTTCAGGTGAAGCGCCGCCGGCGAAATCGGACGTCGGAGTCCAATAAAGGTATGTTTCTTGTAACAACAGCCCCCCAAATTACGAAACGCGCTTTGCTTTAACGGTGTTTTTGTGGTAGCTATTGTAGCCGTCAGGGCGCTGTTTTGCTGATAAGGGATGGCGCCGCTTAAGGCGCTTGAGCTGGTTTTCATAGAGGGGGAGAGACTTTGAACAACAGGTTCGTCACATTCATCATCGCCTTCCTTGTGCTAGCCGTCTACTTTTTCGTTTTGGATTATTCGCTCCAGGCGTGGCAGGGTCTGCCGCTTTTTCCATCAGGCGAATAACTCCGGGAAACCGGCTGTTTTAGACAGGCTTTTTCTAAACAGGAAAGAGGGAAGAAATGAACAGCTTATTCAGAAAACCGCGAGGGCGGGCGTTCGGCCTCGGCTCTTTCAGGCTTCCGGCGCTGGCTTTGGCGGCTTTGCTCCTCACGGGCGTTGGGCTTTGGCAGGGCTCCGAGACCAGTTTCATGACATCGTCCGCGTTCGCCGAGGAGACAGAGGGGGCCGCCGCCGAAGCGGCTGAGGGGGAGGAAGCCGCCGCCGGGGAGGACGGCTTATGGAAGCCGGGGCCGGCGCCCAAACTCGAACTCAAGGACTACCCGGTCGTTTCCGGAATCAACAGCCGCATAGCCGTCTGGATCGTGGCGCAGTTGCACCTGTTCTTCGCGGCGTTCGTTCTGGCCGTCCCCATATTCGTCTGGGTGATCGAGCTGGTCGGCTACCTGACGAAGGATAAGCGGTACGACAACATGGGCCACGAGTTCATGAAGGTGTCGATGACCGGGTTTTCCCTGACCGCGAGCTTCGGCGGTCTGCTGGCCTTCATGCTGGTGGTCTTCTATCCCGACTTCATGAACTACATGGCCGGCATATTCGGCGGGGTCATGATCCTCTACGCGTTGATGTTCTTCGCCGAGAGCTTTTTCGTCTACACCTACTATTACGGGTGGGACAACATGAACGACGACGGCTCCAGGAAGAAGTTGCATCTTCTCCTGGGGCTGGGCCTGAACCTTTCCGGCCTGATGATAATGGTCCTGTCCAACTCCTGGGTCGCCTTCATGATGGCGCCATCCGGCGTGGACGGCGCCGGGGTCTACCTGGGAGACATGTGGGCGGTCATACGGGGCCACCTTTGGAACCCGATCAACATACACCGTTTCATAGCGAACATCGCCTACGGAGGTTCGATCACGGCGGCCTACGCGGGATACAAGTTCCTCACCGCGAAGACAACCGAGGAGAAGGCGCATTACGACTGGATGGGCTACACCTCCTTCATCATAGCCGTGGCGGGCCTGCTGCCGCTGCCCTTCGCGGGCTACTGGCTCACCAAGGAGGTCTACGGCTATTCCCAGCAGATGGGCATCACCCTAATGGGCGGGGTCTTCGCCTGGCTGTTCATCCTGCAGGCGGTGCTCATCGGCGTGATATTCCTCTCGGCCAACTACTACCTGTGGTGCAGCCTCGGCCGGTCAGAGGGATCCAAGCGTTACTATTACCTTATCCAGCCGTTGGGCGTGGTGATAATCCTCGGCTTTTTGACCTGGTTCACCCCCCACACGATGATAATGACCTCCAAGGAGCTTTCACAGATAGGCGGGGCGCACCACCCGGTCCTGGGGTATTTTGGTGTCATGGCGGCAAAGAACACCGCCGTCAACACGCTGATACTGGCGACCTTCCTCAGCTTCCAGATATTCCGCCGGAGCAACATAAGGGCCACCGGCGACTCTTTCTGGGCGAAGAACGGAACGACGATACAGATAGCCCTGTACGCCACGGCCTGGGCGAACATACTGTTCCTCGGCGTGTACAGCTACTACCTGCCGGCCAGTATTCGCATCGGACTGTCGGTGCCGCAGGTGTCGTCCACCGCCACCGTGCTGATCCTGGGGACGGTGATAGACATCCTGATGTTCAGGGAGAAGGAGGACGTGGCCGAGGTCCGCTGGGGCTCCATGCCGACGCGCTCGCAGTACGCCCTTTTCATCCTGGCGGTGGGATTCACCTGGCTGATGGGGCTGATGGGCTACATCCGCTCGGCCATCAGGCAGCACTGGCACGTGTACACGGTGTTCCGGGACAACTCGGCCGACGCCTTCACCCCGACGCTGCCTTACGCGTCGCTGATAGTGTCGGTATGCGTGATTACCTTCATGGCGCTGGTCTTCTTCATGTTCTGGATGCCTATACTGGCGAGCAAGAAGAAGGAGAAGAAGACCGCGGCGGAAGGAGGACTGGCCGCGGAGGCGGGAAGCTGAAGGCCACCGGCGGAATGGACCGTAAAACTATGTTCACCAAAATGGTAGCGCTATAGAGGCGGGGAAGAAGATGGAACTACTGAAGATAGTCGGAATCAGCTTGGCGGCGATCATGGGGTTCGTGGGCTACGCCACGTACGGCATCCCGCTGGTCGTGCCCGCGCCGCCTCCCGAGGAGGCGAAGATCAGCGGGGAGATAACCATGGACCAGTTCATCGCCCTGGGCGACAAGATTTTCAACGGCAAGGGTACCTGCACGCTGTGCCACAACCCTGTCGGCGGAAGGGCGCCGATACTGGATCAGGTCGGCCCCCATGCCAAGGAGAGGCTGGAAGACCCGAGGTACGAGGGCAAGGCGGCGAACGTGGAGGAGTACATCTACGAGTCGATGACTGATCCCTCGGCCTATGTCGTGGCCGGTTTCGGCAAACCCGGGACCAACGACACCGTGAGCCCCATGCCGGACGTCTCCGGCGGGGCCATCGGCCTTTCCGAGGCGGAGATGAAGGCTGTCATCGCCTACCTGCAGTCCAGCTCGGGGGTCGACGTCACGGTACAGATACCGACCGGCGAGGGCGCCGCTCCGGCCGAGGAGGAAGAGGAGGCCGCGCCCGTGATGGCCGCCAGCGCCGAGGAGGCTTTCAACAAGTTCGGTTGCGTCACCTGCCACAAGGTTCCAGGAGTCGAGGAGGCGGGCGACCTCGGGCCGGACCTGACGACCATGGCGGAGAGCGCCGGGGACCGGGTTGAGGGCATGTCCGCCAGGGAGTTCGTCATGGACTCCATAGTCAACCCCAACGCCGCCATCGCGGAAGGGTTCGACGCGGACATGATGCCGCCTGACTTCGCTGACCAGATGATGGTGGCCGAGTTGAACATGATAGTCGACGCTCTTCTGGGAGAGAGCGGCGGCGAGGAAACCGAATAAAGGCCCGGGAGAAGCCAGGATGAGAATAATCAAGTTCGTTCTATTCGTAGCGATAGCGTACCTGCTATTGAAGTTCGGGGTACCCTTCGTGGGCTCCAAACTGCATCACGGCACGTGGCCCGTGATACCGACCAGCGTCATGAAGATGTACATGTTCTTCGTGGTGGTGGGGGGGCTGCTTGTGTACACCTTCAGCGCCGAGGGCTATAGCGGGGTGATCGGTCCCATAGCCGACATCTACGCCGACCCCAAAAAGCTGCCCCTGAGGATCGTGTCCATAGCCCTGGTTGGGGCTCTGGGGGCATATGTCACCTACCAGTACGTGAAGCCGACCTTCGAGGCGCCGGTGGAGCTGCGCTCGGTGCACCCCGCCCCGCCGTCCTCGATAAAGATGTGGGACAAGAGTTTCAACCTCCTCGCACTCAACAATCCTCTGCGCGAGGACAAGGAGAACTTCGACAAGTACATCGAGGAGGGGGGTATCGTCTACTACCAGAACTGCTTCTACTGCCACGGCGACAGGATGATGGGCAGGGGCCATTACGCCGACGCCTTCAACCCCAGGCCGGCCAACTTCGTCGACGTGGGGACGATAGCCCAGTTGACGGAGGCCTTCGTTTTCTGGCGCGTCGGCGCGGGCGGACCCGGTCTGCCTTCGGAGGGCACGCCATGGCTGTCCGCGATGCCGGTCTGGAAAGACATGCTCAGCGAGGAGGAGGTCTGGAAGGTCATCATGTTTCTCTACTGGTACACGGGACACTCTCCACGCGCCATGGAAGCGCCGGCGGAAGGAGGGGGAGGTCACTAAATGGGAACTCAAATGCGACATGGTATGAGAAATTTCAGAGGAGCTGGCGTTCTGCCGCTCATACTGGGGGTCTTGCTTATGGCGGCTGGCGCGGCCCAGGCCAAGCCGGGGAACGCCGATAACGGCAAGAAAATCTATGACAAAAGATGCTGGTGGTGCCACGGCAAGGAGGGGGAGGCCGACGGCCCCGCGGCGGAGCGGATGATCCCTCCACCCAGGGACTTCTCCTTTGGCATATACAAGTTCAAGACCAGCCCTCCCGACGCCTTCGTGCCGAGGGACGAGGATCTTTACTACGCCATCGCCAAGGGCCTTTCCGGCACGGCGATGCCCGCCTGGGAGGGTGTGTTGAAAGAGCAGGAGATGTGGGACCTCGTGGCCTACATCAAGGCCCTTACGGATATGTTCGAAGGGGCGGACAACCCGGCGGAGATATCCTTGAGCGGCAAGATCGAAAGCTCCCCCGAGAGCATCGAGAAGGGCAAGAAGGCCTTCGACGCCGCCAAGTGCTGGGAGTGCCACGGCCGCGAGGGCAAAGGCAACATGATAAAGAAGCTCAAGGAGGACTCCGGGATAAGGGTCTGGCCGAGAAACCTCGCCAAGGCCTGGACCTTCCGGGGCCCGCACACGCCGGAGGCGATCTACACCCGCGTGACCAACGGGATCCCGAACACCCCCATGCCCTCCTTCAAGGCCGAGAAGACTGGCAACGGCAAGCTGTCCGAAGAGGACAGGTGGCACGTGGCCAACTACGTCATGAGCCTGGCCGACGAGACACGGCAGGTCAAGGAAGGGGAGACGGTGGTTAGGGGCATAGAGATGCCCGAGTTGCCCAAGGATGAGAAGGATCCCGCCTGGGACGCCGCGCAGAGCACGGCTTTCCACCTGGCGCCGCAGATAATAGAGGATGAGAGGCTCTTCACTCCCACCAACGACCTCATACAGGTCAAGGCGGCGTTCAACGAGGAGGAGGTGGCCTTTCTGCTGATCTGGGACGACAGGACGAAGAGCGTCCCCGGCGACAGCGACGCCGAGGCCATCGCCTGGGGCGAGATGGGGCCGGACGCGGTGGCGATTCAGACCCCCGTGGACCTCGAGAACAAGTCCGAGAAGCCCTACTTCGGCCACGGCGACAAGACCCACTCCGTCTCCATGCTCTACTGGAACAGCGGGAGCGTGGACGGGGGGGACGTCTCCGCGGCGTTCACCGCCACGGGCTCCGGGACGAGGGAGAAGCGTGACGCGGACTCCCTGGGCTACGCCTCCTCGGCCTCTTATCACGAGGGGACCTGGAAGGTGATGATGAAGCGCAAGCTTGCCGGGGGAGCCCCCGGTGAGGACACCCAGTTCATGGCCGGGGAGTACGTCCCGGTGGCGTTCGCCAACTGGGACGGCTCCAACGGCGAGGCTGGCTCCAAGCACACGCTGACCGCCTGGTGGTGGCTCCTTCTCAAGCCGACGACGGGCAGCGAGATCGTGCTTTACCCGGCGGTGGTTTTCGTGTTATTGGTCGGCGGGCAGTTCCTGTTCGCGGGCTACCTGAGAAAGAGCTGAGCTTAAACGGAACACTGGTTACAAGTTTTTCGTGAAGGGGAAGAATATGAGAAATCTGATTGTCTTTATCGGCCTGCTTTCGCTGGCCGCGGCCGCGCCGGCCTCCTGGGCGGCGGACGGCAAGGCCTTGGTGGAGCAGAATAAGTGCGGCGACTGTCACAAGATGCAGGGCCCGGCGGTCAAGACCATAGCCGAGGTCATGAAAAGGAAGGCGCCGGATCTTTTTTACGCCGGAAGCAAGTTCAACAGGGACTGGCTTGTCGGGTTCCTGCAGAAGCCGACGAAAATCCGGCCCTCGGGGACGGTCTATCTCCACCACATGAAGACCGACGGTGACCAGGACAAGGTCACCGACCCGCCGCTTTGCGCCTCGAAGCTCGGCAAGGCCGACGCCGAGGCGGTGGCGGACTACCTGATGACCCTCAAGGACCCGGACATGAAGACGGGCGTGGCCAAGCTCGGCAAGTTCAGCAAGGCCAGGGCAAGGCTCACCATGATGAAAAAGCAGCCCTGCACCGCCTGCCACACCCTGCCCAAGAGGGGCGGAGGCGTCTCCTGCCCCACTTTCGAGGGCATCGGCGCGAGGCTGAACCCGGATTGGATGTACAGCTTCATAAAAGATCCGCAGCATTGGGACCCCAAGATATGGATGGGGTCCGATCCCAACATGCAGGAGAAGACGCTGCAGCTGCTGGTCAACTACCTGGCCTCGTTCAAATAAGGAGGGTTGAAGATATGATTAGGAAGAGGATATCCACGGCTCTCCTGGCCGGAATAGCGGCCGGGGCCGTTCTGATCGCGGGGCTTGCTTCCCCCGCCCACGCGGAGTCGGCGGCGGACAACTACAAGCTCTTCTGCTGGCAGTGCCACGGCAGCGCGGGCACAGGCAAGGGGATCAACGCCCCTCACCTGGCGGTTCAGCCGAGGAACCACACCAGCGCCAAGGACATGGGAGAGTTGACCGAGGAGACGGTGTTCAAGGCGATCAAGCTCGGCGGGCCCGCCGTGGGCAAGTCCGCCCAGATGCCCCCCTGGGGCGGCGTGATGACCGACGACGAGATAAAGGAGATGGTCAGCTACCTGTTCGAGCTTTGCAAGTGTGAGCCCAAGAAGAAATAGGGCTCTCTGACAGGTATCGAAAGGATCCTCGGCGGAGCCCGGCCCCGAAAGCGCGGCCGGGCTCCGCTTTTTTTTCGAGCGGCGGGCGCAAGGATGAGGCTCGCCTTTCCGGGGAGCGGGAAAAAATCCTTTCGATCTTTTCTGAATCTTAAATGACAAGGAGCCTGGCGGCGTGGAGGGGACCCACCATCGCGTCCCCGGGCCCGAAGAGGACGGGCCTCTTGGTTTTCACCAGGTAAACATAGAGGGGAAGTTTCCGTGGCTGTGTCCGAGAAAAGCCCGGCGGCCGGAAAGAAGGGCCTCGTCGAGCGCGCGAAGCCGAAGAAGATAAACTTCCGCCATTACTTCGGCGGAGCGGCGCTGTTGTTGGTGATCGTCCAGGCGGTCACCGGCCTTTACATGATCTTCTACTATGAGCCGGCCCTGAAAGAGACCTACCGGACGGTCCAGTTCTTCAACAACGAAACGCTGCTCGGCGCCTTCACCAGGAACGTCCATCGATACGGCGCTTTTTTCATCGTCCTGGCCGCCTTCATCCACATGTACCGCGGTTACGTCCGCAGGGACTACCAGGGTGGGCGGAAATGGAACTGGATAACCGGCGTCTTCCTGTTCATGCTGATGGTGGCCTTCACCATCACCGGTACCATTCTGCCCTGGGAATGGAAGGGCTACTGGATCATGGAGATGGTCAACAACTGGCTGAGGCTCTTTCCCCTTGTTGGTGAGGACCTTTACGACTTTTTCATGACCTCCTACACGCCCACCCGCAACTTCGTGATCCACGACATAATCCTGCCGCTGGCCACCTTCGTTCTGCTTGAGATACACTGCCTGTCCAGGCTGAAAAAGCGTGGGCTGAAGGACTACTTTCTCAGGCAGGCCGTGGCG
Organism: Candidatus Nitrospinota bacterium M3_3B_026; assembly: GCA_051418015.1. GTDB lineage: Bacteria > Nitrospinota_A > UBA7883 > UBA7883 > JBPRGF01 > JBPRGF01. The sequence continues at coordinate 289,040 of JBPRGF010000017.1, read as the reverse complement.
GCGATCCCCCTGTTCATCGCCGTCGTGGCGCTGAGCGTGACATACCCCGTGCCCTCCGAGGACCCGGAGATTATCCCCCTGCCGATGGACGGACAGTACATCCCGGCGCCGGAGTGGTATCTCGTGTCGTTCCTGCTGCCGTTTTGGTACTTCCCGCCGCGGGAATGGGCCTTTTACCTTTTCTGGATTCCGCTGGTCTTTTACGTGGTCCTCCTGGCCCTGCCGTTTTTAAACAGGCGGAAACCGAAGTCCGAAAGAGAAAAACTCTCCGGAAAAAGGTTAAGATGGATGGGAGGGCTTTATGTCGGCGCGGGAACGCTGGTGTTCGCGGCTCTCCTTGGCGGCCTGGTGTGGGGCAGCGTGGAGTCGCCGTGGATGGGATGCAACAGCTGCCACAACAGGGCCATGGGAGAGAGGATGGGGATACCACCGGTCACGTACAAGGACACCGTGAGGAACCCGCTCCTTCTGGACAACCGCTGGATGATAAGGCACTGGTATGAGCCCCAGGTGGTCTGGTAGGCCGGGCGCGGGCTGGCTGGCCGTGGCGGCCGCGGTCTCGGTCCTGTCGGCGTCATGCCACGACAGGATCCCCGGCAAGCCGGAGAAGACGACGGCGGAATATATAGAGGCCATACAGAAGAACGACTTCGCCGCCGTTTACCAGCTCAACCGTGTCACCGCCCGGCAGGCCCGGTATCTTGAGAACACGGACGTGGGGGACGTCGATGAGATGCTGCGGCAAAACTACGAGCAGCGAAAGGCCGAGTACGAGGCCGCCCGCGCGGTTTTCACCCCGGGGATACAATGGGCGGAGAAACACTTTTTCCCCGCGTCGGCCAGCGTCTCCGTCGGCGAGGCGAGCTGGATAAAACCCGTGGGCGACGACCCTGTCAACGCCGATTACGAAAAAGCTCTCACCGTCACCGTCCCCGTCTCCGTCGAGTACAAGGACAAAAGCGCCGCGCCGGAGCTGGAGGGGAAAAAGCTGAAATCGGCCTCCTATACCTGCTCCCTGGGAAAAATCAGGTCCGAAAAGAGCGTCCGCGTCTACAACGTGGACGAACAGTGGTATTTCAATGGTTGTATCCTGAACCGTGAATCGGTCACCCTGTATTAGCTCTCCGGCGAGGCTGTCACTTCCCTGATACACGGCGTTCCGGGCTCTTCTGATTGAATGTTATGTTTAAACAAAATGGTGAAAAGACGGTATTGTGTGCAAGGCTGCTCCGCCAAAAAGACGTTAAAAAATTAAAAGTTAGGGTCCGGCTCCCGCAGACAAAAATTGTCACCAAATCGCGGGCATGAAGAGGATCCGTCATTTTCTCTTTGAGAAACCGTCCTTACAGCCGTCCGTCTTCGCATCATTTCTGTTACATCTTGCCGGGGTCTGCAGAACCCGTTGAAAACAGAGGTTTCGAGGTACACAAGTTGCTTTTTGTAATGAGCGTCTGTCAATGGCTATCAGATTGTGTATCAACAGTTATACATGTTTTCAAGATTAGGAGGCGACCGATGAGGGGATTGATAAAGCCGTATTTTCTGTGGGCTCTGGCGCTTGGTTTTCTGGCGTCGGGGATAGTGACGGCGCCGGACGCTCAGGCGGCGCGGAAGAAGTCCAAGGCCGAGCTTGATGCGGCCAAGAAGGAGGGTGACCTGTCCGTCGAGGAAGCCATGAAACACCGTGAGGCTTTCGGTCGGGAAGCCGACGCGGCCAACGTGGAGAGCTTCGAGTACAAGCTCAAGGAGAAAGGCTCCGGCGACTCGACCTACGGCGTGGAAGGGTTCGACTACCTGACCGGCGTGGGCAAGGTCGCCTCCGACCCTGACAAGATCAACGAAAAGACCTTTAAAATAAAGGCCAAGATCAAAAGCCCGCTGGAAGACCTGATGGAGAAGCGGTTCCGGGAGAACCGGTGGACGGGTCAGTACAACAACACCGCCTCCGGCTGGGGCAACAACACCGGCGTGACGGAGGTCTGGTTCCGTGACCCGAGCGCCACGAAGCTCGGCGCGTCTTACGACAACTGGGTAAACCAGTGGAACAGCGTGACCCGCCCGAGGCACGACAACAAGACCCCCATCCCCGGGGCCGACCCGGATCAGGGGGCGCACTGGTTCTCGTTCTACTGCATCCACTGCCACGGCTGGACGGCCAAGGGCGACGGCCCCACGGCGGCCACTCTTGACCCCCGCCCGCGGAACCTGACCAACGGCAAGTACACCAACTACATCTCCAACCTGGACCTGTTCCGGGTGATAAAGGGCGGCGGCGAGGCGCGCAACCTCTCCGCGGCGATGCCTCCCTGGGGCAACGTTCTGCAGGATCAGGACATCTGGAACACGGTGGCCTTCATCCGCACGCTGGCCACGCCCAAGTACACGCTTGATCCGGATGACGTGACGGCGGCCAACGCCGAGAAGGACATGCGGTTCCAGGACATGAACGAGGAGCTTGAGCTCGAGGGCTACATGGCCGGCCGCGGCGGCGGCCTGAGGGGTGGCTACGACTCCATCGGCGGCGGCAGGCTCTCCTCGTCCAAGGTCGGTGTGAGCATCGACAAGACCTCCGACGCCGGCACGCTGGCCACGGGTGACTGGGACGTGGACACGAAGTAGGTCCACGCAGCCAGAGCGATATTCATATCCCCGGCTCTTTTATCGAGAGCCGGGGATTTTTTTTGCCGTGCCGCGATTTTCGCACGGGTTTTGCTTGTATCTACCGACTGTAACTCGGATGTACCAGGGATGAGATCGAATTGGTACACTGAAAACGTGGCATTGGTGATCAGTTTCACAAAATAGATGGGGGGGCAAGTCATTTCCCGATGATAGAAGTCACGAATCTGACCAAGACCTACGGAGACGCCCGCGGGATCGAGAACGTGACCTTCCGGGTGGAGAAGGGCGAGATCCTGGGTTTTCTGGGCCCCAACGGCGCCGGCAAGACCACCACCATGCGGATACTGACCTGTTTCATGCCCGCCACCAGCGGCGAGGCGAAAGTGGCGGGGCACGACGTCTTCGAGGAGTCGCTGGAAGTGCGCCGCAAGATCGGGTACCTGCCGGAGACGGTGCCGCTCTACACCGACATGCAGGTTCCCGTCTACCTGCGTTTCGTGGCCGGCCTCAAGGGGGTTCCCTGGAGGCAGATAAACCAGCGGGTGGACGAAATGATGGAGCAGGTGGGGCTGACCCACATGGCCCACAAGTTCATTGGCGAGCTTTCCAAGGGTTACCGGCAGCGGGTGGGGCTGGCCCAGGCCCTGATAAACGACCCCGAGGTGCTGATCCTCGACGAGCCGACCATCGGGCTGGACCCCAAGCAGATAATAGAGATCCGCTCGCTGATAAAGGGTCTTGGCGGCGACAGGACGGTGATACTGTCCAGCCATATCCTCCCCGAGGTGAGCATGATATGCCAGCGGGTGATAATCATCGACGAGGGGAAGATCAAGGCCATGGACACGCCGGACAACCTCACCTCCCAGCTCCGCTCCGCGGACAGGGTGCGGGCGCGGATAGCCGGGCCGCCCCAGGCCGTCGCCGGCGAGATCAGTAGGATAGAGGGCGTGCGCGCCGTGGAGAGCGTGAACGGCGCAGGCGTCTCCCACGAGTTCGTCATAGACTTTGAAGACGGTTTCAACGGCGCGAGCCACGTGGCCCGGGCCGTGGTGGAGAAAAAGTGGGACCTTTACGAGCTGACGCCGGTGAAGATGAGCCTGGAGGATATCTTCATACGCATAGTGACGGAGGAGGGGGCCTGAGGCATGAGGAACTTTTTTTTCATTCTGACCAAGGAAGCCAGGTCGTATTTCAACTCTCCCGTGGCTTTCGTGGTGATAACCATATTCTGTGTCCTCACGGGCAACTTCTTTTACAACATATTCGCCTCGTTCAGCACCATATCGTTCCAGGCGCAGACGAACCCCATGGCGGCCAGCCAGTACGGGGCGCTGAACGTGACGGAGTACGTGATACGCCCCTTTTTCGGGGTGGTGAGCACGGTGATGCTGATAATGCTGCCCATGCTTACCATGCGCGTCTTCTCCGAGGAGAAAAAGTCCGGAACGATGGAGCTTCTGCTCACCTACCCCGTGCGCGACGCCGAGGCGATCCTGGGCAAGTTCGCGGGCTGCATGGGTATATTCGTCATCATGCTTTTTCTGTCCCTGCCCTGTGTGATCCTGGTGGAGTTTTTCGGTGACCCGGAGTGGGGGGTGATAGCCTCCGGCTACCTGGGCCTTCTCCTGATGGGGGCGGCTTTCATCTCCCTGGGGGTTTTCATGTCCTCGCTGACGGAGAACCAGATAGTGGCGGCCGTCCTTTCCTTCGCCGCCCTTCTTATCTTCTACATGCTTGGCTTTTCCATAGGATATGTGGGGGAGGGGATGGCCGCGGTCTTGGAGTACCTGTCGTTCAACTCGCACTTCTACGCTTTCGCCAAGGGGGTGGTGGACACCTCCGACGCGCTTTACTACCTGTTGTTTACGGTGTTTTTCATGTTCCTGAGCATGAGGTCTCTGGAGTCCAAAAGGTGGAGGGGATGAGCTAGCATGAGACTCGCGCCTGCTCTAATACTGTCAGCGGTAAGCGCCGTCCTCATAGCGGGCGGCGTCAGCGTATACGCCATAGAGGGGGTCGTGTCGATCACCTCCGCCGGCCTGTTGTGGGTCGGTCTTCTGCTGGCCCTGTTTCTGCTTTACGCCAAGTTCGGCGAGATAAAGAAGACACTGGTCCGGAAAAGCGCCCGCTACGGCGCCAACATGGTCGTGATGGTGGCCGTGTTCTTTGGGGTGCTGGTCTTCATGGGCGCCCTGGGCGAGGCGCACAAGGAGCGCATCGACCTTACGGAGACGGGAAGGTTCACCCTCTCCTCGCAGACGAGGAAGATACTCAAAAACCTGGAGAAGCCGGTGAAGGTGGTGGCGTTCTACCGGTCGGAGTCCGGTACCATGCACGCCCAGTTCAGGCAGCGGGCCAAGGACCTGCTGGAGGAGTACGCCAGCGAGTCGCCCAACTTCTCCTACACTTTCATCGACCCGGACAGGAACCCCGGCCTCGCCTCCAAGTACGGCGTGTCGGAGTATCGGATCATTCTGCTGATGTCGGGCGGCGAGCAGGTCAAGGTGGGCAATGAGAAAGAGGAGAAGATCACCAACGGGCTCATAAAGCTGTTGCAGGACAAGAAGAAGGTGATCTACTTCATCAAGGGTCACGGGGAAAAGGATCTGACCTCCCAGCAGAAGCACGGCTACCAGGCCGCCCGGGAGGCCGTCATCGGCGAGGGGTACGAGGTGAAGGAGCTTCTGCTGTTGCGCCACGACAAGATCCCCGAGGACGCCTCGGTGGTGATTCTGGCCAGCCCCCAGCGCCCGCTGGCGAAGGAGGAGCTGGAGAGGCTGGACGACTATTTCAGGAGAGGCGGCGCCCTGCTCGTCCAGATAGACCCAGGCCATCCGCCCACGCTGAAGACATGGCTTGAAAACTACGGGTTCAAGCTCCAGGACGACGTCATCATAGACCAGCAGAGCCAGGTTTACGGGGCGAACTACCTGACGCCGGTGGTCTACTCCTACAACAAGGAGCACCCGCTGACGGAAGGGTTCAACCTGGCCACGTATTTCGCCATAGCCAACTCCGTCTACATAGACGAGGACAAGAAGAAGGGCCGCTACCAGCTGGCCGAGACAGGCCCGAACAGCTGGACCGAGGTGGATAAGGACCAGCTGGAGTCCGGGAACGCCGAATACGACGAGGAGAGGGAGAAGCGCGGCCCCATCCCCATAATGGCCGTGACCACCGTGGAGGCTCCGCCTGTCAAGGACGAGGATGGCGCGGAGCGGAAACGCTACGGGAAGATGATCCTGGTGGGCGACTCCGACTTCGCCAACAACACGAATATCAACCTCGCCGGCAACGGGGACCTGTTCCTGAACACCGTCAGCTGGCTGGCCGACGAGGCGGACCTTGTCGCCGTGCGGGCCAGGAAGGAAAACGTCACGCCGGTGGTGCTCACGGCCTCCCAGGGGCGCGCCATCTTCTGGATACCCGTGGTGATGGTTCCGTCGGCGGTCTTGATGACCGGCGTCGGGATATACAGCCGCCGGAAGTGGTTCAGGTGATCTCCGGCCCGGGGATGGAGCTATGAGGTATTTTAAGAGCACTTTCCTCTGGGTCATCGCCCTGGTGGCGGTGGCCGGCTACACATACCTGGATTTCGAGAAGACCAGGATCGAGGAGAAGGAAAAGGAAGAGGCCGCAAAGCTTTTGCCTTTTGAGAAAAAGGACGTCCTGGCGATACAGATCGAAAAAGAGGCGGACGGACAGAAAAGCGAGATAGAGCTTGAGCGGTGGGAGGACGGCTGGCGGATCGTGGAGCCGATCAAGGCCAAGGCTAACTACGATGTTGTGGAGAAGTTCCTGGGGCACGTCACGGCCTCCCGCAACGACGCCGATTACGTGATGGACCCGAACCCTTCCCCCGAGCGTCTGGTTGAGTTCGGGCTGGCCCGCCCCACCCTGCGGCTGACCCTGAAGGTGGGCAAGGACCTCACCCCTACCACCCTGGTGTTCGGCGACAGGGCGCCCACGATGGGCGTGGCCTTCGCCATGCTGGAAGGGAAGAAACCGGTCTACCGCGTTCTGGCCGACGCCAAGGCGGAGGCGAACAAGGACGTCTATTTCTTCCGCGATAAAAGCGTCCTCAGGATCAACCCGGTGATGATAGACCAGATGGTCATAAGCAGGCCCGGCATGAACGCCCGCGTGGCCCTGCCGGACACCGGCAGGTGGGTCATAGAGAAGCCGATCGAGGCCCGGGCCGACCATATGAAGGTCTTTGAGCTTCTGAGCATGTTCAAAAACACGGAGGTGAAGGCCTTCGAGGCCGAGAGCAAGGAGGACCTGGGGCGCTACGGACTGGACAAGCCCTCCCTGGAGTTGCTGCTTTGGGTGTCCGGGGACTCGGAGCCGTCGCTCAAGATCAGCGTGGGCGACCGCAGCCCGGAGAAGCGCGGCTACTACTGCTCCATGTCCGACAGAGACAACATATTCGTGCTGGAGGAGGATGTGGTTCACGCCATGCCAAGGAGCGTGAACGAGCTTCGGAGCAAGGAGCTTTTCTTCTTCGACCAGAACAAGCTGGAGCGCGTGGAGATACACGACTCCACCGGCTCCGTCGTCCTCGTCAGGGACACGAACAAGAACTGGAGGCGCGGAGGCCTTGAAGGGGAGAAGATGGACTTCAACCTCGTCAAGGAGTTCCTGAATGATCTGATGAGCCTGAGAATAGAAGAGTTTGTCGAGGTTTCGAGCGGCGGCGGGCTCTCGGAGTACGGGCTCGCCCCTCCCGAGATGAGGCTTTTAATGTGGCCCGAGGGAAACCCGACGCCAATATCTCTCAGCGTGGGCGCCGACACGCCCGCGGGCCGTGTCTATGCCAAGCCCGGAGCCAGCGAGGACGTCGTGACGCTGGATGGCCGTGTAAGGCGGATTTTAAAGACCTATTTTTAGTAAAGGGATACGTTATGTGTCTATTCGCCAGATCGATTGTTTTGGCGGCGGCGCTGGCGGCGGCGGTCATGGCTTCGCTCGCCCCCGAGGCGCTGGCGCAGGGGCGTGAGCCCAGCGTGGGTAATCTTTTCATAGAAGCTTACGACAACAAGGACGAAGAAGGAATGAGGGAGCTTGTCAGGACCAGAACGGACGAGTTCCCCCCGGAGGTTCAGGCCATGGTCGAGTACGCCATGTCCTCCAGATCCATCCCGCCCGAGCAGGACTTTCTTTTCAACATCGCGCTGATTATCAGCAGGATGTACGAGGAAGAGACCGGCGACGGGCGCCTGTACGCCGCCGTCGAGCAGAACCTCGGCAAGCTCATCGAGCGAAGGAAGAAACAGTCGCTGGACCCGGAGGCCGTCGAGGAGACCAAGGAGGAGATCACCGAGCTTGGGGATGGCGCTTGGAGGATCAGATCCTTCGACGTCAACCCCGATGGCAGTCTGGAGGTACAGATCGACGTCAAGGAGGCGACCGGCGGCTCGTTCACCCCGAGGATAGGCATGGACGAAAGCCGGAAGGCCAAGGAGATAGTGAAGAAACACCTGCCCGGCGTGCGCAAGGGAAAGATAGTCTGGAGCAGCATGGGCATAGGCCTTAAAACGGTGTTTCTCGAAAAATGACACGCGCGGGAAAGGAGAGGTTCAGGCAGATGAGACTAGGCGCTGTTTTGCTGGTGATGACGTCCTTTCTCCTTCCTGCGGCCTCCTCCCCTGCGCAGGACATAGGCGCCGGTGAGGAGCTGTTCAAAAGGAAGTGCAAGGCGTGTCACCGCCTCACGGAAGGGATGAAAGTGGGCCCGAGCCTGAAAGGGGTGACGGCGCGGCGGTCCGACGAGTGGCTGGACCAGTGGCTCAAGGACCCTGAAGCCATGATAAAAAACGGCGACTCCGTCGCCCTGGAGCTTCTGGAGAAGTACAAGAAGAAGATGCCGAAGCTCAAGTCCATGCAGGACGAGAAGAACAGGAGGGATGTAATAGCCTTCCTCAAAAGCGTAAACAACGATTGAACAAGGGTCCGGGCCGCTCTCCAGTGAGCGCCGGCCCGGGCTGGAAAGGAGGGGATGTCAAATGACTTTCTGGATGAGAAAAACCGCCGCCATGCTCGCCGCCGCCGGATTCGTCCTGGCCTTCGCCGCTTGCACGAGCGGGGATGAGAGGACGGACAAGTTCGCCGCGGCCTTAAGCGAGATGAACAGCGGCTGGCAGCTTTACGAAGTGAAGGATGAGGGGGGCAAGACGATCATAAAGGTGGAGGTCGGAGAGAACGTGACCTTCCAGCAGGGCGAAAAGGCCAAGGAAGCCCTGCTCAAGATCGACCCGGACCTCAAGGGCTACATAGAGTTTTACAACAGCGAGGTCGGGATGACCCTTAGGAAGGTGGAGATATTCTGACCTTACTTGGCGTAATAGGGGTTTTTATGCGCCGAGACGGCAAGCCTCGAGGCCGCTTCGACCTCTTTATGCTCGGCGAGCAGTCTCATCCGTATCTTGTCGACTTCCTCGAGGCTCTTGCCCGGAAAGCGCAATTGGTAAAGATTCGCCGATTTGTCGTACCCGACGATCTCCCCGTTGATGGAAGATATGATTTTCTTGATTGACGCCTCATCGAGCTTGGGCGAGAAATGGACGTTGATGGCGTTTTTCGCTATCTTCAGTCCCGTCGCCTCGTCCTCGACTATGTCCTCCTCCGGGGGTGTGAAAAACTTCTGGCCGGAGCCGCTCCCTCCCTTGCTCAAAAAAGAGGGCGCGCCCATCTCCTCCGAGCAGCCGGAGAGGATCGCCGCCGCTATCGCGATAACGGCGATCGCCCCGGCCCGCGAGACTGGAGGCTTTGTCATGAACACTGCCTCGCCTCCCCCGGCCTGTTCCCGCCGCGCTGTCTCACTTGGCGCAACGGAAGCCTATGTACGTGTGTATGTCGTCCGGGATGCTCTTGAGGGTGGAGAACACCTTGCCCTTGCTCTTGTCGTCGAAGAAGGACCCACCCATGGTCAACCGGTACTGTTTCATGGACTCGTCGCCCCAGCCGTCGGTCCACTCCCAGACGTTGCCGGTCATGTTCAGCGCGCCGTAGGGGCTCGCGCCGGCCTCATAGTCGCCGACGGGAGTCGTGCCGTTGACGCCGCTCTCCAGGGTGTTGGCCTTGTTCTTGTCGAACTCGTTGCCCCACGGGTAGAGTCTGCCGTCGGCGCCCCGGGCGGCTTTCTCCCACTCGAGAGCGGTGGGGATCCTTTTGTCCTGCGACTTGCAGTACTCGGCCGCCTCGAAATAGGAAACCTCCGTTACCGGGTGGTTCTCCTTGCCGGCGGGAATGTCAAAATCTTCCTTGAACTCTTTCCACTTGGCGTTGGTTACTTCGTATTTGTCGATGGCGAAAGAATCGACCTTTACAACCTTCAGGTCCGGACCGGATTTGAACTCGCCGCCGGGGACCTCTACCATTTCGGCCGCGCTCGCCGATGAAACGGAGAACGACATGAGAGCTATCGATAAAACCGTTATGATGGTGATTGAATTGAAACGCAAAATATCTCCCTCCCTCTTTTTCAAGCTAGGCAGGAATGCCTTGAAGTTTAGACAACCTATCATTATGAGACACAATTTCACCATATTCGAGAGGAAATTTACAAGCTTTCATTTCAAGATCGCCTCCCGCCGCGTTGCGTCGGCGTCGTCCGCGCTGCTGCTCGTGGCCGCGCTGGCCGCCGCGGGGCTCAGCGGCTGTGAGACTGAAAAGCCGGAGGCTGAGAAACAGCCCTCGCAGGCCGGCCCCAGCGCCGTGGCAGAAAAGGCGCCCGGGGCCGAACAAGAGACCAAGCCCGCCGAAGAGCCGCCGGAAAGCGCCCCCGGTGAAGAGCGGCCCCGGCAGGAGGCGGCGGAGCCTGCGCCTGCTCCCGCGCCGGTGGAAACGGTGGAGGTCAGGGAGAAGACGCCGCCGGAGGTCGGCTACGGCGTGAAGAGCGAGGCGCAGATAATGCGCGAAAAAGAAAAAAAGGCGCGGATAGGAGTCCTGGCCCCCATCTCCGGCGAGCTCGAGGAATACGGCATTGACGCCTCCAACGGCGCGGAGCTGGCCTCGGACGAACGCATGGAGAAGGAAGGGATAAAGGGGATGGAGTTCGAGCTCCTCGTCTTCGACACCAAGGGGAAGATGAGAGGAGCCCAACTCGGCGTGGAGGCGTTCCTGGACAGGGACGTGTTGGCCGTTGTGGGGGCGGCGACGGGCGAGGTGAGCTTCTCGGCCAACAAGGCCGTAAACGAAGGGCAGCTCATTATGATCTCCGCCGGGTCCCGCCGCAGGCTGGGGGACACGGGCCCCTACAACTTCCGCAACACCATGGACGACGTCCGGGCGATCAAAAAGCTGATCGAGCACCTGGCCGCGGAAAGGGGATGGAAAAAATTCGCCCTGTTCACATCGCTTGTGAACGACTATTCCGTGAAGCTCAGCGCCTCCTTCAAAAGCGCCATCTACGACCAAAACCTCGAGCTTACCCATGATCTCGCTGTCTGGGACGAGGGGACGACGTACATGACGGAGGAACAGACCAGCGTCGCCCGCCAGCTTGCCAAGCTGAAGGAGAACACGCCGGACGCGCTCATCTACACCGGCGACGCAATGGAAGGCGCGGAGGTGGTCACCGAACTGCGCAAGCTCGGGCTCGGCATCCCCTTGGTCGGCTCCGAGGACCTGATGGTCTCCGAGTATACCTCCATCGGCCCGAAAGCGGCGGGGACCGTGGTCTACGGGGGGTTCAACGCGAATTCGGCCGACCCGAAGGTCAGGACGTTCGTGGAGAAGTACATCAAGAGATTCGGCAAGCCCCCCTCGCGTCTGGCCGCGCTGAGCTACGACGCTTACAACATGCTGGCCGAGGCGATCGAGAGGGCGAAGTCCATGCGTCCGAGCCACGTCCGCGAAGCGCTTCTTTCCATAAAGGATTTTCACGGCGTCACCGGCCCCACGTCCATCTCGGAGGACGGCGAGGCCGTCAAGGACCCGTACATATTCGAGTTGATGAAAAAGGAGAACGGAAAATACGACTTTGTATGTGTAAAGGAGCCGGCATGAGAAACCTGTGTCTGATCGGAACGCTTGTCGTAATCGCCACCGTCCTGGCGGCGGGAGGCTCTCCGGCGGCGAGGTCTCCCGAAGGGATGGTCTTCATTCCGGGTGGAGAATTCCTGATGGGCAGCTCCGCCGAGGAGGTGGAGCAGGTCAGGGCCGCTTACGGGAAGAGAAGGATGTACCGGGACTACGCCTTCGACGCGGAGACGCCCAAGAGGAAGGTGCGGCTGAAAGCCTTTTACATAGACCGGCACGAGGTGACCAACGAGGAGTATTACGAATTCGTCAAGGCCACGGGCCACCGCGCGCCGAGAAGCTGGCTCGGCGGAAAATACGAGGCGGGAAGGGGGGACAGCCCCGTCCTGTACGTGTCCAAGGAGGACGCCGAAGCATACGCAAGATGGGCCGGCAAGAGGCTGCCGACGGAGGCGGAATGGGAAAAGGCCGCCCGGGGCGCCGATGGGAGGATATACCCCTGGGGCGACCGGTTCGACCCTTACAAAGCCGCCACGGCGGAATCTGACATCAAGTACATATACGGCGCGCTTTGCTCGGCCAACTCCGCCAATCCCGTGGAGATAGCCGAGGGCGACGTCAGCCCCTACGGTGTCCACGACATGGGCGGCAACGTAAGGGAATGGACCGCCACGGAAGACATCGGCCACAAAATGGCCGTGGTCAAGGGCGCCTCGTGGGTGGACCTTTCGATCAACGCCCGGGCGGCCCACAGGGAGTTCGTGCCCAGGGGCGCCGTGAGCCACATCATAGGGTTCAGGCTCGTGAAGGACGCCGCGGACGTGGACGTGGCGGGGTCTCTTTGAGGACGTGAGCGGACGAGGGGGAGCGCTTGATGTTCAACCGTATCTGGAAAAAGTTCATGGCGGCCCTGCTGCTGGTGGCCTTTCTGCCGATAGGCTACTTCGGCTACCAGGACCTGAAGGCCGCCAGGGCCGCCGTCCAGGACGAGGCGCTCAAGACCATCCTCCTGAACGCGATCACCAGGTCGAAGGAGATAGAGCGGGTATTCATAAACGCCCACGCGGACATAAACTACCTGCGCTCGAGCCTCGCCCTGGAGCTTCTCCTGGACGTTCCAAGGGAAAAGCCGCAGGCCGCGATATACTGGAAATCGCTGGTGGAGCGGGAGTTCATGCTGTTCCTCAGCATAAAGGGCGGCTACTCGGAGGCGGGGCTCCTGGACGAGTACGGGAACGAGTCCGTTGTGGTCCGCAAGGCCGGCGATAAGCTGGCCGCCCTGGAAGATGACCAGAAACGGAACAGGCTCACCGCCCCGTACTATGTCCAGGCGGCGCAGCTTGAGGACCTCGCCGTGGCGGCCATCCCCATGAGAAGCTCCATGGATCCCTCGAGGAGCCTGGAGGATGTGACCCTGGTTCGCTACGCCACCAAGGTGTTCGACAGGATGGGAAAACCCAGGGGCGTCATCTATATAGACCTCAACGGGTCTGAGATAATGACCGCTCTTGGGCATACGTCCTTCGAGAGGAGGCGAGAAGCCGCCCTAGTCACCCACGAAGGAAAATACATATACGACCCTTACGGGGAAAACCCTCCCGCCGCGCCTTCCCATGTCCCGGCCCTTGGCGCGGGGCCGCTGGACGACGCGCCGGAGAGCGTGATGGCGCAGATACTCTCCGGCCGCCACGGCGTCATCTCCGACGCCCCGAAGTATCTGTACGCCTTCAGCTCCATCTACCCGCAAATAGGCAACCGCGATTTCTACTATGTCGTCTTCGACCGTTATCCCAGGAGCGATTTCGCCCCGAAAATCGAAAAGATATGGTGGATGTACATAATCGGGGCGCTGGGAGCGCTCGCGCTGACAGCCGTGGCGGCCATGGCCGTCTCCCGGGCGCTCACCAGGAACATCTCCAGGCTGCGCCGCGGCGCCGAGGCTCTCGCCACCAACAGGCTGGGCCACAGGATCGACATAAAGTCCGGCGACGAGCTGGAGTCGCTGGCGAAGGCGTTCAACGACATGGCCGAGGCCGTGCAGGAGTACCAGGACTCGCTCGAGAAAAAGGTCGAGGAGAGGACGCGCCAGATAAAACAGGTGGAGCGCAGACTCATGCAGTCGGAGAAGCTCGCCGCCATAGGGTTTCTCTCCGCTGGCGTGGCCCACGAGGTGAACAACCCCATTTCCATAATAGTGACGCGGCTAGAGCTGATGGAGAAGGACATCGCCAAGGGGAACACGGAGAGGGTGAAAAAGGACCTGGAGACGCTGAAGGGGCACGCCGTCCGCATAGGGCGCATAGCCGCGAATCTGCTCACCTTCTCCCGGGAGCCCTCCGGGGAGCCCGTTCCCATGGACCTCGGCGAGTCGGTGAGGAGGGTGGTCAGCCTCATAGAGCATCCCATAAGAAAGAAGGGGGTAGGTCTGCGCGTCGAGATTGACCCGGCCCTGCCCGCCGTTCTTGGGTCGCCGGTGGGGATGGAGCAGGTCGTCTATAACATAGTGACCAACGCCTACCAGGCCACGGAGCCCGGCGGCGAGATCGTCATCCGGGCCGCCGCGGATGGCCGGGGCGCCGTGAGGCTCACCATATCGGACACCGGCCACGGCATACCCGAGGAGGTCAGGGCGCGTCTTTTCGAGCCCTTCTTCACCACCAAGGAGGCGGGACAGGGGACGGGCCTGGGCCTTTCCATCAGCTACGGGCTGGTCAGGGGGTTCGGCGGCTCCATCGAGGTGGAAAGCGATCCGGGAGCGGGGAGCGTTTTCACTATAACCCTGCGGGAGAGCGCCGCGCCGCGCGCGGAGGAGAAGGCGTGGACGGCGAAGACAAAGGCGTGAAAATATGAGAGAAGCTCCGAGGATACTGCTGATAGACGACGAGGAGGACCTGCTCGAAAGCTGCGTGAGGATACTGGAGGACGAGGGGTACGAGATCGTCACCACCACGCGCGCCGGGGAGGCCCTGGACCTTGCGCGGCGGGTGAGGCCCTGGGTCGTCGTCACGGATTTCAGGATGCCGGGCAAGGACGGGATGATGATCCTGGGGGAGATGCGCGAGGAGTTCCCCGGCGCGCCGGTGATAATGATATCCGCCTACGCCACCATCAACGGCGTGGTGGAAGCGGTCAAGCAGGGCGCGTTCGACTACGTGACGAAACCCTTCTCCGCCGACCAGCTCATCATAACCGTGCGCCGCGCCGTGGAGAAATACCGGATGTGGGCCGAGAACAGGGCCCTGAGAAAGGAACTGGAGCGCGACTTTTTCAACCATCATTTTGTGGGCAAGCATCCGAGCTTTCTCAAGGTGGTGGAGATGATCCGCAAGGTGGCGGGCACCGAGTCGAACGTCCTGATCCGCGGCGAGACCGGCTCCGGCAAGGAGATGGCCGCCCGGGCCATACACCTGCACAGCCACCGGGCGGAGGGGCCTTTCATCGTCACCGACTGCTCCACGGTCACGAAGGATCTGCTGGAGGCCGCCCCGGCAGGGGGAGATGACGGAAAAGAGCACGCCAGGAAGAGCGTGTTCGAGGCCGCGGACGGAGGGACGCTCTACCTGGAGAGGGTCGAGGACCTGGACGCTTCGATGCAGGCGCGGCTTCTCCGGATACTGCAGGACAGGAAGGTGGTTCGGCGGGGAGAGTGGGAGTGGGTACCCGTGGATGTGAGGGTGCTGGCTGGGACGACCATCAGCCTGAGCGAGGCCATGGTGCAGAAAAGGTTCCGGGAAAACCTCTACTACTGTCTCAACGTCGTGAGCATAGACATGCCCCCACTGCGGGAACGCAAGGAGGACGTGGGCATACTGTGCGACAATTTCTTCAACCACCTGGCGAAAAAGGGCGGCGAGCCGCCGCCGAAGCTCAGCGCCGAATCTCTGGCCAGGCTGATGGAGTACGACTGGCCGGGGAACGTCCGCCAACTCAGGAACGTGGTGGAAAGGGCCGCGTCGCTGGCCGAGGACGGGCTTATAACCGTGGAGCTTCTGCCGGAGGAGGTGAGGACGCCCAGGGACAGCCTGAACGGGGTCTCCTTCAAGGAGGCGCGGCGCAGGTGGCTGGAGCGATTCGAAAGGGTGTATCTTGAGAACCTGCTGTTGAGCGAGAACGGCAATATCTCAAAAGCCTCGGAGAAGGCCGGGGTGGCGAGAATGTCGCTTTACAGGATGCTCAAGCGAACCGGCCTGAACCAGATGATAGGCCAGGAGCGGGCGGCCAGGGGAAAGGCCAGGGAGGACGGAGAGGAAAAAAGCGGCGGGAAAAGGACGTGACGAGGGACAGCGCGCCTCCGGGCCCCGGCCGGACAGGCCGGAGGACGGGGGCTTTTCGATTTTTCAGTTAGGGAGACCATGAGCGGCAGAGTTGTTTTGCTTTTCTGTTTTTTCATGTCGGGCGCGGCGGGGCTCGTGTATCAGATACTGTGGATACGCATGTTGTCCCTGGTGTTCGGCAATACCGTCTACGCGGTGTCGATGGTTGTGGCGGCGTTTCTTTCCGGCCTCGCCCTGGGGAGCCACTTTCTCGGGAAGAGGGCGGACAGGATGAAAAACCCCCTCGCCGCGTATGTCGGACTGGAGGTGGGGATAGCCGTCCTGGCGGTCACCGTCACGGGGCTCATATACCTGGCCGATGACGCGATCGTCCGGGTGATGACCGTGGAATCGATAAACTCCGGGGGGTGGATACTGTTCAGGTTTGTCGTGATGTTCGCCCTTCTCGTCGGCCCCACCTTCCTGATGGGCGGCACGCTGCCTGTCATGGGCAAGCTCTATGTCCCCAGCTTCGAGAAGGTCGGCGCGGGGATGGGCGCCATATACGCGGCGAACACCTACGGCGGCATGGCGGGCGCCTTTTTCAGCGGGTTCGCGATGGTGCCTCTCCTCGGCATGCGGGGTTCGTTCGCGGCGGCTGTTGTCTTGAACCTGGCCGCGGCTTTCGGTGTGTGGGCCGCCGGGAGAGGCCCCGCCGTGGAGGCCGGAGATGTGAGACAGAAGAAATCAACCCCCCGCCCGAGGGGGAAGAAAAAGAAAAAAGAGGAGAGCGCCGTCTCCGGCGCCGCCGGCGCCCATGGAGCGGCGATACCGGCCTCGCTCGCCCTCGCTCTCTTCGCTGTGTCGGGCTTCGTCTCGCTTTCGTTCGAGGTCCTGTGGACGCGGGCGTTCGTGGTCTCCTTCAAGTCGACGGTCTACCTTTTCAGCAACCTCCTGACGGTGTTTCTTTTCGGCATGGCCCTCGGCAGCCACGTTGTGAGCCGCAGGTTGGACGGGATGAGGGACCCGGTGAAAATTTTCGGTCTTACCCAGGTGGGGGTGGGGCTTTTCGGGATGGTCAGCGTGCTCTTTTTCCACCTGGCGCCGGACATGGCCGTGAGCCTCGGCCGCAGCTTCGGGCAGATGGACTGGGCCAGGAACATATTGGTAATGCTGACGCTTATGGGGATGGTCTTCATCCTTCCCACCTTTCTGATGGGCGTGGCCTATCCCCTGATATGCAGGATAACCATACAGTCCCTCGGCTCGCTGGGCCGTGACGCGGGGCTGGCCTACGCCGTGGGCACGGCCGGGGGCATCGCCGGGTCCTTGGCGGCGGGGTTTTTGCTGCTGCCGGCGCTTGGCCTGCAGAACGGCGTTTTCCTGGTCTCCGTGGCGGCGCTCATCGCGGGCTACGCGGCGATAGCGAACTCCGCCGGGCGCAGGCAGATGAGTTACGTCTTTCCCGCGTCGGCCGCCCCGGCCCTTCTCATCATCGGCGGCGTGGCCATATCCGGGATAAACGTGGGACTGGGCCCGCAGGCGCCGGGGGAGGTGGTCTTCGCCGAAGAGGGGGTCATGGGCACGGTGAGAGTCACCAGGGAGAACAAAAACGGGCCGCTGACGCTCATGGTGAACAATTACCAGCTGGCCACAAGCGGCGACGTGGCGGTCCGGTTCGGCCATGTCCCGCTGCTTTTGAAGCCGGAGGCGAAGGACGTCCTGCTGATCTCCCTCGGCTCCGGGATAACCGCCGGCTCCGTGGGGGGCCATCCCGTGGAGAAGATCGAATGCGTAGAGATCGTCCCCACGCTGCTGGACGCGCAGTCCTTTTTCAAAAAGGACAACCACAACATCGTCTCCGACAGGAGGTTTCACCTCACCTTCTGGGACGGGCGCCATTATACCCGGGTCACGGAAAGAAAATACGACCTGGTGATATCCGACCTGTTTCAGCCGGACAGCGCCGGGGTGGGCAGCCTTTACTCCCTCCAGCATTTCCGGAACGTGAAGGAAAAACTCAAGAGGGGAGGGGCGATGGCGCAGTGGCTGCCGCTCTACCAGCTGTCACCGGACAACCTGAAGGTGATAATGCGGACCTTCGCGGAGGCCTTCGAGAACGTGGCCGTCTGGTACGGGGATCTGAACAGCAGGCTGCCGACACTGATGCTCCTGGGCTCGGCCGACCCGATCCTTATCAATCCAGCGAAGCTGGCCGAGAGGCTGGCCGCGGAGCCGGTGAGAGAGGACATGATAGAAAGCGCCGACCCCCTCTCCTTTCTCAGCTTCTACGTGACTGACCGGGAGGGGGTTATGGACTTCACCGCCGCCGCGCCGGTGAACACCGACAACAACCCCGTGATAGAGTACACTGCCCCCCGGGCCGTCTTCAAAAGGGACGAGTACGCCGTCAGGAACTTCGCCTCGCTGATTGGCGAAAGAAAGAAGGTCACGGCTCTCATCCCAGGCGCGGCCGCGGACCCTGAGCTTCGGGCGGCGGTGGACAGGTACTACCGGGGGCGGACCATGTTGCTTGAAGGAAAGGCCTATCACGCCGTCCGGGAATACCCGGCCGAGCTGGAGTCTTACGAAAAGGCGGCGGAGTTGATACCGGGCGACCCGTTCCTGGGGTTCGCCCTGTTCGACATGGCCTACCTGTACTACCACCGTCGCGATTACAGGAAATCCGCGGAGCTTTTCGAGTGGGCCAGGAGCGTCAACCCCAGGCTCCTGGAGGCGCACTTTTACCTGGCGAAGGCCTACCAGCGCATGGGGATGACCGAGAAGGCTTCCGCCGCTTTCGAAGACCTCGCCCGCCTCCGGCCGGACATTGCGGACTCATTGATAGAACAATGAATTTAGACAAAGCGTGTTATTTGGCTTAAACGAAACGTTATTCCGGCGCCCGGGTATTCATTGATATGTGTAATTTGAGGGTGACAAATCTTGATTCGCCAACAACTTGATTTTTTGGCCTGTTTCAGTCGGCCCAGATATGCTGTAACAATCGGGAGGCAACATTGAATTTTTTGATTAATTCCGGCCCGTCTCTCTTGGGCTATAATTGCTTGATAATAGGGGAGTTGCCTTCAGGGCTCCACGGGGCGCTGTTGGTATATTGATTGCACATACCCAATTGATCAGTTAACGACCGTATCTACAATCGCGGAGTGTGGAAATGCTATTTGTAATTAGCGGAAGGGGGTGACGTGGTGAGAAAATCCATTTTCTACATGGCTGCCGCAGTGGCAGTCGGCATGGCGTCCATGGTGTTGTGGCCCGGGTTCGCTTCGGCGGACGTTCTGGGCAACGGTTCGTCCAAGACGGACACCCTGTACGTTGGAGAGATCAAGGACATCGGGAATCGTCAGCTGACGATCGCGACGAAGTTCGAGAAGAAGTCCAAGTCCTACGATCTTTATCTCCATCCCGAGTGTTACGTCATGACGGCCAAGCGCGGGGTGTTCAAGAAGTTCAAGGAGCTTAAGAAGGGCGACCTTATCGCCGCTTACGGCTGGTACAAGGACGGCAAGTGGCACGCCCGAAGGATCGACATCCTTGACCCGAACGACTACATGGTCAAGCGCCTGGCGAAGGACGCCAAGGCCGGCGCCTACTACAAACACGAAAGATAAGCGAGAGGGGGTGAGAGACCTGTGAGAAAAAGCCTACTATTCGGGCTTGTGGCGGCTGTCGCGGCGCTTTTCGCGAGCGCGCCTTTCGCCGAGGCCAAAAAGACCGAACTGACCGAATTTGACAAGCGCCCCTGGCACGTGGTGGCGGAGCAGGACAGCGACGCGCCCCTGCGTGACTACGCGATCCTGTACGACGCTGGCGGTGTGGACGGCGCCATAGGCGTCATCGGCATCCCGTCGATGAGGACCTACAGGCACATCCGGTGCGGCGTTGACCTGCACAACTTCCCCTTCTCGGGGTCGAACGCGGGCAACAACAACGGCACGCCGGACGGCCGGTACCTCTACGTTTCCGACAAAGGCGCGGACACGATCGTTGAGGTGAACCTGCAGACAGGCTGGACGGAGAGGATATTCGCTCTCCCCAAGCCTTTCGGCGTTCACCACAGCGCGGCTCTGGCGCCGAACGGAAAATACCTGTTCGCCACCGGTGAGCTGACGGGCAAGATGATCAAGCTGCGCCTCTCCGACGGCGCCTCGACGGTCATCGACATCCCGCCCGCGCCTTCCGCTCCGGACTATCCGGACACCTCGAAGGACGGCAAATACGTCTTTGCGGGCAACTACTATCACTCCGCGGTGATGGTGTTCAGCCAGGATCCCTTCAAGCTGATAAAGGAGATCCCCGTCGGCAAGAACCCGCACGGAACCAACGTCAGCCCCACCAACCGCGTGGTGACGACCTGCGACAAGCTCTCGGCCACCCTCTCCGTCATAGACGTGGAGAAGCTGAGGGTGCACAAGGTCATCCCGGTGGGCGCGGGTCCCCTGCACAACCAGATCGACACGCTCGGCAAGTATGACTACATATCTTCCTTCGTGTCGGACTCCACTTGTAAGGTTGATCTGCAGAGGATGCAGCTGGTCGACGAGTTCCCGATCCACTACCGCGTGGGTCACAACTCGATTGCGCCGGACAACGCCTACTATGTCTCGCAGAACAAGTTCTCCACGGGCCTTTTCACTCCTACGGGCATCGTGTTCGCGGTGAACTTCGAGCTGCAGGACATCGACGAGACCTCCGAGACCTACGGCAAGACCGTCAAGATCATCCCGGTGGACGGCGAGCCTCATGAGGGCCGCCAGATATTCTCCACCTTCATCCAGAGGTGGAACACCGGCAAGGGCGACGACCTTTTCACCAAGGGCTACAACCTTGGCGACGTGCACGTCAGCTTCGACAACACGCCGCTTGGATCGAACGTGCATCCGCAGCTCGAGCCCAAGCATGTCGCCGAGACCAAGAAGTACTGGGTCCCGCGTGACGACGGCAAGCCGGGCGTGACCAAGGACGGCGACGTCTACGTGGTTCGCGTCAAGGCGTTCTCCTACGGCTACGTCCCGAGGTTCATCCACGTTCCTCAGGGCGCCAAGGTGCGCGTCATCCTGACCAACATCGACAAGGCGGCGGGTTTGACCAAGAACCCGGACGTCACGATGGGGTGGAACGTGTACGGCCATTATGGTCTCAAGACCATGATGATCGGCGTTCGCGGGATGAGCAAGGTGGCGGAGTTCGTCGCCGACAAGGCTGGCGAGTACGAGTTCTACTGCCAGCACTTCTGCGGCCCGCTGCATCTCGAGATGCGGGGCACGCTGTTCGTGGATCCCCCGGGCGGCACAGCTTCGCTGTCCACGGGCGACTACGACGAGGTCTCCAGGCAGGAGATACTCCTGGACGAGGCCGAGCGTGAGTGGCTCGTCGGTACGAACAAGCTGTTGAACACGCTCAACGAAGGGAACGAGCCGACCATATAAGGGAGGCGCCGGACCTTTGCAGAGCATGTAGTGAAATCAAGGGGAGGCCGGGCCTTGAGAACCCGGCCTCCCTTTTTTATTAATCAAGACGGTTCAGATTTTGAATAGAATAAAAGTCATGACAGTGGCATCACGTCTTCTCGCGGCCGGGGCCGTCGTCCTGGTGACTCTCGCCTGCTCGAAGGCGGACAAGAAGGTGGAGTTCCCGGAGACGCCGCCGGACCAGGTCGTGCTGAGGTTTTTCGACCTTTTGTCCAAGGGCGGCAAGCTGACCACGATGGAAGCGCAGTCGCTGATCAGCACGGCGTACATGGAGTACGACCCGGACGATTTCCGCCGGTGGACCAGCAACTACAGCGGGGACTCCAAGATCAAGATACTGGAGACCGTTTTGCCGGAGAAACCGAACGAGCGCGGCGAGTGGGTCGCCTCCGTCAAGCTGGAGGTGAAGACACCCTCCTCGTTCGGGGACTATTTCACCACTCACAGCAAAATGAACCTGATACTCGACGAGAAGGCCAACGAGTGGAAGATAGACTTCATGGGCGATACCATAGACGAAAGCCACTACCGCAAGGCGCCGGCCGAGGCCCGGCCGCCCGGGGAGGGCGAGAACGGAAGCGGGGCCGATAGCGGAAGCGAATAGGAAGTGGGGAGAGAGGGGATTTTCGATTGGGAAGGATTGTCGACTGGTTTGACCGCCGCCTTCGCGTAAGGAGGTTTTACCGCGAGCAGGTTGCCTTCAACCTGCCGGAGAGCACAAGCTTCTGGAGCCTTTTCGGAGGTCTCACGATAGGCTGTATAGCTATCCAGATAATCACGGGATTCTACATGTTGTGGTATTACGTGCCGGTTCCGGACCTTGCGCACGAAAGCATAAAGACCATGGCCAACACCACTAGCGTGGGCGCCCTTTTCCGGAACGCCCATAGGTGGAGCGCCACCTTCGGCATGTTTTTCCTTATCATTCACGCGTTCCACGTCATGGCGAAACGGGCGTACCGGCCGCCGAGGGAACTCAATTGGTGGTCCGGGCTTTTCATGGGGTTCCTGTTCACCCTGCTTCTCATCACCGGCATAATCCTGCCGTGGGACTGGCGCAGCTACTGGGAGCTTGTGGTCTGGGCGGACTGGCTTTCATACATTCCCCTGGCCGGCGACTGGCTGAAGGACATGATGCTGGGATATTTCTCGCTGGGCAGAACCTTCGCCCTGCATATAATGCTGTTGCCGGCGTTGTTGCTGGCGGTCCTGGCTTTGCACATAATCCTGTTGCGGAGCCTGGGGCTCGCGGACAGGGTTTGACCACGCGGAAGGGAGACCGAGAGTTTTGAGCGCTGAAGAGAGGAAAGAAAAAGGGGTATGGAAATGGTGGCCGCACCATATCGTCACCCTCGCCGTGGCGATGCTGGCGGTCGTGTTCTTGGTAGGGTGGCTGGCCGAGCTTTACCCCGTGCCCGACGACGCGCCGGAGGGGATACCCATGCCGGACCACGGCGCGAACGTCCCCGGGCCGGAGTGGCTGTTCCTGCTGTTCTGGCAGCCCTTCTGGTATTTCGTGGGGATCAAGCAGCGGTACCTTCCGCTGATGCCGACGATCCCCATCCTGCTCGGCGTGTTCTTCGTGTTTTTGCCCTATTTTCACAAGATCCCCCTCGGCAGGATACCCGGCCTCGGCGCCCTGCTGGGGAAGGCAAGGTCCATACGGACGGGGCTTTTAAAAAGCTTTGTATACGCGATTCCAACGCTCCTTTTCGCCGCGTTTTTTTTCATCGGCGTGTACGAGAGCGGCCACGAGGCCAAGGTGCTGGGCTGCGACGCCTGCCACAACCCGGCCATGGGCCACAGGATGGCCATTCCCCCCATGGACGTGGCGAGGTACTACGCCGTGGAGAGAGCCATGCAGATAGAATCCGCCACTTACCGGGCGGGGAAAGCCACGGGAAAGGGCGAAGGGGGCGAGCTGAACTACGACTCGTCGGGGGAAGAAGAAGGGGGCTACAAGGACGCCAACTGGCAGATGAGGCACATGTATGAGCCGACGTTTACCTGGTAAAGGATCGCGCCCGGGGTTGAGAGGGCCGCTCGCGGCCGCGCTGGGCCTTTTGTTTTCGCTTATGGTCTTCGCCGCCGTCCCGGCCCCGGCCCAGGAGGGCGATGGAGAACAGGGGAAGGCTCCTTCCCCCGATGCGGGCAAGGAGCGTGTAACCGGCGTTGTCGAGCCGAAGGTCTCCAGGCTTTCACCGGCGGTGAAGCCGGGCGCCCCGAAGATAGAGGAATACACCATCCCCACGGCCTACACCGTCCCCTACGGCCTGGCCGTGGACGGCGAGGACAGGGTCTGGTTCACACAGATGGCGGGCAACCAGCTCGCCGTGTTCGACCCGGCCACGGGCGAGCTGAAGGAATACAGGATACCCTCCACCAAGGGTCTGCCGGAGTCGGACTGGGAGTTCGATCCCAAGAGCGGCAAGACGCCCGACGACGTGATAAACATCTACAGCGTCGGCGGACCGGGGAATATCTCCATAGACGGTGACGGGATGGTCTGGTTCGTCATGCAGCTTGGCAACAGCATCGTCCGGTTCGACCCGGGCAAGGAGGAGTTCACGGAGTTTTTGATCCCCACGGAGTCCTCCCTTCCCTACGATATAGCCGCGGATTCGAAAAACCGCGTCTGGTTCGTGGAGAAGAACTCCGGGAAGTTCGGCTACCTCGACATCACCGGGGAGAGGATGGTGGAGATAGAGCTTGGAGGCGGGGTGAACCCGATGGGGATAGCCGTTGACGCCAACGGCCACGTCTGGCTGAGCCTGGTGGGCAGCAACGTCATCGGCCGGTACAACCCCGAGACGAAGAAGCTCAGGACGTTCCCCATAAACGTCCCCAACTCCCAGCCGGGGCTCATGAGGTTCGACAAGGACGGCAAGCTTTGGATATGCCACCTGCGGTCCCAGCACCTGGGCGTTCTCATGCCAGACCCCGGCGTGCACAGCGTGGTCCCCATGCCCGGGTACAACGCCGTTCCCCAGGGGCTTTCGCCGGGGGCCGACGCCAGGATATGGGTCGTGGACAGCTTCATGAACAAAGTCGGCTTTTTCCACGCCGACGAGCTTTACTGGAACATGTTCGAGATACCCACCGCCAACGCCCAGCCCATGAACGTCGCACTGGACTCGAAAGGGGACGTCTGGTTTACCGAAAGCGACCGGAACGCCAACTCCATAGCGCGGCTCGTGACCTCCACCATCCCCTCTAAAAAGGTGATGAAGGAAAGGGAGCAGGGGGCTCCGGCCACGGCGGGGGGCTCCACGGCGGCGTCCGGGGAGCAGGAGAGCTACGCCGGCTTCTACATGGCCATCGCGGCCATTCTCCTGGCCGCGGCTGTGGGCTTTTTCATGCTGAGGAAAAGCGGCTCGAAGCGGTAATAGAGGAGTATCGCGGCATGAATGGGGGGAAAAGTCTTCTGGCGGCCGTCATTGCGGTTCTGTCCCTGGCCGGAGGGGCCTGGGGGATAAGCAACGAAGACCTTTTCACGGAAAGGCAGCTTGGCGCCGAGGACTCCTTCCCCACCGGCGTCGCCGTGGCGGACGACGGCGTAGTCTGGTTCCTGCAGTATCGCGCCAACCTGTTGACCAGCTTCAACCCCGAAACGGAGAAGCTGGAGGAGCATCCCATCCCCTCCGCCAAGAGCGACTCGATGAATATAGCGGTGGCCCGGGACGGGGTGGTCTGGTTCACCGAGAGGGACACGAACGCCCTCGGCCGGTTCGACCCGGAGACGAAGAGCTTCAAGGAGTACATCATCCCACGGCTGAAGGTCGAGCCGGTCTCTATCCTCGCCGCCGCCGGCGGAGGGATATGGACCCTGGGGTGGAATACGGACTTTCTCGTGGAGTTCGACCCCGCCTCCGGGGAGTTCAAGACGCACAAAATTCCCACGCCGAAAAGCAACTCCTACGACCTGGCCGAGGACGCCGATGGGCGCCTGTGGTTCATCCAGCGCGCCGGGAACAAGCTGACGCGGTTCGACCCGTCCACCGGCCGGTTCAGGGAATGGAAGATAGCCGACCACATCCAGTCCGCCATAGGGACGGTGATAGACTCCAAGGGCCGTGCCTGGTACATGAAACTGGTGGACAACAAGCTGGTCCGGTTTGATCCCGCCACGGAGGCCACGAAAGAGTTTCAGCTCCCCAGGAACAAGGGTACCCAGCAGATGGCCATAGACGGCAAGGACAACATATGGCTCGTCCAGTCCACGGATAACAGGCTTGTCCGGTTTAACTCGTCCACCGCCTCTTTCCAGAGCTTCAACGTGCCTACCGGAGGCTCCCGGCCCAACTCTCTGGCGGTGGATGGTGATGGGAACGTCTGGTTTACCGAAGGGGCCGTTGGTAAGCTTGGGATGCTGGACGTGGGCCTGGCCGGGGAGGTCGAAAGCAAAATGAAGGTAAAGTTCAAGCCGCCGAAAGAACTGCTTAAATGAGCCCCGGGCCGGCGGCCGTCCGGCCGCTTCTTTTATTCCTGTTCTTTTTCTCCGGGGCCGTCGGCGTCGCCTACGAAGTCGTCTGGACAAGACAGCTGTCCCTCCTGCTCGGCGTCAGTGTCTACGCCGTGAGCGCCGTCCTCGTCGCCTTCATGGGCGGCCTGGGGGTGGGAGCGGCGCTTTTCGGGCGCATGATCGACAGGGGCGCGTCGCCGGTCAGGCTCTACGCCGCGTTGGAGATAGCGCTCGGCGCCTACGTCCTGGCGTTCCCATTCACGCTCGTGGCGCTGGAGGAAGCCTACACCTTCCTGCATCCCGGCTACGAGGGTGTCTCCGTCTACGTGATACTTCTCAGGCTGACCCTGGCCGTCCTGGCGCTCGCCGTCCCCACGACCCTGATGGGCGGCACCTTGCCCGCGCTGGCCCGTTTCTTCGTGGAAAGCGGCGGGGGCGTCGGCAGGGGCGCGGGAGCGCTGTACGCCGTGAACACCGTGGGGGCCATGGCGGGGGCCGTGGCGGCGGGGTTCTGGATGATAGAACACCTCGGCCTTACCGGGGCGTTGCGGGCGGGGGCGGCCGTCAATATCGCCGTGGGAGCGCTGGCCTGGCTGACGGCGAAGGAGCCGGGATGGAAAACCGCCCCGTCCCCGGAGACGGGCGGGATCAAGGGAAAACGCCGTGAGACCGCGCCCGATGACCCTCATACCGGGATGGAGACCCTCCTGCTGGTTCTTTTCGGTGTCTCCGGTTTCTGCGCGCTTTCGCTGGAGGTGTTGTGGACCAGGCTGTTGATACTGCTCCTGAACAACTCTGTCTATGCCTTCACCCTGATACTTGCTATCTTCCTTCTTGGGATAGGCTTGGGCAGCGCCGTGATGGCCCGTTTCACAAGCCGCAGGCTGGCCGGCGGCGGGGCGCTTTTCGGCCTTTTCCAGGTTCTGGTCGGCTTTTTCGCCCTGCTGTCCCTCGCCGGTTTTTACCTCAACCGGCAGGCGCCGGATCCCTCCGGCGCCCTGGCGGATGGCGCCGGGGGACTGGCCGCGATCGCTCCCGGGGGCGAGCCGATGGTCTCCGCCTTCGTCTTCGCGCTGGTGGTGGTTTTCCCGGCCACGTTCGTGATGGGCGGGGGGTTTCCCCTGATGGTGGAGGCCGCCGTCTCCTCCAGAAAAAGGATAGGGGGGGACGTAGGAAGGCTCTACGCGGCGAACATCGCCGGATGCGTCCTCGGGTCGCTTGTCGCCGGGTTCGTCCTCATCCCGTTGCTCGGGATACAGAAAAGCGTCATTGCCGTGGCGTGGCTGGCCATCCTCAGCGGCCTTTTCCTTCTATATGTTAAATCGTCCAGGGTCATGAAGGCCGCCTTCGCCGCGGCCGTGGGGATTTTTCTGCCGATGACGGCCGCCCTGGCCTGGGCCGGGGACGTGGCCAGGGTGCTGAACGTCAGGAAGCTCGAGGCGGGCAGCCGGACGGAGTTTTACCAGGAGGGACCTTCGGCCACGGTGCTGGTCTCCAACCGGGCGTCGGACCTGACCGTCGGGCGCAAACCCATCAAGCGTATCTGGATAAACGGCGACCCCATAGCCGGGGTTTTCCGGGAGGCCCTGCAGCTCGAGAGGCTCCAGGCTCACATCCCGCTCCTTCTGCGTCCCGGCGCGAAAGACGCCCTCGTGATCTGCTTCGGCACCGGCTCCACCGCCGGCGCGGCGCTCGTCCACGGGCTGGAGAGCGTGACGGCGGTGGACATATCCAGGGAGGTTTTCAACGCCGGGCCCTATTTCGCCGATGGCAACTTCGACGTCATGAACTCGCCGAGGCTGAAGGTGGTGGAGGAGGACGGCAGGAATTTTTTGCTCACTACCAGGAGAAAATTCGATTTTATAACATCCGAGCCTCCTCCTCCATCAAACGCTGGCGTGGTGAGCCTTTACACGGTGGAATATTACGAGCTGATGAAAAGGAGGCTCCGCAAAGGCGGGCTGGTCTCCCAGTGGATACCGTTGCATCACCTCTCGGAGAGGGATTTTAAGATGCTGGTGGCCTCTTTTGTGGAGGCGTTTCCCCATGCCAGCATGTGGTACACGAAATGGGACGCGATCATGATAGGCTCGCCCGGCCCTGTCCCACTGGATATGGGTCTTGTCCGGCGAGGGATGAAAAGACCGGAGGTGGCGCAAAGCCTTGAGGAGATAGGCGTCCAGAACGAGTACCAGCTGGCGGCGAGCTACATGATGGGCCGCGGCGCGCTCATGGATTTCGTGAAGGGCGCGGCGCCCCTGCGCGACGACAGGCCGGTGGTGGAGTTTTCCGCCCCAAAGGTCCACACCCGCGGGGTCGAGATAAAAGGCAGGAACCTCGAGGCGCTGCTCGAGCACAGGCAGCCGCCGCCCATAGGTTTTCCCGCGGAGGAGGCGGCGCTGTTCGAAAAATACTTCGAGTCCGAGAGGCTCTATCTCAAGGGACAGATCGCAAGGAGCGACGGCGACAGGCGCGGCGCGGCGTCATACTACGGGCGCGCCTTGAGGATAAATCAGGACAACTCCAACGCAAGGTACGCCTACCTTTCGCTGAACCTCTCCATCCTCTACTCCGTCCTGTCGAAAAGCGACGCCGCGCTGGGGCTCAGAATGCTCGAGGACACGGAGAGAATGGACAGGGACGGGCTCTTTTCGCCGCAGCTCAGTTTCCTGAAAGGAGTTTTCCTGGCGCGGGTCAACAGGGTCCTCGAGGCGAGGGCCGAGCTGGAGCGGGCCGTCCGGCTGGACAAGGACTACTTCCTTGCGCTGGTGAACCTGGCCGGGCTCTACGCCACCCTCCTGGACGAGCCGGAGAAGGCCGAAAGGCTCTACCGGCGCGCCATGAGGCTCCAGACCTCGGAAACGGAGAAAAAGGCGATCCGGGAGGCCATGCGGCGGCTCAAGACGGGCTGAAGGCCGCCCGGCAACGGTGTGACGCCGCCGGATATTGCGTGATAAAATACACAACTTAATAAATCGCAAGGAGGGAGAGCACAAAGCATGAGAATTCTGGGCGCCTTTATCATCATGATGGCGGCCGCGGCGCAAAGTTCATACGCTCTCGACCTGGGGGGATGGCTCGGGGGCTCCGACATAGCCAAGGAGAAGGCGGAGAGGACATATCGTGACGCCAGATCGGCCTACGGCAGCGCGGACTACGCCAAGTGCGTGGAGCTTTCCACCGAGGCCATAAAACAATACCCGGAGATGGCCAAGGCTTACGCCCTGCGCGGAAAGGCCAAAAAGGACTTGGGGAACATAGACGACGCCATGACCGACCTGGACAAGGCCGTAGAGCTGGACCCGGGCCTGGGGGAGGCCTACTTTATCCGCGCCCAGACCCACGAGATCATGGGCCGGATGGGAAAGGCCAGGATGAACTACAAAAAGGCCTGCGAGGCGGGCTACCGAAACGCCTGCAAGTAACGTCCGCCGCGGCGTTTGAAGGCGGGCGGCGCCTCGAGGTTGCAAGTCCCTTTGCGCTTCTTGCCAAGGAGGGAGGACGAGGCGCGAGCCGGGCCGTGGAGGTTTTTCCTGCCCCCCTCGCCGGGGGAGAATCAAGGTGGGGGTGATGTTTATTTTACCCCCTCCCCTTAATCCCCCCTCCAAGGGAGAGGGGTCTTTTGACTGTCTCGGCCTTACGCAGGCTCCGGGCTTTACCCTCAAAAAGTCCCGCCGGGTGATAGACTGAGCACGGTGACGGGAATGGACGAGACACAGCTCATATCGCTGATCCAAAAACTTTTTCCACAGGACGCGCGGGATCTGCTCCTTGGAATAGGCGATGACTGCGCGGCGATAAGGCCCGCGCCGGGCCACGACCTGTTGCTGACCACCGACACGCTGATGGAGGGGATACATTTCCGGAGGGAGTTTTCGTCTCCGCGTCTGATCGGGGCGAAGGCGGCGTCCGTCAGCTTCTCCGACATAGCCGCCATGGGAGGCTGCCCGCGGTTCGCCCTTCTTTCGATTAACATCCCCCGGCGCGTGGAGGGAAAATGGGTCGACTCCTTCCTGAAAGGCTTCAGGGCGGCGCTCTCATCCTTCGGCGCGGCGCTGATCGGCGGAAACGTCTCCGGCTCCAAAGGGGGGATATCGGTCACCGTCACCGCCGTGGGGGAGACGCGAAAGGGCCTGCGGCTGGACCGCCGGGGCGCGCGGCCGGGGGATTTTGTCTATGTCACCGGAACGCCAGGCGACTCCGCCCTGGGGCTGGACCTGTTACTCGAAAGGAAAAAGACATACACCAGGGGCGAAAAAAGACTCATGAAACGCCACCTCGCGCCCGAGGCGAGGATTGAGTGGGGCCAGCTGCTGGCGGCGGAAAAGATACCCTCGGCGATGATAGACGTATCCGACGGCGTGGCGCTCGACCTTTTCAGGCTGGCCAAGGCCTCCGGCGCGGCGGCTGAGATCAGCCTCGGCTCGCTGCCCCTCTCCGCCCAGGCGGCGAGGATGGCGCGCCTCGGCGGGGACAGGGCCTGGCGGAGAATCCTGACCGGCGGAGAGGACTACGAGCTTCTTTTCACCGTCCCTCCGCGAAAAGTCAAAAAACTCCAAAGCCTCGTGGAAAAAGGGAAAATAACCGCCGCGCCCATCGGAAAAATAAAAAAAGGCCCTACGAGAGTGACCGCCACAAAACCCTCCGGCCAGACCCTGAAGCTTGGCAGGCTCGGCTGGACCCATGGCGCAAGTTGAATGAATACAGATGAATAGATATATTGGCGAATATTTCAGCGTTTGCCGGAATACACATTATATAGTATGTTCTGCCTTTTTACGGCCCAACATGGTGTATTTTCCCTCTTTACAAGGAAATTTCGGCGTGGTAGGTTTTCTAAGGTTTTTGTCCGTCGGGGTCAAATGAATCAAGACACGGGTTCCGCTCGGTTTTCACAGTCTGGCGCGGCTTGTTTTCGCCGTGCTCGGCGGGTGTGTTTTCTCAGGGAGGACGGTTCAGCCTGATGTATTTCAAAAGCATCACCATGCGCGGTTTCAAGTCCTTCGTCGACGAGACGAAGATGGAGTTCGAGCCCGGCGTGACCGCCGTTGTCGGCCCTAACGGCTGCGGCAAGAGCAACATCGCCGACGCCCTGAGGTGGGTTCTGGGGGAGCAGTCGGCCAGGCTCATGCGCGGCGTCAGGATGGAGGATTTCATATTCAACGGCGCGGCCGGGCGAAAACCCTCCGCCTTCGCCGAAGTCTATATCACCATCTCCAACGCCGACGGATCGATAACGGCCCATCCTTACTCCGAGTACGAGGAGATCACCGTCGGCAGGAAGCTTTACCGCACCGGCGAGTCGGAATACTACATAAACGGCGTTCCCTGCAGGCTCAAGGACGTGGTGGATGTCTTTTTGGACACGGGGGTGAGCGCCCGCGCCTTCTCCATAATCGAGCAGGGGCAGGTGACCAGGATAGTCAACTCCAAGCCCGAGGAGCGCCGTTTCATAATAGAAGAGGCCGCCGGGGTGATGAAATACAAGAACCGGCGCAACGCGGCCATGAACAAGCTGGAGGCCAGCCAGCAGAACCTTTTGCGCGTCCAGGACATCCTCGGTGAGCTTGAGCGGCAGCGCAACTCGTTGAACCGGCAGGCGAAAAAGGCAGAGCGCTACAAGTCCTACAGGACGGAGATAAAAAACCGCGCCATGGCCCACTACGCCGTGGAGGCCCAGGAGAAAGCCGGGAGGCTCGAGCGTGTGGCCGCCGAGAGCGAGGAGGCGGAGGAGAAGGAGGCCGGTCTCGCCGCCGCCCTTTCAACCCGCCGCAACGAGATGGAGACCCTCGGCGCCGAGATCGAAAAGATGGAGGGCGTCCTCGCCGGGCTCAGGGAGGAGCGCTCCCGGCTGTCCGCCGCGCTGGAGCGCAACGAGAGCCACCGTGAGCTTCTGGCGCGGCAGCTGGAGGAGCTTTCCGTCTCCGGCGAGAGGGCTGGCGAGGAGATAGAGCAGACCGAGAGTGAGATAGTCCGCCTCGACGAGCTCATCGCCGGGAGGGGCGCGGATATGGAGCGGCTGGCCTCCGGGATCGAGGCCGACGAGAGCAGGCTCGCCGGACTCAAGGAACAAAGCGAGGACCTCCGCCGCGAGCTGGCCGGGCTGAAAGAGAAGAGCGCCGCCGCCGGGCGCGAGGCCATGGCGGCGCTGGAGCGGATATCCTCGGCCCGCGACGCGCAGTCCTCTCTCTCCGCGAGGCTCGAGATGACCGAGGAGAAGATAAACTCCCTCAGCGGCCGTGAGGACGAGCTGTTCCGGGAGGTCGCCGCGATGGAAGAGGATCTGGAGGATCTGAGGCGGGGGCTGGATGAGAAAAACCTCGGCGCCGGGCGCGCCCGCGAGGAGAACGCGGAGATAAAAGCCAGCCTCGACATGGGGGAGGACGCCCTCGAGGCCGTTGAGGAGGAGCTGAAAAAGCTTGAGGGACAGATCACCAAGCTCGTATCCCGCAGGGAATCGCTCCAGGACCTGGACAGGAACCTGGAGGGGTTCGGCGCGGGCGTTCGGGGCCTGATGAAAAGAAAAGAGGAAGGCGCCGGGGAGGCCCGCGGGGTGAAAGGCCTGCTGGCCGACGGCGTCCGCGCGCCGGAGGGGATGGAGGCGGCGCTGGCCGCCGCCCTTGGCTCCCGCCTGGAGGCCGTCATAATGGACAACTCCGAAAACTCCCTGGCCGCCGCCCGGCTGATGAAAGAGGAGAACATGGGCAGGGCGGGGCTTTTTCCCGCCGACCTCGCGCCCGCGCCCGCCGCGCCGCTGGGCAGCGTGGACCATCCGTCCCTTGTCGGCAGAGCCTCTGATGTCTTCAGCCTCCCGCCCGGGGCCCCCCGTGGCGTAGTCCTGTTGCTGGAAAGGACGCTGATAGCCCGGGATCTTCAGGGCGCCATGGAGATATGGCGGAGCGCGCCCGGCGCCTGCCACGTGGTGACCGTGGATGGGGACATGATCGACGCCGAAGGGCTGGTGACCGCCGGGTCGGCTGGGGCCGGGCATGGGGCGGACATCGTGGCCAGAAAAAGGATGATAGAGGATCTGGCCGTCTCCGTGCAACAGATGGAGCGAGAGCGCGCGGAGGTGGAAGGGAGGCGCGCGTCCCTGGCCGAGTCCGTGAAGACGGAGCGGGACAGGCTGGCCGAGTCCTCGGAGCGATTGCGGCGGCTGGAGATGGAGGCGCTGGACCTTTCCAGGGAGATAGACAGAAAACAGGAGGCGATAGCCTCCGGGCGCTCCCGGCTCGAGGCGTTGAGCGAGGAAGCGCGGATGGCCGCCGCGGACAAGGAGCGGTTCGCCGCTGAGTCCGTCGGGCTGACGGAGGAGCTTTCCACCCTTACGGAACGCAAGGCGGCGCTCGACGAGGAAGCCGCGAGGCTCGGTGAAGAGACCGAGCGGCTGGGCGCCCGTCTCGAGCAGGCCATGGGAGGCGTCCGGGAGGAGGAGGTGGCGCTGGCGGAGAGGCGCGGCAGGCTCGAGAACCTGCGGCTCGACATGAAGCGGCAGGAGGGGGCGAAGGCGGAGCTTCTGACCCGCGTCCAGAGGTTGAAAGACTCTATACAGGACTACGGCCGCCGCCGGGAGGAGATACGGGGGACGATGGACTCTCTGGCAAGGGAGAATGTGGAGCTTGCGCGCCGGAAGGAAGAAGTCTCCTCCCGCGTCGTTGAGCTTTCCGAGACGCTTGAGGCGCAGGCCGGGAAGAGAAAGGAGCTGGATGGGGAGGCCAGGCGGTTGCGGGACGAGCTGGAGGAGGCGCGGAGCCGCGTCTCCGAGCTGGCCGTCAGGAAGTCCGAGCTGCAGATGCGGGTGGAGAACGTGATCGAGAAAGCCGACGACGAGTTCAACATCCCCGCCGAGGACCTTTTTGGCTTCGACACGTCGGACGTGGACGTGGAGCAGACACGCCAGAGGCTTTCGTTCCTGCGGGGCGAGCTTGGGCGCATGGGCGATGTGAACATGAGCGCCCTGGAGGAATTCGAGGAGGTCAACGAGCGCTACGAGTTCATGAAGAAGCAGAGCGAGGACCTCACGGCGTCCATCAACCACCTGCGCAAGACCATAGACAACATAAACGCCACGACCAGGAGCATGTTCAACAAGACCTTCGAGACGGTCTCCAGGAACTTCGAGATGGTGTTCAGGAGGCTTTTTGGCGGCGGCCACGCCGAGATGCGGCTTGTGGAGGAAGAAGGCAAGCCCGAGCCCGGCCTGGAGGTGCTGGTCCAGCCGCCCGGCAAGAAGGTGCAGAACCTGAACCTGCTGTCGGCGGGGGAGAAGGCCATGACGGCGATAGCCCTTCTTTTCGCGGTGTTCCTCGCCAAGCCCAGCCCTTTCTGCCTGCTCGACGAGGTGGACGCGCCGCTGGACGAGGCCAACATCTTCCGTTTCCGCGACATGCTGATGGAGATGCGGGAGAAGACGCAGTTCATAATCATCACCCACAACCAGAAGACGATGAGCTTCGCGGAGCGTCTCTACGGCGTTACCCAGGAGGAGGAGGGCGTCTCCCGGATAATCTCGGTCAGCCTTGCGCCAAAACGGGGGGAAGAGGCGGTCCTGTCCGCCGCCTGACGAGACTTCCCGCCCCATGAGCGTCCTCCGCGGCGGGTGTCCGGGCGGGACGCATGGTTTATAATAACCTCTTGTTTCAAGGAAAGATTCTCAGGGCGCGGCGTTCATGGAGAAGATAACGATAGCCCTCCCCAAGGGGCGCAACCTTAAGCCCTCGGTCGAGCTTTTCAGGAAAGCGGGGCTCGATTTCAGCGAGGCGCTCAGGGAGGGGCGGAAGCTGATATTCGAGGCCCCCGGCGCGGCCGCGGCGGCCATGGTCATCCGCGACAAGGACGTCCCGATCTACGTGGAAGAAGGCGCGGCGGACATCGGCGTGGCCGGGGCCGACGTGCTGGCCGAGCGCGAGGCGGACCTTTACGAGCCTCTGGACCTCGGCTTCGGGCGTTGCCGGATGGTGGTGGCCGAGCCGGAGGAGCTTTCCGACAGGGATAACCCCGAGGAATGGACGCATATCCGCGTCGCCACGAAGTTCCCCAACATCACCGAGGCCCATTTCGCCGGGCGCGGCGTGCAGATCGAGGTTATCACTCTCTACGGCTCCATAGAACTCGCGCCGCTCGTGGGGCTCTCGGAGAGGATAGTGGACCTCGTCTCCACCGGCGAGACCCTCCGCCAGAACGGCCTCGTGGAGGTGGAGCGAATAATGGATATCACCGCCAGGCTGGTTGTCAACCGGGCCTCCCTCAAGACGAAGAGCGGACGCGTGAGGGGGATGATAAAAGACCTTTCCGAAGCCCTCGCCCGCCCCCAGGCGAAAAAAAGTCTTTAGTAAAATTTTCCCTCCGTCGATACATAGATAACGTCAGGCAAAAGACGGTTCGATGAAACCGGCGCGAAGCCCGCGGCCGCATGGAGGCCGAAGGGTTTTTTAGCGCCCCCGGCTCCGGCAAGGAGGCTGGAGCGATGATTTCAAGGAGGATTCGCTATGGCTCTTCGTGTCTACAACAACATCTTCTCCATCACCGCCCAGAGGCACCTGGGCAACAACAACAACTCCCTGGGGGTGTCCCTGGAGCGCCTTTCGTCGGGCCTTCGGGTAAACAGGGGCGCCGACGACGCGGCGGGGCTGGCGATATCCGAGGCGCTGCGGGCGGACATCCGGTCGCTGAACCAGGCGCTCCGGAACGCCAACGACGGCATCAGCCTCATCAACACCGCCGAAGGCGCCCTGGGCGAGCAGGCGTCGATCCTCATCAGGATGCGCGAGCTGGCCGCCCAGGCCGCTACGGGTACCGTCGGCTCGGCGGAGCGCGTCACGATCAACCACGAGTTCAACGCCCTGCGTAACGAGGTCGACCGCATCTCCCAGGTGGCGGAGTTCAACGGCCAGAAGCTGGTTGACGGATCGCTCTCCAGCGACTCGACGACGTTGACCGCCCTGGGTGTCGACTCCGTGGTCATCCAGGTCGGGATGCAGGCCACGTCCTGGGACAGGATAAGCCTCAACCAGGAGGTGGACCTTACCGCCATCGACTCCACCGGCTTGAACATAACCGACATCTCCGTCACCCACGTCTCCTCGGCGCTGGACTCCCTCAGCAGGATCGACTCCGCCCTTTCCGTGGTTACGGCGGGCCGGGGCAAGCTTGGCGCGGTGCAGAACAGGCTGGTCCATACCATAGCCAATCTGTCCATCAGCGCCGAGAACCTCCAGGCCGCCGAGTCGCAGATCCGCGACGCCGACTACTCGCTGGAGATATCGCAGTTCACGAGGAACCAGATCCTGGTTCAGGCCTCCACGGCGATCCTGGCCCAGGCGAACCTGGTACCACAGACGGTGCTTCAGCTTCTGGGTTAAAAAAAGGCGCGCCGCATCGGCGTTGATTTAGAGCCCATCGGAGGGGCCGTTTTGGAAGGCCCGGGTCCTTTTCAGGGGGCCCGGGCCTTTCCGTTTTTTCAAAGGCGCGGGGCGCGTTCAGGGCAAGAAAAAACAGCTAAAGGAAGACCCTTTCCAGGCCGATAAAAGAGCAAACGGCCAAGGAAAATATAAACTTTCGGTTGGAATAAAATGGCTCTCTCCGTTGACGGGCTTGTATCGGGTCTTGACACCACCAGCATAATCAGCCAGCTCATGGAGCTGGAGCGGCGCCCCATAGAGATACTGGAGGTCAAGCAGGGCGCCCTGGCCGCGCAGAAAGCCGCCTGGCAGGAAGTGAACTCGAAGCTTCTGGCTTTTGAGTCCGCCGCGGACAAGATGAACACCGCGAACGAGTTTTCCTCCCGGACGGGAACGTTCTATAACAACAACACCTCCGCGGGCGAAGTCCTCACCATCGTGGCGGGGGCGAGCACCCCGGACGGCTCCCATGACATAGCGGTAAGTCAGCTCGCCCGAGCGCAGAAGTCGGCCAGCAACGAGGCCTTCGCAAGCTACACCACCGCCGCCGGGGCGAGCGGAACCATCACCATCGACGACGGGACCGACACTTATAACATAAGCGTCGTCTCCGGCGACACCCTGGAGGAGATCAAGAACGACATAAACGCGAGCGGCGCGCCGGTCACGGCGTCGATAATCAACACCGGGACGAACGACAACCCCCAGTACAAGCTTCTCGTGTCGGCGGACGAGACCGGGACGGACAACAGCTTTACTATCTCCGACATAACGAACCTGACCTTCACCACATCGCAGTCCGCGCAGGACGCCCAGTTCACCATCGACGGGCTCAGCGTCACGAAAAGCTCCAATACGGTGACCGACGTCATCTACGACGCCACCATAAACCTGAAGACCGCCGGGTCGGGGACCATGACCTTCGCGGCTGACTATGACGCCATCGTGGACAAGGTCAAGAGCTTCGTCGAGGCGTACAACGAGCTGGCGGACTACATCAAGGAGCAGTTCACCTACGAGCAGTCCACGAACACCAAGGGAGAGCTTTTCGGCAACGCCACGCTGCAGACCATACAGGAACAGATGCGCTCCCTGGTTACGGGGAGCGTGGCGGGGATCGATGTTACCGACTCGAGCAACCTTTCTTCCCTGTCCCAGGTTGGGCTGAAGACGGACGACGAGGACCACCTCACGCTCGACGAGGCGAAGTTTAAGGACTTTCTGAAGACCCGGTTCGACGACGTGAAGGAGCTTTTCGTCTCCGCCGGCAGCGGGACATACACCTTTGTCACCGGCGCCGGATCGACTACCGGCGGAACCTATGACACCAGGGTGGTGGACGCCGGCGGTGGTGTGGCGGCCCTCGAGATGAAGCTGCAGGGCGGCGGCGGGACATGGGTCCGGCTCGACCAGTCAGGGAACTTCGCCTATGGGCAGAGCGACACGATACTGGAGGGCCTGATCCTCCAGACCGGGACGATGAGCATAGGCGAGACCGGGACGATGAGGATATCCATGGGCGTCGCGGAGGCGGCGCGCCACAAGGCCGCCAGGTACACCGAGTTCTCCACCGAGGGGTTGATATTCAACCAGTACAGGAGCATAGAAAACCAGGACAAGAAGCTGCAGGAGCAGATCGACGATATGGAGGACCGCCTTGTCCAGAAGGAGGAGAACCTCAAGGCCAAGTTCGTGAACCTGGAGACGCTCCTGTCGAAGCTCACGGCGGAGCAGAACTATCTCAACTCGCAGCTGAGCACATTGTCAAAGGGGTGGCAATTCTAATCAAGGAGACATCCGAATGAGTGAGTACAAAAGACCGAACGCCTACCAGGCCAACCAGGTCAACACGGTCAACAAGTCCAAGCTGATCGTCTTGATGTACGATGGGGCCATCCGCTTCATCGCCGAGGCAAAGCAGAGGATGGACACCGGCGACGCCGCGGGCCAGGGGCTCTACATAAGCAAGGCCCAGAAGATCATCAGCGAGCTTGCGGCCTCGCTGGACAAAACGCGGGGCGGCGACGTGGCCGACAGCCTGGACAGGCTCTACACGGATATCAACAGGAACCTCACCCAGGCCAACATAGACAGGGACAAGGACCTTCTGGACACCGCCCTGGACACCCTGCGGAACGTGAAGCAGGCCTGGGAGCAGGCCATAGAGAGCGCCAACAAGGCCGCTCCACGGACGGGAGGCGGCCCGAACGGCTCCGGCGTGGCCATAAACTGCTAGGGCCGCGCCGCCCCCGGGAAAGAGGGCGCGCCTTCTTCTCCGGGCCCGGCGGCTGTCCTCGTCGCCGTCCTGCTATACTATCCGGATGGAGGGCAGGTTCAGGGTGGTGTCGGACTTTTCGCCGAGAGGCGATCAGCCGGCGGCAATAAAACAGTTGGCGGAAGGGCTGGAAAAAGGGCTTGCCCGCCAGACTCTCCTTGGGGTCACGGGCTCCGGCAAGACCTTCACGATAGCCCACGTCATAGAGAAGGTCCAGAAGCCCACCCTCGTCATAGCCCACAACAAGACCCTCGCCGCGCAGCTGTACTCCGAGTTCAAATCGTTTTTCCCCGAAAACGCCGTGGAGTACTTCGTCTCCTACTACGACTACTACCAGCCCGAGGCTTACCTGCCCAAGACGGGTACATACATAGAAAAGGACGCCTCCATAAACGACGAAATAGACAAGATGCGCCACTCGGCGACCAGGTCGCTTCTGGAGCGGCGGGACGTGATAATAGTCGCCTCCGTCTCCTGCATATACGGTCTCGGCTCGCCGGAGCAGTACAACGCCATGCGAATCCACATAGAAGAGGGGATGGAGCTTGACCGGGACGACTTTCTCGCAAAGCTCGTGGATATACATTACGAGCGCAACAACGTGGATTTCAAAAGGGGCGTCTTCCGCGTCATGGGCGATGTGGTGGAAATACTGCCTATCTACGAGACCGACACGGCGCTGCGCGTCGAGTTCTTCGGCGACGAGGTGGACTCCGTCCGCAAGGTGGACCCTCTTACGGGTAAGGTCCTGAAAAAGCTTGGCAGCGTGGACATCTATCCCGGCTCGCACTACGTAACCCCCAGGGACGTGATGGAGAAGGCCCTGGTGGAGATCAGGAAGGAGCTTGTCGAGGTGGCGGAGGATTTCAGGAGGCGGGACAAGCTCATCGAGGCGCAGAGGATAGAGGAGCGGACGATGGCCGACATCGAGATGATAAAGGCCATCGGGTACTGCAACGGGATAGAAAACTATTCCCGCTATCTCTCCGGCCGCGCCCCGGGCCAGCCGCCGCCGACGCTGATGGAGTACCTTCCCGGCGCCGCGCTGCTCATAATCGACGAAAGCCATCAGACCATCCCCCAGCTCGGCGCTATGCTGAAGGGCGATCGGTCGAGGAAAAGAACGCTCGTGGAATACGGCTTCCGCCTGCCGTCGGCCTATGACAACAGGCCTCTGTCCTTCGAGGAGTTCGAGGCGCTCATGCCGCAGACCATCTTCGTCTCCGCCACGCCCGCGGAGTACGAGATCGAAAAATCGGAAGGCGTGGTGGTGGAGCAGATCGTCCGCCCCACGGGCCTTGCCGACCCGGAGATCATCGTCCTCCCCGTGGAGAACCAGGTGGACGACCTTTTGGAGCAGATACGGAAACGGGCCGGGCGCGATGAGCGGGTCCTCGTCACCTGCATGACCAAGCGGCAGGCCGAGGACCTCGCCGACCACATGGAGGGTCTCGGCGTCCGGGCGCGCTACCTGCACTCGGAGATAGGTACGCTGGAGAGGATGGCCATCATCCAGGACCTTCGCATGGGCGAATTCGACGCGCTGATAGGCATAAACCTCCTGAGAGAAGGGCTGGACATCCCCGAGGTCAGCCTCGTGGCGATTCTCAACGCGGACATGGAAGGCTTCCTGAGGAGCGGAACGTCGCTGATCCAGACGGCCGGGCGCGCCGCCAGGAACGTCGGCGGGCAGGTGATAATGTACGCCGACAGGATAACCGGCTCCATGCGCCGTGCCATCGACGAGACCACCCGCCGCCGGGCCATCCAGCTGGAGTACAACGAAAAACACGGCATAACCCCCCGAAGCGTGAAAAAGAAGATAGGCGAGGCGCTCTCCTCGGTCTACGAGCATGACTATGTGACCGTCCCCAAGGAGGACGAGGAGGAGCTTGAGTTCCTGCCGGTGGAGAACATAGAGCGTCTGATAGAAAAACACGAGGCGTCGATGCGCAAGGCGGCGCGGGACCTGGATTTCGAGACCGCGGCGAGGCTCCGGGACAAGATCCGGAGGCTCAAGAGGCTGGAGATGGCGTGACGGTTTTCAGCCCCGTTTCGCGTTTTAGAGAGCTTGACACCCCACCGCCGTTGGGGTTGAATAGTATTGATTCGGCGGGGGTTAGTTTTGCGGCGGCTTTCCTTTTTCAACTTCCTGGCCCATGGCTGGCTTTGCCGGAGTCCGTGGGCGGGGGATTTCGTGGCGAATGTTTGAAAAGTCCAGGATAAAGAGAATACTGGCCAGGTTTCCCAAGGCGGAGGGAAAAGAGCGCGACGAGCTTCTGGATCGTCTGGCCTCCTTCGGCGCGACGCCTGTTCCCATGGTCGCCGAGGAGGTTCGCTACAACAGGATCCTCTACGCCGATGCCGCCCGGATATTCAGGAAGATTTTCAAGAAAGAGCATATAGAGGCCTACATACAAGGCCTGGGAGACACCAAGGAGAGCGTCCGGGACCTTTTCAAGGAGACGATCGAGCGATACGGCGGCTCCGCGGCCATCCCGGCCCTGGTAAGCCGCATAGACGACTCGGATCACATGATCCGCAAGATGTGCGGGGACATCCTGGTGGAGCTCGGGGACGCCTCAACTGCCCTGAAAGTCATACCCTACATAAGAAGCGACAGCAAGGACGTGAAAAAAACCGCCATGGACGTCCTCTCGTCGCTGAAATACGAAGGGGCGGCTCAGGCCATCCTCCCCCTGCTCGACGACAACGACTCCTGGATAAAGCGCAAGGCGGTGGAGGCGCTTTGCAGGCTGAAGGACAGATCCGTCCTGCCAAGGCTGTGGGAGGTGGCGTTGCGGGACCGCGACCCGTCCACCATGAAAACCGTCATCCAGACCACGGGGGAGATTGGCGGGCCACAGGACGCCGCGCCGATGCTCAGACTGGTGAAGGATACGGACCTTGTCGTCCGCCAGAAGGCAACCGAGGCCATAATAAAAATTGGGGACGCCGGGCTTGTCCCCCGCGTAATAGAGCTGCTGGCGGACTCCGATGTCAACGTCCGCAGGGCCGCCGTGGACATATTGAACGGGCTGAAGGACGAGAGCACCGCCAGCGCCCTGGTGAGGGCGCTCAAGGACGGCGACTGGTGGGTGCGGGAGAGCGCCACGGAGGCCCTGGGCGAGCTGGGGGGCGAGAAGATAAGCCGCATGGTTATGGAGCTTTTGAACGACAGCGACGAGTACGTCCGCAGGGCGGCGGTGGAGTTCTACTGCAGGGTCAGGGACGAGGCTGCTTTCGACAAGCTCGTGGCGCTGCTGGACGACGGCGACTGGTGGGTGCGGGAAAAGGCGATAACCGCCCTTGGGCTTATCGGTGACCCGCGCGCCATTCCCTACATATCGAAGCTCACGGGCGACGGCGAGGTCAAGTGGGCCATCCCCCGCGCCCTGGCACGCATAGGAGGCGCGGAGGCGCTCGGGCCGCTTTCGGCGATGTTGCGCGACGGACAGAGCAGAACAAGGGCCGAGGCGCTGAGGGCCATAGGGGGCGTAGATTTGGAAGACGCTCTGCCGCTTGTCAAGGAGGTTGCCCTGGACGCGGATCCGGAGATACAGGGCCTGGCCCTGCAGATATTGAAGGAGAAGACCGGCAGGGTATGGCTTGTGGAGGACGTGGCCGCGGAGATGGGGACGGATCGGGCTCCGGCCACCGTCACAGGCGCCGTTGGCGCCGAGGCGGGAATATTCACGGAGGCCATACTGGTAATAGACGTCTGCCGGTCCACGGACGTCGCCGACGCCTACGGCGACCATCTGGCTTTCCAGATCATGGATGAGCTCAACAACATAGCGGTCCCCGCGGCCAGGGACGAGGGAGCCCGCTTCACCAAGAGCACCGGCGACGGCTTTCTGATGACCTTCGACTCGGTGGAAAACGCCGTTCGTGTCGCCTTGCGGCTGCTGAGGGAGGTGGCTTTCCGCAACGCGCAGGTGGCGGACAGGAAAAAAAAGGTGGACCTGCGGTTCGCCGTGAACGTGGGCGAGACCAGGGCCGGCCCCGGCGGCGACCGCATAGGCGTGGCGGTGAACATGGGATTCAGGGTGGAAGGTGTCACGAAGGAAAGCATGATCCAGGCCCACCCAGGCGCCGAGCCTGAAAAGATGTTGGATAAAAACAGAGTGCTGCTTACGGAGCCGGCTTACAACGAGATCAGGGAAGACCCGGACTATACCGCCGTTTTCCTGGGGTTCTTCGAGCTGAAGGGGATAACAGGCCTGCACAGGCTCTACCAGCTCGAGATAGCCGAATAGCTCCGCGGGCCGGGCCGTGTCCGCGCGAGAAAAAAAGCGGGCCCGGAAGGCCTGCCTTAAAAACAGCGCGAATCCTGTAAACTTCCGGGGCCTGCCCCTGGCCCCCGGGTCCGCGCGCGGCCCGCTGACCACGCGCGGTGGAGGACGAACCCCCCTAAATCTTCAAGACGTTCTTGGCGTGGAGCCCCTTGGGGCCTTCACATATCTCGAACTGAACGGTTTGGCCGTCCTCCAGTGTTTTGTAGCCGTCACCGTCTATCGCGGTGTAATGAACGAAAACGTCGTCCTCCCGGCCGTCTTCACGTATGAAACCGAAACCCTTGGCGTTGTTGAACCACTTGACCTTCCCTACAGCCATCTTTCACGTCCCCCTTTTACATCCTGTACCTCTGAGATAACAACCGGCGTCTCGCCTCGACTTTACACGCCCGTCCGATGCCAAGCGCCTGTTTTTATGGCCCGGGCAACAGGACAAGAATAGCCCGATCCCCTCGCGCAGGCTAATACCATAAAAGACAGTCAGTTGCGAGATGCCCCTAAAATAAGCGCCGCCAATATACTAATTCGGGGACCTCGTGTCAATAATATTTTTTCACATCTTCATGCTTTTTCCCGGCCGGGGGGCGATGCTTATTGATAGCGCCAGGGAGACCTTGTAGAATAAGCGCGCTTGTGATCGTCCCGGCAATCGGCATGGTGGGGGAAATACCTTTTTCATGGCAGTCCGAGGGAAAAGACATCTTGGCGCCCTGCTCCTTGAATCCGGCGTCATAACCCGGCGGCAGCTGGACGCCGCCCTGGAGGAGAGCAGGTCGCGCGGCGTCAGGCTGGGTAGGGCGATCGTCTCCCTCGGGTTGATGACCGAAGAGGAGGTCACCCGTTTTCTTTCCAGCCAGCTCGGCGCTCCGTTCGTGGAGCTGGACGAGGCCTGCCCTCCCGCGGAGCTTTTGAGGCGGATACCGGAGTCTTTTGCCAGAAGGCGGCTGCTCTTTCCCTTGGCTCTCGCCAACGGGTCTGCTCTCGTGGCGATGGCGGACCCGCTGGACCTGGCGGCCATAGACGAGGTATCCGCCCGGCTCAAGGCGGACGTGGAGACGGTGATATCCACCGAAAGCGGAGTTCTTGGCGCCATCGAGCGCCATTACGGCGTACTGGGGCCGGCGCCCGGAGGGGAGATTTCCCGGGTTTCCGAAAGGGTCGAAAGCTACGGCGCCGTGGATGGAAACGGCGCGGACGGCGGCGCGCCCATAGCAAGGGTCGTGGAGGCGATAATCCGCCAGGGCGCGCGCGACGGGGCGTCGGACATTCACATAGAGCCGGGGGAGGACGATCTCAGGGCGCGCTACCGCATAGACGGCGTGATGTTTCCCGCGCCGTCTCCACCCAAGGACCTGGAGAGCGCCATAGTCTCCAGGATAAAGATACTCGCCAGGCTGGACATAGCCGAATCTCGCGTGCCGCAGGACGGCGGGTTCAAGATGGCGCTGGACGGCCGGCGGCTCGAGTTCCGCGTCTCCACCTTCCCCACGATACACGGCGAGAGCGTGGTGATCCGTCTGCTCAACCGCGGCGACGCGCTCATGAGCCTTCCCGAGACCGGCCTCCGGGGCCACGCCCGCAAAGGCTTTGAGGCGGCCTTGAGGCGCCGCCAGGGAGTGGTCATAGTCAGCGGCCCCACGGGCGCTGGTAAGACGACCACCCTGTACGCCGCCC
Source organism: Candidatus Nitrospinota bacterium M3_3B_026 (assembly GCA_051418015.1). Classification (GTDB taxonomy): domain Bacteria; phylum Nitrospinota_A; class UBA7883; order UBA7883; family JBPRGF01; genus JBPRGF01. The sequence continues at coordinate 244,576 of JBPRGF010000017.1, read as the reverse complement.
TGAAGGCCGTCAGCTCACAGGACAAGACGACGGTCACCATCGAGGATCCCGTGGAATACCGGCTGGAGAACGCGCGGCAGACCCAGGTGAACCCCAGGGCCGGGCTCACCTTCGCGCGGGGGTTGCGCTCCCTTCTGCGCCAGGACCCGGACATAATCATGGTGGGGGAGATACGTGACGCCGAGACGGCGGGGATCGCCGTCCAGGCGGCGATGACGGGCCACCTTGTGCTGACATCCACGCACACGACCGACGCCGCCTCCGCCGTGAGCCGTATGCTTGACCTTGGGGTGGAGCCCTACCAGCTCGCCTCCACCCTGAACGGGACGCTGGCCCAGCGGCTTGCCAGGAGGGTTTGCGATGAATGCGCGGGCCGCGGCGAGGGTTGCCATAAATGCAGGCGCAGCGGATACCGGGGGCGGATCGGGCTGTTCGAGTTCATGGGCGCGACGGAGAAGATAAGGGAGCTGATAATGAGCGGCGCCTCGCCGGACGCCTTGAGGGGGCTTGCGCGCGGCGAGGAGGGGATGAGGACGATCCTGGAGGACGGCCTCGAAAAGGCCCGGGAGGGGATAACGACTTTCGAGGAGGTCTCGCGGGTGGCGCCAGCAGACTGATTGAAAAAATGCCGTCTTATAAATACGTCGCCAGGGATGAGAGGGGCGCGCGAGCCAGGGGCGTCGTGGAGGGGGAGTCCGCCGAGGACGCCGCCCGGCGGCTCGTGGCGGGAGGGCTTTACCCTTCGAGGATAACAAAACGCCTCACCGCGGGCCGCGGCGCTCTTTTCGGTCTCCGGCGCCGGGTTTCACCACGCGACCGGATAATGTTCATCAGCAGGCTGGCCGTCCTCCTGGGCGCGGGCGTTCCCATAATATCGTCGCTCGAGATACTGAGGGATCAGGAAGGGAACGAGACCCTGCGAAAAGCCCTCGCGGACATCAGGGCGAGGGTTGGAGAGGGAGAGGCGCTGAGCGCGGCCATGTCCCGCCATGGGGACATCTTCTCCGATGCTCAGAGGGCCATAGTGGCGGCGGGGGAAAGCTCCGGGAGACTGGAATCCTGTCTTGAAAGGCTGGCCCTTTCGCTCGAACGCGACCTGGAGGCCGCGGAGAGGGCGCGGGAGGCGGTCCGGTATCCCAAGATAGTCCTGCTCGCCGCCACGGTGGCCGCCGCTGTTCTACTGGCGTTCGTGGTCCCCAGGTTCGCGTTGGTGTTCGAACGTATCGAGGCGCCCCTTCCGTTTCCCACGGAGGCGCTCATCGCCGTGAGCGGCGCCGTTACCCGTGGATGGCCGTGGGCGGCGGCGGTGGCCGTCCTCGGCTGGGGGGTTTTCAGGAGCCTTGCGTCCATGGAGGGCGCGGCCGCCATGGCCGACAGGATGCTCCTGAGGGCGCCGTCGCTGGGAAGCATAATCATGTATCTTGCGATGGCCAGGTGGGCCAATGCGCTGGGCGATCTTCTGGGGGCCGGAGCGCCGCTCATCGAGTCGCTCGAGCTCTCGGCTGGGGCGGCGGGCAACGCCCACATAGCCGCGTCCATGAGAAAGACCGCCCTGCGGGTGGCCGAGGGGGCGGGGTTTTCCGAGTCTCTCAGGGCCGCCGGGGCCCCGCCGGTCGCCGTCAGGATGATAGAGGCCGGGGAGGCGTCGGGCGCTCTGGACGAGATGCTTTACAGGACGCGGGACTATTTTGAAAAGGAGGCGGGGCGCAAGATAAGGTCCCTTGTCGCCTGGATGGAGCCCGCGCTCGTCGTCTCGCTCGGCCTTCTCGTCCTTTTCATCGCCCTGGCGGTTTTCCTGCCGATGTGGGACATGACCAGGATGGCCGGCGGCGGGCTATGAGACCACCTTGCCACGGGATATCAGAAAGCTTACGAGCTTTGACTGGTCGGCCTCGTCGATCAGGAGAAACCTCACCATTATCAGGCTGACGGCCTGTCCCTTCAGCTCCGCCGCCTCTCTTCGGACAACCTCCGCCGCGGCCATCACGGGCCTTTCCCTGAAGGGGAATATCATCTCCAGCTGGACGAGGGTTTTAGGGGGGAGGGGCTTGCCGACGTTCAGGGCCGCGCCTCCGCCGGAGAAATTCACCCCCTTGCCCTTGAAGTACGGGGATACGCGGTACTCTCCGGGGGCGGTCTTCTTCGCGAAGCGGTAGCGGACGGGGGCGGGGAAATCCAACCTGAAAAACTGCCTTTTGTCGACACCGCCCTGTTTTCCGGGTCCGGGCTTTTCGCGATTTTCAGCCACTTCGCGTCTCCGTCAACACGCCGGTTTTCGTCACAACTCCTCGCGGAGTATGACGATCTCCACTCTCCTGTTTTTCGCCCTGTTCTCGGGTATCAGCGCGTACCGCGGCTTGTACTGGGCGTAGCCGACGGCCGAGAACCGGCGCGGCTCCAGCTTTTCCTCTTCGATGAAATACCTCACCACCGCCGCCGCCCGCGCCGTGGACAGCTCCCAGTTTGTGGGGTAGACCTGTCCGCTGGTGGGGGTGTCGTCGGTGTGCCCTTCCACCAGCGCCTTGTAATTTGTCTTTTTCAGGGTTTTGGCGATGTATCCCAGGAGGCGTTTGACCTCCTCCTTGAGCTGGGCCGAGCCTGGGGCGAAGAACATGTCCCCTTCGGCGAAAAGGACGATCCCCCTGGTGTCGGAGGTGAGCTTGATCTGGTTTACGAGGTTGTTGTCCTCCAGGAACTTCTCCATGCTCTCCCTTGTATCCTCCAGGGGCGCCGCCTGCCTTTCGACAAGCGATTTGCCGCCCAGGGCGTCGCCTATTTTCCTGAGCATCCCTATGTAGTTCTTGTCGGTGGGCGAGGTGATGGCGAAGATCATCACGAAAAAGGTGAGCAACAGCATCATCATGTCGCTCAGGGTGATGAGCCAGCCGCTCTCGTCCTCCCCTTCGGCCTTCGCGTCTTCGAGATCCGATTGTTTGATTTTCCTGGCCATCTTTACGGTTTCCCCTGGCGCCCGGCCTGGGCGGTTCTTTTCCTGCTCTCCTTGAGTATCTTGTCGTAGTGGGAGGCTCTCATCTCCGGCGGCAGGAAGGAGTTCAGCTTGCGCTCGATGATCCTCGGGTTCATGCCTCCCTGGATCATCAGCACGCCCTCGATGATTATCCTGCTAACCAGCATTTCATCGTCCGAGCGGGACCGGAGCTTTTCGGCCACCGGGGTGAAAAAGAGGTTCGCCACCATGGCGCCGTAGAAGGTGGTGATGAGCGCCACCGCCATCCCCTGGCCCACGACCGCCGCCGTGTCATCCCCGCCGAGGCCCCGCAGCATGGCCACGAGGCCTATCAGGGTGCCGATCAGGCCGAAGGAGGGGGAGAAACGCGCCGCGCTGCGGAAGATGTGCTCGCCGGCCCTGTGGCGCGCCTGGACGAAGTCGAGCTCCGTCTCCAGCACCTCGCGGATCATCCCCGCCGGCTGGCCGTCTATGACAAGCTCCAGGCCGATCCTCATGAGCCTGTTCTCTATCTTCTTGAGGTCCTCCTCCAGGGACAGCAGCGACTTCTGCCGCGCTTTGAAGGAGAGCCTCACCACCAGCTCTATTACCCACGAAGGGCTTTGTATCTCCCTTTTGAATATCTGGAGCAGAACCCCCGCCACCCGCATCACCCTGGGGAGGGGGTAAGAGATAAGAAGCGCGGCGAACGTGCCGCCGAAGACGATCATGAGGGACGAAGGGTTCCAGAATATCCCGGCGCCCCCCTGCAGGAGTATGGCGTAGAAGAGCAACCCCCCGCCCGTGATTATCCCGATGAACGTGCTCAATTCAGGCTGTCCTCCAGAGTCCGCTCAAAGCGGCGAGACCGTGATCTTCCCCTCTTTCAAGGAAAATCGCGATCGCTCGTATTCTTTCGTAAGGGTTATGGACTTTTCCAGGATGGATATCCTGACCGCCGGATGGGCGATCCCGCTCACTTTCAGGGAGGCGTTGTGGAAGGCTTTTCCGTGGCCTTCCTCGGGACCGCCGTCTTCCACGCGCTCCAGCTCCCCCCGTATCCAGACAACGGACAGGAGCGTCGCCCCGAGCTGGTTGAACTTTTCCCTGGTTTCGTCGCGGAGGTTTTCGAACTCCGGAGCCCGGGCTGTGTCGGCCATCCAGAAAATAGTTGGCAGAGTCTCATCCAGCGCCGGGGGGGCAAGCTTCCCAAGGGACGCGGCGGCGAAGGCGGCTTCCTTCTCCTTCGTATCAAGCTCTTCTCTCAGATCGTTCAGCCTCTTGAACTCGGCCGCCTTGCGCCGGCTTTCGAAGGGGTCATAACCCAGGATGATCTCCGTGGGCATGGCTCCCTCCGACCCCGCGTTGTTCGCGCTTATCTCCTCCATGGCCCTGGCGGCTCCTCCCACGAGCGCGCCACGGCCTTTCTGGACGATCTTTCCGGAGGCGCTCACGTCGCATCCCATGATGGGCCCCTCCACCACTATGTCGCCCTCCGCCTCCAGCCGCCCGTGCTGGACGAAGCTTGCGTAAAGGTCCTTTCCGGCGAGGACGAGGCTGTTGTCCGCCCCGGCCATACCGCCCTTCAGGTGGACATTCCCGCCCGCCCTGATCTCCGCCTCCTCCACAAGGCCAAGAACCTCCACGTCGCCTTTCGACCTCACCTTGCGCCCACCGGTGACACCTCCGTGAATCCTGACAGCCGACTCCGTGGATATGTCTCCCACGCCGAAGTCGACGTCGCCGTAGACCTCGAGGATGTCGCTTACGGCCAGAAGGCCTTCCCGGGCGTGGAGATAGCCGTTTATTCCGCTTACGATATCGCCGGGATTGTCTTTGGAAAACGAGAGATTCCCGCCCAGCATGTCGGCTGTCCGCGCGTCCTCGGGGAGCTTCAGCCGCACGCCTCTCCTCCCGTCGGAATGCGTCACGCCGGACTCAATCTCCCTGCCGACGGTCTGGCCCATCCTGACGGGGACGGGGCGGACCAGGAAATCCTCCAGGCTCTCGTACCTGTCCCTGTTGACCCTTTTTTTGTCGAAGGAAACCAGAAACTCAAGGTCCAGGCTCATCGCCTCAGTCGTTCAGCGCGTCTTTGAGCCGTTTGAAGCTTTCCGCCCGGTTCGACAGGTAGGCGGTGATCCCCTCCCGCCCTTCGGGGGAGACGGCGGTGAAACGGAAGTCTGTCACACTCATGTCCCCGGACCGGCGGGAGCTCTCCGCCTCGGCCACGGCGTGGAAGCGTAGCGGCGGTATCCACGGCCGGTCCACGAGGATCAGCGCAAAGGCGCCCTCCTCCACCGGTTTTTCCATGGCCAGGGTCATCCGCCACTCGTCCAGATCCAGGCAGACGGCGCCTATCCTCTCCTCCCGGGCAGGCTCGTCCCCGGCGGCTTCCCCGGAATCTCCGGAAAACATCTCCTCCAGCCTCGACACCCTGCTGATGACTGTCTCCAGGGCCTCGCGCGCTGGGCCTTCCAGGTCCTCGGGCAACCCCGCGCCACGGCGGGGCCGGGAGGCGGCGGCTTCGCGGCCTTGGAGGGGGGGTTCGCCCGACCTGATGGCTTCCGACACTTTCTCGACCATCTCCCCGCCGATCGGGTGGACGTAAAGCCCGAAAAAGTCATGGGGGGCCTCTTCCTCATCCTCAAAGGACGGCTCGGCGCGCCCCGCCTGGGAGGGGCTTCTGTATGCCGGGGTGTCGGGTCTTTCGATCCGGGTGTCGGCGAAGATGTCTCCCCCCCCGCTTTCGATGTCGTCGGCGCCGAAAGGCTCCCGGGGGCCGTCGCTGATGTCCAGGTTCAATTCCTCGTTTTTCGGGGCGATGAACATGTCGGACAGGTCGTCTCCGGCGTTTTCGGTATCGATGGCCGCGTCCGCCCGGCCGTATTCATCCTCTTCCCCGAAGGTCTCGCGGATATCCTCGTCGAGCCGCTCCTCCAGCTCGTCCGTTTCTATCTCGCGCGCATCGGAAAGGTCGTCGTCAATGGCGTTGACCATCGGGCCGGGGGGCTCGAACTGGAGTTCGTCTTCGGTGATCTCCTCGTCCTCCGCGCTTTCTATATCCGCCGCTTCGTCCCGCGGCGCAAGGAAGCCCCCCTCCGGCGTCTCGTCCGCCGAAGGCGCGCCAAAAAGGGGCTCGCCTTCGGTTTCGCCTGGCAGGTTGTTGTCCAGGCCGATGGATTCTATCTCCTCGGTGGGCGCGGGCGGCTCGGCCTCCTCCTCCACGGCGATGGGGATGGGCTCTCCGGCCACGGTCAGGATAAGCAGGGGGTAAGAGTTTTTCTGGGCGATCTTCATGGGGGTTATCCACGACCGCCCGTCCCAGTTGCCATGAAAATAGAGATTGTCCGCCGCGTCGATGTCGATTTTGTCCTTGTCGCGGTTGGAGACGACGACGGCAACCAGCGACCCCTTTATCTTTTTGACCAGGCAGGCGTAAAGGTCTCCCTCAGGGTCCGGGGAGAGACCGAAAAAGAGTTTCCTGTTTACGATGAACATTTCGGCGGGGTTCAAGGCTCTCCTCTTAAAACAGCCTAAGGCGAAGGTTCTCGACAGCTTTGGCGCTCATCTCAAGGGAGTTTAGCTCGAGTTTTGTTTCGTTGTATATGGTAACCATATTTCCTTGTATTTACAATCAATTTCGGCGGCCCCGGACGCTTTCGGGGCATGTTCAGGCGGGGAGCCTCAAGCCGGGTTTTCCACAAGCGTTTCAGCGGCGGCCACGAAAGGCGCGGCGTTTCCGAGGGCAGCCTTCGCCTCGGCGGTCTCTTCGGCGTCACGGTATATGGCAAGCAGGGTCGGCCCGCTGCCGGACATCAGGACGCCCAGGGGCTCAGGCGAAGCGCTCTCCACGGCCTTTTTCAGGGCGGCCAGGCCCACATGCGTTCTCATCGCCCATCCTTCGAGGTCGTTGGACAGGCTCCGCGCCACCCTCTCCGGCTCGGCCGACTCCATGTCCGCCGCGAGGCCGGGATCGCGCGGGAACGGGGAGAACCCCCCGCCGAAGCCGCGATAGGCCTCCCCGGCGGATATCCCGAACCCGGGGTTCAAAAGCAGCAGGGGCAGGCTTTTCGCGGGGCGCATCTGCGCGACCTTCTCCCCGATCCCCTCCACCCAGGCAAGGGCGCTCTCCCCCAGGAAGAAGGGGACATCGGCCCCCACCGCAAGCCCCGCCTCCATCAGCGCGCCGCGGGAAAGGCCCGCGCCCCACAGCTCGTTCAACGCCGCCAGGGCGCAGGCGGCGTTGGAGCTTCCGCCCCCCAGGCCCGCCGCCACGGGTATCCTCTTTTCCAGCATGATATCCGCCCCCAGTCTTATCCCGGCGCGGCGGCGCAGCTGCTCGGCGGCTTTCATCACGAGGTTGCGCCCGTCCGTGGGAACGTCAGGATGATCGCAGATCAGCTTTATAACGCCGTCCTCCCTGGGCCTGAAGGTAAGGGTGTCGGCCAGGTCTATCATCTGGATGACGGACCTTATCTCGTGGTATCCGTCCATCCTCCGGCCCGTGATTTTCAACAGGAAATTCACCTTGGCGGGGGATTTTTTCGCTGTCTCCATGGAGGGTAGGTTAGCATAGCCTCCGGCCGACGGCTCTCAAGCCCTGGGGCCGCGTCCCGATAAGGTTGACATAATCCTGCGGCCGCCGGATTCTGTTAGCCTGTATCTTGTTCGTTTGGAAGAGGATGGATTTGGGATGAACGCCGCCAGCGGCCCCAGGGGGGCGCGAAAGGCCGCGCTTTTCACGGACTCCGGCATAGCAAGCTACGCCGCCATAGGCAGGCTTTACCGGCAGACGCTCGAGGCTGCGGGGGCGACCGTGTCGGAGATGGAGGCGCCCGTCTCGGCGGAAGAGGCCGCCGCGGCGGAAAAGCTCGCCTCGGGTGGCGTGGCCCTGAGCAACACCATTGGCCCGCGTTTTTCCCCCCTCGTCGGGGCGTACAATGTGGCGCTCGTGGCCCACGAATGGAGCGCGTATCCTGGGGCGTGGGTGGAGCGCCTAAACCGGTTCGACGAAGTATGGGTCACGTCGGATCACGTCCACGATATACTTTTGCGAAGCGGCTTGAAGGCGCCCGTCTTTAAGCTGCCACCCGCCCTGGACATCGACGAGCTCCCGCGCAAGGAGAGCTGGGCGTCATCGGGGGCTTTCAGGTTCTTGTCGGTGGGGGAGCCTCATTTCCGCAAAGGGTTCCACCTTCTCATGGAGGGCTTCATGGCGGCGTTCCCGGAGGAGGGCGAGGCGGAGCTTGTCATAAAAACATCGCCCGGGGCCGCCTGGCGCCCTCCGCGGGATGACATAAAAATCGCCGCGGAAAGGCTCACGCTCGATGAGACCCTCGCCCTGTATAAAGACTTTGACGCCTACGTCACGGCCAGCCTTGGCGAGGGGCTGGGGCTGCCGGTGGCGGAGGCTGTCCTGGCGGGGCTGCCGGTGGCGGCGAACTTCTGGGGCGGTCACAAAAGCCTACTTGTCGAAGGGGCGTTCTGGCGGATAGGACACGTGGAGATACCACAGCCGTTCTGCAGCGAGCCTTCTTATTACGCCCCGGGGCAGACGTGCGCCTTCTCCAGCCCCGGTGAGATCGCGAAGACCCTGGGACAGATCAGGGAAGCGCCGCCGGATGAGCGCCGGGGCCGGGCCATGAGAGCGCGGGAGGCGCTGCTGGCCGGTTACGGCAGGGAGACGGTTGTCGAGACGTTCCGGAAAAAATTCGGGACTCTTTAGAAAACAGGCCGAAAAGCGCGGGTGTGTGAATATGGTCGGGACGGCCGGATTTGAACCGGCGACCCCTCGCTCCCGAAGCGAGTGCTCTACCAGGCTGAGCCACGTCCCGACTGAAAAACTTGAAAAAACGTAAAATACCACGCGGACGCGAGTTCCACAAGAGCGCCGTACTCTATCCGCTTGACGGGCGCTTCCCTCCGTGCTACGTTTCCCCCTTAACATCAACATCATACACGCCCGGCCCCGCCCGGCGCGATCTTTTGGAAAGACGATATGAGACTCGCTTTTAAAATCATCCTGGCCGCTTTCGTCATAACTTCGTTCGCGCCCGTTTCCGCGTTGGCCGTCCCGGCGTTCTCGAAAAAATACGAGGCCCCCTGCTCCATGTGCCACTCGGCTTGGCCGAGGCTGAACGCCGTGGGGGGCAAGTTCAAGATGAACGGCTACCAGCTGCCGGACTCCGAGGACGGCGGGGAGAAGGGCAAGTTCTCGCCGGTGGACAGCCTTTTCCTGGACATCGGCGACGCGAACCCTCCGCTTTCTTTCCGCCTGAACGGCGGGATGATCCTCCAGCAGCCGGACGAGGGGCCGGAGGGGGAGCGAAGCGGCGGCTTTTTCTGCTGCGTCGAGGGCAACACTTTCACCGCGAGCCTGGGGGGGACGGTGGCGCCGAACATCGGCTACTGGCTTTCGCTGCCCTGGGGCGATGAGGACGTGGAGCAAGGATACCTGCGGTTCGTCAACTGGTTCAAGCCCGGCCTCGTCTCCCTTGACGTGGGCGTTATGGAGGCGACGGACTACGACGCCGTCCCGGCGGGCAGGAGCTGGTTCGGCGCGCCAAAGCTTGCCCATCACGGCCATCCTTACAACGATAACGCGACGCCATTGGGCTACAGCGCCGCGGGGTCCGACATGGGGATCAGGATATATGGCCGCCCCAGCTACGGCTTGTTCTCTTACGAGATCGCGGCGTACACCGGCGCCGGGCTGACGGGAACGGACGAGGACGACGCCGAGAAGGCGTACACCTTCATGGGGCGGATGGACCTGGACAAGGTCGCCGTGTCGCTGCGGTACTGGGGGAACAAGAGCGGAAAACTCGACATGACCGCGGCGGCGCCGTCGGGTGAGAGCCTTACTTTCGAGCCGGACCCGCTTGACCCGAACGAGGACCTGCAGGAGTTTATCCTGACGGCGCGTTACAGCCATCCTTATTTCGAGGTGGACCTCGCGCTTGAAAGGTCAACAATGACCGTCGGCGGCAGGACCATAAGGGACGCGGACGGCGCGGTGTCCCACACCTTCAGCCGGGACGCCATTCACAGGAACGCCGCCTCCCTCGGCGTCATCTGGCTCATCAACAACTGGATGAGGACGGGCGCGGCCTACGGGTTTTCATACTACGAGGACTACGCCGTGACGGTGGACGGCGAAAAGACGGAGATGAAAAGCGCGAACGTGGGGATGTTCCAGTGGCGGTTCGAGATAATGCCGGTCAGCAACATGAGGATAGGCCTCGAGCTTCATGTGGACTCGTCTGAGTCGGACGCCAGGATCGGCCCGGACGGCTCTACCTTCGTCCCGCAGAACAAGCTCCTGCTCCAGTGGGACCTGGCGCTTTAACGCCGCGTCCGCCGGTTGTATGATAAGGGCATGAGACGCTTCGATGTCGATCTGCTCGTATTCGACCTGGACGGCACGCTGATAGACTCCAGGCAGGACATAGCCGATTCCCTGAACCAGACCTTCCGGAGGGTGGGCTATGACCCTCTCCCGATGGAGACCATCGCGGGCTTTGTCGGAAACGGCGTGGGGCCGCTGATACGCCGTTCGGTAGAGGCGGCGGGGCATGCGGACAAGCTCGAGCAGGTCATGGAAATCTTCCGGGGGATATACTGGGAGCGGCTGCTTGATACGACCAGGCTCTTCGGCGGTGTGGAGGAGACCCTCAAAAAGCTCGAGGGGGGATATCGGATGGGAATAGTCTCCAACAAGCCGGAAAGGTACACAAAACGCATCGTCGCCGAGCTCGGCCTCGCGCGATACGTGGGCGGGGCCGTGTATGGGGGTGACACCCTGCCCGTGAAAAAGCCCGACCCCGCCGCCGTGCTCCGGATCGCCGCCGGGTACTCCGTCCTGGTGTCAAAGACGCTGATCGTCGGGGACTCCGCAGTGGATATCGAGACGGGCAAAAACGCCGGCGCGTTTACCGTTGGCGCGGTCTACGGTTTCAGGAGCCGGGAGGAGCTTCTGGGGGCCGGGCCGGACGCGGTGATAGAGAGCTTCGGCGAGCTGGCGGGGCTGCTGGGGGCTGGCTGATGAGGCGCTTCGGGGAATGCCGCCGTTGCGGCGAGTGCTGCCGGTCGGTCAGGATAACGGGAGTCCTGAGCCACGTTGTCGGCCAGCACGGCTCCCTCGAGGAAGCAAGGGTCTATTACTCCTTCCGTGGAATCAGAATCACCGACGCCGACCACGGCGCCGACAGGCTCCTTTTCGAGATTGACATTCCCTGCGAGCGCCTTACAAGCGACAACCTGTGCGCCCTTAACGGCAGGCCGGAGGAGAAGCCGGTCATATGCCACAGGTACCCCATGTTTCCCGACGACATCGAGGGTTGCGGATACACCTGGAGATAGCCCCGGCGGACCTGTTTTCATAATTAGAAAAGCTTGTCGCCGCCGCCTCTGTTGTGTCATAATGTTACCCGCATCTAGTTGAAGCGGATCGTGTTCACGCGCCCGAAAGGCGCGGCGCGTTTTCGCCCGGGGCTGGGCCGTGGGGGGCGTCGGGCCGGAAAGAGGAGGGGATCTCGGCGTAGCGCGCTATGTTTTATATATAGCAGGAGTCCCCTTTTATGAAACGGTTTCGCCTCAACACCCTGGCCGCCAAGCTGGCCGTGGCCATCGCCTGTGTCTTCATCTTCTCCTCCCTTTTCAACATAATCTCTTTTTACAGGAACCAGGAGGAGCAGGCCCTCCAGGAGATCAAGGCTCAAGCCTGCGGCATAGCCGAGACGATCTTGAGCTCTCTGAACGCCATGATGGTCGAGGGAACCATAGACCAGCGGGGGACTTTTCTTGACCTCGTGAAGAAGACGACCCCCGGCCTCGACGAGCTTCGCGTGTTCCGCAGCGAGAGCGTGACGAGGCAGTTCGGGGAAGGGTTGGCTGGCGAACAGCCGATGGACGAGATAGACCGCAGGGCCCTGGAGGCCGCCGAGCCGCAATACGAGATATTGGAGAAGGACGGCAGGCGTCTTTTGCGCGCGGTGGTTCCCTTGGTTATCGAGGAGGACCGGGGCGGGGTCCGGTGCCTGGATTGCCACGAGGGGGAGATCGGGCAGTCCAACGGAGCCGTGAGCATGTTGGTGTCCCTCGAAGAGATCGACAACAGGTTGGCCGGCGATTTCAACCGCATGACGGCCCTCCAGGTGGCCGAGCTCGCCGTTCTGCTGGGCATAGTCCTTTTCATCATGTCCAGGCTGGTCTTGAGGCCCATCCGGAAAATGGTGGAGGTGATCCACGCCCTGGGCGCGGGGGACCTGGACGCGCGCCTTGACATGCGGCGGGACGACGAGATAGGCAGGATGGCGCGCGCGATAGACAGGTTCGCCGACAACCTGAGGGACGAGATCGTGGCCGCCTTCGCAAGGCTGGCCGAGGGCGACTTCACCTTCAGGGCCAGCGGTGTGATAAAGAGCGGGCTGGAGAAGACCAACAGGAGTATAAGGGAGCTTATATACGGCATAAGCCACGTGAACGAGGGGGTGGCCCAGAGCGCCGAGCAGCTATCCCAGTCCAGCCAGACCCTTTCCGAAGGCGCCTCGTCGCAGGCCAGCTCCATGGAGCAGGCCCTTGCCTCGATGGAGCAGATATCGAGCCAGGTGAGCCTCACCGCCGAGCACGCCGCCAAGGCCGATGAGCTGGCCGGGCAGGCCAGCGAGGCGGCCGACAAGGGAAGCCACAGCATGGAGGAGATGGTCGAGGCCATGCAGAAGATAGTGGTCTCCGGCCAGAAAATATCCAATATAGTGAAGGTGATAGACGAGATCGCCTTCCAGACGAACCTGTTGGCTCTGAACGCCGCCGTGGAGGCCGCCCGGGCGGGCAAACACGGCAAGGGGTTCGCCGTGGTGGCCGAGGAGGTGCGCAACCTCGCCTCCCGCAGCGCCAAGGCGGCCAAGGAGACGGCGGAGCTTATCGAGGGATCGGTGAAGGACTCCCAGGACGGCGCCTCCGTGGCGTCCAGGACGGCCGAGGCCCTGGACGAGATCGTCAACGGCGTGACGAAGGTCAAGGACCTTATCGGGGAGATAGCCCAGTCCTCCGCGGAGCAGGCCAAGGGGATAGAGGAGACCAGGAAGGGCGTCACCAGCATCGACGAGGTCACTCAGAAAAACGCCGCCATCGCCGACGAGAACCTCGCCGCGGCGGAGCACCTGACCAACCAGGTAATGATTCTTAAGAACATGCTCCACCGGTTTGAGCTGGAGGGAGCCGAGGAGGAGGACGAGGGAGCAGTAAAAGCCCTGCCGGAGCGAAAGGCCGTGGAGCGGGGCCCAGCCGCGGACAAGGGGATCATAAGCTGGGACAAGAAGGCGTTCACCGTCTATGTCCCGGAGATGGACGCCCAACACAAGAAGCTCGTAGACCTCGTGAACGAGCTTTACTCGGCCAAACTCGCCGGGAAGAGCAGGCAGGCCCTCGGCCGCGTGCTGGACTCGCTGGTGGACTACACCAAGACCCATTTCGCCGCCGAGGAGAAGCTGCAGAGGGACATGGGCTTCCCGGAGAGCGATTCGCACAAGAAGGTTCACGAGGATCTCATCGCGCAGGTGGGCAAGTTCTACAACGAGTTCAAGGCCGGGCGCCAGGCGATCAGCGATGAGATAATGGGTTTTCTGATGGACTGGCTGGTGAACCATATCCAGAAGGACGACCGGAAATACGGCAGGCATATCCAGCGCCAGGGAGGCGGACGCGAAACCGCCGCGCCCCATCCATCTCCAGCGCCGGCCGCGCGTCCCAAGGCCGCGCGCCCAGCCGCGGACAAGGAGATCATAACCTGGGACGAGAGGGCGTTCACGGTTTTCGTCCCGGAGATGGACGCCCAGCACAGGAGGCTTGTTAACCTTGTGAACGAGCTTTACTCGGCCAAACTCGCCGGGAAGAGCAGGCAGGCTCTCGGCCATGTGCTGGACTCGCTGGTGGACTACACCAAGACCCATTTCGCAGCCGAGGAGAAGCTGCAGAGGGACGTGGGCTTCCCGGAGAGCGACTCGCACAAGAAGGTCCACGAGGATCTCATCGCGCAGGTGGGCAGGTTCTACAACGAGTTCAAGGCCGGGCGCCAGGCGATCAGCGACGAGATAATGGGTTTTCTGATGGACTGGCTGGTGAACCATATCCAGAAGGACGACCGGAAATACGGCAGGCATATCCAGCGCCAGGGAGGCAAAGCCGGCCCGGCGGTGAAACCAAGCGACGTCATCGCCCTGGACGAGCGCGAGCGGGACGACGATTTCCGCCATTTTTAGCCCGGCGCCGTTACGATCCTTGTCACACAGGGGCGGCCCCCAGGGGCCGCCGGGTTGTTTTCAATTCAGGCGTTTTCTTTTCCCTCCTCAGGTTATACAATACGTAACCTGCGGTTGAGCTTGACCTTTAATTCTCAAAGCGGAGGGTGGAAAAGGCTATATGCGCGAACCTCATTTCGAAGAAGCCGTTCTCGACTTGAATTTCTACCGGGACTGGGTGGCCAGGAGGGAGGCGGCCCTGGAGAAAGAAAAGCCGAAGAGAACCTATTTCGTGACCATTTCCCGGGAATACGGGTGCGAGGGTTACGAAGCCGCCGACAAGCTGGTGAAGAAGATAAACGAGCGCTCGACGGAGCCCTGGACGCTGTTCACTCACCGCATGATGGAGCAGATGGTGGCCGACTCCGAGAGCGAGACCGTGGAGATGGTGCGCGAGGTGTCGGAGAAGCGCTGGAAGTTCCGCGACTGGTTCGTGGACGCGCTGGTGCCAAGATACCTTCAGTCCCCGTCAAGCCACGTCTTCGAGGGGATGAGGAACGTCATTTTAAACCTTGCCGACAAGGGCAACTGCGTGATCCTGGGCTCCGGCGGGCAGGTGATAACCCACATGCTCGATCCGAAGAAATTCATGGGGATCCACATAAGGGTCGTGGCGTCCCACTCCTGGCGGCTGCGCCGGGTGGAGGAGCTTTTCAAGCTCAACCGCGTCGAGGCGGAGAACCTGCTGAGGGCCAGGCAGAGCGCCCGCTCGAGGTTCGTGGCCGACTTCACGGGGATGGACTCGTCGGACCCGTCGCTTTATCACCTGGTTTTCAATAACGCCCGGAATAATACGGACATGATGTCCGACATAATCCTGAGATACCTGGAGCTTTCCGAGGCCTTCGGCTAAAGAGGCGGTCCCCTCCGGCCGCGTGTGAGGCGCGCGCCGTCAAGGGCCCAGCCGGCCCGCCGTCCACAACTCCGGCGGGCCGAAGAGGGATCAGGCCCCCCCCGCCCCCTCGCTTTCGTCCACGGCCCGCTCCTCTTTCACGACCCTCAGCGTCTCCTCCAGCTCGGCCACCCTGGCCCGCAGCTCGGCGACCTCCGTTTTCGGCGCCAGCCCGGCCCTGTCTATCGCCTTTTTGACGGCCTCTTCCACGAACTCCTCCAAGTCTTTTTTATACTTCTCCCGGGACTCCTCGAACTCCTTGAAAAGCCTTTCCCCCTCCTCCTTGCTGACCCTTCCGATGTCCGTCAGGTCGTCGGTCACTTTTTTCAGGTTCTCCTTTGAAAGGGAGAGGGCGCCGAGCCCCATCTTCGTCGCGTCGCGTATCAGATCGAACATTTTATCCATCTCCTTCATATGACCCTCTCTTGAAAATATAAGCTCAGTCCAGTCTCCCCGAAACCATGATGGCCCAGAGTATCCTCAACCCCATTACAAGGGATACGATGTACCCGATAACCCCCAGCAGCGAAAACCCGAAAACAAGGGGCGGTATCCCGGCGCTCAGCACCATCGAGGAGCCCATGAAGATGGCCGCCGTGAGTATCCCGAAGGTAAGCCTGTTCGCGCTTCTTTCCATCCCCCGGTGCTCCATGTGTATCTCCAGCGTCTCCTTGCGGAACCGCTCGATGATATCCATGAGCGCCGAGGGGACGGTCTCCACGAAGTCCTGCAGCTCGTAGTAGAACCTGCGCGCCCTGTTGAGCCCCCTCGTGGGGGAGAGGGCGGACCAGGCCATGCTCTCCTGGTAGGGACGGATCAGCGAAAGCAGGTTGAACTCCGGGTTCAGGGAGCGGTGCGAGCCCTCCAGCGTCGCCAGCGTCTTTATGAGCATGGTTATCTCCGATGGCAGGATGATGTGATGCCTGTGGATTATGGACACCACCTCGTTGAGCGCCTCGAACAGCTTGATCTTCGATATCGGCAGGGAGCCGTAGAACGATATGAAGTCCGTTATGTCCGCGCCCAGCGTCGTCGTGTCGAGGTCCGGCGGCAGGGAGCCTGCCTTGATTATTATCTGGGCGAGCCGTTCGCTGTCCCTGCGGACGACGGCGGAGACGCCGTCCTCGACATACTCGCGCATCTTGAGGGAAAGCCTGCCCACCATGCCGTAGTCCAGCAGCGCGATCCTCCCGTCGTCCATTATCATGATGTTCGCCGGGTGCGGGTCGGCGTGGTAGAAGCCGTTGACGAAGACCATCTTCAGGAATATTTTCGCCCCCTTGTCCGCCGCCTCGGACACGTCGAACCGCGTCTCCGTCTCCGGGTCCACGGTGTCCAGGGGAATACCGTCGATCCACTCCATGACCAGGACGCGGGAGGTTGTGTAGTCCTCGTAAACCCTCGGGATCTTCACCGTCTCATCGTCGGCGAAGTCCTCCGCCAGGTTGATGATATTGCGCGCCTCGCGCATGAAGTCCATCTCGCGCGTCATCGTCCGGGCGAAGCTCTCCACGGTCTCCCTCGGCTTGTAGTAGCGGGCCTCCTCCACGTAGTCCTCCACCAGCCCCGCCAGGTCGCGGATGATGTCGAGATCCCTTTCCACGATCCCCTCTATCCCGTCGTGGATGACCTTTACGGCCACCGCCTCGCCCGGCTTCAGCCGCGCCTTGTGGACCTGCCCGATCGACGCCGACGCCACCGGCTCCGGGTCGAACTCGGCGAATATCTCGTCCGGGCTCCTGCCAAGCTCCTCGGCCACGATCTTCCTGACGGTCTCCGGAGGATCCGCCTCCACGTGGGACAGGAGTTTTTTGAGCTCGTCGGACATGGGAACTCCGACAAGGTCCGGCCGCATGGAGAGCATCTGCCCGAACTTTATGAACGTCGGCCCCAGCTCCATCAGGGCATGGCGGACGCGCTGTTCGGTGGAGAGTTTCAGAAGCTCGGGGTCCGCCCGGCTGGTTATGATGCCCCTGACGAAGTCGATGTCGACTCGCCGCGCCCAGTCCGCCAGGCCATAGCGGACCAGCACGTGGAATATCTCCCTGTATCTGGAAAGATAACGGGTCGCGCGGCGGATCCTCCCGATAGCCATCGTGGAGCCTTTCAATCGCGTTTCGCTTCCGGCCATTATATCATCCGCGAAGATCGTGGTTCTTGCCCGCAGCCGGCCCCCGGCGTGGCCGGCAGGCGCGCATAATCATGTAGAATAACGATATGAGCGAAAGATACAACCGTCCGGTAAGCCGCCGGGGCGTCCTGCGCGAAGGGCTGGGCCTTTTGGGGAGGCTTGTGGGAGATTTCGCCGAGGCGGCGCAGGAGGCTATGGCCGGGGACGAGCCGGGCCCGCTGGAGCCGAAACGCGGCCTTTTACGCCCGCCGGGCGCCGTCGCAGGGGACTTGTTCGAGACGCTTTGCACAAGATGTGACGACTGCATAAGAGCCTGCCCGGAGGACGTGCTTTTCCGCGTCCCGGAGGAATACGGCGCCGCGGGGGGGACGCCGACTTTCAACCCCTCCCGCAAGGCCTGTTTTTTATGCTCCGATCTTCACTGCGTCGAGGTCTGCAAGGAGGAGGCTCTCGAAATGCCCCTCTCGATAAAGGAGATAAACATCGGAAAGGCCAGGCTGGACCCGGCGGCCTGCCTCGCCTACGAGGGCGGAAGCTGCCGCGTCTGCGTCGACATGTGCCCCCTGTCCGGCGAGGCCATAACCGTCCTGGGCGAACGGCCAGTCATAAAGACGCTGGATTGCGTCGGCTGCGGGCTTTGCCAGTACTATTGCGAGAGAGAGACCGGCAGGAGGGCCATAGAGATACTCCCGCCAACCGTGGACCAGCCCGCCGATGAAGTCTTTTAGAAGAGAACGCGGCGGCCCATCTCCGGAAGGTATGATTTGACAAGGAGCTCCCGGATCCTCGTCGTGGAGGACGATGAAGCTTCGCGCCAGCGGATAAGGCGCGCCTTCGAGGCGGCCAGAGCCGGGAGCTCGCGCCTCGATTTCATTTCCGCTGGGCAGGCCGCTGGGCTCTCCTCCCCGCCCGAAGGGTTCGACGCCGCGCTCATAGACCTCTCCCCCGACCCGGCGGTCTCGCTGCGTGCCGCGCGGAGGCTGCGTTCGTTCATCCCCGGCGCGGGTATGGCCGCGCTGGCCCCCTCGTCCGGCTTCATGGCTCCGGTGGAAGCCCTGGATCTCGGGTTGTGGCCGCTGGTCACCCTGGACGATGAGGGGCTGCGCTCCCTTCCATATATCGCCGCGTCCCTCAGCGCGGGGGAGGAGGCCGGACGGGAGGCGAAGCGCCTCGGCGACCTGCGGAAAAGGAACATCGAGCTTCGCGACATCACCGACAGCCTGGCCCGGCAGAGCGTGAATCTCATAAGGCTGAGAAATGAGCTGGACGCCGAGAAGAGCAAGATGGAGACGGTGATCCGCGGTATGACTGACGGGATGATATTCTTCAACACCGAAGGGAGGCCGGAGGTCATAAACCCCGTGGCGGCGAGGCTTTTCCCCGGTCTTGGGGGGCAGGACGGGACAGGGCTTGAGGACTTCCTCGCCTCCCTTGAGAAAAACGCGCCGAGGGACCGGCCGGGCAATGACGAAGGCGTCGAGACCTTCGAGGCGCGGGTCGGGACGAAGACTTACATGGCCCGCATGACGCCGGTGGCGGGGCCCGACGGGGAGGTGGCGGGCGTCTTGATCCTGTTCACCGACATAACGCGGGACAAGGAGTATCAGAGACTCAAGGATGAGTTCACAAGCATGATATCCCATGAGCTGAGGACGCCGCTCACGTCGATCCGGGCCGCCGTGGACAACCTGGCGCGGGGGAATCTGGGGAGCGTGACGGAGAGCCAGCGCAAGTTCATGGACATTATCGGCAGGAACGTCGACAGGCAGGAGCGGCTCGTCAACGACCTTCTGAACCTCGCCCGGCTCGAGGCGGGGCAAATGGAGCTGTCCCTGGAGCGTGCGAGCCTGTTGCCCACCGCCGCCTTCTGCGTGGACCAGTTTTCGCTGGCCTTCAAGGACAAGGGGGTGGGTCTCTCCCTGGAGGCCGAGGACGGGCTCCCCAAAGTGGACATCGACCCGGGGCTTATGGCGCAGGCGATGGATAACCTGCTGTCGAACGCCCTGAAATTCACGGAAAAAGGGGACCGGACGCTGGTGAAGCTGGGCCGGGGGATGGAGAAGGGCGCTCCCGCGGTGGTTGTCGACGTTGAGGATACCGGGAAGGGGATACCGTCTGAATTCATGGACAGGATGTTCGACAAGTACACCCAGGCGGACAGCTCCATCAGGCGCCGCCACGCGGGAACGGGGCTGGGCCTGGCTATTTGCAAGGAGATAATGAGGGCGCATAATGGGTCGATAACGGTGGAAAGCGAGCCGGGGCAGGGAAGCAGGTTCCGCCTGACCCTGCCCGTCCCGGAAGGCTCCGAGGCGTGAATGAAGTGAACGACTCTACCATACTCATAGTGGACGACGAGGAGGACATCCGCCTGACCATCCAGGCCGCTCTCGACGCGGAAGGGTACAAGACCATGACCGCCGCCACCGGCGCGGAGGCCCTGGAGGCCGTGGACAGGGTTTCCCCGGACGTTGTGCTCCTGGACATCATGATGCCGGACATCGACGGGCGCCAGGTCTGCCGCCGCATAAAGGAAAACGCCGCCACCCGCGGCGTGGCCGTCGTCTTCGCCTCCGCCCTGCGGGAGACGAAGGACAAGGTGATCGGGCTGGACGTGGGGGCCGACGACTACATCACGAAGCCATACAACATGGCGGAGTTGACCGCCAAGATCAGGGCCCATTGCAGGATACAAGGCTACCGGCGGCAGCTTGAGAGGGTGGTGGATTTCGCCCACTCCATGAACACCGTGGAGATGGATGCCATATCGATAGCCATAGCGACCAAGCTCGAAAGGCTCCTGCCCGCGGAGCGGTACTCCATCTTCCTGCTGGACGAGGAGGACGAGGGGGTGCTGCGGGCTCTCATACACAACCACGGCGATGAGGATATGAACGCGCTGTCTGTTTCGATTTTGGACTCGCCGATCATGAAGGAGGCGCTGGAGACGGGGCGGAGGATCATCACGAGCGACTTCCCGTCCTCGAAATACGCCGCCGGGGAAAGAAGGTCCAAGTACACCGACGGCCACGCCCTCTGCGCCCCGCTTATCGCCGGGGGCCAGCGCCTGGGCGCGTTGAACCTGAACGGCTCCGACAAAGGGTTTTTCGACAATATCGACTTCAACACCGTGGAGCTGGTGACCCAGATGATCTCCGCGGCGCTGAACAATGCCCGGGCGATGTCCAAGCTGCGCAGGATGGCGATAACGGACGGGCTCACCCGGCTTTACAACCACCGCCACTTCCACGAGATCCTGGGGCTTGAGTTCGAGAGGGCTTCCCGATACGGTCAGCCGCTCTCCCTCGTGATGATGGATATCGACTTTTTCAAGAGGATAAACGACACCCACGGCCATCCCGTGGGGGACACGATACTGGCCGATCTTGCGGAGCGGCTCAAAAAACATGTCAGGAAAATAGACACCCTGGCGAGGTACGGCGGGGAGGAGTTCGCCATCCTGCTGCCACAGACCGGTGTGGACAAGGCCCGGGTCCTGGCCGAGCGCATAAGGCGCGACACGGAACGCCGCCCCTTCCGGACCGAGAAGGAGGGGCTGGGCGTCACGGTGTCGCTGGGGGTGTGCGGGATGGAGACAGATGGCGCGGGGTCGCCCGCTGAGCTTGTGAACAAAGCCGACGAGGCCCTGTACCGCGCCAAGCGGGAGGGCAGGAACAGGGTCATCGTCTGCGGGAGCGGGGAGGAGGAGCGGTGACGAGCCTGGCGGCGGCTCTTGCGCTGAGCTATCTTTTGGGCTCGATCCCCACTGCGCTGATCGTGGGCAGGGTCATCGGCGGCGTGGACATAAGAGAACACGGCAGCGGAAACGCTGGCGCCACCAACGTCTACAGGCTGTTCGGTATGAAGCCGTACCTTCTGACCCTGGGCGTGGACGCCTTCAAAGGGTACGCGGCGGTGGTCTTCGCGGCGCCCGTTGGCGTGGGAGTTCTTTCGGACCAGAGGACGGCGTTATACTGCGGCGCGGCGGCGGTGGCGGGACACGTGTGGACGGTGTTCGCCGGTTTCAGGGGCGGCAAGGGTGTGGCCACGGCGGGAGGGGTTTTCCTGGGGCTTGCGCCGTATGTCGCCCTGGCCTCGCTGGCGGTCTACCTGGCCGTGACGGGCGCCACGAAATACGTCTCCCTCGGCTCCATGATGGCCGCCGTCTGCGCCCCGGTTTTCCTGGCCGTCCAGGGGCCGCTCCTGGGCGAGAAGGCCCCAGCGGAGCTTATCGTCCTCGCCGCGGTGATGGCGGCGCTGATCTTTTTCACCCATCGTGACAACATCCGCAGACTCCTTCGGGGCGAGGAGAAAAAGACCTATTTCTTCTCCCGGGCCCGGGAAAAATGAGGGCGGGCGGCGTCAACCCTCTTTTTCGACCCTGAAGGCGATATCCACGACGGCCTGCCATTCCGCCACCCTGCCGGACTCGTCTATCCTGCCGCGCTGTTCAGCCACCTGGAACCAGCTCAGGGAGCGCAGGGATTCCGCCGCGTCGGCCACGGCGCTGTTTATGGCGTCCTCGTAGCTCACCTGCGAAGTTCCCACAAGGCGGATCATCCTGAAGGTCTTTGCCATGGTCAATTCTCCTGAAAATATTTATAATATCCATCGCCGCCGGACGCGAAAGCCTCGCGAGGGACGGCTTATTTTAAGCCCCCAGGCCGGTTTGATAAAGCAGAGGTTTTTTTCAGCAGGACCGCGCGTGACAGTACAATGAACGAATATCCCGCCCTGCGGCCCATCGAGGCGGCCCCCGTCATGAAAGACGGCGAGACGATGATGGCGCTTTTCGACCCCGCCAGGCTCACCGACGCCCAGTTGATGGTCTCCTATCCCGCCTTTTGCCTTCTTGCGCTGATGGACGGCAAAAGGAGCGTCGAGCGCGTCATGGAGGATTTCCGGAAAAGGTTTGACATCCCTGTCAGCAGGGAGGACGTGGAGGGCCTCATAGAGCAGATGGATATCGCCCTGATGTTGAACAACGAACGCTTCGCGCGGCACAGGGACGCCGTGATCGGCGAGTTCCTCTCGCGCCCGTCGAGGGCGCCCTGCCTTGCCGGCCAGAGCTACCCGGAGGACCCGGCCGAGCTGGGGGAGCTGATCGACGGCCTGCTGGCGGGCGGCGCGGCTTTGGAGGACGGGCCGCCGCCGCGGGCCATGATCGCTCCGCACATAGACTTCCGGGTAGGGGCGGACATGATGGCCGCGGGCTGGCGGGAGGCGGCGCGCAGCGGGGCGGACCTTTTCGTAATCCTGGGAACGGGTCATACCCTCACGGATGATTTTTTCTCCGCGCTGGACAAGGACTTCGACACCCCGGCGGGGCCGATGCGTGTGGACAGGCCTTTTTTGGAGGCGCTGGAAAAGAATTTCGGAGAGGATATAAGGGGGCAGGTCCTGGCGCACATGAAGGAGCATTCCATAGAGTTCCAGGCGCTGTTCATGGCGCGTCTTTTCAGGGACAGGCCGGAGGTCACCGCCGTCCCCATCCTCCTTTCGTTTCCGGAGACGGTGTGGGGGCTGGATCACCCCGTGTTTAACGGGGAAAGGATAAAGAGACTCCTGGCGGCGATCAGGAAGACCGCCGAGGAGTCCGGCAGAAAGGTTTTTTACGTCGCCAGCGTGGACTTCTCGCACGTCGGGGCGAGGTTCGGCGACAAGGGGGCGCTCGGCGATGATGATCTTGCGCGGATCAGGGCCGACGACGAAGAGCTCCTGGCCGCCCTGGGGCGGATGGACATGGACGGATTTTCGCGGAAGATCGCCGCCGTCAACGAGGCGAACAGGGTCTGCGGCTATCCGGCTCTCCACGCTCTTTTAAGCGTTTCGGACGCCGACCGGGGCGAGCTGCTGGAGTACAAGCAGAACCTGGAGGGCGGACGGGAGACGATGGTCAGCTTCGCCTCCATGATCCTGCGATGACGCCCCGGAGCCGGGGCGCCCGGGGCGGCTGTTTTTATGGTATGCTTTAAACCTCTTATAACCTTGCGCTGAAGTTCTTATGGCCGCTGATACCGTCAAGGGAGTCTATTACGAGAGCAAAGCCATCGAGGCAGGGACGATGGCGACGAAAAGGGTCTCCGCCCAGGCGCACGACATTCACTATTACTGCAAGTCGAACCCCAAGGGCGAGGTGGACCTTTACTACCTCAAGCCCGACGGAACGCCCACCGCCATAGTGATGGACACCATCAGCATGGAGGAGTTCAGCGCCCGGTTCAAGGACTGCTCCATGCATACCTGTTCCCTCAAGCCCAAAACGGAGGATGACAAGAAGAAAGAGAAGGCCGAAAACAAGGTCAACGAGGGCGAGAGGCACCTTAACAAAAAAGAATATTACGCCGCCGCCTTTGAGTTTGGCCAGGCGGTGAAGATGGACGGCAAGAATCTCAAGGCCCACCTCGGCAAAGGCAAGGCGCACCTGTCGCTGGGGGAGGTGGACAAGGCCAGGGAGAGCTTCGAGAAGCTTTCGGAGATAGACTCGCTTTACGACAAGGAAAACAAGCACCTTTTCAACGAGTACGGCATAGAGCTGCGCAAGGGCCACATGTACGACATGGCCATCGAGAACTACGACAAGGCGGTCTCCATAGACCCGGACGACGAGGCCCTCTACTTCAACATGGGCAGGGCGTACCATGAAAAGGGGGACGACGCGAAGGCCAAGAAGAGCCTGGAGAAGGCCCTTTCCCTGAAGCCGGACTTCAAGGAGGCGCGGATGCTTTATGACGCCATCGCCAGGAAAGTGACGTCTTAATCGATAAAATCCATGGGCTGGTCACTGCGCGACGAAGCCGGTTTTTTTACTAATAGAGCGCGCCGCTACTTCAGCACCTTTTTGAGCTTCTCCTCCAGCACCGCCGCGGTGAACGGTTTTACCACGTAGTCGTTGACGCCCGCCTGGGCCGCGGCCACGATGTTGTCCTTCAGGGCCTCCGCGGTGACCATTATGATGGGAACATTTTTCGTGTTCGGGTCCGCCCGGACGGCCTTCAGCAGCTCAAGGCCGCTCATCTGGGGCATGTTCCAGTCCATCAGGATGACGTCGTATTTGTTTTGCTGGATCTTGGGCAGGGCCGTGGAGCCGTCGTCGGCCTCGTCCACGTTCTTGATCCCGAGCTGCCCCAGGATGTTCTTCTCGATTTTTCTCATGGTGGCGAAGTCGTCAACCACCAGCACTTTTATGTTCGTATCAATATCACCCATCTTCCTGCCTTGCCTGTTGGTTCAAAGGGTCAGTCGCGCCTGTAACATATTAATCTTACCAGAAGCGAGGTCAAGACAAAATTTTCAGGCCCCCGCGGCCGGGTTCCCGGCGCCCCGGAGCAGCGGAAAACCCAGCCGCTCGCGCAAGGATATGTAGTCCTCCGCCACGCGGCGGGCGACGGCCCGGACGCGGGCTATGTAGCGGGTTCTCTCCGTGACGGATATGGCCCCCCTGGCGTCGAGCATGTTGAAGGCGTGGCTGAGCTTTAGCAGGAAGTCGTGCGCCGGGAGAACGAGCCCCTCGTCCAGGAGCCGACGCGCCTCGCCTTCCATCTCGTCGAACCATTCCAGATGAAGCTCGACGCTGGCGTGGTTGAAGTTATAACTGGAGAACTCCACCTCGTCACGGTGATGGACGTCGCCGTATGTCAGCCCTTCCGTCCACTCAAGGTCGAAGACGTTGTCGATGTCCTGCAGGTACATGGCTATGCGCTCCAGGCCGTAGGTCAGCTCCACCGTCACGGGGCTCAGGTCCAGCCCGCCGCACTGCTGGAAATAGGTGAACTGGGTTATCTCCATCCCGTCCAGCCAGACCTCCCACCCCAGGCCCCATGCCCCCAGGGTGGGCGACTCCCAGTCGTCCTCCACGAAGCGGATGTCATGAGCCTCGGGCCTTATTCCGAGGCTTTTGAGGGATTCGATGTAAAGCTCCTGGGAGTCCTCGGGGTTGGGTTTTATCACCACCTGGAACTGGTAGTAGTGTTGCAGGCGGAAGGGGTTGTCCCCGTAGCGTCCGTCCGTGGGCCTGCGCGACGGCTCCACGTAGGCGGCCTTCCACGGCTCCGGCCCCAGCGCCCGCAGGAAGGTGTGGCGGTTGAACGTGCCCGCGCCGACCTCAATGTCCGCGGGCTGCATGATCGCCGCGCCCTGGTCCGCCCAGAACCTCTGGAGATTCAATATAACGTCCTGAAAAAGCATATGTCCTCAAGCTGACAGGGATCGATGAAGAATACCCTCGTGGAAACGTTTTTGCAACATCGTTCCGTCCCGGAGCCATGGAGGCGGCCGCCCGATATTGCCAAATCCCGGCAATAGTAATAAAGTTGGAAAAAGGAAGAAACGGGAAGGCTGTTCAACCACGTCTTCAGAAAGCGCCGATGATAACTATGGATGGGGCGGAGACGGCGGTAAAACCGCGAACGGGCAAGCTGCTGGGGGAGATACTGGTTTCCGAGGGGGTCATATCCAGGCAGCAGCTCGAGGCGGCCCTCAAGCTCCAGAAAGCCGAGCGGGAGAAGACGCGGGGTTTCGACCTTTCCATGTACCTGGTGGAGAAAGGGTACATGGACAAGGCCGCCCTGGAGGCGATCGAGAAGAAATACAAGATCAACCAGAGGCTCGGCGAGGCGCTGGTGGGCGACGGCGTCATAACCCGGGAGGAGCTTTCCGTCGCCCTGCGGGAGAAGAAGCCGAGCCAGTTCCTCGGCGAGACGCTGGTGAAGCTGGGGCACATAGACAGGAGCCAGCTTTACGAGTGCCTGAAGCAGCAGCTCAATGTCCCCTCCTTCCAGACGATCCTGGTGAATGAGAACGTGCTGTCGGAGGAGGAGCTGCGGTCGATAATGTCCGAGCACTCCCTGGCCCGCTCCCTGGGGGAGATCCTGGCCGGGGAGGGGTTCATATCCGTCCAGCAACTTTACAGGATCCTCAAAAAATACAAGAAACGCCGCCCCATAGGCGAGATGCTGGTGGAGGCGGGCCTCATCTCCCGGGAGCAGCTGGAGCTTGCCCTGGAGAAGCAGAAGTTCTTCGACGCGCCCCTGGGGGAGACGCTGATAAAGGAGAGCCTCATATCGGAGGTGGAGTTCCACCGCGTGCTGGCCCGGCAGTTCGCCATGGACTTCCGGATCATGAACGAGGAGGCGGTCGGCAGGCTGGACGCGGCGCGGCTCAGGAACCTGGTGGGGCCAAAGGACGCCATGAGATACAGGGTCGTCCCCCTGGACTTCGTGAGCAAGAGGCTCACCCTCGCCCTGTTCGACCCGTTCGACATCGAGAGGCTGGAGGGGTTCGACTCCATCATAAATTTCAAGACCGCTCTTGTTCTCGTCCGCAAGGAGGACTTTGAGACCGTCTACAGGAAAATCTACGGGGAAGAGCCTAAATGGGACGAGATGGACGAGGGGCTGGGGGACATGATCCAGGAGTCGCTGGACATATCCCTGGAGCGGGGCCGGGACGAGGCGGAGCAGGTGTCGATGTACGTGGCGCCGGACAAGGACAGCGAGGCGGAAAAGCTCGTGAACCTCATAATCTCCTACGGCATAGCCTCCAAGGCCTCCGACATACACATAGAGAACGACCCGGACGGCATTCACGTCCGCTACCGTATAGACGGGATGCTCCGGGAGCTCCGCGACGGGGCCATACGCAAGCGGCTGCAGGCGAAGGCCATGCCGGTGACTTCCAGGATCAAGGTCATGTCCGACCTGGACATAGCCGAACGGCGCCTGCCGCAGGACGGGGCGTTCCGCATGTCCATATACGACAACGAGCGGAAGGAGAAGGTGAACCTCGACTTCCGCGTCGCCATATGCAAGGGGGTGTACGGCGAGAACGTCACCATGAGGATACTGGACTCCCGCAAGGCCAACGTCCGCCTCGACCAGCTCTCCCACTCCCACGATATGCTCGGCAAGTTCGTAAAAATACTCAGAAACCCCTCCGGGATGATACTGGTGACCGGCCCCACCGGCTCCGGGAAGACCTCCACCCTCTACGCCGGATTGCATTACCTAAACCACCCCAACGTGAAGATAATAACCGCCGAGGACCCGGTGGAGTTCAAGGTCCGGGGCCTTATGCAGACGCAGGCGGAGCCGAAGATCGGCCTGACCTTCGCCCGGCTGCTGAAGTCGTTCCTCAGGCTGGACCCGGATATCCTGATGGTGGGCGAGATACGCGATCGGGAAACGGCGAATATAGCCGTCGAAGCGGCTCTGACGGGGCACCTGGTTCTCTCCTCGCTTCACACGAATGACGCCATAGGCGCCGTCGCCCGGCTGCGCGACCTGGACCTTTCGAACCTGCAGATAGCCTCGGCCTTAAAGGGCGTCCTGGCCCAGCGGCTGACCAGGGCCATATGCCCGAACTGTAAGCGCCAGTACACGCCGGACGAGGAGGAGTGGGGGGTGATATTCCCCGAGGAGCCGATACACATGAAGTTCTACAAGGGCGAGGGGTGCGTGGACTGCAACTACTCCGGCTACAGGGGGAGGATCGCCATATCGGAGTTGTTGCCGATAAACGCGGGCGTCGCGAAGGCTGTCCTGGACAACGGCGACGAAAACGTCATATACGAGGCGGCGAAGAGGGAGGGGATGAAGAACATGGTGGAGGACGGGCTGGAGAAGCTCGACCAGACCACCCTGTCGGAGATCGTCCGCGTGACCCCGCCGGAGGCCCTCGCAAGGTATAGGGCCGAGTTCGCCGAGTTTTACTCCCGGTTCCCCAGGTTCGAGCCGCCGGATGGGGCGCAGCTTGAATACCAGACCATCCTGACCAGGACAAAGAAGGGTTTCTCAAAAGAGCGCGTCAACGAGCTTTACAGCAACTTCAAGAACGTCCGAAAAAGGCTCAAGGAACCGACGGATTACATCACGCCGGACCTTTTCGCCTCCTTCCTGGACAAGGAGCTTTCGAACAAATCCGGCGGGGATGGAGGGACGTTCAGGGTCAGCGTATTGAACAGGGACAGGCGGGCGGCTATCATGGCCGAGTTTTTAAAACCCGGGGAATGATGGCGCCGCGAGAAAAGTATTTATGGACAAGATAATAGCCGTTTCCAGCGGAAAGGGCGGCGTTGGCAAGACGAATGTCTCGCTGAACCTGGCGATCGCCCTGAACAGGATGGGCAAGAAGACGGTCGTCATGGACGCGGACCTGGGCCTGGCCAACATAAACATCCTCCTCGGCGCCCAGCCAAAGCTTACCTTCTACCACCTTCTCTATGAGGGCGCGTCTCTGGAGGAGGTGATGTTCGAGGGAACGCCGGGGGTGATGATAATCCCCGGTGTCTCCGGGATACAGGAGCTTACGAAGGTGGACGAGTCCATATACGCCCCGCTCATGTACCAGTTCCACGAGCTGGACAGGTTCGACTACATGATAGTCGACACGGCGGCGGGGATAGCGCCCTCGAACGTGGCTTTCTCCAGGGCGGCGGACGCCGTGCTGGTGGTGCTGACGCCGGAGCCGACCTCCATGACGGACGGGTTCGCGCTGATAAAAATCCTGGCGAACAACCAGTACTCAGGCGACATCCGGGTCCTGCCAAACATGTTCGACTCGAAGAAGGCCGCCGAAAAGAGCATGCGCAGGATAGACGAGGCGGGCAGGAAATTCCTGAACCGGAGCATAAAATGGCTTCCGCCGATCCTGCGGGACGGGACCGTCGAGAAGGCCGTTGTGAGGCAGAAACCCTTCATGGAAAGCGCGCCCGGCTCCGTGGCGGGCAAATGCATGAGCGAAGTCGCCGCCGAGGTGGCGGCGTGGAACTCCGGCGAGGACACGCTGAGGGCGGCCAACTTCCTGAGCGACGTCATCAGGTACGCCAACGACCAGGATCTGCTGGAGATGGTGCAAAAATACAGCCAGACTCTGGAAAAGCGCCGGAAGGAGAAGAAGGCCAAAGAACAGCCGCCCTCCGCGCCGGACAGGGAGCCGCCGCACGCGGACAAGGCCGCGCCGGAAACCACCGGTGGCCAGGCCGCCCTGCCGGCTCTCGTGGAAGCCCAAAAAAGCCTCGCGGAGATGTTCGAAAAGAGCATCGCCACCCAGAACAGGATCCTGGAGACGCTCGTGGAACTCGTGAAGAGCGCGCGCGCCATGGCGGGGCCGGGGGACGTGGGCGAGAGGGGCGCCGCCGGTGGAAACGGCGCCGAAAGGCCCGGCCAGGCGAAAGCGCCTGTCTCGCGAAAGCTGGAAACGATGATGCTGGACCTGGACGAATACGTAAAATCCAGCCGCGGCGGCGAGGGCCGATAAAAGATGGACCCCCGGCTGAAACACATAATAGAGTCGCTCGACTCCCTTCCCGCCCTGCCGTCGACGGCCGTTCGCATCATCGACGTGTCTAACAAGGAGAACTATCACCTGTCCGAGATCGTCTCGATAATCGAGCATGATCCGGCCGTGGCCACACGCGTGCTGAGGGTGGCGAACTCGCCTTTCTACGGTTTTCTGGGGAGGGTGGCGTCGATAGACCACGCCGTGGCCCTCCTCGGGATCAGCGAACTGAAGAACATAGTGCTGGCCTCGGCCCTCTCCATCTACTTCGGGAACGGCAAGCAGGAGGGAAGAGGGTCTTTCAAGGGACTGTGGGAGCATTCCGTCCTGACGGCCTTCGTGGCCCGGATGCTGGGGGAGGAGTTTCACGAGCCCGATGTCTCCTCCCTTTTCCTCATAGGGTTGATACACGACATCGGCTACGCCATAATGCGCAAGAAACTGCCGGAGGAATACGAAAGGCTCATGGTCCAGGCGAAGGATCGGCAGGTAGAGGCGCGGTCGCTGGAGAAGGAGATCATTGGCGCGTCGCACAGCGAGATAGGAGCCTTCGCCCTGAAAAACTGGCGGCTGCCGGCGAGGGTGATCATACCCGTTTTCTACCACCACTCCCCGTGGAAAGACAGCAACTATCCGCTCATATCGACCATAATCCACTTCGCCGACACGCTCTCCAGGATCCTCGGCTACTACCCCAACGAGGCGGAGGGCGAGTATGGCGTGGACGTGTTCTTGAACTCGCCCGGCGCCGCCATGGTCACCAAGGCAGGCTATATCCTCTCCGATCAGACCATGAGCCGCCTTCTGCGAAGGATAGACCAGCATCTGGCCTCCACGGGCGACCTTTCCGTCCTCTTCTCCTCCTGAAAGCGCGCCCAGCGCCGGGCGGAAATTCAGGAACACACTCCCCAGTCTTCGCCGGAAGGGCTTAGAATATACATATGGATGGTTTCGAGAGAATGACGGAAGGCGAAAACGGTCGAACCCGGTTCCGGAGGTGGGGGGAATGAAAGGTCTGGCCAAGGAAATCAACATCTTCGCCGAAGACGTCGATCCGGACACTATGCGGCAGTTCCGGGCCGCCATGGAACAGGATTTTTCAGTCAAGGGCGTTCTCCTGCCCGACGCGCACCTTGGCTATTCGTTGCCGATCGGGGCCGTCGTGGCCACGGACGGGGTGATCCTTCCCGCGTGGGTGGGCTACGACATCGGCTGCGGGATGCTGGCCGCCAGGACTCCGTTGAAAAAGGAGGAGGTCGTCCAGAACAGGGAAAAAATCTTCTACGGGATATACCGCGCCGTCCCCACCGGCTTCGCCCACAACAAGAGGCCGGAGCCCTGGGACTACGGCGATATCCCCATGACCTCCATCCTGGCGAAGATATGGAAAAAAGAGAACGGCCTCAAGCAGCTTGGCACCCTCGGCGGGGGCAACCATTTCATCGAGGTGGACCACGACGAGGAGGGGCGCGTCTGGGTAGTCGTCCACTCCGGCAGCAGGCACATCGGCTGGAACACCGCCGCCACGTACATGGCCATGGCCGCCGGCTCCGACAGGCCCAGGGAGGGCCATTACGGCTTCCGCGCCGACTCTGACCGCGGCAAGGACTACATAACGGACATGAACTTCTGCCTCGCGTTCGCCCTGGAGAACAGGAAGAAGATACTGGAGCGGGTGTTAAGGGAAATATACTACTACGTCCGCCCGAGCGAGAAGCCGGAGATTCTTCATTTCATCAACAGGCATCACAACCACGCCGAGTTCAAAAACGGGCTCTGGATACACAGGAAGGGCGCCACCCACGCCGAGAAGGGCATGGAGGGCGTCATCCCCGGCAACATGCGGGACGGCAGCTTCGTCGTCGTGGGGAAGGGATATGAAAAAAGCCTCTGCTCAAGCTCCCACGGCGCGGGCAGGGCCGTCTCCCGCAGGGAGGCGAAAAGGACGATAACCATGGACCAGTTCAGAAAAGACATGGAAGGGATAACATCCCGCGTCCGCGGCTCCACCCTCGACGAGGCGCCGGGCGCCTACAAAAACATATACGAAGTCCTCGAGCGGCAGAAGGATATGGTGGAGGTGATCCACCACCTGAAACCGATCATAAACGTCAAGGGGTAGCCACCTCCGTTTTTCCCGCCGCATGTCCCCTCCGGGGCGAAACGTGTTATCGTTGGAACGCATCTAACCATTGAAACAAGTTCAAAACCGAAACGGCGAGTAAATGGAGTTTTTGAAAATGACAGTCAAGGATTTGACCGTTCTCGCTCCCGAGGGGCTGGTGGCCGGGGGGAGCGTCGAGGGGGAGGATTACCAGTACTTCAGCCTTGTCACGGGGGAGAGGCTGGACATCACGGCGGAGAGGGCGCGGGAGAGCCTCGAATGGCATATAGCGGTCAAGCGCTCCGTGATATGCGCGAACGGCGGCCCCGCCGGGCCTGGCGGGATCACCGGCGCCTGCATAGACCCTCCCTTTTCCGTCACAAGGGACGAATTTTTAAAACTCACCGACGAGGATCTGCTGAAAAAGTTCGACGCCGTCGAGAATATCCCCGAGGACGCGAAGCTGGTCCCCGAGGGGGTCGAGCCCGCCATCTTCGGCTGGCGCGAGCCGCGCGGGGACGGATGGGCGCCCGCCATCAAGGGCTGGAAGCTCCGCTTGGCCGACGGGGAAAGCTACGCCAAGATGAGGGTCCGGAGCCTCGGCGGGGATGGGATGACGATTACGATCCAGTACGCCTTCCAGCCGGACAAGGACGCGCCGCTGGGCGAGGAGCAAACGGCGGTGATAAAACCGGGCGAGGTCTTCAGCTTCCGCTCCGGCGAGGCCGCCGCCGTGGTGGAGGGGCCGGGGTGGGACATGAAACACGCCGGGGAGAAAATCTATCTCAACAGCGGCGTCAGCGGCCCCGGCAGGGCGGGAGCCATTGGCTCGAACAAGTACGGCGCGAAGTGGAGCGAGGTTGAGAGCGCGTCGGACTCCGTCGCCTATTTCATGGATGAGTACGGCTCCATCTTCAGAAACCCAAAGTGGTACCGCTACAACATAGACGGCAAGCACGACATCCACCCCAACGGCGCCGTCTACGGCCTGCGGACGAAGGACGGCGATTTCAAGATACAGATTTTCGACTACTTCGAGCACGAAGGCTCCGACCTTGGCAACATGCGGATCCGCTACGAACGGCTGGGGTGAATCCGCCGCCGCGCGCGCTCCGGTCTTTGCCGCCCGTGACTACGGCTGTATAATGAAAAGTTCGAAGGGCGGATAGCTCAGCTGGGAGAGCGCTTGCCTTACAAGCAAGGGGTCGTGGGTTCGAGCCCCGCTCCGCCCACCATTTTCCAGAAACCTGAGTTTTCGCGGGGGGACGGATGGACAAGGTGAGAGCCCACGTGTTCGTCTCCGGCCTTGTGCAGGGGGTCTTTTTCCGGGCGAACACCGTGGAGACTGCGGAGTCCATAGGCGGGCTGACGGGCTGGGTCAGGAACACCCCTGACGGGCGCGTGGAGGTTGTCGCCGAAGGCCCACGCGACAGGGCCGAAAAATTGTTGCGCTGGCTCCACAAGGGCCCTCCCGCCGCGCGCGTGAGCGGCGTGGACGTGGAATGGGAGAAGCCGGCGGGCGAGTTCTCCTCGTTTGGCGTCAGGTATTGACAAACCCCCCCGCGGCCGCCCGAGTGGACATATGACCCGTCATATCATCCCCCCGGCGCCGTTTGCCGAGTATAAGCGCCGTTCGCCGAGTATTGGTTGAGAGAGCGCTTTTCCGGGTGTAATTTGTAATCAAGAGACTAGGCGAAAAGGTCTCCACGCGAAAAGGGCCTTTAGGACCGCCCGGCGACAAAAAAACGGGGAATGGGGATTCTCCTTGTTATAGGGCGGTTTTCAAAGGCCCTTTTTCTTTTTTTACTCGCCGAGTTTTTCCCTCAGCCGCCTGCGATACTTTCTGCCCACGGGGACCGGCTCCTGCGCCTCGCCCACAATGGCGAGATACCGCCCGCCTCCCGCCGCCCTCAGGCCGGTCACCTCCGAGAGCCGGACGATGGCGGTTCTGTGTATTCTCATGAAGTCCTCCGGCAGGCTTTTTTCCAGGTAATCCATTCGCTTGGAGCAGAGCGTCCGCGCCCCGTCCTTAAGGAAAAGCTCGCAGTAGTCCCCTGCGCTTCTTATCAGGGTTATATCATCCACGTTGACCGGGATTATCTCCCCCCTGTCCTTTACGACGATTCTGCGCAGGCCCGGTCTTTCGCCGGGCCTGGTTTTGCGGACCCGATCAAGGGCCTTCTCCAGCCTCTCCTGGGAGAAGGGTTTTACAAGGTAGTCGAGCGCGCCCCGCTCGAAGGCGTGGAGGGCGTGCTCCGGGTAGGCCGTCGTGATGATCGTCTGGAAGGGTTGCTCGTACTCCTCGTCGAATACACCGAAGCCCGACTCGCCCATCAGGTTTATGTCCAGGAAGAGAAGGTCCAGCCCCCGCCGCGCCGCCTCCCGGGCCTCGCCGAGGCTTCCGCATATGGCAAGCGACTCCGCCTCCAGGCCCCGGGCGCGCTCCAGCATCTTCTTGAGCTGGCGCGCCGCCGCCGGCTCGTCCTCCACTATCGCGATCCTCATGCCCCCTCCCATGGTATCTCGATGACCGCCTCGTAATGACCGTCGGCGAGCCTGCCGCTCTGGAAGGAGTAGTCGTCGCCGTAGGCCAGTTCCAGCCTGGCGCGGATGTATTGCCCGCCCAGCCCCCCGGCCTCGCCGGGGCCTCCCTCCGGCCTCCCGTCGTCGTTTACCATGAGCCTGACCCTCTTGCCCGCCTCCATGCTTATCTTCAGGCTCCCCTCCCTCCTGCCGCTGAAACCGTGTTTGAACGAGTTTTCCACCAGGGTGAAAAGAATCAGCGGGGGTATCCTGACCGGCGAGCCGTCCACACCGTCCGTCTGCAGCCTGACATCCGTCTCGTAGCGGTAACGCATGACCGCGGCGTAGTCCTTTATCACGTCGATCTCCTCGGCGACTGTCGTCCTCTCCTTCGAGGAGTTCTGGATCACCTTGCGCAGAAGCGAGGTGAGTCGCAGGAGCATTTTCTCCGCGTCGGCGGGGGATTCTTCCATGTAGGCGCGGACGGCGTTCAGGCTGTTGAGAAGAAAGTGCGGCTGTATAAGGTTTTTCAACGTCTGCGTCTCCAGCCACAAGGCGCGCTGGCGATGATCCATCGCCTCCTCCACGGCGCCCATCAGCCGCTCGTAGAAGACTATCCCCCCGGCGAACAGGAACGTCCGCCCCATGGACACCCCCAGGATGTAAGGCGCCACGCTCGCCCAGGAGACGCCGGGGTCTATCATGGACAACTCGGTAAGGCGAAGGGGCGCGTCCACCAGCAGCGCCGTGGGCGTCCACAGCAGGAGAAGATGCGTCAGGAGCGGCCAGCGGCTTCTCTTCGGCCCCCACCAGCGGGGGCGCGAAAGAAGCCTTGTAAGGGCGTAGCAGATCACCCCGATCATCAGCGCCCCCGCCGCCACCTGCGCCGAAAGCCTCAGGAGACCTCCGGCGCCAGGGAAGAACAGAAGCTGAAAGACGTATGGCGCAAGCCCCACCAAGGCCACCGCCGCAGGCAGGGCCAGCAGGTAGAACTCGCGGTCGCGCCGCTCGACGGGTTTTACGGCCCATCGCTCCAGAAATGTTCCGGCGTCCATCTCTTGATTTTATACCAGGGCGGCCCGTTCTGGCCTTCTCCTCCACTGGCGGATTAAAATAAAGAATGCTTCATCAGCAAGGCGGCATTAACGCGCGCGACCCTGAAAAGCCGATAAGACTTGTCCACTGCTCCTTCGCCGCAGGCATAGGAGGCGGCGTGGAGAGAATGGACACTTTGTATCACAGACGCCTGGACAGGGGCCTGTTCGACCCCGTGTTCGTCGTGACGGAGTCCGAAAAGCCCGGCCAGGCGCGCTACGATCCGTCCATACCCCGCGTTTTCACCGGGGGCGAAAAACGTTTCGCGGCGCTTATCGAAATATTCTCGGAGGCGGAGGTGGCGCAGTTTTCCGGCGGGTTCGACCCCCTCGTGTGCGAGGCAGCGCGTCTTGCGCGGGTTCCCGTCCTGGTGGAGCTTATGCACCTTGTCGAGCCGGGCCAGATGTATCCGGAGATAGACGTCTCCATATGCGTCTCGGAGACCGTCCGCCGCGCCCAGCCCGACCCCGAAAGGGCCGTGGTCATACACAACGGCGTGGATATCGAAGATTTCCCCTTCAGGAACGAGCCGAAAGGGGAGGGCGGGATAATACTCGTCGAGCCGAGCCGGAGAGAGAAACCGAAACACTTTCACCTGGACGAGCTGGCGGGCGACATACCCGGCGCCGGAGACGGGATACAGATATGGATGGCGGGCCGTGGCCAGGAGGGGGCGTCCACGGATGGGGTAACGTTTCTCGGCCTGAGAACGGATATGGCGGCCCTTTTCCGCCGGGCTGACCTGATGGTCCTGCTGTCGAAAAAGGAGCCTTTCGGCCTGGTAGCGCTGGAGGCCATGGCCTCCGGGTGCCTCCCAATAGTCTCGGATGACGGCGGCATGGCGGAGATCGTAACCCACGGAAAGGACGGCTGGGTCGTCGACGCCTCGGACAGGGCCTCCGCCGTCCGCGTCATACGCGAGGCGATCTCCCTTCACGGCTCAGACAGGTGGGAGAAGATGCGCCGCGCCGCCAGGGAGACCGTGGAGAAAAGGTTCACCGCCGAAAGGATGATAAAAGAGTATGAGAGGGTCTACGTTGGCCTGCTGGAGAAAAAAGGGCGAAGGGCCGCGCCGGGGCCAAAAAGCGCGCAGGCGCCACCCGAAGCCATGGTCGGGGAAATGGTCCATCGCTTCAACATCGGCGACTGGGAGGGGATAGGCCGGATCGCCGGGGAATTTTCGGAAAACAGGCTGCGGCTGAGGATCCCCAGGGTGGCCGACGCGGCTGTTCTCCTGGCCCGGCAGGCGGCGGCCCGAGGTTTTGCCAGGACGGCGGACCTGGTATATGGGAAGTTGTACGACTCGGGGTACAGGGGCGGCTCGTGGATGAAGGAGTGGCTCTCGGTGATGACCGGGGAGGACGGGCTGGTGGACACCGTGGCGGAGGACCTCCTGGCGTTGAGCCCCGCCGACGAGCAGGTCGTCATGTTTTGCGCGGAGCGGGCGCTGAAGGCGGGAAGGGTGGACAGGGCCTTGAAGACGCTGGAGGAGGGGGAGCGGAGAAGCCCCGGCTCGGCGCAGATCGGCGAGGCTCTTGATGTTCTGAGGCGCAAGCTGGGTGGAAGCTAGCTTCCACGGCGCGAATACAACGCGAGCGGGGCTGGCAATGACGATATTTGTCAATAACGAAGACCTTTGCCAATAATTGTAATTTCACTCCACCCGGCTCCGGGCGCGCCGAATCACGAGTTGCTTGATTTATTACGCTTTCACTCCCGTTCATGCCCGCTTGGAACGGGTTTTGCGTAAATCGCTATAAACGCAAAGGAGCTACGGATGCGACCGACAGATATTATGCCGGCTGTCGAGAGTGAAGGCCAGCCGGCGCGGAGCGTTTCATCGAGCCGCCGGTCTTCTTTCTCCGCTCTCTCGAAAGAAGGGTTTACGCTGGTGGAGCTTTTGATCGTGGTGGCCATAGTCGGCATTCTCGCCGCCATCGCCATCACGCAGTTTTCCGAGTATCGCAAGCAAAGCTACTGCGCCAGGATCAAGTCCGACCTGGCCAATCTGGCCATCAGCCAGGAGGCCTATTACTACGACCACGACACATACCTTGTCGTGGCCAGGAACGGCGACGGGTCCAGCAACTTCCCGGAGTTTTTCTGGTCTGACGGCGTGACACTCGATGCCTCGGCCGGAAACACGAACGGCTGGAGCGCCACGGCCGATCACACCAACTGTGATGACGGCCCCTTCACGTGGGATAGCCAGGCGGGCGGGCTGCAGCCCTGACGGCGCTTGGCCGCGCCACCGGAGCGCCGGATGACGCCGCCCCGTAACTGCTGAAAAAAGAGCTTTTTTCAGCGCCGTGTCCGCAGCGGCGAAGGCAAAACAGGCCCCGATTCTCCTCCCTTTAAAGGAGATTTGCTCGCCTTCCCGGCGCAAGGGCAGCCTTTTTCAATTGAGAACAAGCTCCCCCCATAGCCGTTTCGCCACGCTTTTTTTGTTGATTTTTACATATAATTAGCATAATATTTGGTTTATTTATATTAGAAATAAACTAGAATTAGTTAAAGTGATATGTTAACTCCCTTAAATTTTGATCTAATTTAGGGAAATTGTAAGACCAAAAAAATAACATGGGCTCCTCTAATTTCTTGACAGATATGGGCTTAGTTGGATACGATTTAACTTGTGTCATAAAGTGTATAAAAGTGTCAAAAGGCGGGCATGTTTATAGGGCGATACGACGTCAGCGTGGACCCGAAGGGGAGGATACATCTTCCGGCGAAAATCCGCGATGTCCTCGCTCACGTATACGGGGAGCCGCTGATAGTCACGGTTTCCGACAACTGCCTGGCCGCCTACCCGGCGAAGCAGTGGTTGGAGAAATACGAGGCCCTGGAGGCCGGCCCTTACGACCCCGAGAAGGGAGACCTTTTAAGGGCCATCACGGAGAACGCCGAGGAGGTTCCCCTCAAGAACGGGAGGATACTCATCCCCGCCAGGCTGCGCGGCTACGCTGGGATAGGACGCGAGGCCGTGATCGTCGGGAGGATAAAAAAGATCGAGATATGGTCCGCCGAGCGCCACAAGCGGAAGACCGCCGTGTTGAGCCCGGAGGACCTTTCGAAGAGGCTGCGGGAACTCGGTTTTTGACACGTTCGGAATTTTTTCAGCAGACAGGGAGGTTCTTTTCATTGTCCGCGCCGATGGAGATAGACGCCTGACTTCACAGCACGCCCCCGTCATGCTCGGGGAGGTACTCTCCTTCGTGGCCCATCCCGGCGCGCGGGTGGTGGTGGACGCCACCGCGGGCGGCGGAGGACATTCCGAGGCGATCCTGGAGAGGGTCCCGGGGGTGGAACTGCTGGTAGGGATTGACCGTGACGAGGAAGCGGCCGATCGCGCGCGCGCGCGGCTCGCCAGGTTCGGGCGGCGCGCCAGGGTCGTGAAAGCGAGTTTCGACCGGCTTGGAGACGTCCTGGATCGGCTGGGCATGGAAAAGGCGGACGCGATCGTTATGGACCTTGGGGTATCTTCGTACCATCTGGACGAGGCCGAGAGAGGGTTTTCGTTCCGGCTCGCCGGGCCTCTGGACATGCGCATGGACCGGCGGCGGAAGCTCACCGCCGCGGATATAGTCAACGCCGCGGACGAACGCGAACTCGCCTCCATATTCAGAAAATACGGCGAAGAGCGCAAGGCGCGCAGGATAGCCTGGGCCATAGCAAGAGAGCGCCGGAAAGCGCCGATAGAGGACACCCTGAGGCTCGCGCGGATAGTGGAGAAGGCGGCCGGGGCCCCCGGCGGGCCGCGGAGGATCCACCCCGCCACCCGCGTTTTCCAGGCTTTGCGGATGGCGGTGAACGACGAGTTGGGGATGCTGGAGAGGGGAATTCTGGAAGGAGTGGAAAGGCTCAGCCCCGGAGGCAGGATAGTCGTTATCTCGTTTCACAGCCTGGAGGACAGGAAGGTCAAGCAGACCTTCGCCGGGCTCACGAGGCGGTGCGTCTGCCCAAAGGAGTTGCCGAAATGCGTGTGCGGCAGGCCGGGCAAGCTTAGGCTCCTGACAAAAAAGCCGCTGAGACCCGGCGAAAAAGAGGTGTCGGAGAACCCGCGGTCGCGCTCGGCGAAGCTGCGCGCGGCGGAGAGGCTGGCGGCTTGACCCGGGGTTTACACTGCGCAGGAGAGGCCGATGTTCACTTTCGGAAGGGAAAAGGCGGGTTTTCAGCCCAGGACCGTCGCGGTCTATACCGTGGTGGTGGTCCTCGTGCTTTCGAGCATGTTGGTGTACATATACCCTTCCATACGCGCCATGTCCCTCATGTACGAGTACTCGGAAAAGCTGAAAACCCTGTCCGAACTCAAGGAGCTGAACAAAAAGCTCAAGCTCGAGATATCGGCCCTGCGTTCGTACGACTTCATAGAAAAAACGGCGGTGGAGGAACTGGGGTTCGTGTTCCCGGCGCCGGATCAGGTGGTAATCGTTGCGAAAGAATAAGAGAGAAAAGGCGGACAGGCCCAGCGCCGGACCGGCGAGGCTCAAGGTCGTCATCATGGGCGTCGTCCTGGGGATGGCTTACGTGGTTCTCGTGGCGAGGCTGGCTCAGCTTATGATGTTCAGCGACGAAAAGGTGGAAAGGTATTCGGAGAGGCAGAGCCGCGGCTCCGTCAGGATCAGCCTGCCCCGCGGGCAGATATACGACCGCAACATGCGCCAGTTAGCCGTCTCCGTGGACATGCCCTCGGTGTATATCAACCCGGTAAAGACGCCGAACCCCGCCGCCGCCGCGCGGAAGCTGGCCGCGCTCCTGGAGCCGGAAAACCCCTCCACCAGGGCGAGGGTCTATAGAAAACTTAAAAGGTCCATAACCAGGCGGCGGGACAGAAGCTTCGTATGGGTCCGCCGCAAGGTCCCCCCCGCCGTCAAAGACAGGATCAAGGCCGCGGACATCCCGGGGGTGGGGTTTGTGAAAGAGTCGAAAAGGTTTTACCCGAAGCGGGATATCGCCGCGAAGATAGTGGGTTTTTGCGGCATAGACAACCAGGGCCTGTCCGGCCTGGAGTACCGCTACGACGAGGTCATCCGTCCCGTCAAGGGGCGCTTCACCGTGCTCAAGGACGCGCTGGGCAGGCCGCTTTCCATGCCGGACGCTCTGGACGTGGTGGAGGAGTCGGCTCCCTACGACCTGGTCCTGACCATCGACGAAAGGATCCAGTACATAGCGGAGAAGGCGCTTGAGCGCAGAGTTAACGAGCTTGGCGCCGCGAGCGGGGTCGCCATAGTGATGAGTCCCGCCACGGGGCGGATCCTGGCGATTGCGGAACAGCCGGAGTTCAACCCGAACAACTTCGCCAGGTACGATGCGAAAAGGCGCAGGCTCATGGCCGTTTCCGAGGCTTGGGAGCCCGGCTCCACGTTCAAGATATTCGTCGCCGCCGCCGCCCTTGAGGAGGGTGTGACGGACGTGAACGATGTCATCGACTGTGAGGATGGCAGGTACATGGTGGGCGGCCATTACTTTAACGAGGCCAACTACCACCGCTACGGCCTTCTCCCCCTCGCCGATGTCATAGCGAAGTCCAGCAACATAGGAGCGATAAAACTCGCCGAGCGCATGGGTCCGGAGGTCTTGAGAAAAAGGCTTGAAAGTTTCGGCTTCAGCTCGAAGATGGGCGTGGATCTGCCGGGGGAGAGCCCGGGCCTTCTGCGTCCCGTGTCCGAATGGTCGCTCACGTCGCTGCCGTCGATATCCTTCGGCCAGGAGGTCGCCGTGACGCCGATCCAGCTCATAACCGGGATGTGCGTCTTCGCCAACGGGGGTCTCCTCGTCCGGCCCCATGTCGTCAGGTATTTCGCCCGCGACGGCCATGTCGTCAGGGAGGTCGAGCCTGAGATCAGGCGCAGGGTGGTTTCCGCCTCGACAGCGCGGAAGATAAAAGATATGATGATAGAAGTAGTAGAGAACGGAACCGGCAAGCGGGCCACCGTCCCCGGCTTCACCGTGGCCGGCAAGACAGGTACCGCCCAGAAGACCGATCCCCACACCAGGACTTACTCCAGAACCAAGTTTCTCTCCTCCTTCGCTGGTTTTTTCCCCGCGGAGGAGCCGAGACTCGCCATCCTTGTGATGATCGACGAGCCGGAGGGAGTGGCTTGGGGGGGGGCCGTGGCGGGTCCCGTCTTCTCGGAGATCGCCGCCCGCGCGGCCAGGATACTGAGAATACCCTCCGCGAAAACGGATGTGTACCAGATCGACTGGGGAAAGTTGACGCGAAAAGACGGTATGAGGCCGGATGAAACCGGGGCGACCGGCGCCGCCGGGGAGCGGGACCGGGATGAAATCAGCTGAGGAGATTTTAAGGAAAATGAAAACGCTAAAGATCACCGGGGCGGAGCCGGGGAGCATCGCCGATGTCTGCTACGACTCCCGCATGGCGAAAAATGGCGGAGTCTTCGTGGCCGTACGTGGCGCCAGGATGGACGGGCACGACTATATCCTCGACGCCGTGAAAAGGGGCGCCACCACGGTGATAGCCGAACGCGACCCCGGCCTCAGGCTGCCAAGGAAGGTCACCCTCGTCCTGGTGCCGGACTCGCGGGAGGCCCTGGCCAGGGTGTCGGACTATTTCTACGACTCGCCCTCCGAAAAGCTCCGCGTGATGGGAGTGACCGGTACCAACGGCAAGACCACCGTCTCATACCTCGTCGAGTCGATCCTGAAAGCCGACGGCAGGCGCGTGGGCAGGATCGGAACGACAGGCTACGAGTTGCTGGGCGAGAGGCTGGAGGCGATTACCACCACGCCGGAGTCGCTGGATCTTCAGCGGATGACAAAGGATCTTGTGGACAGGAGGGGTGAGTACCTGGCGCTGGAGGTCTCCTCCCACGCCCTGACGCAACACCGGGTGGACATGATGAGGTTCCGCGCCGCCATTTTCACGAACCTGACCCAGGACCACCTGGACTACCACCACACCATGGAAGACTATTTCGCCGCCAAGGCGAGGCTGTTCATGGAGAGCGGGCCGGAGAACGCCGTGGTGAACATGGACGACCTCTGGGCCTCCAGGCTCATCACCATGACCGCCGCGAACATAATAACCTACGGCGTCCGGGAGGCAGCCGAAATCACCGCCGAGGGCGTCTCCATCCAGGCGGGGGGGATATCCATGAAGGTGAAGACCCCCTTCGGCCCCATCCCCGTCCGCTCCAGGCTCACGGGAAAACACAACGTGTACAACATCCTAGCCGCCATCGGCGCCACGCTGCCGGAGGGCGCGAGCCCGGAGGTCGTGGCGAAGGGGGTGGAGGATCTCGCCGCGGTACCGGGAAGGTTCGAGCCCGTGAGCCTCGGCCAGCCTTTCACGGTGATAGTCGACTACGCCCACACGGACGACGCCCTCGCCAATGTCCTTGCGACGGCCCGCGGCCTCGCGGAGGGAAAGGTCATAACGGTTTTCGGCTGCGGCGGCGACAGGGACAGGGCCAAGCGCCGCCTGATGGGGACGGCGGCCTGGGCCTCGTCGGACGTGGTGATTGTCACCTCCGACAACCCCAGGACGGAGGACCCCGAGGCGATCATCGGCGATATCGTGGACGGAATCAGGAAAGAAGACAACCCCGTCGGACAGTTGAAAGTCATGGTGGACAGGCGCGAGGCCATCCGCGCCGCCGTCGGGCTGGCCGGGCCGGGCGATCTCGTGCTGATAGCCGGGAAAGGGCACGAGGACTACCAGATAGTGGGAACCGAGAAGAGACACTTCGACGACAGGGAAGAGGCCGCCGAGGCGGTCAGGGAGATTTATGGCCGGGTTTAGCGTCGAGGAAATCGCCGCCGCCACCGGCGGCCGCCTCATCAGGGGCTCGGGCCGGGCGACGCGCGGCGTGGTGATAGACTCGCGAAAGGTCCGCCGCGGCTCACTCTTCGTGGCGATAAAAGGAAGCCGCTTCGACGGCCACGAGTTCGTTCGGGAGGCTTTTCAGAAAGGCGCCGCCGCCGCCCTTGTCAGCGAGCCTGCCCTGGCCATGTCCCTGGCCGGAAAGACCGTGATTGTCGTGGAGGAGACCATCCGCGCCCTTCAGGACCTCGCCGCGAGCCACCGCCGGCGCTTCAGGAGGCTGAAGGTCATAGCCGTCACCGGCTCCAACGGCAAGACCACCGTCAAGGAGATGATCGCGCGCGCCATTTCCGGCGCGTACAGAACGCTCAAGACGGAGGGAAACCTCAACAACCATATCGGCCTTCCGTTGACGCTCCTGCGTCTCTCGGAGCGCAGCGAGGCCGCCGTCCTGGAGATGGGGATGAACGCGCCGGGGGAGATAGGACG
This sequence comes from Candidatus Nitrospinota bacterium M3_3B_026, assembly GCA_051418015.1. GTDB lineage: Bacteria > Nitrospinota_A > UBA7883 > UBA7883 > JBPRGF01 > JBPRGF01. Next base: position 201,030 of record JBPRGF010000017.1, on the reverse strand, counting down.
CCTCACGGGAATAGCCAGGCCCTCCATTGGCGTGATTACCAACGTCGGCCCGGCCCATATAGGCGCCTTCCGCTCCCTGGCCGCCGTGGGGGAGGCGAAGGCGGAGATGATAGACGCCATGCCGAAAAGCGCCGCCGCCGTCCTGAACGCCGATGACCCCAACAGCCGCCCGATCATCGAGAAGGCGCGCCAGCGGCTGAGAAAAACGGTCACCTTCGGAAGGAGCCCCTGCGCGGACATGTCTCTTGTCGACACGTGGGCCAACGGCGGCCTCGGCCATTACGCCGCGATCTACCACAAGGGGAGGGAGACGCTGGCGCGCGTGCCCCTCATGGGAGCGAAAAGCGTGGAGAACGCCCTCGCCGCCCTCGCCGCGGCGTCGCTTGCGGGGGTCGGCCCGGAGCGCGCGGCCGGGCGGATAGCCAGGGTGAAGCCAGCCTCCATGCGGATGGAGCCGGTCCGCCTGGGAAACGGCGCGCTGGTGATAAACGACTCCTACAACGCCAACCCCGCGTCCACCGAAGCGGCCCTGAAAACCCTCGCGGAGCTTGACAGGGGCAGGAAGATATTCGTTTTCGGCGACATGCTGGAGCTTGGGCGCAGGGCCGAGACGGCGCACAGGAGAATTGGCAGGCTCGCCGCGGAGGCGGGGGTTGATTACGTTTACGCGCTCGGAAAACTTGCGTCCCTGACGGCGGGCGAGGCCAGGCGGAAGGGGTTGCGGACGAAAAACTCAAAATCCGCCCACGCCATAGCGCGCTCCATCGCCGCGGCGCTAAAGCCCGGGGATATCGTGCTGGTGAAGGGCTCCAGGGGGATGGAGATGGAAAGGGTCGTGGAAATCCTCGCCGGGATAACGGGAGGGCGCTGACATGCTGTACCATCTTCTCTACCCGCTGAGCGAGACGTACTCCGTCCTGAACGTTTTCCGCTACATAACCTTCCGCTCCATCTATGCGGTGATAACCGCCCTCGCGCTGGCGATGGTCCTTGGGCCGTGGATCATAAGGGCGCTGAAGAGGATGCGGGTGGGGGAGATAATCCGCGACGACGGTCCGAAGACGCACCTGCCCAAGGCGGGCACGCCGACGATGGGCGGCCTCCTGATAGTGATATGCGTCTTCATCCCCACCCTGCTTTGGGCGGACCTTTGGAACGGCTATGTATGGACGGCTCTCCTGTCCGTCGTCCTGTTCGCGGCCATCGGCTTCTACGACGATTACGTCAAGCTGAAAAAAATAAGGCACGGCGTCTCCGGGAAGGCCAAGCTCGCCTTCCAGTTCGCCGCCGCCTTCGCCGTGGTCATGCTCATATACGCCGCGAAGTCGGGCGCGCCGGAGGTCACGAAGGTGCATGTCCCGTTTCTGAAGGATGTACAGCCGGACCTCGGGCTCCTTTACATCCCTTTCGCCATGCTGGTGATCGTCGGCGCGGCGAACGCCGTGAACCTCACCGATGGCCTCGACGGGCTGGCCATAGGCCCGGTCATCATCTCTTTCGGCGCCTACCTTGTCATATGCTACGTGACCGGCCACGCCAGGTTCGCCGAATACCTCATGATCCCGCACATAGTGGAGCTTGGCGAGCTGACCGTGTTCTGCGCCGCGGTGGTGGGCGCGTCCATGGGGTTTCTCTGGTACAACTGCTATCCCGCGATGATCTTCATGGGCAACGTCGGCTCCACGGCCCTCGGCGGCGCGCTGGGCGCGGTGGCGGTGATGAGCAAGCAGGAGATCATCCTGGTCATCGTGGGGGGGATATTCGTGGTGGAGGCGCTGTCGGTGATCATCCAGGTGGCGTGGTTCAAGGCCACCGGCAGGCGCGCTTTCAAGATGGCGCCGTTGCATCATCATTTCGAGCAGCTAGGATGGCCGGAGCCTCAGGTCATAGTCAGGTTCTGGATCGTGGCGGTGATCCTGGCTCTGCTTTCGCTTTCCACACTGAAGCTGAGGTAGAAGACCGTGGCCGATTACAAAAACAGAAAAGCGCTGGTCATAGGACTCGCCAGGACGGGCCTTTCCGCGGCGCGGCTGCTGGATGATCAGGGCGCCCATGTCACGGTCACCGACCTGCGGAGCGAGGAGTCCCTCGGCGAGTTTTGCGCGGCCCTGCCCGAGAAAACAAAAAAATTCCTCGGCGGTCACGAAGGCGTCCCGGTTTTGGACTACGACCTTGCCGTGATAAGCCCCGGCGTCCCCTGGGACGCGCCGCTGCCATCGGCGTTGCGGGAGGCGGGCGTGGAGCTTGTTTCGGAGATAGAGCTTTCCTCGACGCTGATATCCGCCCCCATCATCGCCGTGACCGGCTCGAACGGCAAATCCACCACCACGGCGCTGACCGGTGAAATGCTGAAAAAGGCGGGCAAAAGAACCTACGTCGGCGGCAACATCGGCGCTCCGCTCGCCGACGCGGCCGGCGGGGATTATGACTGGGTGGTGGCGGAGGTGTCGAGCTTTCAGCTGGAGGGGGTGAAGACTTTCAGGCCCAGGATCGGGTTGATACTCAACATCACGCCGGATCACATCGACAGGCACGGGACAATGGCCGCCTACGCCGCGCTCAAAAACAGGATATACGAAAACCAGGGCGAAGGCGACACGCTGATCCTCAACGCAGGCGCCCCACTGTTAAAAAACATCATGCCGCCCACAGGCGCGCGGATTCTGCGCTTTGGCCGCGATCCCATGACAGGCGAAGGCGCCTGGGTGGAGGAGGGTATGGCCGTGGCTGAGTTCGACGGGGAGAGAGTCAATCTTTTCTCCCTCGGCGAAATGAGAATAAAAGGGCCGAGCAACGTGGAGAACGCGCTGGCCGCCTCCCTGGCCGCGCTGGCGGCGGGCGCCGGGCCTGGCGCTATAAGAGAAGCCGTCGCTGGGTTCGAGGGCCTGCCCCACAGGATGGAGCGCGTCGCGGAGGTGGACGGCGTAGTTTTCATAAATGACTCCAAGGGGACGAACGTCGACGCGACGGTGAAGTCGCTTTCCGGTTTTGACAATGACGTCGTTCTCATAGCCGGAGGCTCCAGCAAGGGGGCGGATTTTGGCCCACTGGCTTCCGCCATGAGAAAACACGCCAAAGGCGTAGTCCTGATAGGCGCGACGGCTCAGGGGATAGAAAAGGCGCTCGGCGGGTTCGAGCCGGTCCGGCGCGCTAAGGACATGGAGGTGGCCGTGGCAATGGCCCGGCAAATGGCCGCGCCGGGGGACACGATTCTGCTCTCCCCGGCGTGCGCCAGCTTCGACATGTTCAAAAATTACGAACAGCGCGGCGAGGCTTTCGGGGCGGCCGTCCGCTCTCTTGAGATGAGCGAAAAACTTAGAAAATTGAGGAACGCCCGCGAACGCAAACGTTTCGGATCGAAAAAAAGGAAAGGGAAAAAGGGAAGATACGGCGAAGGGGGAGAAATGGAGGGCGGGCAATGCCGGTAAAAAGGCGTCCGGACTACTGGATAATCGTCATCACCGTCGCCCTGCTCGCGGTCGGCATAGTGATGATATTCTCCAGTTCCGCCATCCTGGCCGCGGAGAGGTTCGGCGACACCTACTATTTTCTGAAACGCCAGGCCGCCTGGACGATCGTGGGCCTCGCGGGGATGTTTGCGGCCATGCGGATAGATTACCGGAGCCTCAGCAGGTACGGCTACATAATATACTTCGGCGCGGTCCTGTCGCTGCTGGCGGTGCTTTCGCCTGGTGTGGGCCACAGCGTGAACGGCGCCAGGAGGTGGATAGACCTCGGCTTCGGCGCCTTCCAGCCGTCGGAGTTCGCCAAGCTGGCGCTGGTGATATTCTTCGCGGCCCTGCTGGCCAAAAAAGAGGCCGAGGGAAAGCTGAAGGACTTTTTGTTCGGCTATGCGCCGAACCTCGTGGCCCTGGGGGTTGTCTTCTTTCTTGTCCAGCTTCAGCCGGACCTGGGGACGGCCTTCATCATCGGGCTTGTCGCCTTTTTCCTTTTCACCATGGCGGGAATAAGGTTCTCGTATCTTCTGGGGACGGCTCTTTTCATGCTTCCGATACTGTGGGCCGCCGTCTACAGCGTGGATTACCGCAGGCGCAGGGTCATGTCCTTCCTGGATCCTTGGGGGGACGCCAGCGACTCCGGCTACCAGATAATCCAGTCCTTTGTGGCGCTTTCGAACGGAGGGTTGTGGGGGACGGGGCTCGGCGCGGGGACGCAGAAGCTTTTCTATCTGCCCGAGCCGCACACGGACTTCATATTCTCCATCATCGGGGAAGAACTCGGCTTCGTCGGAGCCTTCATTGTGATAGCCCTGTTCGCCGCCCTTACATGGAGAGGGTTTCGCGCTGGGCTCGCCGCGCCGGACCGTTTCGGCTCACTGCTCGCGCTGGGGATAACCTTCGCCATGGCCGCGCAGGCGGTCATAAACATGTCCGTCGCCATGGGACTGGCCCCGACGAAGGGGCTGCCACTGCCTTTCATAAGCCTTGGCGGCTCGGCGCTTGTGATGTGGCTTGTGAGCGTGGGGCTTTTGGCCAACGTTTCGGAGCATTCCGCATGAGACGGGATCAAAGGAGATGAGGTTGATCGTGACCGGAGGAGGAACAGGCGGGCACATATACCCCGGCGTCGCCGTGGCGCGGGAGGTGACGCGCAGGGACGGTGAGAGCCGCGTCCTCTTCGTCGGGGCGAAAAGGGGGATGGAAGCGGCGCTCATCCCCAGGGAGGGGTTTGACATCGAGACGCTGAACGTGACCGCCGTCAAGGGAAAAGGCCCCCTGGGCAAGGGAGCCGCCATCGCTCTGCTGCTGGCGGCGGCGGGAAAGGCCGGGCGGATATTGTCCCGCTTTGGGCCGGATGCCGTCCTGGGGGTGGGGGGCTACGCCTCCGCGCCGGTCCTGCTGGCCGCCATGCTGAGGAGGACGCCGATAGCGCTGGCTGAGCAGAATGTCGCGCCGGGGATGGCGAACAGGCTCTTCGGCAGGTTCGCCCGGAAAGCTTTTATCACGTGGCCCGGCTCGGAAAGGTTTTTCCCCAAGGGCGTGGGGATGTTCACCGGCAACCCCGTCCGCCCGGAGTTTTTCAGCGCCCGGCGGACGAGAAAGGACGGGAGGATGAACGTTCTCGTGACCGGCGGAAGCCAGGGCGCAAGGTCTATCAACAAGGCCATGGCCGACGCCGTTCCGATGCTCAACGAGATGGCGGACCTGATCAGCGTGACTCACCAGACGGGACCCGCTGATCTCGGGATGATAAAAGACGCTTGCGCCGCCGCCTCGTTCTCATGGACGGCGGAGGCGTTTTTTCACGATATGCCCCAGAGGCTGGCCGACGCCGACCTGGTCATCAGCAGAGCCGGAGCGGGCGCCGTGGCGGAGGTCCTGGCCGTCGGCCGCGCGGCGATCTATGTCCCCTATCCTCACGCCGCGGACAATCACCAGGAGAAGAACGCCCTGGCGATGGTGGAGGCCGGCGCCGCGATCATGGTCAGGGACGAGGAGCTGGACGGCGCCGTGGCGGCGAGGCTTGTCTCGATGTTCGCGAGGGGCAGGGAAAGGCTCGATGAGATGGGAAGGAAGGCCCGCGCCCTCGCCGCGCCGGACGCGGCGGCGAGAATCGCCGGCGAGCTTTTCGACATGGCCGGAAAGGAGCGCTCGGCATGAGATTCAGAAGGACCAAGCGCATCCACTTCGTGGGGATCGGCGGCGCGGGGATGAGCGGCATAGCCCAGATACTGCTGAACATGGGCTACTCGGTCACGGGCTCCGACCTTTACGAGTCCGAGACCGTCCGCCGCCTGCGGGAGGCGGGCGCGCGGATCGCCGTCGGCCACGACGCGAAGAACGTCAACGATTCTGAGGTGGTGGTCATATCCAGCGCGGTGGGGCCGGACAACCCCGAGGTGGCCGAGGCCCAGGAACGCATGATACCGGTGATACCGAGGGCGCAGATGCTGGCGGAGTTGATGCGCATGAAATACGCCGTGGCCGTGGCCGGGTCGCACGGGAAGACGACGGCCACGTCCATGACTGCCGTGACCATGTCCAGGGGAGGGTTCGACCCGACCATTATCATAGGCGGCCGCGTGGACAAGTTCGGCTCTGGCGCGAAGCTCGGCAAGGGGGATTTTCTGGTGGCCGAGGCGGACGAGTCCGACGGGTCCTTCCTGAGGCTGTATCCCACCATCGCCGTGGTGACCAATATAGACGCGGAGCACCTGGACTTCTACAAGTCCTACGACGCGGTGAAGGACGCTTTCGTCCAGTTCATAAACAAGACGCCGTTTTATGGCGCGTCGATCATCTGCCTGGATGACGATGGAGTCCAGGAGATCATACCCAGGCTGGAGAAGAGGTTCTGGACCTACGGGATAAGATCCACCGCCGACGTGACAGCAAGAGACATAGAGTTCGCGAAGCTCGGCTCCACGTTCACCGCCTCCTTCCACGGAAGGGAGCTTGGCAGGCTGACCATAAACATGCCCGGTCTGCACAACATATACAACGCGCTGGCCGCCATCACCGTCGGGCTGGAACTCGAGATGGAGGCCGAGGAGGTCATCGGCGCGCTGGACGGTTTTGGCGGGATAGAACGCAGGCTGCAACTCAAGGGCGAGGCGGACGGCGTGATGGTGATAGACGACTACGGCCATCACCCGAGCGAGATCATGGCCACCTTGCGCGGAATAAAGGAAGGGTTCGAGGACAGGCGGCTGGTGGTCGTCTTCCAGCCGCACAGGTACACGAGGACAAGGGATCACCTCGAGGAGTTTCACACCTGCTTCTACGACGCCGACGAGCTGATCGTTACCGAGATATACCCCGCCGGGGAGAAGCCGATCGAGGGCCTGAGCGGGGAACTCATCGCCGAGGGAGCGGCAAGGCACGGCAAAAAGGGAGTGAAATTCGTCCCGGACCTCGAGGCCGCCGTAGACCACCTGCTGGCGGCCGCCCGGGAGGGGGACATCGTGCTGACCCTGGGCGCGGGTGACGTGATGAAGGCTGGCGAGATGTTCCTGGAGAGGCTCTCAGGGCGGAAAGGAAAATGACGGCGCCGGTTATGCGTGGAATCGCTTGCGAAGAAAAAGTCCCGATGAGGGAGAGGACCACCCTGCGCGTGGGCGGCCCCGCGGACCTCGTCGTATATCCCGGAAACATCCGGGAGCTGGCGGAGGTCATGCGGGAAGGCGGCGTGTCGCTGGTCCTCGGCGGCGGGTCGAACCTGCTTGTCTCCGACGAGGGAGTTCGGGGGACAGCGCTGAGCCTGGGTCAGGCTTTCCGCGCCGTGGAAATCAAAAGGAAAGGGGAGGATGTCCTGATCGAGGCGGGGGCGGGCGTCCTGCTTACAAAGCTCGCCGGCATGGCCATGAAAGCCTCAGCCGCGGGCCTCGAGTTTGCTTATGGCATCCCCGGCGCGCTTGGCGGCGCGTTGATAATGAACGCCGGAGCGGGAGGAGGCCAGATGGAGGACGTCGTGGAGACGGTGGATGTCGTGACCCGCGAAGGCGAGGCTGTGAGGCTGCGCGGGGATGAGGCCGGGTTCGGCTATCGCTCGTCCTCTTTCCCCGAAGGTTGCGTCATAACCTCCGCCGTCCTCAGGCTCCGGCAGGGGGGCAGGGAAAAGATAAACGCTGCGATGAGGCGCCTTCAGCTTGAAAGAAAGGCGTCGCAGCCGCTTTCCATGCCCAGCGCGGGATCGGTGTTCAAGAACCCTCACGGCGATTTCGCCGGACGCCTCGTGGAGGCCGCCGGGTTGAAAGGCGCGCGCTCGGGCGGGGCCATGATCTCCGAAAAGCACGCCAACTTCATCGTGAACACAGGCTCCGCCAGCGCCGCGGATGTCCACGACCTCATGCTCCTGGTGGAGCGGGAGGTCTACGAAAAATTCGGCGTCAGGCTGGAGCGCGAGATAAGGCTTGTGGGACGGTTCGAATAATGGAAGCGAAGGACGCGCTGAAGCGCTTCGAGGGAGTCCGGATCGGTGTCCTGATGGGAGGGATATCCAGCGAGCGCGAGGTGAGCCTCAGAACCGGCGCGGCGGTACTGGAGTCCCTGGAACGGCTGGGGCTTTCCGCCGTGGAGATAGACGCCGGGCGGGATATTTGCCGCCGAGTCGAGGAGGAGGGGATCGGCATGGCTTTTATAGCGCTGCACGGCAAGCATGGCGAGGACGGGGCCGTCCAGGGCGCCATGGAGCTTTTGGGTGTGCCGTACACCGGCTCCGGTGTGGCGTCGAGCGCGCTGGCGATGAACAAACCCCTTGCCAAGACGCTTGCGCGGGCCGCCGGGATAGACACTCCCGACTGGACGACCGTCCGCGCCGGGGAGGAAAAAAAGATGGCGGACATGGAACCTCCGGTGGTCGTCAAACCCGCGGCAAGCGGGTCGTCCATAGGCGTGACCATCTGCCGGGAGAGGGGCCATGTGGCCCCGGCGATAGAGGATGCGTTGCGGGAAGGCGGCGCGGCCATGGTCGAGGTTTTCGTCGAGGGCCGCCTGGTGACGGTGGGGATACTGGGAGACAGGGTTTTGCCGCCCATAGAGATAGAGGCCGCCTCAGGTTTTTACGACTACGACAGCAAATATACCCCCGGCCGGTCCGAGTATCACGTTCCAGCAAGGCTCGACAGCGCGGCGTTGGAGCGTGTGGAGCGGGCGGCCATGAAGGCGCACAGGACGCTGGGATGCGCGGGGTTCTCAAGGTCTGAGCTGATTGTCGACGAGGCGGGGAAGACTTGGTTTCTGGAACTGAACACCATCCCCGGCATGACGAAGACAAGCCTTCTGCCAATGGCAGCGAAGGCGGCGGGGCTTTCTTTCGACGATCTCGTGCTGACCATTTTGAAGGAGGCTTCAAGTGGCCTCGAAGCGTAAAAGAAAGAAAAAGAAAACCGCGGAGAAAAGCGCCGCGGCCCTGAAGAGGAGAGCGGCCCCGGCCATGAGGGCCGCGCTGTGGCTTTTGGCGGCGGTGGTGGTGATAGGCCTCGCCGCCTTCGGGGCGAGCGCGGGATACGAGGCGGCGGTGAGGAAGGACTATTTTGACGTGAGGAACGTGGAGTTTTCCGGCCTTTCCCTCCTTAGCGAAAAGTACGTGAGGGACCTCGTGGGGCCTGTCATTGGCGAGAACTCGTTCGACGTCGACATCGAGGCGATAGGGGAGAGGATGCGGAGCCGCCCCTGGATAAAGAGCGTGAACATACGAAGGCGCCTGCCTTCCACGCTGGCCGTCGACGTCGTGGAGCGCCGCCCCGCGGTTGTGGCTGCTTTCGGCGGCGGCTGGCTGATGGACGGCGAGGGTGTTCTCCTTACGAAAAAGCCGGAAGACGAGACATGGGGGTTCCCCGTCATAAGCGGGTTGAGGCCGCCGGAGGGAGGCCCAAGGCCCGGCGCCGCCGCGGACTCCTCCACGGTGAAGGCGGCCCTGGCGGCCATGGGGCGCCTGGAGGGCTTCAGGCTGTTCGGGAAAAACCCGGTCGCGGGCGTGGACGTGTCGCGCCCGGACAGGATGACGATCCTGTTCAAAGGGACGGAGGCGCGGGTTGTCGCGCCGCGGGGGCCGTGGGCCGACGAGGCGGAGAGGCTGCTGGTCGTGGATCACATCCTGAGGAAAAAGGAGACCCGGCCGCTGTCCATCAGCCTGATGTTCGCGGACAAGGTGATAGTAACGTATCCCGGCGCGCAGGCCGGATAAGGAGGTGAGCGATCATGCCCAGGGATAAAGAGCTAATAGTCGGGCTCGACATCGGCACGACGAAGATATGCTGCGTCATAGCCGAGACGGGCGGGGACGAGATCGACATAATAGGCCTCGGCTCGCACCCGTCGTTGGGTCTCAGGAAGGGGGTTGTTGTCAATATCGAGGCCACCGTGGAGTCGATCAAGAACGCCGTGGAGGAGGCGGAGACGATGGCCGGGACGGAGATAGAGTCCGTCTTCGTCGGCATCGCGGGGGGGCACATCAAGGGCCTGAACAGCCACGGTATTATCGCCGTGAAAGGCTCCGAAGTGACCCCGCAGGATGTGGAGCGGGTGGTGGACGCGGCAAAGGCGGTGAACATCCCCATGGACAGGGAGGTGATTCACGTCCTGCCGCAGGAGTTCATCGTGGACGATCAGGACGGGATCCTGCGGCCGGTGGGGATGAACGGGGTACGGCTGGAGGCGAAAGTGCATATCATCCACGGCGCTGTCACCTCCGCCCAGAACATCGTCCGGTCGGTGAACCGCGCTGGGCTGGAGGTGAACGACATAATCGTCGAGCAGCTCGCCTCTGCCGAGGCCACCCTGGACAATGATGAGAGGGAGCTCGGGACCGGTCTCATCGACATGGGCGGCGGGACCTGCGACATCGCCATTTTTTCGAGAGGCGCCATCAAGGACACCTCCGTTGTGGCCCTGGGCGGAAACAACATTACCAATGACATAGCCATCGGCCTGCGCACTCCGAACCACGAGGCGGAAAAGATCAAGCGCATGTACGGTTGCGCCACCACCGCCATGGTCTCCGACGACGAGATGATAGAGGTCCCCGGCGTCGGCGGCAGGGAATCCAGGAAACTGTCGCGCAAGACACTGGCGGACATAGTTGAGCCCCGGGTGGGGGAGATTTTCATGCTGATAAAACACGAGATCGAGCTTTCCGGCTACGCCGGCCAGCTCGCCTCCGGCCTGGTCATAACAGGCGGGACGTCGATCATGGAGGGGATGCCGGAGATGGCCGAGGCGATATTCGACCTGCCCGTCCGCCGCGGCGTCCCCACCAGGGTCAACGGCCTGATGGACCTCGTGAACAGCCCGCAGTACGCCACCGCCGTAGGGCTTCTGCAGTACGGGCTGAAGACACAGAAGTCCGGCAGACGCCGCGCGTTGAAAGGGAGGAACATGTTCGACAAGATCCTGAACAGGATGAAGGGGTGGATAACGGAGTTCTTCTGAGCGGAAGGGCTCTTCGAGGGAATCCGCAAGTTCTTGGAGTTATGACAGGGAGGACAAAATGAGCGAAAACGAGTTCAAAGAGGTAGACGACGATCAGATATTCTTCGACTATCTCGACGAGAATGAAGAGGAGAACTTCAACGCCACTATAAAGGTGATAGGCGCTGGAGGGGGCGGCGGAAACGCCGTGTGCACCATGTTCGAGCAGGGGATAACCGGCGTCGAGTTCATCGTGGCCAACACCGACGCTCAGGCGCTTCGCGTCTCCCCGATCCCGCGGAAGCTCCAGCTGGGCAGGAAGCGCACCAAGGGCCTCGGCGCCGGAGGCAGGCCGGAGATCGGGAGAGCCGCCGCCGTGGACGACGCCGACTCCATAAAAGCCTTCCTCGAGGGCGCGGACATGGTCTTCGTCACCGCCGGCATGGGCGGCGGCACGGGCACGGGCGCGGCGCCTGTCATAGCGTCCCTCGCCAAGGAGATGGGGGCGCTCACCGTGGGCGTGGTGACAAAGCCCTTCTCTTTCGAGGGCAGGAAAAGGCTGGAGAACGCCGAAAGCGGCCTGATCGAGTTCAGGAAAAGCGTGGACACGCTTATAACGATCCCCAATCAGCAGCTTTTAGGATACGTGGGCAAGAACACCCCCTTCTCCAAGGCGTTCGAGATAGCCGACGGCGTGCTGCTCAAGGCGGTCAAGGGCATATCCGAGCTCATCACCGTCACGGGGATAGTGAACCTCGACTTCGCCGACGTGCAGAGTGTCATGAGCGCCCGGGGGATGGCCCTCATGGGCGCGGGCGTTGGCACGGGCGACAACCGCGCCGTGGACGCCGCCCAGAACGCCATAAACAGCCCGCTGCTGGAGGACTCCTCCATCGACGGCGCCAAGGGGCTGCTCATAAACGTGACGGGCGGGCCGGACCTGACCCTGCACGAGATAAACGAGGCGGCCACCCTCGTCACCGAGGCCGCCGAGCCGGACGCGGAGGTCTTCTTCGGCGCGGTGATCGACGAGTCCATGGGCGAGAAGGTAAGCGTCACCGTTATAGCCACGGGCTTCAGGAGCGCGCGGGAGATAAAACGCGCCGACGAGATGAGAGTCGTGGAGGAGAAAATCGGCCCCGTCCGCAGCGAGAAGATACGGTCCATCGTCAGCAGGAAGATGGGGATGGACGAGGCGCGTCCCGCTGTGGACGACCGGCAGAACGACGCGCCGAGGCGGCCCGTCCTGAAGACCGTCAACGGTGAGCCGAGCTACTTCGACGACGACCTGGACATCCCGACCTTCATCCGCAAGCAGGCGGACTGACGAGAGCTAAAGGAGCGAAAGCGATGAGAAAGGATCTGGCCTCCAGGTCGATGAAGGTTACCAACAAGCAGCTTCGCCACTACAACTCCCTTTTGAGGAAAAACCTCCGCCTGGTGGTCTCCTGCTCGTCTGAAAACGAGAAGACGCAAAGGAGGATGGACCGGATGGAGGACCTTGTCTTCCACGCGCCGTCCCTGAAGGAGATGTTCGACACCCTCATCATACAGGGACAGCGGATTTTTGAGATAGATGTCATAACCGTTACGCTGGAAAAGCCCTTCCAGGGAAGCTACCCCGATGGCTATCACGATGACGGCAGGAAGTTCTATCTCGGGTCGGACCGAGTGCGCTTCTCCGAGCCGGAGGCGATGGCCGCGTATTTCAAGAACCCCGCCGAGCCTGTCATACGGGGAGGCCTGCGAAGGGGGACCGGCGCGTTCTTCCCCGGCGCTCTGGCCGCCAGGGTGCGGTCGGAGGCGCTGGCGCCGCTTAACAACGGCGACAGGGTGATAGGCGTCGCCGCCTTCGGAAGCTCGCGGGCTGAGCGGTTCATGGAAGGGTACGGCGCCCGTTTTCTCAAAAGACTGGCCAGGACCCTGACGCTGAAGACGGAGGTTTTCAGAGCGCGGGAGGCCGGCGCGGAGCGCGGAGAGGGTGTGCTATAGTAGTTTCAGGACAACATACCGTGGAAGATGCGAGCAGCGGCCGGAGAGAAGACAAGGACAGAGGAGCTGAAGCTACTGGAGTTCACCGTGGGCCCGGCCGGAGCGGGCGGCGCCTATGGGATCAACTTGGCCAAGACCGTGGAGGTCATGGCCAGGCCGGAGACGTTCGCGGAACTGCCGAACGCCCACCCCGCGATCATCGGAATGGTCCGCGCAAGAGACGAGAACGTCCCCGTCGTCGACCTTGCGGAATGGATGGGAGGAAAAGCCGATGAGGCCGAGAAGCGCAGGATCATATTGGCAGAGTTCAGCAGGCTTCTCATCGGGTTCCTGGTGCGCGAGGCGACGCGCATTCACTCCATCTCCTGGGATATGGTGGAGCCCCCTTCGGGGCTGATCCGCGAGTCGGACTTCCAATACGTGACCGGCGTGGCGAAAACCCCGGGAGGCGACCTCATGCTGCTCGACTTCGAAAGAATAGTCTCGAAAATCAACCCCGCCACCGGCTTGAGGACGCGGAAAGCCGCGCCGGAGCGGGAACGGCGTGGATCGGCCACGGTCTTTGTAGCCGAGGACTCCCCTTTCATACGGGACCGGATGGCGCGGATACTCTCCGGCGCCGGTTACCGCGTCTTCACCGCGGGCGACGGACGGGAGGCGCTGGAAAGACTCCAGTGGGTGGCCCGGGAGGCGGAGACGAAAAATATCGACATCCGCAGATACCTCAACGTCGTTGTGACGGACGTGGAGATGCCCAGGATGGACGGACAGACCCTGATAAAGAAAATCCGCGAGATCCCTTTGCTGCAGGACATCCCCATAGTCATCTTCTCTTCCATGGCGGATGAGGCGAACGAGAGAAAATGGGCCGGCCAGGGCGCCGCTGGCCTCGTCGCGAAGCCGGATGTGGACAAACTGGTGGAGCGGATGGACGAGCTTGTCTTCGGGGCGGCGCCGGAGGCTCCCTGAAGCCGCCGTGGACCCGATAAGGCTTTTCGCCGCCGATAAGGGCTCGCTCGAGGTCGGCGGTTTTCCCATAGGCGAGATCGCCCGCAAGTTGAAGACTCCCTTCTATATATATGACGCGGCGATCATGCGCCTCCAATACGAAAAGCTAAAGGCGGCCCTGCCGGAGGGCGTCCATATCCATTATTCCCTGAAAGCCAACCCCAACGTGTCCGTTGCAAGGGTCTTCCGCCTGATGGGCGCCGGGGCCGAGGCGGCCTCCGCCCACGAGCTTAAGACCGCCCTCGCCGCCGGGTTCCCCGCCGGACGGATCGTCTTCGCCGGGCCGGGCAAGAGCGAGGACGAACTGAGGCTCGCCGTGAGGGAAAGGATAGGCTCAATAAACGTGGAGTCCGCCGCGGAGCTGGACAGGGTTTTAAGTCTTGCCGGACGGCTGAAAAAAACCAGAGCCAGCGGGCCCGTCAGGATATCATTCAGGGTGAACCTCGACGCCCTCCCCGGCGCGAAGGGGGAGATAATGACAGGCGGCGCGCGCAAGTTCGGCGTGGACGCCGCCCAACTGGCTCCTCTTGCGCGAAGGGCGGTGGACAGCGGTGTGGTGGACTTCGCGGGGTTCCACTTTTTCGCTGGCACGCAGATAACCTCAGCTGGGACGCTGGCGGCAGCCCATCGCCGTTTCGCCGCGTGGGCGAAAGGCTTCGCGGAGGATATGAGGATTCCGGTGAAAAGCCTCAACTTTGGCGGTGGGCTCGGGATACCGTTCCGGGACTCAGAGCCCGAGCTCGACGTGAAAAAGCTGGGGCGATCCCTCGCGGAGATCAGAAAGGACCTTTCAGGTTCCGCGTTTTTCAAAGACACAAGATTCCTGGTCGAGCCCGGCCGATACCTCGTTGGCCCTTCGGGGATATACGTAACCCGCGTGACGGACGTGAAAACGTCCATGGGCCGCCGGTACGTGATAACCGACGGTGGCGTCCACCATGCCCTCATCCCCATCGTGTTGAACAAAAACTATCCCTCCGCCATCCTGAACAAGATGGACAGGCGCAGGACGGCGGAGGTCACCGTGGCGGGGCCCCTGTGCGCGTCGGCGGACCAGTTTTCAAGGAATCTCAGGCTGCCGGAGCCGGAAGTCGGCGACCTTCTGGGAGTGTTCAACTCCGGCGCCTACGGCTACACTGCGGGCATGGTCTATTTTCTCTCCCACCCCGCCCCTGCGGAGGCCATGACGGACAAGGGTTCACTTTATCTTATAAGGAAACGGAGAAAACCCGAGCGCGGGATCATGACGAAGATCAACCTTCAGTAAACCGGCCGCATGGAAAAATACCTGATACCGCTGATACTTGTCCTCGGGGCCGTCGTTGCGGCTTTGATTACCCGGTGGGCGAACTGGTACACGTGGGGGGAGAACATGTACAAAAAAAAGATGACCGCAAAGCGCATGGAGGCGCGGGCCAGAGCCAGGAAGGAGAAGGAGGAGGGCCCGGACGGCGATGACCAGGTTTAAATCCCCCGAAGCCGCGTTGGGGCTGGATGAGATTATCTCCGCCATCGAAGCCCGCGCCGCGTCGGCCGGAGGAAAGGAGCTGGTGGGAAAGCTCGCGCCCGCGGTGAGCAGGGCCGAAGCCGAGCGGGCGCTGGACGAGACCGGGGCGATGACCGCGCTGATGGAAAAACGGCCCGACTTCGGCTTCGAGCCGTTCGAAAACGTTCTGCCCCTGCTTGAGCGAGCCCGCAAGGCCCATGCGCTCACCGGCGAGGAGCTGAGGCTCTTCGTCCCGCTGCTCAAGACGGCGGAGAAGATCAGCGCGGTCTTCGAGGCGGAGGTGGTGGCTGAAGGGCATCCCCTTTGGACTGACATCCCCTCCGTGCACGGCCTGGGCGAGGTCATCGACGAGGCGATAGACGAGGACGGAGCGGTAAAGCCCGACGCCACACCGCAAATCGAGAAGCTCAGCCGGGCCGCGCGCTCGCTACACCGCCTGATCCGCGAGAAGGCCGAGGCGATGCTCAAAAATTTTCAGGACATGCTGCAGGACGAGTACGTGACGCTCCGGGAGAATCGCTTCGTCCTGCCCATAAAGGCCGAACACAAATCCCACGTGGAGGGCATCGTCCACGATTCGTCGAACTCAGGCCAGACCTTTTTCATAGAGCCAAAGGCCCTCGTGGATCTCAACAACCGCCTGAGGACGCAGGAGATGAGGCTGGCCGACGAGATCGAGAAGCTTCTGCTTGACCTTTCGCGGATGGTGGGGGAAGAGGCCGGCCCCGTGGAGGATATCTATCACGCCGTGACGCGGCTGGACTTGATATCCTCCCGCGCCCGCCTGGCCAAAGACATCGGCGGCTCCCGCCCCGTCTTCGGCCTGCGGCTCGACCTGAAAAACGCAGTGAGTCCCGTCATGGCCCTTGAGGGCAAGGAAGCTGTGGCCAACGACATGGCCATCCCCGAAGGCGCGCGGGGGCTCATGATATCGGGCCCGAACACCGGCGGCAAGACAGTGGCCTTGAAGACCATAGGCCTAATGGCGCTCATGGCGCGAATGGGGCTTTTCATCCCCGCCGCGGAAGGCTCCGCCGTGCCATTTTACGCAGGAGTTTACGCCGACATAGGCGACAGCCAGTCAATAGCCGACGACCTTTCCACCTTTTCGGCCCACCTGGTTATGATAAACGAGATACTGGAAAAAGCCGGGCCGGGGTCGCTTGCGCTGCTCGATGAGCTGATGGTCAGCACCGATCCCAGGGAGGGAAGCGCTCTGGCGATAGCGGTTCTCGACCGGCTGGTGGAGAGAGGAGCCGATGTCGTCGTCACCACCCATTTCAGCGAGCTTAAGCTCCTTGCCCAGTCCCAGCCCCTTTATCACAACGTCTCCATGGAGTTCGACAAGGCCGCGGCCATGCCGACGTACAGGATGATAAGCGGCGCCCCGGGCGAAAGCTCGGCCCTCGCCGTCGCGGAGAGGCTGGGGATGGACGCTGAGATAGTCGCTGCCGCCAGAACCCGGCTGGAGGGAGGCGACGAGCGGATCGAGATGATACTGGAGGACCTTGCCAGACAGAGGACGGAGATGGAGCGTGCCCGTCGGCAGGCCGAGGCCGCCCTGGAAGAGGCGCGCGGCCTGCGGGAGGAGGCTCAGAGGATACGCGACGAGGCGGCGGAGAAGAAGGGAGAGCTGGCCCGGACCGCAAGACGCAAACTCTCTTCCGACATCGCCGCGGCCAGGGAGCGGATATCGAAGCTGGTGGAGGAGGTCAAGAGCGCCGAGGACAGGAAAAAGACCGCCCGCCGCGCCAGGGAAAGGCTGGACAGGCTGAATGCCGAGGCAAAAGAGGCCGCCGCGCCAGAGGAGCGGATATCCGGGACCGAGTTGAGGGAGGGAGACGAGGTATACGTCGTTCCCCTGGAACGGCGCGGCAGGTTGGCGGCCGACCCGGCTGATGGGAGGGCGGAGGTCGCTTTCGGAACGATGCGCGTCACCCTCGAGTTGGACAACCTCGTAGGGCTGGAAAGGGCGGAGGAAAAACCCCCACAGACGGCGGCGCGCATCGCCGCCGTCGCCTTATCCGAGAGTGAAAGACCGTCTGGCCGGATCGACATCCGCGGCGCCAGGGCCGAGGAGGCCGTCGAGAGAGTGGAAAAGTTCCTTGACGAGGCCATGAGAGCCGGGATGGAGCGGGCGCGGATCATACACGGAAAAGGGGCAGGAGCGCTGAGGGCGGCGGTCAGGGAGTATCTGTCGGGTTCGCCCTATGTGGCTGAGTTTTACCCCGCGGATCAGCGTGAAGGCGGGGACGGCGTGACGGTGGTTATTCTTGGGGGGTGAGACTCGACTGTATAGATCAGGTTCATCCGGAGTGTTGTGTTTATCGGCGAGGAAAACATGCCCGGGAGCGTGTTTTTCGCTTCCCTTCGCTGGAAGTGACTCCGTTGATTTTATTGGCGGGGCGCTTCGGGAAATGGCGGAAGATGAAGGGAGTCGAACCCTTCATCAGGTTATATATACGCTTTAGATACAATGTGTTGGAACCCTCGATATCTGCTCCGGGGGCACGCCGGGGGGGCCTGGGCGGTATCCTCATTTGATTTTCCTCTTCCTTCGTCTGCCCCTGGCGGAGTGCAGGTCGATGATCGAACGGCGGACGGCCGTCGTGACGTTTGCGTATCTGTTCTCCACGACGCTCGCGGTGTTCAGCAGGAACGTCGCCACGTGATCGAACGTCCAGCCCTCGGACAGCCTCTGCGTCGCCCAGGAGTGTCGGCCGAACTCGTTTAATGAAATGGTATACCCGGCCTTGCGCCGCGCGGTCTTGAAAGGTCCTTCCACCTGTGAGTGAGTAAAAGCGTCGCCGGTTCTGCGGTCGGCGAACACGAAGCAGTCAGGGCCGTAGACCCTTCCTTTGAGCGCCCGCTTGATGATATCGGTCGTCTTTTCATCAAGAGGCAACGCCGCGCCAGCGTATCGGCGCGCTTTCGGGTAAGGCTTGTAGACGTCCCTGTCGAAAGCTCCCGCCACCCGATACTCTCCACGGCTGAAATCGATGTCCTTCACCTTCAGCGCCCGGGCCTCGTTGACCCGCCTTCCAGTGGCCGCCAGCCACTCGTAGATCGGCCGCCGTTGAGGTTGAATATGACGCAGAATCTCCGCCTGCTGGTCCGGAGTCAGGGTCGTGATGGTACGCGACCCGCTTTTCACCCCCGGCATTTCCGGGACAATCGCTATATCCCCTTCGCTTTTTGCGAAGTTGAGCATGTGACGAATCCCATCCACTGCTTTCCTGCGGATGGTGGAGGATGCGTATCCGCCCCCCGTATCTTTCAACTGGGTGACGAAGTTTCTGATGGAGCTTGCCGTGAGCCCATCGAGATATTCTTCCCCGAACGCGGGGATGAGGTAGAGGCGCTGGTACTGCTCCAGCTCGCGGTACCCTGTTATGGACAGCCTTTCATCGGAGTTGATCGGCAGCTTTGTGCGGGCCTCCATGCGCGCCAGATAATGACCCGCGTAGTTGCGCCACTTCAGGCGCTTTTTCACCGATGGAGACCAGACATGTGGGTCGAACACGCCGGTGAGGATGTCCTTCTGTATGCTCTCGGCCAGAGGCGCGGCCGTCTTCAGGTATAACGGTATCCCCGCCCTGTCGCTGTATATTCGTAAACGGCGTTTAGGAAGACCCGGGACCCCGGTGACCTGTATGTAGCAGGCGGCGGCTTTCACTTTTGGATGTTTCTGGCAGCGGAAATCGTCGGCGGGGCGTAGGGGGGAGGCGCAGAGGGGGCATTTTTCCTTCGTGTAGACCCTGACGTTCACCCCGTTAAACCCCCGGGAAATCCATGCTTCAGGACATTTGCGCTACGTACCCTCTCTGTTATCAAAACAATCACTGAAAGTAAAGAAAATTTTTCTGATTTTTTTTATTTCTTGTATATCAGGCGGTTACGGCCATTTTGAGGCTCTCGGGTCTTTACCCCTCCCACTCTTATATAACGAGAGGTTTTTTTGAATTGGAGGTAAGCCCATGTTCCGAGCCGCCGCGATATTTTTCATGATAATCACTTTTGCCGCCTGCGCGGGTGTCGACACCGACGGGGACGGCGTCCCGGACGACAAGGACAACTGCAGGTTCGTCCAGAACTCCGACCAGAAGGACGGCGACGACGACGGGCTGGGGGACGCCTGCGACTCGATGACAGATTCGGACGGGGACGGCGTTCCGAACGACGCCGACAACTGCGTCTACGTCCCCAACCGCGACCAGATCGACATCGACCAGGACGGTATCGGCGACGCCTGCGACCCCGACCAGGCGGGAAGCTCGTCGTCCGGGGATGGTTCGGGATCCGGCGGCGGAGGCGGCTCCGGGCGGGACACCGACGGCGACGGTTTTTCAGATGACGCCGACAACTGCCCGGGCGCTCACAACCCTGACCAGCGCGACTCCGACAAGGACGGCGTGGGGAACGCCTGCGACGTCGATCATGACAACGATGGGATACCCGACGACGCCGACAACTGCCGCTGGACGCGGAATCCCGATCAGAAGGATTCCGACCAGGACGGGATCGGCGACGCCTGCGACGGTCTTGTCGATCATGACCGCGACGGCGTGCCGGACAACGTGGACAACTGCGTCTACGTCTCCAACCTTGACCAGGCCGACTACAACGGCGACGGCGTGGGCGACGCCTGCGATGGGGACAAGGATGGGGACGGCGTGCCGGACGACAACGATAACTGCCCTACGGAGGCGAACCCCGATCAGAAGGATTCCGACGGAGACGGTATCGGCGACGCCTGCGATTCCGACCCCGACGGGGACGGCTACGACAACGGGGCGGACAACTGCCCCTCGGTCTCCAACCCGGACCAGGCCGATTCCGACGGAGACGGACTGGGCGACGCCTGCGACTCCGATACGGATGGCGACGGCGTGGACAACATTTTGGATAACTGCCCCACCGTCGCCAACGCTTCACAGACCGACACCGACGGCGACGGGGCCGGCGATGCCTGCGACTCCGACGACGACGGGGACGGGATACCAGACGGGACTGATAACTGTTCCCTGGTCTCCAACCTCGACCAGGCCGATCAGGATGGGGACGGTATCGGCGACGTGTGCGACGGGGACAGGGACGGCGACGGCGACGCCGACGATTCGGATAACTGCCCCGGCGTGGCCAACCCCGGGCAGGAGGACGCCGACGGGGACGGCGTGGGGGACGCCTGCGAGCCTGACTCCGACGGGGATGGAATACCCGATGACGGGTACGGCTCGGTCTGTTCGGGAGGCTCGACCTCGAGCTGCGACGACAACTGCGCCTCCATCGCCAACCCGGACCAGGAAGACGTTGACTCAGACGGCGTGGGGGATCATTGCACCACGCTTGGAGGTCTTTTCGGCGACGCGAATCTTCAGGCGTGCGTGGACGCTCTTGGCAAATCCGTGGCAAGCGAGGTCACGGGTCTCCCCTGCGTGGCGGAGAACGTCAACGGGCTGGGTGGCATGGAGCATCTGGTCAACCTGGTGACGGCCGATCTCGACGAGAACTCCATCTCGGATCTGGCGCCGCTGTCCGGCCTGAAGAACCTGGAGACGCTCCGCCTGAAATACAACAGCGTGTCGAACCTGACGCCGCTTTCCGGGGTCACTAGCCTGGGAATGTTGGACCTGCGGAACAACAACGTCTCCAACCTCTACCCGCTGGTGAACCTTACGAACATGGAGTCGCTGTTTCTCGACTCGAACTCCATCTCAGACATATCGCCGCTGGCGGGGCTGGACAGGCTCAAATCCCTTCGCCTGCACGGCAACTACATCGACGATATAGGCCCCCTGGGCGGCCTCCCCATACTCTCCTCCCTGGTCTTGAGCCGCAACAACGTCTCGGACCTCTCGCCGCTCGCCGCCCTTTCCAACCTTAGGTCGCTGTGGCTTGATTTCAACAACGTCTCGGACCTCTCGCCGCTGTCGGGGCTTGCCAACCTGGAAGCGATCCACTTCGCTTACAACTACGTGACGGACATTTCTCCCCTTGCGGGGCTGACGAACCTGACCTATATCGCGGCGGGCCACAATAACATCTCAGACATCGGCCCCGTCGCCGCGCTGGGAAACCTCAATTACCTCGACTTCTCCGGCAACCATAACATCACCGATATAAGCCCCGTCGCCGGGCTCACCGGGCTGACGGAGTTGAGTTTCTACGGAGCGTACAACCTGACGGACATATCGCCCGTCGCGGGGTTGACGAACCTCATCGGACTGAGCCTCTATACAACCGACGTGTCCGACCTGACGCCGGTATCGGGCCTGACCAGCCTGAGGGTGTTGGACGTAGGGGGCTCGAACGTATCCAACCTCTCGCCGATCTCGGGGCTGACAAGCCTTCGGTCCCTGACTCTTTACCAAACCCTGGTTACGGACCTGGCGCCGCTTTCCAGCCTGACGAACATGAGTGTCCTGGGCCTCAACTGGGCGAACAGGGACGGGGCGGTCATCTCGAACTGGAACGCCCTGCTTTCGATGTCCCCATCGCATTTGCCGGTTAAGGGGAACAAGAACTCTATCTCCTGCGGCGAGCTTGCGTCGCTGATAGACGGCCTGGGATCGCCCCCCGTGGACGTGGACGGCAACTACCAGACTTCGGACACCGCCCAGGCGGGCGTCAACTGCTACTAACCAAACGAGGAGGAACGAAGCATGTACAACCGTGTAATCATCGCCGGGAACCTGACGAGAGACCCCGAGTTCTGGGAGAGCAGCTCGGGTATCCCCGTGACGCGCCTGCCCGTGGCGGTTGACTCGGGGTTCAAAACCACGGACGGGGAAAAAACCTCCGAGACGCTTTTCATCAACGCCGTGGTCTTCGGCGCCCAGGCCCAGCCGTGCAGGGAATACCTGGCCAAGGGCGCGCCTGTGCTGGTGGAAGGGCGGCTGCGCGAGCGCGAATGGGAGTTCGAGGGGAAGACCGGAAAGAAGATCGAGATCGTGGCCAACCGGGTGAAGTTCCTGCCGCGGGGCGCCGGGGCCCAGACGCCCCAGCCCGAGCCGGACGATGACGAGAACATCCCGTCCGATTCCGAACCCGAGCCGGAAGCCGCCGAAGCTCCCGTGGAGGACGGTCAGTGACGTTCCGCGCCGGTCTCAAAGCGGCCGTTCTGTTTCTTCTTCTCGCCGCGCCTAGTGCGTGGGCGTTCTGTTTCGAGGACGCGGGGGCGCGGTACGGCGTCTCCCCTGATCTTCTCCGGGCGATAGCCTGGGTCGAGTCCCGGTTCGACCCGGAGGCGTCCAACCGGAACGCGGACGGCTCCGTCGACCGGGGCCTGATGCAGGTCAACTCCTGGTGGGAGCGCCGCCTGCCCGATTTTTCAGAAGCGCCAGGCCCCTGCGCGAACGTCATGGCCGGGGCCTGGGTTCTCTCGGAGTGCGTCGTCCGGCTCGGCTACACCTGGTCCGCCGTCGGCTGCTACCACTCCCCCCGGCCGGACCGGGCGGCGCGCTACGCATGGAAGGTCTACGAAGCGTGGCGGGCGATGGACGGGGCGCGTCCGTGACGGGCGGCGGCCATGATCCGGCTTCCCGCGGCCCGTCTGGCCGCCATGCACGGCCTGCCGGAGAGCGCGGTGATGGAGGAGATCGAACGGGCGGTCTCCTCCGTCCTGTCGGCGAGGCTGGGGCTCGACGTGGAGGCGTGGCTCAACGGCGAAGGGATGGAGTTTTTCGCGTTTCCGGAGACGAAGGACGGGATCGTGGCGGCTGTCCGAATCGAGCGTACGGGCGCGGGGCTGGCCAGGGCCGCAGCCAGGGCCGCCGAACGGCGTCTCGCCGCGCTGGCCGCCTCCGGGCGGCGCGAACCGTACCGCCGGTACGCGGGGACGCTGGTCCGCGGAGAAATTATAAAGACCTTCGCCGATGGCGGCCTGGCCGTGGCCATCGAGGGGATGGAAGGAGATATCCACGGCGTATGTCCGGCAAGGCGCCTTCCTCCCAGGGAGCGGGGAAAACTCCACGCGGGGTCGAAGGCGTGGTTCCACGCGATGGCGGTCCGGACGCGCGGCGGGGGTGGGGAGCCGCCACGGCTGGAGATGGTTCTCGCCAGGACGACGAAGAGAATTGTCGAGCTGCTGTTCGGGAAGGAGACGGGAATGAAGGTCGAATGTGTCCGCAGGATCGCGGGCGGGATAAGTTTCGTCGAGTCTCAAAAACCTCTGCCAAGGGAGGCGATCCGGCGGGTTTGTGAAGAGCTTGGAGGTGAAAGGATCAAGGTGAAATGGCGTTAGGCTGGCTGAAAAACAAAGAGGATTTCTCCGTAGTCGGCGAAGGTGTACGGCTCGATCTGCCCGGCGCGCGGCCGAGGCCGATAACGATCCCCGACGGCCACCGCAAGGGGCATTTCTGGTGTTTCGGCACGACGCGCGCGGGCAAGAGCAAGCTGATGGAGAACCTCATTGAGCAGGACATCCGCAAGGGCCGCTCCGTCGTCGCCATCGACCCGAAGGTCGGGCCGGAAGGGATAGAGCTGTTCTGCAAGATCGTCCAGGTCGCCTTCGAGGAGGGACGCCAGGACGAGCTGATCTTCGTGTCGCCGATCTTCCCCGGCGTCTCCGCGATCCTCGACCCGCTGTCGCACTACTACATGCCGGAGGAGCTGGTGGGGCACATCGTCTCCGGCGTCCCGGACAGCAAGGATAAATTCTTCGCCAACGTCGCCTACGAGATCAGCCTGGTGATAGTACAGGGCCTGATCATGCTGGCCGAATGGGAGGGCCGCCCGCCGGCCTTCAACCTCAACGACGTCAAGAACCTGATGAGCAGGGACGAGCTGGGCAAGCTCATGACCGAGATCGAGGCGATCGACTCCGATGACGCCCGGCAGCTCGCCCAGGACATGAAAAAAATCGTGGAATCGCCCCAGGACTACTACGGCAAGATATCCTCGTCCCTCCGGGTCGCTCTCATGGAGCTCACATCGGGCAATATTGGAAAAATCATCGGCAAGGCCGACGAGAACAGGTTCATAAACAGGCTCGAACGCGGCGAGCGGGTCATCATGGTGGTCCAGCTCGGCAGTATGCTCACCAGGAAGGCCGCGTTCACCGTGGGCCGGGTCGTCGTCTCCATGATCCAGAGCCTCGCCGGGCGTATCGGCGCGGCCGGCCGCAGGATCGACCCGCCGCTCGCCCTCTACATGGACGAGACGCAGAATTTCCTCTATCACGGGATCGACGACCTGTTCGCCAAGGCCGGGGGACTCGGCGTGTGGCTTCACGGGTTCTGCCAGTCGGTCTCCCAGCTCTACGGCGCGCTGGGCCGCGATTACGGCAACGTCATCCTGGACAACACCAACACCAAGGTGTTCATGCGCGTGCCGGATTTCGACACGGCGAAATACGGCGCGAACTTCTTCGGCAAGGTCAAGACCTTCTCGCCGGTCCTGAGCGTCGGAGCCGGGATATCGATGCGCGAGGTCGAGGAGGACATGATCCTGCCGGAGAAGATCAAGAACCAGCAGGAGCGCCAGTTTTACATGGACACCTACTCCGGCGCGTACAGGGGCGGCACCGCGGACGTCTCCGAGCAGTGGCTCGACGTCCGGTTCCCCGAACCGGGCGAGCCGTGACCGGCGCCGATGAACACGGTCTTTCTGTGGTACCTGGGCGCGGCGTTTCTCATTTTCGCCCCGCTGGCGCTGCTGGCGGCTCCGGGCTCCGGCAAACGGCGCCTCGCGCTGGAGCGCATAGCGGGGCTGTGGAGCAAACGAAAGGAGGCGGCCCTTCGCATGGAGGAGATAGCCAGGCTCTGGCGGGACAACGTAGAGTCCCGGGACGAAGAGAAAAAAGAACCCGTCCGGTTCGGAAACCGGCGGATACGGGATTTTTACGCCGAACACGTCGAGGGCAGGCCGTACTTCGCCGGTCCCGCCGGGGAGGTGATCCTCGAGCTTCTGAGGCTGCTCGACTCCGGGGGAGCCTGCCCGTCGGTGGCCGGCGGGGAAGCCGAGGAGGAGGGAAAGCTCGACAGGAACACCTTCGACGCCCTGGCGGGTGTCACCCTCGCGGACCACTCCATGAACGTCGCCGAAGAGATGATCGCCCTGGTGGGAACGGGCCCCGCGGCGAAAGCCAGGGCGGTCATGACCGCCCTGGGGCACGATCTCGGCAAGCTGCCGGGAAGCCGCGCCTCCGGCTACTCCCTGGGAGATCACACCGTGTTCAGCCTCGCCATGCTGGAGGGGATCGAGGGTTTTTCCGGGCTGAGCTACGCCCGGGACGTTCTGTCGGCCATCCGCGACCATCACGGCAAACCCCGCGAGGAGTTCCCCAGGGCGCTGCGGGAGGCGGACCAGCGGGCGCGCCGCCGCGAGCTGGCGGCCATCGTGGCCCCGGCGGACAAGCCATCCGTACAGGAGGCCGAACGGGCATCCGCGCCTCCTGTCCCGCCCGCCGGACCCGCCATGGCGCCCGGCCCCCGCGCCAGACCCGAACGGCGCGAGAAACCCTCCTGGGCGCCGGAGGACGTCTCCCTGCCGTGGTTCTCCCCGGCCGTCTTCATCGAGCGGATCAAACCGAGGATCAACAAAATGGAAGGGGGGAGGTGGTCGGCCTTCTCCATGCCGGACGGCTGCGTCTACATACAGCCGAAGACGGTGTGGGCTGTGGTGAAGGATATGAACCCGGAGGACCCGGTCATCCGCCTGGCCGCCGCCGACGAGGAGGGCAGGCGAAGCGTCATCTATTCCGTAGTCAACCGGATGCGCGCCCACGGCGCCGTCGCCGAAGACCTGGTGAAGGAAAGCTATTTCGGCGGACAGTTCGTCGTCACGATGGACGACGGGTACGAGATGAAAGGGTTCTACACCCCCTTCAGGGCCGAGGCGTTCGCGAAAACGGTCTCCGAGCTGGAGGATGCCAAGGAAGGCAAAATCCGCCGGATAAAGGAGGTCAGTCCGAAATATGACTGAGCGAAGGATCTTTTCGATTCGGCGCGACGTGGTCGTGTCGCTGGCCGGCCTGGCCGAGCGGCGGGACGGGCACACCGGCAACCACCTGCGCCGCGTCCGAGCCTATTGCGAGGTCCTAAGCCTCGAACTCGGCATGACCCGGCGCGAGACGGTGGAGATGGGGATCGCCGCCCTGGCCCACGACGTGGGCAAGCTGACAATACCCTCCGCCATACTGGCCAAGACCGCCCCCCTGACCGCCGTCGAGTACAGGATCGTAAAACGCCACACGATAGACGGCTCCTGGATCATCCCGGCCGACGAGGCTTTCGGGACGGCCCGGACGGTGTCGAGAAGCCACCACGAGCGGTGGGACGGGAAGGGATATCCGGACGGCCTGGCCGGGGAGGATATCCCCCTATGCGCCCGCATAGCCGCCGTCGCCGACGTCTTCGACGCGCTGGTGTCGGCAAGACCGTACAAACCCGCCTGGCCCATCGAAAAGGCCATGCGGGAGGTACTGGACCTTGCCGGGGCCGCGTTCGACTCCGCCGTCACGGCGGCGTGGGAGCGGCTCGGCGAAAGGGGCGCCGTCGAGCGGATCGTCAGGACCTGGCCGCCGCCGTCCGCGGTACCGGCCTGCGCCCAGTGGGACACGCTGGAGTTGTGGGGGGATTCGGGGTGTTCGCGATGCCTCGACCGCGCGTTCTGCGGGCAGGCCGGGGAGGAAGCGCCGTGAGCCCGCTGGACGGCCTGGACCCCCTGCGCCATTTCTCCCCGGAGGAGTATCTGTCTTTCTGGGACGCGCTGTTCGCCACGACGCTGCGGGGGTTCTGGGCGAGGACTTTTGCCACGGCGGCGCTGGTTATGTCCTTCTGGTACGGCGTGCGCCGCCAGCAGTTCCTCGTGGCGCTGTGGCTTTTCCTCGTGGCCTGCGTATTCACTTACGGCGCGTGGGTCCTCGAGCTCGTGGGAGTGATCGATGGCTGAGAGCTCCTCATCGTCGGGAGGCGGCGGATCCGTCATCTTCGCCGGAGCCCCGCCGATGCGCCCCAAGGGGCTCGTCGAGGCCGTGTCGGAGATCGAGCAGGTCGCCGCGGTCGAACGGCGCGGCGGCAGGATCGACGGCGACTATTTCACACTGGCCAACGCCATCACCTTCTTCGAGGTGGGGTTCAAGGCCGCGTTCGTCTCCGGGCTGGTCAGCGCGCTGTTCAGCCCGCTGGCCATCGCCGTGGTGGAGAGGATGATCCCGGCATTCGGCGATTCGGAGCCATCGGCGTTCGACCAGGCGTTCGCTTTCGCCCTGGCCGTGGGGTTCCCCGTGGGATACGCCTTCTTCATGGCGTCGCTCGGCAGGGAATACGCCGGACCCTTCTCCCGCAAGATGATACGAAACCTCCTGGGAGGGGCCGGGCTCGGCGCGGCGGTGAAGGCGGCCATAGCCGTGATCTTCTTCCACTTCGCCTATATCCAGACCACGCCCGCGCGCGTGGCCTGGGCGCTCGGCGCGCTGGACGGGACTCTATCCACGGAGACGCTGGACAGGGTCTACTACGCGGTCCTCGGGCTGCGCCCGGCGCTGCTGACGGCGTCGTGGTTCGTGGTGATGACGACGGCGGCGTTCCTTACGATACCCGCCGTCTCCATCGTGGTAAACGGTTACAGGAACAGAAGGAGAACGTCATGAACGATAAACCCAAAAAGCCCGCGCGGCCATTCGACGCCGCGTGGGTCATAGCCGCCCGGGTGCCGGACACCAGGCGCGTGCTGGCCATCGCCAAACAGGCCGACAGGGGCCTGAGGACGCTGCGCAACGGGATGATTATCCGCTGGCCGGCCGAGGAGGTCCTGCCGCTGCTGGCCGAGTACGAGGCCGCCACCGTCGCCCTGCATGAGGTGACAGTGAAGGTGCTGAAGAAAACGGGCATCCCATACAAACCTCCCCGCAACCTCCCCGCCGCGGCCGTGGAGGAGAAGACGAAGAAATGAAGGCCGCTCTCTACGCCCGCGTATCCACCGCCGGCAAGGGACAGGACGCGGACCTGCAGCTGCGCGATCTGCGCGAGTACGCCGCCGCCAGGGGATGGGAGGTGTTCCGCGAATACGTCGACGTGGGCCAGTCCGGCGCCAAGGACCGCAGGCCCGAGCTCGACGCCATGCTGGCCGACGCGCGAAAACGAAAGGTGGACCTGATCCTGGTGTGGCGGCTCGACAGGCTGGGCAGGTCGTTGCGGCACCTGGTGATGACCCTCGACGAGCTGCGCGCCCTGGGCGTGGGGTTCGTCTCCTACCACGAGAACCTCGACCTCACAAGCCCCACCGGAAGGCTGATGTTCCACCTGCTCGGGGCCTTCGCCCAGTTCGAGCGGGAGCTGATAAGAGAAAGGGTGCGGGCCGGCATCGCAAACGCCCGGGCCAAGGGAAAACGCCACGGCAGGCCGGGCGTCCTGTCTCCGGAACGCGCCGCCGAGATAAGGATGATGCGAAGCCGCGGCGCGTCCGTCAGGAGGATCGCCGACACATTCGGCGTGTCGAAGTCGCTCGTCCACCGGACCCTCGCCGCGCGATCGGGGAAGTGAGGCGCATGGCGGAAAGAAGGGATAACGACATGGAGAGAGAACGATCATGACGAAAAGACCGGGATGGACGGAAAAGGACCTGAACGCTGTCAGCGGCGAGATCGTCGACGCCGCCATGAAGGTCCACTCCGCCCTCGGGCGCTGGAGAACCGAGAACGCGTACGAAGCCTGCCTCGAGCACGAGCTGCGTAAACGCGGACTGCGCGTCCGCCGGCAGGTACCCGTCCCCGTCGTCTACGACGGCGCCAGGATCGACGCCGGCATGAGGGTTGACCTGGTCGTCGAGCGGGAGATCGCCGTCGAGCTTAAAGCCGCCGCGAAACTCAGCCGGCGCCACGAAGCACAGCTACTCTCATACCTCCGCGCCGGCCGCTGGAAAATCGGACTGCTCATAAACTTCGGCGCCACGCATCTCAGGGACGGAATCAGGAGAATGGTGAACCGGTTGTGAGGGGGATCGAAGACTGGATCAAGAATAGGTTAGAATGTTTTTGTCCAAGGCGGGTATTAATGGCGTCGCGCTAGAATTTGAAAAAGGGGAAACGATAAGGCTCGGCGAGCCTGTTTTGAAAATCGGGGATGAGGCATGATGATTTCCTGCGTGGATATGTTTTGCGGAGCCGGAGGGCTTACGAATGGCCTTCGACGCGCCGGGATCAATGTGGTCGCGGGGTTCGACGTGGATTCAGCCTGCCATTTCCCTTACACTGAAAATAACGAGACCGCCTTTTACGAGCAGGACATCACGAAGACCCCTCCCGGCCTGATAAAGAAACTCTTGTCCGGCTCCGATATTACTATGCTTGCGGGATGTCCTCCCTGCCAACCATTTTCCAGCTATACGAGAACTGCTCGTCCGGATGAAAGTTGGGGTTTGCTTTATCACTTCGGCAATATAATTTCCGAAGTCAAGCCGGATGTCGTTTCTATGGAGAATGTGCCAGGCATCGCTCGCCATGCGGTCTTCTCGGATTTTTTGAAGCTTCTTGAGCGTCATAAATACCAATGGACATATACAGAGCGTTTATTCTGCCCTGACTATGGGATTCCTCAAAACAGGACAAGACTCGTTCTGCTTGCGATTCGTCATGGAAAACCACCGGAGCTTAAACCCTCTCATCCTCCCGAGAAGTATTGTACCGTTCGGGATGCGATAGGGAATCTTGAGCCTTTGGAGGCCGGGACGGCCTCTTCAAGCGATCCTCTTCATGCGACGGCCGGGCTTTCCGAACTCAACCTCAAGAGAATTAGAGCGTCTAAGTCTGGCGGGACTTGGCGTGATTGGCCTCAAGACCTTATTGCCGCATGTCATAAGAGAAATAGTGGAAAAACATACCCAGGCGTTTATGGGCGCATGGAATGGGACATTCCTTCTCCCACCATAACGACACAATACTTCGGCTTCGGCAATGGTCGTTTCGGACATCCAGAACAGGACAGAGGGTTATCTCTTCGAGAAGGTTCCATTCTGCAGTCGTTTCCGAGAAAATAAATTTCTCGAACCAGGAGAAGGTATCTTTCACCAAGCTAGGGCGGTTGATAGGCAACGCCGTTCCACCAAGGCTCGGTGAAGTTGTGGGGCAAAACGGATGCTTTTACAAGTTTTCGACCTAAAAAGATCTACGGGCACTTTGCAAAGGGTGTATCGCTCTCATCGTGTTCTCATAGTTACCTGTTCATTGGTTGTTAATTTCCGGGAAGCGCTTGGCAGTATGCCTGATCAAAAAACAGGAAAGCTCCACGATGAGACGTAAGACCAAACAAAGTAAGAGACGACCCTCCAGCGGCAACGAAAAACCGACAGCGATCGACCTGTTTTGCGGTTGCGGCGGATTAACCCTCGGATTAAAAAAGGCGGGCTTCAGTGTGCTGGGAGCTGTGGATATCGATCCCTTGTCCTTAGAAACATACCAAGCCAATCACCCGGAAGTGAAAACATGGGAAGTCTATATCCAAGAGTTGAAGGTCTCCACTGTAAAAAGAGCTCTCGACCTGAGAAAGGGTGATCTCGACCTTTTGGCGGGCTGCCCGCCCTGCCAAGGCTTTTCGACCATGCGGACACTCAATGGTTCGCGGTGTGTTGAAGATTCAAGGAACGATCTCCTTTTCGACTTCCAACGCTTCGTAGAGGAACTACGTCCAAAATCGGTCATGATGGAAAACGTGCCCGGCCTGGCTGCTGACGAAAGGTTCACTGCTTTCTGTAAGCAAATGAAGAAATTCGGATACATTGGGCATCACCGCATTCTTAATGCAGCGGAATACGGAGTGCCTCAACGCCGACGAAGGCTGATATATCTTGCGGGTTTCCGGATTGAAATTCCATTTGCAAAACCAGTTCGCGGAATAAAAACGATTAGGGACACTATCGGTGGCCTACCGAAAGCGGGCGAAAGCGGCGATTCGGTACACGACTTATATGAAAAGCGCACAATGAGGATCATGGAACTGATCCAACGTATCCCAAAAGACGGCGGAAGCCGTACCGACCTGCCGGAGGAAGACCAACTGAATTGCCACAAGCGTTGCAACGGCTTTAAAGACGTTTACGGCCGCATGGCATGGGGTGATGTGGCCCCCACGATCACCAGTGGATGTTTCAATCCCTCAAAGGGCAGATTCCTTCATCCAAAAGAGGACCGTGCGATCACCATGCGGGAGGCTGCCTTGCTGCAGGGATTTCCCCGCCGGTACAAATTTCCGACGACCGACAACAAGTCCGCCGTCGCCTTGATGATCGGGAATGCGCTGCCGCCGCCTTTCATTACGGCGCACGCCAAAATGATACGAAACGCCCTGCAGAGCAAAGGCGGGACATAACCATCGGGAAAGGGCCCTTTTGACTATGAGTATCGACCAGGTCTTACGGAGTGAGTTGACGCCGGATCAATACGCAGCCGCCGTCGATCCTGTGCGTGAAGTGCTGTGTCTGGCATGCGCCGGATCGGGAAAATCGAGGACGCTCGCCTACCGGATCGCCAGACTCCTTGCCCAGGGTGAAGCCCCGGAAGGAATCGTGGCGTTCACGTTTACGGAAAAGGCGGCGGAGTCCATCAAGCGCCGCGTTTCACAGGCATTGGCGGCCGCCGGGCTTGACCCTACCGTGATGGGGGCGATGTATATCGGGACCATTCACGCGTATTGTCAGCGCATCCTGGGGGATATTGACGCCACATACCGCCAGTTCGACGTTCTTGATGAAAACCGGCTGAAGCTATATCTGATTTCACGCTATTACCGGCTGGGATTGCAGAACTTCCGCGGACGCGCAAGGGGCAACAGTTACTTCGACACCATCAAACAGACGTCCGACACCTGGAAAACCGCCAACGACGAGCTGCTGGATTTCGCCGCGGTTTCAGCGGAAGACCCGGATCTCGGGGATCTGCTTGTGCGCATTCAAGACGGTCTTCGGGCGGATCAGTATATCGATTTCTCGTTAATGATCCGCAACGTGGTGGAAGCGGTTCGAAACAATGCACCGGGTGTGGAAAACGGTATCGGATTGCTGCGCCACCTCATGGTGGACGAATACCAAGATGTGAACCCCTGCCAAGAGGAGCTGATCCGCCTTCTTCATCAACGCTCAGACTCCCTCTTTGTTGTCGGCGACGATGACCAGTCGATCTATGCCTGGCGGGGGGCGGACGTCAGCAACATTCTCGAGTTTCAGCAACGATACGGCGGCTGCAGCGTACATACTCTGTCGCAGAACTTCAGGAGCACGGAACCGATCATACAGGCCTCGGATGCTTTCGCGGCCGCTGCTTTGGGCCCCAGCAGAATCCCCAAAACACCGACGGCTTTCGCAAACAGATCACCGCAGGATTTTCGGGTGGTATGGTTCCCGGACCGTGCGGCGGAGGCGGAGTGGGTCGCCGGACGAATCCGTGACCTGCTCGGAACGGCGTATGATGACAATGGAAGCGTCCACGGGTTGACCCCCGCTGACTTTGCGGTACTGATGCGGTCCACCCGGCAGGCGGAACAAGACAGCACCCCCAGGCATGGCGCATTCACCGCCGCTCTGGAAAACATGGGGATTCCGTTCAGTTTGGAGGCTGGCGGAGGACCTTTCGACCGGCCCCAGACGGCGGTCCTGCGCAACACCTTCGAGCTGCTGCGCAACATACCGCTTGATCGAAACACTCTGCAGCAGCATTTCAATAACCAGGTCCTGCCCGCCTATCCCAACGCCGACTTCAATGCTTTGGTCCGGGTTCTCACCGACTGGATTCAGCGGATTCACCGCCCTCAAGGTTCGACGAGGATACGGCTCTATCCGCAACAGCTCGTTTATGATCTGCTGGAGGCCTTCAACGTCGCCGGAACGAATTTCAACGACGACGTCATGCGAGATATCGGCCTGTTCAGCCGCATGATTTTGGATGTTGAAACCGTTTACATGAGCGTCGACTCGAGACAACGGTTTTCCGAGGTTCTCAACTTCCTCCAGAACGCGGCGGACACCGGGTATGACGTTTCCACGGACGATGTCCTTCAGCGACCGGATGCGGTCACGGTATCCACCGTCCACAAGATGAAAGGCCTTGAGTTCCCGTGCGTGTTCGTCGTGGATGCGGAGGCGCACAGATTTCCGAAGCGAAGGAACCGTTACTCCGGGTGGCTGCCCCCCGGCGTCATGACGCCAGCGATCACCCGCGGCGCTTATCAGAGCACTCCGGATGAGGAAATCAGGCTGTTTTATACGGCTGCGACGCGGGCCGAAAGGTATCTATATGTGAGCGGCGCTGAAAGCCTCCCGCTGGCGAAACGACCGGCCCGACAATCGCCCTTTGCGTTGCGGCTGGCGACTCATCCCGCCGTGGACCAAGACCCCGCGGGGCTGCCGAACGGGCTTGTTCAAGCACCGCCGCGCAGGAGGGTTGAAGACGCCGACTATCCGACAAGCTTCACCGAGATCAGATACTATCTCCAGTGTCCGAAAAGCTATCAGTTCCGGGAGAGGTACGGTCTCAATCCGGTTGTTCCGGAAATGTTCGGTTACGGCAGGACCGTCCACACCTCCATCCAGAAGCTACATGAACTCAACCCGGACGCGCCCCCCGACCCGGACCAGATCGAGCCGGTGGTGTTGAACACTTTCCATCTGAAACACGTTCCTCAGAGCGGCGATCCTGTGAACCGGCCGGGTGCTTATGAAAATTCCAGGGATCGGGCTGTGGAAATCATGGAAAACTATGTCGCCGCTTTCGGCGGCGATTTCGAGCGGGAGCGTCAGGTGGAAGCGGTGTTTGAGATTCCGGCCTCGAATTGTGTCATATCCGGCTCGATTGACCTTCTGCTTCATGAAGATGAAGAGGGAAACATACTCCAGGCGGAGATCATCGATTTCAAGACCGTGGAAGGCGGAGAGCAACCCGACGCCAACGAAGACCTCGATTGGACCGAACTCGCCCTGCAGGTGCAGCTCTATGCGCGGGTGGCCGATCAGGTTTTGGGGCAGAACGCCAGAACCGGCAGCGTGCATCTCCTAAAGGACAACCAGCGGGTTGAAGTGCCGATCACTCAGGAGGCGGTGGACGCCGCTCTCGCCAATATTGAATGGGCGGTGACGGGTATCCTTGAGTCGGATTTCCCCATGCGGCCGCATCCCGATAAGTGCGGCGGCTGCGATTTCAGAGCGATATGTCCCGGCACGCCACAAAATTTCAGCGTACTGACCACGGTTCCACCGGAGCTCCATCTGCCGGGCCGCAGGGAGATGGCCCGTGCGTTCAGCCTGTATCAGGAGCCGTGAAGATATGCCGGATAACCTGACCCCCGAGCAAAGAAGCTATTGCATGTCCCGCATCAAGGGGAAGGATACGGGTCTGGAGGTGCGGGTGCGGTCAGCGCTTCATAGGAGAGGGTTAAGGTTCCGTAAGCACGTCAAGGAACTGCCTGGCAAACCGGACATAGTTTTCAGCAAAGCTCGCGTCGCCGTCTTTGTGGACGGTGACTTCTGGCACGGATATAGGTTTCCTATGTGGAAGAATTCCCTTTCGCATTTTTGGCGGAAAAAGATACAGACAAACCGCGAGAGGGATCAACGGAATTTTCGGTTATTACGCAGTCGCGACTGGAGGGTCATAAGACTTTGGCAACATCAGGTTGAATCAGATCTGGAGTCCTGCATAGATGCAATCGCCGCCGCTGTCAGCAATCGACTACGTAACAAGTGCAATACTAAACTAGTAGAGGGCAAAAGACAATGACTAGATGCCGGAAGGTCATTGATGCCTTGGCCGCCACATACTCAGAAGATGCGATGCAAAATGTCACGTCTTGTGCTCTGAGCGACGAGATGGCAGATGACGATGTTGCCCATCTTGCACAAATGATGGCTAACTCTGGTACACTTCTCCACTTCCGCGAACGTTACAAAACAGCGGATATAGCCTCGACTGGTGGACCGAGTTCGCTTTCGACAATTCTGTGCCCCCTCTACTTGCGTTCTTTGGGGTATGTTGTGCCGAAGGTGGGTGTACCTGGGCGTCCCGCTGGGGGCGTGGACGTTCTAGCTCAGGTGCCTGGATATAAAGTAGATCTCACGGCTATCGAAATGCAGAGGGCAGTAGACTTCTGCGGATACGCTCATGTTCTGGCGGGCTCTGACATAGCCCCTCTCGACAAAGCTCTATTTACCTTCAGAAGAGATCATAGCGCGCTTGCGATTCCGTCGTTGGTTATTGCCAGCATCCTCTCCAAGAAGCTTGCGGTCGGTATTGAGACGGTCGGACTTGAAGTTCGCGTCGGAACCCACTGCAATTTCGGTAGCACTTGGGACGAGGCTCGCGCTAACGCGAGACGATTCTGCGAAGTCGCAAGACTGCTCGATATGGAAGCCGTATGCTTCTTGACGGACGCATCAAGGCCCTACCAACCTTTTATCGGGAGAGGCGAAGCGCTTCAAGCTCTCATTCTAACCCTTGGTGAAGAAGTAGGGAGCGAACTGCGTAACCATGCACTATTGTGCCAGGCGATGGCCCGTGGGTTAGTAGGGGCAGAGAGAACGGCGTCCTTGGACCAAGATTCCTTGAGGCAACATACGAAAGAGAACCTAATGGCTCAAGGCGCGACGTTCGACGCGCTCCTCAGACGAGCAAAGTCGGTTGCATCTGCCCCGGTATCATACGTGACAGCTAAGGCGAGCGGTTTCCTGGTTCCAGAGCTCGACTCTCTTCGCGAGTGCATTGTGGACGAACAGCAACGAGCATCTGGAGACCGGATGGTATTTCCGGACCCGTGTGGCGTCGTGCTAAAGCGTATTATGGGAGAGGTTGTCGAGCGTGGCGATGTGGTCGCGACGCTGCGCTGTGATAGACAGGTCTCACCCGCATTTGCAAAACGTGTTGGGAAATCCATTCGCGTAGATGAAAATCCAGGCCAAAAAGCCGGATACGAGGAGGTGCGGCATGCCTAAGCTGTGTTGCTTCATTGATCCGAAACCAAGTGCTGAAGACCGGTCGCTTAGTGATCGTTGCCCCGATTGTGGACGGCCATTTGGGTTCCCATTGATCAATATGCCGAGAGCGATAGGCAACTATCGTGTCATGGAAGCGCTCGACAGGGGCTTCTACTCGGTAACGTATGTGGCCGAGGTTGGCCCGTTCCAGCGAAAGCGTGTATTGAAGGTCGTGCCGAGCAAACTCTATGAGGCATTCTCGAAGGACTTCGAGGCCGAATGCAGTGAGCACGCGAAAGCGGCCGAAGCCTCGCAGCACATTATCGACATTCATGATATGAAATTGAATGTTCCAATCCAGTTCAATGATATTGAACTGGTGTGCCACGTTGCCGAGATGGACTATGTGAACGGTAGAACTCTACAGCAATGTCTTGTTGGGGAAGGACATGTATCCTCCAATACTGTCGCACAAATTGCTATTGATCTGTTCTCACTTCTTGGAGAACTTGAAAGCAAGCAAGTACGCCACAATGACCTGCACGCAGGGAATCTAATTCTGGAGAACCTTTCCGAATCCGCTCGTCGTGCCGATGCTGAGGAACCTCTAATCAGACTCGTGGCGATTGACCTGAACTCAGCAGCCGATGAGAGCAAGAGCGACCCGGAAGAGCAACGGTACGGCGATCTGCACTGGGCCGTTAAGCACCTAGGAAGCCTTGCCGATAAGCTTCTCTCAAAACCGGATGGAGTTTCCGACATCGACTATAGGCTCGCGAGCGTCATTGAGGAGCGCGCTCACCTGCTCTCGCCCGTCGCTACTTCGCAACGCGCTCCAACGTTTGATGAATGCATCGAGGACATTCGGACAGCTGTACGTCAGGTATCTTCACCATGGACGGAAAAACCCCGCTTGCGACGGTTCAACGACGCTTACAACGCGCAAACATTGGCACCGTGGTTCGTACCGTACCTTTTGGTAGACCCCGACGAGCGATGGTTGGCGGCCATAAGTGTTCGGGGACCCCAAGTCATTACCGGGATGCGCGGCTCAGGTAAGACGATGCTTTTACGAGCTCTACAATTCCATGCTAGGGCGACGTATTACGCGGCTCAGAATAGTGTGCGAGGTAATAAGGGACTTGCGAACGACGGATATATTGGCTTGTACGCGTCATGTACGCGCTTACTTGATAATCTAGCTAAACCGACTGCACGATTCCACGAACCGTTTGCCAGGTTATTCGTTCACTACGCAGTTGAAGCGTTGAGAGCCATGAGACACTTACGCGAGTTGGATGACCGAACAATTAGGCCATCAGGTTTTCGAGAGATCGGCAACGCCGTGTCAGCCTTTGTAGAAGGAGGAGAAGACGCGAAAACCGCCGCAACCGAATTCGAACTTGAGCGGGTTCTCTTAAACATCAGCGTAAGACTCAGCAGAGGAGACAGAAAATATTTTATGACAGCCAATCCAGCAGAGGTATTCCCGTACCTCGCGCGCGCTATTGTCAGCTGCTCGGACGTATGGAACAAAAATATGGTCTTCTTTTTGTTGGATGATGTATCTACTAGATTCTTGCGTGAGCCCAATATCCAATCTCTTATGTCTTCGCTTCTGTTTGCAGATCCAGCATGCGCTTTCAAGCTTACGACAGAAGCGCAAACGCTGGAGCTTATCCTCCGCTCGCCGGGACAGATAGAACGCGCTCGGGCAGGCCGAGACTACGATGTATTTGATCTGGGAACAGAGGTGAATGAACTTACGGGGACACGGAAAGGCGTTGCCTTCGTGGAGGATATCTTGGCACGCCGAGCTGAACACTACGAGTTTCATCCGAGGGACGTGCGTCCCAGCGCCATACTCGGCGACACGACACTCGAGTCAATCGCTTCACGTATCGCACAGACTGCTGAAACCTCTGCCGAACGCAAGCGCGTCTACCATGGGATAAGTGCTTTGGCCCGCGTGTGTGTGGGGGACATCGGAGATGTCATCAGCATCTACGAGCTGATCCTGCGCCGGGCGAGCAGTAATGAGTATCCGGTGTCGCCTA
Organism: Candidatus Nitrospinota bacterium M3_3B_026; assembly: GCA_051418015.1. Taxonomy (GTDB): domain Bacteria; phylum Nitrospinota_A; class UBA7883; order UBA7883; family JBPRGF01; genus JBPRGF01. Next base: position 162,703 of record JBPRGF010000017.1, on the reverse strand, counting down.
ATTTACAATCAGAATGCTTTCAGGACTTCTGTAGCCGCCGATTGTACGATCTCAACCGGCGTAGCAGCATCCTGAAAGATCATGCTTTGGCTTTCGCGGAAGCATCTCATGAGCTACTCATGCAATCATACAAGAAGGCTAAGGTAAAAGGAGACGAGAAGCTGCGGCTACGACAGTACCTGAAGGTCTATGTTCGATTGACAAAGGGGGAGACTGAAAAACAGTATGATCAAATTCGAGAACTGATCGACGCCGGGGTATTTGTGCTCAACGGTGGAACCCATCGCACAAAGACAAGAGACTCCGACCCGATACAGCAGTTCAAGCTCGCTTTTCGTAAACTATATGGGCTTTCAAATTTTATTGGGTTGGCTGAAAGGGATAGGTTCGAGCTATCTGGTGAGGACTTGATGGAATGGCTGTTCAACCCAAAAAACGGCAAAGAGATTCTGTTGCGCAATCTTGGTGGTCTGGAGGAGGTGCCCGAGCATATTAGTGATGATTTGGTGGAAGATAGCGAAGGCTCAGACGATATGGGGTCTGTACAATGCAGCCTTTTCGATGTGATACGACCGTCGTCATTACCAGAGAAACCAACAACTAGCCAGGCCGCTGCTGATGATCATAGGAAAGAAGCTTTGATTACCTCAAAGGTTCCACATTGCCGCCCAGTTTCAGATGAAGTGTTACGGGGGATACCTGTCGATGTTTTAGTATTGGGCCTTGGCTTCGAGGGCCGGACGATGGAGTCCATAAGGCGTATCCTAGAAGTTACTCGGCCGACACGTGCGGTAGCAGTACAATACAAGGAAGAGGGCAAATCAAGGGAGATATATGAAGCGCTTTCCGGGTGCGACGTCCCAGTCGATATGATTGATTATGAGGCTGTCGTCGAACATGGTCTGAGCGTCGCCCCTGGCCGAACTCTTGTTGATATTACTGGCCTTGCAAAACCAGCCCTTTTCCATGCAGTCCGGTGGTCCTTAAACTCGGAAGGCTCTGTCTTGGTGTGTCACACAAAAGCTGAAGTTCACTATCCGAAAAACGAGGATATTGCCCCAATACTTAAAGCTGCAGAAGATCGTGATTATTACACGCTTCTAGACGCTTTAAGCGGAGTATTGACTGGGGAGGAGGGACCCTATTCCATAGATGCCCTGATGGACAGCGACGCGGATGACTCACGGCGGCGTGCGCTATGCGCTTTCTCATCACCCAAGCATGAAAGACTCTTGTCCCTGCTTGATGAAAGGCAGTATGACAGAATTGAGCTTATTACACACGATGATACAACGCCCCGTGCTCAGTTAGCTAATGTATTTGCCGATTTCGTACAGCAGAACTATCCTAGTACAAATGTGGAAGCACTCGATACAGACGATCTTGTTGGTGTTCACACACACCTAACCGCAATGCATCATCGCTGGTATGTGCAGGAAGGAATGAATTTCGAAATCGGCCTGACGGGATCAAAGTTGCAGGCCGTTGCGTGTGCGGCACTAGCTGCTGCTGTGAAGGTCTCCCAGTGCTGGTATGTACGCCCGAAAGAATTTGATGTCACACGATTCACTCAGGGAACGGGAGCAACCCGCTACTTCGAGATCAGCTTGGCCAAAGGGCACGGATAAGCAAGGGTGTGCGCATTCCGGTCAAATCGGCCGGTAATTCCGGGGCAAACCGGCCGGGTGTTTCACTTCAAACCGGCCACCCGTTCCGGAGCAAATCGGCCCCCCCGCCGGGGCGTGGCAGCGCTGGTTCGTTAATCTTCCATCAGCTCTCGGTTTTCGTCAACTTCGATCGCGTTTTTCTCATGGATTCACCCTTTAAAACGATCTTGTAGGCGTTGTGGATGAGCCGGTCGAGGATGGCGTCGGCGAGCGTCGGGTCGCCGATTGTCAGTGGGCACTTTAAAACCGGCCAATGATGGGCGCCTCAAAAGCGGCCAGTGTCACTGTTTCTTTTCCATTTTCTGACAACTGTCCACAAAACCCCCATGCGCCCGCGTCCGCAATGCTTTGAAAACCAACGCCCGTCGCTGGCGGAAAATCATGTCCATAAAACACATGTTTTATGGACGGCGGAGCCGCCCCATTGATCCCTGAGCCATCCTTTATAATAGCCCGTATCTTTTCTTGATCTTCGGGGAAACAGTTTTCGCGCCGCGCAACTTGCCGATAGCCTGCTCAAGCTCTTCGCCGGAGAGCGCGCCGATCCATTTGCCTGGATTGCCGGTTAGAGAGCCTTTTATTTTGCTCAACGGAAATTCATGGACATTCGAGCAATCGAGATAAGAGCCGCGGGCAAGATATGGCCTGTCTTCCGTCTTCTCAAAAAATATTTGTAACTGGCGCTGATGGTCCGTGCGTAAAACATGAGGATTAACGGATGAGTTGAAATACACGGCCAGAAAGCCATCCGATTTGCGATCTATGGCTATGACAACAAGGCGCTTGATTTTCGGTGGGTATGTGTCCTTGACGTGGAAACGGAGCACCACTCCGGGCTTAAAATGTTTTTCGGCGAGGCCAGATAACCACTCGCGCGGGAATTTATCGCGGAACGATCCTCCGGCCATGGATCACTTGAACAGGCCGGAGTTTTCCGCTTGCTCCCGGATATAGTCCAGCATGGCTCGCCCGGCGCCGCCGTCTTGGGCGATCTCCTCAAGGGAAAGGGTGGAATAGCCTTTCTTGTACGCTCGATTCCACGCCTTGTCATGCGATTTTTCCGTCAGGGTATCGAAGTTCATCCGGCAATGCCTCCCGATGGATTCGTCCAGGCATTCCAGGTCGGATTCCGAGAACTCGTCCATGTCCGGAGCAGTAAGCGGGGTGATATATTTATTGTCCTTCACTTCGAGCAAACCCTGAAAATCGTCCGATCGAAACACCGTGTCTCCGCGTATGGTCTTGACTATCTCATAGGCGTTCGATGGGACGGGTCCGTAAGGGAGCGCGTCGTATTGGTCCGTGGAGATTGGCCGCCCGTAGCGGACCAGGCTCTCCTGGTCGGCGAAATACATGATCTTGAAAACGCGGTGTATATCCGCGCTCAGCTTCCCGCGCCGCTGTATGAGTTTTTGCGCCACGTACAGCAGCGTAGCGATAAGTTTATCCTTGTTAACGGTATACGCTGTCTTCGGCTTGTTTCTCATCTGGCCCCCGGGATTCTTTGATCTTTAATTTCTCATTGGCGCCTTGGCGCTGTCAAGTGGGAGCGTCAGGCCGCCGCGGCCACGGCCGGCGTCTCGTCCCAGGTTCTTCCCTTGAAGAGCCGTCCGTTGGCCTTCTTGCTCCTGCGCCTGCCGTCCGCGCCCCATGCGCCCCACTGCTTGAAGAAAAAGGCAGCGCCGGCCTCCTCGGCCTGGGCCCGGACGTTCTCCACCCATCCGGCGCGCATCGGCCTGGCTTTCGGCCCCGACTCGCCGCCCACGATGACCCAGTGGACGCCGGAAAGGTCCAAGGCCCCAGGGTCCTCGAGCAACGGCTCCATGGAGAGGAACCGGATGGCGGCCGGTGTTCGCCGGAGAAGATCGGCCCTCGGTATCCCGTGTTTGCGGTCCTCGACGGTGACTCCCAGCCAGGCGTTGACCGGAGCCTCCCCGCGCGCTTCGAAATACCGCGCCATGCGTTCCGCCCGCTTGGTGAGTATCTGGTAGATGTGCCGGGGCGTGAGCCGGATCGCTTCCATAACCTGGTCGATGAAGCCGTCCGGGATATCCTCGTGGAACAGGTCCGACATCGAGTTCACGAAATAGACCGTGGGCTTTTTCCTGTTCAGCGGCTGATTCAGGCGCTCGGGATGCAACGTGAGCTTGAAACCGTTCTCGTACCCCGCCACTCCCATGGCGCGCAGCCTCCGGGCCATGGCCTCCGCATAGCAATGCCTGCAGCCTGGGCTGATCTTCGAGCAGCCTGTGGACGGGTTCCATGTCTGTTCCGTCCACTCGATGAGTGATTGCGTGGCCATTATCAGGCAGTATACCAAGCCTGGCGGACAGCCCCGAAAAAAACACAAAAAACCAAGGGAAAAAACTTTTAAAAAACGACGTACAAACAAACAGGATTAAAAAACAAACAAACACGGAGGCCGGACCCCGCGCGTAAAAAAAAGGCCGCCGTGGCGTATACCATCGGCGGCCGTTAGACTCACGCGCTCAGGAAATGGCCCACCAGGCCGCCTCCGTTGCGCTCCATCAGCTTTTCGAAGTGGCGGGGATAGACCCGCCGGTACAGGTTCACGCTCCACCTGACGGCTTTGCGTTCGTCCATGCCCCGCGCGTGCGCCAGCTCGTGCAGAAGCGTCAGGACGGACAGTCTGCCTTCCAGGACGATCACGTTCGCGCCGGGGATGTACCGGCTGATACCGGACGAGCCGCGCTCTCCGGTGATCCGGCCGAGCCGCAGCTCGGGGACCGGTATCCGGTAGACCAGCGCCAGCGTCTGTACGAGCCAGCGCATGGCCTGATACCGGCGCAGGACGATCTGCGGGTCCCTGTAACCTCGCAGCCTGTTCCGCGCGACGTGGGCCTTGAAGGTCCTCAAAGTCCGAATCGCGCCCTTGCGGAACTTCATCCCGTCGTCGAGGACCTCGACGATGCTGTTCGGGTATCCGCCGGCGCTCATGACGCTCTTCCTTCCGCCTTGTCCCTGGCGGTCCGAAGAACGCGGATAAGCTCGGCGAACGCCCTGCTCTGCTCGCCGCCGGCGTCGATCTCCTCGATCGCCTGGTTCACGGCGTCGAGCAGACCCGCCGTAACGGTTATCAGGTTCTCGACCTCTTCGAGCAAATCGTAATTGGCGAAATCCAGTTCGCCCCTCCCGTGGGTCGCCTTTGACACGCGGTACACGTAGTTCCGAACTTCCTGTAACTGCTTCATGATATCCATCATGTATTCTCCTTCTCAAAAAAACCCCCGCGGGGCGGCGTGTAAGCCGCGCCCGCGGGTCGGTTGACGTTCTCACCACAGCCCCGGAAGGAGCCGGTCCTCGAAGAGCCGCTCATCCTCCTTCGGCGTGGATTTCTTTCTCCTGGGTCTTCGGTTTTCCAACCATGCCCATTCATCCTCCCGGCCGTCGATCCCGAACATCGTCGAGAGTCCCGCCGGCCGGGTTTCCGGCTCGCGCCGCGGTCGGTGGGAAAGGTCTTTGACCTTTCTCACCAGCCCGTCGCGCCCCATCCGGTACAGCCTGTACGGCGTCAGCTCCCGGGATTTCACCTCCTTCGGATCGCCCAGCGCCCCGCGTATGGAGCGCCATGCGCCGAAGAAGATATCCTCGGTGCTGCAGAACCACCGCCCAAGCCCGTGACACCGCGCGTCGAACACCCACAGCGGCCGGTCAGGCGACCGCCACAGGTAGATGCAACGCCTCTCGGTGTCCATGTACGCGAACGAAAAATCCGCCACGGCGGATATCCGCTCGGTCACCTTGTCGATGGCCTCGACGGTATCCATGCCGCGGTTGACGAGCTTCGCGATCGACCAGAACGCGACTTCGCTGTCCACGTCCGGCGTGGTCTTGACTCCGAAGCTCATGGCGACGGTCTTCACCGTCCTCTCGCTTCCGATCACGCCGTTGTGAACTCCGAAGTTCCAACCTTCTCCGACCCTGAAGCCGAAGGGATGGGCGTTCCGGTTGTTCACCTCGCCCAGGGTGGCGAACCGGTTGTGGCCGAGGGCCATCCGGTACTTCCTGCCGAACAGGAACCCGGTGTGACCTTCCGCCACGAACTCGCTTCCACTCAGGGCGCGCTTCATGAGGTAACAGTGGTCGTCCTCCCGGGACTGGATGACCAGCCCCGTGGAATGACGGCCGCGAACCTCGTCGGCGATGCAAAGCTGCTGGAGCAACAGCGACGTCCTCCAGCTCGACTTGCCAACATAGCCGAATATCCCGCACATGACTCACCTCCTCGCCGCCGCGGCGGAGGACTCTTCGGCCCTTCTCGCCTCGACGACGCGCATGAGCGCCCGCGCCACGCCGATGGCGTGGACGCAGCGCCCGTCCCGGGTGAAGCTCGGGCAGGAGCATCTCAGCGAGTCGTCCTCGTTGAGAACCCCGCCGCTCCTTGTGACGAGATACATCCTGGAGCCGGTGACCGAGCGGACGTGGTAGAACCCCGCGTCCGGGTTCTCGATGACCTCCTCGCGGGATCGCCCGCGCATACCGGCCAGGGCGCGTATCGTCATCCTGCGCCGCAGGATATCCTCGCCGACGGGCGTCCTTGCCCGTCCCGGCCCGGAGACTATTCGCTCGATCTCCCTCTCCACGGTGTCCAGGTCGACCTCGACGGGCCTCCTGGCGTGGGTGGGGTTCCGCTCGGCGTCGCGCCTCCACCACTCGTACCGTTGACCCAGAAAATCCCTGGCCCGCCGGATACGCGGCGTGGCGGTCTCGTCCATGCCGACGGCGTCGAAGACGCTGTCCGGCGTGGGCTCGACGTCCCGCCAGGTGAGACCGTTTTTCACGGCCTCCACCAGCTTCATCAGGAAGATCACCCAGGGGATGATCTTGCGTCCCGAAGTCGTCCCCTGATGCAGCCGGAACTCCACCGTCCGGTAACTCTCGAACGCCTTGACGTTGAGCGACAGGTAGCGCGTGACGCTCGTGACTCCCTGCCTCGCCGCCATGCGGATATAATCCGCCGTCACCGGCAGGCAGAAGGAGTTGCCCCGCCTGCTCGGCGAGACGAACCACCATAGAACCCGGCTCTCGATCCTGGCCCACAACTTCATGAGCTCGATCAGGAGCCGGTCCTCGTAGTTCCAGGCGTCCACGTGGACGTGACAGCCCGTGGAGGCGGTTACCTTCGCCCCGGCCTCCCGCCATATGGCGAGGGCCTGGCCGACGGTCTTGAACCCCTTCGCTCCGAAGAGTTTGGGGGTGACGATCTCCACGGGCGTCCAGCCGGAGACCCCGTTGGACAGGCTCGCGTCAGGCACGAGCTTGAACATCGGGCGGCCGTCCGCGGCCTCGAACTGGTTATGGGTGTATCCCGGATCGATCGCCGGTATTCCAGCCTGAACCAGCCGTCCGGCCAGTCCCTGATGCCCGGCCTCGGCGGATACGTATCCCTCGAATTCCACGCCCACGGGCAGCACGGGCAGAACGCTCACCCTGCCGTGGTCGCGCAGGATCGCTTCGTACTCCCTGTAGGACACACCCTGGTAGTCCAGGATGTCCTGGATCAGGAAGTAGGCCTGGGCGTCCGTGAGCCGCTCAGGCCCGGCGACGCCCAGCTTCTTCAACGCGGCCGACTGCCACTCGGTGGGCGGGCGGCCGTTGATCTCCGGCGCTCCGGCCGAGCCGTCGAGATAGTTCCTGATGTGCTTGCAGGAATACCCCGGCCACCCGGGCCGAACCTCCGAGTTCCCCTTCATGAAACTCGGGCAGGTGCAGGAATAGCTCCCGTCCGAGTTCCGGTAGATCGTGTACAGTCCGTTGTGGTTCTGGGAACGCGCGACGGACTGTTCGAACCGCCGGGGGCGGTTGCCCTCCCGCCGGCGGCGCGGGTCGAACTCCTGGACGGCGCCGCAGAGCGGGCATTCCAGGTTATCCGTGTTTATCGCCTCTCCGCAGACCCGGCACTGGGCGGCATCCGTGGAGTGGTTTTCTCTCGTGGTCGGCATCGTCCTTCTCCTTCTGGATAGGCGCGCGGCCCTCCATCAGGAGAGGGACTTTTCGCCCTCACGGGGCCGCGCATGGTTAGCGTTACGGCCCCGAGCGGGGCGTCTTAGTCTTCGTTCGGCAACATTATCGTTATCACCGGTTCGCCGTTGTCACCCGGCCCGGCCACGAGCTTCAGCCGCGCCTTTCGTGGACGGACGCTTTTTCCGTCACGCGGGACTCGGTCCAGCTCGTAGAACAGCAGGGACGGGTCTTGCGGCACGCCCCTGCGAGCGTTGCTCACGGCGAGGCGCATGGCGTGGATCGCCATGTACAAGACGTCCCAGGTCCTCCCGGACTCGTCCTGGTGAACCTGACGTTCGCAGTCCTCTTCGGACCACGCCACGCAGTCTTCCCAGGCCGTTCGGGTTATGGCCACGGGCCAGCGGAAGCCGGCTTCCTTCGCCATTTCGGTGACGTCCACCAACACGCCGTCGGCTATCGCCTGGGCGCGGGTGTAGCTGTGGATGACGCCACCGAAGAACTCTCCTGGATACTTTTCGCTCATGACTCTTCCTCCTTCTTCAAAAAGGCGCGAGGCCCTCCCGTGAAGGAGGAAGACGGTCCTCCCACGGGGGGCCTCGCAAGTTAGGGATTGCGGCCCCCTGTGGGCCAAAAGACGTTTTTATCCAGCGAACTCCGCTGACGCTTGAGACCGCCCGTTGGGCGAGAAAGCGCGCACGGAGGTTGTGTGGATATGTTCGCGCCGGAATGGCGCGCGCTCGCGGACCCGCCGGTCCGCTGTTCAGAAGGGCCCGGGGCTAAAACCCAGGTCCTTTAGGTCCCCTTGCGGGGAGTGCTCACGAGGAGCGGAAAATGAAAAACTATGACTGGATTATACCCGGGCCCCGGGCCGCCGGGCAACAAAAAAAGGCGACACCCCGCGCCCCCGTGGGGAGCGCCGGATATCGCCTTGTCCGTCCTCCGGCCGGGCCGGAGTCACCTTATCATCGAAATAACCAGGCCGAAGCCGGCTATCATGATGGTTAGTTGACCCAGGGTCAACCCCACCATCCACTTGATAAGCTCGGCTTTGAGCCGGTACTCCATCTCCTTCATGTCGCTCTTGGTTGCGACCTGCTCTTCGGCGAACCTCACGAGGGCGCGGGCCTGTACTTCCGCCTGCGCCTCGGGAACGCCGGCCTCCTTCAACTCCTTGGCGTAAGCCAAAGTATCGAAAACCATGCTCATATCCTTTCTCCCTATTTATACCACACCCCAGAAGGTTCTTTGATAGAACCTCGCAAGTCTCCCGGCCGCCCGCCGGCCGAGAATCGGCGTCAGGCGGCAGAAAACGTGGAGCGGGTTCAGATAGTGTCTTGCCGTGTCCTTCATCGTCGGTCTCATGGCTCGATCCCTCCCTCGAGAAGGCGCGAAACCCCCGTCACGAAAGGGATGGGATCGTCCCACAGGGGCTTCGCAAGTTGAGATTGCGCCCCGTGGGGCATGATGACGTATGACACGACTCCCGGAGACGGCGGGATGCCGTCCCCGGGAAGGCGCGTCCTAACCCGCGATCAGGGCCGCGGCCTTCTCAGGCTCATGGCCCCTGCGGTACAGGTTCGCGAGGAGCAGGTTCCACTCCCCGCCGAGCTCTATCCCGTGCTCGACCGTCAGCAGCGCGAGCACGAGACCTTTCCAGAATACGTAAGACTCTATTCTGTATTTCTTCATCGTTCCTCTCCTCCATATGGACCGGCGGAGAGGGGGCAGGACTCCCCCATCACGCCGGTACCGTTGTTGACAACGATTTCCCGGCGATCCGGGGGAATCGGGAGCGGCCGCGGAACGCTCTTATGAGCGCCCGCGGTCCGCTTTTTCTGACCCTGCCGTCACGCGGCGGCCGTCTCCCTGGGCTGGGACTCGTAAACCGCGTTGGCGTACCTGATGGTACCGCCCTCGTCGGTCTGGCGCTCCTTGTAGAGCACCTTCACGAACCCGCCCTTGACCAGATCGGCCTCCAGCCGGGTGTGCTGGTTCACGTTGAACCAGTCCTCCCGAATGCGGAACGCCGACCCGTCGGTCCTGACGGCCTTGATGTAGCCGCGCGTACCGGACGACTCGCCGCCGTCGTTCCCGTTGGAACTGGACGGCTTTTCGGCCGGCTCGGAGGTCCCGGTCTCACCGGACTCGTTCGAGTCCAGGGACTCGACGATCTCCTCCGGCGCGCTGGCGGCGCCCATCTGGAGCAGGCGTTCCATGGCCTGCTCGATCAGCTCGTCGGCCAGCTCGGCCAGGGTGTCGCGCAGCTCGGACTCCGTGATGACGACTTTCTTCGTTTCCATGATTCTTCCTCCTTCTTCAAAAAGGCGCGAGGCCCTCCCGTGAAGGAGGAAGACGGTCCTCCCACGGGGGGCCTCGCAAGTTAGAGATTGCGGCCCCCTGTGGGCCAATAGACGTTATTATCCAGCGAACTCCGCGGACGCTTGAGACCGCCCATCGGGCGAGAAAGCGCGCACGAAGATCGTATGGATTGATTCGCGGCCTGAAACGCCGCGCCGATGACGGACCCGCCGGTCCGCTGTTTAGAAGGGCTTGGGGCTAAAACCCAGGTCCTTTAGGTCCCCGAAGGGAGTGCTTCACGAAGAAGCGGAAAATTATGGTCACAGTATACACGATTTCCCGTGGGGCGCAAGTATTTTTTCGCTCCCGGATAAAAAATATCGTCAGAGAGCGCCGGAAATCGCCCAGGAGGCGTTTTTCGGGCGGCGTGGAGGGGGGGCAAGGGCGATTGACGCCGCATTAAGGCGTTTCGGGCGCCACGAGCCGCCCAGGCGGGGCCTGCCTGCCTTCCCTGCCCGGGGAAAGGGGGGGGCGTCCAGGGATACTTCGCCTCACAGGCGTTCTCAGGGCGCGTAAGGCGATTTCGTCTATAAAACCCCTTGTTGACACCGCCGTGATTTTCGCCGTATATCTGTGTCGGATTAATGAGGTCGGCGTTTACCTTACCAACTCCACTTGCACGGCCTTCGTTTCGCAGATTTTGCCCCACGCCTCCTGTGGTTCCACACACGCTTTGCCGATTAGATACGCCTGTCCTGTCCCGTAGTAGATAAAGCCGCCGCCTGCGCCTTCGCAACTGAAATAGGGTTCTAGACCGTACTTGAATTCGCATTCGCCCTGAGGTTTTCTCTCGCAATCGTAGTGCTCAGTGACCACCGGACTTCCCGGAAACGGAAGGGTGGGAATATCGCCGCATAACCAGTTGTGAATGGGTTGGATCGACGGAGGTGAGGGCTCATCATTTACATAGAGAGAGAAACTGTACCAGTAGCCACTCTGGATATAGCCGGGGTCTATGTCCGGGCGGCTGTAATCCACGTCCCAAGTGACGGTAAAGGCGGAGTTTGAGTTTATGGTAGTGGGGGTTACGGTGAATTCGTTAAGCGATATAGGATATCCTCCTTTCGAATCTCCACCCCCGCCGCCGCAAGATGTCATCGCGGCAACCGCGAATAGGATCGACAAACGCGCTGCTTTCTTGAATGTTTCCGAGACTCCTTTCATTTCCGCTATCCTCCTTCCGATACTCCTTCCCCTCAAACCCTTGACAACCTCCCGTCATGGGAGTAAATATAATACTAACCCGTGGAACGGGACGATGAAAGAGGATTTGGAACTATGAAGAACGTAGCGAAGAAGAACGGCGGGAAGTTCGTCAGGGGCGTGGTCCTTCTGGCCGGACTGTGCCTGATTTCCCTGGCCGTCCTGTTCGCCCTCCCGCCCCGCTACGGTCCCAACCCCTTTGTCACCGCCGCCATCCTCGCGTTTATCGGCGGCTTCCTTATCCTTGGCGCCATCTACGGCCGCCTGATGACCGCCGAAGAGGTGAAGCGGAGAGGGGTGTTCGATGATCGGCACTGGAAAGATGATCCTGCCAAGCGCATAAGTGATGAAATGGCTATGGGGGCTGGTGGTGTCAGTCCTTATGATGATATGTACGGATTCAAAAAGTAGCCGTCCGCGAAGTCTCTAGTCCATCACATCGGTCATATCGTTTCCGTCCATGTTGTATTCCGACCTTTTGCTCTCTTTGCCATCCAGCATGTTGTTGATCTTGTCTGTGGCGGGGTCTATTACGTTCTTCCTGAGAGTGTCGCTCGGTCCGTAGCCTTCGCTCTGGAACTCGTCGAGGACGCCTTGTCTCCAGTCCTGTACCCTGTCCGCTACGTAACGGTTGGTATCCTCGGGGCTTAATCCCTGCTCCCCCGCCTCGGCGTAGGCCCCGGCCAGCGTGTTGTACAGGGCGCGCGTGCCCACGTTGGAGGTTTGTTGCATTCTGCTTTCAATCATCGCTCCGCCCTCGAAGCCCACACCGCCGCCGGAACCAAGGATTTCGAGGCCCGCCCGTGCGGACCCGCTTACTTTTGCATTCCATTGTTCGGCATCCACTCCTTTCCAATTGACCGGCATTGCGTTGGCCAGCCGGTCCGCGAAGTCCCACGCCATAGCGGCCCGTGCGGCGCCTTTTGCGCCGGTGATATGGCCGTACATCCCCGCGTCCCCAGCGCCGGCCCGCTGGAAAAGGTTGCTCCATTCCACGCCGCCCCTGTCGGTCACGGTGGTGTCGACGAGCTTCGTGTCCTTCACGATCTCCTCGCTGCCGCTGATGCTCTGCGTCAGGTCCCTGTCCTGGGCGAGGTCGAAGCGTTTGACCTCGCCGCCGTGCCTGGCCTCGAAGGTGGCCCAGCCTCCGGCTCCGTCGCCGGTGGCCTTGATCTCGACCTGGTCGCCGGGATTCAGCTCCTCGCTCATCGCCCGCAGTTTGTCGGCGGCGTTCTCATGGCCTTCGGACGCCTGCCAGTCGGCGAGCCGGGCCAGATCCTCCTTCCCGGCGACACCGGTGAACGCCGAGACGAGGGGACGCCCGTCCGGGCCGAAAGCCTTGGAGAACCTGCCTTCCAGATACTTGTCCCCGAACCTCGCCGCGCCGGTCAGGCTGACGCCGCTCCATCCCATTTCCCTGCCGGCCTTGGCCAGCTTCATTTTGGCGTCGAACGTGGACGTCCCGGGTTCGATGCCCGCCTGCATTCTCAGCAGGTCGGACGCGGCCCTGGCCTTCGCGCCTTCGGCCTGGCCGGCCTCCTGCGCCTGCTCGTGGCTCATCATATCGGAGCGCCCGGCCTTCTCCTCCATTCCCTTGGACCGCGCCTCGGCGTCCCGCTCCGCCGCGGCGCCGGGATCGCCGCCTGCCTGGCCGATCCGTTCGTCCGCGTAGCCGAGCCTCTCCGCCTCGCCGTATTCCGCTGCCTCCGCCCGGTAGTCGAACCTGGTCTGCGGGTCGACGCGCGTGAGTTCCTCGGGTATCCCCTCCTCTTTCGCGATTTTTTCCCAGGACGACAGCTTCCCGGCGCTTTCCGCCGCCTGGCCGCGCATCCTGGCGGCGCCTTCGGGGGTGACGGCGTCGTCGGCCCTGCCGGCCCCGGCGAAGACGTCGCCGGAGATGGACCCCGCGAACATGGCCATGGCGTGGCCTCCGAACCTGAGGACGGCCATGGTGGTGACGGTGGCGAGCATGGCGGACATGACGCGCATCTTGCCGAACATGGCCATGGTCTTGAGCGCGTCGGTCTCGAAGAACATGATGGAGCGGTACCCCAGCCCCCAGCGCTGGACCTCCTCGAAGGCGTGGAGGGCGCTCTGGACGGCGAAGGAATGGGCTATGGCGTCGCCTACTCCCCAGGCGGTGAGCCAGAAGAAGAACCCGAACAGCATCCCCGCGGCGCGCCCCGCCAGCCCCGTGGGGATCAGCAGCGCCAGCACGGGCGCCAGGGCGATCACGATGGCTGTGATGGTGGTCCTCATGACCGGGAGCCACTCGCTGGCGGAGACGAAGGCGGATGTCATCTTCATGCCGATGTCCTTGGACGCCAGGGCGCGGATGGCGTCGTCGGGACTGTATGTCCGGACGACGTGGTCCACGGCCCCGGCGAGGAACGTCTGGCGGACCAGGTTCTCGGCGGCCAGCCCCGTCCCGCCGGCGACGAACCCGCTCCCGCTCTGTACGGCTTCGCGGCACCTTGAAAACTCCGCGGGGATGGACGGGTCGAACCCGCTCCGGGCGCAAAGCGACCTTAACGGGGCGTCCCACACCGCCCGGCTCGACATGATCGCCCGCAGCCGCGCCCATGAATCGCGGCAGTAGGTCGTCTCCCCGGCGGGATAGAGGTCGTCGTAGTAGAGGGTGGATATCCCCGGGTAATCGGCCTTCGCGAGCTGCTCCATCAGGTCCGGCGTCCTGATGACGTCGTTGATGGAGATGGCCCCGTACCCGCTTCTGGCCAGGCCCTGGTTGTCCACGCCCCATTCGAAACAGTCGTCGACGTAGCGGTCGAGTGATTTGCGGACGTAGACGTCGTCGATGACCACGCCTTCCCGGCCCAGGCCGAGCAGCAGGTCGAACCCGACGCCCCCGGCCTGGACGGAGTACTCCATCCCGGCGGGGACGAACCCGGCGGTGTCGACGATCTCGACGATCGCCCGTTCGACCAGGTTGAGCGTTCCGAGGACGGCGGCCAGCCCCGACGGGACGCCGGATATCACCTCCTGGCGGTTCTTGACCGTGTCGTAGACCATCACGTCGCTCTTGGGGACGACGAAAGCCAGGTAGAGGCCCAGGCCAAAGGCGGTCCAAATCCCCCAGCCGGCCACGAGTCCTCCGGGTTTGCCGGCCTGGCCGGCCTTGAGCATCGCGCCGATCCACAGAACGACCATCCCCAGGACGGCTATGGAGAAGAATATCCCCTGGTAGCCCGGGTCGGAGAAGACCAGGGCGACGTGGCGCAGCGCGTCCGTGACCGGGACGAACCCGCCGTAGGTGTGAAACTCCCAGTCGGCGGCGGCCGCCGTGGAGGGGAACGCCGCTACGGACGCGGTCACGGACGCCGTCGTCAGTTTCGTTTTCATGCCCGGTTTATTCATGGTTTCAGTCTCCCGCCGCCGCGCCTCGAAGCCATTCCGCGGTCCTCATGGTGTAGTGGTACTCTTTCAGCGTGATCTCGTACTCTTTCCTTATGCCGTCTTTCGCCTCGTCCAGACGGCGCTGGAGAATTTCCATCTCCCGCAGGACGGCCTGGACGAGGTCCCCGGCGTTGGCGCACGAGGGGGCGCGCCGCCTGATGGAGCTCTCCGCCCTCATGACCCCGCCGCCGGCGAACCGGTAGAGGTCGTCCATCATCTTCAGGGCGTGGACCCTCGCGGCGGCGCCGGCCAGCAGCAGCTTCAGGGAGTTGACCTCACTGTCGCTCACCTGGCCGCTGGACAGGGCGGCCTTGATGACCGGGTAGACCGGCATCGGGAAAGAGTTCAGGAACTGTTTCTGCTCCAGGCCCGGCTCGGAGCCGGATTCCAGGGCGCCGATGATCTCGTCTATCCTGTCATACGCCCATTCGTTGAGGCCGCCGGCGGCGGCTGATACGGGGCGGCATTCGCCCCCGTCCGCCGGGCGCGCCTGGGCGTCCCCGGCCAGCAGGACGGCGGCGGAGCCTCCCCCCATGTTCCAGGAGCAGGGCTCTATATACGCCGGGACGACGTCGTGACCTCCCTCCGGCCGGGGGTCGCGTTTCAGGATGACGTCCCCCACCAGCCCGCGGGCGAGGTCCATCCATTCCCTGGGGTAGCCGGACTCTTGCCTGATGACCTCGAGGACGGACGTGTCCGTCGCGGGGCCGAACAGATCGCTCAACACCCCGGCGCAGTCGGAGGCCCTGTCCGAATCGCGGGTGACCGGCTCGCCGCCGGATTCCGTCCAGCTCTCCCTGACGCCGTACCATGAGTCCGAGACGTCCTCTTTCATCGCTTCATAACTGTCCACGGAGGCTCTGTACTTCGGGTCGTCCTCCTTGCCGGCCATCTTCGCCACAAGCACCCTGGCCGCCTGGCAGTCGTTGAACTGCAACTGGTTGAGCATGTCGGAGATCGACTCCAGGGACTTCATCGCCTTGGCGCACTGGGGGCACAGCGTGTCCAGGGCGATGTCGTAGGCGTAGTAGGCGACGCCGCTCTCGATGATGCTCCTGCCCTTGTCCATCAGGTAATCCGAGTCGGACAGCATGGAGAAGGAGCCGGTCATCACGTCGATCCCGCCGCACCCCGCCGAGACCCTTGGCGGCTCCAGCGTGGCCGGGTAGTCGGTGTTGTCGCGCCACCGGGCCGAGAAGGACCCGGCGGTCCAGTACCCGCGCCGCTGGCCCTCGTAATAGCCCATGTCCGTCGAGGTCTTCTGGTCGAGCCAGTCGTCGATCCACTCCCCGGCCCGGGCGGGCGGGGAAAGGATTGCCGCGAGCAGAAGGGCCGTTATAACCGTTCCCGTGAAACATCTCTTCGCCATCGTTCTATCCTTTCAATATCCCCGGCCCGCCGAAGAACTTTCGCGTCCAGGAATGAGCCCTGACGTCGCCGAGCAGATCGAGGGCCCGGTCCATGTCCAGCCTGACCCGTTCCGAAGTTCTCCTGTTCTCCACTTGAAGCGTCAGGCCGTAGTACTCCCTGTGCCAGCCGGGGGCGTCCTCGCGGCGAACCGCCTCCCGGATGGGCGTCACGTGGACGTGGCGCAGCTCCTTCGCCTCGAGGGCGGCGGCCAGGTCTTCGCAAACGATCCTGAACGCCCGGTCCGTCCTGTACTCCCGGACGTCCACGCCGTGGATGTTCGTCCTCCATTCGCCGTCCGGGAGCAGGTGGAACATCGCCCGGGCGATGCAGGTCCGGTGGTTCCCGTCGCCGCCAACATACAGTTTCCCGTCGAGACGGATGTAGTACATCCTCGGGTTCTTCAACTCCTGGGAGAAGTAGTAGCCGGGGTTGGTCCCGGCCAGCCGCAGGTTGACGCTCATCCTCTTGCCGTTTCTCAGAAACTCGAGCCACGTCATCCCCTGGCAGCCGGGATGGCCGGTTCCGGCCACGTCGAAGACGTTCACGCTGTCATGCCCGCACCAGTACTCCTCCACGGCGAACCGCGCGTGGTCCTCCAGCATCGACGACGTCAGCGGCTCGATCCTTTTCGTGAATGTCTCCGGCATGGGATCGAGAGCCTCCACATTCTTAAGCAGGTCCTTCATCGCCGGTCTTCCTCCATGCGCGTCATGAACCGGCCGAATATCGCCCAGCTCAGATCGGATATGTCACGCCGCAGCCTCGCCGAGCTCCACGGCGACCTTTTCACGGAGGTCGTCAGCTCCCAATGGACTCCGCCGCACCAGGGCCGTCCCTGGACGGCCCAGCGGTATCGCGTCTTCGTTTCGGACACCGCCTCGCGCAACGCGAACACGTCCGCCGGCCGCGGCGCGAGGAACCTCACGAACGGCGACCTGGGATGCCTGGTATAATGCCCCTGGCAGCTGTAGGTGGTCCTGATCGTCCCGGCTCCGTTGAGGGCGAGAACGAGGGGGCGGACGCCTTCCTCGATCACGGACAAGTCCAGAACCGTGGTATAACCGATCGAGCCATGGCATTTTTCAGGAAGACCTGCCGTTTTTGCGGCGAAAACCACACCCTCAGGAAATTCGTCTCTCTCTGCCCGCATTGCCAGACAGCCTACCCACGTTTCAACAGCGCTCTCCTGGCCAACGGCCTGTACTACCGGAACGTCGTACCCGGCGTGGCGCTCCTCGCCGGGATCGCCGTTTACATACTCGCGTACCGCCTCGACGAGGCGAAGGATACGCTCTCTTTCTTTCAGGAGATTTTTTCGAAACCCGAACCGTAGAATCTCGTTCGCGATGCGCACGCTGTAACCAGACGGGTCCTCGAGCCGTATCCTGATCCCCCAGTTAAACGAGAGCTCCCTGTCGGGGACGCAGGACAGCGCCAGCGGTATCCTGATGTCGTTGGTGTGAAACACCACTTCCCCTTCCTTCACCGCGCTTCTCCGCCGCGCTCGTAGTCCCAGGTGTGGAACCTTTCAGGCTCGACGTCGCCGCGCAGGAGCCGTATTCCCCGGAAAAGGGAGGTCTCCAGCTCGTCCAGGGAGACCACGCCGTTGGCCAGATAAAGATGTCCGCCCGTCTCCCGGCCGACGAGCAGGATCGCCGGGACGGTATCCACGCCGAACCGGGCCGCCGCGGCCGGCTCGGCGTCCGAATCCACGGCGCGGACGGTCAGGCCGTACCTGTCCGCGAGGCGTTTGATGACCGGGTCCTGCGCGGCGCAGAACCCGCATCTGTCCGACCGGAAGTAGACCAGCGCGAAATCCTCTCTGGCCGAGAGGATGACGTCCCGTTTCTCGGCGGTCCGGGCGATGAGCATCGCCCGGCGGCCGCCGTGGGCGATGGGATACGAATTCCCGCCGGAAAGCTCCGGGTGTTTCATCGAGACGACCTTCGACACGGCGGCGAACGCCGCGGCCTTGTCCGAGGCGATCTGCTGCATCTCGAAATAACGGTGTACGTCCTCCTCGGAAAGCGTCCTGACCGCCTCTGCCCGCGCCTCGTCGAGCAGCTCCCGGAACCTGGCCGGGTCCGTCTCCCAAAGCTCGGCGGGGGAAGGGGTTTCGTCCGGGGCGGCCTCCTCCTTTCCGTCCTCCACGGGATCCGCGTACCAGAACCAGCCGCAGCGCGAGCAGGCCGGGGCCGTTTCCTGCGCGGACACGGGCGCGGCGAGAAGGAGGATAGCCGCCGCGATCAGGAGAAGTCCGCCCCGGACGTCAGCTATCATCTTTTTTCTCCTCTTCTTCGATGAGCGGAGGGCGACCGGCCAGCCTGGCTCTTTCGACGAGGTCCAGCGCGGCGTCGAGGGTCCTCCCGATAGCGTCGAACCGGTCTATCCCCGACCCCACCAGATACTCGATGATCCCGTCGATCGCGGCCCCGATGAACCGTGTATAATACCGGTCATAATCCTTTTCGTCCCTGGACGACCGTTCCTTCTGAAGGAGGGGAATTATGCCTATTTGTCCTCTTTTCAGGTCGGGCAGATGGGCCCGCGAGGACCTCTTCCGTGACTTGCAGGACGCCAAATTGGACAAGTTTAAAACCGGGGAAGAGACGGGTTTCGGAGACGGTTGCCCCAAAAAAGAATGCGCATGGTTCGACTCTTCCGGCGACTGTTGCTCCGTGGTATCCATCGCCCGGGCGCTGGCGTCGAACAGGAAACCCGACAGGGAATGACGTGCCTGTTTCAGGATCATGTTGGCGAAATGCAGCGTGAACCCCTGTTCGCCCAGCCAGGCGGCTACCTCCATGGCCGCCGCGGTTTCCGGCCCGGTCAGTCCTTCAGAAAATCGGGTACTGTATGGCCTCGACATCGTCCACCTCCACGAATCCGAAATAACGCGAGTCCCAGCTGTCCCTGTGATCGCCTTTCACGAACAGCCTCCCTTCCGGGACCTTTCCGTTGAACACGAAGTTTTCGAGGGGGGCGCCGGAAAGTGAAAACTTCTTGGCCTCGCCCAGGTACTTGCCCGAGCAGTAGTATTTCCTTCCCTCCGCCCGAAGCTCGTCCCCGGGGGCGCAGGCCACCCGTTTGGTCACCAGCTCCCTCTTCCCGTTGACAGGTTTAGCGAACGTCACGTAGTCCCCCTTCGCGGGGATCTCCGTCTCCCCCCTGGGACGGACGTAGTAAATCCTGTGATATAGCGACGGCGTGACGGTCACGCCGATCCGCGCAGGGATCGCCGCGCCGGCGGCGAGCGCTATCGCGATGACCAGTCCCGTCCTCCAGCAGGTCACGGCTCCGTCCTCCCGTCAAAGAAACCCTCCTCCAGCCGGGCGATGACCGGCTCCAGCGACGCCCGCCCGCTCTCTTTGCGTATGACCTCCAGCAGGGCGGGAAGCGCCGCGTCGCCGTAAACGATCCAGGCCGAGGAGACCCGGGCCGCCTCGGGGATCCCCTCGCTCATGCCGGGCTGGAGCGTTTTCACGCCGGCGGCGTGGACCACGGCGGGAACTTTTTCGATTCCGTACCTGCGGAACAACTTCGGGTCTATCTGGATTCCCGTCCTGAACAGCTCGCATTCGGCGGCCGATGGATCGCAGTCCCGGTCTTTGGCCAGGACCTTTTTCATGTACTCCATCGTCGGGCCGATCTTTTTTATCCCGCCGATGAACCCGCGCATGACCACCCGGACGTTCGGCGGCGGACCCAGCCGGTCGATATCCGCCAGGTAGCCGCGGATGGTCTCAACCGGCATCGAGGAGGATATGAAGAGGTATATCCGCTCCGAGGGCGGCAGGAGAGGTGTTCGGGCGGGTTTTCCCGTCCCTGTATCCGTCCCCGGAGCCGCGGCGGTTTCCATGCCGGAGATCATCGGTCTTAGTTCCTCCTGGATATCCTTCACCTTCTCCCGGAAGTCTTCCGACCTGAAAACCTCCGCCGACCGGCGCGCGGCGCCCGTTGGCGTATCTTTGGTCCCGGCGGCGCCGGGCGCCGCGACAATGAACACGGCCGCCAGGGCTAATAAATCAGTTCGACACACAGCAGAGCCTCTTCCTGAAGGTGACCCATAGAAAGTTGTTTCCAGAGTAGGGCGGGTTCTTGCCGTAACCCCACATGATCGAGCTTCGCCCGATGGGATGGCACATGAAATCCTTCACCGGTTTGGCTATGTGGAACCTGTAGTTGGACTTGACCCATACCGGCGTGTGGACGCAGGCGCATTCCCACACGCCGCAGTCGAGGATCTCCCCGATCCGGGAAAGGAAGAAATTCAGCCGCGCGGCGAGCCCCACGTTGGCCTGGATATCGACCTCCTCGGTGATGTGGCCCGTCAGTGGGAACGCGCTGCCCCAGGACCCCATGCACCAGTAAAGCGGGTCCAGCGGCGGCGCGCCGAGGTTGACGGCGATGCTGTCGGCGGCACAGGCGGTCTGCGACAGGACGTTGGCGAAGAGCTTCGCGTCGGGGTTTTCGATGGCCGCCGCGGCGTCGTTCTTCCAGGTGTAGTCGTACTCGCTGATGTAGACGTAGTCGAAGCCCGACGACTCCTTGCAGGTCATATCCGTGAGGACGCCCATCACCCACCAGACCGGGAACCTGAAGTAGTGGACGTGGGCGAAGGTGTAGATGTCCGTCTGGGAGCCGGCGGCGTGGTCGGACCCGCCGCCCTGGCCGAACCCGTATTCGTATCCGGCGGAGCCGGAGTCCGCCGACCCCGCGGCCCACACTCCCGCCATGCTCTCGCCCAGCATGGGCGAGCAGAAGGGCTCCTTGACCGTCTCCACCAGCCCCCGAGGCTCCCAGTAGGAGACGGGGATGCCGTACCTTTTGTACTGCGGCGGCGGCGCGGGACAGACGCAGGTGGACTTGTTGGCCGCGTCGGGCGTGTCGGGCGCGCCGGAGGTGTTCGGGTAGGTGTAGACGCCGCCTATCTTGACAGGGAAGACGCAGTCCCAGCAGACGTCCGTGGCCGGGTTCATCTGCTTGCCCGCGCAGACGGCCCACACCTGCCCTGTGATCGCCAGCAGAATGGCGAGGCTAATCAGAGGAATTTTCAAGTTCGACATCTATCTCCCTCACTCTGAAAAAGCGCCCCTCCTGCTCCACCACCGAGGGGACCGCCCGCAGCCCGAGCCGCTGCGCCAGCCGGCCGGTCATGTAGTGGACGGGTCTTTTCAGTTTCGCGGCGAGGGTTTGCGCGTCCCCGCCGGTTATGAGAATCGTGGTTCGAAAGTCCTCCAGGAGGTCCGAATCCGTAAGCCAGTCCACCTGCTCCCCGTCCGCCGCGTCCAGGACGACGATACGGCCGGGCAGGCTCACGTAGTCGAGGGGGTTGTAGGAGAACCCCGCCGGGTAGACCATCCCTTCGCCCACCTGGACGTCATGGTCGAGCGTGTACGCGGGATCGAACAGGAACCCGTCGCCCGTCCGGGCCCTTGGAAGGTCCGCCGGATCCGGCGGGACGTAGTTTTTGAAACTTTCCCGGACGGCTTTCCGCAGAACCGTCTTCCAGTCCACGGCGGCGGCCGCCGCTTCCAGCTCGGCCAGCGCGTCCGGCTCGGCCACCGGGTATACCGCGCCGATGGTCCCCGCGTCACGGACGGCCGGAGCGGCCGCGATGAGAAACGCGGCGGCGATGGCGAGCGGCGGTATCGTCATTCCCCGCCCCTCCTCACGGCGTCCTCGAGCTCCTGCCGGACCTCGCTCCACGTCTTGATCGCGTCCGTGTCTATCCAGGACTCCTCCAGCGTCAGGTACCTGTCGATGAACTCGGAGACGTCTACCTCTTTGGTCTCCAGGAACTGGTACTCGTCCGAGGTGAACCCCCGGCAGTTGGGGGACAGCGCCGAGCCCCAGCTCCCGTCCGGCCCGAAGCTTTTAAGCGTGGGGCGTCCCTCCTCGTGGAGTACCCGGCCGAGCCCGAGGCTCAGGAAGCAGCAGTAGGACTCGGCCCGCTGGACGCAACCGATTCCCCGCCACTGTTCGGCGCAGTAGTCGCCCAGGTAGTGGCACTCGCCCAGGTTGCGCCGGGCGGTGGTCTCGTCGTCTCCCATGAACGATCCGGTCAGGAACTCGCACTTGCCGGCCTCCTCGGCCTTGTCGTAGGGGCGTTCGCAGCAATCCTTGTAGTCCGTGCGGTAGCCGGATTTTCGGCACCTTCCCGGACGGCCGTTCAGGACGTAGACCGTCCCCCCGCCGTCGTCGCGCAGGTAGCGCATGTCGGTCTCCTTGAGGATCACGTTGGCCGGGTCGTCGATATCGACGCAGGGGAGGGCATCGTCGAACGGGCAGCGCCAGGCGGGCTTGCACTGGTAGCCGCAGGCGCCTTCGCATTCGGCCGGGTCCGTGAAGACCTGGCCGGGGATCGCCGGACACTCGTACCCGGCCTGGGCGCAGGCGGCCACCTCGCCGGGATCGTCGGCGAACCCGGAGCCGTTGAAATCCCCGCCGCACATGTATTGCTCGGCGCTTGCGATAGACGCGATGAGAAAACAGCAGACTAACAGAAACGTGAAAATTCTCATTTCTTCACTCCGCTGGAGTTGATGATGGACCTGCCGACTCCCTCGAGTTTCACCATCTCGACGAACGCCCGATCCGAGGCGTCGAGACAGGAGCAGGGCTCGATGACCTGCTCGCCCGGTTTCGCCGGGCAGACGCCGTCGACACAGGCCAGGACGGCGTAATCGCCCTCCACGACCTCGAACCGGTACCGGGCGGTCTGCCCGTCCGCCGAGGCCTGGGTGTCCTCCACGGTCAGCCTCACGCGGCAGGCGTCGACACATTCGGGGAAGGGGTCCCAGGTCTCCTCGGGGTCGAGAGCGGTCTTCCGTTCCGCGCCTTCGGCGTCCTCGTAGTAGAGGGCGAAGGAGTCGGGACCGGTCTCCGTCCGGACGGTCCCGTACAGGGCCGTGACGGTCTCCCTGGCGTCCCCGAAATCCCCCGTCTCCGCCCGGACGCTCTCCACGGCGGAGCCGGAATCCTCCACGGCGCCGGCCATCTCTTCCACGTCCACGGCCTCCTCCCCGCCGCCGCAGGCTTCGGCCGTCATGTCACGGGCGGACCAGGTCGAGCGGCCGGGGGACTCCTGGGCCGCGACGAGGGCGAACCCCTGGACCGCCGCCATGACGGCGCCCGCCGCCGATCCTGCGATGTCCCGGGTGATATCGAGTAGATGTTCCCTGGCGTACCCTTCTGCGCAGCCGTCGTTGACGCAGTAGCACTCCTTGAGTTCGTTTTCGGGCAGGCGGGCGAGGGAGAGTCTTCCTTTCGCGTCCGCCGTCCATCGATGGAAGGAACACCCCTCCCATGTCCCCGGCGCGCAGGAGACGACACCGTCGGCGCAGACGCCGGATATCCGGCCGGGGCCGGAGGCGTAATGGTCGAAGGAGCCTGAAAGCTCCGTGTCCTGCCGGACGGCCAGCCCCGCCAGGTCGCCCGTGGGGCCGGGGGGGCCGATCTCGACGGTCATGTACTCCGGCGACGACGGGCATCCCGGCTCCTCCTCCCCCTCCGGCGGCTCCGGGAACATGGCGCCGGACGCCCACGGGACGGCGAGATTGTCCTTCAGCCCTTCGGGCGTCCCGTATACCACCAGGGCTTCGGAGCCCGCGGCCTGGCCCGCTTCGACGGCGGCCTCGTCCGCCGCGGACGCCACCGCGGCGGGAAGGAGAAGCGCCGCCGTCAGGCAGAGCAACAGGGCGGCCGACAGGGTCTGAAATATGTTTGTGTGCATACTTTTCATCACCTCCCTGAATAGGGAATAGGGGGGCGTACACCGTCCTCGTTTGTATTGCAGTCCAGCCCGTAAACGGCCCATGGGCGCAAGTCGCACTGTCCCTCGGGCTCGTAACCGAGGTCCTCTTTCTCTCCCGGTTCGCGGAGATTGATGCGGAACCGCCGGATCATCTCGACAAGCGCTTCGACGGCCTCTTCGAAGCTGTGGCGGAAGGCGCAGGTATCATCCTCCCTCTGGGCCCGGACGGGGTGGTATTCGAGCTGCCCCTCCAGCCAGTAGCGGACCCTTTCAAACAGCGTCTTTTCGTCGGGGGCGTCGATCTCCACCATTGCGTTGACGATGAGCGCCGCCCATTGCGGCTCCTTGTCCATGTACACACGGAGGACGTGCCCGTACCACCAGCCGTCAGTTCCCTCCCGCCGCAGCAGGGCGAAAAGCTCCCTGTCTCCGTTTCTGGAGAGGACTCCCTTCTCCGTCGTCACGACCCGCCTCCTGGCGAGAATCCCCTGGACGAGCTCCCTGTTTTTTCTTATGGCCGCCAGAACGGCCTTGCGGGGGTACTCCACGCCCTTGTCTTTTTTCCGGCTCACTTCTTTTCCCCCTTCCGCCGGAGAAGCTCGTCTATGGCCTGTTCGTAGGTCATCCCCTCGTCCACCAGCTGCTCGACGGCCGCGATCTCGGGCGCGGAGGATGTGTAGACGTAATAGGAGAAGGGATCGACGATCAGCCGGACGACGCCGGACGCCCCCGGCGTCTCCATGAACATCTCCGAGTAGTCCCCCTTCCGCGACTTGACGCCGCGCAGGAGATCGAGCTTGAATCTGCTCGCGTCTATCCACCCCTCCTGGGCCGCCGTGGGGTAGTCGTCCGACTCCAGGTAGAACCTGAACGCCGAGTTCGACCGGATGACGCGCCCCACCGGGCCGAACCCGGCCAGGTCCATGATCGACTGGGTGATGACGGTGAATGACCCGTAGTACTTGCGCGCCCGGCGGTAGCCTTCCTCTATGACCTTTTTCAGAATCTCGCTCTCGCCCTCGGACAGGAACATGTGGGCCTCGTCGAAGATCACGAGTTTCGGCGTGCTCCTGTCGGACAGGTACATGTCCTGGGTGACGGCGTTGATGACCTGGAGCGTCACCACGTTGAACAGCTCTTTAATGGGTTTGACGTGTTCGAGCTCCAGGACGACGAAATCGTCCTTCGCGATGTCGAACGTGGCCGGGCCGTTGAAGTATTTCCCATACGCCCCGCCGGAACAGAAATCCTTCAGGTTGTAGGCCATCTCATGGGCCCTGGGGGCCAGCGCCGGCGCGGCTTCGGCGTCCTTCTCTTCCGCGTGCCTGGGGAAGGAGCTCAGAAACTCGCGGACGGCGTCGACGCCGGCCTCCGGCCCCCGTTCGGTGTACGCCCAGCGGCAGGCGTCCTTTAGCAGTGAGTACTCCGTCTCCGAGGGGGACTGCCCCGATGACGAGTAGACCATCGACGCGATCACCGCGGCCGTGACCGGCAGGTCGGCGGCGGGGTCGCGTACCATCGTGAATGGATTGAGACACTCGCCGCCGGAACCCGAGAAATCGAGGTAGCGGGCGTCGAACATCTTCGTCATCTTCCTGTACGAGCCGCCGATGTCGATGATCCTGATCTTGGCCCCGGCGGCGTAGTGGCTTGACGCGATGTAGTTGAGCAGGAACGATTTGCCCGCGCCCGTGGACGCGGTTATGAAAGCGTTGTGGTTCTCGGCCCGGCGGTTGAACATGTCCAGCCCGGCCACCTGCCCCTTGCGGCCGCAGAAGGTCACCACCGGCTCTCCGAACCCGCGGATGTCGCCCTGGACGGGCAGGATCGCCGAGGCGGAATCGTGGGGCGTGATGAAATCCCGCTCCAGGTCCTCGAGGGTCTTCCCGCCGCCGTAGAGCCCGAAGGGCAGCGAGGCCAGGAACAGCAGCGACAGGATTCCCTTGTCCTCCTGGGTCTCGTATCCCTTCCCCTCCCATACGCGGCGGACCCGTTTCTGGGCGTCCCGGGCCTGCTCGCCCGTCTCGCCGATCACCCACATCATAGGGGACACCTGCAGGAACTGTTTGCCCTGGTCGAGGGCGTCCGTGGCCCAGACGTGCTCCTCCTGCTTGCGGGCAAGCGACGGGGCGAAAGAACCGACGCCCTTCTGCTGGAGTATCAGGTTGCACCGGGTGTGTATCCGGGCGTTGAGGCTCCTGAACACCACCGTCAGGCAGTAAACGAACGGCGCGCCGATCTGCGACGAGTCGTCGGAGGCTCCCGCGAAGCCGCCGAACAGCTCGTTCGTCTGCATCGGGCTCACCTGGCGGGGGAACATCTTCGGCGTCACCAGCCGCCAGCGCCTGCCGCCGGCCTCGACCTCGTCCCAGCCTATACGGACCGGCTCGCCGGCCTTTATCACCTGTTTGCGAAGGGGAACTTTCTCGTCGTATTCCCCCCCGCGCGTCCACGGCCCGGAGTTGAGCAGCCGCCGCATGGTCTCCAGCAACCCCTGGGGGGCGAGGGGAGCCGGGTCGAGCCCCGCCGACTGGAGGGAATGGGTCAGCTCCAGCCTCAGGTTTTCCACCTGGCCGGGCGTCGTGGCGGACGCCGCGGCCTTCCAGGTCACGATCGCCCGGTAGTTGCGAAGCGGCGCGCCGCCGGCCGGGCCCCGGCGGGTACCGGCCAGGAGGAACTTCTCGAACTCCTCCGTCGACCGCCGGACAAGCGGCAGGTCCCGTACCCTCGTGGCCCGGGCGCGGGATATGTGGCCGCCGATGTCCGGGTCGGCCACGAGGATCAGCTGCATGACCGAGTCGTCGGGATAGTCGTGTTTGAGCAGGCCCTCGAGCGCGTTCTGGGCCTTATCCCCAAGGAACGCCGCCGGTTGTATCTCCCAGGCCAGCCCCACGGTGTCGTCCTGGTTGACGTACACGCTCGTCTCGGGGTCCCAGGCCGTCCAGGGCAGGTAGTCCGAGAAAGGCGAACGGCGCGCCATCCAGTCGATGTCCGAGCGCCGGGCGCCGCCATCGGAGCCGAATATCGCGTCATGGAAGCTCACGGCGCCTCCCCTGCGATCGAGCCGGGCGGCGGGGCCATGATCCACCTCGGCGAGTCCACCATCATGAAGACGTACCGCGCCTCGTACAGCGCGCCGCCGGAGCCCTCGTAGGGCAGCAGCAGGACCCTCAAAACCTTCGGAGCGGTCATCGCCGGGGGCGCGGGCTCCGATATACCCTCCCGCAGCCGCTCGTAGAGCGATTCCATGTACTCGGCCCGGGCCGGGGAAACGTCGCCTTCGCCCGCGTCGCACTCCAGACAGGGCCGGTTCGCCGATTCGTCGTAGGCCTCGGGCACGCCCACGCACTTGCCGTTATCCGTGTCGGGACAGGAGAAATCCTCGTTGTAGGGGTTCATGATCGTCGCGCAGGATGACAGAAACATACCCGCCATAAACAGGACGACGAGCAGAAGCGCCCGAACATAAACCCGGAATACCGTCCAGCGGGAACCGGGCGGGCGGGGGAAACAGCGGCCGAAGACCGTCCTGACCGCCATGACCCACAGGGGATACTCCTCCCGGAGCCGATCCTTCCACGAGGGCCGCCGCTCCGGGATGGACGGCGGCGGCGGCGCTGGCGCGGCGGGACGGCGGGCCGCGTGATATCCGTTCCCGTTGACCTTGATCTTCGCTCTCATTTTTGTCCGCATCCTTCCTCCACTCCGACGCAGGCGTCCTTTATCTCGAGGGACGCGCCCTCCTGGACCACCAGCGTCACCTGTTTCGTGGCGCCGACCTCGATCACCGGCATCGTCTGCCGGGCGAGGTCGAGATAGAATTTCTGGATTTCCTGCGCCGCCTGCGACAGGCCCGCGCCGGCCCCCATCCCGAAGAACTGGGCCACGCCCTCCTTGTCTATCTCGCTGGTCTTGAACGTCAGCGTCCCCAGCGGGTTGACCTGGGTGGTCGTGCCGGAGAACTTCAGGACGTCGCCCATCCCTCCGAAGAACCCGGCGATCATCGACCGGGCGATCGTCGCCCCCATCTTCGAGACCACGCGGCCGCGAAGGCCGATCTTGCCGTCGGTGTCGACGACGAACCCTTTCACGGCCTGGTCGATCACCGACTCGCCCCCTTTCGATATGCAGGAGAGCGTGTCGAGGCGCAGATATGCCCTCTCGGCGGCCAGGTCGCCGTAGCCGCTGGCGATGACGAAACAGCCCTTGAGATTGGCTTTCACCCTGTTCGGCAGCACCGCCGGGGCCTTCACCCTCAGCAACGCGGGCATGGGGTTGCCCCGGGCCTTCTCGACCGTGGGGGCGTCAAGGCCGGATATCAAGCTCGCCTCCATGAAAGAAGGCGGAAGGTAGACCGCCTCCTCTTTTTTTTTACCGCCGTCTTCCCGGGAAGACGGGCCGCCGGGAGCCTTGACGAGCTCTATCCCCCCGATCAGCTCCGGCTCCGCCCGGCCGCCGGGAGAGGACGAACCCGCCCTGGGCGGAACGGCGCCTGGAGCGGAAGGCAGGGGGGATGGCGGCGGGAAGGGTCTCTTCCGCGCCGCCATCCTCACTCCCGCTTCCTTCCCGGGGGTGGGGGAAGTTTTTGTGAGGGAAGTTTTTGTGTCTGGGCCGCCGGGACGCTCGAAGTCCCCGGCGGAGGTTTTTTCGCGTTTCCGCCGGGAGACAGATTTATCGCGGTCCCGTTCGGACTCGGCCAGCGCCCGGGCCACGCGCTCGTCCACGCGCCGCTCGAAGTTTTCGAGCAGATCCTGAACGCCCTCGATGGTCGTCCCCGCAAGCGCTTTCGTCTCCAGGTAGGCCGACCTCTCAAGCGCCGCCGGGCTCAAGCGTATCGGGCGCGCCGCCGTCTCCTCCCTGTCCGGGGGAGCGGGGCGCCCGCCCTTGAGCTCCCAGGCGGAAAGCCCGGCGAGGATGAACGTACCCGCGAGCGCCGACAGGACCGCCGCGCGCTTGCGGCCGGGAGGCAGAGCCTCCCACCACGCCAGCGCCTTCTCCTTCCACGCGCTCATCGGGCGAACCTCCTCTCCACCACGAACAGCCTTCGGGTCCGGCCGGACGTTGCGCCGGGCCCGTCGAGAGCGATCGACAGGGGCCTTTCCGACAGGGCGGGATGAAGAAAATCCCTCTCCGACAGCTCCAGACCGTCCCGCTTGACGGCGACCTCGTACTCCAGGGCGCGAAGCCCCTCCCCCTCCACGTCCACCGTCCTCACGAGCCGGACGTCGTACTCCGGCCCGGAGAGGACGAGCAGGCCGCCCTCCTCGCGGACGGTGAAGGAGTCCGGGTAGCCGCCCGTGTACATGTACCTGACGATCTCGAGGATTTTTTTCTCGAAAGGCAGCGCGCCGAGCAGGGCGCGGTTCCCGTCGACGCGGGCGGCCGCGCCCGTGGACAGCCGGACGGTGCGCGACGGTATCCTCCCGGGCAGGGCTATCAGCGTGTAAGTCTTCCCGCCGCAGACGACGAAAAGCTCCGACGGCGTCTCGCTGTACTCCAGCTTCCCGCCGGGCTTGCGCTTGACCAGAAACTTCACGAAGGCGTCCCGGCCGGCGACCTTCACGTTCACGCCCTTCTCCTGCGAGAAGACGACGTCGGTTATATCCCCCGCGCCGCAGACGATGCGGTTCACGTCCGTCGAAGAGAGCCGGATGCGCTCCACGGTCTCCGGCGTGACCGGCCCGGAGCCGGCCGGGGCGGGGCGAATGCCAGACCCCTCCCGGCCGGGCGTCCGGTCCGGCCGTGGCGAAGAAGGAAGAGAACCGTCCTTGTCGGCCGTGACGGGTGAAGCGGCAATGTTGTCCCCCGGGGACTCGGCCGCCGCGGATGAAAACATCAGCGGAAGAATCAGAAAGACCGCGGCGGCCAGGGCCCTCGGGGATGATTTATGTATCGGCCGGATCATTTGCGCCTCTCCTCGCCGATCGACAGTATCTCGAACCGGCCGTTGCGCAGCCTGTAGCCGATGACGTAGACCCGGCGCTCGTCTTCCACTCTCAGGGCGTCTATGTACGTGCGGACCATCCCCTTCGCCCGGATCGACCCCTGCCCGGGGCCGGTCTCCAGCCCGTCCAGGTGGAAAACCGAGCTGGTCCGCGACGCCTCGATCGACTCGGCCAGGCCGTAGAGTTCCTCCTTCATCGGCCCGTAGACCTCCGGGGCCGCCAGTCCCAGCAGCTCGTCGAACTGCCCCCGCGCGGTCTTCGGGTGATAGGTCAGCAGAAGGCCCGTCACGTAGCGGGCGAACTCGCGGATGTAGGCCTCGTTCACCCTCTCCCCGACGATCTCGACCCGATCCCGCAACACCGGGGGGACCACGACCGTCCGCTGGTAGCCCCAGGAGACGTAGACCGCCGCCGCGTTTGCGATCGTCGCCAGGGCGATCACCACGACCGCGAACTTGAGCAGCCGGTTCTCGGCGTAGACGTTCGACACGCGGTTGAGATACAGGTCCATCTTCATTCGCAAAAGTCCTTTTCGAAGTTGCGATGCAGGTTCGACTTCATTCACAAAAGTCCTTTTCGAACCAGGTGGGCGCGCCAGGCGGGGTCGTCAGACCCGCGAAGTAGAACAGGTGCTTCAGCGCGCCCCGGGGATAGCGCCGTTTCAGCTTGCCGAATATCCAGGGCGCGGCGGCCGCCACGCCCCACATCGTCCAGCTCTCGAAATTCAGCGCCACCGCGAAGAAAAAAAACAGGACCGCAAGCTCGTCCGCCTCGAACCAGAGCACCTGCATCGGCGAGTTCAGGTACCGCGGGAACCTTTTATCCATCAGATGATCGCGCCCAGGGTGGTGACGATGGTGTCCGCCTTCAGGATCGCCGCCCCCGCCAGGATCGTCGGGATGGCCTGCAGGATCGCCCCGCGCGCCGCCAGCACCGCGCCGAACAGCATCGCGCCCCAGCCGCCCACGAACCCGATGGGGCCTTTCTGGATCTTGTTTATCGCGATGTCGTACAGGTCGTAGGCGAAATCGCCCGCCCCCGGCTCCGCCATCGCGGACGCTATGTCCGGGACCGCCAGAGTCGCGCCGGCAAGCGCCGCCGCCAGAAAAATCCTGTTCATGTCGTCCTCCTTTAGTAACAAAAGCCTCTCGTTATATAAGAGTGGGAGGGGTAAAGACCCGGAGAGGGTCAAAACTCCTCCATGTCCCCCATAACCCTCCGTATTACAGACAAATGGGAGCTCTGAAATTTTTTTGAATTTTTTTCAGCGCCTTCGGGGACGGCCGCGGCGGCCTCGAACACGCCGAGCAGCGCCCGCCCCTCGGGGCCGTCGAAGTAGCTCTCCAGCGCGCGCTCGGCCACCCTCGACCGGTATTTCTTCGGGATGGCGCGCAGCCGGGACGCGAGCGCCGCGCTGCGAAGGGTCAGCGACAGCCTCACATCGCCGCTCCGCTCGACGCCGTCAGCGCCTTCAGAAAACCCCGCGCGTTGGCGAACTCCGGCTCATCGGGCGTGTAAAGCAGGTCCCGGTACCGCGACGGCGCGTACGGGGCCAGGTACCTCGCCCCGCCGCCGGCCAGGATCAGGACGTCCGCCCGCTGGATGCCGTCCTCCCAGCGGGAGGCCACCACCGACATCAGCCAGGAGGCGTAATCCTCGACCACGCGCCGGGCAGGCTCCGAAAGGTCCTTCTCGTGGCCGTAGACCGAAAGGCTGCCGCGCGCGAGGGCCTCCTTGCCCTCCTGCTCGGAGAGGTTTATCGTCGTCTCCGCCTGGAGAAGGCGGGCCAGCTCGCCGGCGGGACGCGATATCCCCGCCCGCTCCAGCATCCCCGAGTCGGCCTTCACCGCCGCGCCGTTCTCGAAAGCCACGACATCGACCGTGTTGAAGCCGATGTCGATCACGAGGCCGGAAACGGCCGTGCCAGGGCGCTCGGAGCCCGAGTCATCCAGCCGATAGTCGAACAGCGCTCCCGCGCCCTGGGGGTACACTTCCACGTCCAGCTCCAGGGGGGAGCCGGCCCCATCCATCTCTATCCGGCGCAGGCGGCGGGTCAGCAGGCCGCGGTTCCCCGGCGTGTACCAGGCCAGCGGCAGGCCCACCGCCGCCGGAAGGCGCGGAGAGTCCAGCCCCAGGCGGCCGCGGACCGCCTCCCAGGCAAGCAGAGGGGCGTAACGCTCGTAGAAGTCCCAGCTCCGCGTCGAGAACGAAGACGCCAGGCCGGAGCCGACCACGTAACGCCTGCCCTGGTACTCGTACTCCCTCGCGCCGTTCCCCGAGCCGGGCAGGTCCACCGGCCCCGTCGCCGCGTAGGAGACCGACGTGGGGAACTTTATTTTCGCCTCGTTTTCGCCTTCCGGGGGCGCCACCACCGCCTTCACGTCGCCGAACCCTATATCCAACCCGATCATGTTCGTCTCCTTTCATCGAAATGTCGTTTACACGCCCTCCACGAGGGGGGTATCGCGCGTTGCGCCCACGTTTCGGGCTCCGTATCGCGCGATACGCGGCAAAAAGCCCCTCGTTATATAAGAGTCCGGGGGGTAAAGACCTGGAGAGGACTGACGATAAGCCGGCGCAAGGCCGGGCGCCGTTCTTGCAAAAATATACAGGTAAGGTACCTCTCTTGTTTATTGGTACCTCGTTTATTTGTTTTTTAAGTTTTTTAGAAAGCTTCGATTTCAGGCGGGGCGAAATCCACCCGAAAAAAATTTTTTTATTTTTTTTCCGCTTCCAGGGCGGCGGCGCGGACACGGGCCAGGCCCGCGTCACGGAGCTGCGCCACCCTCGGTTTCGATACCCCCAGTTTTCCGGCCACGACCGTCAGCGACCCGCCCGCGCGCAACAGGCCGCGCCACACCTTGCGCTCGGGAACGCGCATCCGCGCCAGGGCCAGCGCCAATTGCGAATCGGAAAGCGGACGCCGGCCCGAAGACGGCGTCCCGTTCACCGGGATGTCCTCATCGAGGGGCTCTGCCGAGGCGAGAAGCGGCGCGAACTGGTTGCGCAACACGGTCCAGAAGTACCGGTCCGGCTCCTCCGGGGGCGGGTCCTGCGTAAAAGTCTCCCACGCTGCGAGGTAGGCCTGCTGGATAACGTCCTCCTCCCCCAGCTCGACGCCCAGCTCGCGGGACCTGCGGCGCGCCCAGCCTGTCAGCGCGGCGCGCCGGGACTCCACCCATTCCACCGTCAGATCCCACGTCTCGTCCGGCTCATCGTCCGACGGCGAGCCCGCGGCGAATCCGAAGCTCAGCTGCGCGTGGCGCGGCGAGACCGGGCAGGGGAGGCGGTCCGCGGCCAGGCGCAGGACCAGCAGGCCGCTCTTCGTCTCGCCGGCGGGTTCGAAACCGGCCCGCAGGAAACAGCGGCCGAAGTCGCGCTTCGGCCGGACCTTGCGCGGGTCGACGAACGTCACGACGCCGTCTTCGGGCGGATCCCCCCACGCGTGGCGACAGGAGGCCAGGGCCTCGCGGATCAGGGCGCTCGACCTGGCGCGCGACTCGTTCCGAAAAAGCGTCACGACCCACGCGCCGGGATAAAGCTCCCGGCGGACGTATCTCTGGCTGCTCAGAACGAACAGCGCCTCCCGGTCGGCGCGCCCCGCCAGCAGAACAAGCGCCCGGCCCGGAGGGGCGACCTGGCGCGAGCCGGGCGTCTTCCGGCTGTAATGCCGGTCCGCCAGGGCGCAGGCCCGGGGATCCGCCCGCCACGTCAGACGCCAGACCGCGACGGGCTTCACCGGCTATCCCTCCTCCAGAACAAAACCACAAAGCCGAAATCCGGGCGCGAGACGCCCGCTGACGGGATTTCCACCCGGAAGAGGGGAAAAGACACCGGCGCGAGGAAACCTCGCCTCCTGGGCGATCTCAGGGCGCGTACGGCGATTTCGTCCATAAACCCTTGCGGGGTTTTCGGGACACGCGCCGGTGTCATTCCCGTTCTTCGTCACCCTTCGCTCCTTTCAACACCCCTCATTTCTGTACCTCGGTACATAACGCTCCCGGCGAAAAGGGGGGACGGGGAGATTTTTTGATGGATTGATGGAAGGAGCCTTTCCGGCGCTTTCCCTCTTGTTATTCAAACGCCTGGCTTCCATCAGCTTCCACCAGTCAGCGCTTTTTTTTGATGGAAACTGATGGACTACTTTTTCATACACCCTGAAAACTGATGGACGCGATCCGGCCCCCTTTATCTCTCTTTCTCTTTGATAATCAATCTTAAAGAGAGAATATAAAGGACTGCGGCCAAAAAACGGACTGTTGGAGAAAAAGGCGAAAATGATGGAACGAAAAGCGAAAATGATGGAATTTACAGGGTGACTGATGGGGGTATCGCTCTCCCACATCAATGAGTTAGGGACGGCGACAGGTAATACCCACCAGTTTCTGGAAATGCCCCCGATACCTGGCGACCGATATTTCGGACAAAAATATCTTCGAATCTTGAAGCTTTGTACGCGGGTACGATCAGAACGGTATCTCATCGCCGCCTCCTCCATCCGCGGCCCAGCCGAGCGGCCGGGGCTCCTCGACGGGGGCGTCAAGGCCGAACCGCTCCAGCCGCTCGACGCTTATGGCCAGCATCCTGCTCAGACGCTTTCCGTCGATCGTCCGCTCCACGTTGTCGTTTGCCACCACTCCCGACGCCATGAGCTGACGCTTGAACACGCGGTCGGACTTCACCGGGAGCATGTTCCACTTGTCACGCAGGCTCATCGTGTGGGCGATGTGATCCATGACGTGGCTCGAGCGGACGATCAGGCATCGTTCGCTCTCGTAGGTCTCCGGATCGCATATCCGGTCCCACGTGTAAGGGTGGCGGAAGGCTCCGGACGCGATCTCCGACAGGGCGATCTCCATGATCCAGACCCACGGCTCCCGGTCGGCGACGGTCTCCGCCAGGTGGACGTTCATCTCCTCGACCAGGTCGTCGATGAAACCTCCCCGGCTCTCGTCGATCCCCGCGAACTCGCAGAGAAGCCGCCACGAGAACAGAACGGCGGCGTAATTGCCGGACATCCTCTGCGCCTGCGTGTCCTCCTTCGGAGCGCGGCTGCGGGCGAGCAGGTATTCGAGTGCCCGGGCGTGCCCCTCCAGGGCCCGTTCGCGGTCGAGCCCGGCCAGAAACTTCAGCCATTCAAGGATCGGGAACCGCGGCAGATCGTGCGGCAGAAGCGCTCCCTTCCGGCCGGTGAGCTCGGTCCGGACGACCTTGCCCAGCAGCGACCTGACCGGCACGTCCTCCCCGGCGAGCAGCACGGAGGCGCTGATGAGATATTCCGTCATCTCGCTGCCGCGCCTGGTCACCGAGTACTGGTAACCCTCCTGCAACAGGGCCACCGCCTTGTCGATCACCTCCTGCTTGCGCGCCGAAAGCTCCTCCCAGCCCACCGGATGCGACGTGTGCGACACGCTGGTCAGCAGCCGGAACTCCGTCCCCAGGCTCTGGCCGCTGAACATCGTCATCGCGATCGTCCGCTCAAGGCGCTTGACCAGCGTGCTCTTGCCGGCTCCCTTGTCCGCCTGCATGATCATGTGCGGCCAGAACCCGAGAAACGCTTTTAAATGCGACCCCAGCCCCCAGGCTAGAAGCGTCGCCGCCGCGTTCTTCCTGAAAGTCTCCTGCCAGGCGGATATGACCCGTCTTGCTTCGTGGACGGGTCCCGATGGAAACGTGAGCGAATGGTAGGGGCACTGTTTCTCGGGGTCCGTGAAGTAGCAGTCCGGGCCTTCGTTGACCACCGGTTTGCCGTCCAGCCAGGCCAGGCCCACGAAGTTCGCCACGCGCCGCTCGCCGATCCGCGCCGCCCGCTCCCAGATCGTCACCAGGCGCGAGAACAGATACGGCTTGAACACAGGACCGAACTTCTTCCACTTCTCAACGTTGCTCAGGTCCTCGTCCGCGAAGACGCGACGCAGAAGGTTCGGCCCGTGCCGCGGAACCTGCGCGCTCACGGCGAAGCTCACCCTCGGCGACACGTCATCCTCGCCCGTCATCACCGACACCGCGCCCGCCACCTCCACCCGCGAAAGCGACGCCACGCGGAAACCGGCCACGTCCTCGAAACGCAGGCGCTCTTCCCCGTCGTCGCCGGGATCGGCGCGGGACACGTGGCTCGTGAAATCCTCCCTCACCCGGAAACGCCAGTACTGGGCGTAGTCGTGCGGGGGGAGCCATACGCGCGCCCGGCCTTTCCCGTCCCTGCCCGGCAGGCCGGGGATCGCCCACGGCTCGAGCTTCCGCAGAACCCGGCGAAGCTCGTCAACACCGGCGTCGCGCAGGATATCGTTGACGTCGTTATGCTCCCATTCGCCCTGGTCGGCCATCAGCGACGCGGCGGAAAGCGCCGTCAGACGCTCGTTTATCTCCCACGCCGCCTCGGGACCGGGCCTGCGCCCGTCCTCGCCCGGGTCGTCGTTGTCCATGACGACGACCGCCGTCTTGCCACGCAGGAAACGCCAGTCGATCGAACCCACGGCAGACACGCCCCGCGTGGCCACAGCCGCCGCGCCCTTTATCCCCGCCGTCTCCACCGACAGCGCGTTGATCGGCGACTCGACGATATAAACGACCCTCGCCCGGCGGACGGACTCCCAGCTCGACGCCCACGGATGACCCGACTTCTCACCGTGGCAGACGGTTTTCAGGCCGCCGTTGAGATCGGGATTCTCATAGCGCAGGTCGACCGCAACGACGTGGCCGGGATTTATCGAACGAGTGATGAACGCCGCCGCCGGGCCGCCGTACATGGGATCCCCAGGGGAAAGTTTCTGGCTGGTCCACGTGTTCCAGCCGAGGGTTTTCGACCTTATGGCGTTCTCTATGACCGGTTCGGAAATCCCACGGCCCGACAGGTAGCCCGCCGCGTCACGGGCCTTCTCCAGGCATCTTCCGGCTATGTACTCAGGAAGCGACTTTTCCCGGGAAGCGGAAGGGGAGTGCTCTCCGGCGCCGACTCCGTACCACTCGCACAGAAGCCTCACCGCCTCCGCCGTGTCCGCGCCCTGGACGTATTTCACCAGGTCGATGCACGACCCGCCCTCGCCCGTCGAATGATCCTTCCACGCCTTCCCGTCGGCGAAAACGGATAGGGAAGGGTTTTTGTCGTCGTGTTTCGGACTGCGGTAGTTGCCCCGCCCGCCGGGACGCTCCAGGCCCAGCCTGGATGCCAGGCCATGAAGATCGACCAGCTCCTTGAGCCGCTGTATCTCTTCCATTATCACCCCCGTGATCGTTTGATCGTTGGTCAGCCGCGGCGTCCGCCTCCGCCGGCCGGTTTGGGGACCAGCGACCCGATGTCCTCGACCGGAACGTCGAGGTACGTGTCCCCGTCCATCAGAAACCGCGCCACCGGGCCGCTCCGCCCTTCGTAAACCACCGGCTCGGCGACGACGCCGTGGTAGCGCGTCACCGCCACCAGCGTCACGCGCCGGCCCCGGCGCAGACCGTCCAGGGCCGACAGCGCCTCCAGCGCCGTCAGCCGGCCTTTCGAACTTTTGTCTCCCTGTCCCATGTCTCCGCCATCTCCTCGCAGTGGGAGCAGACTCCCGTCCCGGCGTCCCTGTCCAGCCGGATCCAGTGGCAGGGGACGCCGTAATCGTCCACGCAGGCGCGGCCGTCCGAACAGCCGCAGCCTATGCATTCCGCTTCCTTGCCGTTTCCCATCGCTTCCTCCCCTAATTACGGCTCGATACCAGCGTGAGTCCCATCCCCGGAAGAATCTGAACGTCGTAACCGCGCAGGTCCACGGCCCGGCAGGGAACCCTCCGCGCGTTCCTGTGGGGACCCAGCGCAAGCCAGAGCTCGAGAAGCTCGCGATCCGTCGGCGAAAAGGCCAGCAGGATCATGTCTTCGCCCTTCCTTTTCCTTTTCTTCATCGCTCCTCCTTTCCGGCCCGCCTCTCCTCCAGGGATCGCGCCAGGGATCGCGGCGCGACGGTCCGTTTGACACGCGGCTCCAGGCCGAGGTAGCCGCGAGCCCGCCGCATCAGGGGCGTCCTCCCCAGCGCGTGGTCCTCCAGCGCGTTCTCCATCAGCGTCCGCCGCAGCCACGAACGAAGCGAATAGGGGGATTCATGGCTGGAGAGGACCAGCTCGTAGAACAGCCCGTCCATGTCCTCCATCTCCTCTGGCTCCACTTCTCGGCCCAGGCGCGCCGACAGGAACTCCGCCGCGGCCTCCGGGGCCTCAACGGCCAGGACGTCCAGCTGAACCGCGAGCAGCGCCAGCAGATACGAGTGTTCGTCAAGCTCCGGCGAGCCCGCCGCAAGCGACATCCCCGCCCGCGGCGAAGAGCCGTTGGCGGGCTCGCCCGTCTGGTCTTTAACCTTTGTCTCCCGGTCATCGTTTCTCACCGTGTTTCCTCCTTTCAGAAATAACCCTCGAAATACATCGATACCCGGCCGCACTTCTTGCACGTAGCGTTCGGCTCCTCCGGCTTCCAGATGAATATCTCCGCGTCGGCTTTCACGTACCGGCCGCAACGCGGACAGACCGGAACGAACACCGCCAGACCGGGGTCTTTGTCCTCCGAGCCATAGCAGACACGCCGCGTGCTTTCGTACTCATGCATTTCAGGAACCTTCCAGAAGCTCGACCAGGACGTCTCCGTGGCAGGGGTACGGTTTACACCAGCAGCCGAGCCGTTTGCCGCGCAGCTTTTCCAGCTCTTCCCGCAGCTCGGGGTTCTCTTTCAGCTTCCGCTTTATGTGCCTGCGGTACTTGCGGATGGACTCCGGCCGCGAGAACGGCGGAGTCTTGTAGGGGTTTCCCCAGATACTTCCACCTGGATACCTGGGATGCGGACGGCCTATGTACACATCGCAAGGGCCGTGTTTGACGTTGACGACGGTGGTTTTCATACTGCCTCCGGGAAAAGAATCCCGGTTGCCGTGACCGAGCCGTCGCGATCCTTGACAAGCCCGTTGCGCCGCAGGTCGCCCAAATAGGTGTTAAATGTCCCGCCGGTCATGGTCATGTCCACCCGGACCGCTATCTCTTCGCGGGATAGTCCGGCCGGACCGGCGGCCACCACCTCTTCGAGCATCCGGTAGGCGCCTTTTCTCAGAGCCCTCCGCCACAAATCCATCACTTCCTCGTGGGTCTTGGGGGTATCCTTGATGGATTTTCCAAGCGCCAGGACACCTTCGTCGGTCACGTACACCAGGCCACGTTTGCCCTCGTCACGGATGAAGCCTCCGCGCCGCAGGTCGCCGAGATAGGTGTTGAACGTGCCCCCCTTGGGGCTGAAACCCGTCAGGGTGGCTACCTGGGAGCGTGAATATCCAGCCGGACGCCGCGCCGCAAGCTCCTGGAGTATCCTTACGGCGCCGGATCGAAGCCCGTCCACTCCTGCCTGTGCGGGGCACGCGGACAGGGAAGCGGGAGCAGGGGGCGTGTTGCTCGTTCTGCTCTCTCTTGTGGGGGGGCCGTTAGAGGGCGCAGTGGCCTGGTCATGTCGTGGCGCCTGCGCCTCGAGGGCTTTTTGCGCCGTGACGATTATGCGTTGAAGGGCCTTTGAGCAGCGCGAATCGGCGGCTCTGGTTTCACCAGACACCGCTTCTTTCTTCACGGTCGCGACAGCCTCCCTTATCCGCCTCTCGACCTCCCGTTCGGGAACGCCTCCGCGCTCAACCCGTTTCTCCGCCACGGTCAAAGCGCGGCGGAGTTTCATGTTCTCCGCCCTCAACTCCGTTACGGTCCGCGCCTCCGTCTCCGCCTCCTTCGGCAGGTCCTTGAGCTCGGCGAGAAGTTTTTTGACTTTCGCCGACGGCGCGGGAGGCGCCGCGTCTCCGCGATGGCCGACCTTCGGGTGAGTGGTCTTGACCGGGCCGATCGTCAGCGGAGCCAGCTCGTTGAGCGACAGGGCGGGGCCGTAAGCGTAGAACTCGCCGGGTTTGAGGTTCCTCAGTTCGCGGGCTCTCTCTTTCGTCAGCCCAAGCTCGTCCGCGGCGCGTTTCACGTCCACGTCGAGCCCTGTCCGGCCGATCAGCTTATTCAGCATCTCGGCTGCGGCGTCCTTGTGGAGTTTGGACAGTCTCTGCGTGGCGAGAGCGGCGCAGAAACCGCGTTTGC
The DNA here is from genome assembly GCA_051418015.1 of Candidatus Nitrospinota bacterium M3_3B_026. Lineage (GTDB taxonomy): Bacteria > Nitrospinota_A > UBA7883 > UBA7883 > JBPRGF01 > JBPRGF01. Next base: position 122,892 of record JBPRGF010000017.1, on the reverse strand, counting down.
GCCCGCGCGTGGCGAGGTCGATCACGGCTCCGGCGCTCTCCGCCTTCCCCTTCTCCGGGCAGTAGACGTGCGCCTCGTCAATGACCACGAGGACGGGTCCCCATAGCGTCCTGGGGGCGTTCATGAGGGATTCAAGAAACAACTTCACGAACCGTTGCCGCTCATGAGCCTTCATCTCGTAGATGTCGATGACGGCCGACACGCGAAGCTCCAGTATCCGGCGGGCGAGCAATGACGCGGTCTTGGGGCTCGCCAGGGCGTCGCCGCCGGAAGGGGCGCAGATCACGTAGTCGAACTGTTCCCGCAGGGTGGCGTACTCGCCTTCAGGGTCGATAACGATGTGTTGAGTCTGGCCGTAGGTCTGCTCCAGCAACCGCCGGATGGCCCAGGACTTGCCCGCCCCGGAGTTGGCCTGTATCAGCATCCGGGTCTCTATCAGCCGGGGCGTGTCGATGAACACAGGCCCCGAACCGGATTTGCCGAGCGAGCGGATGCCTTTCATCGGTTATCTCTCCCGGCGGTCTTCTTCACCGGCCGCTTCGGGCTGATGTGATACTCGAACTCGCACTCTCTCTCGGGGGCGCAGTCGCACGGGACCCTGTAGCCAGGTTTGCAGACGTCCCAGTCGCCGCCGCAGGGCGCCAGGTCCTCCAGCAGACACTCGCACATCATCTCTTCATGGCCGCGCCGGAGCCTCTTGAGCCCGAGGTAGCTGCTCTTCATCAGGTACAGACCGCCGTAGCCGTTGGCGGTCAGGTGATCCTCGATGATCTCTTTCGCGGTCTTACCGTCAGCCATCGTTTCTCCTCCTATTCCTATGCGTTTATGCGTTCTCGTCGTTGAACAGACTTTCCTGCCGCGTCGCCTCGCCGATCACGACCTTGTAAACATCGAGACCCTTCTCCCCGGCGTATCTGTCGATCATGTCTTTGGCGTACTCCCTCGTGTTCTCCAGGGCACGCTCCGCGCCGGCGCCGTGGTTCATGCCGCCGCAGACGCAATTGCAATGAGCGGTGGTGGCGTCATGGCAGCGGGCGTCGCATCTGCCCACGAGGCCGTCCGAGTCGTAGACGGCGATCAGCGTCGTCATCGCTGCTCCTTTCGCGGCCTTGCGGGCGGGATCAACGCGCACTCGTGGACCATCCCGCGAGGGAACATCCGACCGCAGTCGGGGCAGGTCAGCGTGTCGGGTTCATATGCCCCGGCGGGGCCGGGGGGATAGCCGCCGCCGGGGCTCCGGGGGGAGGAAGAGTCCGATGAGCCGGGCGATTCCGGCGCGAACCGGAGATAACACTCCCAGGCAAACGAAAAGAACGGACGAAGAACGGGCTCCAGTATCAGGACCAGGAAAAAGAACGCGACCCGGAGCCGGTCGAAAAATCCCCGGGGGCACGCCGGGGGCACGTTTTTGGCCCCGTCGCGGGAAGTGACTCCGTTGATTTTATTGGCGGGCCGCTTTGGGAAATGGCGGAAGATGAAGGGAGTCGAACCCTTCGGGAGCGAAAACGCCCCCACCTGGATTTGAAGTCCAGCCGCGCCACCGGGCGCGTTCATCTTCCTCTGTTCTGACGGGCCTATGATACATCAAAGAGCCACCGCGGGGGAGACGGCGAGACGGCGAAAGTTGTTTGACACCGCCTGAAAACCTGTGTTAGTTTCTGTTATGTTTGATGGTTTGAGCGTCCATTATGGGGCCTTTCCAGCTTGACCAACCCTTAAGATCGCGTTGTTAATCCATGGCGAAAGCCCGTGTTCTGATAGCCGACGACAGCGCCACCATCCAGAAAGTCTTCGAATTGGCCTTCGAGAAGGAGGACATAGACGTCATCCTGTCCGGCAGCGGCCGCGAGGCGCTTGAGAGAGCGGCGGAGCTGAAGCCCGACGTTGTGATCGCCGACGTGAGCATGCCGGACATGGACGGCTTCGAGCTTTGCCGGGCGCTGAAGGAGCGCCAGGAGACGGCCGATGTGCCGGTCTATCTTCTGTCCAGCGCTCTCGATGATTTTGACGAGGAGAAGGCGCGTGAGGCGGGCGCGGCCGGCCGGTTCGAAAAACCCTTTCGCTCCGAGGACATGGTGAGCCAGGTTATGGCGGTGATAGACCCGGGGTCCGCCGCCCTGGAGGAGGACACGTTCGAGGACGTGGATGTCTCCGAGGACAGCATACTCGAGGCGGTGGAGCTTATAGAGGGCGAGGATGAAATCCTGGGAGAAGGGGACGACGCGCCCGGCGATGATGAAGATGTTGACTCCTCCGCGCCGCCGAAGGTCCTGAGCCTCAGGCCCGAGGACGCCGTTGATGACGGGGATGAGGATGAGGACGCCGGGCTGGAGGTCGTGTCCGGCGCCGAGGACGTGCTGGAGGAGGATGAGGAGCGCGGTCCGATGATGGAGGAAGATGAGCCCCTGGTGATCGGAAATGGCGGGGGGATGGAAGGTCTCGCGAACACCAGGGAGGTTGACGACCGGGAGCGCCCGGAGGACGATTTGGCCGACGCGTTGGAGACGACGCCTGTGAAGGAGCCGGAGGAGGCTGTTTTCCCGGCCGACCATGGTCCCGCAGGTGTTGATGAGGCGGATCGTGCTGACGGCGAGGCGCAGGACGAGCAAAGGGACAATGGCCTGTCGGAGGAGGCGCGCAAGCTGATCCGGGAGATCGACGAGGCGGACGCGGATATGGAACGCGGGCCGTCAGAGGAGGCGGCGGGAATATATGAGAAGGAAGCCGCCGAGCGGGCCGGAGAGGCGGAGGAAATAGAGGCGCTGGATATGGAGCGTCTCTCGGGAATGGTGGAGGAAGCCGTCAAAAGAGCGATCGGCGAGAGGATGAATCACGAGAGCCTGGAAGCGGCCGTGACAAGCTCGGTCCGGTCTGTCCTTGACGTGATGAGGCCCGAGCTGCTGGAGACTTTCAGAAAGGTGGCGGCTGACGTTACTTTAAACGTGGCCGAGGACCTTGTGAAACAGACTATCGAGCAGATAAAAGCCGGCGACTAGCGGCCGGCTGGCATCCACCGCAACGCCTGAAAAAACTTCCCGGCCGCCGCTTGGGCGCAGGCGGCGAAGCGATCCAGCGAAAACCCCGATGTGTCACATGAGCGAGATCGCTTCGCCCGCGATAACGGACTCCGGGAATAACTGTAACGCAACCAGGACCGAACCTGAAGTCTCCCGGGTCCCAGGCCCCGGGTCCACTGTTATTTATTTCCCCTGGCCTTCTCCTGCCGCGCTTTCGAGGAGGCGAGTTTATAGCAGTTGCCCTTGGCGGTTTTCACCTTCTTCACAACGCCGCGCTTGGACATCTGCAGAAGCGTTGAATAAACGGAGGACGATCCTTTCTTCGCCAGCTTCTGCTCTTCAAGGCCGGACTTGATCTCTCCGGCGGTGAGGGGCCTGCTGGAGTTCTCGAGCATGGTTACGATGGCGTTGGACACGGCTCCGCGCCTTTTCCGCCCCGCGGGTCTCCCCTTCTTTTTCCGCGCCGTCTTTTTCCCGGCGCGGACGGGCCCTTCGCTCTCAAGGGTCCTGGATATCTCAAGAAGCTGCTTCAGGGCGTCGATCTTCGACTCATAGTAGGATATCTTTTTCCGTACTTCCTTCGTGTTGATAATTGACATGCGATCAGGACCTTTCTTCAGACATAATTCAAATGAAACAACCCAATCAGCTCATGCGCCGATTCATGATAATGCCATAAAGTTTAATTTAGAATCCCCTCGTAACGCAAATTTAAATCCTGAGAAACTCGCGAATATGGGGAGCGTGAACATCCATTGGAAGTGAGTCAGTTTGCGTTTCCTTGTCATGCCAAACGCAGCTAAGAGTCCCGCGCGGCCTTCTCCGGAAAGACGAGACTTTTTCAGCCTGGGGCTTAGAATGCCGAGCTGACCCGTTCCCGTTCATTTTGTTTATAGCTTCGCGGCGGGTTGTGGATAGTACATATAAATCAAGCCGCGGATCGCGAGAGACCCTCGCCCGGCTCCTTGCGCAGACGACATGTCACGGATTGCCCCGGTCCATCCGGGGCCGGTTCCTCGGCGGAGCGCTTTCCCCGCCCGCCTGGCTACTTTTGTTCGAGAGGCTCTCCCAGGATAGGCTCCAGCGCCAGCTCCATGTAAAACTTGTTGCGCCGGCTGGTGGTGAACGCGACACGGACACACTCCATCTCCGCGGGCTCCTTGGCCACCATGGTCAGGGCGATGGGCACTGTGATCGGCACGACGGCGGGTATGTTCGCTCTCGCCGTGAGGTCGTATTTTTCCTCCACGAGAGACCGGCATTTCCCCACGGCCTGGTTGACCAGCTCGCCCATGTTGCTGCGGACCTCGTCGCTTCCGTGGTGCGTGGGTATCTCGTCCTCTGGAAACCCCATCCGAAGCAGCGACTCCGAGACTATCTCCAGCGCCGCCTGCGCCTCGAAGTTCAGGACCATGATCCCGCTGTAGTCGCCCCTGAAGGCGACGAAGGCGCCTATGTCGCCGTTTATCTGTATTCCCGTAACCCTCATAACCGTCTTGGCCACGTGGATCGGGTTGCCCGTGGAGTTTTGCGCCAGGTCGCGGACGGCCCTGGTGAACAGGCGGACGATATCCAGGGTGCTGGTGTCTTGCAACTTCATATTTTCCTCTCTTGAAGAACGTCCTGTAATTTAACCGGTGAATGTCAATTTTAAAGCCCCGTGGCGGCGTCCACAACAATAATTGATATGGCTTGCGAGGCAGCCTGAAGGGCTCATCATCGTGATGGCCGGAGGAGGCGGGGCCGCCTGATACAGGAAGCTGCCGATCGAGCCGGCCGAAAGGCTTATGGCCGCCGGAGGGAGGGTGGGGCGGCGCTGCGGTTTTGAACGGTCATTCGCGGTCGTTCTTCAATTCCTCCGTCGCGCGGGTCCTTCGCCGAGGCGATTTTTTCCCGGATCGTTTCCGGCGGAAATGCAGAACCTTGCTGTACCGGATCTTTCGTTCCAGCGTGACGAATCCGTGGGTCAGCGTATAGCCCGCGGCGGCGCTGGCGCCCCCGATTATGACCGATCCTATCCACATGGCCCCCGCGACGCCGTAAACGTCGACGGTCCCGGAAACATGCTCCAGCCCCGCCGGAGACGGGTCGTTGAGAAAAGCCATGATCCATCCCCCCACCTTGTATTCCATGTAATATATCGGCCCGGCGGTGAAGGGGTTGGTCACCCAGCAGGCCGCGAGGGCGACGGGGAGGTTGCCCGGGAAGAAAAGGATCAGCAAACAGGCCACCAGCATCTGGAAACCCACGGTGGGCGTGAAGGCCACGAAAAGGCCCAGCGCCAGCCCCCGCGCAAGCGGCTCCACCTTGAAGCTCCAGAACTCCTTTCTGAGAAGGGCTCTTCCGAATATCTTGTAGACCCAGCTCCTCTCCACCCTGGACTGGGAGGGGAGCTTTTTTTTCGCCCTTTTTTTTAGTTTCTCAAGCCGGTCGTGGTAGGCGTACCAAGTCTCCGGCCATGATTTTTTATGGCTTCTCATGTTTTCGCTCGAAACCGTTGCCTCAAGAGGACGCCGCAGACCGTCGAAATCAGCCGCCGTTTCAAGCGACCCGCGCTTATCCTTCAATATAATTATAATATCCAAAAGCCTCGCGGGTTTTTTTATGTTGTAAGCTGGGATGTAATCCGCTTTTTTTCCATGAACGGGCGGCCGCCGCGGGGCGGGCCGCGGCTTTTGTATGAGAATAGGAATAGACGTCCGCAAAATAGACGACACCGGGATAGGACGGTACATAGAGAACCTCGTCGAGTCGCTGTTGAAGGTGGACGAGGAAAACGAGTATGTCCTGTTTTTTACCCCGGAGGGGATTGGTCGCCGCGAATACCCGGAGGGGAGGGTGACAAAGGTCGTGGAGCGTGCTGGCAAATACTCCGTCGAGGAGCACATCACCTTGGCCAGGAGCGCGAAAAGGGCCGGGCTGGACCTTTTTCACGCCCCGCATTACGTGTTGCCGTTTTTCATGCGGACGCCGTCGGTGGTGACCGTTCACGACCTCATACACGTGGCCGCGCCCGGCTTTAACCCTATCGCGAGAGTCTACGCCAGGCTGATGATCACAAACGCCGCCCGGCGGGCCAGGGTGGTCATAGCGGTCTCGGAGCATACAAAAAAAGACCTCGTCGCTCTACTTGGCGTCCCGGAGGGCAAGATAAGGGTGATACCGAACGGCGGCGGGGATTTTTCGAGGATGGACGGCGGAGTCCTCGGAGGCGTCCTGGACCGGCTCGGCCTCGCGCCGGGATACTTCCTCTACGTTGGCTCCGACAGGCCGCACAAAAACCTCGCCGCCGTCAGACCGGTGATGGAGAGGATGGGTGATGACACGGTTTTCGTCATAGTCGGGAGAATGCCGGAGGAGAGGAAAAAAGAGTTCGCGGGATTCGGCCGCCGGGCGCGGTTTTTCGACAACGTGGACAAGGAGACGATGCGCGCGCTCTACTCCGGCGCGGCGGCGCTCTTTTTTCCTTCGTTTTACGAGGGGTTCGGCCTCCCCCCGCTGGAGGCGATGGCCTGCGGCGCGCCTGTTGTGGCTTCTGACAGGACATCGATCCCGGAGGTGGTGGGGGACGCGGCGGCGCTGACCCCGCCTGATGATATCGAGACGATGGCGGAGCTGCTTGGCAGAGTCCGCGGCGACTCGGCGTTCCGGGACGAGCTTGTCCGGAAAGGGTACGAGAGGGTCAAACAGTTCTCGTGGGAGAAGACCGCCAGGATGACCCTAGACGCGTACAGGGCCGCCGCAAGATGAAAGTGGCGCTCGTTCACGACTGGCTCACGGGGATGAGGGGAGGGGAGCGCGTCCTGGAGGCGCTGCTCGAGATTTTCCCCCAGGCGGACATCTACACCCTCGTCCATGTTCCCGGCTCCGTCTCCCCCGCCATAGAGAGCAGGAGGATACACACCTCCTTTCTCCAACGGTTTCCGGCGATAGCAAAAAGGTACAGGTGGTACCTGCCGCTAATGCCGCGGGCCATAGAATCCTTCAGGCTGGGAGGATACGACCTTGTGGTATCGTCCAGCCACTGCGTGGCCAAGGGCGTGAAGCCCGGCGGCGCTCCCCATTTATGTTACCTTCACACCCCCATGCGCTACGCCTGGGACATGTACGGTGACTATTTCAATCCGGAGCGCTTCTCAAGGGCCGCCCTTTTCGCCATAGGAAAGATCATGCCGCGCCTGAGGGAGTGGGACGTCAGGACCGCGTCCAGGGTGGGGCTTTACGTGGCGAACTCGAGAAACGTGAAGGAGAGGGCCGGGAGGATATACGGCGTCGACGCGGAGGTTGTCTATCCCCCCGTCGATGTGGATTTTTTCACTCCGGCGGAAGAAGGCGGAAGGGAGGGGTATCTCGTGGTTTCCGCCTTCGCCCCGTACAAGCGGGTGGACCTTGCCATAAGGGCGTTCAACGAGCTCGGCGCGCCGCTTTCCGTGGTGGGAAGCGGCGAGGACGAGGCGAGGCTCAAGGCCATGGCCGGGCCGAACATAAGGTTCGAGGGGCCGCTTTCAGCGGAGGGGCTCCTGGAGCGCTACCGCCGCGCCCGCGCCCTGGTCTATCCCGGCGAGGAGGATTTCGGGATCATCCCGGTGGAGGCCCAGGCCTGTGGAACCCCCGTTATAGCCTATGGGAGAGGGGGGGTGCTGGAGACGGTGACGCCGCTGAGAGACGAGATGACCGAAGGCTGCACGGGAGTCTTCTTTGACAGGCAGGACACGGAAAGCCTGAAGGACGCCATCGCGCGGTTCGAGGGGGCGGAGGAGAGGTTCAGGCCGGAGGCGGCCCGCCGCAACGCGGAGAGGTTCGCAAGGCCGGTATTCATGGAAAGAATGAGCGGAGTTGTCCAAAAGTTTCTGGAAAACGCTGGCCGCTGACTTTGCGCGAAGGCCCCGCGGAGCCTGAAAGCCGCTGAAAAAAGTCTAAAAACTTGTGATTGCTGGTGGAACATGTTAAAATAGCTTAACTTATAGGAAAAACAGGTTTTTTTGACCTTTACCCCCAGCGGGGGCGCCTTCCTGTATAACAGACCGGCCCCCTGCCGATGAAGATAAATTAATCGCCGGATGTGGTTGCACCTGAATGAACTGAGCCGCGACGAAAAAAAAGTCCGCGCCTTGTATAAATCCCTGCGCAACGAGCTTGACCATTACCTGGCCGACTTTTCACTGGTGGACTCGTACCAGAACTTTCTGAACGCGGGCGAGCCCTATCCCTTTGTCGAAAAGAGAGAACTCAAGCCCCGCGCCAAGGTGCGTGAGATAGAAAACTCCCTCATGAACGGCTTCATCGTGATCTTCTCCGAGGGGGTGATCCCCGCCGAGATGAAAAAGTACATCCGCTATTTCGACGACAACAAGGTGAAGAAGGAGAACCTCGGCGCTCTGAAGCTGGCCGAGGCGAATTTCTCCGACGGTTTCCAGACGAAACAAAAATACTTCGAGAGCGTCAAGTTCTACGACCTCCTGCGGCAGCTTCTTCCCGTGGACTACGCCCTGCTGATACAGCGCGACATGTCGGTGAAACACAAGAACCGGTTCGCGCTGAGCCATTTCCACGTCCGCATAGACTGGCTGATCGACGCCGCCGCCGAGGCCCTGGGCAGGGAGCTGCGGTATATATCCAAGGATCTTTACGAGAAAGGCGAAAAGTACGCCCAGGAAATGGGGGAGAAGCTTTTTGAGTACTACTCCTTCCATCACACCGTTTCCGGGCGCAGGACGGCGGCCCTGCTGGCGGCGCAGCTTTTGAAGCAGTCGCCCTTCTACAGCACGGTATATGTCTCCTCGGCGGAAAGCAGGACGCTGACCAAGATATCCGAGAACGGGATATTCAAATACACCCTGATCCAACTCGACAACCGGGCCATCGAGCAGATAGAAAAACACCCCAACGGGAACCCGGATTTCCGAAAACAGTTTCTGATCCACGAGACCGGCGACTACGGCGTGGCTGCCCTGGCCGTCGTCTACTCCTTCAACGAACACTCCAAGCCGCCGCCGGACGGGAAGCTGCGCGGCCTCAAGCCGGACGTGCAATGGCTCAGGATACGCAACCAGCTTCTGCTGCCCCGGACGGAGTTTACCTCCGTCCGGCCGATCAAGTACCAGACCATCTATGACCAGCAGGATCCGCTGTCCTGAGAGAGGGGCGCGCGTCTTCGGCGCCAGGGGCGGAGTTCCGGTTTGAGTCTTTTCAAAAAGGCAAGATCCTTCACCTGCGGCTCAGGACGCCGCTGGAGGCATCAACGTCATGATGTGTCGTCCTGAACGGAGCCGACACCCTGAACGAAGTGAAGTGGCGGCGGCGTGAAGGACCTTGATTTGTTTTCCAAGCCTGGGACGCTCTCCCGCCGAGCCGGGACTGGCTTTTTCCGCCGGAGGGGGCTAGAATCAAAAAATTTCCATAAAACGGATAGGGAAAAGAATATTGGAGAGAACGCTTGTCACCGGGGCGGCGGGCTTCGTAGGGTATCACTTGTGCCGCCGCCTGCTCGATGAGGGCGGCCCCGTCGTGGGGCTGGACAACCTGAACGACTACTACGACCCGGCCCTGAAAAAGGCCAGGCTCGCCATCCTGGAGGAATACCCCTCCTTCGAGTTCGTCCACGCCGCGCTCGAGGACGGGGAGGCTCTGGGCGGCGTCTTCGAAAAACACGGATTCGACGTGGTGGTCAACCTCGCGGCGCAGGTCGGCGTGCGCTACTCAGTGGAGAACCCGGCCGCCTACATAAGCTCCAACGTGGTGGGCTTCGGCAACGTTTTAGAGAAAGTCCGGGCCTTCGGCGTGAAGCGGCTGGTCTACGCCTCCTCCAGCTCCGTCTACGGCGCGAACAGGAGGCTGCCCTTCTCCGAGAACGACAACGTGGACCATCCCATGTCCCTTTACGCCGCCACGAAAAAGTCGAACGAACTGATGGCGCACACCTACAGCAGCCTGTACGGAATCCCCACGACTGGGCTGCGTTTTTTCACGGTCTATGGCCCTTGGGGGCGGCCGGACATGGCGCTTTTCAAGTTCACGAAAGCCATCTTCGAGGGAAAACCGATAGACGTCTATAACCATGGGGACATGCGGCGGGATTTCACCTATATAGACGACATAATCGACGGCGTGACGGCCGTCATGGCCTCCGCGCCGGAGGGTGACCCTTCATGGGACGGCCGCGCGCCGTCCCCGGCCGCGAGCTACGCCCCCTACAGGATTTATAACATCGGCCACAACAAGCCCGAGGAGCTTTTAAGGATGATAGAGGTGCTGGAGGGGAGTGTCGGAAAAAAGGTGGAGAAGAGGCTGCTTCCCATGCAGCCGGGTGACGTCAAGGAGACGGCGGCGGACATAGACGCCATCAGCCGCGATTTCGGATTCACGCCGAAAACGTCCATAGAGGAAGGCATACCCCTGTTCGTGGATTGGTACAGAAGCTTCTACAAGTTATAATTTAAAAGATGACCAGCGATAACCATGGGCTAAAGGAAGGGGAACCGGCATGAGCGGAGGCGCGGAAGAATATACCTGCGAGGACTGCCCGGCGCTTTGCTGCAACGGCCTGGAGGAGCCGGTGAGGAAACCGAGGACCCTGGACGAGTGGGAAAGCTTCATCTGGCAGCTTCATTTCACCCACACCAGGTTTTTCATAAGGAACCGCAGGTGGCACAGGCTCTCCGTCGGCCAGTGCATGTACCTGGACGAGAACAACCTCTGCTCCATATACGCCGACAGGCCCGACAACTGCCGCGACCACAACCCGCCGGACTGCGAAAAGTACGGCCCCATAAGTGACGTGATGTTCGAAACGCCGGACGAGTTGCGCCGGTACATGGAGAGGGAGCGGCGCAAGCTCAAGAGGCGGCGGAGAGCAAGACAGCGCCGGTAGGCCCGGCCCCTGTCTCACGGAAATTTAAGCTTCCAAACATCAGTTCCCTGTGGCATCATCTTAAGCTTTGAATCTGAGGGACGTTATTGAGAGGGCCGCGCCCTGTCGGCGCGGAGGCGAGTGAGCATGAGCGAAGACCTCAGGATAGTGGTTCTCATCAAGCAGGTGCCGGACACCTCCAGCAAGACGGGGGTGAACCCGGACGGCACCGTGGACCGCGCCCGGGCCAAGAAGATGATGAACCCCTTTGACAAGTTCGCCCTCCAGAAGGCCCTCGAGGCCAAGGCCGCCCGCGGGGGGGAGATAATCGTCATCTCCATGGGCCCGCCGCCGGCCATAGAGGTCCTCTACGAGTCGCTGGAGTACGGCGCGGACAAAGGATACCTTTTGACCGACAGGCGCCTGGCCGCCTCCGACACGCTGGCGACGGCCTACGCGCTCAGCAGGGCGATCCAGAGCCTAGGGAAAGTCGACATCATCTTCACCGGGCTGCAGACCACCGACGGCGACACCGCACAGACCGGGCCGCAGATAGCCGAAAGGCTGAACATCCCGCAGGTCACCTACTGCGAGAAGATGGAGATATCGGACGGCCTCGTCCGCGCCACGAGGGTCATAGAAGGCGGCGTACAGCGGTTTGAGACGGCGACGCCGGTCCTCATCACCGTGGCCAACTCCGCCGAAAAGCTCCGGAGCAAGAGATTCATCGACGTGTACAGGATGAAAGAGCTGTCTCGCGACGAGGAGGAGCTGAAGAAGAGGATATTCACAATCAGCCTGGACGACATAGACGCCGATCCGAAACGGACTGGCCTGGTCGGCTCGCCCACGGTGGTCGGGAAGACCTGGAAGATGGGCGAGATCGGCGGGGAGTGCGTCGTGTACAAGGGGGACTCGCCGTCCCACGAGGTGGAGCTTTTGGTGGGCCGCCTCGCCGAGGACGGGCGCGGGATAGAGGAACTCCTGAAATGAGCGATTACGGCGACGTCGCGGTCATAGCCGACCAGATCAAGAACGACCTGCGGCCCGTCACGTTCGAGCTTCTTGGCGCCGCCACCGAGCTCGCCGGCAAGCTCGGTGTGAAAGTCAAGGCTCTGGTCTTCGGCCATAACCTGGGGGACATACCGAAGACGCTGATCCACTACGGCGCCGACGAGGTCATCGTGGCGGACCAGCCGGAGCTGGCCGAATACTCCACGTTGCCATACAGGAAGGCGGCCCTGGCGGCGCTGAAGTCCATGGACAGGACGCCTCACATCCTCCTTTGCGGCGCGACGACGCTTGGGCGCGACCTGGCCCCGCGCATCGCCGCCTGCCTGGAGACGGGGCTGACGGCCGACTGCACGGAGCTTGACGTAGGGGACTACACTCACAAAGGCAAGGCCGACCCGGAAAAGGTGGGCGAATACAAGAACTGCCTCTACGCCATCCGCCCAAGCTTCGGCGAGAGCCTGAAGGCGAGGATTCTGGGCCCATGGAATTTTCCGCAGATGGCCACGGCCCGCGTGGGGGTGATGGTCCCCAACGAGCCGGACACTTCGAGAGAGGGGAAGATCATCCCGATCAAGGTGGGGTTCGACGAGAGCGATTTCCGGGTGAAGGTCATAGAGACCGTCCACGAGGTCAGCGCCGCGCTGGACTTGACCCGCGCGAAGGTTATAGTCTCCGGCGGGTTCGGCCTGGGCGGCCCGGAAGGGTTCGAGGCCGTCCGCGACCTGGCGTCCATATTCGAAGACTCCGCCGTCGGCGCCTCGCGCAAGGCGGTGGACGCGGGCTGGATACCCTACGCCCACCAGGTAGGGCAGACGGGCAAGACGGTGCGCCCGAAGCTTTACATCGCCCTTGGCATATCCGGCGCCATACAGCACAGGGTGGGGATGAGCAACAGCGAGACGATCATCGCCGTCAATAAGGACGAGACGGCGCCGATATTCCAGTTCGCCCATTACGGGATCGTGGGCGACATCTACGAGATAGCGCCGCTTTTAAAGGAGCGGTTCCAGAAGACCATGAAGGCGGCGGGAGGATGAGGCTTTAGATGGCTGAGAGGATGGAATACGACGTGATCCTGGTGGGGGCGGGCCCGGCCTGCCTCTCGCTCGCCCACAGGCTGGTGGACATCGCCGGCGGGCCTGTGAGGGTCGCCATACTGGAGAAAGCGAAAAACGTCGGCGGCCACCTGCTTTCCGGCGCGGTGTCCAACCCGAGGGTCATAGAGAAGATGTTCCCGGACTGGCGCGACGGCGCCTTTCCTCTGGAGGGCGTCTGCCGGAACAGCCGCCTGACCGTGGCCGGGGCGAAGGGCTGGGAGGACGTCCCCCGCGCTTTCATGCCGCCGTACTTCAAGAAAGAGGGATACGCCATCCTGAACGTCTCCGACGTGGCGATGTACATGGCAGGGGCGCTCGCCGAAAAGGCGAAGGAGAAGGCGGGAGTGGTCGTTGACGTCTATCCCGGCTTCCCGGCCCGCTCGATAGTCTACGACGGCGACAGGGTCATCGGCGTAAAGGTCGACGACACCGGCGACGACGCCCAGGATGTCCTGTACGGCAAGGTCGTCGTCTTCGGCGACAAGGGCTTCGTGTCGCGCGATCTCGTGACGAAGTTCGACCTTAGAAAGAACGGCCAGACCTACGCCGTCGGCGTCAAGGAGGTCTGGGAGACGAAGGAGAGCTTCGAGGGCGATGTGTGGCACACCCTCGGATACCCGCTGGCGCCGGGCCACATGGGCGGCGGCTTCATCTACGGCTGTAAGGACAACAAGCTCATCATCGGCATGGTGATGGGGCTGGATTTCGCCGACCCCAACATCCACCCGCCGCAGGTTCTGCAGGACCTTAAAAAACATCCCCGCGTCCAGAGGATGATAAAGGGCGGCGAGCTTTTAAAATACGGCGCGGCGATCCTGCCGGAGGGGGGCTATTACTCCCTGCCTGAGAAGTTCGCCGTGGACGGCGCGCTGCTGGTGGGCGACGCGCTGGGCGTCCTGGACGTGAAACGTTTCTCCGGCGTGGACAAGGCGATGGAGAGCGGATACGTCGCCGCGGAGGTGATATGGGAATCGTTGAAAAAGGGAGACACCTCCGCCGCGGCCCTGGCCGCCTGCCAGGAAAGGCTGATGGGGGGATGGGTTGGCGAGGAGCTGCGGGACTCGCGCTATTTCCGCGCCGCCTTCGAGCGCTACCCCGGCGTTTTGAGCGAGTTCATGCCAAGGCTGACGGAGCAGATAGACGCGGGCCGTGGGCTGATAGTCGGCGGAGCCGTCGCGGGGCTTTTGGACCCCTTCGGCTCCTTCCGCCTGCTCGGCGCCAAGAGGATGATAGAAAACCCCACCGACTCATGGGTGGTGAAGTATCCGAAGGACTATACCCATATCGATCCAGCCTTCCGCCCCGTCAAAAAGGTTTCGGAAGGTTTTGACCCGCCCACGATCTACTCCACGGCGGACGTTGTCTTCTACGCCCACACGCATTACGAGGAGGACAACCGCCACATCGACGAGTTCGACGCCGAGGTGTGCGTCAAGTGCATAGAAAAATTCAGCGCCGCGGGCAAGGATACCCCCTGCGTCGGCGACTGTACGGCGGAGGTGCACCAGACCCTGGAGAAGGAGGGGGGGCGATACCATGCAATGGCGCTGGAGAACTGCGTCCAGTGCGCTACCTGCGAGATCGTCTGTCCCTACGAGAACCTGCGCGTAAACGCCGCGCTCCACGGCTACGGGCCGAACTTTTCGGGGATGTAGTTTTTTTCGGGCCGCGCGGTGCGTCCTTCCTTCCCCTGGACGGGGGAGGGTTGGGTGGGGGTGATATGAATAATACCCCCTCCCCTTGTTGGATGTTCATTCGCTTCATGCCGGCCCCGGAGCCTGGTTTCAAAAACCCTCCCTCCAGGGGAGGGGATGGTGTTGGCCGCCGCGGGAGCGGGCGGGCTTCGGATCCCATCTCAAAAACTCCCGCCGGGGAAGGGGATGTCCTTGTCATGCTGAGCGTCAGCAAAGCATCCCATGCGGGCGCCGCTATACGAGGTTCTTCACTTCGTTCAGAACGACAGCGTCTCCATTTCCATGTCACTCTGAGCGCCAGCGAAGAGTCTCGCAACGGAAGAAACAACGGGATCCTTCGCCTCCGGCTCAGGATGACACCAGCGGCCCGGCGCCGACCCCCTAAAGGCTTTCTAGTATCCTTTTCGCCATCTCCTCGGAGACGGAGAGCGCCTCGCGGAGCTCCTCAACGCTCGCCTCCCTTATCCGTTTCACAGATCCGAATTTGCGCAGAAGCTGCTTTTTGCGCTTCGGTCCCACTCCAGCGATGGAGTCGAGCGCCGATCTTTTGGCCTCTGCGCCGCGGGCCTTGCGGTGATAGGAGATGGCGGACCTGTGCGCCTCGTCCCGCGCCCTCTGCAGAAGGAGCCTGCCGGGGGACGACGGGGGGATGTCAACCGGGCGCGGCTTTCCCGGCAGATAAAATTCGTCGGTGTCGGGATTTTCCCGATCCTTGCCCTTGGCTATTCCGACGATCGCCGGGGGGCGCTCTATCCCCATTTCCATAAAGCGCGCCGCCACGGCGCTCACCTGCCCTTTGCCCCCGTCGATCACCAGCAGGTCGGCGAAAGGCGCCCCCTCCTCAAGGAGCCGCCGATGGCGCCGTTCGACGACCTCGGCGAGGGCGGCATAGTCGTCCGGCCCCGCGGCGCTCGTTATCTTGTACTTCCTGTAGCCGCTCTTGTCCGGCTCGCCGTTTTTGAAAGTGACCACCACTCCCACGGAGGCCAGACCGCCGGTGGTGGAGATGTCGTAGGCCTCGATCGAGCGCGGCGGCCCGGGGAGCCCCAGCCCGTCGCGGACTTGCTCTAAAGCGCGTTCTTTCATTTCCGCCGAGTCCAGGACGGCTTCCAGGCGCAGCCTTGCGTTGCGCTCGGCCATCTCGATCAGCCTTTTGCGCCTGCCGCGCGCCGGGACGGTTATCCTCACCCTCCCCCCGCGCCGGGCGGACAGGGCCTCCTCAAGCGCCTTCATCCCCTCCGGGGCCTCGTTCACCACGATGGCTGGAGGTATCTCCATCCCCTCTCTGTAGAACTGGCGGATGAAAGCGCCGAGCGCCTCAGCCCTGTCGAGCCGCTCCAGGTTGTCGAACAAAAACTCCCGCCCCGCGCTCACCTTGCCGCGGCGCGCCTGCAATATCTTGATGACCGACCTGCCCCCGGCCTCGTGGGAGGCTATGAAATCCTCGTCGGCAAGGCGCGTGTCCGTTATGGCCTGGCGTTCCTTCAGCCTTTCCACGGCCGCGATCTGGTCGCGATACCGCGCCGCCAACTCGAAAAACTCCCGCTCGGCGGCTTCCTTCATCCGGCGCTCGAGGTCTTTTACAAGCTCTGTGTCCTTCCCTTTCAGGAAGAGGATCACGTCGTCCACCATCCCGCGGTACTCTTCCGGAGTCGTTTTGCCCGCGCAGGGGGCCAGGCAGCGGCCCATCTGGTAATTGAGGCAGGGGCGGCGGGGAGGCTTGCCGTCGAGGTTGTCTTTGCTCTGGCGCAGCGGGAATATCCTGTGAATGAGCCTCATCACGTCGCGGACGGACTTGCCGGAGACATACGGCCCGAAATAAAGCCCCCCATCCCGCAGGGCGCGGCGGACCAAAAGAAGCCGTGGGTACGTCTCGTCCATGGTGAGCTTGAGGTAGGGGTAGTTCTTGTCGTCACGAAGCATTACGTTGAAAGGGGGCTTCTCTTTCTTGATTATGTTGTCTTCCAGGATCAGCGCCTCCAGCTCCGAGGAGGTGGTCATGAAGTCGATGGAGCGGACCTTCCCCACCATCACGGCGATGCGCGGAGAATGGACGGCGGAGTCCTGGAAATAGGACCGGACCCTCTCGCGCAGGACTTTCGCCTTGCCCACGTACAATATCCGCCCGTCCGCCCCCTTCATCAGGTATACACCCGGCTCTGTGGGGGCGCTCTCCAGCGTTTCCTTCAAGTGCTCGAACTTGCCTGCCATGGGTCAATTATACACAGCGGCCCCACCCCGGCTCCGGGGTGGACACGGCCACATATTTTGATGCACTCTCACAAAATATTGTAGATTTTGAAGGACGGCGAAACATTCACTTTAACACGCATCTTGTAACACGTTGTTATTTAAAGTGATATATTGTAGCAACATGGCACGCGGTTTGCTTGTCATATTGGTATAAGCAGTTGGAGGCAGCCGATGGAGACATTGAGTCCGCCAGTCACGGCGATAGTGACAATTCTCATAGGCGCGGGAGTTCTGGCCGTCGCTTTCGTGGACGGAGGTCTTTGGGGCGAGGAGGCCCGGACATCCGCGGCGGGCGCCCGGCAGGCGCCCTTCAGGACGCAGAGCGAGCTTCTGGTCGGGCGCTATCTGGAGAACGGCGACTACCGTTTCGGCGAGTTGCTGGAGGACATGCGAGGTTATTTCGGCGCGCGCGCCGAGGAGGTCATATTGAGGGAGACGTCCCATCTTCTTTCGGACGGATCGGCGGCGGCGATGGACAGGGTTTACAGCCTGCGGGGGCTTGTGTATCGCGCCACGGGAAAAAGGCGTATAGCCGAGCGCGCCTTCCGGAGGGCGTTGAGGCTGAATCCGGGGAACGAGGCCGCCCGGGCTTTTCTTTCCCGCTCCGAGGTGGAAAGTGTCGTAAAGGAGCTGGGCAGGGAGCGGATGAGAAGGATTTTTGACCTGGACGGGGAGGAGAAAAAGAAAAAGCCGGGCGACGGCGCCAGCGGTATTCCTGAGCCTTTGACATGATTCTACCCCGAGGCGGGGCGATGGAGCCCCGCCCGACCTCCCTGTTCCCTGTCCTGCCCCGGGGCCTTTGGCGGGTCCCGGGGCGGACAAGGCCGCAGGCCGAGGTTTTCGAGTGACGGTGGTTTTGGTCCGGCTTGACGAGTGAGGGGACCGGAATGGCTTCGACGGCGAGAGAATCGGCGCGGATCGTTCCGGTCCTCGACATAAAGGGCGGGCTGGCTGTCCGCGCCGTAGGCGGCAGGCGTTGCGAGTACGCGCCTATAGAGTCTCCTCTTCTCTCATCCCCCGAGCCGCTCCATTTCGTGGAGCGGCTCGTCTCGGCGTTCGGGTTCGACCTGTTCTATGTAGCCGACATCGACGCCATCCAGGGGAACGGCGCGAACTGGGCCGTTATCGACGAGATACTGGAAAAAAGCGCCGCCTCTTTCATGCTGGACGCCGGCTTCAGGAGGGCCGATGACATCCTCGTCCTGGAGGGCCGCTCCCGCCTCATCCCCGTCGTGGGCACGGAGACCTTCGAGTCCTGGGACTGGCCGGGGGACCTCTCCAAGGCGGCAGTCTCCATCGATACGTACAGGGGCGACCTGCTTTCCCCGAAGTTCGGGATGACCGTGGGGAAGGTCCTCTCCTCCGCGAGGGAGGCCGGGGCCAGGATGTTCATGCACATCAGGCTGGACGCTGTCGGCCTGGGGCTTTTCGACCCGCGGGAGCTTGTGCCCCCCCGCGCCGGGGAGGAGTGGATCGCGGGAGGCGGCGTCCGGTCCCGCGGCGACCTCGAGGCGCTCGCCCGGATAGGTTACAGCTCCGCGCTGGTCTCAAGCGCCCTGCATGAGGGGCGGCTTCCGTGAAAGCGCCGCGCCGGTCTTATCGCTTTACGCTCTCGATCTCGGAAAAGAAGTAGGATGTCTCCCTCGCCGCCGAGGCTTCCGAGTCCGACCCATGGACCGAGTTTTTTTCGAGGTCCACGGCCAGCTCCTTGCGGATCGTCCCTTCGGCCGCGTCGGCCGGGTTCGTCGCGCCCATGATTTCGCGCCATTTGGGCTGGGCGTTATCCCCCTCCAGTACGGCCACGACGCATGGGCCGGAGCTCATGTATTTTGTCAGCGATTCGAAAAAGGGCCGCTCCCTGTGTTCAGCGTAAAAACCCTCCGCCTGGGCCTTTGTCATGTGAATCATCTTCATGGCGGCGACCTTGAGCCCCTCGCCCTCGATCCAGCTCAATATCTTGCCGGTGAGCCCGCGTTCCACGGCGTCGGGCTTTATGATCGCCAGCGTTCGCGACATTTCGTTCATCCTCCGTTACAAAAAAAGGCGCCGGAGTCCTTTCGCTTGTCCCCTCCGGCGCCGGGTGTGTATGGTTCCGGTTTACGGCCTGTGCAGGTCTATGATCTTGTTGACGTCATAGTCGTCCGATCCCTCGGCTTTCCCGCGTATTTCCATCAGACGGTCGACCAGCGTGGGCCGCTCCACCTGGTAGAAAAGCCCTGTGGGCACCTTCCCCTCCTTGGCCGTGAGGGCGATCTTTATCGCCGCCGCCAGGTCGCTTGTGTCGTGATCCTCCGGCAGATCGTAGACCTTCTCCTTGTAAAAGTCGAAAGTGTTGATCTTGTTGAAGGTGGGGCAGGGGCTGATGATGTTGACGAACGAGAACCCCTTGTGCTGAATCGCCCTGGTCACGAGATTCTGCACCACCTTGGGCTTGGAGCTGTAGGCCTGCGCGACAAAGGTGGCCCCGTATGTCAGGCAGAAAGCCAGCGGGTTCACCGGCATGTCCGGCGCGCCGTAGGGGGTGGTGGTGGTCACCATCCCCGTCTGGCTGGTCGGTGAGACCTGTCCCTTGGTCAGCCCGTAGATGGAGTTGTCCATCAACACGTAGGTGATATCCGTGTTTTTGCGCGCCACGTGGGGCACGTGCCCGCCGCCGATGGAGAACCCGTCGCCATCGCCGCCGAAGCAGATGACCTCCAGGTCCGGCCTGGCCATCTTGACGCCCGCCGCCACGGGCAGGGCGCGGCCGTGCGCGGTGTGCATACCGTATGTCTTCACGAAATAAGGGAACCGCGACGAACAGCCGATGCCGGAGACCAGCACGGTTTTGTCGATATCTATCTTGAGATCGGCGAACGCCTTGAGGACAGCGTTTAGAACGCCGTAATCGCCGCAGCCCGGGCACCAGGTCGGCGGGACGACGCTTTTGTAATCCTTCGCTTTCATCGGAGCCGTAGCCGTGGTCATTAGATCACCTCCTTTATCTTCTCGGCCAGCATCGCCGGGGTGAAAGGCAACCCGCCGTAGATGGTGTGGCTGATGGGGTCGATGTCTGTTTCCGAGGCGATAATCTTCGCCAGCTGGCCCTGCTTGTTCACCTCGGGTATCAGTATCTTCTTGTGCTTGGCGGCGAAGTCGGCCAGCGCCTTTTTGGGCAGCGGCCACACGAGCTTCGGGTAAAGGCCGGAGACCTTGAGCCCCGCCGCCCTGGAGTCTCGGATCGCCTCGCGGGCGATGCCGATGGTGGACCCCCAGGCGATGACGCCCAGCTCCGCGCCCTCCTGCTCGTCGGCCTCCGTCGGCGGGAAGTGGTCCTCGATGTCGTCGAGCTTATGGAACCTTTTGTCCAGCATCGCCGTGTGATTCTCCGGCGTGTAGCGCGGCGCGGAGGTCTCCGCGTGCTCGAGGCCGGTGGAGATATACTCCCCGCCGGGCTGGCCGGGGACGGACATTGCCGACACGCCCGACTCCGTCAGCTTGTACCTCAGGAACGGCTCGTCACCGTTGCCGCCGGGCTGGTAAAGCTCCCTGTCCACGACCTTTATCTTCGCCGGGTCGGGCTTGCTCATGGAGCTTGTCCTGAAGCCCAGCGAGCCGTCGGAGAGGACAAGGACGGGGACCTGGTATTTCTCCGCTACGTTGAAGGCTTCGACGGTGAGGTATACGCAGTCCTCCACTCCCTCGGGGCTTATGACCACCTTGGATGCGTCGCCGTGGCAGCCGTGCGCCGCCAGGAAAAGGTCCGACTGCTCGTGCTTGGTCGGCAGGCCCGTGGAGGGGCCGCCGCGCTGTACGTCCACGATCACCAGCGGAACCTCCATCATCGAGGCCATGCCTATAAGCTCCTGCATGAGCGACAGGCCCGGCCCCGATGTGGACGTCATCGATTTCTTGCCGCCGTAAGAGGCGCCGATGACGTTAGCCAGGGAGGCTATCTCGTCCTCCGCCTGAACCAGGTCGCCGTTGAACTTCGGAAGATGCCGCGACAGGTATATGGCGACCTCCGTGGCGGGGGTTATCGGGTACGCGGAAAAATACCGCACGCCCGCCAGCAGAGCCCCCAGGCCCACGGCCTCGTTGCCGGAGAGGATTATGGTGTTCTCTTTCGGCTTGCCGGGACTCATGCTGTAGGGGTCTGTCTTCTTCAGGTTGTTCCGGACATGGTCGCGCCCCGCGTCGAGGGCCTTGAAGTTCACGTCCACGACCTCCTGGCCCTTCTTGCCGAACTTGCCCTTGATGGTGTCGCGGATGGAGTCCATGGATATGGAAAAAAGCTCCGCCACGGCGCCGAGAGCGACCATGTTCTTCGACCGGTAAGTCCCCAGGTCCTCCTTGGCGGTCTTGCTCATGGGGACCGGGTAGCAGGTGACGCCGGGTATGTTCTGCTCCTCGGCGATGTCTCCGCCCGGGTAGTCGTAGACCAGGACCGTTCCTTCCGTCAGGAGTTTTCTGTTTGCGTCCAGCGCCTCCTGGTTGAAAACGCAAAGGACGTCAAACCCGCTGCCCTCGGACAAGATAGTCTCGCTCGAGAAGCGGATCTGGTACATGGCGTAACCGCCCTTGATCTCGGCCGGAAACGTCTTGAAGGTGAGAACCTCCAGGCCGGAGCGAACGGCGGCCTGGGCGACCATGTCTCCCGAGGAGATGATGCCCTCGCCTCCCTCGCCTCCGAATCTTATTATCAGGTCGTTGTTTTTCGCCACTTTTCGATACCTTTCACAATGGAACCTTCTGCCCCCGTCCTATAGAAAGCAAACGCCGCCCGGAGACCGGGAAGGCGCCGTCAGCTCATAACTTTCTTGACCGTCTCGCCCATGTCGGCCGGCGACTTCACAACTGTGACGCCAAACTCGTTCATGACCTTCATCTTCTCGTCGGCGGTTCCCTTTCCGCCTGCGATTATGGCCCCGGCGTGGCCCATTCTCCTGCCGGGAGGGGCCGTCTGACCCGCGATGAAGCCGACCACGGGTTTTTTGACGTTGTCTTTTATGTACCTGGCCGCTTCCTCCTCGGCCGAGCCGCCGATCTCGCCTATCATGACGATCGCCTCGGTCCGCGGATCGTCGTTGAAAAGCTCGATGACGTCTATGAAACTCGTGCCGTTGACCGGGTCGCCGCCGATCCCGACGCATGTGGACTGGCCGATGCCGAGGCTTGTCAGCTGGCCCACCACCTCGTAGGTCAGCGTCCCCGAGCGGGAGACCACCCCCACCGGCCCGGCGGTGTGGATGTGGCCCGGCATGATACCTATCTTGGCCACGTCCGGGGTTATCACGCCCGGGCAGTTGGGGCCTATGAGGCGGCTTTTCTTGTCCTTCAGGTAGTTTTTTATCTTTATCATGTCGAACACCGGGATCCCCTCGGTGATGCAGACGATCAGGTCTATCCCCGCCTCGGCGGCCTCGAATATGGCGTCCGCGGCGAAGGGGGGAGGGACGAATATCATCGTCGCGTTGGCCCCGGTGGCGTCCACGGCGCCCTGGACGGTGTTGAACACCGGAACGCCGTCCACTTCCTGTCCCTCCTTGCCGGGGGTGACGCCCGCCACGACGTTGGCGCCGTAGGCCTTGCATCCCGCGGCGTGGAAGGAGCCCTCTTTGCCGGTGATCCCCTGCACGAGGAGTTTCGTGTTTTCGTCTACCAGAACGCTCATACGTGTATGGCCCCCTATAGTCAGACCGCGGCCTTGATGGCGGCGACGGCCTTCTCGGCGCCGTCGCGCATCCCCTCGGCCACGATGAAGTTCAAACCGCTTTCCTCGAGTATCTTCGCGCCTTCCTCGACGTTTGTCCCCTCCATGCGGATCACCACCGGGACGGAGACGCTCGTCTTTTTCGCGGCGTTGACCACGCCCGTGGCCAGCCGGTCGCAGCGCAGGATACCGCCGAATATATTGATGAATATCCCCTTGACGTTCTTGTCGGCGAGGATGATCTTGAACGCGTTTTCTATCTGCTCCTCGGAGGCGCCGCCGC
Organism: Candidatus Nitrospinota bacterium M3_3B_026; assembly: GCA_051418015.1. Classification (GTDB taxonomy): domain Bacteria; phylum Nitrospinota_A; class UBA7883; order UBA7883; family JBPRGF01; genus JBPRGF01. Next base: position 99,993 of record JBPRGF010000017.1, on the reverse strand, counting down.
CGACGTCCAGGAAATTCGCCGGCTCGCCGCCCGCGAGCTTGATTATGTCCATGGTGGCCATGGCAAGCCCCGCGCCGTTGACCATGCAGCCTATGTTCCCGTCGAGCTTGATGTAGTTCAGGTCGTACTTGCTGGCCTCTATCTCCAGCTCGTCCTCCTCGTTCAGGTCGCGCATTTCCACCACGTCCCGCTGGCGGAACAGGGCATTGTCGTCGAAGGTCATCTTGCAGTCGAGGGCGAGGACACGGTTGTCGCCGGTGACGACGAGAGGGTTGATCTCCGCCATGGAGCAGTCCCTGGCCTCGAAGGCTTTATAGAGGCCCATAATGAATTTCACCGCCTCCTTGAAAGCCTCCGGGGGAAGGTTCAAAAAGAAGGCCAGCTTGCGCGCCTGGGCGGGCATCAGCCCAAGGGAGGGATCCACCCACTCTTTCATGATCCTTTCGGGCGTCCGGGCCGCCACCTCCTCGATCTCGACACCCCCCTCCTCGGAGACCATCACGCAGGGGTGGGACTTCTCGCGGTCCACCACTATCCCGACGTAAAGCTCCCGGGCGATGTCCATCCCCTCCTCAATAAGCAGGGTGTGGACGATACGCCCCTCGGGGCCCGTCTGGTGGGTCACCAGCGTCTCGCCGAGGATGCTTTTCACGGCCTCCTGGGCCTCGTCGAAGGTTTTGGCGACCTTGACGCCGCCGGCCTTGCCCCGGCCGCCGGCGTGTATCTGCGCCTTGACCACCACGGGCAGGCCAAGCTCGTCAACGATATTCTTGAGTTCCTGGGCGTTCGTCAATATCGCCCCTTTTGGCGTTGGAACACCAAATTTTTGAAGGATTTCCTTCGCCTGGTACTCGTGGATTTTCATATAAATTATCCTCTATAGGGCAAAGCTTCGCCTTGGGTACCCCTCATCAGGAAGGAATCCTTATAACACAAGCCCGATCCGGGAGTCAATCGCAACCGCCACGCTCCCGCTGAGACTTGAAGGTCATCCAGCCTGTTTTAGATCACGGGCGGCGGGAATGATTTCAGCGTGGTGGGAATTTTCCATGGCGCGCGGCTTTGGCTGTTTTGCTGTTTATCACCCGCCGCCAGCGCTGTTCAGGCCGAGCCCTTCGATGAGGCGGATGTTGTCCGGGATGGCGCCGCAACTGTTGAAACAGGCGCAGCCTTCCGGGCTTTCGCGCCTGCCGGGCAGCCGGATCGCGGCGGCGCGGAAGGCGTTGTATCTTTCGCCCAGCCATATCTCCTTAAAAGACTTCTCGTAAAGGTTTCCCATAGGGCTGGAGCAATAGCAGCAGGGCATGACGGAGCCGTTGGCGAGCGCCATCGCGTAGGTCCAGCCAGTGTAGCAGGGATATTTTTCGTGGAACCTGTCGTCCACCACGTAACCCATATAGGTTTTCGCCTCCCCGCCGCCGTTTTCGCTTGTGTACCGGGAGATAACGCTTTCCAGGTTCGATTTTATCCCGTAGCCTGCGATTTTTTCTTCAATCCGCGCCAGCGTTTCGGCGGCGGTTTTTTTCTCGCCGGGGTCCAGGGCTATGTCGCGGGCGAAATGGGGAGCGACGTAGTTCTGGAAAAAAAGCTCGTCCGCGCCCACCTTTGCCGCTGTCTCCACAAAGCTTTCAACCTCATGGACGTTGAGCCTGGTGAGCACCATGCGCAAAGCAAGGCGCGGTTTTTCAAGGCCGTGCCCTTTTTTCCGTTCATGCAGGCGCGAAAGGCTCTCCATGATCGTATCGAAGCCGCCATCGCCCCGCGCGCCGCTGACCTTGGCATGGGTCTGGGCGGAAGCGGCGTTGAGCGATACATTGATGATGTCGAGCTTCCCCTCCACGATCTCGTCCACCCTCCGCCTGGAAAGAAGCGAGCCGTTGGTCGTAACCATCAGCCGAATGCCGCGCTCCTTGACCCTGCGGATGAAGGACATGATGTCCGGGTGCAAGAATGGCTCACCCACGCCAACTATGGATATCTGCTCCACATCAAGCTCCGCGGCGTCGTCCACAAGGCCGTGGAACCTGCCGGGGTCGAGCTTCAAGAGGTTTTTGTGGCTGGGCCGCCGTCCGCCGGGCCTGCGGTAGCTGAAAGGGGCGCAGAAGACGCAGCTTAAGTTGCAATAGGCGGTGATCCCGACCTGCAGGCCGTAAGGCCCGGTACGGGCCCTGCCGCCATCAAAAATGCCTTTCCGGACAAGCTCGTCCTTGGTGGTCAGTGTGTCCTTCACGCTATCATCGCTGTCCTGGGCCCGGCGGCCCGTCTTCCTGCTTCCTTATAATATTCGGCCGCGCCGCCCTGCGGCTTGACCTCAAAAAACCGACCTTATCTCGAATGTAAAGCTCGCAGGATACGACCCGAACTCGCTTCCCGCCGTGAGGGGCCCCGGCTCGCCGCCGAAGGGTATGTAAAGCCCCATGGAAACCTCCGTCTCGTCGGAGACGGAATGGGACGTGTAGAAGGAGAGCAGCCTCGAGCCGTCTACATGGTTGAAAAGCGCCAGCGCCTCCCCGCGCAAAAGCGGGTTGAACTCGTAGCTTAAACCGGCGGCGCTGTACCATTTGGCGGGATAGAGCTCTTCGGGGCGCTCCGTGTACTCCGCCGCTGCTTCCGCGCCTGCGCTGTTGTAAAAACCCTCCACCCGGAGGATAAGCGAGCTTTCGAACCTTTTCTCCAGCTGGGCGGAGACCCTGGAGACGGGGCCGCCGTTCTCCTGCTCCATGTAATTTCCCTCCACCCTCAGCCCCGTTTTCCAGAAAAGCTCCCCCTGGACGGCGCCGCCCGCGACGTCGCCGTCACGCGCCTTTCCGCCTATCAGCGCCCAGTCGAAATCGAAAAAGACCGTGGAGACGCGGGCGATGTACGATGTCCTGCCCCAGTCCGCCTCTCCGCTCCACCCGTTCGGACTGGAATCTTCGGGGCTGTATCCGAGAGCGGCGATCAGCGTCACCTGTGTGAGTGGGCCGAGCCGCGCTTCCAGCCTCGCAGCGTCCACGCCGGGCTTGTAGATGCGGTAGAAGGTCTGGGCGGCAAAGGGGGCGAAGAAATCGTTCGGGGTGAAGTAGTAGCATGTGGCGAGGTTTATGGCCTGCCTCCCGGCGATGAAGTCCAGCCTGCCGGAGGTGATCCTCAGGTTCAGGCGGTCTATGGCGGCCAGGGCCTCATGGGTGGTCTCGCCGCGCTGGCGCCACTCCAGGGCGGAGCTTCTCTCCACGTCGCGAATGGCAAAACCCCCGGCGCGCGCCTGCGCCCTGGACGTGGAGACGTTGGCCAGCTGGTAGGCGTTGAGTTCGAGCGTAAAAGATTTCGCGGGCCGCGCGTCCACCATCAGCCTGCCAAGGGCCGCGCCGCCCTGATCGGTGGCGTTCTCGTACAGTGATCCGCCGGGGTTTTTCGTAAACCAGCTTAAGGCGCGGACGAGGGCGCGCGCCTCGACGGCGCCCGATTCGGAGTCGTAGAACGCCGCCGCGGGGGAGGGGAGGGCGGCGAGGATAAGCGCGGCGGCCAGAAAACGCGCTGTCATCGGATCACCCCCGCCGGTCGTCGGATTCTATGGCCCCGTCGCGCATTCTCAGAATCCTATGGGCGCGGTCCATCACCCTTTGGTCGTGGGTGGAGAAAAGGAAGGTGACGCTCTCCTCCTCGTTGAGTTTTTCCATCAGGCCCAGCAGGGCCTCGGCAGTGGCGGAGTCGACGTTGGCCGTCGGCTCGTCGGCGAGAACGATGGCCGGCTCGTGGACGATGGAGCGGGCGATGGCGACGCGCTGCTGCTGGCCGCCGGAAAGCTCGGCTGGCCGCCTGTTTTCAAGCCCCGAAAGGCCCACCTCATCGAGAATCTTCGTCACGCGCTCCCTCCGCTCCTTTTTCTGGACGCCCTGCAGGGCGAGGACGAACTCCGCGTTCTCGTAGGCCGACAGCGTGGGGACGAGGTTGTAGGCCTGGAAGACGAACCCGATCCTGTCGCGCCGCAGCCGGGAGAGGCGATGGCGGGACAGGCCGGAAAGGTCGCTGCCCTCGAGATAGACTTTGCCGCTCGTCGGTTCGTCCAGCGCGCCGATGAGGTTGAGCAGCGTCGTCTTGCCCGAGCCCGACGGGCCGACGAGGGCGGTGAACTCGCCTCTTTTTATGTCGAGCGTCACATCGTCCACGGCGGTGACGGATACCTGCCCCTGCTCGTATATCTTCGAGACCGCGTCGAGGTGGACTATGGGGGAGTTGTTCATGAAGCGGTTACCCTTCGCGTCTTTCAAACCACCTCTCGTCCGCCATGACGATGGAAGTCTCCACCTGCCGGCCGGGCAGGTCCCAGTATTTTCGAAGGAGCCTGTCTTTTTCCGGCCCGTCGATGAGCCTGAAGCCGTGTCTCTCGTAGAAGTATATGGCCCAGGGGGCGTCGCGGTATGTCCCTATGAGGATCGGCTTTCCGGTCGTCTCCATTAGGCGATTTAAGAGGATGGAGCCGACGCCGCGGCGCCTGTCCTCGGTCCTGGTGTAGGCGTGGCGGATGAGGGTGACGTCCCCCTTGTCCTGGGCGCCCATGACGGCGATCAGCTCCCCGGCGGCCTCGTATCCCCAGAACTCGACGCCGCCGCGCATCTCGCTTTTAAGGTAATCCTCGGACATGTAAGGCTCGCTCCACAGGCCGGGGTGGATCACGCCCCGGTAGGCTTGGGCGGCGTCGTTTATCACCGCCAGGATGTAGGGGAAATCATCCGCGCCGAGTTTTCTTATCATCGTCCCGTCATGGCCGCGTCCCGCCGAAGAGGGCCAGCTCGTATATTTTCATGTGACAGTCCACGTTCTCGAACCCGATCTTTCTGAGCCATTCGAGTTGGTCGTTGAGCGGCGCGAGTATGTTCAACTCCCTGTCCTGCCGCCTGAAATATTCCTCGGCTATCTGTTCCCTCGTCTTTTGTCCGCCCCGGCTTTTGTGGATTTCCCAGGTGGAGTTTACGAAAGTCTCGTCGAAAAGATCCTCCAGCCAGGGGGAGGCCGGCGCCACGTGCTCCATGTTCAAAAATATCCCGCCGGGGGCCAGCAGGCCGAATATCTCCGCGTAAAGCTCCCTCTTGCGCTCGTGGCTTAAGTGATGGATGGCGAAGCCCGAGACGACGGCGTCGAAGGGTCCCTCGGCCTCGACGGCGCCGAGCCAGTCCTTGACGGCGAGGTCGCCATGGATGACCTCGTGGTTGTATCCCGCTTTTTCAAGCTCCTTTTTCGCCGCCTCGATCATAGGGGGCGAGAAATCGACGAACAGCCCGCGGCTTTCAGGGAAAGCGGAGAATATGACCCTTCCCAGCGCCCCGTCGCCGCAGCCGAGGTCGAGAAAGCGCGCAAGCTTCGGCCGCGCTTTTTTTATAAGGAGCAGCATCGCCTGCATCTGCTCTTCGGCCAGGGGGATGGCGGCGCGAGCCTCGCTTAAAAAGGTTTTGGCGATGTCCTCGTCCCGCCAGTCCGCCTGGGGGCCGTTGTCCGTGGTCATGTCACCATTCCCCCGTGAAACGCCCCGCGAAAACCGACTGCGCGATGATCCCCGCCAGCGGCGGGATGAAAAATGAGCTGGCCAGGCGTATGATCGTGAACTTCCATCCGATCATCCCCACCTCCAGCGGAATGCGCGTGACGGCCAGGATCAGCCACCCCGTGACGAAGGCCACGATCGGCCCCACGCTGGCCCCGGCGCGCAGCAGCCCCGCGGCTATCGGGAAGCTTATGAAAGGTCCGCCGGGGGTGAGCGCGCCCGCGGCGGAGCCGATGAATATCCCTTTAACGCCGGACTCCTCCCCCACCAGCTTCGCTATCATCTCTTTCGGGATGATGACCTGCGCCATCCCCGCCACCATGAAGGCGAAGATGAGCAGCGGCAGGATGTCTATGAACATGTAAAGACCAGTCTTAAGGCCCGCGACGTGCTGGCCCTGACCCCTTGCGTATCCGAAGAGGACAAGCCCAATGGCGAGCGCCGCCATTATCAAAGTTGATACGATCACGTTCGATTTCCTCATTGGCTCAAAAATCTCATATCGTTTTCAGGCTCTCCACCGGGGGGACCCTCCCCGCCTTCCACGCTGGGTAAAGCCCGGCGACGAGCGTCAGGCCGAAGACGGTGGAGAGGATGGCTATCACGCTCTCCTTGTAAAGCCGGAACTTCATCAGCGGGTCGAACAGGACGCCTCCGATGTCTATGTCCTCCTCCCATATCGCGCTAAGGTCGATGCCGTACACGCTGACGTAAGCGTACCACGGCGCGGTTATCACGACGCCCAGTATAAGCCCCAGCATCCCGATCCAGAAAGATTCCGTCAACACCAGCGCGAAAAGCCGCGAAGGCGACATACCCACCGCCAGCATCACGCCGAACTCGCGCTTTCGCTCCAGCACGGCCATCATGATCGTGTTCAGTATCCCCGCCGCGATCATCAGCCCCACGAGGAACTGGAAAAGGTAGTTCGACGACTTGTCGATCGCTATGAAAGCCGCCAGGTCCGCCTGGGTGTCCCGCCATGTGAGTATCTCCTTACCGGAGCCCCCCGCCTTTTTTCTCAGTCTGTCCGCCGTGACTCCGGCGTAGCGCTGGTCCTCGATGATGATGGAGACCATGGTGGCCTCCTCCGGCCCATAGCGCAGCATGGAGCGCGCCCTGTCGATCGGCAGCAGGGCGAACCCCCCGTCGACGCTGTCCACCCCTGTCTCAAAGATCCCGGAGACGTAGGCCACCTCGCTTACGATCTCGCCGTCGATGTCCGTGGCGGTGTAGACGACCTTCTTCCCAATATCCAGGTTCAGTTTCTCCGCCATCTTCGTTCCCACCAGTATCTCGCGCCCGTCCGTCCCCTCGAAGAGGGCTCCCTTGACCAGCGAGCGGATGAACAGGTTCATCTCCGGGTCCTCCTGGGCCGGGTCCACGGCGACGAAGACGCCCCCGACGCTTTTCACGGCGCTTGCGAACATGGCCTGACCCATGATCCTTGTCATGGCGTCCTCCACGCCGGGGATGGAGAGGGCTTTTCGCCTGATTTCCCGCGCGCCGTCTATTCTCTTTTTCAGCGTGGGGGTGGCGTTGTACCCCTCCGGCGTGACGGTGACGTGGCCGTATCCCATGCGCGCGGATGCGTCGATCATCTCCGTGTAGGCGTAGTCTGCCCAGGCGGTGAAGGTGACGGCCAGGAAGACGCCGAAGCCGACGCTGAAGGCGGTGATGAGCGCTCGCCTCTTGTTTCTCCAGAGGTTGCGCCAGGCCATCCTGATGAGCATATCGCGCCTCCTATATATGATGTATCGCCTGGACGGGGCGGATCAGCGCCGCCTTGACGCCGGGATAGATCGCCGCCAGCTGAGCTATCGCCACCAGCACGGCGAGGGGGACGATCGCCGCCTCGGCGGTCAGTTTCGCGTGCCAGACGGGATCGAAGGCGACGCCTGCGACGGCCGCCATGCCGGTCTCGCCGGTCAGGGCGGAAAGGTCTATACCGTGGACTTGGAAATACCACGAGGCCGCAAGCCCCGCCGCCAGCGCGATCAGGGACGCCATGACGGCCTGGGCCAGGCCCTCGCCGAAGACCAGGAGGAGTATCTGCCAGGGTGTCACGCCTATGGCCTTCATCACGCCGAACTCCGGGATGCGCTCGAAGACGCTCATGAGCATCGCGTTCAGCGTGACCATGGCGATGGCGGTGTAGGTGATGAGCAGCATTATGAACATCGACGAGTCCGATATATCCAGCATCCGCGCCACCACTGGGTTCAGCCGCCGCCATGTCCTGACGTCAAGGCCCGGGGCGGCGGCCTCAACCCTCTCTGCCGCCTCGGCGAGCCCCATCGCGCTGCCGCGCCTGGAAACCGCTATCTCGTGGGCGCCCTCTGGCAGGGCCATCAGCCTCCTGAACTCATCGGCCGTCATGAAAACCCCCCCGCGGTCGATCCCTTCCTTGACGGACTTTAGTATCCCGCGGACTTCGTAAAGGTCGTTGGCCATGGAGCCGTCCGCCGCCTGGCTCAGGAGCACGACCTCCGAGCCGACGCCGACGTTGAGCGTCCTGGCGAGCTTTCTGCCTATGACCACTCCGCGGGGATCCCGCGTGTCCATCCACCGCCCTTTCATCACGTGGTTGTGGATGAGGGTGGCCGCGGCCTCCCTTTCGACATCCACTCCCCGGAGTGTCACGCCGGAGGATGCGTCCCCCGCCGCGGCGAGGGCGAAGCCGTAGAGCCTCGGGGCGGCGGCGAGGCCCGCCTCGTTGAGCCTCTCCACGATTTTTTCGGAGTCTTCAACGCGGTTGTAAAGGTCCGGGTCGTCGAGATAGCCTTCGGCGTGGATTTGGATATCGCCGGTGTCCATCCCCACGGCGTTGCGCTCGAAGACCTCCAGAAAACCCGCAAGCAGCGAGGAGTAGAGAATCATCAGCCCCCCGGCGAACGCCATGGCCCCAACGGTCGTGACGGTCCTGTGGGTGTTGCGCCATATGTTGCGGGCCGCCATGGCGCCAATGTTCATCCTACATCCTCCGCAGCCGCGCCAACGAGAAAAAGGAGCCGTCAAGCCCTATGTCGAACTCTATCTCGTGGTAGATCAACTCGGTATATTCGCCGGGTTTGTCCGCGGGGACGACCTTCAGCCTGGCGGGGATTTTTCTTCCTCCCATCTGCTTTATCTCGCTGAAGGTTATCGTCCGGGCCACGTTCATCTCCTCGTCGTAATATATCTCCTCAAGGGGAAGGTGGTCCTCCGCCCGCGTCACCAGGGTTATCTTCCCCCAGACCACGGGCGCGTCCGGCTTCGGGGTCAGCTCAAACTCCATGATCTCCCTGCCGTCTCTTTCGCCTTCGAAGACTATGTTCACGTAGTAGTCCTCCGTCAGGCGCGACTCTTTCACGAGGTCGTCGTTGGTGAAGTGGCTTCCCATCCAGGAGCCCATCATCATCCCGGAGGTCAGCCTTATCGTCCTGTCGGTCTGAGGCAGGTATGTGTAGATGCTGGAGCCGGACTTCAGCGTGGCGGTCCCCTTCTCCTTCAGGGGGTAGAGGATGCGGACCAGCGTGTTCTCCTTGCCCTTGGACCAGGCCTCCAGCCGCAGCGTCCTGGTGTAGTGGGCCGTTTTCACCTCCATGGTGAGCCTGCCGTGGGACGATTCGCCTCTCCACATGTCGTCGATCTCGCGCAATATCTCAAGGGCCTTCTCGGAGGACTCCCGAACCTGCGCCAGGGCGCTGTCGCTGGCCGGAAAAGCGGATAAGAAAAGAAGCGCGAAGACCAGAAACGCCGCGAATCCAAAAATCTTCATAACCAAAAGTTTAACACTTGCAACGTCCATGGGTCTTGCGGGCAGGAAGCGGACATCGTGTCCTGATTCGCGTCGGAGTGTCTGATCCGTTTCCGGGCGCCCACCCACTCCGGTGGACGCAAAGACCCGGAAAAATGAGAGCAACTGATTGATATATAAGCTGTTCATCTTTTGGCACAAGCGTTGCAACATGTAAAGGGCGAAGGGATAAAAAAAGAAAAAAAATCAAACCAGTAACAAATAGATCAGGAGGAAAGAAAATGAGCGTTTACGCAGAGAACATCAACAAGACTGAGATACCGGCCAGCGTGATCCTGGCGATGCTTTCCACTCCGGTGGTGGCGGCCATAGCGGGTCTTGCCATGGTCTCCGTTCTGGCGGGCTGACCGGACGCCGGTTTTTCGAGGAACGGGTTTTTTGGCGACAACTATTCACTAAGGAGGAACGTCATGGGAACTCACGCGATTCACGAGAAAGAGGCGCTGGACATAGCCGTCCTGATCGCTTTCGTGGCCCCGCTGCTTCTGGCCCTGGTGACCGCTATAGCCGGTTGACCTTGGCCATGAGACAGAGGGGGCGAGGCCGCCCCGCTTGCAGGAGAATGAAAAAAAGCGAGTGGGGCGGCCCTTTTTTGTCCTGAGCAGGACGCCTTCCCGGCCATCGATGGGCTGAAGACACCCCGCCCCCTTCCCATCCGGCGCCGCTTCTCCTTCACCTCCCTTTACGCCATGGGATATCATTGTTGGCATGTTTTCGAGAATTTTCGCTTTTCCGTTGACCATCCTGACGGCGGCGCTGATCGCGCAATCCTGCCAGCGGCCCCCCGAAGGCGCGGATGAAGGCCCGGTCACCATCGTCTTCAAGCATGGCAAGGTGGTGGGCGACCCGAGACCGATCCGGGAGCTTATCGAAAAGTTCGAGAAGGAAAACCCGGGGATAAAAGTGGTGGAGGAGACCCTCCCCGCCGCGACGGACGAGCAGCACCAGTTCTACGTCATAAACCTCGAGGGCGGCTCCGGCGAGTTCGACGTCTTCGCTCTGGACGTGATATGGGGCCCCGAGTTCGCCAGGGCCGGCTGGCTGCGCGATCTTTCTCACACGATGCCGCCCGAAAAACGCGAAATTTTTTTCAGCGCCCCCATGGAGGCGGTCACGTGGAGGGGAGGGATATACGCCGTCCCCTGGTACATGGACGCCGGGATTCTCTACTACCGCAAGGACCTGCTGGAAAAACACGGCTTCGAACCGCCCAGGACGTGGGATGAGCTTGTCAGGATATCGAAGGCCGTCATGGAAAAAGAGCCCGGCCTGTACGGCTTCGTCTGGCAGGGCAAACAGTATGAAGGGCTCGTCTGCGACGCGCTGGAGTTCATCTGGAGCGCTGGCGGCGCCGTCCTGGAGGGCGGCGAGGTGGTCATAGACAGCTCTCAGAACGTCAAGGCCCTCACTTTCATGAGAGACCTGGTGTACAAGCACGGGGTCACGCCGGAGCTTGTGACCACGGCGGCCGAGGAGCAGGCCAGGCTGATCTTCGGCAAGGGCGCCGCCGTCTTCATGCGCAACTGGCCCTACGCCTGGAGCATATACGAGCGCGAAGGCTCGCCGGTGAAAGGCAAAGTGGGCGTGAGCGTTCTTCCCCACTTCGAGGGCGGCCGGTCCGCCGCGGCCCTCGGCGGCTGGCAGCTCGGCGTCAACGCGCGCTCCAGGCGCCCGGAGGAGGCGGAGAAGCTCGTGGAGTTTCTCACCTCGTACGAGGCGCAGAAGCTCGTCGCCATGACCATAGGCTTCAAACCGTCGTTGAAGGCGCTTTACAAGGACCCGGAGCTTGTCGCCGCCCAGCCTTTCATTCCCAGGCTTTACGAGGTTTTCGAGGCGGCGCGGCCGAGGCCCGTGACTCCCCATTACATCAGGGTGTCGCAGGCGCTGCAGACGGAGTTTTCCGCTGTCCTGGCCAGGATGAAGACGCCCGAGGAGGCGTTGAGGTCCGCCCGGAAAAAGATCGAGAGGATAATCGAGGAGCGCTGATTTATTCAGGCAGGAGGGTTTTTTGAGCTTTCCGCGGCTGAAGCCCCAGACGGCCTATCTTGCCCCCGCGGGCCTTGCCCTGGCGGCGGTGACGCTGTATCCCCTGGTGTATGTCGCCTGGCTGAGCCTGCGGCGCTACCAGCTGACATTGGGCGAGTCCGGCTTTACGGGGCTGGAAAACTACAGGCGGCTTTTCGAAGACGCCCGTTTCTGGAACGCCCTGTACAACACCGCCTATTTCACGGCGGTCTCCGTGGCGCTGGAGCTTGCCCTGGGGCTCTCCCTGGCGATTCTCCTTAACCGCGTATTCGCGGGCAAGGGGCTCATGCGGGCGGTGGTGATGATCCCGTGGGCCATCCCCACGGTCGTCTCCGCCAGGATGTGGGAATGGATGTACAACGCCGATTTCGGCGTGTTGAACTACCTGCTGGGGGCGGACGTGAACTGGTTGGGCGCCCCCTTCTGGGCGATGAACGCCGCCATCATCATGGAGGTGTGGAAGACGACTCCCTTTGTGACGCTGCTTCTGATGGCCGGCCTCGCGGGTATGCCGGAGGACCTTTACAGGGCGGCCAGGGTGGACGGAGCCTCCCCGTGGATGACTTTCAGGAGGATAACGCTCCCGCTGCTTTCGCCCCTGATCCTGGTCACGCTCATATTCCGAGCCATAGACGCCTTCAGGGTCTTCGACTCCATATACGTCCTCACGGGCGGCGGCCCGGCCAACAGCACGGAGACTCTATCCATATACGCCTACAAGACGCTGTTTCAGACCCTCCAGTTCGGCTACGGCTCGGCCATATCGGTCACGGTCTTCATGCTCGTGGGGCTCATCACCCTGTCTTGCGCGCGGCTTCTGAGGAGGATGTGATGGCGCGGAGGTTCTCCTTTTACACGGCTTTGATCCTGGTGGCTTTTTACTGCCTGGGCCCCTTTCTGTGGCAGGCGCTGACGTCCATCAAGCCCGCGGCGGAGCTTACAACCCTGCCGCCGCTTTTGCCGAGCCGCCCCACGCTCCGGGCCTACTTTACGATATTCGAGGATCCTGTTTTCCTGAGGATCATCCTCAACAGCCTCATCGTGGCGTCGGCGAGCACAATGCTTTCGCTTGCCCTGGGCGCCCCGGCGGCTTTCGCCCTGGCGTGGCTCGGCGTCCGGCGAAAGGGGCTGATACTGGCCTTCGTCCTCTCCGCCTCCATGTTCCCCCCCATCGCCACCGTGAGTCCTCTCTTCCTTGTTATCCGCGAGTTGGGGATGAGGGATACGCTGACGTCCCTCGTCATCGTCTACACGACTTTCACCCTGCCGCTGACCATCTGGGCGCTCACGAGCTTTTTCGGCGACATCCCGGCCGAGATATACAAGGCGTCGAGGGTGGACGGGTGCTCGGCGTTTCAGTCCTTTTACAAGGTGATACTGCCGCTCTCCACGCCGGGGCTGGCTGCCACCGCCATCCTGGTCTTCATATTCTCGTGGAACGAGTTCCTGTTCGCGTTGACCTTCACCTCCACCCCCGCCTCCCGCACCATCCCCGTCGGCATAGCCCTCTTCCCCGGCGTCCACGAGGCGCCCTGGGGTGAGATAGCGGCCGCCTCGGTGGTGGTCACATTTCCGCTGATCGTCATGGTCTTCGCCTTCCAGCGCAGGATCGTGGAGGGGATCACCGCGGGCGCGGTGAAGGGCTGACCGATGACCAACATAAGATTCGACGGCGTGGCGAAAAGTTTTGGAGGCGTGAAGGTCGTCGAAAAGCTCGACCTCGAGATCGCGGGACGGGAGTTTTTCACCTTCGTGGGGTCAAGCGGCTGCGGCAAGTCCACCATCCTGAACATGATAGCCGGGTTGGAGGACGTGACGGCGGGCGAGATATTTTTCGACGACAGACCGGTGACTCATCTTCCGCCAGGCCAAAGGGACGTGGCCATGGTTTTCCAAAGCTACGCGCTGTATCCACACATGACCGTCCACGAGAACATCGCCTTTCCCCTGAGGGTGAGGAAAACCCCCAAAAAAGAGGTGGACCGGGAGGTTTTGAAAGCCGCGGAGAGCCTCGGCCTCTCGAAGCTTCTGTCCAGGAAGCCTTCGGAGCTTTCCGGCGGACAGCGCCAGAGGGTGGCCCTCGGGCGCGCCATCGTCAGGAAACCGAAGGTCTTCCTGATGGACGAGCCGCTCTCCAACCTGGACGCGAGGCTGCGGGTGGAAATGAGGACGGAGCTGAAGAGAATCCACGAGCGGCTGGGGATAACCACCGTCTACGTGACGCACGACCAGGAGGAGGCGATGTCGCTTTCCGGCAGGATAGCGATACTGGCCGAGGGGAGGATACAACAACTGGGCGGCCCCATGGAGCTTTACGAACGGCCCTCGAACCTGTTCGTCGCCGGCTTCATCGGGAGCCCTCCCATGAACTTCATCGGCGGAGAGAACCTGCGGGACACCTCCCTCGCCGCCGCTCTCCCGCGCGGCGAGGATGGGGAGAAGGTCATCGCCGGGATCCGCCCGCAGGATGTGGCTGTCAGGGCCGCGGGGGCGGAGCCTGCCCTGGAGGCCGAGGTGATAATGCTTGAGCCGGTGGGAAGCGACGTCTGGGTCGACGGTGTCTGGAAAGAGGCGAAGATCAAGGGCAGGCTGGCGGCCGGGGAGACCGTGAAGCCGGGGTCGGCGGCCCGGTTCGAGGTCCCGCCGGAAAAACTGCGCCTTTTCGACAAGGAGACAGGCCGCAGGGTCTTCTGACCGGCCGGGGAGGGGCTAGGGCGCGGGCCACTTATCCGGCGCTTTCTCCACGCCGCAGGGCGCCTCGGAGGTCTCCGGAGAGAAGGAGAAATAGAAGCTGTTGTCGCCCACGGTGAAGGAGCATTCCCCGCCCCCGGCGGAGACTATCGAAAGGCCGGAGGAGGTCATCGCCTCCTCCAAAAGCTCGCAGGACGTGATCGGCGCCGGCGGCGGGTTCTTGGTCTGGACGGCGGCATAGTTTATGGCGCAGGCGCTGGCGGCGGCGCCGAGGACGCCGTCGGCCGCGGCGGCCTTGGCTTCGTCGCGCAGGTCGACGTACCGGGGGATGGCGATGGCCCCCAGTATACCGAGGATTATTATCACCATTATCAGCTCGATGAGCGTGAATCCGGCGCGACTTGTCATAACCACCCCCAGATATTCTGCGGGAGCCAGTCTAACACAAGTCCCCTGCCTGTAACAGGTCCTGCCGGGCCGCCTCAGCCGCGCTCCGCCGCCTGCGACATCCTTTCCACGACCGCCGCGGTGGACCCTGCCAGCGCGGCGAGGTTGTAGCCTCCCTCCAGAACGGCCATCACGCGGCCGTGGCCGAGGTCATCGGCGAGGTCAAGCAGCCGTCCGGCCATCCCGCCGAACCCTTCCTCTGTCAGCTCCAGGCTCCCCAGCGGGTCGTCCCTGTGGGCGTCGAATCCGGCGGAGATGACTATCAGGCCGGGGGCGAATTTTTTCAGTGTGGGGATTATCACATCGTCGAATATGCCCAGGACGTCGGCGTCCCCAGCGCCCGGGGAAAGAGGGAAGTTCATGGTCGTCCCCTCCGCCTCCCCCTCGCCCCGCTCGGACTCTGACCCCGTGCCGGGGTAGAGCGGCCACTGGTGGGTGGAGATGTAAAAGACCGTGGGGTCGGAGTAGAAGGCGTTCTGCGTTCCGTTGCCGTGATGGATGTCGAAATCCACGATAGCCACCCTGGGGACGCCGAGCTCTTCCCTGGCGAAGCGGGCGCCTATCGCGGCGTTGTTGAACAGGCAGAAACCCATTGCCCTGTCCGCCTCGGCGTGATGGCCCGGCGGGCGGACGGCGAGGAACGCGTTTTTATGTTTTCCCTCAACCACGTTCCGGACGCCCCCCACGGCCGCCCCGGCCGCCGCCAGCGCGGCTTCCCATGATTCGGGGCAGATCACGGTGTCCATGTCCAGGTGGCGTTGTCCGGAGCGGGCGCTTTGCTCCACGCTTCGGATATACTCCGGGGTGTGGATCAGCGCAAGCTGCTCCAGGGTGGCGCGGGGAGGAAGGACCCATTCCAGACTGGAGGCGAAGGGGGCGGACTTGAGCCTTTCCACGATGGCCTCGAGCCTTGCGGGGGTTTCAGGATGCGCTCCCGTGTCGTGTTTTAAAAAGACGGGGTCGTAGAATATCGCCGTTCCGCCCAATGGAGCGCCCCCTCATTCAAGACCGGCCGCGGACGCCGAATACATGCCAGCCGCACGGGCCGGCTTTCAGCCTAACGCGCTCAGCCGAAGCCGCTGGGAGCGCAGTATCCGCCGCCGCTTCCTGAGCCCGTGGACGAGCCCGCCCCGAAAAGAGACAATATCCGCTCCCCGGAGCCTTTGCCGCACTCGGGGCATTCCTGCTTTTCATGCGCCTCGGAAAGCGCCGTGAGCTTTTCGAACTTGTGCCCGCACTCCGCGCAGACGTACTCGTATATCGGCATATCCTTTATCTCTTGACGAAAAAGCCCATATCTAGGTTTCTCAATATATGATGCTGCATAAACGCAGTGGATTCAACCCCGCTTTGGACAACGCGGCCGCCGCCTGTTATCATGCGCCGTGTGCTTTTTCAGGCAAGGAGGGTTATGAGACGGTTGTCATGGTTTTTCTATCCGGCGCTCGTCCTCGCCATCGCCGGCGCGGCGGGCGCGGAGGCTGCGGAAGGGGCTGGCGGAAAGCCCGCCGCCGGACTCAAGGCAGTCGATGAGAAAGGAAAAAAGATGGAGGAGGTCGCGGTAATCAAGACCCGGCATGGCGAGATAGTCCTGAGGTTCTTCCCGGACGTGGCGCCGAAACACGTCGAGAGTTTCAAAAAGCTTGCGAAGGAGGGTTTTTACGACGGGACGACGTTTCACCGCGTCATACCGGGGTTCATGATCCAGGGGGGCGACCCGCTGACAAAAGACCCCGACAAGCGCCATCTGCACGGGACCGGCGGGCCTGGCTACACCATCAACGCGGAGTTTAATGAAAAGCCCCACAAGCGCGGGACGCTATCCATGGCCCGGGCGCAGGATCCGGACAGCGCCGGGTCGCAGTTTTTCATCTGCGTGGTGGACGCGCGGTTCCTGGACCGGCAGTACACCGCTTTCGGCGAGGTGATAGAGGGGATGGACGTGGCGGACAGGATCGTCGCCGAGAAACGCGACCAGAGAGACAACCCCCTGGAGCGCGTGGAGATGACCGTCACCATCGAGGAGCGGGAGGCGGAATGAGACGTGCGGGGGTGACGCGGCATTAAAAACACAAAAAGGCGGAGTTTTTAAAAGCTCCGCCTTTTTTAATTATAACTCCAACAAACAAAAAGAACATACGCATTAAATGCAGAGCTAATTGATTGTAAAGTAATTTTTATAGAAGTCATTTATGATTTCAAGAGGTTATCCATTGTATTTTAAGCAGGTTTGCGGTATAACAAAAATAAACAGAAGGATTTTTTGTTTAATGGTTTGATGAGAGTAGGAAGGGGTTATGAATAGAAATGTTTTAATTTTAATATTTATCATGATAATTTCTCCTATCGCTTCATGGGGAGCAGGAAATTGGTCATTTGATAAAGAAAAAAACATGATTTATTCGGTTTTTGAGACTATCGACGACTTTGAATGGCATGTTTTTATAGTATGTAAAGTTACCCCGAATCAGATATATTTTGAAGCGTTAATCCCTTTTTCCGAATATAAAAAATATTATACCTTTAAACTCCAGACCAAATTGAAATATAACGGCATGAATCTCGTACGGCATGACAACTTTTTTTGGGGGAAAGAAAATACTCCAGTGGAAATCGAAATTGATGGAAAAGGCCTTGATGGATTTATTCGCAAGAGTGGACATCAAGTGATTTACAAGGGAGATAAAATAAAAAATGTTATCGGAAAACTTAAAAAAGGTAGAACATTGATAATTCGCAAACATTTTTGGAACAAGCACGGTGAAAAAAGCTATCCAAAGTTTTCTTTAATGGGTTTCACTAATTCCTTATCAAAAATTAATTTTGATAAGGGTAGCGGTTTATACAAAGAATATCCGCTTTCAGGCCTCCACTGTAAAAAGAGAGAAACAAGAAAACTCGTTTGGATAGATACTTCCCATGGTTCTTACGCGTTGAATGGTCAAGCAATTGAATGGGTGAAATCGCTAAAAAAAACCGGCAAGCCACTTCTTGATTCAGACGGAAAACCTATGAAAATAGGAAGAAATCATATACCCCCAAACAAATTATCTGACCTTATTGAGGAAGGCTTGAAATTATGTGATTAGAAACCAGATAGGAAAAATATTAATACCAGTTGCGCGACCTTTTTGGTAATTATTATTCAAGTATGAATTTCAGCTTAAAGGATGAAGTATGTTTAAGAAACTGAGATTTTTCTGTTTATGCTCTTTTTTGCCGGTGTCTTGTTAGTTCTGGGAGGGTGTACCTCTGCGGGCCCTTATGTCACGAATATTTCAAGTGATGGTCAATATTATCAACTCTTTTAAAATTACCGAATAAGCTCACACCTTCGCGCCGCAGCACTTCTTGTATTTCTTCCCTGATCCGCAGGGGCAGGGCGCGTTGCGGCCGATCTTTTTAGAAGAGCGGCGGACGGTCTGCTGTTTTTTCCCGTCCTCGCCATGGCTTTCCACTATTTTCTTCTGGCGTTCGCGCCTCTTGGCCATCTCGCGCTGGCGGACGCGCGCCTCCTCGTCGCTTTGTATCTGGACGTGGAAGAGGGCGGCCACGGTGTCCTCGCGGATTCTGTCCAGCATCTCCATGAAAAGCTGGCTGCCTTCGCGCTTGTATTCGTTCAGCGGGTTTTTCTGCGCGTAACCGCGCAGGCCGATGCCCTCCTTCAGGTGGTCCATGGCCAGGAGGTGGTCTTTCCAGTTCGTGTCGAGTATCTGGAGGGTGATGTATTTGCCTATCTCCCTCCACGTCCGCCCGCCGACGGACTCCCGGCGCGCTTTGACCTGTGACCGGACAGCCTCTTCCAGCCCCTCCCGCAGAGGGCCGAAGGTGACGGTGTCGAAGTCGAACCTCTTTTCGCCCAGGCTGATGTTGCTATTCTCGTCCACTTCCATCTCCAGGGCGAAGTGGCGGGCTATGGCGTCCTTCAGGCCCTCGACGTCCCATTCCTCGGGCTGGACGGACTCCGGCGTGTAGAGGGCCAGGTCGTCCTCCATCACCTGCAGGGCCATCTCCTCTATCATTTCGTCCAGGCTCTCTTCGCCGGCGAAGATCATCTTTCTCTGCTCGTAGATGACCTCCCTTTGCTTGTTCATCACGTCGTCGAACTCGAGGAGATGTTTTCTTATCTCGAAGTTGTGCGCCTCGACCTTTCTCTGGGCGTTCTCTATGGCGCGGGAGACCATCTTGTGTTCGATGGCCTCGCCCTCCTCCATGCCCATCCTTTCCATGAGCCCGGATATCCTGTCGGAGCCGAATATCCGCAAAAGGTCGTCCTCCAGCGACAGGAAGAAACGTGACGAGCCGGGGTCGCCCTGCCTGCCGGAGCGGCCGCGCAACTGGTTGTCTATCCGGCGGGACTCGTGTCTCTCCGTACCGACGATGTGCAGGCCGCCGGCCTCTATGACCTCCTGTTTTTCCTTCTCGCTGGCCTCCGCGTACTCCCGCAGGGACTTTTCGTAGCTTTCGTCCTCCTCGTCAATGCCGCGGGATTTCAACATCATCTCCGGGTTGCCGCCGAGGACGATGTCCGTGCCGCGGCCAGCCATGTTCGTCGCGATGGTGACGCCCCCCTTCCGGCCCGCCTGGGCGACGATCTCCGCCTCCCTTTCGTGATGCTTGGCGTTCAGGACATTGTGTTTTACCCCGCGCTTTTTGAGCATGGCGGAGATTCTTTCGGATTTCTCGATGGATATGGTGCCGACGAGGACGGGCTGGCCTTTTTTGTTCAGCTCCACGATCTCGTCCGTTATGGCCTTGAACTTCTCGCCTATCGTCTTGTAGATGACGTCCGGGTGATCCACCCTTATCATGGGCCTGTGGGTGGGGACGACGATGACCTCCAGGTTGTAGGTTGAGGCGAACTCCGCCGCCTCGGTGTCCGCCGTGCCGGTCATGCCGGCGAGCTTGTCGTACATCCTGAAATAGTTCTGGAAGGTGATGGTGGCCAGCGTCTGGTTCTCGTTCTCGATCTCCACCCCTTCCTTGGCCTCCACGGCCTGGTGAAGCCCGTCGGACCAGCGCCTGCCGGGCATGAGCCTGCCGGTGAACTCGTCGACTATTATCACCTTGCCGTCCTTGACTACATAGTCCACGTCCCGCTGGAACATGGTGTAGGCCTTGAGGGCCTGCTGGACATGGTGCAATAGCTCCACGTTGGCCGGGTCGTACAGGTTCTCCACTCCGAGGGCCTTCTCGGCGACGGCTATCCCCTCCTCCGTCAGCATCACCGCCTTGGCCTTCTCGTCCACGGTGTAATAGACGTCCTTTTTCAGAAGCTGAGGGGCTATCCTGTTCACCGCGTAATACTTGTCCGTGGACTCCTCGGCGGGTCCGGAGATTATGAGCGGCGTCCGGGACTCGTCGATCAGGATGCTGTCTACCTCGTCGACTATGGCGTAGTGAAGGTCCCTCTGGGCGAGGTCGTCCAGCGAGAACTTCATGTTGTCGCGAAGGTAGTCGAACCCGAACTCGTTGTTCGTCCCGTAGGTTATGTCGCAACGGTAGGCCTCCCTTCGCTCCTGGTCGGTGATCCCGTGGTAGATCACGCCTACGGAAAGCCCCAGGAAGCCGTATATGTGGCCCATCCATTCCGCGTCGCGCTGAGCGAGATAGTCGTTCACCGTCACGAGGTGCGCCCCGCGCCCCGGCAGCGCGTTCAGGTACATGGGCAGGGTGGCGGCGAGGGTTTTGCCTTCGCCGGTGCGCATCTCGGCTATCTTCCCCTCGTGGAGGGCCACGCCACCGATGAGCTGGGCGTCGAAATGACGCATCTCCAGGACCCTGCGCCCGGTCTCGCGGACGACGGCGAAGGCCTCCGGCAGGATATCCTCCACCGTGGCGCCCCTCTCCAGCCTGCCCTTGAACTCGGGCGTTTTGGCTTTCAGCTCCTCGTCGGAGAGAGCCTGGATGGCCGGCTCCAGGGCGTTTATCGCCTCCACGTAGCCCTGTATTCTCTTCAGCTCCCTGTCGTTGCGGGAGCCGAAAACCTTGCGAACCAGTGTTCCGATCATAACTTTACCATTATAAATGAAAGTCGCTCATGTATCTAACCCACCCCAGCGCGTCAACCGCTCCGCCGCCGTATTATATCCACCCCTGCTCGCGGTACCAGGCCAGGGCCCTGCCGGCGCCTTCCTCGAGGCTCACCTTGGGCTCGTAGCCAAGCTCCCGCCTGGCGCGTTCTATGGAGAAGGCCCTGTTCTTGACGAAGAAGTCGACCCGGCGGCGGAAAAGGGGCGGCTCTATGCCGAAAGGTTTTGAGATAAACTCCATGGCCGCCGCGGCGATCATCACGGGCGGATAGGGGATGTGTACAGGCGACGCCTTCACGCCGGCCGCGGACGCTATGATGGAGACCCACTCGTTGAGGGTGATGTACCGGTCCCCGGCCAGGATGTAGACGCGCCCGGCGCTTTTCGGCGACTCGTAGGCCAGGATCATCCCGTCCACGAGGTCATCTACGTAGACGGGATGGATGAGGGTCTCCCCGCTTCCTATCATGCGGAACCGGCCGTTGGCGATGAGCCTGAAGAGCTTGAGCATACGCCGGTCGCCGGGGCCGTAGACGGCGGCGGGGCGGACGACGGTGACATCGAGCCCGCCCTTCGCGTTGGCCTCCAGGGCCATTTTTTCGCCTTCAGCCTTGGTCACCTGGTATATGTCCTTCGCGTTGTATCTTGCGGTCTCGTCGGCGGGCGGATTTTCTATATGTCCCAGCACGCCTATGGTGGAGCAGTGGACGGCCTTATTGACGCCGCGCCGGGCGGCGGCCCGCATGAGCCGCATCGTGGCGGTGACGTGGGTCTCCCAGAACTCCCTGTCCGGGACGCCCGCCTGACGCACTATGGAGGCGAGGTGGAAGAGGCCCTCCGCGCCGTCGAGCAGGCCGGACGTCATCTCCTCGTCACGGACGTCGCCTGTCAGGATCTCGGCCCTGAGGGATTTGAAGAAATCGTCGTGACGGCCGCTTCTGACCAGGACGCGGACCCTGTAACCCCTTTCCGTCAGGGCCTGGCACAGCCTTCGCCCCACGAACCCCCCAGCGCCGGTGACAGCCACGAGGCCCCGTTCGTCCGGGTCAGCGGCGACGGGTGCTTCTTTTGGAACCGGCTCTTTCACCGGCGAACTCACACCACCTGAGGCATCCGTCACTTTACCAGAACGTTGTCCCTGATGAAGGTGGAAAGATAGTTGGACGGCACGCCCATGAAGGTCCTGCGGCATAGCATGTCGCATTCCTCGCAGGGTTCGAGGCCCGCCACGTCCCGCTCCCTCATGCGCCGTCTCAAGCGCCGCATCGCCTCGCCGTTCCACACTTCCGCCACCGTGGACCGGGAGACGTCGCCCATGTTGATCTTCCCGAAAAAATCCTGGGGACAGGGGGCCACGGTCCCGTCGAAAAATATCGTCATGGAGTACCAAAGGAACGTGCAGGGGGTAAAAGGGGCATCCGAGTCGTCCACCACGCCGCGGCCGAACTTTTTGAAATCCCCGGCCCAGTTGTGCGGCGTCCTGACGATGAGCCTGTCGAGGGGCAGACCGTTGAACATTTCACGGAAGGCGGCCCGGCGCCTGGCGAGGCCCTCTTTCTCCTCGCCGATCTCCATGACCTGGACGATGGAATAGGGGCCGCGGCCTAGGTCTTTTTTGATTTTCAGAAATCGGGTGATGTTCTCCATCGTTTCGCCGAAATCTCCCCCCACCCTTGTTTTCTCGTACACCTCTTTCGTGTAACCGTCCACGGAGAAAGATATGTACGACAGCCCCGCGCCGATAAGCTCGCGCGATTTCTCTTCCGTCAACAGCCCGGCGTTGGTATGAAGCCTTGTGTGAAGGCCCTTGTCCGCGCAGTATTCCACCATCTCGGCGAGCTTCGGGTGGATGAGCGATTCGCCGCGGTGGAAAAGGTTCACGTCGTAAACGGCGCCTTCAAGCTCGTCTATCACCTTCCTGAAAAGCTCCATCTTCATAAGCCCCGTGGGGAACTTCACGTCCATGCCGTTGGGACAGTGGCCGCACCGCAGGTTGCAGGAAGGCGTCGGCTCTATCCACACCCGCGAGGGCAGCTGGGCGGGGGCCTCCTCCCGGCGCAGGTATGAAAGATATATCCTGCCGAGGTTTTTCAGGTTGCGCGCCTTGTTCACCGTCACACCTTCCGCAGTATGTGCGAGAGCGTCTTTGGCCGGAGGAGCTTGTGGGCTCTTGTGGGCGTCAGGTAGCTCAAGTACTGGTTCAGCGGGGAGACGCAGGTGACCCAGCAGATGGGGTGCCGCCCTTCCTTTATGTCGCGGCGGATCTTGTCAGACTGACTGGAGAACCATATCTCCCGAAAAGATTTTTCCGCCAGGCTGCCCATCTTCTCGAACGCCACGGGGCATGGGTATACGTCGCCGTTCGGGTGTATCTGGATCGTCGTGTATCCTGCGACGCAGCGGTATTTGTAAAGCTCCTCGCGGTTGGTCAGGTATGTCTCGAACTCGTCGAAATAGCCGGGCGGGTGCGGCAGCAGATCGCCATACCCGGCGAAAAGCTCTCTCAACTGCGAGCGCAGAAGTGGCAGCTGGCCGTTCTTTAAGACCAGGTCGCCGTTGGGGGAATACTTTTCAAAAGTGTTCGTCATCTCCACCGTCAGCCCGTCCACCCCCGCTTCCCTGGCGAGCCTCGCCACGCCGGTGACCTGCCCCACGTTAAGCGCGTTTATGGTCATGTTGAAGAATATCCCGATGCCGGGCTTGGCCGCCCGAAGGTTCCTGACGCCGTCGAAAACACGGTCGAACGCCCCCTCGACGCCGCGTATCTCGTCATGGGTCTTCGCGTTGTCGCCGTCGAGGGAGATGTAGAGCATGTCGAGGCCGGAATCGGCGATCTTTCGCGCGATCTTTTCGTTTACCAGGAAAGCGTTGGAGTTGCCGCCGACCTTCATCCCGAGGCTCTTGGCGTGGGCGATAAGGTCGTAAACCGTCTTTTGCAAAAACATCTCCCCGCCGGAGAAGGAGACGTGGCGGACGCCGTTTTCGGCGAGGTCTTCGAGGATTTCCTTTTGTTTCTCCAGCGGGAGGGTGTTCGCGCGGATATCCTCCATCGGCGTTTTCCAGATGTGGCAGTGGCGGCATTTCAGGTTGCAATGGTAGGTAAGCTCCCACTGCGCCTTCATCGGCCCGAGGATCGGACTCACCGCGCCCATCCTGAAGCGCGCGAGGTCTATAAGCTGCTTGGCTATTCCCATAAAAACAAAAAAGGCCGCCCGCGCGGCCCCCTGTGATATTGTTCGTTGCTGGCCTGGTCAAAATCCGCTGTACGCGGCGGCGACTTTATCCCTGAACCTGTCATAGTTGTAGTTTTCATCGACAAGCCGCTTTCCCGCCGCGCCCAGCCGCTCCCGCAGGGTTCTATCTTTCAATAGTAGCAGAACGGCGCGGGCGTATTCCATTTTTTCCGGTTTGGCCAGGACGGCCACGGCGGAACTCAATATCTGCGTATGGGTCGGCAGGTCCGTCGCCGCGATCGGTTTGCCGGACTGCAGGTAGGTGTAGATTTTAAGCGGCGTGTTCGTCCCCTCCAGGCGGGGGGAGAGGAGAACGTCGGCCATGTCCTGCAAGGGGCGCATCCACCCCATCGGCTTCGCGCCGGTAAAGATCATGCTCGCCTCGATCCCTTGCGAGACCGCGCAGGCGCGGTACGTGGCGACGTCCTTCTCATCTCCGCCGACGATGACGAACCGGACGTCCGGCGCCTCCCTTAAAATCTCCGGCGCGGCGGCCATGACAAGATCGATGCCCTGGTACTTTTCCAGGTTGCCGGTGTAGAGCGCCACGGGGGCGGCCCGCGGGATGTTCAGCTTCTCGCGCAGGCTTTGCGCCGTTATGCCCGGCGGCGGGGCGGGCAGGTCTATGGGGATGTCCTCTATCTGCGCGATCTTTTCGATGTCCACGTAGCGGCGCGCCACGTCGGTAAGGTATTGGCAGACGGTGACGATCCTCGCCGCATCAAGCATCACGGCGGTCTCCCATTTTTCGATGAAGTTTATGGCGCGCCGGTTTTTGAGGAAGCCGCTGTATTGAAGCTGGTCGGAGATATGCGAGTCCATGTCGTAGATATACGGCGTTCCTGTGAGCTTTTTTATCGTCCACGCGATGAACCCCGCCTCCTCCACGGCGTGGATAACGTCGTATTTTTTGAACATCCGCAGCGCCAGCGCGTGAGGCGCCATCAGCATATCGTAGATAATTTTAACCCTCGACGGCCCTATCGGCGGCTTCGGCGCGCCGGGTATTTTCAGGACGCGCTTTATATTTACGTTCGGTATTTTTACATCCGCCCCGCCCGGAAAGCAGAGCACGTCCACCTCATGCCCCAGTTCGGACAGAGCCGTAAGAAACCGCCGGACGTTAATCGGCGTACCCCTTGGTTCGAAAAATGGTTGAGGGGCGAGGAAGAGGATTTTCATTGGGTTTCAAACAAAGAAATCAGATGCTTTTGAAGGGTAGATTCAGCTTTTAAAAACCCACTAACTATATTATTCAAGTCAGAGAGCTTAATGAATTTACTATCATCATCAAAATCAAATTTGGTTGTATTTTCCTTCATTATAAGAAGGTCATATCTATTAGAATCGCTTACATCTATCGCCAAAACAGGAGCTGTTTCATGTATGAATAAATTTCTATGATCATTTAATTTCTTAAACCATTCAATTTCTTGTCCTGAATCTTTAATTACTTTTGCTACTTTTTTACCAGCCTTTTTCGGCGTTATTCTTTCCCCAGCATGCTCATAAAGCTTTACGAATATCTCTTCCATCAATTCACAAAGAGATTCCAATTCAAATAAAAGTGAATCAATGTCCGCGATGAGCTTATATTTTAGGTTGCTAACTTCCTCGGCCTTCTCGTAGTTTGGATCAGGAAACTTACGACCTTCCATCCCCTTTTTAAAAATATGCACACTTTTATGCTCTCTTGCATAACCGAAGAACTCATTTAGCTCATCATTTAGGCGCTTAATTATATGCGGCAAAATATTCAATTTAACAGTTATGGAATTACCTAATCTAGTTACATCTATTGAGAGTCTTGTATTAGCAGCTATCAAAATTGGTTCATACCAGAAAGTTGTTACGCGATTGGATAATCTAAGCCATTTATCAACCATAAAATAAGCTCCATAAATTTACTTTTTTATTTTATAAATATAATAATTACTCTAATATCATATTAGCATAAAATAATTTTACTGATTATGATCTAACATAATTCAATGCTCCAACACTCAGCCTATACCACTCAAACAGTCATTGCGAGCGAAGCGAAGCAATCTCACCGAGGGATTGCCGCGTCGCCTTTGGCTCCTCGCAACGACTGTCCGCGCGATCTTCCCCCCTCTCCCCTTGGCGGGAGAGGGCCGGGGTGAGGGGGTATTAAAATTCTTCACCCCCCACCTGACCTCCCCCGTCGAGGGGGAGGAAATAGATTGATTCATTATCCACCCTCCCCTGTGTCCCCTCCCGTCAAGGGAGGGGAAAATTCATTCAATACTCCGCGGCTTTGGCCATGTCTTCGCCGGAATCCTTCTTCTTCCCTCTGATCAAATTCTTAAACTTCAAACTCACTAACGCCAACCCCATGATAAAGTACTGCCGGAACCGGCGCCATGAATTAATACGCTTCACCGCTTTCATGACCTTCGACCATAAACTTACTTTCAAAGCGCTCTGGGAAAAGCGGAATATGATCGTCGATAGCTGATACCATGTGAGCTTGTCCATGTATAAAGGAATGCGCCCCTGCGCCTCGGGCAGCTCGATGATGCGCGGGTCGTCGGGCGTCGTCCAGCTAAAGTCCTTGGGAATCTTCCCCTCGGCGACGGCGCGATCCCACAGCCGCGTAGCTGGGTAGATGTGCAATATCGCCATGGAGCACTGCGCCCGGCCGCGCAACGATTCGGCGAACTCCAGCGTCTCCAGCGCCTCGGCCCATGTCTCCGTCGGGTGGCTGAAGATGAAAAACGGGTTCGCGGTGACGTTCATCTCGTTGGCCCAGTCGATGACGTCGATGGCCTGCTTGAGCGTCGCCTTCTTGTTGATGATCTCACGGCATATCCGCTCGTTCGCGCTCTCGACGCCGAACCCGAAGTGGAACATCCCCGCCTCGACCATCTTGTCGAACAACCGGCGGTCGATCGCGTCGACGCGGATCTCGCAGAACCAGTTGACCCCAAGCCGCCGCTCGATCATCATGTCGCATATCCGCTCCAGCCGCTTCGGGTTGTAGTTGAGCGTATCGTCGTAGAACCATATCGCCTGAGCGCCGTAGCGCTCCATGCAAAGCTCGATCTCCTCGATCACCCGCTCCGGCGTGACGCCGCGCACCTTGCGCCCCCAGTTGACGGGCGTCGCGCAGAAGTTGCAGTCGAACGGGCATCCGCGGCTCGTCATCAGGTTCGCCGCAGGCAAAAGGCCCTTGCCGGGGACATCGACCTTGAAGTTGTAAAGCGCCATGTCCTCCAGATGCCGCGCCGGGAGCGGGAGCGAGTTGAGGTCCGGGATTTTCATCCGGACGCCGGTGGATACGATCTCGCCGTTTTCGCGGAAAGTGACGCCTTGGATCTTCTTGAAATCCGCCGCGCGCCCGCCCGCCTCCACGGCCCGGACGATTTCGACGATCGTCTCCTCCGCCTCGCCGGAGACGACCATGTCCACCTCCGGGATGTGCGTCATGGTGTCCATCGCCGTCGCCGTGCAGTGCGGCCCGCCGACGATGACCAGCGTCCCCGGCCGCGCCCGCTTGACCGCCCGGGCCACGTCGAAAGCCTCCAGCCGGTTCTCCGTGGTGACCGTCAGGCCGAAGATGTCCGGCGCCTCGTCCCGGACGTATTTGACGATGTCCGGCATCCCCCATCCCATGACGTGGGTGGGGAGAGTGCGAACGGGTATTCCCTCGCGCTCCAGGAGCGCGGCCATATACAGCACACCGAGCGACGGCATGGACGAGTCCTGCCATCGTTGCGCGAAGTATCCCTGCGGCGGGACGCACAACGTTACGTTTACAGTCATAATCGGCGATTATCAATCGATCAAAGAATATCGTTATAATCTAGCATATCGAATGAAACCGAGCCGAAACAGACCAGGATGCCAGCGAGGATGAAAAAAATCGGGAAAGCCCCCATCGACAGCGCTCTTATAAAACGCGCCCTGGCCGAGGACGCGCCGCGCGGCGATGTCACCAGCGAGGCGACCATCCCGCCAAAGGCCGTCCGCCGCGCGAGGCTGGTCGCCAAGGAGGATATGACGCTGGCGGGGATAGACCTCTTCACCGCCGTGTTCCACGCCGCAAACAGAAACATCAAAATCCGCAAGCGATACAAGGACGGCGAGCGCGTCTCCAAAGGCGCCGTTGTCGCCGAGCTCTTCGGCAACACGCGCGCGATACTCAAAGCCGAGCGCGTGGCGCTGAATTTTTTGCAACGCCTGTCGGGGATCGCCACGCTGACAAGAAAATTCGTCGACGCCGTGGAGGGGACAAGCGCAAAGATACTCGACACCCGCAAGACCACCCCCGGCCTGCGCGACCTCGAAAAATATGCCGTTCGGGCGGGCGGCGGGATGAACCACCGGCGCGACCTGTCGGAGATGATCCTCATGAAGGAGAACCACATAGCCGCCGCCGGGGGGATAGCGGACGCCGTGGCGTCGGCCAGGGCGAAGACCGGGCGGCGGATGATGATAGAAGTGGAGACCCGGAACCTGAAAGAGGTCCGCGAGGCCATCGCCGCCGGGGCGGACAGGATCATGCTGGACAACATGACCCCGGCGCGCGCCGGGAAAGCCGTCGCGCTCATCGCCGGGCAGGCGGAGACCGAGGCCTCGGGCAATATCAACCTGAACAACGTCCGCTCCTACGCCATGACGGGAGTGGACTATATCTCCGTCGGCGCCATAACCCACTCGCCGAAAGCGGCGGATGTTTCGTTGCTGGTGGAGAGCGTCTGATGGCCCCGGCCCCGGGAGCGTTCTGGCGGCCTGATGGAGCGTTGATATCCCGTCCGAAAAACTTTTTAACAGAAACCTAACAATCCGTCGCGTTCTTTTTCTGGTAGATTTCAACGATGAGCCCCGGCGAGACGAAGGTCCTCGTGGTGGACGACGAGGAGGATTTAAGAGAGCTTTTGCGCTACAACCTGGAGAATGCCGGGTACGCCACGGCGATGGCCGCCACGGGCGAAGAGGCGCTGGAAAAGACCGCGGAC
This sequence comes from Candidatus Nitrospinota bacterium M3_3B_026, assembly GCA_051418015.1. GTDB lineage: Bacteria > Nitrospinota_A > UBA7883 > UBA7883 > JBPRGF01 > JBPRGF01. The sequence goes on along the minus strand of JBPRGF010000017.1, from coordinate 71,263 downwards.
GGCGCCTTCGACCTTGTGATCCTGGACCTGATGCTGCCGGGTATCGGCGGCCTTGACGTCTGCAAAAGGCTGAGAGGCGAGGAGGGAACGAAAAACCTTCCGATTATCATGCTCACGGCCAAGGGAGAGGAGGAGGACATAATAAAGGGCCTGGAGCTGGGGGCGGATGATTACGTGGTAAAACCGTTTTCCGTGGTGGTTCTGCTGGCGCGGATACAGGCCGTCCTGAGGCGGAAGAGCGCCCCCCCGTCCCCGGAGATGGTCTCCATAAACAGCCTCACCGTCGACAGGCGGAGGCGGCAGGTTTTATTGGACGGTGAACTTTTGGACTTTACGTATTCAGAGTTTTCCATACTCGACGCTCTCATACAGCGCGGCGGCGGCGTGATGACGCGCCAGCAGATAGTCTCCGCCATCCGGGGGGGGCAGATGACGGTCACCGAGCGTTCCGTGGACGTGCACATCACCGCGATACGGAAAAAGCTCGGTGAGGCCGGCAGACGTCTTCTCACGGTGCGGGGAGTGGGATACCGGTTTGATATCTGAAGAGGATCGAGAGGCTCATGGGCCTTTTTCGGAAGTTTTTCTGGCGCGCCGCGGCTTTTATGGTCGCCCTTTCCGGCGTTGTCCTCTGGGCAGGCGCAGCGCTGTCCCCGGCGGAGGCTTTTGTTCTGGCGGCCGGCGCGGCGGCGGCCGCGGCGGGGCTCCTGGCCCTGTATTTTTCAAGGATGGTGTCGAAGCCGCTGGAGAGGCTCGCGCAGGGCGTGACGAGGTTTTCCATGGGCGGGTTTGACACGCCCCTGACGGAGGAGGCTTTCCCGGAGGCCGCGGCGCTCGCGGACAAGCTCAACCACATGGCGCGCGAGCAGGAAAGCAGGATAGCCGCGGGCGGCGCCCAGGCCCGCTCCAGCGAGGCGATCCTGGCTTCCATCGAGGAGGGTGTCCTGGCGGTGGACCAGGATATGCGGATAATAAAACTCAACCCCAAGGCCAGGCAGATACTGAACATATTCGCCTCCCGGCCCGAGGGGCAGCCTCTCGAAGAGGCCGTTGACAACGGTGAACTGGCGAGATTCGCAAGAGAAGGGCTCAATACAGGGAGGCCGGACGAAAAAGAGATATCCTCCGGCCCCCGGGGGGAGGGGCGGCTGCTTCTTGCGAGGAGCCCGCTTTTCCACGGGGACGGCGAGTACTGGGGGATGGTCATGACCATCAGGGACGTGACCCGTCTTCGCAGGCTGGAGAACCTGCGCAGCGACTTCGCCGCCAGCGTCTCCCACGAGCTGCGCACGCCGCTGACCACGGTGAAGGGTTTTCTGGAGACTCTGCTGGCGGGCGCGGTGGACGATCCCGAGAAAGCGCGGAGCTTCCTTAAGATCATGGAGCGGCACATCGGCCGGCTTACCCATATTATCGAGGACCTTCTGAGCCTGTCGCGGATAGAGCGCGACAGCGAGGCGGACGCTGTCCACGCAAAGACGCTCCCCGTCAAGGAAACGATACAAAGGGCCATAGACCATGTGGCCCCCAAGGCGGAGAGGAAGAACATAAGGATAGAGCTGGACCTCGACGAGTTCCTTTCCGCCCCCATAAACGCTCCCCTGCTGGAGTCCGGCGTCGCGAACCTGCTGGACAACGCCGTGAACTACAGCGGGGAGGGGACGGCCGTGCGGGTGAGCGCCGGGCGCGGCGGCGGATATCTTTCCATACACGTGAGGGACGAGGGGCCGGGGATAGAGAAGGCGCACCTGGGCCGGATATTCGAAAGGTTCTACAGGGTGGACGACGCCCGCTCCAGGGAGTTGGGGGGGACGGGGCTCGGCCTCTCCCTGGTCAAACATATAGCCCTCGCTCACGGCGGCAGGGTCTCCGTCCGGAGCGCGCCGGGGGAGGGGAGCGTGTTCTCCATACATATACCGCTTAGCGCGGACACAGGAAGAAAAGAAGAGGACGATGGGGAGAATGGATAAAAGAGGCGAAACCCCGGCGTCTTCCCCGAGCGCCGCGAAAAGCATAAAACGCAGGATGATAGAGCAGCGCTCCGCTCTCGTCATCCTGGCGGCCGGGGGCGCCGCGGCGGTGGTGATGACCCTGGCTGTCTTCTACTTCATATTCCAGGAGACCGTCCCCCTCTTCACCGACGTATACCAGCGAAACGACATGTCGCTGTACCACGATACGCTGAGCGAGGAGGAGTTCGAACGCGGCGCCTCGGTCTTCCAGGTTTTCGACAACCTCCTGGGGCAGGACGTGTATCAGCCGGTGTCGGACCAGCCGCTGTTCAGCCTGTGGCCTCTGGCCGTGGGGACGATCAAGATCACGCTGGTGGCGGTGCTATTTGGCTCTGTCTTGAGTTTTTTCACTGCGCTGGCCATCGCCTTCTACCTGCCGAAGAGCATCCGCTACGGGGTGAAGGTTATAACGGAGCTGCTGGCGGGGATACCCACGGTCGTCCTCGGTTTCCTTGGGCTGATGTTCTTCGCCACTTACATGCAGCAGGTGACGGGATCGCTCTACAGGCTCAACGCCTTCCTGGCCGGGTCGGTTCTTTCCCTTACGGTGATCCCGATCATGACCACGCTGTTCGAGGACATATACTCAAGCTACCCCAAGGACCAGATACGCGCCGCCAAGTGCTGCGGGCTTTTCGACTACCAGGTGATAACCTCCATAATAATCCCCGCCACCTACGGCAAAGCCCTCGCCGCGGCTCTCCTCGGCTTCGGACGGTGCTTTGGCGAGACCATGGTGGTCCTCATGTGCTCCGGCAACGCCGCCGTGCTGGACTGGAGCCCCTGGTCCGGCGCCCGGACCTTCGCCGCCACCATCGGCGCGGAGATGGCGGAGGTGATAGTGGGGGACACGCATTACAGCGTGCTTTTCCTGTTGGGTCTGATCCTGGTGGTGGTCACCTTCGTCATTAACTACCTGTCACAGCTTCTCATCAGGAGATGGACGTATGCGTGACAGGCGCTTTTTCTACGAAAAGGTTTTCAGCTCGTTGTCGAACGCGGCGGCGGCCGTCGTGGTGGGGGTGGTGTTTTTCATCCTCGGCCTGATCCTCGTGAAGGGCGCGGGGCATGTCTCCTGGAAGTTTCTGACCACCGAGCCCACGGCGGACGCGACGGAGGGCGGCATCCTCTCGCCAATCAAGGGCACCATTTTGCTGGTTTTCTGGATGTCGATTATGACGGCGCCTCTGGGCGCCGTCATCGCCATATACCTGAACGAGGTGAGCGCGAAGAACTGGCTCTACAACACCGTCATGAGCTCCGTCAGAACCCTGGCCGCCGTGCCGTCCATAGTCTACGGCCTGTTCGGCCTGGCCTTCTACGTCACCGTCGTGGGAGGGGGGCTGGACTGGCTGCTGGGTTACGAGGACAGGGTTTTTCAGGAGCGGTGCCTCCTGTGGGCCGCGGTTACCATGGGCACGCTGACGCTGCCCACAAACGTCATATCCGTCACCGAGGCGCTCAAGCTCGTCCCCGACGAGCAGAGGCACGCCGCCATCTGCCTGGGGTACACAAAATGGGAGGTCATAAAGTGGGTTGTCCTGCCGCAGGCCGTGGGAGGAATGCTGACGGGCCTGGTGCTCTCCATCAGCCGCGGAGCGGGGGAGGTCGCCCCGATCCTGTTCGTGGGGGTGGCCTATTACATACCCGGGTTCTCGGGCGACCTGCTGGATCAGTTCATGGAGCTGGGGTACCATATCTACGTCATGGCGACCCAGTCCCCCAACGTGCAGGAGACCTTGCCCGTCCAGTACGCCACGACCCTTGTGTTGCTGGTGTTGACGTTCTCCTTCAACTCCATCGGGCAGGTGATAAGGTGGCTGCACAGACGGAAGATGGCGAGGTCGAGCTGAAGGCTGAGTGGGAGATAACGGAAGAATGGAGTTTGATCGGAAAGCCATAGAGACCGTGGGACTGGGGGTGACATATCCCAACAAGGTGGTGGGATGCCAGAACGTGAGCCTGGCCTTCCCCGCCAACGAGGTGACCGCCATAATAGGCCCGTCCGGCTGCGGAAAATCCACGTTCCTGAAGGCCCTGAACAGGCTCAACGACGAGTTCGACTGTTCCTACACCGGGTCGGTCCTGCTGGAGGACGGCGTGGACATCATGGGTCTGAACCCCTACGAGCTTTGCATCCTCCGGGGCGAGAGCGTAGGCTACGTGATGCAAAAGCCCGTGCCTTTCTCCGGCAAAACTATCTTCCACGACGTTTCCATGCCGTTGCGGGCCGTGGGGATAAGAAGCAAGAGAATCCTGGCGGAGAAGGTGGAGGCCGCCCTCCGGAGGGCGGCTCTGTGGGACGAGGTTCACGACCGTCTGGACGACCTCTCCACGTCCCTTTCCGGCGGCCAGCAGCAGAGGCTTTGCATAGCGAGGGCCATAATCAACACGCCGAAAATACTTTTGCTGGACGAGCCGTGCTCCTCGCTGGACCCGAAGTCCACACAGCTTATCGAGAGCCTGATCGTGGACCTCGCCGCTGACCATACCGTGATCCTCGTAACCCACAACATGCAGCAGGCGCAAAGGGTGGCCAGGTACACCGCCTTTTTCTACGAGGGAAAGCTGATAGAGTACGACGAGACATCGACGATTTTCAGCAATCCGGAGAACCGGCTGACGGCCGACTACATAATAGGCAAGTTCAGCTAGCCAGGAAAGGACCAAGCCGTGACCAAGATCATAATGGACGAGATGAAAAAGACACGCGGGGCTCTCCGGGCCATGTTGATGGAGGTGCAGGAGGCGTGCAGGCTGTCCATCAGGGTGATCCACGGCGACGAGGAGAGCGACGCCCTGGTGGACAAGATACTGGAGCTGGAGGACAACGCCGACAAGGAGATGGTGCGCATCACCGAGGAGCTTTCCGAGATCGTGGGCAAGCTGTTCCTCGCGGGCCTGCTGAAAAGGGCCGTGGTGTGCGACGCCGTGGTGGCCCACGAGACGGAGGCGATGCTGGACCTGTTGCAGCACGTCGGTGTCAACTGGCAGAAGATCATGGACACGGACACGACGGTGAGCATGGACGAGGTGAAAATACTCCTCGACAGCATGTTGCAGAACTGCATCGTCATGCTGGAGAAGGCCATAGATATCCTCGACGGAAAGGACATCAGCGACCATACCCTGAAGTTCATAGAAGAACTGGACCGTAACATCAACCAGGCCAACATCACCGCCCACGAGACCCTGCTGTCCCAGAGGGACGACAAGCGGACCATCATCCGCCTACTCCGGGTGGTCAAGCACATAGAGAACCTGGGGGACAAGATAAAGGCCGTGGCGTCCTACCTTCTCTACATCCGCACCGGCGAGTTCATCAAGGTCTGACGGGGCGTCCACGCGGCCCCGGAAAAGACCGCCGCGTAAAAATAGGCGTCTCTCACGCCCCCTTGCCCTTAGCGCCTCCTCTCCCCTTAACGCAATCCTAACATATTGTTTATTAACGCATTCCTAACACCGCTTCAGGGGAAACCTTTCTACACTGTCACTGGTTGGCAATGAAAAACTCAAACGAGGAGCACAGAGGAAATGGAAGGAATAGCGAAAATGATGAGGATCATGCTGACGGTGTCTTTGATGTTCTGCTCTCTATCCCACATCGCCTACGCGAAAGAGCCGCTGGAGGCGGAGTGGAAAACCGGCCTGAGGTTCACCAGCGCGGATAAGGCTTTCCAGATCAAGGTGGGAGGCAGATTGATGAACGACTGGGCGTGGCTTTCCGCCGACGATGAGCTTAAAAGTGAGGAGACGGTGTGGGAGAGCGGCACGGAGTTCCGCCGCGCGAGGCTTTACGTGGGAGGCCACATCCACGAAAACGTAAAATTCAAGGTTCAGTACGACTTCGCCGGAGGCGACGCCGATTTCAAGGACGCCTACATAGCCCTGACGAAGATCTCCGGGATAGGTCAGCTCAAGGTGGGACGGTTCAAGCAGCCCTTCGGCCTCGAGGAGCTGACAAGCTCGAAGTACATCACTTTCATGGAGAGGGCGATGGCCATAGAGGCGTTCGCGCCTTCCCGCCAGAGTGGCCTTCTGATAGGCTCGTCCGCCTGGGACAAGCGGCTCACCTGGGCCCTTTCCACCTACCGGATAACCGACGGCTACGGCGAAGACTACGGCGACAACGACATGAACTACGCCGCCAGGATAACCGTTCTGCCGTGGAAAAGCGGCGATAACCTCGTCCATCTCGGCGCGGCCTACACGGCGATCAAGCCAAACGGCGACACCGTCCGGTTCCGTTCGAGGCCGGAGATTCATCTCGCTCCGATGCGTCTGGCCGACACCCACTCGATAAACTCCGACAGCGTGGGGCTGCTGGGCGTCGAGGCGGCTGCTGTATTCGGCCCGGCGTCGTTGCAGGGCGAGTTCATCTCCGCGAACGTCTCCAACCTCGACGGCGAGGACGCCAGCCTGTCCGGCTATTACGTCTTCGGCAGCTTTTTCCTGACCGGCGAGAGCAGGCCCTACAAAAAGGGCGCGTTCGGCCGTGTCAAGCCGAACAGCAATTTCGGCTCCGGGGCCGGGGCGTTGGAGGCGGCGTTGCGGTTCTCCAGCGTCGATCTCGAAGACGGGGGCATCGAGGGGCATGAGGTCACAACGGTTACCGCCGGTGTGAACTGGTACCTGAATCCCAACACAAGGGTGATGCTCAACTACGTCTCGGCCGACCAGGCGGACGTGGGAACCGCGACGGGATTCATGACGAGGTTCCAGGTGGATTTTTAGGGGGGGGGCGGCGCATGGCCTATTTAACGAGATCCTAACACCATCCCCGCGGGAATAACTTTACACTGGCCGCATGGCTTGGAACAAACGGCCCTTGAAAAGGAGCACAAGATGATAACGGAGTTTGAAGAGAGCGTCATCGAAAGACACAACAGGATACTCTCGTCCATAAGCCACGACCTGAAATCGCCCATGAACGCCATCATGGGGATAGCGGGCCTGCTTGTCGACAATTTCGACACGATGCCCCGGGAAAAGGCGGAGGATTTTCTGCGCAGGATAACGGTGGCAGGCGCCGAGGCGCTGGCCCTCATCGAGGACATTCTCAAAACCGCCAAGATGGAGGCGGGCAGGGAGAGCGTGGAGCCTCGGTGGACCCGCGACCTGCCCGGAGAGCTGGCGAAGGTGACCGCGACTTTCAGCCAGGAGGCCGCGGCGAAGAATGTAGACCTCTCGCTTGAAGTAAAGCCTCCCCTCCCGTCCGTCCTGTGGGACACGGACAGGATCAGGCTGCACGTCCTGAACAACATTGTCTCCAACGCTCTCAGGTTCACGCCGAACGGTGGGCGCGTCCTCCTCACGGCGGGGGCGGTGGGCGGCGTGGTTTTTCTGAAGGTGGAGGACACCGGCCCCGGCGTTCCCCCGGAGGAGCGGGAGAGGATATTCCAGAGGTTCGAACACGGAGCCTTGAGCTCCACGAGGGTTTTCAGCGGGGCCGGGCTGGGACTTCACAACGCCCGCCTCTTCACGGAAAGGCACGGAGGAAGGATATACGCCTGCGAGTCTTCCCGGCTGGGAGGCGCGTGTTTCATCATGGAGCTGCCTGAGCGGGCGGACACGAAAACTTCCATCGGCAAGATGGATGGGAAAAGCGAAACGGTTAACATCTAACAACAAAGGAGATTCGAATGAGAAAAACGGCAAGATACCTGCTGACATGCCTCATGGCGCTTGGCGCCTTCGCCATGCCCGCCCATGCCGGGGAGAAGATCACCATCCAGGGCAGTGACACGCTGCTTGAGATGGTGGCGGCGGAGGCGGAGGCGTACATGAAAAAACATCCCGAAGCGGCCGTGCAGGTCACAGGCGGCGGCAGCGGAACGGGGATCGCCGCCCTGATAAACGGCACGGTGGACATCGCCAACGCGAGCCGCCCCATGAAAAAGAGGGAACGCAGGATCATCGAGAAACGGGGCGGAAAGGTCTTCGAGGTCGCCGTCGCCCTGGACGGGATATCCATCTACCTTAACGCCGATAACCCAGTTGACGAGCTTACGACGGATCAGCTCAAGGATATCTTCACCGGCAAGATCAACAACTGGAAAGAGGTCGGCGGCAAGGACGCCAGGATCATCCGCTATAGCCGTGAAAACAACTCCGGCACCTACGTCTTTTTCAAGAAACATGTCCTCGGTAAGAAGAACTACGCCCCCAACTGCCAGAACATGCCCGGTACCGCCAGCGTGGTCAATGCCGTCTCCAAGGACAAGAACGCCATAGGCTACGGCGGCATAAGCTACTCCGAGGGTGTGAAAGTGTCGAAGGTCAACGGCGTCACGCCCACGCCGGAGAGCATCAGCGCCGGGAAATATCCCATCTCCCGCAAGCTCTACCAGTACACCATCGGCAAGCCGAAGGGGCTGGCGAGAGATTTTATCCTGTTCGAGCTGTCGTCCGAGGGGCAGAAGCTGTCCATCGGAGCGGGATACGTCCCCTTGCCGGAAGGCGTGAGGGCCGAGTCCGTAGCCTCGCTTCAGTAAAAGATCGCGCGAAGGCGGGATAGCCGGAGCCCTGTTTTTCGGGCCCCGGTGTTTTATTACGCATGGAAAAGAGATTTCCGCGTTAAAATTACAATTTACGCAAAATCCGAAATGGAGAAACGGATCATGAGACGTCACGTCATCGCAGCCGCCTTTGTGATCTCGTTCGCTCTTCCGGGCGCCGCCCTCGCCGACGACGTTACGGACCAGGTGGACGAGGCGCTTAAAGCCTACAAGAAAAAGGACTACTCCACCGCCGCCGCGGCGCTGGACGCCGCCGCCACGCTTGTCCGCCAGAAACGAGCGGACGTCATAGGGGGTCTGCTGCCCAAGCCTCTGTCCGGCTGGGAGGCCGGCGAGGCGAAGACCTCTCAGGCGGGCGCGGCCATGTTCGGCGGAGGGATAAGCGCCGAGCGCCGCTACCGCAAGGACGGAAAGGAGATCACCGTAAGCTTCACCACGGACTCCCCGATGTTGCAGGCCATGAGCATGATGTTCGCCAACCCCCAGTTCTCCGGCCCCGACAACAAGCTTGTGGTGATAGGCGGGCAGAAGGCGATCTACAATTCCAAGGACAACTCCTACCAGGCGATGGTGGCCAGCAAAGTCCTCGTCTCCGTCGAGGGAAAGGGCGCGGACAAGGCCAGCGTGGAAAGCTATTTCAAGGCGGTGGATTTCGAAAAACTGGTGGAAACAGTAAAATAACGTGCCGCAACGAAAGGCGGCCGCTGGCTCCCGGCGTCAGGCGATCACTCAACCCGGCGCAGGTAGAAGACCATCGTGTCGCCGTCCATCTCCTCCCCGACCAGCTCTATCTTTTCAGCTCGTGAGACCCACGAGTGGATGTCCGGGTAGGCTCAGGTGTGGCCGGACTCCATCCTGAGGACCTCCCCCGGGCGCATCTCGGAAAGCGCCCAGTGGCTCCTCAACACCGGCATCTCGAAGCCGCACGTCCCAAGCTTTATGGTCCTGTCGGGGACAATGTCCGGCTTCGGCGTCTGACCGATTTGGCGCCGGATGTCGTCGAGGTCCCGCAGAACCGGCCGCCCCCTGCCGATCCCGGGATGGACTCTTATGGGCTTTATATCCTTCATGATCAAATTTTAACCCACCGGGGCCGCCCGCGCAAAGCCCGCGGCGGCCGGGGCGTCTGTTATAATCTTAAGTTTTACGATCGAGCGGGAGAGTTTAATTTGACCGATCTTGGCAAGCGTTACGAGCCGAAAAAGGCCGAGGAGCGCTGGAGCAGGGAATGGATCGAAAAGGACGCGTTCCACGCCGAGGACGAGTCCGAAAAACCCCCCTTCTCCATAGTGATACCACCCCCCAACGTCACCGGGGCGTTGCACATCGGCCACGCCCTGAACAACACCTTGCAGGACATACTCGTCCGCTACAAGCGCATGGATGGCCACAACGCCCTCTGGATGCCGGGGACCGACCACGCCGGGATCGCCACCCAGAACGTCGTCGAGCGCCAACTGCTCGCGGAGGGGACCGACAGGCGCGCCCTCGGCCGCGAAAAATTCATCGAGCGCGTCTGGAAGTGGCGCGAGGAGTACGGCGGAAGGATAACCGGCCAGCTTAAACGGATGGGCGCGTCGCTCGACTGGGAGCGGGAGCGTTTCACGATGGACGAGGGGCTCTCGCGCGCGGTGCGGGAGGTTTTCGTGTCGCTGTACGAGCAGGGGCTGATCTACCAGGGCGAGTACATGATCAACTGGTGCCCCCGCTGCCACACGGCGCTGTCCGACGTGGAGGTGGAGCACCACGAGCGCGGCGGCCATCTGTGGAGCATCAGGTACCCCGTGGAGGGGGCGGACAAGGAATTCGTCATCGCCACCACCCGGCCGGAGACGATGCTCGGCGATACGGCCGTCGCCGTCCACCCGGAGGACGAGCGCTACAAAAACCTCGTCGGGAAAACCGCTGTCCTGCCCATCGTGAACAGGAAAATCCCGATCATCGCCGACGAGTACGTCGACAGGGAGTTCGGGTCCGGCGCGCTTAAGATAACCCCCGCGCACGACCCAAACGACTTCGAGATCGGCGAGCGCCACGGCCTGCCGATGCTGAAGGTCATAGGCGACGACGGGAGCATGACCGCCGAGGCGGGCGCGCCATACGCGGGCGAGGACAGGTTCAAGGCGCGCAGGATGATCGTCGAGCGGCTCGAGGAACTGGGGCTGCTTGCGAAGGTGGAGGACCACCGCCACGCCGTGGGGCAGTGCTACCGCTGCCACAACATAGTGGAGCCGAACGTCTCGAAACAGTGGTTCGTCAGGATGAAGCCGCTGGCCGGGCCCGCCATCGAGGCCGTGGAGGATGGACGTGTCCGGTTCTATCCGAAAAACTGGGAGAACCTTTACTTCGACTGGATGAAAAAAATCCGCGACTGGTGCGTAAGCCGCCAGATATGGTGGGGCCACAGAATCCCCGCTTGGACGTGCGCCGGGTGCGGGGAGGTTTCCGTCCTTCGCGAGGACCCGGAGCGGTGCCCGAAGTGCGGCTCGGCGGACATGGAGCAGGAGACGGACGTCCTGGACACGTGGTTCTCCTCGGCCCTGTGGCCCTTCTCCACCATGGGCTGGCCGGAGAAAACGAAGACCCTTGAAACCTTCTACCCCACTTCCGTCCTCGTAACGTCGTTCGACATCATCTTCTTCTGGGTGGCGAGGATGATAATGATGGGGCTGAAGTTCACCGGCGACGTCCCCTTCCGCAAGGTCTATATCCACGCTCTCGTCCGCGACGCGGAGGGGCAGAAGATGAGCAAGTCGAAAGGCAACACCATAGACCCGATCGAGATCATGGAAAAGTACGGCGCCGACTCCATGCGGATGACGTTGGCCGCGCTGGCGGCGCAGGGGCGCGACATAAAACTTTCCGAGGAGCGCATCGAGGGATACAGAAATTTTGTAAACAAGCTATGGAACGCCTCGCGTTTCGCCCTCATGAACCTCGAAGGGTTCGACCTGACGGGTGTAAGCGTAAAAAGGAACGACCTCGACATCGCCGACAGGTGGATCCTCTCGCGGCTTCAGAAGACAACCGCCGCCGTCCGGGAAGCGTTCGAGGAGTTTAAGTTCAACGAGGCCGCGGGACGGCTTTATCACTTCGTCTGGGGCGAGTTCTGCGACTGGTACCTGGAGATGATCAAGCCGCGGCTTACGGACAAGGAGCCGGGGGGGGATGCGGCGCGGAACGTCCTGGCCTTCACGCTGGAGCGGACGTTGCGGCTTTTGAGTCCCATCATGCCCTTCGTCACCGAGGAGCTGTGGGAGAAGGTGAAACCCGGCGGCGGCCTGCTGGCGCTGGCGGAGTATCCGAAGGTGGACGACGCGCTCATCGACGAGGAGGCCGAGGAGGAGATGGGCGCTGTGATGGACGTCACCGTGGCCATAAGAAACATCCGCGCCGAACTTGGCGCGAAGCCTTCCACGGGGCTGGACGCGGTTATCCTTGCCAGGGACGATGAAAAGCTGTTGGACGTTCTCCGCCGCCAGGGGCCGTTCATCGGCAAGCTGGCGAACGCGAAAATCACGGTCATAACCGACCCTTCCGAAAAACCCGAAAACGCTCTCGTCGGCGTGGCGGGCGGCGCGGAGGTTTTCGTGACGCCGCCGTCCCCGGCCACGGACGAGCAGTCCCGCGCCAGGGCGGAAAAAGAGCTTGCCAGGATGGAAAAAGAGATCGAGTTTTTCGAAAGGAAGCTTTCGAACAAGAAATTCGTGGAAAACGCCCCGCAGGAGGTGGTGGAAAAGGACAGGGCCAGGCTGGAGGACTACAAAGAGAAGGCCCGCAAGCTTCGCGAATATCTTTGAGGTTATCGTGACGCCATGAAAGCCACCCGCCTTATCGCCGCGCTGGCGGCGGCGTTCGCCGCCGCGATTGTCATGGCCTCGGCGTCCGCTTCGCTCGCCGCCGAACCTGAAGAGGCGCAAAGGCCGTGGAAGGGCGAGGTGGAGATCGGCGGCGTGGCCACCAGCGGCAACACGAACACCAAAAGCCTGAAAACGAAACTGCGCGTGGTGAACGAAGTAGAAAGGCTCCGTCACAACCTGAAGGCCGATTCCTATTACTCCGAAAGCTCCGACGGCTCAGGCGACGACGCCCAGAGGCTCGCGGTGTCGCTAAACACCGCGTACAAGATATCCCGCCGGGACCACGCTTTCGTCGAGGCCGGGTATGAGAACGACAGGTTCAGCGGCTACAAATACCGTGTCCACGAGGCCGTGGGACTGGGGCGGGCGATGGCGCCGACGGAGAACATCCTCTTGAGAGTCGAGGCCGGGCCGGGCGGACGCCACAGCCTGCTGGATGACGGGTCGCGGGAGGATGAGGTCGTATTCCTGACCGGGCTGGATTTCAAATGGAGGATCGGGGAATCCTCGGAGTTTTCCGAGGAGCTATCCTCCGTGGCGGGGGCCGGGGGGACGGTGGTGGAGGGCGCCACGGCTTTCAAGACGAACATCTCCGGCTCGTCGCTCTCGCTCAAGCTCTCCATGGACACACGGTGGAACTCGTCCCCGCCCACGGACAAAAAGGAGACCGACACCACGACCTCCGTCACGCTGGTGTACGACTTCTAACCGCCGGGGCGCGACGATGGCATACCTACCCGGTTACGTTGCCCTCCACAATGCGGGCGAGCTTCAAAAACGCGCCGAAAAGCTCGTTGCGATAATGAAGCGTTGCGAGCTTTGCGCGCGCAAGTGCCATGTGAACAGGCTGAAGGGCGAACTCGGCGTATGCCGCGCCCCGGCGGAGCTGATGGTCTCCAGCGTGTTCCCCCACTTCGGCGAGGAGCCGGAGCTGGTGGGGCGCTACGGGTCGGGGACGGTCTTTCTGACTCATTGCAACCTGCGCTGTATTTTCTGCCAGAACTACGAGATAAGCCATCTCGGCCAGGGGTCGTTTATCTCTCCGGAGGAGCTGGCCGATCTCATGATCGGGCTCCAGAACCGCGGATGCCACAACATAAACTTCGTCACGCCGACCCATTACGCCGCCCGGATCGTGGAGTCGCTGGATATCGCGGCGGGGATGGGGCTGGAGCTTCCCGTGGTGTGGAACTGCGGCGGGTACGAAAACGTCGATGTCATCAGGCTGCTGGACGGGATCGTGGACATTTACATGCCGGATATAAAGTACTCATCGAGAGAAGCCGCCCGCGAATACTCCGCCGCGCCGGACTACCCGAAGGTGGTGAAGGATGTGGTGAAGGAGATGCATCGGCAGGTGGGCGACCTGGATGTGGATTTCCGCGGCATAGCCCGCAGGGGCCTGCTGGTCCGCCACCTTGTGATGCCGAACGACGCCGCCGGGTCCGAGGAGATTTTCAGGTTTCTGGCCGAGGAGGTATCGAAAAACACCTACGTGAATATCATGGACCAGTGGCGCCCCCTTTACAAGGCCGGCAGGCATGAGCGGATCAACAGGCCCATCACCTCCGCCGAGCACAAGGCCGCCGTGGAGGCGGCCAGGCGCCATGGCTTAAGCCGGGGGTTCTAGCCGCGTCGTCCCGGCGTTCCCGCGGGGGCGGAGATCAGCTTTATGACCTCCTGGGCTATCGCGTCCAGCGGCAGGAGACGCTCCGCCCCGCCGACGTCATGGGCCACCTTCGGCATCCCGAAGACGATGCATGAGTCCTTGTCCTGCGCGATGGTCCTTGCCCCCGCCCGGCGCATGGCCAGCAGCCCCTGCGCTCCGTCGGCGCCCATGCCTGTGAGGATGACCCCGACAGCGTTCGGCCCGGCGCTTTTGGCCAGGGAGCCCATGAGCATGTCCACGGAGGGCCGGTGGCCGCTGACCTTCTCTCCGTCTTTGACCCTTACCCTGTAGATGCCGCCGGACCTTTCCACCATCATATGCCTGTCGCCCGGGGCGACGAGCGCCTTGCCCGCCAGCACCCTCTCACCGTCGGCGGCCTCGCTCACCTCCATGGCGCACTGGGCGTTCAGGCGTTCGGCGAATGTCCTGGTGAACCCCGCCGGCATGTGCTGGACTATCACCACCCCCGGCGTGTTCCTCGGGAACCGGGCCAGCACCCTTTTTATGGCCTCGGTGCCGCCGGTGGAGGCGCCTATGGCTATCACCTTGTCCGTGGACTCCGCCAGCGCCCTGGTCCCGGAGATGACCCCGGGCTGGCGGGCGCGCTCCGCCTTCCGCCAGCTCGACACGTTGGCTTTCGAGGCGGCCTTCACCTTTTCCCGCAGGTCGTCCAGCATCGCCGAGAGCCCTCGCGCCACGTCCGTCGACGGTTTGGTGACGAAATCGACCGCCCCGGCCTCCAGCGCTTCGATGGTTATCCTCTTGCCCTTCTGGGTCAGCGCGCTGACCATAACCACCGGCAGGGGATACTGGGGCATGAGCCTTCGCAAAAACTCCACTCCGTCCATCCTGGGCATCTCCACGTCCAGCGTCAGGACGTCGGGGCTGAGCTGGACTATCTTGTCCCTTGCTATGTAAGGGTCAGGCGCGACGCCGACCACCTCTATATCCGGGTCGGCGGAGAGGCCTTTTTCAAGTATGTTGCGCACCAGTGACGAATCGTCCACGACCAGCACGCGGATTTTTTTTCTCATGGCGGAAAAACGTTGCCAGAATGTTGACTCACGGCGGGGAGGTTCTCACTTCGCCGCGATGTCCGCGGGGGAACTCCCTGGAGCCGCCCATCGCGGCCGCGCCCTGATCCGGGCGATTGTATGAAAATTCCTTGTTTTTTACAACTCGTCACGAAAAAAATCGTCTTCGGTACGGCAGGCCGGAAAACGGCCGGGCCCGTTTTTATCCGAATCTGGCTAGAAGTCCTCGTCCAGGGATATAATATCGCTTGGCCGCCGCCCGGCCGCGCTGGACGGCTTCACGTCCTCTTCCTCCATTGCGGGTGTCTCCGGCCGGTCATGCTCCATCCGTTCCGTTCCGCCGGTCAGCAGCCCTTTGCTCTCTTTCAACCGGAAGCGCGACAGCATCTCCTTCAGGCTTTCCGCCTGGCTGGAAAGCTCCTCCGCCGCGGAGGCGCTTTGCTCGGCTATCGCCGCGTTCTGCTGGACTATCTTGTCGATCTCCCCCACACCCCTGTTGACCTCTTCCAGGCCCCGCGCCTGGTCGGCGGAGGCCGAGGCTATCTCCCCGACAAGGTCCGTCACTTTCGTCACCTCCCCCACTATCTGGGAGAGGGAGTCGGCTGTCCTGTCGGCTATATCCGCCCCGTTGCGCGCCTTGTCCACGGAGCTTTCGATCAACTCCGCCGTTTCCCTGGCAGCCTGGGCGCTGCGGGCGGCGAGGTTTCTCACCTCTTCGGCCACCACGGCGAAACCCTTTCCGTGCTTGCCGGCCCGCGCCGCCTCCACGGCCGCGTTGAGGGCCAGCAGGTTCGTCTGGAAAGCGATCTCGTCTATCACCTTTATTATCTTGGAGACGTTGGCCCCGGACTCGTTTATCTCCTCCATCGCCGTCAGCATGTCTTTCATCTGCCTGTTGCCGTCCTCGGCGGCCTCGCGGGTGTGAAGGACCAGCTGGTTGGCCTGCTTGGCGTTGTCGGCGTTGAGCTTCGTCTGCGAGCTGATCTGCTCGATGGCGCTGGTTATCTGCTCGATGGAGCCGGCCTGCTCCGTCGCGGTCTGGGACAGGGAGTTGCTGGAGTCCGCCACCTGCGCGGCGCCGCCTGCGATCTGGTCGCCCGCGGCGTTTATCTGGCTCACGATGCGGTTCAGGTCCTCCACCGTCCTCTTGAGCGCTCCCATTATCGCGTCCCGTTCGTCCCTGAGGTTGGTTTCGATCGTCAGATCGCCCTCGGCGAGCTTTTGCAGGGACCCCACCACTCCGAACTGGAGATCATCCGCGAAACTGTCCATGGCTTTTGCCATCTGGCCTATCTCGTCGTCTCTGTCGATGTTGAGCCTGGTGTCCAGCCTGCCCGCGCTCATCTCCTTTATCATTTTCACAACCCTTGCCAGCGGCTCGGTGATGGAGCGTGTAACCAGGAAGGTGGGGATGACCCCCACCAGCAGGGCCATGGCTATGAGGATCATGGCCGCGGCGTTGGCTTCGCTGGTGATCGTCGCGGCGCGGGACCCCAGGCCGCGGGAGACTTCGGACGTGGTCTGGCGGACCCTGGTTATCTGGCCCATCATCGTTTCCAGGTCGGCGTTCAGGCTGGCCGTATCCTGGACGAGCCTCCTGAGTTTCTTTATGTAATCGTCAACGCTTTTGGCGACGCTCTCGTAGAGGGACTTCTCCTCCGCCGACTGGAGCCCCGTCCGGATCGCCTCCAGGGCGCCCTTGAGCATGGAGAGGTAGTCGGCCATGTCCTTGACGTGCTTCACGTTGTTGTCGCGCAGGAAATCGGCCTTCAGAAGCTCCACCCGCCGCAGGGTCCCTTCCGCGCCGGTGAGGCGTTTTACCATGAGGGTGTGGAACTGCAACTTCTCATAAGCGGCCCCCTCCATGTTGAGCATGTCGAGAGTCGCCCTGAAATGCTGGGTCAGCTCGGTGAGATCCAGGCTCACGTCGAGGACGGTCTGTCCGGTCTCCTTTTTCAGCCTCTCGATGTTGTTGTACTCCGAGGCGATCTTGTCGAGACTCTTCCTGTAACTTGTCAGGCTTTTTTCCATGGAGCTTATGGCGGCCAGGTCGCCCTCTTTCACGCTCTCATTTTTTCTGATCGCGGCGAAGGCCGCCTTTAGCCTATCGAGCGTCGAGCTTATGTCCGCAAGCTGCGATTCGCCGTACTTTTTGTCCTTCACGCCGTAGAGCAGGAAGTTGTTCTGGGCGGCGTATATCTTGTTGACCGTTCCGTTTATTCGCTGGAACCTGCCGTCGAGGTCCGTGACCTGGGACACCCCGCTGATATAGATGTAACCGGAGACGCCGAGGAAAAGCGCCAGCAGCACGAGGCTCCCGTGGCTGTTATAGAGCTTGAGATTGAGGCTTATCTTCCTGGCCGCCGCGCCGAAGGAGACCACCAGCGGCATGACTATGAGAACCGCGACGGCGATTATGACCACCCAGAACGTGGATGAGTATTCCCCTTTCTTCGCGGCCTTTTCCGCCCCCTCTGCCTCTTCAGCCCCGGCCTTCCCGAGCCAGTCCTCCTCCAGCGTCTTCAGGGTCTTTTCGCTGGCCAACTCGACAGGCTCGGGCATGACGGGAGTGTTTACGAACTCGAAGTAAATGTCCTCCGGGGAAGCGGATCGGCTCTCCCCCTGCGCGGCGCCGGCGGCCGCGGTCATGGCTATGATAGCCAGCGAAAACAGGATCTTTCTCACACTCTCCCCCTTTGTCCGAAGTTAACCTCGCGCCCCCACACGCGTTGTTTCCATGGTGTGCGATCGATAACGAAGGCCGCTCCCCGCGGCTGCCTTTCAGGCCGCGTCGCCGGGTTCTTCGCCGTCATCGTCGAATAAAAGTTCTCTCACGCCGAGGATTATCCAGACCTCGCCCTCGGCTTTGCCTATCCCCTGTATGTACCTGCTGGCCTCCCCTTTCCTGACCTTTGGGGGGGGCTCGACCATGTTCTCCGGTATTTCCACGACTTCCCGGACCTCGTCCACCAGCAGGCCCACCACCGTGTCGTCGCCCATGTTAACGACGATGACGCACGTCCTGTCGTCGAACTCCTTGCGCGCGGCGTTCAGCCTTATTCTCACGTCGATCACCGGGATCACGGTGCCGCGCAGGTTGATGATTCCCAGGATGTAGTCCGGGGTGTTGGGCACCTCCGTGATCTTCTGAACCCCGATGATCTCCGTCACGTGGCGGATTTCTATCCCGTAGCCGTCCCCGGCTATGTGGAAGGAAAGGTACTTGTCCTTCAGGGTGTCCTCGTCGTCCAGGTCGTCGAGAGCCCAGTCGATCTCTTTTACGCTTTCTTTCATGGCTTTGTTCCCACGCCTAGCCCGCGGACTCCCTGGCGGCTTCCGCCAGGGCGGTCTCCACCAGCCCCCCCACGTCCAGGATCAGGCACACGTCGCCGTTGCCCAGGATCGTGCATCCCGACACGCCGTGGACGTCGTTCACTTTTGTGATGTATTTCGAGAGCCCCTTTATGACTGTCTGCTGCTGCCCCAGTATCTCGTCCACGAACAGGGCCACGGCCCCGTCGGGGCTGTCCAGCACCACGAGTATCCCGTCGGTGAGCTCCTTGTGGGTCGGCTCTATGTTATGAAGCTCGTGCAGCCTCAACACGGGGATGAACTCCTCCCGTACCCGCGCCAGCTCCTGCCCGTCGGTGGATACGGTTATGGCCCCTGGCTCGGGGCAGAACGACTCCCGGATGGACATGATGGGCAGGATGTACTTCGAGCCACCAACCCTTATCAGCATACCCTCGATTATGGCCAGCGTCAGCGGTATACGCAGGATGAACCGCGTGCCGAGGCCCAGCTTGCTTTGTATCTCTATCTTGCACTTTATCTTGTCCAGGTTCTGCCTTACCACGTCCATCCCCACGCCCCGGCCGGACACGTCCGAGATTTGTTCAGCGGTGGAAAAACCCGGCATGAAGATCAGGTTGTAGATGGCCTTGTCGGGCATTTCGGCGCCGTCGTCTTCTATAAGCCCCTGGGCCCGGGCCTTGGCGAGTATTTTCTCCCGGTCCAGCCCGTGGCCGTCGTCCTCGACTATTATCCAGACCTCGCCCTCCTCATGCCTCGCGGAAAGCTTTATCGTCCCCTTCTCCGGCTTGCCGGCGGCGGCGCGCTCTTCCGGCGTCTCCAGGCCGTGGTCGACGGCGTTGCGGATCATGTGCACGAGAGGGTCCGTGATGGTCTCTATGATGGTCTTGTCCACCTCCGTCTCCTCGCCGTCTATCTTGAGCTCCACCTTTTTTCCGAACTTGCCGGAAAGATCGTGCACCAGCCGTATCATGCGCCGGAACAGGCCGGAGACGGGGATCATCCTTATGACCATGGCCATCTCCTGAAGCTCGCGGACTATCTTGGAGGTCTGCTGGGCGGCCTTATGAAAGTTCTCGAGCTCCAGCCCATCCAGGTCGGGGTTCGAGACCAGCATGTTCTCCGCTATAACAAGCTCCCCGATCAGGTTTATCAGGTTGTCGAGCTTGACCAGGTCCACCCTGATGTCCTGCCGTTTCACGGCGCGCGGGGCTTTCTCCTCCGTCTTGGGCGGCGGCTCGGCTTTCTTTTTTTCCTGCCTGTCCAGGGCCGTTTGAACGTCCTTGTCGGTAGTGGCGCCCATGTCCACCAGGATTTCGCCCACAGGCTTCAGCTGGGTCTGGAGGGCCTTCTCCAGGTCCTCTTCCGTGACCATGCCCTCCTCGATCAGTATCTCCCCGAGTCTTTTAGGGATTTCTATCCCCTTCAACCCTTTTTCCGCACCGGCCTTTTTCCCCTCGTCCCTGGCGCGCCTCTTGGGCGCAAGGTCCTCGAGGAGGTTCATATAGATGTGGAGGGCCTCAATGTTCCCCTCTCCGCCCTCGGAGATGTCCGCGACGCCGTCGCGCAGGACGTCCTTCAGCTGCAGCAGAAGCTCCGCGGCGCTGTTTTTGCCGATCGGCTCGTCCCGTTTTACGTCGTCCAGCACCGTCTCGATCCTGTGCGAGAGCCTCTCCAGATCCAAATAGCCGAAGAAGCCGCAGTTGCCCTTGAAGCTATGGAAGTTGCGGAAAAGCTCGGCGACTATCTCCTTGTTCCCGGGGTCGTCCAGCCAGGCGAGAAGCCCCTGCTCTATGTCCTGGAGCAGCTCGTCACTTTCCTGGACGAACCGCTCGACCATGTCGGGGTTGATGGCGAACCCTTTGTCCCTTTCCGCCGGGGGCTCCACCCGCTGCTCCTCCGTGGCGGCCCGCTCTTCCTCCCCGGCCTTTTCGTCCTCATCGAGCTTTATCACGGGAGGCTCTTCCTTCTTTTCCTCTTTCGCCTCTTCTCCGGTCTCGCTGGCTTCGGCTATCGCCTTCTGGATCCTGGACGAAAGCTCCCCGGCCGCGACGGACATCCCCTCGTCCTCGAGATTCGCCTCGACATAGCCCAGGGCCTCCTTGGCGAAGTCCGAAGTCTCGATGAGAAGGTTCACGTGGTCGGGGCTTTTCATCTCTATCTCGCCGGACCTGATGAGGTCGAGGAGGTTTTCCGCGGCGTGGGAGACGTTCGCTATGTTTTTTAGCTCAAGGAAGGAGGCGGTGCCTTTCATGGAGTGGAAAAGGCGGAAAATGACGTTCAGAACCTGCGGGTCGCCCGCTTTCTGGCCGAGTTCTATTATGGTGGGCTCGAGCTGCTCTATCGTGTCGAGGCTTTCCTGGACGAACTCCAGTATTATTTCTCTTTGCTCATCGGAGAAGTTGCCCATCTACCATCCTCACAGGCTCGTCAAGACCTTCGGACAAACAACCGACGCTCCGGACCAAGCTCCGGGCATGACCCCCTCTAACCCCCTCTTTTTAAAAATAATAACAGGTTGACCGTCGTTGGGCAACCATGAATAGGCCGCCGGATTTTAAAAACAGCGCCCAATTGACCGAGCGCGGATCACGGGCGTAATGAAATCTGTCAGAAACGATTTCGGCGGCGGGAGCATCGGCCCGCGAAGGCGAAAGGTCATCGTATCGTAAGGCTTGTGACCAGGACCTTTTCGACGGCGCCGGACTGTATCGACCTGTTGATGGCTATTGCAACCTCGACGGCCGTCTTTTCCCGATTTTCCTGTTTCCTGAAATCATCCAGCCCCTTTTCACCGAGGACGAAATATATGTTCTCCCTTACCAGGGTCAGGTTTCGCTCTATCTCCGCCTCGACGTCCTTCCCGCTCATTTTCGCGGCGAAGCCGACGCGGATCAGCGAGATGTCGTCTTCCCGCCCCAGGGAAACAAAGAACGGCTCGAACTCATACAGAGGCGGGTCGGGGATTTCTACCGCTTTTTCCGCGGGTTCCGGCTCCTGCGGGACGAGGGGGGCGGGCGGGGTCTTTTCGGGCTCTTCCTCGGCGGTCTTTTCGGGCAGCGACTGAATCACGCTTATCAGGGCGAATCCAATCGCCGCGGCCACACCAAGCAGTGCGGCGCTCGTCAGGGCAAGGAGCGAAAGTTTCAGGTAATTTATTCTCCGTTTCCCGGGCTTTGGCTCCTCGGGGGTTTCCCGGGGCTTTTCGGCCTCTGGCGGCGCGGAAGGGGGAGGGGGGTGTTGTTCGCCGGTTTTTTCGGGAGGAGGTTTTTCGGCGATTATCGACGGGTCGATGTCAAGCTCGGTTCTTCGTTTCTTGTTCATCGTTCAACCTGCCCTCCGGCCCGCTGCTTCTCCATGCGTCGCACTCTGTCGAGAAGCTCCTTGCATTCGGCGAAATCCGGATCGAGCTTTAAGGCATGTGTGAGCGATTTGACGGCGTTGTCGACTTCGCCGCTTTCAAGGTGCGCCCTCCCTATGTTGTAATAGAGCGCCTCGTCGTCGGGGGCGATCTTCAGGGCCTTGTTGTATTCCCTTATCGCCTCGGCGAAGCGCCCCTTTTTCCTGAGGGCGATCCCCAGCCTGTTATAGACGTGGATATCCTCCAGTATGTTAAGGGAGCTTTTGAAGGCCGCGGCGGCCTTGGTGTTGTCCCCCGTGGTCAGGTATATCTCACCGATCTCGGTGTGCAGGTCGGCGTTGGCCCTGTCGCTTTGCAACGCCATCTGGAAGGCGTGATCGGCTTTCTCCGTCTCGTCGGCTTCCAGGTACAACCGCCCGAGCCTTTTTTGCCTGTCGGCGTTGTGGGGGCTTATCTGGCACGCCTTCTCCAGGAACTCGAGGGCGCTGTCGGCCCGCCCCATCTTCTCATAAAGGCCGCCGAGGCTCTCGTACACGCGGATGTACTGCGGGTTCGCCCGCGCCGCCTCGTGGAGCCATCTCTCGGCCTCCCGGAGGTCGCCTTTCCTGGTGAAAACCTCCCCCAAGGCCTGCCGCGCCCGCGCGGAATCCGGCCTGAGGCGCAGCGCCTCGGTGAACTCCCGCTCCGCTCCGTCGAAATCCGAGTCCTCCAGGAGCCTCTGTCCCTCCTTCATGTGGAGTTCGAACAGGGAGGGGGTCTCCTTCTGTTTCAGCACCCTCTTGATCTTCTCTTCCAGTGTCCTGGCCACAAAGGGTTTTATGATGTAGCCGTCCACCTCCGTCTCGGCGGCCTGGACTATCCGGGACTCGGACACCTCGGCGGTCATCATCAGGAACGGGATCTCCCGCAGCGAAGGGTTGTCGCGGACGAGCCGGAGAAGCTCCAGCCCTGGAAGGCGCGGCATGTTCCAGTCGCAGATTATGAAGTCGACCTTCCTGTCGCCCAGTATTTTCCACGCCGCGTCGCCGTCGGCCGCGCCGATGAACTTTTTGAAGCCTATGTGGCGCAGCATGTTCTTCATCGAGCGGCGCATGTTGAAAGAGTCGTCCACTATCAGGACGACCATCTGCCCAGGATCAAAAGCGCTCATGGAACAACGCCGAAGGCGGGCTCGAACCCGCGATTTCCGATAAAACTGGCTTTTGTCTCATAATATAACATGAAAGGGAGAAAAACCCGGCGTTCGGGCCGCCGGCAAAGGTTTCCACCGCTCTTTCTACTTACGGCCGGGCGCAACGTGTTGTTTAGCTTTTATTTTCCTTTTCGCCAGCGCTACTGGCCCCTGATCGCGTCCAGCCTGATTATCCCCGTCGCGGCGGCGGCTCTTACATCCTCCTGCTCGTTGTTGAGATAACCGATCATGGTGTCCATGGCCCCCGTGACCTTCAGGTTCGTCAGGGCGTCGAGAGCGGCCTTTCTGACCATCCAGTTCTCGTCCTCCAGGGTCTTGTACAAGGTCTCCGCCGCGGCCTCGTCCCGGAGGTTGCCGAGGGCCGTGGCGGCTGTTTTCCTCACCTCGTAGTTGTTGTCCGTCAAAAGCGTGTTGGAGAGGACGGAGAGCGCCTCCTCGGGCTTGATATGGTTCAGGGCTATGACAGCCTCCACCCGCACCGCCGTTTTGCTGTCGCCGAGGGCCTCCACGAGGCGCGGGACGGCCTCCCGCGCCCTCAGCCTGCCAAGAGTGGTGGCGGCGACTTTCCTTACGTTCCAGTCGTTGTCGGAAAGCGCCTCGGCCACCTGCTCCACGGCCTGCTCGGCCTGGACGCCTCCCAGCCCGGCCAGGGCGGCCATTTTCGAAGCCGGGTTCTCCGCCCCGAGGGCCGCGATCAGCGGCTCCACGACTATATCCGGCCTCAGCCTGCTCAAGGTGAGGGCGGCTGCTTTCTTAAGCTGCCAAGGCGTCTCGGCGGGTTTTTTCTTCTCCCCGGCCCCGGCGCCGAAAGGGCTCGACTTCGCCGCGCCGGCCTCCTGCTGGTCACCTTTGGCCGTGGCCCATTTCAGGATGGCGGCCCGGGCGGCGCCTTCGTCCTCGACGCCGAGGATGCCGAGCATGTAAGGGGCGGCCTCGGTCACCCGGAGCCTGCCGATGGAATAGATGGCCGCCTCCCGCACCTGCCAGACCTTGTCCTTCAGCATCTTCGCAAGGGCCGCTCTGGCGTGGGAGTCGTCGGCGTCTCCCAGGGCTATCGCCGCGGCCTTGCGGACGTTGGGGTCGCCCGACTGGCTTGCCTTCAATAGCGTCTCTACTTTTTCCCTGTCCATACCGCCTTCCGTTTATCAATGACTTCCAATATTTTATGTCCCGGCTTTCGCCGCCGCCATGGTCTTTATCATCTCTTTTACCGCGCCGCGGATGCCCACCATGACCGCCCGCGCCACGATGCTGTGGCCTATGTTGAGCTCCTCGATCGTGGGGATGGCCGCGATGGGGCCGACGTTGTCCAGGTTTAGCCCGTGCCCTGCGTGGGTGGCGCCGACCAGCCCGGCGGAAAGCTTTGCGGCTTTTTCTATCTTTTTCAGCTCGGCGGCGCGGCTTCTCTTCGCCCTCGCCTCGGAGTACTGGCCGGTGTTTATCTCTATGGCGTCCGCGCCGAGGTCCGCGGCGGCGCGGACCATCTCCTGGTCGGGGTCGATGAAAAGGGAGACGAGTATCTTTTTATCTCTGAACCTGTCTATCGTTTCTTTCAGCATTCTTTGGCGGCGCGTGACGTCGAGCCCCCCCTCGGTGGTGATCTCCTGCCTGCGCTCCGGCACGAAGGTCACCTGCCACGGTTTGACCTTGAGGGCGATTTCTATGATCTCCGGCGCGGCGGCCATCTCCAGGTTCAGCTTGGTCGATATCGCTTTTTTTATCCTGAAGACGTCCCTGTCCTGGATGTGCCGCCTGTCTTCGCGCAGGTGAACGGTGATCCCGCGCGATCCGGCTTTTTCGGCCTCCAGGGCGGCCTCGATGGGGTCGGGATAACCGGCCATCCTGGCCTGCCGGACGGTGGCCACGTGGTCCACGTTCACGCAAAGCTTCGCCATGACTTGCTCGCTTACTGTAAGCGCCTGACAATGAAATGATAGGATAACAGAAAACCGGGTTTGAGGGCGGGCCGTCATGGAATCGCTGGCTTTGTTTTTGAACAGTTTCGTCACTCTCTTTTCCATCCTGGATCCTTTCGGCGCGGCGGTGACGCTCATTGCCCTGTCGCCGCGAGCGACGGATGAGCGGCGGACGGACGAGGCGTCGCGGGCTGTCAGGGCCGCCGGGGGGACTCTTGTCGTCTTCATGCTTTTTGGGGGGACCATATTCACCCTGTTCGGGATAACCGTCCAGGCGCTGCAGGTGGCGGGGGGGCTTATCCTGGCGCAGGTGGCGTTCAGGATGTTGGCGGGGGAGTCCGTTACCTACAAAAGCTCTGAAAGCGAGATGAGCGAGGCGGAGCTGCGGGATGACGTGGCCATAATTCCCCTGGCCGTGCCCATGCTGGCCGGACCGGCGGCGATCACCGCCGTAATGGTCTTCGCCGGGAGGGCGGAGGGTTTTCTGGACTGGGCGGCTCTTTTCGGTTCGCTGGGGCTCGTTTTATGCCTGACATGGCTGATCCTGAAAAAGAGCGGGATCATAGCGGACTGGCTGGGGGAGCTGGGCGTGAGAATACTGATCCGCCTGATGGGACTGGTCCTGATAGCGATGGGGGCGGAGTTCACCCTCTCCGGCCTGAAGGGGTATTTCGGCTGGTAGAAACGCTTACCGCCCGCTCGGCGGACGGGGAGCGCGGCCGCGCGGCCGGCCCGGAGGGGCCGTCAGCCCAGGGATACTCCCCGACGCTTCTTGGTCTCCTCGTTGTAGTGCTTGTGGTAGAGGATCTCCCACTCGTCCGTGCCCTCGCGGATGTCCTTGGAATAGGACTCGATGGTCCGCCGTACGGCGTCGTCTATCTCGTCCTCGATCTCGAGCTCTTCCCTCAGGATGTTTACTATCTCCAGCCTGAGGTCGTTCTCGTCGCAGAAGAACTCCACCCTGTCGTCCTTGAGAAGGCCGTCCAGTATGAGCTTGGAGAGATGGTTTATCTTCTCCCTGCTGAGTTTCACTTAAAATCCCTCGCTTTCCATTAAAGTATCAGGCCCCGTTCCCTGGCCAGTTTCTGCTTCACCATCTGGAACATCTTGCGATAGTTGATGTTGGACCTGTCGATCTCGTCCTCCATCTTCTCCAGCATCGCCTTGACCTCGACGTTGAGGTCGTCCTCCACCGAAAGGTCCTCGACGATGATCTCGGCGACGTTCGAAGCCACGGCGTCGTCGTCGTCGGTCTCCACGTGTTCTTTTTCAGCAAGGCCCTTGACTATGCGGTCAGCCAGGTAGTCTATCATCTCCCTGCGCAATCTCATTTCAGTTCACCCTCCTTTATCCGTTCAGGGCGGCCGCGCGGGCCGCCCGCTCCTTCAGGCGCTCAACGTTTTCATAAGGCAGCTTCACGGATCCGAGGTCCCGCCAGCCGTCGCCGCCGCCGTGGCTGTCCGACCCGCCGGTGACTAACAGGCCGTGACGGCGGGCCAGCTCAACGTAGCGCCTTTCCTGGCGGGCGTCGTGCTGGGGGCTGAACGTCTCTATTCCGTCCAGGCCCGCCCGCGCCATGGCTGGTATCTCGTCGTCCACCATGGTATGCCCCGGGTGGGCCAGGGAGGATACACCGCCGGATTGGGCGATGAGCCGTATAGCCTTCTCCGGCGAGAGCTTGGGCACCGGCTCGTAGACCGGCTTGCCGTCGCCCAGGATTTTGGCGAAAACCTCCTCCACGCTGCCGAAATGGCCCCTGTGGACAAGGTATTTCGCGAGCAGCGCCCTGCCCACCGTACCGCCGCCTATGTATTCGAGCAGATCGTCAAGCTCCACCCTGTATCCGAGGCCGTTGAGCTTGTCCACCATGCGCCGCATCCTCTCCATGCGGCCGCCGGCGTTCAGCTCCAGTATCTCCTTGAAGCTCTCCGCCTCCACGTCCATCATGTAGCCGAGTATGTGGACGCTTTTTTCACCTATGTACGTGGACACCTCTATGCCCGGGATGAGCTCCACGCCAAGCGCCGCCGCGGCCTCCTCGCCCTCGGGCAGCCCGGAGCAGGTGTCATGATCGGTGATCGCCACCGCCGCGTAGCCCATTTCGGCCGCCCTGCGGACAAGCTCAGCGGGCGTGTCCGTCCCGTCGGAGCAGGTCGTATGCGTATGCAGGTCGGCGAATTTCAAATCATTCATTTTTAAACACCAAAATCACCTTAACTGGATTATACTAAACCATACACTGGAGGCCTGTAAACCGCTTTTCCACACCCCGATTCCCGGATGAGGTGGGTGAAACACGAGCCAGGGACAGTGAAACATGGTCATTGACAAAAACATCCTCCCCCTTGAAAGGGGAGGATCGAGGTGGGGGTGATATGAGTAATACCCCCTCCCGCCTGGCGGCGGACTCCCCCTTGTAAAGGGGGAGAAAAAAGCAAACTCCGGAGCCATCCACAAAAACCCTCCCGCCGGGGGAGGGGATATTTTTGTCATGCTGAATTTATTTCAGCATCTCGAATCACCAAAGGGGCGAGACCCTGAAACAAGTTCAGGGCGCCAGCAAGGCCGTCGCGGGAGCGGGCGGGCTTGCGCAAGGATGTTCAACCGGTTACCCTTGAACCCATGATCGACGATCCTGTATTCACTGCCGAAGAGTCCGCGAAAATACGCTCGAATTTTCCCATGCTGGCCGGTTACACCTTCCTGAACTCGGCCTCAATGGCCCCGCTTCCCGCCCCATCCAGGGACGCGATGTCGGCGCTGCTGGCCGGGCAGTCGGAGCGGGGCTACCTTGGCATGGAGGAGTGGAAGAAGAAGGCCGCCGAGACACGAGCGCTGGCGGCGAAGATCACCGGCGCGGGGGAGGATGAGGTCGCCTTCATACGGAACACGTCTGACGGCGTGTCGCTGGTGGCCTCTGGGTATCCGTGGAGGGAGGGGGACGAGGTGATAATCAACGACCTCGAGTTCCCCTCCAACGTCTACCCATGGCTGAACCTCGAGCGCCTTGGGGTGATTGTCAGGGTCGTCAAAAGCGAGAACGGGCGCGTGACGCTGGACGCCATCAGGGCCGCCCTCACGCCCAGGACGAGGATCGTCGCCATCTCCTCGGTTCAATTTTCCACGGGGCAGAGGACGGACCTTGCGGCGCTTGGGCAAATGGCGCGGGAGGAGGGTTTTTTCCTTTTCGTCGACGCCATACAGTCTCTGGGCCTGATCCCGATGGACGTCAAGGGGCTGAACATCGACTTCCTGGCCTGCGGGGGGCACAAGTGGCTCTGCGCGCCGGAGGGGATCGGGATTTTTTTCATCGACCGCAAGGAGATGGGCCTTTTGCGCCTGACCAGGGTCGGGTGGAACACGGTCGCGGACTGCCATAACTTCGGGAAGATAGACTTTACGATCCGGCCCGGCGCGGAGCGGTTCGAGGAGGGGACGCCGAACCTTGTCGGGATTTACGGCCTGGCCGAGTCGCTCAGGCTTGTGATGTCCATGGGCGTGGAGCACAATTTTTCGCATGTCCTGGCCCTTAACGAAAAGCTTGTGGATGGACTTAAGTCCAAAGGATACAAAGTATTGTCTCCCATGGGCGCCGAGGAGCGCTCCGGGATACTCATCTTCTCCGCCCCCGACCCCGAGCGAAACGGGGAGATCTTAAAAAAGTTCGCCGAATCGAAGATACTGGTCATCGAGAGAGGCGACGGGATAAGAGTCTCCCCCCATTTTTTCAACACCTTCGAGGATATCGAAAAGCTTTTGGGGGAGCTATAGTCCAGTACGCCTCGGCGCGCAGCGTCATTCCTCTATCCCGTTGACTTATCATACGAATCGCGGTTAAAATTCTTCAGGTGGTCTTTTTTTGCGGAGTTTTTCGCGATGCCGACTTTCACGCCCCGCGCCGTCATCGCTACGCTGGCGATGGCTCTCATCCTATGCGGCCAGGCGCGGGCGGATATCTACATGCTCCGCGACAGCCGCGGGATCGTATATTTCACCGACACGCCCCCCGCGAACTCCGGCTACGAAATAATAAAAAGTTATACCATCCCCAAGGGGGCGCCGCTGGCCGCCCTCACGCCGGGGCGCTCCCGCCCGGCGGCAAGCTCGATGTATGACCGGATCATCACGGAGGCCGCCCGGCGCCACGGGCTCGACCCCATGCTTATAAAAGCCGTGATCGAAGTGGAGTCCGGCTTCGACCGGTTTTCCATCTCCAGCAAAGGCGCGCGGGGGCTCATGCAGCTTATGCCCGGCACGGCCCGGCTGCTGGGGGTCCACAACGTCTACGATCCGGCGCTGAACATCGACGGCGGCTCGCGGTATCTTCGCATGATGCTCGACGAGTTCGGCGGGGACTTAAGGCTCGCCCTCGCGGCCTATAACGCCGGCCCCACCGCCGTCAAAAGATACGGGGGGACGCCCCCTTACAGAGAGACCATGAGGTATATCGATAAGGTCTACGCCGCCTACAGGGCGCACGCGGGCAGGGCCGCCCCGGCGCGTTCAGGGATGGTGGAGGGCGCGGCCCGAGCCGCGGTCTATACGTACACCAGCGGCGGGGGCGGCGCCGTGTTCACGGACCTGCCAGTCGGGAAGGCCGTCGATATAACCGATTGAAGGCCCAGCGCGCGCCGATCCAGGACGGCGCCGGGCGGATATCAACGCCGCGCCACGCCGCCCTGAAGGAGCGCGGCGAAGGTTGACACCGGCCCCGCGCTCTCTTATCATTAAAAGCCTATGGCAATGGTGGAGGAGAAAGACACACAAACCTGATGGAAGAATCATCGGGAGAACCTGACCCCGGCCGGCGGGCCGGGCTTCGTATATCATCATATCTTCAGGCGGCCGTCCTTTACGCGCTTATTCTGTGCTCGCCCGCCGCCGCGTTCGACCTGGAGGAACGCGTCCGGGAATTCACCCTGGACAACGGCCTCAGGGTCCTTTTCCTCGAGCGGCGCGGCGCGCCTATCTTCGCCGCCCACATAGCCTTCAAGGTCGGCTCCGTGGAGGAGCGCTCCGGCTACACCGGGGCGGCGCACATGCTCGAACACATGCTGTTCAAGGGTACCACCACCATCGGGACGAAGGACTGGGAGAAGGAAAAACCGCTCCTTGAGAAGGTGTGGGAGATCGGCGACAAGCTCGACAGCGCAAAGCGCGAGGGCGCGCCGGAGGAGGAGATAAAAGAGCTCCGGGAAAAGCTCGCCGAAGCGCAGAGGGAGCAGAAGAAATATGTAATCTCCGACAGCTACTCGAAGATATACACCGCCGAAGGGGGAGTGGGGTTCAACGCCGGAACGAGCAAGGACCTGACGACCTACATAATCCGTCTGCCCGCCAACAAGCTGGAGCTTTGGGCCTGGATAGAAAGCGACAGGATGCGCGACGCCGTTATGCGGGAATATTACGCTGAACGGGACGTTGTCATGGAGGAGCGGCGGCGAAGCTACGAGAACAGGCCCCAGGGCAAGCTCTACGAGCGTTTCCTCTCCGCGGCGTTTATAGCCAGCCCCTACGGATGGCCGATCATCGGGTGGGAGTCGGACATCGCGGTTTTGCCGCTGGGGGAGGTGAAAAGGTTCTGGGACACCTGGTACGCCCCGAACAACGCCGTCATCGCCATCGTGGGTGATCTTGACTTCGAGAACGTAAAAAAGACGATCGAGAAATATTTCGGCCCCCTGCCTGCCCGGCCGTTGCCGGTCAGGCGCCCGACAAAGGAGCCGCCGCAGGGAGGGGAGCGCCGGATTGAGGTGGTCTTCGACGCTAACCCATCCTTCATGATGGGTTTTCACAAGCCGACGTTCCCTGAGCCCGACGACTACGTCTTCAGCGTAATAGACTCCATTCTCTCCCAGGGGCGCACCAGCAGGTTCTACAGGAACATAGTGGAGAAGAAGAAGGTCGCGGTATCCGTGGGGACTTTCACGGTTCCCGGCTCCCGGCATCCGAACCTTTTCACGATAGCGGGAGAGCCGATGCCGCCGCATACAACCATGGACGTCGAGGAGGCGGTGTGGGATGAGCTCGAGAGGCTGAAGACCGAGCCCGTGCCGGAAAAGGAGCTCGAGAAGGTGATAAACAACATGGAGGCGGACTTCATCCGCGGCCTGGTTTCCCACTACGGCATGGCCCGCCTGCTGACCTATTACCAGCAGGTCACGGGCGACTGGCGGGAGGTTTTGCGGGAGATGGAGAGGATAAAGGCCGTGACGCCGGAGGACATAATCCGCGTGGCGGAAAAATATTTCACGAAAGACAACATGACCGTGGCCACCCTGACGCGGAGCGAAGAGAATGATTAGGGCCGTGGCCGCGTTCTCGCTTTCGCTGGCCGCCGCGGCGCTGCTTTCATGCGCGGCGCCGGGGGCGGGCAAAGAGCCTTCGCTGGCAGAGCTTGAATACCCCCCAATAAAAACACGGATACCGGAGACGAAGCGCGTGACGCTGAGCAACGGCATGACCGTCCACCTGCTGCCGGACCGCGAGCTTCCCGTCTTCAACGTGGCGGCGATGATCCGCGTCGGCGCGAGGTGGGAGCCTGAGGACAAGGCGGGCCTTGCGTCCCTGACCGGCGCGGCCATCCGCTCCGGCGGGACGAAAACTCTGCCGCCGGAGGATCTGGACGAGAGGCTGGAGATGATCGGCGGCTCCGTGGAGACCTCCATAGGGGAGGAGAGCGGCAGCGCCATGCTCTCGGTCCTGTCCAGGGACATCGGCGTGGGGCTGGAGCTTTTCGCCGACGTGATACGAAACCCCGCCTTCGACGAGGACAGGCTGGAGCTTGCCAGGGCGCGTATGCTCGATTCCATCCGCCGCCAGAACGATGACCCGCAGGAGATAGCGTCGAGAGAGCTTCGGGAGCTGCTCTACGCCGGGACGCCCTACGGGCGGACGCCGACCACCGAGTCGGTGAAATCCATTACCCGTGAGGACGTGATGGCCTTCCACGAAAAATACTTCGTCCCCCAGAACTTCATCCTCGGCGTGACTGGCGATTTCGACGAGGAGAAGATAATCGCCAGGCTGGAGGAGGTCTTCGCCGGGTGGAGCGGGCCGGACCCTGAGTATCCCGCCGTGGAGCCCGCGAAGGAGAAGGGCAAGGGAGGCGTGTACGTCGCGGAGAAGAGCCTCGGGCAGTCCGTCATCCGCATGGGACATCTGGCCCTTCGCAGGACGGACCCGGACTATTTCGCCTTCAGGGTAATGAACCACATCCTGGGCGGCTCCGGTTTTTCCTCGCGGCTGGTGAAGACCGTGCGGACGGACCACGGTCTGGCCTACTCCGTCTGGTCCTACCACTTCGGCGGGCGGATGGAGATCGGCAGCGTGAGGCTGGGGGCGGAGACGAAGACCGGGAGCACCGCGAAGACTATACGGCTGATGCTCGAGGAAGCGCGCAGGATCCGTGAGGAAAAGGTCATCCCCGAGGAGCTAAAGCGGGCGAAGGACTCTATCGTGAACTCTTTTATATTCATCTTCGACACCCCCCAGCGGCTGATGAGCCAGCGGCTGACGGTGGATTACTACGATTACCCGGATGACTACCTTGAGACCTACCGGGACAGAATAATGGAGGTGAACGCCGAAGATGTGCTGCGCGTGGCGCGGGAGTACCTCAGGCCCGGCGCGCTCAAGATAGTGGTGGTGGGCGACCAGTCCGGGTTCGACAAGCCCCTGTCGGAGTTCGGCGAGGTGGAGAGCATAGAGCTCGAGGATCTCGAGGGAGCGGGGGTTTCCTGATCGGTGGCCCCGCGGCCGCTTTTTCTGGAGGAACAGGGCCTGGCGGTCTTGCCGCCGAGAATATGGACGACTCGTTATATCCCAGGTTTTTCCTGCTGATAGGGCTTCTTTTCGTTTCCGGGTTCTTCTCCGGCAGCGAAGTGGCTTTCTTTTCCCTGTCCCGCATGACAAGGGAAAGGCTCAAGAAAACCGGCGGCAGGACCGGCGCGAAGGTGGACGCGCTGCTTTCCAACCCCCAGCGGCTGCTGGTCAGCATTTACATAGGCAACGAACTGGTCAACGTCGCCATCTCCGCCGTGGCCACGTTCCTTGCCCTGAGTCTTTTCGGCGACGCGGGTCTTGCGGTGGCGCTCGGGGCTGGCACGTTCGCGCTGCTGGTCTTCGGCGAGATAAACCCGAAAACGGTGGCCCATCACAACAACGAAAAATGGGCGCTGCTGGCCGCCTATCCCTTGTCCGCCTTCGTGTGGGCCATACACCCTTTCCAGGTGGTGGTGACGGGCCTTGCAGGCAGCGTGGTCCGGCTCATGGGCGGCTCCGCGGCGGGGGAGGGGGGGATGTTCACCGAGGAGGAGTTCAAGACGCTCATGGAGGAGGCCGCCGAGGAGGGGATCATCGCCGAAGAGGAAAAGGAGATGATCCACGGCGTTTTCGAGATGGGGGAGGGCGCCGTGGAGGATGTCATGACCCCCAGGACGGACCTTGTGGCGCTGGAGGTGGACACGCCGCTGAAGGAGGCGTGGGACATCATGGCGAAATCGCCCTACGCCAGGGCGCCGGTTTACCGGGAGAACATCGACAACATCGAAGGGATACTGTTCAAGAAGGATCTTCTGAAGCTGGAATATCCGCCGGACCCAGCCGTGACCCTGAAAAGCCTCCTGCGCGAGCCTTTCATCGTCCCGGAGACGATGACCATAAGCGAGCTTCTGCGCGAGTTCAAGAAGAGGAAGGCCCACATGGCCATAGCCATGGACGAGTACGGAGGGACGCAGGGGGTCGTCACCATGGAGGACATAATCTCCGAACTGGTCGGCGAGTCCGCCCCGAACGGGCGGGAGGCGGACTACATGGTCACCCGCCTTGCGCAGGACGTCTACCGTGTCTCCGCGTCCCTTCCGCTGGAGGACTTCAACGAGCGGTTCGGCGCCTCCCTCGGCCACGGGGAGATAGAGACCATCGGCGGGTTCGTGTTCCACCTGTTCGGCCGCGCGCCCTCGTGGGGCGAGAAGGTGGAGACGGACGGTTTCTCTTTCACCGTGGAGGGGGTGAAGGGGCACAGGATAACGGAGCTGAAGGTGCGGCTTAAAGAGGAAGTGGAGGGCTGACATGGACCTGTCGCTTACCGTTGTCCTCGTCATCTTCTTTCTGCTGGCAGAGGGCTTTTTCTCCGGGGGCGAGTTCGCGCTCATCTCCTTCAACAGGATAAGGCTGCGCCACCTGGCCGAGAGCGGCCACGAATACGCCAGGACCGTGGAGGGGCTTTTGAGATCGCCGGACAAAATCTTCGGGACCACCTCCGTCGGCACGAACGTGTGTGTCTTCGCCGCCGCCTCCATCGTCACGGCCTTCATGACGGAGAGGATCGGCGCAGAGGCCGATCTTTACTCCTTTATCATCATGGGCCCCGTCACCCTGGTGCTGGGTGAGATAGTCCCAAAGATGCTGGTCCGCCAGCGGTTGGAGACGGCTCTCAGGCTCCTGGCGGAGCCTCTGGCCCTGGCCCAGAAGGTTTTCACCCCCTTGCTGGTGGTGACCTCCTTTCTGGCCAAGCTGCCGCTGCGGATTTTCCTGAAAGGCGAGGAGATAAAGGCGGCTCTCGCCACCCGGGAGGAGATCATGTCCCTGGCCAGGATAACCGGTAAAGATCTGGACATCGCCCAGGACGAAAAGAAGATGATAAGCCGCATATTCGACTTCAAGTCCAGCTCCGTGGAGTCGGCCATGAGGCCGCTTGTGAAGGTGGTGGCCGTGGAGAGCGGCGCCACGCTGGCGGAGGCGAGGAAAAAGGTGGCGGAGACTGGGTTTTCGCGCCTGCCGGTCTTCCACGACAGGATATATAACATAGTGGGGATAATAAGCGCCTTCGACATCCTCCGCTGGCCCGACCGGGGGGAGAGAGTGGACACCGTCATGACCGACCCGCTCTACACGCCCGACGCCAAGAAAAACGCCGACCTCATGAGAGAGATGCAGGAAAAGGGAACACATATGGCGGTGGTGGTGGACGAGTACGGCGCGGCGGTGGGGATCGTCACCATGGAGGACCTTTTAGAGGAGATCGTGGGCGAGATCGAGGACGAGTATGACCGCCCGGTGAAGTTCTACGAGAGGCTGGAGGAGGGAAAATACATAATTGACGCTACAATGGAGGTGGACATAATCAACGAGGAGCTGGGCCTGGACCTGCCCACGGGCGACTACGAGACGCTGGGCGGATTCATGAACGACGCTCTGGAACGCATACCGAACAAGAGGGAGAAAATGGCGATAGGCCCGTATCTTATCACCGTGCTGGACGCCACCCCCAGGGCCGTGATCTCCGTGGAGCTTCTGGACCTCAGGGAGGAAAGGGGCGGCGGCGAAAGCCGGGATGGGGAACGGTCATGACGGAAGACGCGGCGGTGTTCGACCTCGAAAAGGCGCTTGAGGGCGCGGCGGCCGGGGCGCGCCGTCTTTCCGACGATGAGGCCTCCGCCCTCTTGAGATCGAGCGATCTTCTGTCCATGGGCCGCGCCGCCCACGCCGCCAGGAGGCGCGTAAAGCCGGACAACATCGTCACCTACGTTATAGACAGAAACATAAACTACACGAACCTTTGCGTCTCCTGGTGTGACTTCTGCGCCTTCTACCGGGTGGAGGGGGACGAGGATGGCTATGTCCTCTCCCCCGACGAGATCGACAGGAAGATAGAGGAGACGAAGGCCGCCGCCGGCGTCCAGATACTGATGCAGGGCGGACTGCATCCCTCGTATACCATCGAGTGGTACGAGGACCTGCTCCGCCACATAAAGTCGAGACACGGCGTCCACGTCCACGCCTTCTCGCCGCCTGAGATACAGCATATAGCGGAGCTTTCGGGCCTGTCCGTGGCAGAGACCATAGCGAGGCTTTCCGCGGCGGGGCTGGACTCCATCCCCGGCGGCGGGGCGGAGATACTCTCCGGCGCCGTCCGTAAAAGGATCAGCCCCCGCAAATGCTCGGCGGACGAGTGGATAGAGGTGATGCGGCAGGCCCACCGGCAGGGGATGAGGACCACCGCCACGATGATGTTCGGCCACGTGGAGACCGTCGAGCAGAGGGTGGAGAGCATGCGCCGGATACGCGACCTGCAGGACGAGACGGGAGGGTTCACCGCCTTCATCCCGTGGCCCTTCCAGCCCGAAAACACGGCGATGACCGGCGTCCATCCCGCGGGAGGGTTCGACTACCTGAGGACGCTGGCCGTCTCGCGGCTCTACCTCGACAACGTGAAGAACATACAGGCCTCGTGGGTTACCCAGGGGCCGAAGGTGGCCCAGGTGGCGCTCATGTTCGGCGCCAACGACATGGGCTCGACGATGATGGAGGAGAACGTCGTCGCGGCGGCGGGGGTCTCTTTCAGGATGTCGGAGAAGGATATCCGCGTCATAATAGAAAATATCGGCATGACGCCGCGGCGCAGGAACATGTATTACGAGCTTCTGGATTGACCCGCCGCCGGGAAATGTTCTATAAGAGACCTTCATCAGGAAAAGGAGGGGACAGGCGCGGAAAATGAGCGTCAAGTGGCTTTACATCACCATCGTGGTCATACTCGTCAGCTGGATGCGGTACAAGGGATACCAAAGGTCCGTGCGGCTCGAGAAGAAGCTCGACGCCGTGCTCAAGTCCCTCGGCGTGGAAATGGATGAGGGCGCGCCGGAGAACGTGGGCCTTCCCGAGGACGGCCGTAAAAAAAGATTCCGCCTGATAAAAAACCCCCGCCCCGCGCAGGATCCTCCGGGCCGCTCCGGGTCGGCGAAGGAATAGCCCCCGCCGGGGTCCCGCGAAAAAAAAAAGATTCTTTCTCCCCGTCCATGGGCGTTGGGTATATATTCTTTATACTGGTTTCCGGGAAAATCTAATAGCCGTCGTTTTCGTCTTTTCGGGGAGGGTGAGAATGCGCCTATGGTTTTTGTGTCTGCTGACGGCCCTTGCGTTCATCGCCGCCGATTCGGCCCGGGCGGGCTCGAGAGCCTCCGCTCCCGGCGCGTCCGGAATATCCAGCCTGGCGGACATCGCCCGGGAAAGCGGATCGGCCAGGGTCATCGTCCGCCTGAGGACCGGCAGGGACTTCGCCCCCGAAGGAGCGCTCGCCGCCGCGCGCGCGCAGGCCCAGCGCGAACAGATCAGGTCCGCCCAGGCGAGGCTGCTCAAAGAGCTTGACGGGACGGGGATATCCGGCGTCAAGCGATACTCCACGGCGCCTTTCATAGCCTTCGCCGTGGACGAGGAGGCGCTCGCCCGCCTCTCGGAGTCACGGGACGTGGAGGCGGTGTACGAGGACAGGCTGATGAAGCCGTCGCTTTCCGAGAGCGAGCCGCTTGTGCGCAACGAGCCGGACTCGTACTCGGCGGGCGGCGGGTCGGCCGTCCAGGGGATCGTTCTGGACGACATGGAGAGCCGCGTGGAAGAGGTCGACGGCTCCGGCTGGACGGTGGCGGTCCTCGACACCGGTGTGGACAAGAATCACCCCATGCTCGCAGGCGCCGTCGCCGCCGAGGCGTGTTTTTCCACCGACTACTACGTGTATCCTTACTACGCCTCGTCGGTCTGCTATTCGGGATGCCAGGACACATCCGGCCCCGGCTGCGGCCTGAACTGCTCCATGGACATAGCCGGCTGCGGCCACGGCACGCATGTCGCGGGAATAGCCGCGGGGCGCGACGGAGGATGGGGCCTGCGCGGCGTGGCGCATGGCGCGGGCATCATCGCCGTCCAGGTGTTCACCCGTTTCGACAGCGGCGTCTTCTGTGACGATCCGCCCTGCGCCCTGTCGTTCACGAGCGACGTTCTCTCCGGGATGGAATGGGTCTATTCGCTGCGGGACTTGTACAGCATCGCCGCCGTCAACTTAAGCCTCGGGGGCGGCGAGAACACGGGCTATTGCGACGGCTCGCCCTACAAACCTTTCATGGACAACCTTCGCTCCGCGGGAATAGCTGTCGTGGCCGCCACGGGCAATGAATATTATGTCGACGCCATAGCCGAGCCCGCCTGCGTCGGCGCCGCCGTCAGCGTCGCCGCCACGTGCGACGGCTGGCAGGAGGACTACTGCCCCCATGGAAAAGACACCCTGGCCTATTACTCCAACACCGCCTCCTTCGTCACCCTGGCCGCGCCCGGCTCCTCGATAAGGTCCGCCTATCCCGGAAACAGGGTCGTGGAATGGCACGGCACGTCCATGGCCGCGCCCCACGTGGCGGGCGCCTTCGCCCTCATGCGGCAGGCCGCGCCGGGCCTCGGTGTTTCGGATATCGTCGATATTCTGCGCTCAACGGCCAAGAGCTTCGACGACCCATACCCCGGCGGCGTCGTGAAGGACATGAGGCGGATAAACGCCTTCCCCGCCGTGGCCGATGCGGAGGAACGATGACGGCGCGCCGGAGTGGGATGGCAGGGCGCGCCCTGATAATCCTTTTTCTGACTGCCGCGCCTGTTAGCGCCTTCGCCGCCGATAATGACTTCGATGCCGCCGCGGAGAAGAGGAGCGCGTGGAGCTGGTCGCTGAAACTCGAGGGAGGCGCCCTGGGCCTATCCTCCGGCGACTGGGCGCCGGTGGAGGGGCGGACGGTTTTCGGTTTGTCCGGCGCCGTGGGGAAGGGGGACTGGCGCTTTGTCGCGGGCTATTCCCAGGCGGCGAAGGCGGCGGGGAGCGTCTCCGCCACGGCGGCAAAAGACGGGCAAGGTTGGGCCATCCAGCGCGGCTATGACATATCGTCGTCCTTCTCCGAGATACGATTCGGCCCGGGCTGGGGGCGCGAGATTCACCCGCCGTTTTTCATCGATCTTTCCGCCGGGGCGGCGCTTGTCTCCATGTCTTTGGACGCTTCGTCGCAGGGGAGGTCGTCCGGCGCCTCGGGGTCGGCGGCGGGCGCTTTTGTCGCGCTGGAGGCTGGGGCGCGGGTGTATGGAGGCTTTCTCATCGGCGCTGGCGCGCGGGCCGTCATGGGCGCTAGGATGGACATCGCCGGGCAGAGCGTGAGCGCGGATTATATGAGCTTCGGCGTCTTCGCGGGATACGCCTGGTAGGGCGCCCCACCGTCATTTTCCGGCCCGGCCTTCGTAGCCCGCGTTTACCCTGTAAACCCAGGCGAGGACTTCGGCGATGACGTGGTAAAGCTCCGGCGGTATCTCCTGGTAAAGGTCCAGCCGGGAGAGGGTCTCCACGAGGTCGGGGTCTTCCTTGATGGGAATGTTGTTTTCCCTGGCGATTTTTATGATCCTCTCGGCGGTCTGTCCCGCGCCCTTGGCGGCCACGGAGGGGGCGGACTGTTCGCCGGACTTGTATTTCAGCGCCACGGCTTTTTTGCGCCCTTTCGCCTCGTCCTCCGCCATCGTCACACCTTCAGGCTGATAAGGCCCCGCTCGGCAAGGATCGGGGACCGGTTTTCGATCCGTTCGGTTATAAAATCCTTCCCAGCGGCGCGAACCTCTATCCAGGTCTCGTATCCCGCCGCCTCGAGGGGCCCCGCAAGCTCCGGCAAAAGCCTTCTCGCATGGGCGGCGGCCTCCTCGTCCACGACGTAGACGGAGCCGCCTATCCGCTTCGGGCTCACGTCGAGGTCCACCCGGACGGGTCCCAGCCTGCTCATGCTCAGCATGAAGACTATCCTGCTGGTCTCTTTTCTTTTGCCCGTCTTTCCTTCCGCGCTTTCCTTCTCTTTCCTGGGTTGTATGTAGAGCCTTGCGGTCTGGATGAGGCCCTCATGGACAAAGGGCAGCTGGTACATCATGGGCGCTTCTGCCCTGGCGGGGCTTTCTTTGGCGGCGCCGTTTATGAGCTGGTTGAGCTCTATGTTGTTGACGGCGTCCTTGATCTCCCTGGCCGCCTGGCGTGTTCCGGCGAGCTCGTCCATGAGGGCCGCCTGGGCGGCGGTCCCTCCTTCGCCGGCCCGCGGGCTGGGGGCTCCGCCCTTTCCTGTCGTTTTAACCGCCCCTTCGACCTCGCGGGCGAGGCGGCCAACCTCCTCCTCCACGGTGGCCAGAGTCTTTCCGAGGAGGGCCTTTATGTCCGCCTCCAGGGCGGCCCGGATTTCGGTCCTTGACGCCTTCCCTTCAGCGGCGGCCCTGAGGGCGGCCTCCAGGAAAAGCCCGGAGTTTTTCAACGCCTCGCGGGCTTTTTCCGGCGTCAGGCTCCCGATGTCGAGCGAGAGGGCCTTTTCGAGCGCCCCGGCCATGGTCCTCATCGCCTCCCGCGCCCTCGGCGCAAGGCCCTCCGCTCCGGCTGCCTCGATTACGCGGCCGAGGGAGCGCCCGATCTCGGTCTTGCCGGGCATGAGAAGCCTTATGAGCTCCGTTGTCTTCACATCCTGCGTGGACTCGCCCCGCAGCAGGCTGACCGTTATCTTCGGTGAGACCCGCTCCACCCTGCCCACTATGCCCTGGCCCTCGGAGAGCCCCGAAGGCGTAAGGGCCATTACCTCCATGCCGCCGACGCGCAGGAGCGCCTGCCTGCTGGAGAGGACTTTCAGAACCCGGCCCTCGATAATCTCCCCCTCCTGGAAGACGATTGTTTGCCCTTCCGGCCCCAGGGCCTTCAAGGCGGCCTGCAGGAGGCTCGGGGGGAGATTGTTTATGAGCATGTCCCGTTCAGGCGCCCATGCGGCGGATGAGGCGGACCTCGTGGACGGGGACTCCGGCCCTGCGGCTTACCTCCTCGTCAGGGAGACCTTTTTTTATGAGCGCGGACGCTTTCGACCGCTGGTCATCCAGAACGGGGCCGTCCTCCACTTCCGTGGCCGCTTTTTTTTTCGGCGCGGGCTCCGCGCTTTCGTCTTTCAGCCTGGAAGAGGAGCCGGCGGTGGAGCTTTTTTCTATGCGGTCCGCCACCTTCTCCGCCCGTACGACGAGCCGCGCCAGCTCGTCCATCAGGGCCTCGAGCTGGGCTATCTCCTCCCCGGAGAGCCTCGCGGGTTCAGCGGCGGGGCCGGGCGCGTCCGCTTTTGACGATTTTCTCTGCCGCGCCAGCAGCCCGGCGACGAGCAAAAGGAGGGCGATGTCTACCAGTATCTGGAAAAGGGTCCAGCGGTCCATAGCTAATTATAAACCGCCCGGAGGGGCGGACTAAACAATAACGTCTACCAGGCGGCCTTCGTCGGCCGTTTCGGGGGCGGGCTTTTTCTCCTCCTCCTCTTCCTTCTTCTCATGCGGGCCGGGCTGGCGGCGGGCGTAGCGCTTCTCCTTGCGCTGATCGGAATCGCTCAGGCCGCGGATCTCCTCGCTTTCACGGGTGGCGCGGGTCTGGTCGCCTTCGCGTTTGTCGATCTTCTCCAACTCCCTGTCGAAGGCGCGGGAGACCTCGTCGGCCTGATGTTGCTGGGCCATCTGGGCCCGCTCCACGGTGTTGCTGAGCTGCAACACGTACTGCATAC
Organism: Candidatus Nitrospinota bacterium M3_3B_026; assembly: GCA_051418015.1. GTDB lineage: Bacteria > Nitrospinota_A > UBA7883 > UBA7883 > JBPRGF01 > JBPRGF01. The sequence continues at coordinate 30,031 of JBPRGF010000017.1, read as the reverse complement.
CGAAAGACTCTACCATCGCTTTTTTCGAAAAATGTTCGCTTCCTGTTAACTACAATTATATCAAGCTTTTCAGGCTTGATGTCAAACGGGCCGCCTTTTTAATGGCCCGGGGCGCGCTCCGCCTGATTTCTTATCGGCTCGATTCTCTGAAACCATAAGGGAATTTTTCAGCTTTTTTTTGGACGAGGGCCGCGCAAAAGCCGAGCCCTGTGGGAATAGCGTGAAAAGAAGGCGTCGCGGCGGATTCTTCGGGTTTTCAGGCTTCCGTAAAGCCCTTGTTGGGGTCGTAGTCGTCGAGTTCGGGATATTCGCCGTCGTTATCGGCGGCGGGCGGGTTCTGCGGTCCCTCCTCGCGCAGGCGGCGAGCCTGCTCGGCCCTTATCTCGACGAAGGCGTCGAGGTGTTCGGCGGCGATGGTGAACGCCGGCACGACCGACTCCCTGCCGGAGTCCGGCTCCACGATCGCGCGCATGGAGGTGGTCTGTCCGTAATTGTCCAGGGTGTGGTAGAACCCCTTTCTGAAGATGGGGCATTCATCGTTGGGACACATCCATAGGAACGGCGCGCCCCAGCCGAGGCCGTCGGAGAAAGTGACCGGCGGCAGATCGTGTTTTATCATGCTGGCGCCGCAATGGCCGCAGACCGGCGGCTCGTTAACTTTCAGGTTCATTTTTTCAATATACCATTAAAAGGGAACGGACGGCCAAGATGAGTTTAGGATTTTATCGACATGCCCCAAACGTTGTAAAATGATACATGGAAAGATAAATGGCGCGTGGATGGAGATGGGGATGGACAAAGAGGATCGGCAAACTATACAAGCCCCACCTGGCCCGTTTGCGAGAAAAGAACCCGGAGATGCTCATGATCCCCGGCGCGGGTGGAAACCGGCCTCGGTCGATGAGAAAAAAAGATCGGAAAGAACGGGGGGAATGATAAACCAGAGAAAAGCAGGGGATAAAATCATTTGACGCCTTCTGATTCAAGCCCACCCGCTCCGCGGGGCAGCGTGGGAATGAGGATGTTGCGGAACATTTTTATTCCGCGGTCGCTTGGCCGGGATGACGCCCAGAGCCTTGAGGACATCTATCCTGCGAGGTTGCGTCTTACGGCCACCCTGGCCATGATGCTTTTCATCATTTCGAATTTCCCCGACCTTCTTCTGCCCTCCGCCCTTTTCTGGAAGCTTTTCTGGGTGAAGGCGGCGGCGGTGGCCCTTTTCGCTGTCCATATTCTTGTGTTGAAACCGGGCAGGTCTTTTTCCCATTACATGTGGCTCACCTATGCCCAGGTTCTCACGGCGGCGGCCGGGACGGGCCTTATCGCCTATCTCACCGGCGGGCTGGAGTCGGAATGGGCGCTGGCGCCGGGTCTTGTCATCCTCGTGAGCGGGCTTTTGCTGGCGTTGCCTTTGAGGGTAATCCTGGTGATATCGTTTATCAGCTTCGCCGGCTACCTGATCCCCGGCCTGTTGCGCTCCGGCCTTGGCGGTGATCTGTACATCGCGTCCACGAACTTTTTCTATTACACCGCCTTTATGGCCGTCGGTGTCATAAGCGCCTACACGCAGTTTCTTTTCACGCTGAAGCAGAACAGGAGCCTCGTCCGCATACGCCATATGTCCGGCGCGCTCAGGGAACGGGATGAAGACCTGAAAAGGAAAAACCGCGAGCTCATGGCCCAGACGGAGCGGGCCATGGAGGCCAACCGGCTGAAGTCCGAGTTCCTGGCGAACATAAGCCACGAGCTTCGCACCCCCCTGACGAGTGTTATAGGCTTTTCCGGGATACTGGCGAAAAGCCTCGAGGAATCCGGCAAAGCAAAGATGATGATGAGTCAGATAATGGAAAGCAGCGCCCAACTCCTCGCCATTGTGGACGACTTAATAGACCTGTCCATGATCGAGGCGGGCAGGATAAGGCTTTCGCCCGCGCCGACCAGCTTCCCCGACGTTGTCCGGGAACTGGCCGACTCCATGCAGGGCGCCGCCGGAGGCGAGCGCCAGATAGTCCTGGACATCGACGACCAGACGCCTCCCGTGACGGCGGACAGGACCAGGCTCATACAGGCTCTCTACAAGATCGCCCAGAACGCCGTGAAGTTCACCGACAAGGACGGGCGGATCACGATGGGGTGCAGGGGAAACGGCGAGTTCGCGGAAGTCTTTGTGGAGGACGACGGGAGGGGGCTTTCGGAGATCGAAAAGGAGGTGATCTTCGACAGGTTCAGGCAGATCGACGGCTCCAGCACACGGAAACACGGAGGCATGGGGGTGGGGTTGTGCATCGCGAGAAACATCGTGGAGCTTCATGGTGGCTCCATCCATGTCAACAGCAGGCTGGGGGAGGGCGCGAGGTTCACCGTGACCTTGCCGAAGGCCGCCGCCGCCTCCCGGGCGCCTTCCGCGCCGGGCGCTGAAAAGTCCTGAAAACATTTGCAATCGCCGCCCGCGCGCTGCAGAATATATTTCTTTGCCGCTTCGGAGCCCAAGGCGCGAGGGCCTTCTATATGTTTGAAAACATTTAACATCGCGGACCTGCGGAGGAAAAGTGAAGAGTGGTTTCATGAAGAGGGTGAAAGGGGTCAGGGACATCACCCCCGGCGAGGCCCCCGCCTGGGAGTTTGTCGAAAAGACGGCTCGGGAGATGTTCAGGCGTTACGGCTACAGCGAGATAAGGACCCCCATCTTCGAGAAGACGGAGGTCTTCAGCCGGTCCATAGGCGAGACGACGGACATCGTGGAAAAGGAGATGTACACCTTCACCGACCGGGGGGGCGAGTCGCTGACCCTCAGGCCGGAGGGGACGGCCCCGGTCGTCCGCGCGTACATAGAAAACAGGCTCTACGACCCGCCGGGCGTCCGCAAGCTCTTCTACTTCGGCCCCATGTTCCGCGCCGAGAGGCCGCAGGCGGGCAGGTTCCGCCAGTTCCACCAGTTCGGCGCGGAGGTTTTCGGCTCGGCGAACCCCGGGGTGGACGCGGAGGCCATCCTTGCGTTGATGGACATATTCGGCGCTCTCGGCGTGACCGGGCTGGAAGTCGCGCTGAACTCCCTCGGCTGTCCGAACTGCCGCCCGGCTTACAAAAAGGCGCTTTACGAGTTTCTGAAGGACAGGGCGGACTCCCTGTGCGACAACTGCAAGGCGAGGATCGAGCGAAACCCCTTCCGGGCGCTGGACTGCAAGGCAAAGGGCTGCCGGGAGGTCGTGGCGGAGGCCCCAGCCATAGACAAGTACCGCTGCGGCGAGTGTGAAGAGAGCCTGGAGGCGGTCGGGAGCCTGTTGCTGGAGCAGAAAGTCCCGGTGACGCTGGATCCCAGGATGGCGCGCGGGTTGGACTATTACACCAGGACCGCCTTCGAGGTGACCTCCACCCGGCTCGGGGCCCAGAACGCCGTGGCCGGAGGGGGCAGGTATGACCTGCTGGTGGAACAGATGGGAGGGCCGCCTACCCCGGCCGTCGGGTTCGCCGTGGGGATGGAGCGGTTGATAAGCCTTCTCGACAACGAAGAGGCGGTGGAGGAGTATACCCTCCGGCCCGATGTCTACATCATCGACATGACCCCCGAAGCGGCCGGCAGAGCCTTCGAGCTTGCCCACAGGCTGCGCGCGCGCGGCTACGCGGTGGAGAAATGCTTCGAGGGGGGGAGCCTTAAAAGCAGGATGCGCAAGGCGGGCAGGTCCGGCTCCAGGTTCACCATGATGATCGGCGAGGACGAGACAAGGAGCGGCGCCGTTACGCTCAAGGATATGGAGTCCGGCGAGCAGAGAAGCGTCCCTTTCGGCGAGATCGCGGGCGCCCTGGAGAAAGGGCGGGGCTGACCGCCTCCTCCGCTATTCCAGGAGTCTTCCGACCCTGCGCCAGCGGATGTCCCAGGTCCTGTTTCTCCAGGACCAGTGGATCAGGAAGGCCTTGCCGTGTATGAGGTCCTCGTCCAACGGCCCCCAAACACGCGAGTCCTGGCTGTTATTCCTGTTGTCGCCCATCATGAAAAGATGGCCCGGAGGCACCTTCACGGGACCGAAATGATATCCTTTGGAGCCGAAAGGCGTCGGCTCATAGATGGCGTAAGGCTCCTTCAGCGGCTCGCCGTTGATGTAGGCCGTCGTCCCCTTTATCTCGACCGTCTCCCCCGGCAGACCGACGACCCTTTTGACGAAGTCTCTCTCCTCATCCAGGGGGTACCGGAAGACGATGATGTCACCGCGCTCCGGCTCGAAGAAATGGTAGACCATCTTGTTGACGAGCAGATGGTCCCCCACCATGAGGGTGTCCATCATGGACTCCGAGGGGATCTTGAAAGCCTGGGCGACGTATGTCCTGATGAAAAACGCCAGCAGGACCGCCACCACGCCGGCCTTGAGATACTCTTTCCAGAGCGAGGGGTTTTTCTCGTTGTCCAGATCCCTGTCCACCTTCTGCCTTACCCCTTCTTCAGGCGTCACTTTTAAGCATCGCCAGGAAGGCCTCCTGGGGTATCTCCACCCTGCCTACGCTTTTCATTCTCTTTTTTCCGGCTTTCTGTTTTTCGATGAGCTTTCGTTTCCGCGTGATGTCACCGCCGTAGCACTTGGCGGTGACGTTCTTTCTCATGGCCTTCAGGTTCTGGCGGCTTATGATCTTGCCCCCGATGGCCGCCTGGATGGCGATGTCGAACATCTGCCTGGGGATCAACTCCCTCATCCTGTCCGTAAGCTCCTTGCCCACGTGGTGGGCCTTGTCCTTGTGGACGATGGTGGAGAGGGTGTCCACGGACTGGCCGTTCACCAGCAGGTCGAGCTTCACCAGGTCCGCCTCCTGGTATCCCACGTGCTCGTAGTCCATGGAGGCGTAGCCGCGGGTCAGGCTTTTCAGCTTGTCGTAAAAGTCCAGCACCACCTCGTTCAGGGGCAGGTGGAAACTCAGCGACACCCGCTCGGGTGAAAGGTACTCCATCTTCTTCTGGACCCCCCGCCTCTCCCGGCACAGCGTCATGACCGCGCCGACGTAGTCGTTGGGGGTGATGATGTTGACCTCGATCACCGGTTCGGAGATGCTCTCCCGCTCGTTCGGGCCGGGCAGGTTGGAGGGATTGTCCACCTCGATCGTCTCACCGCCCTTCAGTTCCACCCTGTAGACGACCGTCGGCGCAGTGGAGATCAGCGACAGGCCGAACTCCCGCTCCAGCCTCTCCCGGGCTATCCCCATGTGCAAAAGCCCCAGGAAGCCGCAACGGAACCCGAACCCCAGCGCGGGCGAGACCTCCGGCTCGTAGACTATGGAGCTGTCGTTCAAACGCAGCTTGCCCAGGGCGTCGCGCAGGCGCTCGTAATCTTCGTTGTCCGTGGGGTAAAGGCCGGAGAAGACCATCGGCTTGGCCTCCTTGAATCCTGGCAGCGCTTTTTCCGAGCCCCCCTTCGCCAGGGTGACCGTGTCGCCGATCTTCGCGTCGTCGATGTCCCTTATCGCCGCGGTGAAAAAGCCGACCTCCCCGGCGGTGAGCCTTTCGACCGGCGTGGGCTTGGGGGTGAAAACACCCATGTTGTCCACCTCCCGCTCCACGCCGCTGGCCATGAACTTTATCTTGCCGCCTGAGCCGATGGCGCCTTCCACTACGCGGATCAGCGACACGACGCCCCGGTAGGTGTCGTACCAGGAGTCCACCACCAGCGCCCGCGGCTTCGCGCCGACGTCGCGGCCGGGCTCTGGTATCCGTTCCACTATGGCCTCAAGGATATCGTCCACCCCCAATCCCGTCTTGGCCGAGGCGTGGATTATCTCCTCGTCCGTGACGCCTATGACCTCCCTTATCTGCCGGGCGACCCCCTCCACGTCCGCCGACGGCAGGTCGATCTTGTTTATCACCGGGATCATGACAAGATCGCTCTCCAGGGCGAGGTGGACGTTGGCCAGGGTCTGCGCCTCTATCCCCTGCGCCGCGTCCACCACGAGCAAAACCCCCTCGCAGGCGGCAAGGCTCCGGGACACCTCGTAGGAGAAATCAACGTGGCCGGGGGTGTCTATCAGGTTCAGGACGTACTTTTCCCCGTCCCTCGCCTTGTACTCGAGGCGCGCCGTTTGCGCCTTGATGGTGATTCCCCGCTCGCGCTCCAGATCCATAGTGTCCAGCGCCTGCTCTTTCATATCCCGGCCCGTGACGGCGCCGGTGCGCTCGAGCAGCCTGTCGGCGAGGGTGGACTTGCCGTGGTCTATGTGCGCTATTATCGAAAAGTTCCTGATCTTCATCGGATAACATCGGATAACATCGGATAACAAAAATCGAAACTGAATTCTTTATGATATCACTTTCACGCTTTTCTGATAAACGGTCCCGGTGGAGGACGACCACGGTTGGCGCCTTGGGCTTGTTTCAGGGTCTCATGCCTTCACGGCCTTGAGACTCTTTACCAGGTTCAGCATGGCATCAGGGCCATGGGATGAGAACGTGTCATTCTGAGCCCTTCGGCTTCGCTCAGGACAGGCTCGGCGAAAAACCCCGCTGTCTCATCCGGGGCGAGGTGCTTCGCGTCGCATGATGTTATGGGAGGCGCGCCGATGAAAGCCGCCTGGCGATCGTCCTGTTACTTCCGGCCGATCGCGGGTAGAATACCGGAAGGATCTATCGGCCATGGCGCTTGGCATGGAAAGAGAAAAAAAGATACTGCTCATATTCGACGGCGGAAACGCCCCAGGATACTCCGCCGTCGCCACCTCCATGACCGAGGAGGGGGAAAAGCGCGGCTACCGCGTCTACGCCGCTTTCGAGGGCTTCCGCTCCCTTACGGGCGACAACATCGCCGGGGAGAGGCTCATCCGCCTCGTCATGAGCCGCAGAGAGAGCTGGAGGCTGAACACCCAGGGCATCCCCACCCGCTCGTTATACCGGGGGATAGACCAGCCCGGCTCGGAGTTCCGCTCGGAGCGCTATCCGGATTTCATAAAGCCGGAGAAACAACAGGCCGCCGTTGAGTTCATCCGCGAGATGGAGTTCACCCATATAGTGGGAGTGGGCGGCAACGGGACGATGATGGGGATCAAGGCGCTGGACAACCTCATGCCCGAGATCCGCGCGGGCTTCATAAACGTCTCCGTGGACAGCGACATCCTCGGCGACGTCGCCGTGGGCTTCCTGACCGGCGCGGAGGAGGGGGCGAAGGTGGCCCGGGGCCTTTTCGAGGACGCCTACACCCACAAAAGGATATACATCCTCGAGATGATGGGGCGCGACTCGGGCAAGCACGCCCTCATGTCCGGCGCGTCGGCGCGGGCGCATCTTGTCATCCTGCCGGGGTTCAGGCTCACGGGCGGGATTTTAAGGGACATCGCCTCAAGGCTGATGGAGGCGGATCACGCCCTCGTCGTTGTGGCCGAAGGGTACGAGCGGGAGGCGCGGGCGAAGTTTCTGCCGGAGCGGGTCGACGCGGCGATGTACTTCAAACGCCAGCTGATGGAAAACGGCCTCGCCGAGACGCCCATCAAGAGGATCATCAGCGAGCCTTTCAGCCGCTACCTGCGCGGCATCCGCCCGCTGCTCATAGAATGCTCCGTCGCCTACCTGAAAGCCTTCGACCTGTACGACGCCTTCGAGGAAGGCAGAACACAGATCATGCCCTACTACCTCGGCGAGCACGACCAGGGGATCAGGAGTTTTTCAGAACTTGTGACAAACAACATGGTCGAGCCCGGCTTTTTGGACCTTATCGACCGGCTGAACATCCCCAGCCTGCGGAAATATGTTCTGGGCGACTTCAAGAAGGAATGCCAGGAGAAGACGGGGCGGATAATTAACGAGGGGAAGCGCTAGGGCGCGGCGCGGTTACTCCCCCCGCAGGCGGGCGTGTCATGCCGCCTGGTAAATGGCCGGTTTGTATTTCGGCTCGGGGATTTTTCTTCCCTCGGCCGCGGCGGTCTCCAGCCATGCTTTTTTCGCCTCCAGCGCCTCTTTGAGCGCCTCTTCCGGCGACGCTCCAAACGCGGAACAGGAGGCGAGGTCGGGAATGTCTGCTATGTAGCCTTCGTCCTCTTCGCTGTAAAAAATGTTTATGTGGTAGTCCTTCATGATTATCAGTCCTTCATCTTCAGGTTGTGCGTTTCCACCAGCTTTAAAAACTGCTTCACCTGGCATGGTTTCGCGGTTCCGTTGACGTTCTGCAAATTCAGTATCTGCGGTAAATCAGAATGAACGAAAACATGATGGCTTCCCTTGACCCTGCTCAACCTGAAACCGAACGCCTCCACAAGCCGCGTCATCCTCTCGAACTGTACGTTCGTAAACGAGCCACGGCTGATCTTAAGCCAGAGTTTCTTGTCGCCCATTAATAGAATATACCATCATGGAGACGGATAGCGTGTTTCCAGACGCGCTTTGCGGCTTAACCGCCGAACCTGTCGCCAGCCTCCACCCTCGCCCCCAGGGTCCAGGCGTGGGCGGTCATCTCGCCCTTGCCCTCCGGTTTTACGCGGGTTATCAGGACGGAGCCGGAGCCGCAGGCGGCCTCTATCCCCTCCTTCGTGACGGCGACGATCTCGCCCGGCGCGCCCCTTCCGGCCCCCTCGACCGTGGCGGCGAACAGGATTTTCAACTTTCTCCCGCCCAGCGCGGCCATGGCGCCGGGGAAGGGCGAGAGGCCGCGGATTTTGCGGCTGACCTCGCGTGCGTGTTTTGTCCAGTCGATAAAAAAATCTCCGGGGGTTAGCTTTTCGGCGTAGGTGGCTTTCGCGTCGTCCTGAGGCGCCGGGGCTATCCTGCCTTCCGCGTAGTCTTTCAGCGCCTTCGCCATCAGCCCCGCCCCCATCGCCGACAGCCTGTCGTGGAGCGAGCCGAAGGTGTCGTCATCGGTTATCGGTGTTGACTCGCACTCCAGGACGCCTCCTGTGTCCAAGGTCTCCTCCATTATCATCGCGCAGACGCCGGTCTTTTCATCGCCAGCCAGGATGGCGCGATGGATCGGAGCCGCGCCGCGCCACCTGGGCAGGAGCGAGGCGTGCAGGTTGACTGGGGCGATTTTCGGGATGTCGAGGATAGCCTTCGGCAATATCTGGCCATAGGCCACGACGACGATGTAGTCCGGCGCGATGGCGGAAAAAGCCTCCACGGTCTCCGGATCCCGCGCCATCGAAGGCTGGAGAATTTTTAACCCCAGCTCCGATGCCGTATTTTTCACCGGCGAGGCCGAAAGCCTCCTGCCCCTGCCGCGGGGCCTGTCCGGCTGGGTGACGACGGCTTCGACGCGGAAGGCGGGGCTCGCCGCCAGCTCGCGCAGGGTGGGGACGGCGAAGTCCGGTGTTCCCATGAAGATGACGCGCAGAGGAGCCGCCATCGGCTAGACGCTCGCGCGTTTGTACTTGAGCTTGAGCCAGTCCCGCTTCAGCCTGCTGAGCCTGTCCCAGAAGAGAAGGCCGTCGAGGTGGTCGATCTCGTGGGCCAGGCAGCGGGCGAGGGTCTCTTCGGCCTCGAATTCGCGCGCGGCGCCGTCCAGATCGGTGAATTTGACCGACAACCACTCCGGCCGGGTCACGTCGGCGAAGACGGCGGGGACGCTGAGGCACCCCTCCTCGTCGATTATCTCGCCGGAAGCTTTTATGATTTCAGGGTTTATCATGGCGACGGGGCTGGTTTCCCCCTCCTCCGCGCAGGCCATGTCCACGACGATGAGACGGACGCTTTGCCCCACCTGCGGCGCTGCCAGGCCCAGGCCGGGGGCGGCCGTCATCGTAGCCATCATGCGGGCGGCGAGGGCGCGCATCTCGCCGGTGATCTCTGCTATCGGCTCCGCCTTCTTCCCGAGCGCCGGGTGGGGCCATGTCAATATCTCGAGAAGCGGCGAATCTTCTTTTATTTCAACGCTCAAGCTCATAGGACGAGTATATCACAGGCGATCGGCGCGCCGGGCTCTCAGCCGCCGGAGGGTTTGAGGGAAATCTCAAGCGTCCTGCTCTCCGGCGTCAGGCACAGCTTGTCCGAGCAGCTCTGCCATTTGACCACGGGACGCCAGACGGCGCCAGCGGGCTCTGTTCCATCAGCCAGCCAGCCCTCGAACCCGATCTCCACTTTGCCGTCGTATACGGGAACCATCTCGCCGATGATATCCATGACGTGGCCGGGGGGGTAGGTGAATTTCAGGTCTTCCACGGCGGGGCCTTCGCCGGGCTCCACCTCGAGCCTCCTGTATTTTTTATCCGCGCCTGGGGCGTAGACATGCCAGCCCTCCGGGATGGTCACGTGAATGGAGCCCGAGAAAGCGCCCCCCGCCGCCGGCGGAGTTTTTGGGAGCTTGTAATTAATTGTTATTTCGGGGAATTTCGGGTTAGCAGTCGTGAAGCCTCCCCCGTCCGCCGCGGCGCGGGGCGGGGCGAGCAAAAAGAGAGCCGCCACGCCGATGAGAAATAACCCCGCTCTTGTCATCTTACATCCCGAACTTTGCACGGGCTTCCTTCATGATATCGATGGTGACCTCCTTGACGCCCTTTTCCATGGCGAAGTTTTCTATCATCGTCTTGGCCATGGGCCGGACGAACCCGGGGACCTTCTCCAGGGTTTTCAGCGCTTCCTCCGTCCAGTGGATGTCATCACTCATGGGAAAAACTCCTCCTTGATGCCATGCTCAGCCACCCGCGCGCCCGGCGCGCCGCGGCTGCTTTTCCATGAATGATTATTATAGCCTTCTATGCCGCGCTTGGAAAAGATAACGAGCCCGGCGCGGCCCGGAGGAAAAAGGCCGCGCCCGGCGCTTTGCGGATCACCGATGCGCGGCCCCAGGTCTATGGCTCAATTTGCGGAGCTTACGCTGTCTTTCTGAGCCTTTCCGTGTTCTGGCAATGGGGACACTCGTGATCCCCCTCGCGCCCGCACATGAGGCAGGAGGTGGAGCCTCGATAATACCGCATTATGCCGCCGCAATGCTTGCAGACGCCGCGGGGAGCCAGCATCCTTTTTCTGCTTTCCTCCATTTTCCTATCCTCCAAAGGCTGACGTTTCAAGAGGCGGATACGTCACACGGCAATACTTTTTGCAAACATCGCGCCAACAATGGAGGCAAGGAGCGATATGGCGACAACTCTTTGTTTCAAGGTGACATAGATCGCAGTTGCGGCTGGGCGCCTGGCCTGCGTCCTTTGCGGGAGTATAAAAAAATTCCCAAAATCAGCGGTTATTACAAAAATTGTCAGCGCCAGGGGAGGCGATCACCGGCGGCGCGCAGACCGTCAGCGCCGGGAAACCGTAAAAAAATGGGGAAATGGTGGAGCAGACGGGGATCGAACCCGTGACCTCAGCGTTGCGAACCGAAAATAGACGATTTTTCAAGGGCTTGATTTTGGCCCTGGTTTCCCCTATATATTTGATATCCAGCGGGTTGTGGGCATTATATTTATTACATTATTTTAGATGATTTCCATGTGTTTCGCTGATTTTTGTCACGATTTTGTCACAGTGTTATAATGTTTGTTATAAACACGAATTCGAGGCTGAATGAACAAATGATCAAGCTCAAAGTCACAACAGTAGGCAACTCTACGGGCATTGTCATTCCCAAGGAAGCCCTTTCCCATCTTAGGGTGAAAAAAGGCGATACGCTAAGCATGACAGAAACTCCGGATGGCTATGAGATCAGCCCGTACAACCCCGCGTTTGAGGAAGAGATGAAGGCCGCGGAGCATATCTCGAGGAAATATCGCAATTCGCTTCGGAAGCTCGCCAAGTGAAAATAAGGTGGATTAGTAAACATGCTGTCATGGCAATACACGCTGAGCAGATTGCAGAACATGGAGGGGCGTCTGGGATAAGGGATCAGAAAATGCTGGATTCGGCATTGGCCCGGCCAAAGAATTTGGTTTCGTATGAAAACCCGTCTGTTTTTAAGCTGGCGGCAGCTTATGCGTTTGGCGTAATCAAAAACCATCCGTTTATTGATGGGAATAAGCGTGCGGCTCTCGTTGTCTCTGGCGCATTTTTATATTTGAATGGTTGGGAGCTTAACGCTCCCGAGGCGGAAGCGGCGAGTGTCTTTTTCGATCTGGCTGATGGGGCCGTATCGGAAAGTGAGCTTGCTAAATGGTTTGAGGAGAATTCAGGAAAACTGAGAGCCTGATTTTTCCCAATGAAGCCCAATAAGTCATCGGAAAAAATATTGAACTGAACCGCCCCGGGTTCTCCGGAGACCTGGTTGTTTGAGTCAGGCCACCATGACCGACTCTTCCAGTTGACGATAATACACCTGTTCCAACTCCGCCGTCGGCACATTGCCGATTGGCTCCAGCAACCGCCGATGGTTGAACCACTCAACCCACTCCAGGGTCGCGTATTCGACGGCGTCGATTCCCCTACATGGCCCGCGCCGGCGGATGACCTCGGTCTTGTAAAGACCGATGATGCTCTCGGCAAGGGCGTTGTCGTAGGAGTCTCCCACGCTCCCCACCGATGGATCGACGCCGGCTTCCACCAGGCGCTCGGTGTAGCGGATCGATGTGTACTGGCAGCCCCGGTCGCTGTGATGAGTAAGGCCCCGCGTCCCGGTTCGCGACCACAGCGCCTGTTCCAGCGCGTCCAGAGCCAGGTCCGTTCGCATCGACTTGGCGACCCGCCAGCCTACGATGAAACGCGCGAATACGTCGATGACGAAGGCCACATAGACGAAGCCCGCCCAGGTGGCCACATACGTAAAGTCCGCCACCCACAGACGATTGGGGCGATCCGCCGTGAAGTCCCGGCGCACCAGGTCGGCCGGCCGGACGACGGCGGCGTCAGGAGTCGTCGTCCGGCAAGCTCGGCCGCGCACGACGCCCCCCCCGCAAGCCCATCGCCCCCATCAGGCGCTCCACCGCGCATCGCGCCACCGTGATCCCATCGCGGTTTAGCTGACGCCAGACCTTTCTGGCCCCGTAGACGCAAAAGTTCTCCTCCCAGACACGGCGGATATCCTCCGACAGCTCCATGTCACGCCGGACCCGCGGCGGCAGACGCCGGAATCAGCCTCACGGGCCTTGTGCTCGTAGTACGTCGACGGGGCGATCGGCAACTGACCGCAGATCGGCTCGACCCCGTACTCGGCCCGGTGATCATCGATGAACGCCACCATCACTTCGCTCGGCGGTCGAGCTCCGCCTGGGCGAAAAAAGCCGACGCCTTGCGTAAAATCTCGTTGGCCCTCTTCAGTTCACGATTCTCACGCTCCAGCGTCTTGAGCCGCTCGCGATCAGAACTGGTCATGCCGTCACGGAGCCCTTGATCACGCTCCGCCTGACGCACCCATTTCCGCAAGGTCTCGCCCGTGCAGCCGATTTTCGCCGCGATCGACCCGATTGACGCCCACTGGGAATCATGTTCCCCCTCGCGCTCAAGCACCAGCCGGACCGCCCGCTCCCGCACTTCCGGTGAATATCTCGTAGATCTCTTCATAATCCATCCTCTCAAATAATGGAGTCTCCGGAAATACCGGGGCGGTTCACTCCTGATATAATCAATACTTGGGGATATTTTAGTTGAAATAGGCAGGATTGAGGAAAGGGCTTTGAAGCTCCTCAAATCATAAACCAGGGGTGGTTCAACCCGCGCAAACGGTAAACGGCATATTGCCATTCGCGCCAGGCGCGATATATACTTTTACATTCTGTTGTTTGACTCGTTCATGAGTTGCCGCCCTTTTGAGCAACCTGTTCCAGCTTGGAGACTAGGCGAGGTGGATACGATTCACATGGCCGGGCCGTGGATCACGGAACACGAGATATCGACTGTCGAGAAGGCCATGCGCGACTGGTACGAAAACCCGTATCAATACTGTGAGCTTTTCCAGAAGGAGTTCGCCGCGCTCGTCGGCCGCAGGCACGCCCTGATGACCCCCAACTGCACCACGGCGTTGCACCTGCTTCTGGCCGGGATGGGGGTTACGAAAGGCGATGAGGTGATAGTGCCCGAATGCACATGGATAGCCACCGCGGCGCCGGTTGCTTACGTGGGCGCCACCCCCGTCTTCTGCGACATCAACGGGGATGACTGGTGTCTCGACGCGGACTCCGTGGAGCGGGCCATCACCCCGCGGACTAGGGCGGTTATCGCTGTCGATCTTTTCGGAAACATGCCGGACATGGACAGGCTCCAGGCTGTTTGCGAGCGCCACGGTGTCCCGTTGATAGAGGACGCGGCGGAGGCCGTCGGCTCCAAATATCGTGGGGCGCGCGCCGGGAAATTCGGCATAGGCTCGGTGTTCAGCTTTCATCGCACCAAGACCATCGTGACCGGCGAGGGAGGCATGCTTCTTCTGGATGACGATGATCTTTATGAGCGCTGTTTTTTCCTGCGCGATCACGGGCGACGCTCCGACGGGCCGATGTACTACAATTACGAGGTCACGTTCAAGTACATGCCGTTCAACGTGCAGGCGGCCCTAGGCTACGCCCAGTTGCAGAGGGTTGATGATCTGGTGGCGAAGAAGCGATGGGTGCTCGATCAGTACCGCCGGAAGCTGGCGGACGTTCCCGATCTCTCATTCAACCCCGAGCCCCCGCATGTCGTCAACGGCGCATGGATCACCGGACTGGTCTTCGGCAGGAGTCACAACATGTCCAAGCTGAAGGCGATGGAGAGGCTGGGGGAGGCCGGCGTCCCGTCGAGGCCGTTCTTCTATCCCCTCTCCTCCCTGCCCGCGTATCCGGGGATGCGGGAGGTATACGAGCCGAGAAACCCTGTAGCCTACGACGTGTCGTCTCGCGGCATAAACCTTCCCGGAGCGCTGACGATGACGGAGGAGCAGGTGGATTTCGTCGCCGCAGGGATCAGGATAATCCTTAATCATGGCTGAGAGCGCTTCCGCCGGCGCGTCCGGCGTCTTCGGCAAAAAGGTTCTGATAACGGGCGGGCTGGGCTTCATAGGCAGCAACCTCGCGCTGGCCTGCTTGAAGGGCGGCGCCGATGTTACCGTCTACGACAATCTAGACCCGAACTCCGGCGGGAACATCCAGAACATCTCCGGCTTCCGGGACGACCTGCGGCTGGCTTTTCATGATATTCTGAACTTCGAGATGCTCAGCGCCCATATCGTTGAGAAGGACATAGTGATCAACTGCGCCGCGTCCACATCTCACCCTCATTCCATGCGCGAACCGTGGCTGAGCCTGGACGTCAACAGCCGCGGCGTAATCAACCTGTGCGAGGCGTTGCGCAGGTTCAATCCGGGGGCGCGCCTTGTGCACCTTGGGACGACCACCCAGCTCGGGCTCCTGAGGTACCAGCCCGCGGATGAGAACCACCCCGAGTTCCCCACCGATATTTACTCGGCCAACAAAAGCGTCTCGGAAAAATACGCCTTGATATACGCCCACTCCCACGGGATCAACTCCGTAGTGGGGCGGTTGTCCAATGTTTTCGGCCCGCGGGCCTCGATCCACAGCCCGGAGTTCACGTTCAACAACTATTTCATCGGCCTTGCGTTGCAGGGCAAGGACATAACCGTCTTCGGCGATGGAGCGCAGAAGAGAAACGTCATCTACGTTGACGATGTCACGGAGGCCCTTTTGCGGTTGGCCGTCGCCGAAGGGGTCAGCGGCGAGACTTTTTTCGTCGCCGGGGACGATCACTACTCGGTGGCCGGGATAGCGGAGCGGACCGCCGCCATCATAGGCGGAGGAGTTCGGCGCGTCCCGTGGCCCAAGTACCGCAGGAATATTGAGTTCGGCGACGCCGTCATTTCCAACGCCAAGATCGTCAACGCTCTTGGCTGGTCCCCCGCGACGGGCCTGGATGACGGGCTGGCGTCTTGCGCCGATTATTTCCGGCCCCGGCTGAGCCATTATCTTCGGTAATCATGGGCAAGATTGTCGTGACGGGCGCTTTGGGGCATATAGGGTCCCGGCTGATCCGGGCGTTGCCGGCCGATTTCCCCGATCACGATATCGTCATGATCGACAACATGATGACCCAGCGGTTTGCCTCTCTTTTCCACCTGCCGGAGCGGGGGCGCTACCGTTTTCTTGAGGACGACGTCCTCACGATGAACCTGGAGCCCGTCCTCGACGGCGCGGAGGCGGTTGTCCACCTGGCCGCCATCACCGACGCCACGGGAAGCTTCGCCATGCGCGAAAAGGTTGAAAGGGAGAATTACTTCGCCACCGAGCGGGTGGCGAAAGCCTGCTTGAAAACTGGCGCGGCCTTGTTCAGCCTGTCCTCCACGAGCGTATATGGAACGCAGGAGAAAGAGGTTGATGAAAACTGCGATGCCTCGGAGCTGAAGCCCCAAAGCCCCTACGCGGAGACCAAGCTGCGCGAGGAGGGGCTTCTGACGAGAATGAGCCGGGAAGAGGGCCTGAACACGGCGATTCTCAGGTTCGGTACCATATTCGGCCCCTCTCCGGGAATGCGGTTTCACACGGCCGTCAACAAGTTCTGTTGGCAGGCCGTGATGGGCCGGCCCCTGACAGTGTGGAAAACGGCTTACAATCAGGCGCGCCCCTATCTGGACCTCGAGGACGCGGTTTCGGCTATAGTCTTTCTTGTCAGGAACAGGATCCACGACGGGGGGATATATAATGTTCTGACCCTCAACACAACAGTCGCCGAGATCGTCAGGGCCATCAGGGCGAACGTGCCTGAGCTGAAGGTCACATTCGTCGAAGAGAGGATCATGAACCAGTTGTCGTACAATGTCAGCCGCGAGAAATTCACCCGCCTGGGATTCACGTTCACCGGCGGACTCGACCCGCAGATAGCCAACACTATAAACATGCTGAAGGGGGCCAACAGGGCCGCTTTCTCAACAAGATAAGGAATGAGCATGTACACTCGCGAGGAGTTCGAGAAAATGCGCCTGGAAATGGCGGGCAGGATGGCCGCGGACGAAGGGTTGCGGCGGAAGGCCCTTGACTTGGTTGTGGAGGCCGACCGGTACAACTGGATTCACCAGACCAACTGGATGGGCGAGCCGGTGCTGCAGCTTCCCCAGGACATGTTCGCGATGCAGGAGATCATATACAAGACGCGCCCCACGAACATTATAGAGGTCGGGGTGGCGTGGGCGGGGTCGTTGCTTTTCTACGCCACTCTCATTAAGGCGTGGGGAGGAGGGAAAGTCATCGGCGTCGACGTCTATATCCCCGATGACCTGAGGGAACGCGTCTACGGCAAGGGGGAGATAGCCGAGCCTATACACCTTATCAACGCATCGTCCGTGGAGGAGGAGACCGTCGCCAGGGTGCGCGCCCTGACCGGCCCCAGCGTTGAGAACATGGTCATCCTGGACTCCAACCACACCCACGACCACGTTCTCCGCGAGCTGCGGCTCTACGCGCCGCTGGTAGGGAAGGGGCATTATATAGTCTGCGGCGACACCATCGTAGAGGACATACCGGAGCAAAAGCACCGTCCGCGTCCGTGGGGGCCCGGGGACAACCCGAAAACGGCGTTGCGCGAGTTCATCAAAGAGGATGATCGCTTCGTTATTGACGAGTATTTTGACAACAAACTGCTGCTGTCCTGTAGCCCGAACGGCTACCTGAAGCGCGTAAGGGACTAAACCTATCCGGCGTATGAGCGGCGCGCAAAGCGGGAATCCGTTAGTGGAGATCATTATCCCCACATTCCGCAGGCCCGCCACGTTGCGCAGGACCATCGAGAGCGCTCTCGCCCAGACCTACCCCTACTTTGAGGTTCATGTCTACGACGACGCCTCCGGCGACGAGACCGCGGAGGCGGTGGACGAGTACGCAAGACGTGATCCCCGCGTGTTCTACCACGGCCGCGAGTCCAACATCGGGGTCATATCCAATTTAAACGACGCCATGCTGAGGGTTCGCGCCTCGTTTTTCACCCTGACCACAGACGACGACTACCTACATTCCGAGTTCCTGGAGAGGGCGGTGGGGGAGTTCGACCGCTATCCTGAAAGTTATTTCGTGTCCATGGGGGTGAATTACGTCGACGAGGAGGGGAGAACGCTTCGGCCGCCGCAAATCAATACCACGCTGGAAGGGTATTATGATCCTCCCGAGGGAATGCGACAGATGTTATCTATTGGTGTTCTCAATTGGGTAGGCATCCTGTTTCGCCGAGAAGTAGTCGAGCAGGTAGGCGTTCTCACTATGTCCCAAAACTTCGCCAATGATCTCGATTATCTCATCAAGATCGCCGTCCGCCACCCTATTCGAGTATCGGCGCTTGAGGGAGCCTACTTTACCGAACACGCGGAAAGCTACAGCTCATGGTGCAAGCTCGACTGGTTCTGGCCCGGGTACCTGGAGACGATTCATTTCATAGTCGACGAGCCTGGAATCCCACACGAAGCCAAGGAGGAAGCAAAACGGATATTACTTCGCCGGTTGAAAGGACGGATTCTTTACGCGTTCGTGACAGCGCTATGCGAAGAAACGCACGGCGACGCTACTAAAGCCATATCTATAATAAGAGGGTACTATCAGGACATTATTCTGGCCGTTGCCATGAAAACAGCACAAGATCTCACAAAGCTTTTGCCACGGCCGATGAAAAAGATTGCAAGATGGTTGCTAACATGGAAGCCCAAACTTGTTATTTTGGTGGAAAAAGTGGCGCTAATAAAGTACCGGAGCCGGGCAACAAAGAATATGCTACAAACATGGAAACGTGCCTGATATGATTATTTTTTTATAATAACTAGGTAAAAGTAAAATTGGGTCATGGCGACGGAAGAGATCATTGTGCGATGGGTCACATTATCTCCTGAAGAAGGCGTAGATATTCATGAAAGTTATATTAGCTGATTTAATCCACAATTGCGTCGAGGGCAATAATTATCTATCTGGCATGCAAGATTATACCGTTCCCTTAAATGTCGCCAGCATAGCGGCGTATGCGAGCGAGAAGATGAATAATTCAGTGGAGTTTTCAATCGTTAAATATCCAAACGACCTTTTGTCTGCTTTAAAAGAAGGCAAGCCGGATATAATCGGATTTTCCAATTATATCTGGAACAGCAGCCTCAATTCTAGCGTTGGGTCTTATATTAAGGATAATTATCCAGATATTCTGATTGTTATGGGGGGGCCCTCTATCCGTCAAGATAGAAAAGGATTGAAAGAATTCCTCGAAAAGCGCAATTACGTTGATGTTTATATACCATCTGAGGGTGAGCACCCTTTTTATATGCTTCTCAAGGCCTATTTGGATTGGGGAAGGAAATTTACTAGGAAAAGATTCGAAGTTCCCGGATGCGCCTTCCTGGAAAACGGTAAGTTATGTTACCGCACAGCAGAGCATGATGGAAGTTTCGACACATATTCATCACCCTATCTCAATGGATTTTTGGATGATTCTCTAGAAAAGGGTTTGATACCCCTTTTTGAAACCAATCGGGGGTGCCCCTTTGAGTGTACATATTGTGTTTGGGGGGACTCCGCAAACAGAAAAATTCTTAAATTTCCTCTTGATAAGGTGTATCTGGAGATGGAATATGTCGCTAAAAATTATCCGATTTGCTCTTCATGGATTATTGCTGACGCAAATTTTGGTATTTTTGAGCGCGATATTGAAATAGCCAAGAAAATAGCAGAAATAAAGGAAAAAACTCCCTCCTTGAAGAAAATTATTATGTGGGAAGCGAAAAATAGCACCAAGAGAAATATTGAAATTGGAAAGATTTTAAAAACCTACAGCGGCGATACATTAATTGCGGTTCAGACATTTGAAGATCTGGCTCAGGAAAACATAAAGAGAAAAAACATAAGGTTTCAAAACCTGCCGCGTAGAATAGAAAATTATAATTTAGAGGGTGTGCATGTGCGAACAGATATACTATATGGGCTTCCCGGGGAAAGTTATCTTGGCCATTTGAACACGCTTAGGAAATGCTTTGATCTTGGATTCAATCATATTGGTATTTTCAATACAATTTTATTGCCGGGGAGCGAAATGGAAGCTGAGCCGTCACGTGAAAAGTATATGTTAAAGACGAAGCACCGTTTGCGGCAGGGTATGTTTGGTGAATATCTGGGCCTTAAAGCGATAGAAAGTGAGGAAATCATACAATCAAATTCAACAATAAGTGAAAGCGAAATGCGTTCTCTTCGACCACTTCACTGGTTAATATGGTATGGGTGGAATCAAGAATTTTTAAAGCCGATACTGAAATATGCGCATAATCAATATGGGATCAATCCGTTAGATATATTAATTGATGCAATCAATAATAAAAGTCACCCCGCGGTTATCCGCTTATTCTCAAGGTTTCAGGAAGATGCCGCCTCAGAGTGGTTCGATGACGAACCAAGCCTTCGTGAACACTATATGTCCCCAAAAATCTTTGAAGAACTGATGAAAAAGGGGTTTTCGAAGGTGGAGTTCAAATATACCGCCTTGATGATCCTTTCAAGGGATTTATTTTACGAGCTATTGGATTTGCTTGGTGTAATTGTTGGGCGAATGGCCTCATCGTCTAGCGTTGATGAAATTATTAAGATTGTCAAAGCGATACGGATAGAGCCGGATTCTTACTTTTCCGGCTTTGTGAAAGATAAGATAATTCAAATAAGGCCTGATTTGAGTGATTTTGTTTTTAGCTTCACTACAAGCGCGCCTCGCACGCAAAACGAGAATCTCTGGGTGAAGCTTACAAAGCCTGTTGACGATCAGCATAAAATAACAAATACTTTGATTAAGTATAATTATGCAAATGATAAGCTATTTGCGATCGAAAAAACGCTTGGTGCATATGGCAGTGCTTTCTTATATGATATTTACTCTGATACAAGCGAATTAACATGAATTATAAACTAAAAGTTGAGAATCGGGTTGGCGAGTGCTAAGTTGTTAGCCTTGTGTGGGCTGACGTCTTCGCAACTTCATGATATTCGAGGGTTTTTCTTTTTGGCGTGATGTTCACGGCGTTCATGGAAAAAGAACCGGGCATGGAAAATGACCGCGTGTGGAGGCTCTGGGCGCGATGGCTCCTGACCGCGGCGCTTCTAATGATCGCCGGGGCCGTCCTGATGGTCGCCCGCGACGGAAATTTCTCCTATTTCGGCGCCCATCCCGGTTTCGTTCAGTACGCGCGGGGCATACAGCTGCCCTGGTTTCAATACGCGATCGAGCCTGGGCAGGAGGTGACGGTTCGGACGAAAGTCGCCGGGAAGCTCCCGGCGGGGGCCATGGCTTTGGAGCTTTTCGGTCATGCCGCTGGAGGCCACGCTCCAGGACATGTCGTCATCAACGGAAAGACATACCCTCTTTCCTCGGGCAAATATCCCGCGTGGCACGCCTTCCCGCTGGAGGATCCGCCCTCCTCGTGGGACGGGAACATAACGTTCACCTACAAGAACGACGACCCCGGCGGCAGGCTGACAATCTGGGGCTCCCTTATACCGCCCGCCGCCGCGCCCGCCGGAGAGGCCCGTCCGCCCTTGATAAGGCTGCCGGATGGAAGCCTTGAGCCACTGAAGACGCGGACGTCCGTTCCTGCGCCGGTATCCATCCGCGGCGAGTCCAGCGGCGAGATCATCGCGGCGGACAAGGAGGGCGGTGTCGAAAAAACCGCGGCCCAGGTGTGGGCGGAGACCTTCCAAGGATATCCGTGGGACCTGTTCTGGCGCGTTTCGGTCAAGACGGGGCTGGTGAGCTGGAAGGCCGTCGGGAAAGGGCTGTTTCTCGCCGGGTTTCTCGTGGCCCTGGGGCTGACCGGTTTCCTCGCGTGGCGCGGCCTCCGTGAAAGGCCCTACGCGACCGTGGCGCTTCTTGCTCTGTTCATCGCCACGCTGTCGCTGCGTCTTTGCATGCTCCAGAACTACGAATCGTCTCCCGCCGGGACATGGTTTGATATGGAACTCCGGGATACCCTGTGGTGGGACTCGGCCACTTACCACACGGCGGCCATGAACGCCTACTCCAACTGGGACTACCCCGGCGCGAGAAGGACACCCGTCGGCTACCCGGCGATGAACACGGTTCTCCATTTCTTTTTCGGCGCCCATCCCTTCCCCGCAAAGGTGGCGCACGTTTTTATGCACACCCTCATCGGCCTGTTGCTGGTGGCGCTGTGTTACAACCTCACGAAAAGCCGCGTTGTCGCCGCGTTGAGCGTCCTTTTCTGGACGGTGTTCCTGCGTCCGATGCCGTACCAGGTGTTCAGCCTGACGGAAACGCTGGCGATGACGTTCCTTTTCCTGTCGGTGTTCTTCGCTTTTTTCCGATGGCGGCGCGACACCATCCCATACCAGATTCTCCTGTCGGCGGCCTGCTACGCGGTCGCGTGTTACGCGCGGGATATAACCATCATTTACCTGCCGTTGATGGCGCTGGCCTGGCTCATGAAAGCGGAGGGGAGCTGGCCGCGCAGGGCAGGGCAGGCGGCGCTCGCCCTGGCGCTGGTGTTCATCATATGGCTTCCTTACGGAATCTATAAAAGCAAGGGGGAGCTCGGGGAGTTCGCCGACTTTGTCCCCATCACCGAGCTTCGCTACGCCGACGCCAAGAAGAACTACATCTATTCCGGCAGAGATTACTCGAACTACGGGACGGTAGCGTTCCTGGCCGCCGCGGTGGCCGACAACGCCGCCATCATCATGTCTCAGCCTGTCGCACAGGTGGAGAAATTGGCCGAGAGCATCAAGAAATGGTGGATCGGTGAATGGGGAGTGGGCGGCAGGATTCGCATGGTCAAAAACACGTTCCTCGAAAACGCGCGGCTGGAAGTAAACCAGGAGAGGTTTTACAGAATACTTCTCATTGGAATATTCCTGGCAGCCCCCTTGCTGCTTTACCGGGGGCCGAAGGAAATCTGGTGGACAACGCTCTTCTTTTACTTCATGGCGATTTTTCATTTTTATTTCTTCCCCGGCCATTTCTCCGCGCGATGGAAGGCTATATACTTTCCGCTGGTGGTCTTCGGTGGATTTTTCGCATGGTCGGAGATGGCCCGGCGGTTATACTCCCTGGTCAGGAGGTTTTTCATGAAGGAGCCGAAAGCGGCTTGAAGGCCATGACACGTTTGACTTGTTCCATCAGCGGACGCGGCCCGCGGCTATCGTAATAAGCAAAGGTTACACCATGAAAACGTGCCGGTTCTGTGGAGATAACATCCACGAGTTTCTCGATTTCGGAAAACAGCCTATCGCCAACGCTTTCATCCCGCCAGAGCAGGTGGGCGGGGACGAATATTTTTTCGGCATGCGCCTGGCGTTCTGTCCCTCCTGTTTCCTGGTGCAGCTCGTCGAACAGCCTTCCAGGGAGATGATGTTCCATGAGAACTACGCCTACTTCTCCTCGATCTCCCGCTACATGGCCGAGCACTTCAGGCGGTTCGCGCTGATGGTGATGGACTCGTACATTGATGATGACCCGTTGGTGGTCGAGATAGGCAGCAACGACGGCATCATGCTGCGCAATTTCGCCGAGGCTGGCGTCCCGAGTCTGGGAGTGGAGCCTTCGGCGAACGTGGCCGAGGCGGCGCGTTCCAGGGGGATCGAGACCATATGCGAGTTTTTCGACAAGGACCTGGCGGAGAGGATCAGGTCCGAAAAAGGGGAGGCCGACGCCGTGCTCGCCGCCAACGTCATGTGCCACATACCATACCTGGACTCGGTTTTCGAGGGTGTCACCGCCCTGCTAAAGCCGGCCGGTGTGCTGATCTTCGAGGATCCGTACTGGGGCGACATACTCGAGAAAACCTCTTACGACCAGATATACGACGAGCATGTTTTCTATTTTTCCCTCACCGCCGTCTCTTTCCTGGCGGAACGCTACGGCCTGGAGGTGATCGACGTTCAGCCCCAGCCCGTTCACGGCGGCGAAATGCGCTACATCATCGCCCGGAAAGGGGCGCATAAAGTGAGCGGTATGGTGGAGGCGCTCCGGGAGAAGGAAAAAAGGATGCGGATGGGGGATCTTGAGCGAATGCGCGAGTTCGCTGACTCCGTGGCCCGCTCACGTGATGATCTCATAAGAACTCTCACGGACCTGAAGAAACAGGGGAAGCGTGTCGCAGGCTACGGAGCCACATCCAAGAGCACAACCGTTATCAATTACTGCGGCATCACCACGGACCTCGTGGAGTACATCAGCGACACTACGCCTTCCAAGCAGGGCCGCTTCAGCCCTGGCGCCCACATCCCGATCAAGCCGTATGAGGAGTTCGCCGCCGCATATCCCGACGTGGCGTTGCTCTTCGCCTGGAACCACGCCGAGGAGATCATGAAAAAGGAGCGGCGCTTCATGGAGGCCGGAGGCAGATGGCTCAAGTACGTCCCGAAAGTCGAAATATCTTGAAAATCCCCGTCGCCGACCCCCTGGCCGGTTACACGGCCAGGAAGGACATGATCGACACGGCTGTCATGGGCGTCCTGGCGGGAGGGCGCTACATCCTCGGCGAGGAGGTAAGCGCTTTCGAAGCGGAGTTCGCCGCTTACACCGGCGCGGGTCACTGTGTCGGCGTCGGCTCCGGCACCGACGCGCTCCGCCTGTCCCTCGCCGCCCTCGGCGCAGGCCCCGGCGACGAAGTTATAACACCTTCCCATACGGCGGTGGCGACCGTGGCGGCCATAGCAGAAACCGGCGCAACGCCCGTGTTCGCCGATATCGCTCCCGCCACGTACACCCTCGACCCGGCCGAGGTCGAGCGGGCGGTGACCGGCAGGACGAAAGCCGTCGCCGCCGTGAGTCTGTACGGCCATCCCGCTGACCTGGACGCGCTGGCCGATATTTGCTCCCGGCGCGGGCTGGCCCTCGTGGAGGATTGCGCCCAGGCCCACGGCGCCATGTGGCGCGGGCGCCGGGTCGGCTCCTGGGGAACGGTGGGCTGCTTCTCCTTTTACCCCACGAAAAATCTCGGCGCCTTTGGCGACGGTGGGGCCATCGTTACAAACAGCGTGGAATTGGCGGAAAAGATACGCCTGCTCAGGGAATACGGCTGGAAACAAAGATACGTAAGCCATATCCACGGCTGGAACTCAAGGCTCGACGAACTGCAGGCGGCCATCCTCCGGGTGAAGCTTCGCGGCCTGGACGAGGACAACGAAGCCCGCCGCGCCTGGGCCGCCGTGTATAACGAGTCGTTGAAAGACACCCCGCTTCAGCTCCCCGGCGAGGCGCGGGACTCCCGTCATGTCTATCACCTTTACGTCGCCGCCACCGGCGAAAGGGAAAGGCTCATCGCCCACTTGAAAAAGGAGGGGGTCGGCGCGGCGATACATTACCCCGTCCCGGTCCACAAGCAGCCGGCCTACGCAAACGCGAACGCCACCCTGCCCGTCACGGAAAGAGCCGCCGAAAGGGTCGTCAGCCTCCCGATGTTTCCCGAACTGGGCAAAGACAGGGCGCTCGCCGTGGCCGAGGCCATACGGAGGTTTTTCAGATGAAAGAGCCGGTGTGGGAAGGGGTCTACCCCTCCTTTCGCGGGGTGCCCGCCACCGGCGCCGCCTTTGACGGCGAAACCTGGATAAGCCGTTCTCTCGCCGAAATGGAGAAAATACGCCGGGCAGCTATGGATAGGAAAACAACGCCATCGGTATGCGGATTCAGGGAGAGCGTCGCGCCCGTTGTGGCGGCAACGGCGGGGATCGGGAAAAACCGCGTCACAGTCCTCGATTTCGGCGGCGGCATGGGGAGGCTGTATTACGAAACACGCGTCGCGCTTCCGGGAAAACTCGGCCTGAAATTCCACGTTGTGGAAAAAGAGGCCGTGGCGAAAGCGGGGGCGGAATTCTTCGCCGATGAGCCCGATGTGAAATTTCACACCGTGATACCCGGGGACATCGGGGCGGTCGATATCGTCCATCTCGGCTCTTCGCTTCACTATATAGAGAACTGGCGCGGGCTGCTCGGGGAGCTGTCCTCCCTCGGTGCCCCGTTTTTTCTCATCGAGGATCTGCCCGCCGGGGACATAGAGACATTCGCCACCCTGCAACGGTATTACACGTCCCGCATACCCGTCTGGTTCTTCAACACCGCCGAGGTCATCGGCGAAATGGAAAAAAACGGCTACAGGCTGGTTTTTAAGTCCTCGTACATCGCCAGGATACACGGTGAGGAGCGGCCCATGCCGCAGGACAATTTCGAGCCCGAGCGGAGGATCGGTCATTCATGCAACCTCTTGTTCGCCAGGGCAAACCCATGAATGAGCAGCCCTCGAGGGCGAAGCGCTCTTTCTGGGAAGAGCGCGCCAGATTGAAAGAGACCGCCGGAACTGACGACTTTATCCTGAAACAGCTTGAACTTGAGCTTCTGCTCAGGGAGGTTCCGGAAAACTCGCGCGTGGTGGACGCCGGGTGCGGCAACGGAGACACGCTGATCGAACTGGCGAAAAAGCGCGGATGCTCAGGCGCCGGTTTCGATTTCTCCGAAGGCATGGTAGCCCTGGCCAGAGAGAATGCGCAAAGCAAGGGGCTGACTGATCTTCTTGATTTCATGGAAGGGGAGCTACTTGTGTTTCCCGAACAAATAGGGGCGGGGTTCGATTGCGCCATAACCGAGCGCAGCCTGATAAACCTTGCTGGTGAAAAGGAGCAGCGCGAGGCTTTTTCGTCGATCATTGGCCTGCTCAGGCCCGGAGGCGTCTACTTCATGATCGAAAGCAGCGCGCAGGGCCTCGAGCGCATAAACAAAATACGGCTGTCGCTGGGCCTCGAGGCCATAAACCCGCCGTGGCACAATGTATTCCTCGATGAAGGTTCGGTCTCCGGCTGGGGAGGCTCCGCGGCGGAGCTGCTGGAAGTCATCCCCTTCTCCAGCACGTACTATTTTCTCAGCCGCGTTGTCTACGCGAAGCTGGCCGCCGACGAGGGAGAAGAATTAAGATACGACTCGGATATAAACCTGCTTTCCATGCGGCTGCCGATCATCGGAGACTTCGGCCCCGCCAGAATGTGGAAGTGGCACCGTGTCTGATAACTTCGCTGCCCGAATGGGCGCGAGGCGTCCGCCCTCACGGATCACAGGCTCCGCCACCAGGCTTCATCCCGCTCGTATCCAAGCTCCACCAGCGCCGGCCCCAGTATGGGGCCGATGCTTCTCAGCTGTTCACGGCCGAAAACCTTCCTCCATCCGCCGACGCTCTCCTTGCGCATGACGGGGATGTTTTCCAGCTCCGCGCCGGAGACGTCCAGCCCCAGCAAGTCGAACAGCTCGGCCAGAATCTCCCGGGGCCTCTCCACAAGTTCTTCGTAGCGAACCAGCCGGCAAGACTCCGGCGGCGCCTCTTTCAGCGCCCGCCTGGCGGCCATGGTGGTGTGAACCCATTGGTGGCAGCAAAACTCCAGAGGCGTCACTCTATCAATGATCTCCCTCCAGCCAGGGAACCTGGGCCCCCAGCCGGATGTTCCATCCCATCTGGTTTGCGGCAGCAGCTTTCCTCTCAGGAAATCGCGGGGCGGGCCGAGGTAAAAGAGCAACTGGCGCGCGCGAAACGTCCAGAAAGGATGATACTCAAACATGTTTTTGAGTTCGCCAAACATTAGCTCACGAAACAGCCCGAAGGGGGAGAGATACTCCCTCGCCGCCTCACGCTCTTTCATCATGGAACGCACGGTGTCCCTGCCGTCGCGTTCCGTGACCAGGAATTTCGCGCCCGGGAACACCGCCCGGATGAAGGGTATCTTCAGGCAGTTGCGGGGGGACTTGTCTATGACCCACCGGGCTCCAGTGAGGCGGGAGTACTTCTCGAAGTCCCGCCTGATCTGGCGCGCTACAGCCGGGGCCGCCTCTTCGGCTCCACGCTGGTCGTCGGGAGCGTCCCGGAAGCTCCGGTCCCACACGAAATATGGCTCAACCCAGCAGGATATTCCAGGCCGCCGCGCCAGGATGTCCCCGAGGACGGTGGTGCCGGTCCGCGGAGGCCCCACCACGTGAACCGTACGGAAGCCCGGCGTCATTTCGTCCATTCCATCTAATTCCTCATGCGGCCGCGGGATCCGCCGAAATCATCCGCGCCCCCAGGCCGACAAGATACACCGCAAGGGCAAGCAGAACGCCAAGAAGCCGGAACCCGACGGCCATCAGGGCCGCGTCGGAGGCTGTCATCCCGTAATGTAGACACAGGCCGAGCCAGCTCCACTCCTCCACCCCGATCCCCCCCGGAGTCGGGACGGCCAGGGTGGCCACGACAACGACCCCAAGGCCCAGCAGGGCCAGGACGAAAGGCAGCGGAACGTTGAACGCGTAGGCCATGAATTGCATCCGCAACGCGAACAGCGCCAGTCTCGCCATGCTGTAACCCAGGAGGACCCGCGGCGACAGGTTTTCCAGCGCTTTCGACGCTCCGGCCAGCGAGGAGGGGGCGCCCTTTTCGCCGCCTCCCTTCAGGCGGCGCCACAGCCCGGCGGTGATTTTGAGCATCCACTCCATCACCGCGACAGCCGACGTGAAGAGGCGTCGCGAGCCTTTATCGGAAAGCGCCGCCGCCAGCAGCATCAAGGCTCCGATCCCGCCCAGAGCCCAACCCGCCTGCTCAAGCTCCAGCGCGCCCGTCAGGTAGGCGAGGGTCACGGCGGCCACTATCGCGCTCAACAGAGGGTCAAGGATCCTGTCCACCATCACCGAATAAGCTCCCTTGGCGAGCCCCACCCCGGCCTCGGTTCTGAGCAGCAAGGGGCGCGCGGCCATCGACACCCCCGCCCCCAACCCGACGATGTTGAGCATGTTGGATGTCGCGTTGAGGTAAAAGAGAGTCACCACGCCGATCTTTTTCTCCTTGTGGAGCAGGCCCAGGACATAGCGCCAGCGGGCCGCGGCGACGAGGTTGACCCCGGCGAGGGATAAAAAGGACATCAGGAGCCAGAACATGTCCACCTGCCACAGGCGCCGCCATTCTATGCCCCTGAAAACGTATATAAAAACCGCCAGCAGGAGGAAAGCGGCGCCGAAACGGGCGATCGGCTTCAGGCTCAGCCGCCCGGGGGCCCGGGGCTCGGGAGGATGCGTCATCTCGCAGGGCTCAGCGGAGCCACGTGTTCATGATCGCCTTGAGATAGCCCCAGCCATAGTGAAGGGAGGGGGGTTTTTTCGTGTCGCCGGCCCGGCGGCGCTTCCATGTGATGGGCACTTCGAGAAACCTGGCGCCTTTGCGTATAGCCTCGATCAGGAACTCCGAAGTGTGGAACTGGTCCTGGTAAAGCCTCATCCGGGCGAGGATGTCCCGGCGGATGGCCCGGAAAGCGCAGGAGCTGTCGGTAACCCTCATCCCGAGGAGCAGGGAGATGAGCCGGTTGAAAACGAATATCCCCACAACGCGGATCGCGCTCTCCTTCTCGAACGTTCCCAGAATGCGCGAGCCGTTGACGAAATCGGCCTTCCCCTCGATGATCGGATTCACGAGTTTTTCGATCTCCTGGGGCATGTTCTGCCCGTCGGCGTCGCATGTGACGATGATGTCCGCCTTCGACTCGATAGCCAGCCGGTAGCCGGTGCGGAGGGCGGAGCCTCCCCCTCGGTTGATGGCGTGGACCACCGCATAGGCCCCCATTTCGCGTGATATCAGCTCTGTCCTGTCGACATCGCCGTCCACGACGACCACAACGGAAAGCTTCCTGCCGAGGACATGCGGTGGCATGGCGTCCAGCACGGCGCCTATGTTGTCCTCCTCCTGGTACGCGGGGATAATGACCACTATCTCGGTGTCGAAAAGCTCCGGGCGCTCCTTGACGAACTCCCGGAGCGCCAGCGAGTGTGTCAGGCTGGTGATGTCGCGGGTGTTGAGCGTTATCCTGTTGATTGCGTGCAGGTAAAGGGCGAACAGCAGCGCAACCGAGATAAAAATGACGGCGTTCCAGCGCTGCATCTCCAGCGGCCCGGCCACCAGATCGCCGATGGCGGGCACGAGACTGACGGTCAGCAGGAGGAAAGCGGCGCCGAAGGTGATGAGGATGTCAAACCTCGACCAGACATCCTGCCTGTAACGCCAATAGCCGTACAAGGCTATCGCGACGCTGACGGCTACGCCTACTACCTGTAAATCACGCATAGGGCAAAGTCGATTCTCCGATGAAGCTGTTCAAGAGGATCAGCATGTCAAAGAAGCCCCCGCATGGCTACACCGGCTCGTCGCTGCCCGTCTCGTCGACCTGGATGTCCTTGTTCCAGGTGGAGCGGCAGATGATTTTCGATTTGTCG
>JBPRGF010000016.1:0-15246 GCA_051418015.1 Candidatus Nitrospinota bacterium M3_3B_026 | reverse complement strand
CCTCTTCGATCAGGAGCTGGAGGTCCCCTCGGGTGTAGCCGAGAACATCGGCCTCCCCCATCAGGGCCTCCACGAGAGTAGCCAACTCGAAGGCGTCTCGCCACTCAAACGCTCCCGCCGGGAGACGCTCCATCATGTCCTCCGTGAAGCCGAGAATCGCGTATCGCTCCACCAGCTGCTCGAAGGTGTGCCTCGCTAGGGTCTCTCGGTTGCGGTCGGCCATGAGGCCATCCCGGACCGGGTACTGCCCATAGGCAGGCGTCACAGGCAAGGCGGGCGCCACAAACAGGAGAGCTGAGAAGGCAAGGCTTACCAGAAGGCGCGCCCAACCCGCGTTCTCCAGCAATCTGGAGTCAATGACTCCCAAATCAATGAGATGCAATAGAGAAGCCTGGTTCATGTGAGGCGATTGTTTTGGTCGTTTGAGGTGTTGACTTCTCAGGGAAGAGGGCCTCTGATGGAAAAAGGCTTCTAGGGAAGAGGGCCTGCGATTCCTCCGGTGAGCGTGCGGATGCGGAGGGCCTTGTCGCTCGCGTGGCCCGAGGAAGAGGTAATCGTGAGGAGGAGGTCCTGCGCCAGAAGCTGGCGGGTCAAGGTCAGCTCCTCCCCCTCCAGGACGCCCATGGCGAGAAGGAGGTCGAAGGCCTGCTGCTCTCCGACGATGCCCTGCAGCTCTGCCCAGTAGTCCTCCATTCGATGTCGGGAGTCCCGAATCAGCTCATAGTGCTGCTGGTAGGTTTGAATCTGGTTGCGGGCGGTCTGCAAGTGGCGCCCGGCCTGCTGGCGGATTCCCTCCAGCGTCGAGCCAGAAAACCCCTCGGTCCCCGGGAAACGCGCCTGGAGCCGCGCCTTCAGGTCTGGAAGGCCGTACCCGAAGGCTCCATCCGCTTCGGCGGCAAGCTCCAAAAGAAGGAGTTCCAGCTCTACGTCTCGCCAATCGAAGGATCCTGAATGGAAGGCTCCAAGGCGGCGGTGCTGATCGTACAGTTCGATCAGTTTCTCCACCGCATCGTCCTTGATCCACTCCTGCCAGAGGACGAGCGCCGCCTCCTGAGCCGCGTTTTCAACGTCGGTTACCGGAAAGCCCGCCTGCGCGGCCGCCGGCCGTGGGCTGATCCCTGCCGAGAGGCCGATCAGAAGAAGCGCAAGACAGATCGCTCGGCCAAAACAGTATTGGATTTTCCTGGCGCTCCCGCACACGTGATCCCGAGTCGGGAAAAGAGTAGAGAAGACGTTCATTGCTCGCCTTGCGTTTTTTGAGTGTTGGATTTTGCGGTTCGTGACTGGCCCCTTGAGCACCACGTCGCTCTATTCCGGCGAGAGAAGCGGGGGCACGGGCCCCTGAATGGCCCGCTGCAGGAGGAGAGCCTCCATCCGATCGTCAGCCACCCGGTCCATGTAGCTGAGGATCTCGGCGTTGGTCTG
Organism: Candidatus Nitrospinota bacterium M3_3B_026; assembly: GCA_051418015.1. Taxonomy (GTDB): domain Bacteria; phylum Nitrospinota_A; class UBA7883; order UBA7883; family JBPRGF01; genus JBPRGF01. The sequence goes on along the minus strand of JBPRGF010000016.1, from coordinate 13,821 downwards.
CAGGGCAATGGCCTGGCGCATCTGGATCGTCTCCTCGGCGTTGTAGATCGCCATTTGTAGCTCCGCCTGCGCCGACTGGCGCGGGCTCCCGAGCCCCGGAAGCGAAAAGCCCAGAAGCTGCCCAATGTCCTCGATGCCCTGCTGCACGGAGCGCACCCGGCCGCCTGCGTCGGTGAGGCCCGCACCCACCTGCCGCCCCGTGCCGCCAATCGTCCGGTAGGCCCGAAGGAGCTCGTCGTAGCGAGCCGGGGCGGCGGCGCCGGGGTCGTAACCCGGGCCCAGCGTTGAGAGAAAGTGGGTGTCCAGCTCGCCCATTAGCCGGGAGGAGCTGTAGGCGAGATCCGAACCTGCCTCCAGCGCGAGCTCCACCTGCTCCAAAAGCGCCGGCGCATCGGTGAAGACGAAGCTGCCGAGGTCGCTGCTCTCGATGGCGCTCAAGAGCTCTTCCAGTCGCTTTTGCTGGTGCTCAATTTTCCTCCGGTCAGCATACTCGGCCTCGGCAATCCGCCGCACGACGTCCATCACCGGACAGTCCCGCCCCAAAAGCAGCCAGGGGGAGCAGGCCACCGCCAACTCGCTTTGCGCGTGGGCTGGCGCAGGGAAAGTCCCTCCCATCAGAAGAATCGCTACCAGTAGTCCCTGTATTCCGAAAGGAACGAGAGAGGATATATTCATTCTGCTCATCGGACAGCCTCCTTCCTGCCCGCCCGCAAGCGCGCCGTCTTCAGGCTGTCCTCTACCGGTTCGGTGAAAGCCCTCTCCTCCAGGCGCTCAAACCGACTGGCCCACCCAGGAAGGCCCCGCTCGCGCAGCCAGTGGGTGACCCACCCGCGCCCGCGTTTCTTCTCCAGCGCCTCGACCCGTTGCCGAAGGGCGCCCACGTCCCCCGACGGCATCGCGACGAACTGGAGAGCCAGGGGCCCCAGGTCCAGGTCAAAGAGGCGGCTCCCGACCGGGCACTTGAAGAAGTAGTGCTTCTTTCGGGTCGCTGTGGCGATCGCCGCGATCTCCCGTTCGTTTAGGCCCATCGTTCGGTAGAGGGCTTTGGCCTCCGGGTCGATCGCGTCCGGATTCGGAAGAAAGATCTTCGTCGGGCACGAATCGATAATGATCTCCCGGTTTTCGAGCTGGGCAATCTGGGCGGGGGTGTGGGCCACCATGACAACCGCCGCGTTTTGCTTACGGAGGGTCAAAAGCCACTGCTTGATGCGCTCCGAGAAGCTGGAGTGCATGAGAGCGTGCCAGACCTCCTCCAAGACGATGATCGACGGCCGGTCGGCCCGAAGCTGCCGCTCTACGTGATGGAAGAGATAGAGCAAGAGAGGAATGAAGACGCTCTCCGGCAGGTCGCGAACGGCGGAGAGCTCGAAGACCTGGTACGCCGGATTTATTACCCCGGAAGTGCCCTCGCTACTCGGCTCCCTGCCTTCCTCCCCTGCCGGGGCGCCCTCACCCAAGGCGTCTCCTGCAAGCGCGTCCCGGCTTCCGTTCAGGAGGTGGGCGTAGGTCCCCTCCCCGACAAACTGCCCGAGGGCGCCGGCGACCTCCTCGTCCTGAACCAGGATCTTGAGCTCCTCCAGGGTGCGCATGCGGGGCGGGTTGGCCGCGATGAGCCTGAGGGCGCGCCCGATCTCGGACCGCCGGGCGGGCGTCGGAGTCACGCCTTGAAGCTGAATGGTGGTCTCGATCCAGGAGGCCGCCCAGGCGAGCTCTTCCTCGCTCTCTACCTGAAGAAGGGGCTGCAGGGAAAGGGCCGCTCCCGCGTCCGGGGAAAGCTGGTAGTGACGCCCGCCTACCCCCTTCGAAAGCAGATATCCCGAGTGCCCGAGATCAAAAAGAAAGACCTGCGCCTTTTCGTAGCGGAGCCACTGGGCCATGAGCGTGTTTACCAGGACGCTCTTCCCCGCTCCTGTGGCGCCGATCACGAGCGTGTGCCCGACGTCCCCTTGCGCGTGCAGGTTGAGCCGGAAGGGCGTCGACCCGTCGGTCTTTGCCGAAAGGAGCGCGGGGGACCCGGTGGGAAAGAGGTGGCTCTGGTTGTATTCGGCCCCGGGCCAGATCTGGGTCGCCGGCATGAGGTCGGCGACGTTGCGAGTGTGAACCGCAAAGCGCCGGCTGTTGGCCGTCCCGTTGCCGGGGAGTGAGCCCAGGTAGGCCTCCAGGGCATTTACGTCCTCAATGCGGCTGGGGAAACCGGCCTCAACCAGAACCTCTCGGATCTCCTCTGCAATCTCCTCTGCGCGGGCTTCTTCCCGCTCCATGACGATGAACGTGGAGGTGTAGAGGCAGTAGCGCGCCTCGGCGGACTGCATCCGGGTGAGCGCCTCCTTTGCGTCGGTGGCCATCCGGACCGCGCTCTCGTCCTCGAAAAACTCCCGCTCCACCCGTCGCTGCTCCTCGCTTACCTGCTGCCCGGTAAAGCTGCGGAGCGCCTCGCTTAGGCCCTTTCGCTTTTTGAACCAGGAGTGCCGCCGGGTGCGGATGAGCTGGGAGGCCGTCTCGGAGCTTAGCATGATGAGACGCGTGCTCCAACGGTAGGCCGCCGGCAGGTTGTGCAGCCGACCCAGGATGCCCTGCGAGGTCGCGTTCGGAAAGCCGTGGAGCGATACCGCTCGCACGTGGCGGCCGCCAACCCGAGGGGCAAAGCCCCCAAAGACCTGCTGGTCGGCAAGGTAGGAATTTAGCCCCACGTTGACCGGAGGCGGCGCGACCGGGTGCCGAAGCCCCGTGAGGCACGTGTGCAGGTGGCGAAGAAGCTCCTCCGTCGAGAGGCGCCTGAGCCGAAGCGGCCCGCGCAGGCGCATCTCGACCTCCGATACCTGCGCCTCAAAGAGGTCGATCAGCCGATCCATCTTGGCAGCCCTCCGCTGACGGCCGGTCACGAAAAACCGGGAGAGCTGGTTGTAGACGCCCGCCGGCGGCTTGTAGGTCGCCGTGAGCACGTAGCTCGTCTCGTAGAAGCCCCGTCGAGGTTTGGTAGATTGAGCCCGAGAGCGAGACTCTGAGCGAGGCTTTGACTCAAAGTGAGACGTGTACCCTGATCGGCGCTCCTCGTCGATGAGGCGGCTTAGCCCGTCCGGAAAGGCGCCCTCCTCTGCCGAGAAGCGGGCGGGCCGCCGCAGGGCGTCTACGTGAAACATCCAGCCGTCGGAGAGGGGCAAGAGCGCCTCGTTGAGTTGGCGAGCCAAAGCGTTTCGCTCGTGAATGGTGGCCGTCTGCATGTCGGCGCCTCGATAAGCCCAGGCGCAGAGCATCGACCCGTCGGCCTGCTGGAGGGCGCCCTCTCCAATGATAGAATCCCAGTGCAGGAGGTCGGCAATGCCCGTCACGCCGGGGCGAAACTCCCGCGTCGCCGACAGGGCCTTCGTGAGAAGCGCCCCGCCCCCGGCGCCGAGAAGAAGAGAAAGAATGTCCATGGGCGTGTTCGTTTATAGCAGACGTGCTCGTTTGGAGGACGCGCTGATTTTGGAAAGGACGTGGTCGGTGGCAGAATGGTCGCTTACGAAATGGGTCAGGTCTTCGTCGAGATACAGGACCGTCGCTTGGGCAGCGGCACGCGGATGTCGCTGACCGGGCCGTAGTAGACCCGGTGCGGGAGGCTGGCGGCGAGAACCTGAAGAAACTGCGGGTCGCTGCGGAGGAGCCGCCGGATAGGAATGTGAATCCCCAGCCCAACCAGGAGGCACGGAAGAATCGCCATCGGGCTGAAGTTCGCCACGAAGAGAAGCGCGACCGAGATGCCGACCTCCATGAGCAGTATGCCGAACTCGACCCCGGCAAAAAGCGGGCTCCGCACCAGGGACTGGTGCACTGTGTTCGTCTCAAGGACCGGAGCCCCTACTGAGCCCCCTTCCTGCGGGTGGGTTTCCATTTTTGTCTCCTTGGTGTTCGTGCGACTGTGGTGTTGCTATGAGCAGTCCTGCTTCAAGCCCACAATTCCAGGCTTCATTCAGATCTCACCCTTCAGGCCTCACCTCCTTCCGGACCTAAATCACGGCCCCGAAGATGGTGGTGCTGATGGCCGCTGCGCCGATGATGAGGCCCGCCGACACGATGACCTTTCCGATCATCTGGAAGCCCTCCTCGTTGCGGCTAAAGCCCCAGATGACCGCTCCTCCGATAAACATGAGAGCCGCCAGGAGCCGCGCCGTCTGGCCCGAGAAGATGTCGAGGAATGAGGTCAGGGCCGTCTCCCACGGCACGCCGGCGGTCGTTCCGGCCGCTAAGGCGGGAGTGGCACCGAGTGCAAGCGAGAGAGCCAGACACGCAACTGTCGCAAGGAGGAATTGGGTGGCCCTTCTCCCCTCCTTCTGCTGCTTACTGCCTAAAGCTGAAAGAGGCGCGAGCGGCCGTTGAGAGTTGGAACTGCGCTGAGAACTGCTGTGGTCGGTCGAGAACATAGGATGGGTCATGAGGTATGGCTGGGTTGCTGGTTCTATGATTGATCTTGGGTTCTCCGTACTCTCGGTCGGTGTGCACCGGGTTGTTCAATGCCGGGGCGCCACGTGCGCGGCGCCTTTTGGGGTTTCGGTCTTGCTCGGACCGGTTCCTGTTGGAAAAAGCCGAGTCAGCGCGAACCCTCCCGACGGGGTAAGTTCGCTTCCGACCTGAACCACGTCGGTGATTTTTCGCCTGTCGCCTGACTTCCGGATCACGCAAACGAGGTCGATCGACTCGGCGACGAGGACGCGGTGGTCGATGTCGTAGGCCTGGCGGGCAAGGCGCGCCATGCGGCGCAGCGCCCCCACCGGGCTCGTGGCGTGGACGGTGCCGGCCCCGCCGGGGTGGCCCGTGCACCAGGCGTCCATCAGGTAGTAGGCGCTCCCGTCCCGCACCTCCCCAACGATAATCCGGTCGGGGCTGGCCCGGAGGCTCATCCGAACGAGATGGGCCATAGGCGAATGGAGCGTCGTCTGAAACTCCCGCCGGTCCTCCGCTGCGCACTGTAGCTCAGGCGTGTCTTCAATCAGGAGGAAGTTCTCCTTCGGGCCGTGGTCGGTCATCGCCTTCAGAATGGCGTTCACGAAGGTGGTCTTGCCGCTCCCGGTCCCCCCGGCCACCAGGACGTTCTTTCGAATAGCGACTGCCTCTTCGAGGCTCGACTTGAGCCCCGGCGTAAGAGCGCCCTGCGCCACGTAGTCGGCAAGGGTGTAGATCCGAGTGGGACGCTTGCGGATGTTTAGGCAGGGGATGCGCACAATGCGGGGCAAGATGCCCTGCAGGCGAGCCCCTCCAAAGATTGCCTCTGGAAGCTGGGCCTGAATTGATTCGTTCCCCGGCCCGAGAGTCTCTGCCTGCCGGTCGGCCACCACGTTTAGAAAAGAGCGAATGTCTCCGGGGGCCAGATACATCTCCGTGCCTACGCGCCCTTCTTTTCGGGTGTCTATAAACACCCGTCCATCGAGCGGGCTGGTGTAGATCTCAGTGACGTTCTCGTCGCTCAAAAAGCGCCGGGCCGGCCCCAGGTAGTGGGCCATCCGCCGCGCGCTCTCTCGCTCTTGGTGATGGGTCTCGTGCATGGTCTCTGTTAGAAACGGGGCCGGTTGGGCAGGTGAGGTTTCCCCAGCAACCCGGAAAACCGGCGCCCATCATACGCCCGTTTTTCGCAGCTGTCAAGGGCCGGTGGCCCCAAAACCCATATTTGCGCCGGATGTCTGCGTGGCTGTTATGAACGGCTTACAAAAAGATGAGCCAGGCGGGTCTTGACGAGAGCCTCGGCCCCGCTTCTATTGGGACTTGTGGCTCCAGACGACCAAAAGACCTCTTCGGACGCCTCCCATTGACACCTCATCTCGACCGCAACATGTCCACCTACCCCCAACGCTTCCTCGGGCGCCTCAAAAGTCTGAGGCAACTCCCCGACAGCGGGAAATACCTCACCCGCTGGGAGGCCCGGTGCCCAGGCCACAACGACCGGACCCCAAGCCTCTCCATTTCTTTGGCTCCCGAGGGGCACCTACTCGTCCATTGCCACGCAGGCTGCCCGGCAGAGGCCGTCATGAGCGCTGTGGGCCTCGACATGAGCGATCTCTACCCCTCCCCCTCTACTTCCCACCCCACGAAAAACGCTTCTGAAAAGAGCCCGCCCAACCCGGAGCCGCCTAAACCGGAGTCGGCCACACCGAACACCTCCAACGAAAACGCCAGGTCGAAGAAAAAATCGCGCAGGTCCGACCGGATTAAAAACACCTACGACTACTACGACGCGGAGGGGACCCTCCTCTACCAGGTCGTCCGCTTCAAGCCAAAGAAATTCCGGCAGCGAAGGCCCAACCCAAAGGGGGGCTGGATATGGTCAACGAAGGGCGTAGAGCGGATTCCGTACCAGCTTCCCGAGATGCTGGAGGCGATCGGCGAGGGCCATCCAATCTTGATCGTCGAGGGGGAGAAAGACGTAGAGACTGCCCTGCGGATGCGATCGGAGCTGGGTGCGTCCTCCGGCCGGCTCTTTTCCGCCACGACCGCCCCAGGTGGAGCCGGAAAGTGGCGCTCCTCCTTCGCCCGCTTTTTTAAGGGCGCTCACGTCTGGATCGTCCCCGACATTGATGAGGCCGGCTTCGACCACGCCCGGCAAGTCGCAAAGCGTCTACGGGGCGTGGCCGAAAGCATCAAGGTCCTCCGCCTCCCTTCAACCACCCGGCACTTTGACCTCTCGGGCTGGGCCGCCCAGGGGAAAACAGGGGCGGACCTGCTCCACCTGGCTGACCAGTCGCCCTACCTCCTCAGCCGGGCACACCCGACGCACGAGGTCGGGTTCGAGGCGGTCCCCGGCCCTTCTGCACCAATGGAGGAGATTCAGGAATACCTCGTCTCTTCTGGCAGCGTCCGGTCCGGACAAGCCCCCGATGACACCTCAACAGAGGACATCTCAACAGGGGAAACGCCCCCGGAGGAAGTGTCAACGGAGGAGGCCTCACCCGAGGGAGCGCTAAAGGAGGGCGCGTCTTCGAACGAAGCTGCAGCCATCCCTCCTTTAGACGAGCAGGACGAGCAGTCGACCTCCACGGGAATAGCCCCTAAGTGGGAAGGAATCGGTGTGGAGGTCTCTGGCGGCCATGGGTCTACCGAAGCGACCCTTTCTGGCCTCGACCAGATCGTGAGCAAGAACAGGAATGGAGAGGTCGGATTTTCCCTTCCCCCCAACGATCCGCAAAGGATCGAATCATCGGGGGTGGCTGTCTCTTCGGAAGAGGCTGATGCTCAAGAAGAGGCCGACACTCTTGTCACCAGCGACGCGCACTCTCCAGAGCCGGATTCCACCGATTCAGAATCGATTACGGGAGCTGCTGAGAAGTCCTCCTCTCGAAAAAGCGGCTCCCGCGAAAACGGGTCTTTGGAGAAGGGATCTTCGGAGAACCGGACCGGCAAGGCTGACTCGAAGCAGAAGGGGACCTCTCGCTCTTTGAAACCCCGCTTATCTCACCAATCCAGCTTTTCAGCGGAGACTCGGGCGGTGATCGACCTCCTTGAGAAGGAGGGCGCCCAGGTCATAAGTACGGGCGGGGCTTTCTATCTGGTGTTTCCGTTTCTCTCATCCACAGAGAGGGTTTCTGAAAAGCAGGCTGGAGAACCTCAACGCCCCGCCGTTTCTGGCAAGTCGTATCTCTTTGAGAGCCCGCTCATCGTTCCCCTCCTTCTCCGCCTTGCCTACGACCGCAAGGGCTGGATCCCCAGTCCCGATGCGTGCCGGGCGGCCCTCCTGTTTCTCACCCCAGCGGTTCCTTCACCAGCCCACGTCTCCTCGCGCGTGGCTGCCGGAAACGGAGCCCTCTACATTGACGCCGGCGAAAACACCATTCTCGAGGTGAAGCCGGGGGAGTGGAACGCCCGCTCCAACGCACCTGCCATCTTCCTCCGAAGCGAGTATGCCTGTCCCCTACCTCCCCCCAAGAAGAGAGGGTCTCTTGCTCCGCTCCGGCGGCTCCTTCGTATCGAAGCAGATGAGGCCTGGATTGGGATTCGGGGGTGGCTCCTCGGGACCCTCTGCCCGACCGGCCCGGTGCCTCCCCTTCTCCTGGGTGGAGATGACCCTCGGCGCCTGTCCCGATTGGCCCGTCAGCTCGTCTCGGTGTTCGACCCGACATCCAGCGCGCCGATAGGGCGGTTTCAACCGCTACTTTTAGCCGGAGACCTATCTGGTGTCAATTCACCGGACGCCTTCCCCGAAAGAGATGCCCAGCGAGCTGCTTCTGAGGTCTCGCCGTTTGCCACCTGCCTCGATGCAAAAGCTTTGACGGGCAAAGGGCCTGGCTGGTTGGACACGGCGAGCTGGCAATCAGCTTTGCAGACGATCGGCAGCGCTCCCTCGACGGCTGAACTGAGCGGGCAGGGCGCCGCCCGGCCTCTCGGCACAAGGCTCATTCTCGTGGGTTCTGGCCCCGAGCCTTCCCCCGCGCTGCGGAATGACGTTCTCACGGTTCGCCCCACCTTCCTGAAGGAGCTCCCCTCCACGGCTTCAACCGATTTCGATTCGACCGCCGCGAATGAGGAGGGCCATTCCGAAAGCAGCGTCCATTCAGAGGCCCTGGGCGTACTCCTGGCCGGCGCCGCCGAGGCACTGGATAGGGCCGGGGAAACCTCACTTCCAATCGAAGCCCAAAAGAGCCAATACGCGCCCTTTCTCGCCTGGGTCGCGGCCGCTGAAGCTGGGCTTTCTCCCGCTGCTCTCGGGTCGGGGCTTTCTGGCCGACCCTCTCGGCCGTTCCTGGACGTGTGGCGCGAGGGGCAGCGCCGGCCCGGACTGCTCCGCAGGCTGGTTCAGGCACTCCTCCGACTCATGGGATGGGATTCGATCCGCTGAGCACGCCCCCGAAGACAAGACACGACCACGACGCGCCACGCAAGGCGGCAGTCCAATCAGAGGATCCGGCCTTGAACCGAGCCGTGAAAAAATTCTCTACTTTCTACGGTCTCCCCCCCCTTTGATGCCCATGCAGACAGCTTCGCTCTACGCCATTGCGGCCCTTTTTATCGGCGCAGGAGTCGGACATTTTCTGTGGCCAGGAGTCTTCACGCGCATCATCCCACCCTATTTTCCTCGTCCGCACCTGCTCGTGTACCTCAGCGGCGTAGCGGAAGTGGCTGGAGGCATCGGCGTGCTCTTCCCGGCCGTCCGCCCATATGCCGGGTGGGGCCTGATCCTGCTTCTCTGCGCCGTCTTCCCTGTGCACGTCTACATGTTGCGCCAGCCTGGAGAATTTCCCAAAGTGCCGCTTTGGGCACTCTACTTGCGGGTGCCCCTTCAGTTTGTCCTCATGGCTTGGGTCTACTGGGCGGCGTGCCGCCCTGGAATCTAATTCTCCTGGGCTAAATGTTCGATGACGAGGCAACGCATTTCGCGTCCTCACCTGCTTTCATGGCCTCGCTTCAAAGCTGCCTGCTCTGAAGCGGGCATACGCCCGGTCCAACAGCTGCTTAAACTCCTCCCTGCACACCTCTGCGCGGCCCAAAAAGTACGTCCACTCGGCCGGCGCGTAGGTTTCCTCCTCCGGAAGCTCCTCCGACACAAAGACCGCAGGAGATACGGATTGCTGAACGAGATGGCTCTCTGTAGGAACGAGCCACACCTTATTTTCCCCTGCGTGGCTGTCGTCAATGTCACTGCCGCCATTCCGGCTGTCACGAATAGGGCTGTCGCCGAAAGCGTCCAAAAGGTGTCCTTCATCGCGAAGCTCCGCGTCGTGGTGCAAAACATCGTGGTGCAGGACGAGGACCCGACAGCTGCATTCACGCTGCGCACCTGCCGTGTGTTGAATTGGCGAGGGCTCCCCTCTGAGGACGCCACTAATCGAGAGGCGGGCATACCGGCAGGCGGTGCAGAAGTAGAAAAGCTCTCGCTCTGGATGCCAGTGCCATCCATCGAACGTCCCCCTTGGCAGATGCATCCCTCCAGTGGTCCTGCGCTCCTTCTCGCCCGATAGCTGCCGTTGAGATTCGGGTGCTGAAGTTTGCCCGGCTCCCTCTCGGAGTCGAACGGACTTCTGGCGGCACGCAGGACACGGCTGAAGAGGGTATGCGAGCATGAAGGGGGTTCTCAATCTGGAGAGGTGCAACTTCTGGAGGTGCGCTCGGCGCCAGAGAAAGCGTGGCTGAGCGAAATCGCCGGTGCCTTTATACTGAAATTCGCTCCCCAGAACAACCCCTCCTTTCGCCTTTCTGACGGCTCCTCACAGATTTCACCACCTCTCCTGCTTCGGATGCGCCTCTGGCGCAAGGCGGACGTGCCAGATCCATTTTGTACCTCTGTTCCTGCTTTCGCATATCTAAACCCCTCACAGAGGGGACTCCTTAACAGGTAGCTCTCCCCAACCCCTCAACGGCGAAATCTAATCCTCCATAAGCCTTTGTTATTGAGCGTCTTTCCGGCCTGTTTTCTTCTTGTGAACCTCACGGCCTCGTGGCGCTCAGGGCGAGCGCGGGAATGAATCTTGATCTATATATCCAGTTACTTTTTTATCTCAATCCTCCCACATCCCCCTGATCGGGACGTGAGTTGAGCAGGCGACCGGCAGATTTCGATCTTCCACCACTGCCCTTACCTGGCAATTTCCTGCCCTGACGAACTCATGAATGGCGATTCCTCGACGGACAAAAGCGCCTCCCAACCGCCCGGACTCGAGGTGGTCCGGGTCGACTTTTCCGATCCCCGGGATCCGGCCCTCGAAGGCTGGAAGGTCGTTCCTGAGGAGCGCCCCTCGGGCGAAGAGGAGCCTGGGAGTGCCTCGACGAAGAGTCTCCCCGGCCTCCCGGAAACAGAAGCCGTGTATTTTCCCGACGAGGTCTACGGCTCGGTGGAGGCTGCCTACACCGCCGCCGTTCTCTGGAGCCGCCGCTACCAGGAAGAGCCCGACTGGTCCGACACCACAAACATCAGCCGGGTCGATACTGGCCCCGAGCAGGGCGACACGCATGGCGACTTTGTTCGGGTGCAGCGGCAGGGCACCCTCCGGAAGAAGTTCTTCTCCGACGCCCACTTCGGCGGGAAGACGGGCGCTCGTCACGCGGCCCTCATCTGGCGGGATCTCATTAAGGGCCAAATGCCGGAGGCCCTCTCCCCCGAGGCTGCCCGGCAGAAAAGCGCCGCCAGGCAGTCTCAGTTCGACGTGCCGGGGATGACCGTAATTAAGCGCACGGATGCAGAGGGCTTCGTTCATCCGGCCCTCCAGGTCCGCTGGACCACCCCGGAAGGCCAGGTGCGACGCCACATCCTCTCCCTCCAGAAATGGTCGCCTCGGCAAGGGGTCTGGAAAGCCGCCAAACGCGTCGTAGAGGAGTACGAGGCCGGCAAAGTAGACGTCCGGCGCAGCTACCTCTTCAGCGCCCTACCGGAGCGCTGGTTCGAGGAGGCCACCACGACGGAGCGGGTCCAGCAACTCTACGACAGAGCCGTTGCCGGGACAACCGAGGAAGCAGAAAAGATTCTCCGAGACCGGGATGAGGCCCTGGAGGGCGTTCCCGGTCTCTCCCTCGCCACCCGAAAGCGAAACGGCCGCTATGTGCCCCTCTTGAGGATCACCTACGAAAACGAGGACGGGATGCAGAAAACCCGCTCGCGGGCGCTGGGCCGCCGCTCTCTGGCGAGCGCGACCCGCGAGCTTTGTAGCGAACTCGCCCAAGAGTGGGAAGAGGCGTCTCCGGAAGAAGCGACCCGCGCCTCGAAGGCACGCCCATCGCCGTTTTCTGTCTTTCGCAAGGGCCTCTCTGCTGAGGAGCAAGTCGGGCACCTCACCGAACTGGCCCTCCCTTCTCTTCGAAAGAAGATGCGGGAGCTTCTCAGTGGGCCGCCGGGCGTTTCTTTGTACTTCCAGCGCCTGGCCTCCGGGCGCTACAGCCCGATGGTCGAGGTAACCTGGGAGGCGCCTTCGGGTGACCTCAGGCGAGGGGTGAGCTCCGCCTTAGAGCACACCTTGCGCGGCGCCTTGCTCCGATCCTGCGAGAAAGCGGCGCGCGCACTGGCCTCGGGAGAGGTCCGGCAGAAGACGTTCCTTGAGACTCCCTCTCCATTTTCTAACCTTACGGGCACCGATCGAGAAGCCTTAAGGCTTGGCTCCGGCGTGGACGCGGCGAAGCCCGGGGCCCTCTCGGAAGCGTCTCTCTTTGAGTTGGTCGCTCGCCTCTACCGGTCGGTCCTACCCTCTATCGAAACGGCCTACTACCTCCATGTCCTTCACGGGGCGCCGGGACTCCGCTTTGAAGAAGCCCCCCACCAAGAGGGCGGTGCAGCGCGTCTTGTCGGGCAGTGGCCTCAGGAGGACTCCTCCTGGGCCACCTGCGCCGCCTCCCTCTCAGAGCTCGGTCTCGACCGCGCGCTGCGGGACGTGTTAAGAGCCCTCGCGGAAGAGGTGTCCCGAGGCACGATCTCTGTTCGAGACGCTCTGACCGAGAACTCCCCTCTTCGCGCGCTGGAGGTCTCGGAGGAGCGCCTGGGGAGGCTCGCCGGGGAGGACCTTCAGGAGATGCTGTTTGATAAGCTGTATCCGCCCCTCTGCGCCATTCAGCGAATCGAGAATGGACCAAAAGAGCGGCGAGAGGACCGGTTTGTTGGCTCCCACCTGTCGATCAAGAGCGGCTCGGATGCCCGGAAGGCACTCCAGCGGGCGCATTAGATTTCCAGCATCTTGCGGCCCCAGGCCTCTTTCTCGACCCGATTCAGCGCGCGGATCACCACGTGAATCGCGATGTCGGGAAATGCGATCTACGCCAACTGTCGAAACTTTCACGACAGGTGTCAGTGAATGGGAACCCGTTTCCTGTCCACAAGCTTCTTCCGCTCCCAATGCCTTCGACTGAGACCTCCTCGACGGCCGCGTCCATCATCCCTGAGATCGGCTCCGATCCGGTCGCTGCCGTCCGGGCGGGCCTACCCTACCAGGCAGTAAAGCACGTGCAAGAGCACCTGGAGGCACCGGACGAGCTTCTGGCTCGCGCGATGGGGATCTCAACCCGCACGCTCAGCCGCCGGCGGGAAGCAGGAACGCTTACCACAGGGGAATCCGATCGCCTGGTGCTGTTGGCTGAGATCGTCGCGCTTGCCCGCCAGGCCTTAGATAGCGCGGAGACGGCCCGCGAGTGGCTGTCTACGCCTCACTCGATGCTCGGAGGTGAGTCGCCGCTCGATCACATGGACACGGTGGCGGGGATGGAGGAGGTCAAAAACATGCTCTACCACATCGAATACGGCCTCCCTGCTTAGATTCGCTTCCCCAAGCTACGGGGCTTACGTTCGATTCTTCATTGGCGTTGACTATCCCTTAGCGTTGACCAACGGTGCTCACGATCTGGCGACTCGAAAAGGAACGCTACCTGAAAGAGGCGTTCCGCGGCAAAGGCAGTCTCCGTACCAACGGACGCTGGCATCATAAGGGGACTCAAGTTGCTTACGCAAGCGAGCATCCAGGGATTGCAGTCCTCGAAAAACTCGCGTGGTTGGGACGTTATGAGATGGCGCGCACCAGCAACTACGCGCTCGTCCCGCTCCGACTGGATCCGGATCAGCACCTTGAGCGAACCCAAGAAAAGGACCTCCCCGAGGAATGGGACGCCTTTCCCCACCGGGACGCAACCCGTGACATCGGCACTGGCTGGTTCAACGAGGAGCGCTCGCCGGTCCTTGGGGTGCCGAGTGCCGTCCTTCCCCTTGCGGAGAACTACTTGATTAACCCGTTTCACCCCGAATTTCACGACCTGGAGCGCGGAGAGCCGGAGCCCTTCTCCTGGGACAGGCGTCTCTTTCAGCGGGGGCATTATCCTAGTGAAGAAGAGTAGCCCGAGTCCGCTGGTGCAGGGCGTATGAGGACTCCCCGCTCTACGGCCCTCTCCTTC
>JBPRGF010000015.1:0-6753 GCA_051418015.1 Candidatus Nitrospinota bacterium M3_3B_026 | reverse complement strand
TTTGATCGTTTTTCTTCTTCCTTTTAGGGTCAGGCGGTTGTTGTTGTTGCTCCTCTTCCTCGTTCTTGTCCTCCTCTTCCGTGGTCCTGCCGGAAGGAATGATCAGCTGGTTGAAGTTGCGCCTGAAGCGCCACTCCGGCTTGGCCGGGTCGAAGTAGACCATGAAGAAGCCGTGGGCCATGGGGTCGCATTCCGTGGCATACGTCCACATCGTCACGAACTCGTCCGGCGAGCAGAAGGCGCTGGCCTCCTCGGCCACGCGGTACTTCTCGGCCTCGCTCTTGTTGGCGAAGAACATGCACACGTTGACGTTGAAGCGCAGCCCCGCCGGCAGGCCGTTGCGGTAGACTTGGCACATGTAGACGAAGCTCATGTTGGCGTGGCGGTGGCGCAGCGAGGTGCGGCCCACCTCGTTCTGGCAGTTGTGCTTGTAGACCAGGTTGTTGCCCACTTGGTCGTCAAAGGCCACGAGCGCGCTGGGCACGCCGCGCTCAAACTTTTTGGTGGCTTCCGGGTCCGCAAAGTTGTACTCGTGGAGGAGGAGGTTCTCGGCCTCGCTGAGGCGCTCGGGCTGTTGGTTGCGCTTACAGTACTTTTTGTATGCCTGAATGGCCAGCTCGTGCCGATCGAACTGGGTGATGGCGTCCGTCTGCTCGCGCTTGATGCGTCCCAGCTGCGCCTCCGAGTAGTCGGACACCAGCTCAAGCTTGCCCTTGAGCTTTTCCTTGGCCATGGCCTGCCACTTGGGATCCTCCGTGGAGGGCGTGAAGACCACGTAGCGGTCGAAGGCGTCGTAGAGGTCGTACCAACGGATGAGCTTGATCAGGTTGGTGGTCTTGCCGGCGCCGCGGTTGCCCCACATGGCCATCAGAAAGGGCGGCGGCGGCATCGTGGGCGGTGCCTTGCGGCGCTTGCGCTCGTTTATCTTGAGGGGAGGGAGCTGTTCGTCCGGACCGGCCACGCCGCGGACCACGTAGCTTTCGTCGGCCATTCGATGGATGGATCGATCTCGAGGAGAGGTCACAGGTTAGGTTCTTACAATGACATACGAAAAATGAAAAGAAGTTCAGGTGCCGCCGAAAGAAGTAATCGTGGGGTTACGGCGGACGGTGTTCAATATATCGAGCATGGGAAAGGATCGTCCCTTTCGTTTGGCGACTCTCCTGGCAAAAGGCGGCAGTTCTCGGAAGAAAGACGCCTCGTCCGTTAGCTCCTCTCGAGCTCCACGGATGCTTGGATTGTTCCTGCTGAGTCGCTGAAACAATCCGAAATCTTGTGCACGTCCTTCGGCGGCACGGCGGCGGCGAACCGGCCCTCCTCGGACGTCTCGTAGTCCCGTCTGGTCGGCCATATCCCGGAATCCCCGGCTGACCGTGCTCATGCGCCGCACGTCACGTGCATCGAGACCCCCGCTTTGGACCAGGGCTTGGGCGGGGAGGTCCGTAAATTGGGTCGCCGGGGTTGTTGGTCGCGAGCGCCGCTGTCGCTGAGCGACTTGCCGCTTGGTCGACATCTATGTTTTGTAAACGGACCCAAAAAAAGTTAGTTTCTCCGCTGTTTTTTTGGGGGCGTGGCGCCGAAGAACTCGGGTCCACGCGTTCGCGATCCCTGCCTGAGTTGCCTGCGCCGGCGGTTCTGTAGCCGCTGTTGGGCCTCGCTGAGCTGTTGTTCCAACTGGGCGCGTTCCTCTTGCTGAACCTGGGCCTGGAGCTGGCGCGCCTGGCCCTCGGCGAGCAGCGCCGCTCGGGCCTGTCTCTGCTCCTCTTCCAGGGCCAGGGTCAGCCTTTGTGCCTGGGCCGCCGCAGACTGGGCCTGCAACCTCAGTTCCTCCACTTGGACGGCCGCCAGCCGCCTCGCCTCGACGATCTCGCGCTCGGCCACGCGTTGCGTCTCTTCGAGGAGGGATTGCTGCTCCTGGAAGGAATCTTGCAAGAAAAGTTCGCGCTCGAGCGCCGCACTGAGGTCGCTCTGGGTGGTCTGTAACTGTGCTTCTCTCTGTGCGAGGATGCCCTGCAGTCTGCGAATGTCATTGATGACGAAGATGTTTCCTTCTGCGCGGCTTTGTGCCTCCTGCAAGCGGGTCTCTAGGTCCCTAGTTTGCTGTCTCAGCGCGGCCCGCTCATCCACCAGGTCCTGTACTCTTCTGTGTGCTTGGCTCTCTAATTGCTGAGCTCTTTGCTGTGCCTGGCCAAGCTCGATGCCCGTACTTCTGAGTGCATCGCTTAGTTCTGCGTTGCGTTCCTGTGCTTGGGACAGATCGGTCTGAGCACGCTGCCGCACGTCCTCGAAGACCGTCTGCCCAAAGACTCTCATCATCTCGAGCGCACGGGGTCTGAACATATTGATATGTTCCTGAGCTTGTCGTCCTCTTTCCACGAGGAAGTCCCTCTGACGCTGCGTGAGCTCGAGCTCCTTCGTCCGTGCCTCAAGCCGGTCGGCCAGCTCTTCGTAGTCAACCGTGGCCTGCTGCAGGATCTCCACCTCGGTCTGCATGCCCTCCTCCCGCGTGATAAGGCCGGCCTGCACGGCCGCCTGCGTGGTTTGCAGGGCCGTGCCTGCCTGGATGGCCACCGAGTTGGCCACGGTCTCTGTCTGAATGGTCGCTTCTTGCACTTCGCGTGCCACGGGCGCGCCCATGCGCTCGCGGGCTATCTCGCCGGCGTTCACGAAGGCTTCGCGCATCTCCTGCAGCGCCAGCTCCCCGCCCTGGCGAATGCGGTCCGCGTGGATGGCGAACCTTTCCAGGCGGATCTCGTCCAAGATGGGCGTGGGATCTGCGCCCATGTTCACAAGGACCTCCACCTCGGTTTCGAGCGCTTGGATTGCCAGTTCGCGCTCTTTCTGAGATGACCGTGCTTCCTGGAAAGCTCTCTCCCTGTTCAGGACGTCCAAAGGGATGGGTATATTCCCTTCTTCTTCTTCGGCAGCTTCTTCCTCCTCTTTCTTGACGATTCCGAGAGGCGGTGGGTCTGCAGCTGGACCTCCCTGCCTGATGGAGCCCACTATCTGTCCGGAGGGGCCCTCTTGCGGATCCAGCGGACCAGCCAATCCACGAAACCGGGGATTCGTCATCCAGGCATTGAGGGCGTCTATATCAAGCTTCACTTCTCGTTCTCCCTGGTGCTCTGCGGCGAGGTCATTCACGGGCGGAATGCCCACCTGGCCGTGCGTATCCGCATCCAGGCCCAGTCCTGCATGTCCCATGAGATCGGGCGAAGGAGGAGGTCCATCATCATCATCCCCGTCACCAGGAGGAGAAGGAGTGGGAGGAGGCGAAGGTGGCTCTCTTTCTGGTGGCTGGAAGTGGTCTGTGGGCACGGGCTTCTTGCCGGAGGGCTGCTTGTTGTGATCCCCCAGGATGGCATTCAGCTTTTCTTGGATGCTCAGCTCGCGCTGCTCGAGGGCTTCCTGCCGCTTTCTCTCGGACAAAAGGGCGTTGACGCGTACTATCTCTCCCTCGTCGTTCTCGTGGACCTCGGTGTCCACGACCCGGACGGACGGAATCTCCGGCGGGTGGTAGCGCAGCCACGTGTTGGCCCAGTTGTTGTACTGCGAGTTGAGGCGCATGCCTAGGACGCCCGTGGCATCTTCCTGGTATTTCTGCAGCGCATACACGCGCTGCGAGTTGACGGCCCGGAGGATGTCCGCCTGCTTGGCTCGTCTGAATAACTGCGCATTCATGGGAGGGAGGAGGAGGAGGGAGATTTGTTCTCTAACTCTTACACACAAATTAAGAGGAAGAAGAAGGAGAACCAGAGTCATTGATTATTGAACCACTCGGTGCGTCCGTCCACGTAAATCCGCAAGAAGGGCACGGTCCTGCCGAGGATGCCCGCGCACAACAAAGCAGAAGGGCTTCTGAGATGGCCCTCCGGAACTAAGAACAGGCCCCCGTTGGTCATGCGCTCGTTCAGTTGCTCCAGCAGGGGCAGGCTCCAATAGAGCTGATCGGCCCGGCCCTCCCAGGGCTCGTGCTGGTCCACGCAGCGCATGCCGTGGCTCTTGGTCAGGTGGGGCAAGACTTCGTCCCGCGGCTGGCCCTCGTGGTCTTTGACGTAGAGCGTGGGAATGCGGGCCGCCTGGGGGTTGGTGCCCGGATTATTAGGCCACTTGTTCCAGGCGTAACTCCAGCCCACGGGCAGTTGCTCCAAAACGCGAAGCTTCTTAGGGTTAGGTTCTGTCATGTTATTATGCCGTTACTTGCGCCTCCTCTGTCTGAAGCCTGCCGTGACGCGGCTCTCTCTGTTGGCCGCTGCGTTCCTAAAGTTCCCCCGAGAAAATCTGTCCTTTCCCCGGGCCTGGGACGCAAGCGGCCGCTGTAGGTGCGCGGGCGTGAACACGTTGGGCTGTGCCCGGGCCGTGGCGCGGTTCGAGTTGGGCGCATCGAAGCGGGCGTGGGCCTGCACGTTGTGCCGCTCGGCCGCCGCCAGCCTGGCCAAGGCCATGGCCTGGCCGGCCATGTGGGCCGTGCCCGCACTGTGCGGGAAAGCCTGCTGACCGGGTTGGTTGAAGATGTTGCTCATTTTCCCTTTTGTTACAACCCTACAAGAAATTTTGTATCGAATGCACGTCCAAGCTGCTTGGCTTTCTAAAGTGCACGCTGGCATTGGGGTGGTGCACGCTCATCCGGCTGATCGGGTCCACGCCCGTGGTGTAGATGTGCGTCCTGTTGGGCTTGGCCTTGCTGCCGAATTTTTCCTGGAGGAAGGCCAGCACGCCCAGGCCGCCGAACAGGAACTTGGGCAGGCCGGCTCCCGGGTTGTAGGCGTGGGCTTCCACGCCGTGGCGCCCTGCGGCATGCAAGGCCTGCGAGCCGCCCAAAGAGTGGCCGGTCACGTGGACGTTGCCCCGGCCAAACTTATCCACGAGCTGCTTGGTCACGCGCCCGGCGTCGGCAAAGCGGGACGTGAGGCCCTGGAGGCCCGTGGCGATGGCCACGTCCGTGCCCAGGTCCCGCACGTTGCTGGGGTTCGTGCCGCGGAAGGCGAGTACGGCATTGCCCGTGTCCCTATTGAAGAAAGCCACGTGATCCGGCGAGCTGAACTCCTTGAGGACCGCGTAGTCGTCGGCCAGGCCACGCTTGCGGAGCGCCTTCCGGAAGCGCGGACAATCGAAGCAATCCTCGCCCAAGTAGGCCATCTCGCTGAGCTGCGCGTATTCGGTCTCCTTGCGCGGGTCGGCCTTGCGCCGGAACTTGCGGGGGACGAGCTTCTTGAAAGCGGACATGGTGAATACGGTATCTCGATCTCTTAAATGGACGATAAATTAGTCGAGTAATCAAGTCTTGCGGTAAATCAAATAAAGCTGAGCATCTCGATCGAAAGGAGATCCGGATTGCGGGACGATAGAAGGGGAGGTCTGGCCGATCAGCTGCCATCTCCCCGGGATGCTTATGTCCGTGCCTTCCGTAGTAGCGATCGACGAAGCGCCGAAAAGGATGGACGGGGCGTTCGTATTGTAGGTGACCTGCGTGAACTCGAACCCGATTCTGGGATCGTCGGCGGCGTCCAGCGCCAGGATGGCCAGGGAGCCCGGGTCGTACTGAGGCGCGTCCGCGCTGGCGCTGTTGGCGGAGTTGTCCGGCTGAAACACGCCACCGACGACGCGATTCCCGTTCATGAGAAGATTGCTCCGCATATCCGTTTCCCCGTAGACGCGCAGGTTGTTCTCCAGCGTCGCACTCCCAGGAATGGTCTCCGTGTTGACGGGTCTTCCCACCACGAGAAGATCTTCGGTTTGTAGCTGATTCTGTATCGTCAGATCCCCGGCAGACACGCCAGTGGCTGGCGTGCCGATGATGGCCTTGTCGAAAGAGCCCGTATTGGCCACCATGCTGCCGTTGGGCGCACTGGCAGTGCCTTCGATGCGTACGTCGCCCGCAAAGGTACCGTCGCCAGTGCTCGTCAACGTCGTGTTGGGATTGCCCACCACCAGGGTATCCACGTTCGTCGTGCCGGCGGTAATATTACTGCTGCCTTCCACGCGCAGGTCCCCGGCCACGGTCAGGTCGCCGGCGTTGTTCAGCTGCGTGTTGGGATTGCCGACGACCATGGCCCCCTGGACCATGCCGTCTCCGCGCGCGTCAAAACTTCCAAGGTTGAGATCCACGTATTGATCAAGGTCGCCATCTCCTGCCCTCCCCACAAGGTCGGCCGAGTAGTTGTCTGTACCAGGGTCCGAAGGCAGGAGAATCCGCCACTGTAGGAACGGATTGACATCATTTGCTCCAAAAGTCGTATCCGTGCGCGAGAGCTCCCATACGCCCCACGGCGTGCCAAAGTCCTGGAATCTAAATTGCTGGTTCATGTCCATGTTGTTGGGAGCCGCACTCAATTCGTACATAAGCCGATTATTGGATCCGCCCGCGTCATCGGATCCGTTTCGAATTTCCAGGCTTTGCTCTATCAACTGCCTCCCGGCCACCGTTACGTCCCCGGGATCGGGCAGAGGCGTACTTGCAGGATTGCCCGCGATGAAACTTCCTTGGACGTTGGCATTGCCCTCAATGCGTACGTCTCCCGCCGTGGTCAGCGAGCCGTCGGCCGTGAGATCCGTGTTGGGATTGCCCACGGTCACCGTGTCGAAGGTGGGATCGCTGCCTATGATGTTGTTGTTTCCCTCCACGCGAAGGTCCCCGGCCACCGTGAGGTCGCCCGCGCCCGAAAGCTCGGTGTTGGGTCTGCCGATGACCGTGCGCCCCATCTGGAGGTCGGAGAGCTGGTCGAAATTGCCCTCGCCGTCCGTACCCCGGAC
>JBPRGF010000014.1:0-127973 GCA_051418015.1 Candidatus Nitrospinota bacterium M3_3B_026 | reverse complement strand
AAACGGAATGTACTCGGCGTAACCCTTCTTCGCCAGAACCTCCGTTATCGCGGCCGTCAACGTCGTCTTACCGTGGTCCACGTGACCTATCGTGCCAACGTTTACGTGAGGCTTTACCCTCTCGAATTTCTCCTTCGCCATGTTCCAATCGCTCCCGTTTAAAGTCCCATATTCTTTTTCACGGACTTGCTACGCTTTCTTCCATATATAAAAGAAACGCCGCGCGCGGCTTTACGTCCTTAATCTGGAGCCCACGATGGGGATCGAACCCATGACCTCTTCCTTACCAAGGAAGCGCTCTACCACTGAGCTACGCGGGCCCGGCCAGCCTCAACAAGCGTCCCGCCTCGAAAATCTGGAGCGGGAAACGGGACTCGAACCCGCGACCCTCAGCTTGGAAGGCTGATGCTCTACCACCTGAGCTATTCCCGCTCCCCGTCAACCTAAACCAAAGCCTGGTGGGGAGGGGAGGATTCGAACCTCCGAAGGCTGAGCCGGCAGATTTACAGTCTGCTCCCTTTGACCGCTCGGGAACCTCCCCTTCTTCTATATATATTTCCGCCTCGCGCCCCCGGCCGCCTAACCAATCCGGTGCCGGGATCCCGCCAAAAAAAACTGGAGCCGGCGAAGGGACTCGAACCCCCGACCGGCTGATTACAAATCAGCTGCTCTACCAACTGAGCTACGCCGGCTTCTTGTCAAGACAAACCGCGCTCACATGAGAAATAAACGTATAGTTTATGAATATCTCCCAAGCCTGTCAACTCAATTATCCAGAAAACTTTCCGGAAATCCCGGCGGGGGCCGAAATGGAGGAGGAGGCCTGCTTCGGAGGGACCGGCGGACCCTTCCTGCCGCAACCAGCTGATACACATAAGGTTACGGCGACGATCGTTAGCATGGCGAGTTTTCTCACAGGGAAAGCTCCTCCTCTATCCCCTTGAGCCTCGCCATGATCCGCCCTTTGGCCGCGCCGCCTTCCGTGTCCTTGGCGTCAGCCGACCGGGCCGCCGTCAGGGAGGCCGGGTCGATCCCCTCAAGCCTGGGGTCGATGGACTTCAGAGTCTCCCTGTCCAGGCCGGCGAAGGAACGCAGGCCGCGGTCGAGGCATTCGCGGGTCAGCCTCCCCACGACCTCGTGCGCCTTGCGGAAGGGGACGCCGTTCATGACCAGTCTGTCCGCAAGGTCCACGGCCGTCATGAACCCCTCCTCGGCGCGTTCGGCGAGCCTTTCCCTGTTTACCTTGAGGGCCCCGGTCATCTCCGCGGCGATCGTGAGCATGGTCACGATCTGCTCATGGGCGTCGAAGACCGGTTCCTTGTCCTCCTGCAGATCCTTGTTGTACGCCAGGGGCAGCCCCTTGAGGATGGTCAAAAGCGTCACCAGGGCGCCGGTGAGCCTGCCGGTCTTGCCCCGGATCAGCTCTGGGACATCGGGGTTCTTTTTCTGGGGCATTATGGACGAGCCCGTGCAGAAAGCGTCCGGCAACTCCATGAAGGAAAACTCGGCGGTGGTGAATATGACCAGCTCCTCGGCAAGCCGGGAAAGGTGGACGCCAGTCATCGCCACGGCGAAAAGAAACTCCGCGGCGAAATCGCGGTCGCTGACGGCGTCCATGCTGTTTTTCGAGACCGAGTCGAAGCCGAGCTCGGCGGCCACCCCCTTCCGGTCGATGGGAAAGTTCGTCCCAGCCAGCGCGGCGCTGCCCAGCGGCATGACGTTCACCCTGTCCCGCGCGTCCTCTAGCCTATCAACGTCCCGCGCGAACATCTCGTAGTATGCCAGGAACCAGCTCGCCAGGCGTATGGGCTGGGCCGGTTGCAGGTGCGTATAGGCGGGGGCGACGGTCTCCACGTTCTCCCTGGCTTTCCTGTAAAGGCTCTTCTGCAGGCCCCGGAGCGCCTCGACGGTCTCGTCGATGGCGTCCCGGACGTAGAGCCTCAGGTCCGTGGCCACCTGGTCGTTGCGCGACCGCGCGGTGTGGAGTTTCCCCGCGACGGGGCCGATAAGCTCTGTCAGCCTGCGCTCCACGGCCATGTGAACGTCCTCGTCGGCCGAGGAGAAGGAGAACTCGCCAGCCTCCATCTCCTCCCCTACTTTCCCCAGACCGCCGATGATGGCCTCGGCGTCATTTTCGCCGATTATTCCCTGGCGGCCCAGCATCGCCGCGTGGGCCATCGAGGCGCGGATGTCCTGCCGCCACATTCGGATGTCGAAAAACACACTGGCGTTGAAAACCTCCACCAGCTCGTTCGTCGGCTCCTTGAATCTTCCAGACCAGGGTTTCTTTTTCATACCTTTCCACTTTCCGCGCGGGGCGCGCCGATGGGCAATCTTATACCATCAGACTTGGAAAAAAAAGCGCTGCCGGCGGCCCAGGCCCCCGCCCATCAGGCCGTCTCTCTCCCGCGCTCGACGATGGCTTTGAAGAAAATCAGCACCCCGAAAAGCTCCAGGCGCCCCATCAGCATCTGCAACGTCAGAATGAGCTTCGACACCGCCGGAAGAGCGCCGAAGCTCAAAAGCGGCCCCACCTCGCCCAGGCCGGGGCCGACGTTCCCCAGGCAGGTGGCCGAGGCGGAAAAGGCGGTGACCATGTCCGACCCGAAAAGCGTCAGCAAGAGCCCGCCCATAACGAACAGCGTCACGTAAAGCGCCAGGAACACAAGGGTGTTCCGCATGACCTCATCCGGCAGCGGCTTCCCCTGCAGCTTCGGGGCCACCACCTCCCTGGGGTTGCTCATCACCCGGAACTCCGCCGCGAAGGTTTTTGCCGCGATCAGGTGCCTGAACATCTTTATCCCTCCGCCGGTCGATCCAGCGCATCCGCCCATGAACATGAGGAAAAAGATAACGCTCTGGGCGAAGGGGCTCCACAGGGTGAAGTCCGCCGTGGCGTAGCCGGTGGTCGTCACGATCGAAGCGGACTGGAAGAAACCGTCGGTCACCGCCGCCATGACCGGCGCGGAGCCCCAGTTCTCCACGATGAGGTCCATGGAAAGGATGAGCCCGGCCGCGCCTATTATTGAAGCATAGAGTTTGAACTCCTGGCTCGTGAGATATGGCGTCCTGCCCTCCCCCCGGATCGCCCTGAACGAAAGCGTAAAGCTCGCCCCGCCGACGAACATGAAAAATATGAATATCCATCGCGTGACATAGCTTTCCACGTCGCCGATGCCTCCCTGGTAGGGTGAGAAGCCGCCCGTGGCCAGGGTGGTGAAAGAGTGGCAGACGGCGTCGTACAGCGGCATCCCGGAGGCGAACAGGGCGAGCGTTTCGAGCGTCATGAGCCCGATGTAGATCATCCAGAGAGCCTTGGCGGTCTCGCTGATCCTGGGAGTAACTTTCTCGAAGTTCGTCCCACCCGTGATCTCCGCCCTGAAGAGGTTGTGTCCGCCCTCCCCCACCGCCGGGAGTACGGCCACGAACAGGGTCAATATCCCCATTCCGCCTATCCCCTGCGTCATGCAGCGCCACAGCATCACCCCCCGGGGGACGGCATCAAGATCTTCCAGAGTCGTGGCCCCCGTCGTCGTCAGGCCGCTCATGGACTCGAAGAAGGCGTCCACCGGGTTCGCGATGACTCCCGACAGGATGTAAGGCAGCGAGGAGAAGACCGCCACCGATATCCAGGACGAAGCCGCCACCAGGAAGCCGTCCGCGATAGTTATTTTTCCAGCCGGTGTCCCTCTGGAAAGCCACAGCAGGAGTATGCCGGACAGGAGCGTCACGGCCATGGAGACCAGGAGAGCGGCCTTTTCCGCGGCCACCGCCGGGGCGGGGTAATCGCTGTAATAAAAGGCCGCGGCCGCGGGAACGGCCATCAACGCCCCCACGACAAGGAGCAGGAACCCCACGCTTTTGATGTATATGGATTTCACGGCCTGACCGTAATTTTTCAGCCCTGGTATTTAGAAGAAAAACCTCCTGGGGCCGAACAGCTTCTCCACCTCCGGCGCCTTATCGGAGGAGGCCACGACCACTACCCTGTCTCCCTCCTTCAGCGCCGTGGCGCCGCTGGGGATTATGATGTCATCGCCGCGGCGTATTGTGCCCACCAGGGAGCCGCGGGGCAGTCCCACCTGCGCCAGGGATTTGCCCGCCACCCTGGACCCTTTCGCCACGTCATACTCCACGAGCTCCGCCTCCCCGGCGCGGAGCTTCACCACGGAGTAGACAAGCCCCTTGCGAATAAGCCGCAGTATCGCGCCCGCCGTGAGAAAATGAGGATTAACCACCACGTCGAGCCCGATGGCGTCCATCACGGGCATGTATTCCGCCTCGTCGGTGACCACCGCCACGCGCTCCACCCCCAGTCTTTTGGCCAGCAGGCCGGACATCAGGTTCTTGCGCTCATCGGTGGAGACGGCCACGAAACAGTCTATGGTCTCCGGGCCGATCTCCCCCAGAGGGTCGCCCTCCTTGACGCTGGCTTTCATGACCTTCACGCCATCCAGCCGTTCCGCGGCGGAGCGGGCCAGCGCGGGGTCCGCCTCCAGCAGGATCACCTCCTGGAAGCCTTCCTTGAAAGCCTCCGCCACGGACATCCCTATCCTGGAGGCGCCGAGCACAACGGCCCTGTCCCTGCCCGCGCCCTCCTTGCGCCTGAAGATCGGGAAAACGAAAGGAAGCGTCTCCCTCGCCGCCAGCAGCCAGAGCTTGTCTCCCTCCGCCACCCTGTCGCCGCCGTGGGGAACGATGAACTCGTTGTCCCTGTAAAGCCCGATAATGAGAAACGAGTCCAGGGCGAACATCTCCCGCAGGTCCGCCAATGAATGCCCCGCAAGAGACAGGCCCGGGACCACGTTGAACCCTATCAGAACCACCTCGCCGCCCGCGAACTCGGCGTAGTCGAAGGCGCCGTGAATCCCGAGGACGTGGGTGAGATAGTCGACCGTCTCCTGCTCCGGGTGTATTACGTGATCCAGGCCCATCTTAGCCCGGCTCAGGCCGTCCTGGGAGAACCAGCCCTCGTTTCTTATCCGGGCGATCTTTCTGCCCACGCCCAGCCCGGCGGCGAGAAGGCAGACGGTCAGGTTGACCTCGTCCGACTCGCTCACCGCCACGAGCATGTCCGCCCCGCCCTTGGCCGCCTCCTTCAGCAAAGCGAAGTCCAGCGCGTCGCCGTGGATCACTGTAACGTCGAAGCGCTCCTGGGCCAGCGCCGCGGCGGCGGCGTCTTTTTCGATCAGGACGAGGTCGTGGCCGTAGCTTGCAAGCTCCCGGGCCAACTGCTGGCCAACGCGGCCGGCGCCGACCATGATGATCTTCATTCAGCCTCCATCGATGGGTGCAGTCGCGGCCGGCTCAGCCCGTCCGCCTCCCCAGAGTGACCATGACGCCCTCGGCGCCAATGGGAACGGTCTGCTCCGCTCTCCCGTAAAGGTCGATATCGCTTTTGCTGATCGGATCGCCGTCGGAGTCGTATATGGCTTCCACGGAGATTTCCATCCCCGGCTCAGGCGTCCCCATCATGACGTTCTCGCCGGTGATCTCGAACGACGCGGGAAATTTCACGTTGTCCAGTCTCACAGCCGCCAGCGCGGGGCCGCCCCGCGCGCCCCGGACTACGACGTAGAGAGTCCAGTCCTCGGCGATATCTTGTATCTCCGGGGACAAAACGACCCTGCCGGAGGCGATGAGGCCCTCGAACGCGGGCGCCGGAGCCGCCGTGGCCTGCGGGGCGGGGCGGGCGCTCTGCCCGGGCTCAGGCTCCGGCAGGGGCCCCATCTGCTCGTATGGGACGAAGTGGTGGTCCTGACATGACGCCGCGGCGAGGGCGAAAAGCGCCAAGGCCGCCGAAAGCTTTCTCGAAAGGCTCATTTTGTCTCTCACGCTCCGGGCCGCTCGCCGCCTGCCGCTACGGCAGCGACCGCACGCTCGCGTACTTTGCCTCCAACTCCCTGAAAAGCTCCTCCCGCCTGTCGTAAAGCCTGCGGGGCGGCCTGGGCTCGGCCCTGTTCAGTATATACGCCGTCATCAGCGGCATGGCTATGGAGCTGTCCATATAACCCACGACCGAGTCCGGGACCATGTCCGGGTCCACTTTCCCCCAGCTCACAGCCTCCTGCGGCGTGGCGCCAGAGAGACCGCCCGTGTCCGGCCTCGCGTCGGTTATCTGTATGAAATAGTCGTGCCCTTTCACGTGTATCTCCATCACCTCGTCGAGTTGGGGGATGGTCTGGAGAATGAAGTTCTTCGGGCTTCCCCCGCCGAAGATCACCACGCCGCTTTTCATGCGCGTCTTGGCCATCATGGCTATGGCGGTGGAATCATTGACATCTTGTATGGGGTCGATCTCCAGGCCGGGGCTAACGAAAGACAAGGCCGCGGCGTTCAGCCCGATGGTGGAGTCGCCCGGCGAGGGGCAGAATATCGGAACCGCGTTCCGGTACGCCGCGCCCAGTATCGTACCGCCTTCCATCCCCGTCTTCTTCTCCGTCCCGTCCACGTACTTGCCGATCAGGTAGTGAAGCTCCGCGGAGCCCATCTTCCTTTTGAACTCCGGCGCCTCCAGGATGTTGTAGACGTACTTGTCGGTGCGAAGGAGCACGTCGAGGTCCATCACGATGTCGTATATCCGCACAACGCGGCCTTCCCTCAGCTCCACGTCGTTCTGGAATGGGGTGGACTTGTGCAACGGCAGGTTCAGGCCAAAATGCATGTCATGGTAAAGGTTCGCCCCCGTGGACACGATGTAATCCACCCAACCCTTTTCTATCCACTGGACGATGGCCGACGCGCCGAGGCCCGCCGGCGTGAGGGCGCCGGACAGCGACATGCCCACGACCACGTCCTTCTTGAGGATCTTCCGCTCCAGCAGGCGGCACGCCTCGGAGAGCCTGGCGGCGTTGTAGGCGTTGAAGTGGGCGTCTATCAACTCGTCGACGCCCATGCCCTTCTTTATGCCGGTGGGGGCTATGCGCGGCCCCTTGCCTTTGCTCTTCTCCATCCTACCAGACTTAAAACCAAGACAACGGTTTAACAAAAGAATTTTGTATATTAGCCCATTTACGGCAAAGCTTTCAACAAAAGCCACTGGCGGTGGGTCAGTCTGATTTTTCCCCAAAAGGCAAGGCTCTTCGCCTGGCGGCTCAGGACGGCGCGAGCGGGTGGCGCTGTCACGCTTTGCCGTCCTGAACGAAACACCCGTGAAGTGAAGGGCCTTGATTTTTTCAAATCAACCCGCTGCCCGCTGGCGGAAGGCCATCTTGAACGAGTTTTCCTGATATGCGATAGTTACTCACTTCAAACTGAAACGGCTGACACGGAGAAAGCGAAAGATGACCATCGGGGTTATAGGCGGAAGCGGCCTGTACGAGATGGAGGGGCTCGCCAACGTGAGGACGGAAAAGGTCCCCACCCCCTTCGGCGACCCTTCTGACGAGCTTGTCCTGGGCGAACTCGGCGGCGTGGAGATGGCTTTCCTGCCGCGCCACGGCCGGGGCCACAGGATACTGCCGTCGGAGCTTAACTTCCGCGCCAACGTCTGGGCCATGAAAAAGCTCGGCGTGGACAGGATCATATCCGTCTCCGCCGTCGGCTCGCTGAAGGAGGAGATAGAACCGGGCCACGCGGTGGTCATCGACCAGTTCATAGACAGGACCCGGGGGACGCGGACGGGGACCTTTTTCGGCGACGGAATCGTGGCCCACATCACCTTCGCCGACCCTGTCTGCCCCTACCTGAGCGACGTTCTCTACGAGGCCACGCGCAAGATTGGCTGGGCCTCACACAAGGGCGGGACATACATCTGCATGGAGGGGCCGCAGTTTTCCACCAGGGCGGAGTCGAACCTGTACCGTTCCTGGGGCGCCGACGTCATAGGCATGACGAACCTGCAGGAGGCCAAGCTCGCCCGCGAGGCGGAAGTTTGCTACGCCACCCTGGCCCTGGCGACGGACTACGACTGCTGGAGCGAGGAGGACGTCACCATAGAACAGGTGCTCAAGACCATGGCCTCGAACATAGAAAACTCCAAGGCCGCCATAAAGGCCGCCGTCCCGGAAATCAAGGGGGAAAGAGACTGCCACTGCGCCAGCGCGCTTCAATATGGGATCATCACCAAGCCCGAGATGATCCCGGACAAGACGAAAAAGGACCTGGACATAATCATCGGGAAATACATTTAGCAAGGATTTTTCAGATGAGCGAGTCTTCCGAGCTTTTCGAGAGAGCCAAAAAGATAATCCCCGGCGGAGTGAACAGCCCCGTCCGGGCCTTCAGCGCCGTGGGCGCCGAGCCGCCTTTCATAAAAAAGGCCGCCGGCTCGAAAATATTCGATGTCGACGGGAACGAATACATCGACTACGTCGGCTCCTGGGGCCCGATGATCGCGGGCCACGCCAACCCGCGGGTCACCGAGGCGGTCAGAAAAGCCCTGGAGAACGGATCGTCCTTCGGCGCGCCGACGGAGCTGGAGGTGGAGATGGCCCGGATGGTAGTGGACGCCGTTCCGTCGATCGAGATGGTCAGGATGGTAAACTCCGGCACGGAGGCCACCATGAGCGCCATCCGCCTGGCGCGCGGATTCACGGGGCGCGACGGGATAATAAAGTTCGACGGATGCTATCACGGCTGTCCGGACTCTCTGCTTGTACAGGCCGGCTCGGGGGTGGAGACGCTCGGTCTGCCGAACTCGCCCGGCGTCCCCGCGGCGCTGGCCAACCTCACCCGCTCGCTCCCCTTCAACGACCTTGACGCGGTGGAGCGGGAGCTTTCCGCCGAGGGGGACAACATCGCCTGCGTGATACTCGAGCCCATAGTCGGCAACATGGGTTGTATACCGCCCAAGCCGGGCTACTTGGAGGGACTGCGCAAGCTTTGTGACAGGTATGGCGTGGTGCTCATCTTCGACGAGGTGATGACCGGTTTCCGCGTGGCCTACGGGGGCGCCCAGGAGCGCTACGGCGTCACGCCGGACCTTACGACGCTGGGCAAGGTCATAGGCGGCGGGCTGCCCGTCGGCGCCTACGGGGGCAGGCGGGAGATCATGGAAAAAGTCGCCCCGTCGGGGCCCGTCTACCAGGCGGGGACACTCTCCGGCAACCCGTTGGCCATGGCGGCGGGGATCGAGACGCTTAAAATCCTGAAGGAAGACGGTGTCTACGAGAGGCTGGAGGAGCTTTCCGCAAAGCTCGGCGAAGGGTTGAAGGAGATCACTGACAGGCTGAAAACACCATCCGTACACAACCGCGCCGGGGCGATGTTCATCACCTTCTTCACCGGCGAGCCGGAGGTCTATGACTACAAGACGGCGAAGACCTCCGACACCGAAAAGTTCGGAAAGTTCTTCCGCGCCATGCTGGAGCGGGGAGTCTACCTCGCCCCGTCCCAGTTCGAGGCCGGGTTCATGTCGCTCGCCCACACGGAAGGCGACATAGACAAAACACTCGAGGCCGCGGAAGAATCCCTGAAAGGCCTTTGAGAAGAGCGACATCATCGAATCGAGCGTGACGCTTCGATAATGTCATGCTGAGCGCCAGCGCAGTATCCCGCGCGGCCATGCCGGAGGTGGCGGGATTCTTCGCCTTCGCCTCAGAATGACAACGTGGGACTGAGACAGACCGGCCGGCCATGTCAGCGCCTTGAGCCTCCGCCCCCCGCCCCGCGTTTTCTTTCGTTTTCCCCGCCATGTTTGGCGGTTAGAATATCCCGGAGGGGCGCTCCAGGCCCCGCGGCCTCAAAACCGATGAGGGAGCGATGAAGATAGCCGTCGTTTATAACCGGGAGAGCAGGAACGTGATAAACCTGTTCGGAACGCCGAACAGGGAGCGCTACGGCCTCAGGACGATCCGGCGCATAATGGACGCCCTGAAAAAGGGGGGATACAAGACGGTGGCCCTCGAGGGCGACAAGGACCTGATAGACAAGCTGCAAAGCTTCATGCCCAGCGCGCTTAAGGGGGAGCGGCCGGGCATGGTCTTCAACCTGTCGTACGGCATCCAGGGCCAGGCCCGGTACACACACGTGCCAAGCATCCTGGAGATGGTGGGGATCCCCTACGTCGGCTCCGGCCCCCTGGCCCACTCGCTGGCCCTCGACAAAGTTGTGGCGAAGATGATCTTCCGCCAGAGCGGCCTGCCCACACCGGATTTCGCCGTGCTCTACGGCCCAGGTTTCGAGCAGCCGGAGCTTGAATATCCCCTGATAGTGAAAGCAAAGAACGAGGCCGTCTCCATGGGGCTTACCATAGTGGAAAATGAAGAAGAGCTAAGGGAGGCCGCGGACTACATATTCAGGGAGTTCCACCAGCCCGCCCTCGTGGAGAGGTTCATCGAGGGCAAGGAGATAAACGTGGGGCTCATAGGCAACGACCCGCCGGAGGCCCTGACCCCGGCGGAGATAGACTTCGGCTCCAGCGGCCCCCCCATCTATACATACGAGGACAAGACCAAAAGGTCCGGCAGGGAGATACACCCCGTATGCCCCGCCAGGATAAGCCCCCAGACCGCCTCGGAGGCGAAAGAGCTGGCGTTGCGCGCCTTCTCCGCCCTCGGCTGTTACGACTGCGCCAGGGTGGACATGCGCATCGACGCCGCGGGGAACATTTACATACTGGAGGTGAACAGTCTCCCCAGCCTGGGCGAGCACGGATCTTACACCGCCGCGGCGGAGCACGACGGGCTGGACTACGACGCCCTCGTAAAACGGCTCATCGAGGTGGCCAGCGCCAGGTATTTCGGCACGCCCAGCCCCACCCCCGTCGCGGTGGAGAAAAAGGAGCCGGAGAGCCTTGTCCTTGGCTACCTCACGCAAAGGCGGGACCAGATAGAAAAAAGCCTTGGCCGGTGGGTGGGGGTGTCGAGCAGGACGGCGGACCCGGTGGGGATCGAGGCGGTGGTGAAACGGCTCGGCGATTTTTTCGATGAGATGGGCATGACGCCCGTCAGGGAACTTAGCGAGAAAAGGGCCACGTGGGCCTGGGAGACAAAGAAGGGCTTCGAGGGAGGAATCCTGCTTGTGGCCCACCTGGACGTCCCCCTGGACCCTTCCACCCCCGCGGAAAGGTTCCGCGTTGATCCGGAATGGCTCTACGGCGAGGGCGTGGGCTGCTCCCGCGCGCCGCTGGTCATGATGGAGTACGCCTTAAGGTCGCTCCGGGCGCATCGTCTCCTGCGCCGCGTTCCCCTTGGCGTTCTTTTCTACACCGACGAAGGGAGCGGCTGCAGGTACAGCGCCGGGACGATATCCGGCGCCATGGCCCGCGCGGGCCGGACGATTGTTCTGCGCCCGGCCAATCCCGGGGGCCGGCTGGTGACCCAGCGCAGGGGGCAGCGCCGATACCGTCTCCTGGTCGAGGGCAAGCCGCAGCCCCTCGGCAAACTCTCCAAAGAGCCGGAGCCTCTTTCCTGGATATTTTCCACGATGAAGAAGCTTTCCGCCATCTCCTCGCGCAAGGAGCGCCTTGCCGTTTCCCCCGTGGACATCAGGGTGGACGGCTTTCCGATGATGCTGCCGCACAAGGCATGGGTCTCGATCCTGGCCTCCTACCCGGATGTCAGGACGGCCGACAGGACCGAGAAGAAGATCAGATCGATCCTTGTCAACACCGGCCTGCGCCTGGAGCTTTCCGTCGTATCCGACAGGCCGCCGATGCAAAAAAAACAGGGTACCCTCCGCCTCGCCAGAAAGCTGAAAGGCATAGCATCGCGCTGGGACATCCCGCTCGACTACGAGTCTTCGGTGTGGCCATCTGTGGCGGGTCTTGCGCCGGAGGGCGCTTCCGTGGTCTGCGGCGCGGGCCCCGTGGCCCGGGACGTCTACACCGCACAGGAGGCGGTACAAAGGATAAGCCTCATCCAGCGGACGCTTCTTCTGGCGCAGTTTCTGGCCGGGGAGATAGTGGAGGAGAAAAAGCGTGGCAAATCCCGCAAAACCGCTTCCGGCTGAAAATGATTGAGCGCGGCTTCGCCGCTGCCCGTCCCGTGGAGCCGCAACGGATAGCGGCCTCCCGCCACGGCGCGGCCGCCACGGCCCACTACAGGGCTACCGAGGCGGCGGTGGAGATCCTCGAGATGGGCGGACTCGCGGTGGACGCGGCGGTGGCGGCCGCCTACGCCCTCGGCGTCGTCGAGCCGTTCGCCTCCGGCCTGGGGGGGCAAACCATGATGATGATATACACCGCCAACTCACGCAAGACCATCGCCCTCGACGGCTCTTCCAGGGCGCCTCATCGCGTGATACCCGGCGAGTACTTGAAAAAAGACCTTTTGCGCGGCCATGGCGCCACCACCGTCCCCAGCACACCCGCCGTCCTGGAATACGCCCGCAGGAGCTTCGGGAAACTGAAAAGAAGGCAGGTCCTCGCTCCGGCGATAAGGTTCGCCGAGGAGGGGTTCGAGGTCTCATCGCTGATGAACAGGCTGACAAAGCGGGAGTTGAAAAAACTCAGAAAATCCAGCGCCGCCAGGTTTTTCCTGAAGGACGGCAGGCGGCCCTACCCAGCGGGCGAGATCCTGAAGCAGCCGGTCCTGGCGGAGACCCTGAAAAGGTTTTCAAAAAACGGCCCCGGCTCCTTCTATCACGGCAAGATAGCAAGGGTCATCCACGAGGACATGGTGGAAAATGGCGGGTTGATAAGAAAGGACGACCTCGCCCAGATACCATGGCCGGTGGAACGCAGGCCGATCTCCTGCAGGTTCGGGGCGTGGAAGGTTATCACGTTCCCCCCCCCGGGCGCCGGCAGGCCCCTTATCGAGATGCTGAACATACTAGACCGCCTGCCGGAGCGGCTCCGGGACCCGGACACCCCCGAAGCCGCGCTCGCCCTGGCGGCGGTCATCCGCCAAAGCCAGATCGACAGGAAAGACCGCCCCTTCGACCCGACCTATTATCCGCAACGGCGCACAAAGAAGATGCTGAGCACGGAATACGCCCAGACCGTGGCGGACAAGGTGCGGGACGAGATAGAAAGGCGGGGGGACACCACGCATCTTTCAGTGATGGACAGGTTCGGCAACGTCGTCGCGCTCACCCAGTCGATCGAGAGGGTGTACGGCTCCTTCGAGGCCGCGCCGGGCCTTGGCTTTTTATACAACAACTATATGAGCGCCTTCGAGTACGGGGACATAAGGCATCCGCACTATCTGCGCCCAGCCGCCGTCCCCTGGGCCAGCGTCGCGCCCACCATCGTCTTCCTCGGCCGGAAGCCGTGGCTGGCCCTGGGTTCGCCGGGAAGCGAGAGGATAGCCGCCGCCATAGCGCAGGTTCTTTTGCGGCTGAGGGCGGGACACAGCCCACTGGAGGCCGTAGCGGCGGCGAGGATGAGCTGCTCGCTGGACGGCAAAGTCTCCCTTGAGGCGACCAGGATGCGAAGCGATATCATCGACGCCCTGGAGGCGGAAGGGTACGAGACAGACATACGCAAGCCTTACTCCTTCTACCTCGGCTGCGTACAGATGGTCATGCGCGACGGCGCCAAGTTCATCGCCGTGGCCGACCCGCGGCGGGACGGCTCGGCCGGGGGGGCGCGGCGATGACGCTGCCTCTTCTCATCTCCGTCCCCCACGCCGGACTCTCCATCCCGGCCGAAGCGCAAGGCTACGCCTCGCTTTCGCCGGAGGACATAATCGCCGACGGGGACGAGGGCGCGGGGGAGGTGTATGACATCGCGGATGAGGTGGCGGCCTACATTACCACTGACGTGGCCAGGGCGATCGTGGACCCGAACCGCGCCGAGGACGACAGGGGACCCGACGGCGTGGTGAAAACACACACATGCTGGGGCGTCCCCGTCTACGGGGATCCTCCGCCGGAGGATGTGATAGAGACGCTGCTCGCGCGCTATTACAGGCCCTATCACCGGCGCTTGAGCGAGCTTGCGCCCAAGGCGAGGGCGGGGGTGGACTGCCACACCATGGCCGCCGAAGGCCCGCCCGTGGGCCCGGACGAAGGGGCGGCGCGGCCGCTGGTCTGCATAAGTTGCGCGGAGGGGGCCTCCTGTCCATGGGAATGGGTGAAGGCGCTGGCGGAAAGCTTCCGGGACCAGTTCGGGCCGGAAGTCAGGATCGACGATCCTTTCAAGGGGGGCCACATAATCCGCTCCCACTCAGGAGAGCTTCCCTGGGTCCAGCTGGAGATAAGCCGGGGGCCCTTCATGACGAATGATAGGAAACGGGAACGGGTTCTGAAAGCCCTGAGAAACTGGGTGCCCGCATGTGGCCGCTGAATCCGTTCCGGGGTTTGTTATAAGCTTGCGGTGATCTTCCGTAAAGCGCGGCGCCATATTGCTAAGCGCGCGTTTTTTTGCTATTTTAAACTTTCAGCGTGGGGCTGTAGCTCAGCTGGGAGAGCGCTTGAATGGCATTCAAGAGGTCAGGGGTTCGATCCCCCTCAGCTCCACCAAATTCCCAGACGGCGGGCCGATGACCATATTGGTCGGGGCGAGAGGATTTGAACCTCCGGCCCTCTGCTCCCAAAGCAGATGCGCTACCAGGCTGCGCTACGCCCCGATACCTCAACGTAATTCATCATATACTTACGCGCGGCGGTTCAGCAAGCCTTTCCGCCCGGATGAAAAAAACGCCGTCCGAAGCTTGAGGCGCAGTCTGCGCCATTGAAAAAAAGACACCCATAGCCCATCTAATCCGGGGGCGCGGCGCGAATTTAACAGCCCTCCCCGTCCATGGGGAGGGGCAGGCTTACCACCCGTACCCTATGACCAGCGCGGCCTGGGTATAGTTGGCGTCCGTGGAGTAGCCAGCCGCTTCCATCGATGTCCCTGTCAGCAGGCGCAGATCGAGGCCGATGTTGAACGAACCGACCCTGTAAACCAGGCCGCCGTCGATAAAAAGGCCCGCGGAGGTGTCGTCCAGGGAAACCTTGTATCCTCCCGCCGAAGCGGAAAGCTCGGCCTTTATGAAAGACAGGCCGGCTCCGATGTATGGCGCCATTGGCGAGCCGGTGTCGAAGTATTTGCGCCCGCCGCCGTATATCTCCGACGTCTTCCCCTCAAGGGTCACGTTTACGTCATAAAGGCGCCATCCATCAGTTACGGTGACGGTTGTATCCTCTTCGGCCACTGATCCGGCCATGCCGAAGATGACGTTCACGGGCCAGTCCGCGGAGGCGAAGTCCACCTCCACGGCGAACGTCGTCTGTTTATCCACGGGGTCCCAGTCGCTGCTCAGGTTTCTCTGCCCCAGCAGGACGTTCACGTTCCCCCTGGGCGTCTCCTGCGCCGACGCGGCTCCCGCGCCGGAAAGCGCGACAGCGGCGCCGATGAAAAACAGCGTCACAACCCTCACACGAATCTTTCGCCCGAAAAGTTTCCAGCTTTTCATAATCCAGACCTCCTCTGTCAAGCAATCCACCACCTCGCCCGGAGCACCGCCGGGCCTCCACGCATGGCAGATTACGACAGGGGGCGCCTCAATCCGTGAGGCAGTGGAAAAAATTTTCGCGGCGGGGCGAAACGGCGCCCTACACCTCGTGCTGGCGGGCGGCGGCGCGGAGTCTTTCCCGGACGGCGCGGCGGAGGGACGCCGGGGCTATCACCTCAACGTCCGGGCCGTAGCGCAGTATATCCAGGATCAGCTCCCGCGGGTCGGCGTATGGTATTTTCAATTCATACTCGCCGCCGTCGAGCCTTCCCTCCTGGCCAGGGAACCATACCTCCCGCGAAACCCATGGCGCCACGTTCCGGCTGAACCTGAGCACGGCCCGGTGTTTCGGTTTCCCGGCGAATATGCCGTAGGACCCGGCGAAATAGGAGTCGAGCTTTTTCCCGCTGATCTCCTTCGCCTTGCGGGAGGTGGCGCCGGCTTTTCTGATCCTGTCCACGGAGAAGCTCCGCAGGGCGCGCCTCATGTGGCACCAGGCGTCCAGGTACCAATTGTCCCTGTAATAAGCCAGCCGCTGGGGGGATATCTCCCTTTCGGTGGTCTCGTCCCGCTCTCTGCCGCGATACTCGATGAGCAGCCGCCGCCGCTGGATCGTCGCGTCGGCGGCGGTCTTGAATATCCGCTCATCCGGCGCGCGGCCGCCGATCCTCAGTATCCTGATCCTGCCGCCGACGCCGCCGTGATCCAGCCCGGTGGATCTCATGATCTGGCCGATCCTCTTCTTGAGCGGGGCGATGTGGCCGTCCAACAGGCCGGGCTGAACGCTGGACAAAAGCTCCTGGCAAGTCAAGAGGGCGTGGAGCTCCGAGGCGTTGAACCATAGGCCGGGAAGCTCATACGGCCCCTCGTCCGTCTCGGCGTAGTGATAGCCGTTGAGCCTCCGGTCATATTCTATGGGCGCGCCCAGAAAATCCCGCATGTCCTCCACGAGCCTCGTGAAGGTGGCGCGGGAGCACTCGAGCCGCTCCTGGATATTTTTGCGCGACACGGGATAGCGCGAGGCGCCAAGGATGTTGTG
The DNA here is from genome assembly GCA_051418015.1 of Candidatus Nitrospinota bacterium M3_3B_026. Classification (GTDB taxonomy): domain Bacteria; phylum Nitrospinota_A; class UBA7883; order UBA7883; family JBPRGF01; genus JBPRGF01. The sequence goes on along the minus strand of JBPRGF010000014.1, from coordinate 111,611 downwards.
CAGAGCGTAAATACGGTCGAATCGGTCCATTGCCCACCCGCAAAATGTGTCAACGCGGCTCTAATAATAATGCCACCAACGCCGTCTCAAGACGCCGTCATTTCCCCGTCCCGCGGCGCCAGCGGCAGGAACACCCTGAACTCAGTGCCTCCGCCCTCCTCGCTTGCGACCTCTATCCTCCCGCCGTGGTTCTCGACGATGCCGAAGGCTATGGAAAGGCCGAGCCCTGTCCCCTTCTCCCCCTTCGTCGTGAAAAACGGGTCGAACACCTTCTCCAGCATGGCGGCTGGGACGCCCGTTCCGGTGTCCTTGATAGAGACGCGGGCAAGGCCGTCCTCGACGCGGGTCCCCACCTCCAGCAGCCCTTTCCACCCGGCCAGCCGCAGCGCCGCCGGTCCGCCGGTCTTCTGTTTTTCGTTCATGCTCTCGCGGGCATTGTTGATTATGTTAAGGAAGACCTGGGCCAGTTGGTCCGGGTCGCCCTCCACGGTCAGCGGAGCCGCGGCGAAGCTTCGGACAATGTCTATGTTCTCCACCTTCATCTCGTACTCCACCAGGGCCAGTGTCTTGTTCAAAAACTCGTGGAGATCGATCTGACTCACCTCCGGTTTTCTCTCCCTGCCGAAGTCGCGCAGGTTCTCTATGATCTTCACGGATCGCCCCACCTGCTCCATGATTATCTTGTACTGGTCCATGACCTCGGCGGGGACGCCCTCGTCCATCATCAGAAGCTGGGTGGAGGTGGATACTATGTTGAGGGGATTTTTGAGTTCGTGGGCCACCCCGGCGGAAAGCTCGCCCAGGGAGGCCAGCTTCTCGGAGCGGATCAGCTGGGCGCTCGTTTTCCGGAGGCGCTCCTCGGTTTCTCTTCGCTCCGTGACGTCGATGAACGTCACGATGGAGCCCGTGACCCGGCCATCGCTGACGAGCGGGTTGGACCAGTATTCGACGGGGAAGCTTTCTCCGTCGGCCCGCCACAGAACATCGGTCTCAACGTGCGTACCCGCGTCTTCCTTGTGGGCCTTGTGGACCTCGCACTCCTCCACTGGGTAGGGTGTTCCGTCTGCGCACTTGTAGTGGAAAAGCTTGTGAGCGTTCCCGCCCGTCAGCTCATCGCGGTCCCTGTATCCCAGCAATCTCACGCAAGTCCGGTTGGCGAAGACGAGCCTGCCGTCGAGACCGATCTCGTATATTCCCATGGGGGAGCCGTCCAGGAGGAGCTGTCTTTTCTCCTCGGCGCGGAGCAACTCGCCGTAGGCGGCCGCAAGCGGCCTGTGATAGAAGAAATAGATTAGCGGAAATGCTATCAGAAAGAGAAATAGGGCGTCGAGAAACGCGATGGGGATGGTGAAATAATCCTCAGGCAGGAACTGGTGGATCAGGCTCATTATGACGGCCTCTCCGGCGAATATCACCGACAGGACGGCCACAAGGTGACGCAGAGACAGCGCGAAAGGATCTGGTGACGAATGCTTATCCATGACGGGCGTTTCCTTCCTCTCCCCCCGAGTGGAGAAACGGTCAGCTTTCAGCCGACATGTTCTATGAATTATATATGAATTAGGGGGGGGCAACCTGGGATATCCACCTTTTCGCAGCCGGGCGGCAAGTACCCGGCCATAAGTCCGGGCGCCTCCGCCGCGCTTTGTTGTAATATTGTGTAAACAATGTCACGCGGAGAGCCATGTTCATCGCTGGTCAGGAAATACAGATGGAAGGTGAGAATGGCCGGTTCAAAAGCCGCGTGAGAGGCTGGCGAAAGGGCGGCTATATCCTCATCGACATGGACTACACCACAGAACCCGGCGCGAGCCTCAAGACCGGCGACGAAATGGTCGCCCGTTTCTTCATGGGAGGCGAGCCTTTCGGGTTCGTTACGACCCTGCTCCAGTTTCTCTACAATCACAGCCTGGCTCTCCTTGCCTATCCGGAGCGTGTGGAGCGCAACTCCGAGCGCAGAAGCGAGAGGGTCCCCGTCTCCATTCCCGTCGAGATACTGCAGATACTGGCCGGCCACGAGCTCGAGGAGTGGCGCGGGGTCATCCGCGACATCAGCCACAACGGCGCCCGTATCATAAGCCCCCGCCCCGCCGCGGTGAACGAAACGCTTTTTTTGACCTTCACCCCCGGCGAGGGGGGCGAGGTGGACAACGCGCAGGCGGTGGTGAGAAGGATCGCCAGAATACAGGAAGGTTACGAACTGGGACTGGACTTTGTTTCCCTTGGGGACGACAACGAGAGAACGTTGTCTGAATTCCTGGAGATGGCCGCCGCCAGGATGGAGGCTTCGCCATGAGGGAGACGGAGCCGAGGCCGGCCGCCGCCGAAGGCGCCGCCATTCCCATAGGCGAGGGGGCGCAGATACAGGTGGAGAACAAGAAATATTCCACCGTCATCCGCGGCATTGTCCCTCCCCGGTGGGTGTTGCTGGACATGCCGAAAAAAGACGGCAGGCTCATCTCGCTGCCCAAGGGCAAAACGGTCCTCATAAGGTACATCCACCAGGGGGTCATGTTCGGGTTCCGCGCCATCGTGAACCACGAGTACCTCGCCCCCAGCCAGATACTGGTCGTGGATTTCCCGAAGGCCGTGGAGGAGCGCAACCTTCGCCGGAGCGAGAGGATCAAAACCTTCATCCCCATCAAGATAGCGTTCGAGGAGGAGACGGAGCCCGAGGGGGGGGCCATGATGGACCTTTCGCGGGAGGGGGCGCTTTTATCCTTCGAGGGGGACTTTCTACCGGAGGTGGGGGAGACCGTATGGATATCGCTTAAGCTGCCCGGTGGAGCGGCGGTGGAGCGGCTGGGGTGCCTGGCGCGGAACATACGGGAGCCGAGAAGCCTTCGCCTCGTTGGGGTGGAGTTTGAGACGGAGGACAGGAAAAGCCTCGAGGCCATACAAAGTTTTTACGACTACTGCGTCTCCCCCATGGGCTGAGGGCGGCGGCACCTGTAAAAACAAGCCTGGTGAATCTTTTCCAGAGGCGGTTTATCTAAGATGGGAGCGAGCTTTCAGGGCTCCTGGGGTGTTTTGCGCGCCGCGGCCGGTGAAGGGCGGCATTTTATTCCGTGGGGAAACAGCAAGACAAGGCCGAAATCATGCCGAAAAAGACCGAGGGGCGGGCACAGACCATAGGGGGGGCCGGTTTTTATGACAAGCTCCTTGTGATCGGAGACGACGCGGGCTTTTCGGACATGCTGAAAATCTACGCCCTGGACATGGCCATGAGGATGGGATACTCCATCGTCGCCTTGAACTATCGTTTCCTGCCCCGGACGAGGCTTCGCGGGCTCGGCCCCGATGAGATAAAACAAAAAGAAAACGAGTTGAAAGAGGACGCGAAGGCCGCCGTGGCGGAGTTCGAGAGCATGGCGCGGGAGCGAGGCGTCGGGTTCGAGAGCGCGACGATGATCGGTGACTTGGACAGCGTCGTCCACCGGGTATACAAAGAGCGAGGGGATATAGACCTCGTCCTCATGGAGCCGGAGTTCGTAAACGAGGCGGAGGAGGGGCCGAGGTCGATCCCGGCCTTCTGCCTCGCCGCCAACGAATACTGACACCGATGGAGACAGACCCCGTCCTCACGATAGAGATATTGATGGTCCTCGGCGTCCTCGCGGCCGCCGTCGCTTTGTTCATCACGGAGTTGGTCCGGGTGGACGTGGTGGCCATAATAATGATGGTCAGCCTTCCACTGCTCGGCCTTGTCACCCCCAAGGAAGCCTTCTCGGGCCTTTCCTCGAACGCGGTGGTCGCCATCATCGCGGTGGTAATAATCGGGGCGGGCCTGGACAGGACGGGGATAATGAACCAGGTGGCGGCGCCTATAATAAGGTTCGGGAAGAAAGGTTACTCCCACCTTTTGACGGCCATATGCGGAACGGTGGCCCTAATATCGAGCTTCATGCAGAACATCGGCGCGGCGGCCCTCTTTCTGCCCGCCTCCATGCGGGTCAGCAAGCAGCTCAACATACCCCTGTCGCGGATTCTCATGCCCATGGGCTTTTGCGCCATCCTTGGCGGGACCGTCACCCTGGTCGCCTCGAGTCCGTTGATACTTTTGAACGACCTGCTTGAATACGCGGACCTCGAGCCTTTCGGCCTCTTTTCCGTCACCCCCATAGGCCTTATGCTCGTCGCCTCTGGCATCGTCTACTTCCTCGTTTTCGGCAAGCTCATCCTGCCCGTCCGGGCGGACGCCGCGGGCGTGGATATCGGCGGCGCCCTGAAGATACTCGACCTGTACGGCGCCAGCGGCAAGGTCTACGAGCTTGTCGCCCCGCCGGATTTCCGCTATTCCGGCAGAACGCTGGAGGAGCTCCAGATCCGCCGGTCCTTTATCGTGACGGTCGTGGCCATAGCCCAGGCTGGCGTGACCCAGAAGGCCCTGTCGCCGCTCCGCAGCCACAGGGTCTACTCGAACGACACCCTGGCCGTGATCGGCCACGAGAACAACGTCAGGAAACTGGCCGAAAGCTACGATTTCCAGGTGAAACAGGAGCTGGAGGTCTTCGCCGAGGAGATGTCCGCCGCCAGGGCGGGGCTGGTGGAGGCGATCGTGTCGCCGCGCTCGGAGCTGGTGGGGACGACCCTGCGGCACTACCGTTTCAGGAGCGAGTATGACATAACGCCGGTGGCGCTCTACAGGGAAGGGAAAGTGTTCATGGCCGGCATCGCCGACATACCCCTCCTGCCGGGCGACGCGTTGCTTTTGCACGGCTCCTGGCGCTCCTTCGCAAAGCTCAAGGACTCGCCGGACCTTCTCTTTTCCGTCCCCGTGGAATACGAGGAGTTCCGCCTGAGCAAGGCGAAACCGGCCTTCATCAGCTTCTCCGTGGCCATTACCCTGGTAATTTTCAAGGATATTCTCGGCCTTCCCATATCCCTTTCCGTGTGCCTCATGACGGGGGCGTTGCTGATGGTCCTCACCAGCGTCCTGTCCATCGACGAGGCATACGAGGCCGTCGACTGGCGGACGGTTTTCCTGCTCGCAGGCCTCATCCCCCTGGGGATAGCCACGGAGAAGAGCGGGGCGGCGGCCTACATAGCCCACAACGCCCTGGCCGTCATGGGGGACATCTCGCCGCTGGCCCTGCTCACGGTCATCGCGGTTTTGACAACGGTCTTCACGCTGGTGATATCAAACGTCGGAGCCACCGTCCTGCTGGTTCCCCTGGTCATAAGCATGGCCGAGGAAACGGGGACGGATCCCCGAATGGCGGCGCTTGTGGTGGGCCTTGCCACGTCGAACTCCTTCATACTGCCCACGCACCAGGTCAACGCCCTGCTGATGGGCCCGGGCAGATACCGTACCATGGACTACATAAAGGCGGGAGGAGGGATGACGGTTGTATTTATCATCGTGACCGTCATCGGCCTGTGGGCGTTTTATGGGATAGGCGGAAGATAAGCCTCAAGCCTTCGTCGGCGGGGGCGGCTTGTCCGCCGGCGCGGTGTACGGCGGGGGCAAGGGTATGTGAACCCGCTCCATGCCGCCAGGCAGGGCCTCGAGGTATATCGACCTGGAGGGGAACGCCACGGAAAGCCCCAGCTCCTTCAGTTTCCTCATGATCTTCAGGTTCACCCTCTGCCGCACTTTCAGATAGTAGGCCCAGTCGGCCTTGTTGGCGAAGTAGTAGACGAAAATGTTCAGCGACGAGTCGCCGAAGTCCGTGAAGGAGACCAGGCATGGCGCGTCGCCGCTTACGCCCTCGTCGGTCTTTAATATCTCCTTTATTTCTTTCACCGCCTCTTCCATCTGGTCGGCGGTGGTGGCGTAGGTCACACCAACGGTCATGCTGATCCTGCGGACGTTGAGCCCGGCGTCCCTTCTCCTGTCGATGTTCTCCACCGTCATGTTCGCAAGGATGTTGTTTGGGATGTTCTGCACCGTCTTCTCGAACGTCCTGATCCTGGTGGAGCGGAATCCGACCTCCTCGACTATCCCCTCGAATCCGTCGCCCACTATCCAGTCCCCCACCTTGAAGGGCTTGTCCACGAGGATCATCATGGAACCGAACAGGTTAGAAAGCGTGTCCTTGGAGGCGAGCGCCAGCGCCGCGCCGCCCAGGCCCAGGGAGGCGACGAGGCCGCTCACGGAATAGCCCATGTTCTGGGCTATCACTATCCCGGCGACTATGGCGATCATTATCCTTATGGATTTGCTGATCAGCGGCACCATGCCGTACTCCAGCCAGTGTCTCGGGTCGGCGGCTTTTCTCTTTAGGACGATGTCCACGACGGTGACCATCCGCAGAAGCAGCCACGCCCCGATGAACAGGATGAGCACGTGGCCGGCCATCTCCACGAAGCGTTTTATGTTCACAGGCTCCTCGGGCTGCGGAAGCACCTTTATGGCCAGCAGGATGCCGTAAGCCAGGATCATCGCCTCGATGGGAGGACGGACGGAGGAGATCAGCGTCTCGTCCCACTTCGTCTTCGTGCGCTCGGCGCGGGACTCCAGCCAACGCATGATCCCCCTGGTTATCACCCTGCGCAGGGTAAGGGTGGCCAACAGTATGGCAAAGCTCAGGATGAACTGGTAGATGGTTATCCCCGCGATTTCCATGCTCAACAGGCTGGCGATGGTTTTCATTGTCCCGCGCGCTAATATCAAAACGAAGAGGTTAGCTGACTCCGAGTGATTTTACTTGAAACCGGCGCCCGGGAGAAGGGGGGATGGCGCCGCGGGATTGTATAATGCCCCATGCGCTATGAACCAGACGGCCCGAAACCCGCCCTCGGCGCGGCGCTTTCAGGGCTGGCGGCGGCGGGCCTTTTCGGCCTCGCCTCCCTGTATCCGCTCATCTTCGGGGCGAGGGACTGGTTTTACTCCACCCTCACGGCCCACCTCGCCCTGATGTCTCACGTATGGATCCCGGCCGCCGAGATAACCATCTGGAACATGGCGGGGCGGATCGCCGGGACACGGGTAAAATCATATCGCTGGACGGGCCCCGTGGCGGCGGGCGGCGGCGTCCTGATCCTGGCGGGGACGGTGGCGGGGTGGGACAGGCCGGCGCCCGTGGACTACGCGCCCGCCTTCGGGTCACCCTTGTTTACCGCCGGGATGGCCGCCGTCTACGCCGCGTGGCTGGCCGCCTCGCTGACCCCTTTTCGGGCATGGGCGGCTCTGGGGAAAGATCCGGACGGAGCGGCTCCGCCCATCATCCTGGCGGGGATGATGGCCGCCTCCGCCGCCGCCTGGGCCACCGCGGTGAACGCCCTGCTGGCATGGCTGGCCACGCCGGGGAGCCTCGCCGGAGCCAGTTCCCTGGGGACGGTCGCCTACGGCCCCGGCCACTCCATCCAGTTCACCCACGTGACGCTCATGACCTGCGCGTGGATCATGCTCTCAGGCTTCAGGGATGAAGGGCTCAAGAGAACCGCCCTGGCCCTCCTTTACGCCGCCGCGGCCTGCGCCGCCATGGCGACCCCGTTGATCTACATCTTCGAGGACCCCGTGTCGCAGACGCTGAAGATGACATGGACGCTGGTCCTCGGCGGCGGGCTGGGGACAACATCCTTCCTGGCCGCGGTGGTCATCTTTGCCGGGAGGGGCAGGCCGTCTGGCGCCTTGGCGCTGGTCGCGGTCGCCATGGTCTCGTTTGTGGCGGGCGGCCTCCTGCCCAGCCTCGACGACCGGGAGTCCATGGCCCTCACGGGGCATTACCACGGCCTGTTGATCGCCGTGTCGGCCAGCTTTCTCGGACTACTCACGGGAAGGAAGGCGAAAACAACCGTCCCCGCGGCGCTTTTCGGGCTTGGGGGGCTTTTGATGGCTCTCTCCTTCCTGTGGCTGGCCGGAACGCGGCTTTTGAGGAAAACGGTGTCCGTGGACGGCTTGTGGGCCGATCACCCGGCCGGGACGCTGGCGCTTCTTTTCGCCTCGTCAGCCGCGGCGGCGGGCGCGGCCTGGCAGATGGTGTCGTATCTCAGGGGCTCAAGGTCATAAAAAAACCGCCGGAACGCCCTTTCGGAGGCGTCCGGCGGTTTTCCTTGAGCCGTGGTTACTTGGCGGACTGCACGTAGTCGTACAGAGTCTTGATGTCCTCGTCGGAAAGTTTCTTCTGGGGAGGCATCTTCTTCTTCTCGAAGCCTTCCCTCTTGGCCGGCTTGCCGTCCCACTTGGAGCCGTTCTTCACCTGGTTGGTGAACTGCTCGAAGGTGTATTTGGTCGTGGCCAGGTCAGGCCCTATCTTGCCCTTGTTTTTTCCCAGTGGGCCGTGGCAGGTCTTGCATTTCTTGAAAGCTTTCGGCGCGCCACCGGCCAGGGCGGGGCCAGCCAGCAGGGCCAGGGAAATAAAAAAAACGGACATCGCTCTCATCATAACTTACCCCTCCTACTATTTGTTGAACAATTCCGGGATATTACTCAGATATACCCTCTGCGGTGAATCCGGTGAAAATAACTCACCGGAAAAGCGAACATATCATATTATAAACGAATCCGGCATGCAATCGTCACTTCCGAAAAATTTTGCCGGTCCGGGCCCGTGTATTGCGGGCGTGGACAAAAAAAACCGCCGGAGCCTTCGCGGCCATCCGGCGGTTTCCCAAGAGAGTCGTTACTTGGCGGCTGCCTGGGCGGCCTGGATATAGTCAAACAAAGCCTTGATGTCCTCGTCGGAAAGCTTTTTCTGGGGAGGCATCTTCTTCTTCTCGAAGCCTTCCATCTTGGGCGGCTTGCCTTCCCACTTGGAGCCGTTCTTGATCTGCTTGGTGAACTGCTCGAAATTCAAGCGGTCCTTGATAAGGTCGGGCCCAAGCTTGCCCTTGCCCGCTCCGATCGGACCGTGGCAGGTCTTGCACTTCCTGAAAGCCTTCGGCGCGTCACCCGCAAGAGAAGGGGCGGCCAGCAGGGCGAGGGAAACCAGGGAGAGAATCACCGCTCTCATCATAATTGACCTCCTAGCGTTTTGTTGAACATTGCGGTTCCCATCCTTGACTTACCCCCCTCTTTCGCGGGCCCGCGAAAGCGGAGCCGCGAAAAAAGCCGCCTAATAGTATTACAAACAACCCTCGCGTGTAAATACCGATTCCAGAGAAAATACCGGGTACAGAAATTAAACCCAGTCTGATGCGGAACGCCGTCTAATTAGCGGATTTTATGTACTCGAAAAGGGCTTTGATCTGTTTTTCGGAAAGACCCACCTGGGGAGGCATCTTTTTCCACCGGTATTTCCATTTCCCGGGCGGTTTCCCTTCCCAATCCGAACCGCTCAGCAACTGTTTTTTGAACTGCCCTAGGTCGTACTCCGTCTCGGCGAGGTCCGGCGCCGTCATCGTCCCGCCGCCCCCCGGTTCCCCGTGGCATTTAACGCATTTCTGGTAAGCGGCCGGTCTGTCCGCCGTCCGGCAGCCCGCCGCCAGGAAAAAAGCGCAGGTCACGGCAGGCCAAAGAAAAAAGCCCTTCACGCCTCCCTCCTTCCCCGCGCAAGCGACATTATCATGATGACCACGAAAAGGCCCCCGGCGGCTATGGCCAGCACTCCGCCTATGCCCATAAGGGCCATGCTCAGCGCCTTCTGGAAAGTGTCCAGCACCTGGGCCTGCCCGTAGGTTTTCCTGGCAAGGCCCAAAAGGCCGCCGACGAACATGCCCACCACGAAAAGCGCCTGGCCGACCCCGTAGGAGTTGACCTGTATCTTGAGCCACCTCCGTCCCGCCGCGAGCCATCCGTTGTCCCTCATGGCAAGCAGCCCCAGGGTCATGTAGCCTATGGTCACCCCCCCGATGACGCCGTGGTAATGGGCCGGTATCCTTGTATCGCTGCCCTGTATGGTGAGGGCTATCAGCCCCCCCATACCGAAAAGCGCCATCGACAGCGCCAGCCCGCGCCGGGCCAGAAAGTCGTCCCCCAGCCTCTTCCACCTCAACGCCGCGGAAAGCCCAAGGACTATGGGCCCAAGGGCTATCCCCCATCCCTTCATGGTGGTGAAAAACGCCCGGGACTCGAAGGACTCTATCGGTTTCGTGAAATAGTCCACCGGGGCCGAGACGACGAAGGCGGCCATTATGATAACGGCGGCGAGGGCGACCCTGTCATCGGCCAGCGCGCCGCCGCCAAGCCTGAGGGCAAGCAGGGACCAGACGGCCATCATCCCGAAAGTGTTCGCGAACTGCAGCACATGCCCCCCTCCCCAGAAGAGGATCTCGAAATAGACCGTCGGCGCAAGCCCCTCCCCGGCACCGCCGGAAAGACGGATCAGCGCAAGGACGACCAGCGCCACCCCCATGACGATGGAGAGCCCCGCCCCCGCCAATGGCGCCGTCACGGCGAGCGGAACTTCCCCGCCCCGCGCCCTCTCCATGATCTTCCCCGCCAGCGCCGGGGCGCGCAAAACCACCCCCAGGGACGCGAACCCGAAAAAGAGGGCCAACCCGGTGATGTACATGGGCCTGTTGAGCACCGGCACGTAGTTGTTGAGCATCGGGTAGGCCTGGCCGGTCAGCGGCGTCACAACGATAAGCGCCACGCCAGCCAGAGCGCCGAGGGCGGAAAGCCCGTCCAGAGTCCCCGGCGGCCTGCCGGACGTCGTGTAATGGATGAGAAAGAGTATGAACGCCTGGAACCATATCACGACGGACAGAACCACGTGCGTCACAAGCGCGGTGTGGAAAAAGTCCTGCTCCGTGAAAAGGAGGTTGAAGCCGGGCGCGCGGCTCAGGACTATCATGAAAGCGTACACCCCCATGAAGGCCATCGAGGCGACGGCCACTCCAAGCCAGGCCGTGACCACGCTCCTGAAAGAAAATCTCATTCCGATGTCCCCAACAAACAGTTAAACAGCCAGGGTAAGGCGGCGGAAAAGTTATTTTCAGAAAGCTCCAGCCGCCGGGCCGGGCCGCCTCGGCCGCTTGCCCCGGAACTTCGGCGGCGGCAAAAAAGGTCTTACATTATACCAGCAAAAAACCGGCGGCGCTGAAAAGGCCGTCCGGCGCGTCCAGCCTGACGCCGGGGCCGTCGGACCATCGGCTTTTACGGCTTGTCAAAATCGGCTGTTAATTTAAAATACTACTATGAGCGAAAAAGACCCCCGCCGGAGCGCGCTTCCGGCCCGAAGGAAACTGACCGACAGGATCAGGGAAGACGGCTTCACGTACTCGTTCGGAGCCTACCCCGAGGGAGAGTACTGTCAGAAGGCAGGCTACGACTCCAAGTATCTGCGCGAGGAGGGCTGTTTTCACTACCATATCGCCGTGCCCCACGAGCGGCTCATGGCGACGTTCCTGTCCCTGCTCGGCCGACTCCCGGAAATGGTCCACCTCGTGGTCAAGATCCATTCGGACGACTACTACCGCGATCATGACACATACATAAGCGACTCGCTGATAAACCGCAGGGAGATCGTGGAGTGGATTAAAAACTGGCGCGACGTCGTCCTGGACGACGGTTTTTTCGGGATAGGCGCGTTCTCGCACGGAAGCCCCGCCGAGGTTTTCCTCGACGAGCACAAGACGATCCAGGTGTACCACCACGACCCTGACATGATGGAAAGAGCCCTGGAGCGCATGGGAATACCCTTCGTCATGGAGCTGGGCCTGTTCCTCGACGAGCCCCACTACCATGAGCCGCTCCCGCTGGACGAAGAGAACGGCGACGATTATCTGACCGCTTTCGAGGACTTGGCGGACCGGTACGACCTCTATCTCGACGAGGAGGAGGACGAGGAGATTGACGAGGACGGCGTCCCCATCGGCATGACCTGCTGGAAGGTCGATATCCGGGGCTACAAACCGGGTCTCGACGAGGTGGAGAAGCCGAGGGGGTTCTACTCCACTCTCTACGTCAACGCGGAGTCGAGAAAGGATGTCATCGAACAGGTGGAAAGCTACCTGGGGTACAAGGAGGAGGAAGCGGACCTCTACCTGCAGATGGCCCGGGTGCCGCCGGAGCTTTTGACCTCGGAGATAACGCGGGAAAACCCGGACCCCGACAAGCCGGGCGTGTGGTACGAGTCGGAGCGGATCGTGTTCGACTGGGGCCGCCTCTGACAGGCCTGTCCCCCCGTCCTTTTCCCCGCTCTCGCGGCGGCCGCGGCCGTTGACGAAATGCCCGAAGGGGTGTAAATTTTCATCCCGGGTGACGGATTTTTCAAATCTTTGTATTTTCCCTGGCCGCTTCATGAACCGTTTCATAGACCGCGTGAAATCCACCATCGCCGGGCACGGCATGATCCCGCGGGGCTCGGCCGTCTGCGCCGCCCTTTCAGGCGGACCGGACTCGACCGCCCTTGCCGAGGCGCTGGCGGCTCTCTCGGGACCCATGGGGTTCACGCTGAACGCCTGCCATTTCGACCACGCCTTCCGGGAGGATTCGGCGAAGGACGCCGAGGCCGCCGCCGCCCTGGCCCGCCGGCTTGGGATCGAAATGAAGATGGAGCGCAACGAGAAAGGCAGGCCCGCCGCGGCGCTGCAGGAGACGGGACGCAGGCTCCGGTACTCGTTTTTCGAGCGGCTGCTGGACTCAGGCTACGCCGGCCTCATCGCCACGGGGCACACGATGGACGACAGCGTGGAGACGTCGATCATGTGGATGCTGCGGGGAACGGGGCCGGCCGGTTTCAGCGGCATCCCGCCCGTCCGGGAAAGATATATCCGCCCCCTCATCGAGACGAGAAAACGAGATATCCTGGCCTGGCTCAGGGAAAGGGGGGCGAGCTTCCGGGAAGACCCCTCCAACCTGACGGAGGACTACCTGCGGAACAGGATCCGTCATCACTTGATCCCCGCCATGGAGCGGGAGGCCGGGGACGCCGTGGCGGCCGTGGCCCGGCTGGCAAGGATCGTCCGGGCGCAGGAGCTTTTCGTGGACAGGATGGCGGAGGAGCTGATCGAGCGCGCCGCTTTGTCCGTGGGCGAAGGCGCCGTGACGCTGGACCCTGGCAGGATCGCGGGCGAGCCGGAGGCTCTGCGATGGTCCGTCTACAGGACAGCGTTGAAATCAGCCGGGCTGGACCCGGCCCGCGTGAGCTTCGAGCGGGTGGAGGCGATAGACCGCGCCGTCGTGTCCGGATCGCTCGGGAGGGAGGTGGAGGTCCCGGGCGGGTACGCGGTCAGGCTGGATCATGGCGGGCTCTCGTTCCGGGTGAAGAAGGCGATCCCCTTCATCGTGCGCACTCCCTTTTCCTGTCCCCTGAAGGTCGAACTTCCCGAGGGGCGCCTCGCCGTGGAGAAGGGGCGCCGCGAAGGTGAGGTGGCCGACCTGGACAGGATTCCCCCCGGCGCCGTCTTCAGGACGCGCCGTCCCGGCGACTGGCTTGGCCTCGAAAACCTCGAGGGGCGCAAGACCCTCAAGTCCTTTTTCATCGACAGGAAAACCCCGTCCGGCATAAGAGACGTCCTGCCCGTGCTGGTGAAGGAAAACGAGGTCCTGTGGGTTCCCGGGCTTTTCCTGGCCCCTTCCATAGCCGCCGGGCGGGAGGCGCGAAACACGGCGACCCTGCGCTGGGCCAGATGACGCGCAATGACACGCCGGGCGGTTTTCAGGAACCGGGGTTCACGATGCTTTCGGTGGCCTGGCGCAGCCGCTGGGCCAGGAACGTGGCGAACCGTTTGTAGAGGCCGGCCTGGGTGGCGGCGGGCATGGTCTCGATATCCTCCATGTTTATCTTGAAGATGAAACACTCCTCCGCCGCCAGGACACTGGCGCTTCTCGGGTTTTTGAGCAAGAGCCCCATTTCCCCGAAACAGTCGCCCGCCGCGAGCTTCCCCACCTCCCGTTTTTTTCTCAGCGGCCCCAGCTTTATGAGCTTCACGGAGCCTTTGAGTATCACGAAAAAGGAGAGGTCCACCTCGTTTTCCTTGAAGATGTATTCGTGGAACTCGTAGCGTTTCACGTTCCCGGCGTCGAGAAGCATGCCGAGGTCGTCCTCGCCCAGCCCGTCGAAAAATTTCACCCCGCCGATCAGAGCTATCCATTTTTCCCTGTCCTGATCTTCCAGCTTCATCGGTCCCGCCGCACGGCCTAGAAGGTCTCCATTCTCGCCAGCGCGTCCGCTCCCATCCTCATGGGCGCGTAGACGAACACCGCCGTGAGGATCAAAAGCGCGGCGAAGGGGCCCCAGATGTCCGCCTGGCTCACGGGCGCGCCCAGGAAGACGTGGAGCAGATGAGCCCTGACGGGCCCCGCCACGAGGCTCACCGACGCGCCCACGTAAGCGAGGGATATTATCATGTACATGATCGCGCCGGTTGTCGTCCCCACCTCGGCCACGTTCTCGAAGTCAAACTTGGGATACATGGCGCCCATCCCGGTCCCCAGGCCCGAAAGCCCCGCCGTCAGCGCCGCTATGGCCGCCGCGGAAGCGGCCATCACAAACCCGTCGACGCCCAGGAACAGGTTGGAGACAACGACCAGCGCCTCGGCCAGGATTATCAGAGGAAGAATGTAAAGCGAAAACTTGGCCCACAGAAGCCTCCGGGGATCGAGCGGCGCGGAGTGGATGACCCAGAACCCTTTTCCCTCCACGCTTATCGCGGCGAAGACGAATCTTGCCGCGACCGCCGCCAGCACCACGCCCGCCAGGCCGATGTTCATCACCGAGACGACATTTTTCAGGTAAACGGTGTCCAGGGGCAGGTTCCTGATGTTGAATATGTAGACCACCACCAGCGCGCCGAGTATGAAAAGCTGGGACCATTGTCCCGTGTCCCTCCAGAAGAGCTTCATGTCCTTCATCAGCAACGCCCTCGACTCCGGCGCGAGAGGGGCCATCATCTTTCGCGCAGCGCGGTACATCATCCGCTCCTTTTTGGGCATAACCACGCTCCTGCCCCCCGCGGCGGCCGTCCATCCGGCGTAGTAGAACCTCCACGCCGCAACGACTGCCACAGCCGAGGCCGCGGCCGCCACGGCCCACAGCTTGCCCAGCCCGCCCCAGAACATCTCCCAGTCGCCCAGCGCCCCCGCCTGCAGGGCCGAGGCCATCATGCTGGAAGGCAGCCATGGGTAGTCCGGCGCCTTGAGGCTCTCCACGAATCCGATTATCGCCTCGTCGGGGACATCCTTGCCGACGAACCTCTCCGGCCTCAGGAACCTGAAGTACATCACCAGCCCGCCCATGAAAAGCACGCCCACAAACGTCAGGACCTGGTAGGCCCTTCTCGCCGGGAAGAAACGGGTGAGGACCATCGTGAACAGCACACCGAGCCCCGAAGGCGCCACAAGGAACGGAAGGACAGCGGCGGGCAGCAAGGCATAGTAGAGCCACGAGGCGCCGCCGGACTGGCCGTAGGCCACGAAGATCGGCATGCCGAAAAGTACCGGCATCCACGAGGAGTTTATCAGCGTCAGGATGAACTTGGAGACGAAGACCTCGACGGGGCGCAGGGGCGCGGAAAGCAGCAGCTCAAGGTCCCGCGACATGTAAAGCGTCGATATCGCGGCGATGACGTTGGAGAAGACCAGCATCGAAAAGAGCGTGAGGCACAGAAGGTTCAGAAGCTGTATGACGAGTATCTCCCCCACGTCCATCGGCAGGCTGTTGAAATAGACGAGTATCCGCCTGAAGAACCACCAGTCACCCAGGACAAAGAGCGCGGCGAGCGCCCCCAGGACGGCCCTCCTTGCGGCGCTTCCCCGGCCAGGCCGGAGAACGGAGTTGCTCGCCAACCGGAAGCGTGCTTTTTGCAGGATGAAAAGACCGGATCGAAGCATCCAACAAACCTTGCCGGGAACGCCCTTTCGGGTGGTAACATTTCTTTAGGCCCGCGCCTTTGCCCACGGAGCCGCTGATATTATCCCGTGGCGGAGCCCCTGCCGTCAACGCCGCCTCCGGGCGGGCTTTATTGCGGGCTGGCCTTCGGCCCTGATATCCTGTGATCCATGAACGGGAATAGGCGCCCGTCTATATAGATAAGGGAGCTTGAAGGGATGGAGACATATTACGACCCGAAGGACCTTCCACGGTTCAAGGAAATAGGGAAGGACGCGCCGGACCTGGCCAGGAAGTTTTTCGATTATTACAACTCCGTTTTCGCCGAGGGAGAGCTGACGGGCAGGGAAAAAGCCCTGATCGCCCTGGCGGTGGCCCACGCGGTGCAGTGCCCCTACTGCATCGACGCCTACACGCAGTCCTGCCTGGAGAAGGGCTCCAACATGGCGGAGATGACGGAAGCCGTCCACGTGGCGGCGGCCATCCGCGGCGGCGCGTCCCTTGTCCACGGCGTGCAGATGCGCGACCTGGCGGAAAAACTTTCTATGTAGATTCCATGGAGGAGGGCATGGACGGAAC
Organism: Candidatus Nitrospinota bacterium M3_3B_026; assembly: GCA_051418015.1. Taxonomy (GTDB): domain Bacteria; phylum Nitrospinota_A; class UBA7883; order UBA7883; family JBPRGF01; genus JBPRGF01. The sequence goes on along the minus strand of JBPRGF010000014.1, from coordinate 95,373 downwards.
GACGGCCGGGACGAAGGGGGGCGGGGACTCGTTTTCCCGGGCTCTCGCGGACAACGGCGTAAGGCTCAGCCGGGCGAAGACAACGACTCTGCAGGTGAACGTGGGGCTGCTGTGCAACCAGGAGTGCCGCCACTGCCACCTGGAGGCGGGACCCGCGCGGGGGGAGCTCATGGACGGCGAAACGATAACCGAGGTTATAGACTACGCGAGGCGGGGGCGTTTTGGTGTCGTGGACATAACCGGCGGCGCGCCGGAGATGAACCCAGGCCTGCCGAGGCTCATAGAGGAGCTTTCCGCGTTCGCGCCGAGAATAATACTACGCTCGAACCTCACGGCCATATCCGGCGAGAGCAAGGACGAGCTGATGGAGCTGCTCGGGGAAAAAAAGGTGGTTTTGTTCGCCTCCCTCCCCTCGCTCAACAGGCAGCAGGTGGAGGCGCAACGCGGCGCGGGAGTCTTCGACAAAAGCATCAGGACGCTGCGCGCGTTGAACTCGCTTGGATACGGAAAGGAGGGTACCGGCCTCGAGATCAATTTCGCGTCAAACCCGTCCGGCGCCTTCCTGCCTGCGTCCTCGCAGGGCGAGATGGAAAAAAGGTTCAAGGCGGAGTTGGCCGGAAAATGGGGAGTGACGTTCAACAACCTGTACGGCTTCGCCAACGTTCCCCTGGGGAGGTTCAGAAGCTGGCTTGAGAGCACGGGCAACCTGGAGCGGTACGAAAACAAGCTGGCGGACAGCTTCAACCCCATGGCCGTGGAGGGTCTGATGTGCAGGACGCAGGTCTCCGTGGCGTGGGACGGCTTCCTTTACGACTGCGACTTCCATATAGCCGCCTCCATCCCTCTCGGTGGAGAAAAGACCCATGTAAGCAGGATGCCCGGCCCGCCGGAGCCCGGCTCGCCAATAGCCACGTCTGATCATTGCCACGCGTGCGCAGCCGGGGCGGGTTTCACCTGCGGCGGCGCCATCGTGTCCTGAAGAAACGTTTCCCCGCAGGCCGGGGACAAAAAAAACCGGCCGGAGCTTTTCACGGCTCCGGCCGGATAAAAACGAAACAGTCTAAAGAAAAAACCGTTCCCTGGAAAAACCCCCGCTAGGAGGACTTTTTCCTCTTCGCGGTCTTCTTCTTTGCCGTTTTCTTTTTGGCGGTCTTCTTCTTGGCCGTCTTTTTCTTGGCGGCCTTCTTCTTGGTCACCTTCTTTGCCGTCTTCTTCTTGGCGACGGATTTCTTGGCGGCCTTCTTCTTGACCGTCTTTTTCTTGGCGGCCGGTTTCTTCTTGGCTACCTTCTTTTTGGCCGGTTTCTTTTTGGCCGTCTTCTTCTTAGCGGCGGATTTCTTGGTCGCAGCCATCTTCTTCTCCTTCTTCTTTGCCTTGGTTTTACCCCTAGCTGGTTTGACCCTCTCTTTAAAAACCTTGATATCCCACATCGTGAACACGGGATACATCTGAACCAGTTGACCGATGAGGTTCGCCGTCTTCTGGTCGGCCTCCAGTATCAGCTTGCCTCCATGCCGCAAATCCGGGCCCTGCCTCCCGAACTCCAGATCCGCCCCGGATATGGCCTGCCGCAACCCCGCTGGCTCTATGCCCGCGTACCTGGAATAATGGACAAGCTCCAGCAGGTGCTCTTTGAGTTCTCTGTCCGCGTACCTGGGATTTCTGCATTCGATCCTGACGCGATTGGAGCCTTTCAAACGCTGTTTTCCTCAGATCTTTTACATTTATTACATACTACTTATCTCTAAATTAACTAACTAATAGTCAGATTTTATATTTATGCCATATAAATTGTCAACATTATAATCACATTTATAGCTAATTACAACTAATTTCGTAAAATATTGTTCGAAATATTTTCGAGGGACATCCGGCCATCCGGCGGCCGCGGATCGGGGCGGGCGAAAAGAGGACGGGTATCATTGGCGCGTGGCCACGGCGCCGGGGCGGGCGCCGCGGGTTCAAGCGCGCACGGAGATATTGGCACCCTGGGTCTCGAGCATCAGCCGCGAGTTCCCAGCGGCCTGGGGCGGAGCGTTGAAAAGATTCAGCCCCTCTCCCAGCTTGGGGAGTGACCTGGGGGCAAGAGTCGCCCGGAGAAGCTTAACCTCTCCCTGCGAAAAGGAACCACCTGACACTGAAGACATGACAAAAACCCTCCATGGTTGAGCATAAGCCCGCAATCCATCGCGGGTGTTTACCCAGCTCGTGTTCTGGTATTTTTATCGGCGGGCAGCGGCGCTGGCTTTAGCCCGTTTTTGCCCGGCGGTGGGAGAGCCTGGCGGACCGGCTTTGCTATACTGTTCTCTCGGCGCCGCGTGGAGCTCATGACTCTTGGAAGGATTTTTGATGTCTCATTACCTTGTAAGGCGGGACGAGACGGGAAGCCGTTTCATCGAGGTGGACCAGTCCGGCTCCGACCTTCTGCACAATCCGCTTTTGAACAAGGGGACCGCCTTCACCGAGAGCGAGCGCCGCGAGCTGAGTCTCGCCGGCCTTCTCCCCCCGCACGTCTCCACCATGACGGAGCAGCTGGGGCGGGTGTACGAGAACTACCAGGCCAAGCCCAACGACCTGGAGCGCTACGTCTACCTGCGCGCCCTGCAGGACAGGAACGAGACGCTCTTCTACGCCCTGCTCAGAGAGCACGCCGCGGAGATGATCCCCATAATCTACACCCCGACCGTCGGCGAGGCGGTGAGGAAGGGAAGCCACATATACAGATACTCCCGCGGTCTTTACATATCCCCCGCCAACGTCGCCATGATGGGACAGATGATAAAAAACCTCCCGTCGCAGGACATAGAGGTCATCGTCGTCACGGACAACCAGGGTATCCTGGGGATAGGCGACCAGGGGATAGGCGGCATGGGCATCCCCATAGGGAAACTGTCGCTTTACACTCTCGCCGCGGGCGTCCCCCCCGCCGCCTGTCTGCCGATATGCCTGGACGTGGGGACGGACAACGAGGCGCTCCTTGACGACCCGCTCTACCTCGGGCAGAAGCATCACCGCCTGACCGGAGAAAAATACGACTCTCTCATAGAAGCCTTCGTCGATGCGGTAAAGAGGCATTGCCCGGGGGCGCTCTTGCAGTGGGAGGACTTTTCGAAGCAGAACGCTTTCTCGAACCTGGACAACTACCGCGGCAAGATACTCTCCTTCAACGACGACATCCAGGGGACGGGCGCCGTGGCGCTGGCGGGGATACTGGGGGCCATGAGGATAAAGGAGGAGAGGCTCACCGATCAGCGTTTCCTCATTTACGGCGCCGGGGCGGGCGGCATAGGCGTTGCGCGAAGGATAAAAAGCGCCCTGGCGGACGACGGCCTGCCGGAAAGGGAGGCGCTGGAGAGGATATTCGTGGTGGACAGCCATGGGCTGTTGACGTCGGACAGGAAAGACGTCGAGTATTATAAGAAAGGCTTCGCGCAGCCCGTGTCAAGGGTTGGGGGATGGAGCGCGCGGAACCGCGAGAGGATCATTCTGGAGGAGGTTATAAGGAACGCCGGGGTCACCGTCCTGCTCGGCCTTTCCGGCCAGGGAGGGGCGTTCACGAGGCCCGTCGTGGAGGCCATGGCGGCGAACACCCACATGCCGGTGATCTTCCCCCTGAGCAACCCCACATCCCGTGCGGAGGCCGCGCCGGCCGATATTTACAGCTGGACGAACGGCAGGGCCATAGTGGCCACCGGCAGCCCCTTCTCCGACGTCGAACTGCAGGGTGGGAGGTACAGGGTGGGACAGGGCAACAACGTCTTCATATTCCCCGGCGTGGGGCTTGGCACGCTGGCCGCCCGCGCCAGGATGATAACCGACGAGATGTTCAACGCCGCCGCGAGGCGCCTGGCCGGGATGATCCCCGCCGACGCGGCCCTGACGCGGTGTGTCTATCCTCCTGTCACGCGGCTTTCGAAGGTGACGGAGCAGGTGGCCCTGGCTGTCTTCAATACAGCGGCAAGGCAGGGCGTGGCGGACCCGCCGGAGGGCGTGGAGCCGCTGGAGGCGATAAGAGAGAGGATATGGCGCCCGGAGTACCTGCCCTACAGGAAAAAAGACGCCGCCGTCCCGAAGGTGGAGACGGCGTGAGGCTCAGCCCGGTTCTGCGGAAAATCCTGGAGCACAAGCGCGAGGAGGTACGGCTCGCCAAACGCATGGCGCCGAAAGACGCCCTCACCGACGCCGCAGGGGCCGCGGGGCGAAAAAGATCGCTGAAGGCCGCTTTAAGCTCTGGGAACGCGCCGGCGAGGATCATCGCGGAAGTCAAGCGCGCCACGCCTTCGGTCATGCTCAAGCCGTCGGAGTTCGACCCCGCCGCCATCGCAAGGTCCTACGAGAAGGCGGGCGCCGTGGCGGTCTCCGTTCTCACCGACGCGAGGTTCTTCCTCGGCTCGCCCCTTTATGTCCCGATGGTCCGGGAGGCGGCCTCCATCCCGGTATTGCGCAAGGATTTTATAATCGACGAATGGCAGATCGCCGAGAGCGCCGCCCTCGGCGCAGACGCTGTGCTGCTGATGGCGGTCGTCCTGGACGGCCAGACGCTGGCCGCCTTCCACGATTACGCCGCCCGGCTCGGGCTGGAGGCGCTGGTGGAGATACACTCGGAGGAGGACTGGGAAAAGGCCGCGCCCCTAAAGCCAGGGATCGTCGGGATAAACAATCGGGATTTTCTCTCCGATGACTTGAAGGTGGACCTCGAGACGACATCCAGGCTCACCCCGGCCCTGCCGGAAGATGTCATCGTGGTGAGCGAAAGCGGGATTGAGTCCGCCGGGGACATAAGGCGTCTCGCCCGGGCGGGCGTCGGAGGTTTCCTGGTCGGCTCGGCCCTCATGAGGGAGGAGGACCCCGGCGCGGCGCTCACGCGCCTTCTGTCGGAAGTGTGACCTAAGAACCGAGAAGGGCCGTGGAGGAGATTATCCCGATAGGCTTTCCGCCGTCCTCCACTATCATGTGTTTGACTCCGAGATCGGACATCTTCGCCCTGGCGTCGAATATGGAGGCGTCGCCAGGGATGCTGTGGACGTTTTCGCTCATGATGGAGGCGGCCCCTGCGCGGGCCGCGTCGGCCCCCTCGGCCACTGCTTTTCTCACTATGTCCGTCTCGGTGACGATGCCGGCGATGGCGCCGTTCTCCTCCGTCAGGACGATGCTGGAGACTTCCCGGTCCGCCATTATCCCGGCGGCCTCCTTGACCGTGATGGTTCTTGACGATGTGACGATATCGCTGGTCATCAGGTCCCTGGCGGCGAGCAGGGTGTTGAAGTCGGACATAAACGCTCCTCTATATCGCGCCGTGATTCCGAATGACTGTCCGCTGAATTTCTACCAAGTTGAATTATAACACGCCGCGGACAAATGTCCGAATCTAGCGGGAGCCGGAAGCGTTGTCGGCGTAGACACTGTAGTCTATGTCTGAAAAGATGTTGTCCACTCCCTCGAGGTATTCCAGGAACCCCTCGTCTATCTCCCCGTTCATTATCTGCCCGTACAGGCGGGTGAACCGCGCGATGCCCTCCTTCGTCCTCTTCTCGGCGTAGGGGGCCATCGTCCCCGTCTTCATTATGAAAGCCCAGTCGCTGCTTTGCGCCAGCAGAAGCTCGCGGGCGGCCTGGTTGAGCGCGCGCCGCGTCACGCCGTCTGCCTCCCGGCGCGAAGAGGCCAGTTCGGTCATGCGGTCCGCGGCCTTGTGCAGGTGGCGGTATATCCAGTCGTTGCTCTCGTCGAGCCACACCTCGGAGTGGCCCTTGTATCCCCAGGACGAGGCGGCGGGCTCGGCCTTCTGGTTGACGGGATGGATTTTCAGGTATTCGTATGGCGTGACGGCCCTCAGCCCGCGGCCGTCGTGATGAAGCTTCCTGAACAGAAAGTTCAAAAACTCCGGCCCCTCGTTCCACCAGTGGCCGAAAAGCTCCGCGTCGTAGGGGGAAACGATGACCGGGGGCCTGTCCATCAGCCCTTTGAGCTTTCGCGCCTGCTCGACCCTGCGCTCCAGGAAATCGGCGGCGTGCTCGGAGGCTTTGCGGAGGGCCTCGGCGTGGTCGTAGACCTCCTTGTCGGCGGCGCCGCTGGTTATGCGGTAGTATTTTATCCCCGTCATCTTCCTGTGGCCGTTGGGCTGGATGTAGGGCTTTATGTAGTCGAACTCCAGGTCGAAGCCGATGTCGCGGTAAAAGTCGCGGTAGCAGGGGTCGCCGGGATACCCCACCTTCGCGCTCCAGACCTGTCTGCCGGACTCCATGTCCCGCCCGAAGACGGCCACCCCCTCGTCCGTGTATATGGGGGCGAAGACGCCGTAGCGCGGGCGCGGCCTTGAATGGAGCACGCCGTGGGCGTCGGTGAAAAAGTAGAGTATCCCCTCGTCCCTTAAGATCTTCTCGACTCCCGGGCAGTAGCCCATCTCCGGCAGCCACATCCCCCGCGGCGGCCTGCCGAAGGTCCTCCGGTAGAAGTCGCAGGCGACGCGGACCTGGGCGCGGACCGCCGCCTCGTTCACCGCCAGCAAGGGCAGATACCCGTGCGTGGCGGTGGAGGTGATTATCTCCACCGCGCCCTCGTCGGCCAGCCTCGCGAAGGCGGAGACGAGGTCGCGCCGGTAGGTGTTCTCGTAAAGCTCAAGGGCGCGGGTGAAACGCCAGTTGTACATCCTGGCGAGGGCGTTGACGGAGGGCGTGGCGGCCGTCCTGTGGATCTCCGCCGCGCTTAGCTCGATGAGCTTTTCAAGCCTTCTTGAGAGCCTGCCCCGGAGAAGAGGGTCGGAAAGCATGGCGATCAGAGTGGGGGAGAGCGAGACCGTGACCTTGAAATCGATCCCGTCCTTCAAAAGCCCCTCGAAAACCGTCAGCAGTGGCAGGTAGGTTTCCGTCACGGCCTCGTAAAGCCAGTCCTCCTCCAGAAACTCCTCGTGCTCCGGGTGGCGCACGTAGGGCAGATGCGCGTGAAGGACCAGCGCCAGGTATCCCGTGTCCATCGGTCTCGCCGCTTCGAAGCCGCCGCCCGGCCCCTTATCTCGCCTTTTCCCTCTCGCCGCGCGCCTCGCTCACCTTCGTGGCCCTGGTCACCGTGGGGGATATCTCCTTCCTGTCGGCGCCATCGGCGGACTCGGCCGTCACGGGGATGTCGAGGGCGCCGTCCGGCAGGGAGAAGCGGACCGAAAAAGTGCCGTCCGGCCGGAGTTTTATTCTCTCCCCCTTCAGGGTGACCGTGGCGTCCGGCATGGTCCCGCCGTAAACGACCAGCTCGCAGTTCAGCCAGAAGAAAAAGCCCCGCTCGCGGGCGGCCTTCGCCAAAAACTCCTCGGACGCCCCAAGGCTCGACACGGCGCCGGACGATATTTCCTCTATGGGAACGCCAAGCTCCGACGCGCCTATCCCAAGCTCCGAGCCGCCAAGGCCAAGAGAGCTCTCCCCAGGGACTCCGCCGCCGGATATGCCGTAAAGCTTCTCGAACGTCTCCGCCGGGACCATCCACTCCGCGTCCGTCTCGGAGGAGACGGCCTCGCGGGGCGTCATGGCCCTGCCGGAGACGGCCACCGCCTCGAACCCGCCCTCGTCGTCCATCAGGCCCACGGAGACAACATACTCGCTGTCAGGACGGCCGACATCGACATAAGCGCTGCCGGCGCCCTGCTCGACGGGGACGTCGAAGACACGCGAGGCATTCTCAAGCTCCGCGCCGGTGACGTCGTGAACGCGCAACGTCCATCGCAGCTTGTCCCAGCCCTTGCCGCCGAGGGTCTGGCGGGCCTTTTCGGCAAGGCCGGGGTTGGTCTCCCAGTAGACGTAAAGATGGCGCGGGTCGCGGGCGAGGGCGACGATCCTGTTGTCGGCGTAGCTTTCCGGCGCCTCGTCCGGCTCCGGCGGCGGGAAATCCTCCACCTCCTCGGCGACGAAAAACTTCTTGCCCTCCAGGTTGATGTCCCAGTTGTTCCTCTTCGGCTCAGCCGCGGGAGAGGGAGCGGTCTCCGGCGCCTTCTCCCGCGCGGGTTTTGCGGGCCTGGCCGTTTTCGCCCTCGCGGCGGGCCTCGCGGCCGCTCTCGCCTTCTTTTTCGCCGCGGGACGGGCGGCTTTCCCGGCGGCGCTCTTTTTTTCCGGGGCCGCCTTCGGTTTGCCCGCCGCCGCTTTTTTCTTCGCCGCGGCCGTCTTCGCCTTCTTTTTAGCGGCGGCTTTCGCCTTCTCGATGGCTTTGACGATCTCGTCCTTTTTCATCGAGGAGACCGCCTTTACCTTCCTCCTGGCGGCAAGCTCCAGAAGCTGCGCCTTGGTGAGCTTCGAAAGATCCTCTCTCATCAGCCGGACCCTCTCATCAGGTGGTGAAAAACTATCGCTGACATGCTTTTATAAACAAAACCCGTGCCCGCCGCCGCGGCGGGAGGGCAAGCTCGTGAATAGACTGGGTAAACGGCCATGGCCATGAGCGCCCGGCGGCCGCCATACGAGAAATACGTGGACATCATTCCACGGATTATATGACGAATGTGGAAAAGACGCTACGCTATTTCGCGATCCCGGCCCATATTTCGCGGACGCGCTCTTTGGTCTTTTCGACGGCGCCGGAGTTGTCTATCACGAAGTCGGCAAGCTCCGCTTTCCTGGAGAGGGGCCACTGCGCGTTCATTCTTTTTATCACCTCCGCCTTCGGCAGGCCGTCGCGGGCCATTCCCCGTTCGATCTGCTGGTCTTCGCGGCAGGTGACGACGATGTTCTTGTCCATCTTCTCGTACAGGCCGGACTCAAACAACAACGCCGCCTCCACCACCACGACGGCGCCGGGGTCGCGGGAGAGCCGCTCTTTCGCCCTTTTGAAGACCAGCTCTCTTATGAGAGGGTGAAGTATCGCCTCCAGGCCGCGGCGGCTTTCCGCGTCGGTGAAGATGATGTCGGCCAGCTCGCGGCGGTTCAGCGTCCCGTCGGGGTTCATGACGTCCTCGCCGAACCGTTCGGCCACTTTTTTCAGGCCATCCGTCCCCGGCGCCACCACCTCGCGGGCGAGCAGGTCGCAGTCGATCAGCTCCGCGCCCATCTTGACGAGCATGGAGCAGACGGAGCTTTTGCCCGTCGCGTATCCGCCGGTGAGCCCTATCAGCGGCATGATTCGCCCCCTCCGCGGCTTGTTTCGAACCCGAGCCTTTCAAGCTCCTCGAGCAACGGCTCCATAGGCAGGCCGATAATGTTCGTCAGGCTTCCCTCGTATCCTTCGATCCACTCACCCGCCCCGCCCTGGATGGCGTAGCCTCCCGCCTTGTCCATCGGCTCGCCGCTTTCGACGTATTCCTCAACGGCCTTCTCCGGTACTTTCCGGAACCGCACGCGGGATACCTCCACGTGGCTCCATTCTTCCCGCCGGGCGGGGCATATGACGGCCACGCCGGTGATGACCTTGTGCTCCCTTCCCGAAAGTTTTTTCAACATGCGCCTCGCGTCATTTTCGTCCACCGGTTTTCCCAGGATTCTCCCGTCCACGACGACCATCGTATCCGCCGCCAGGACGGCGTCGTCCGGGCGCGAGGCCGCCACGTCCCCGGCCTTGCGGATGGCGATGAGGCGCGCGTTCTTCCCCGGCCCGAGGGACGGGTTTATATCCTCCGGCGCGGACGACGGCGCTATGTCGAAAGAAAACCCCGCCTCTTTCAACAGACGCGCCCTCCTGGGCGAGGACGACGCCAAAACGAGCCTCAACCACCCGCCTCCCTGGAGACGCTCCATCGAACCGTCCGGCGGAGCCCCTCCTTCAGGCCGACGCGCGGCTCGTAGCCAAGGCCAGCCCTGGCCTTCGATATATCCGCCAGGGAGTGTTTCACGTCGCCGGGACGGGGAGAGCCCAGAACCGGCTCCGGGCGCTCCTTCAGCGCGCCTGCCTCCATCATGGCCTCGAGTATACCGTCGAGGAGCTGGGCCAGCGTCGTCCGCTCCCCGGCGGCGATGTTGTAGGAGGTGTTGACGCCTTTTCGCGTTTCGGCGGCCAGGATGTTGGCCTCCACGGCGTTGTCTATGTAGGTGAAGTCTCGGGATATCTCCGGGTCGCCGTTTATTATCGGCCGGCCGCCTTCGAGCAGGGTGTCTATCCATCGCGGTATGACGGCGGCGTAGGGCCCTTCCGGGCTCTGGCGCGGGCCGAAGACGTTGAAGTAGCGCAGGCCGACAAGCTCCACGCCATAGGAGCTCGTGAGAGCCTCGGCGAAGACCTCGTCGGCGAGCTTGCTGGCGGCGTAGGGGGAAAGGGGAGAGCCGATCCTCTCCTCCACCTTGGGCAGGTCCGGGTGGTCGCCATAGACCGACGAGGAGGAGGCATAAACGACCCGTCTCACTCCCCCGTCCACGGCCGCCTTCACGACGGCCACGAAGCCGTCCACGTTCGCCCTGGTGGTCTTCAAAGGCTCCTCGATGGAGCGCGGGACGGAGCCCAGGGCCGCCTGGTGGAGGACGACCTCCGTCCCCCTCATCGCCTCCTCCAGCCTGGCCTCGTCCAGGATGTCCCCCTCCACGAAGGTGAAGCGGCCCGCGGCGTCTTCACCCGCGTTCCTCAAAGCTTCCTCGACATTCTCCTTAGACCCCGTGGAAAGGTCGTCGATCCCCCGCACCGCATGGCCGTCCGAGAGGAGCCTTTCGACTATGTGGGAGCCGATGAACCCGGCGCAGCCCGTCACGAGCCAGCTTCGCTTCGCCGGGGCGCCTTCTTTATTGTCTTTTGTCATTCGCTCTTTTCCATCATGCTGTTCAAATCATCCCGCGAGGCTTCACGCCGCGAAGGGACAATTATATCCAAACATCGCCCGCCGTCTCCCTGTTTATCCTACCTCGCCGAGCTTGAAACGGCCCGTCCAGGCCTTTTTCACGGCCTCGCGGAGCTTTCTGCTCTCCGGGGCGGCCAGGCCGGAGTCGCGTTTTATGATGTCGAAAGCCGCCTCCCTGGCCGCGGCGAGAATCTTGTGATCTCTTACGATGTCCCCCACCCGCAGGGCGGGCAGCCCCCATTGTCTCTCGCCGAAAAGGTCGCCCGCGCCCCTCAAGGCAAGGTCCTCCTCGGCAATCCTGAACCCATCGGTTGTCTTCTCCATCACCTTGAGCCTTCTCCACGCCGGCGTCCCCGGCCGCGCGTCCGCCATCAGCAGGCAGTACGACCGGTGGCTGGCCCGCCCCACCCTGCCGCGCAGCTGGTGCAGCTGGGATAGGCCGAACCTGTCGGCGCTCTCGATCATCATGGCCGTGGCGTTGGGCTGGTCCACCCCCACCTCCACGACCGACGTCGCCACGAGGATGTCGATCGCGCCGCTCGTGAACCTCTCCATCACGCCGTCCTTCTCCGCGCTTTTCATCCTGCCATGGATCAGCCCCAGGCGAAAACCCGCGAACTCCCCGCCCGACAGCCGCTCGAACACGGCGGTGGCGGCCTTGAGCTGGAGCTTCTCGCTCTCCTCCACCAGCGGGCAGACGATGTACGCCTGCCTGCCCTTCTCCACCTCGCGGCGGACGATCCCCACCGCTTCCCCCCTTCCGCCCGGCGGGAAGACGGTGGTGGATATTGCGGCCCTGCCTGGCGGGAGTTCGTCGATGACCGAAACGTCCAGGTCGCCGTACAGGGTCATGGCCAGGGTGCGGGGGATGGGCGTGGCGGTCATGATGAGGGTGTGGGCGGGCTCGCCTTTGCCTATCAGCTCCGCCCGCTGGCGCACGCCGAACCTGTGCTGCTCGTCTATTATCGCGAGACCCAGGGAGTGGAATTTCACCTTTTCCTGTATGAGCGCGTGCGTGCCGACGGCTATGTGTATTTCGCCCGAGGCGATCTTTTCGTAAACGGTCTTCTTCGACGGCGCTCCCGACGTGAGAAGCTCCATCCTGACTTTCGTCTTCTCAAGCAGCTTCTGGAAATTCCTGAAATGCTGCGCGGCTAGTATCTCCGTGGGGGCCATGATGGCGGCCTGCCGCCTGTTGCGGACGGCGATCAGCGCGGCGGCGAGGGCCACCGCCGTCTTGCCGGAGCCGACGTCGCCTTGCAGGAGCCTGTTCATCGGCTTTTTCGACGACATGTCGGACGCTATCGCGGCTATGGATCTCCTCTGGGCGCGGGTCAGGGTGAAGGGGAAGACGGAGTATATCTTCGACATCAGCTCGTCCGTGGTCTTGAGCGCCACCCCCTCGCGCTCCTGTCTTATCCTCTTTTTATTCAGGGCCAGCCCGGCCTGGAGCAGGAAGAACTCGTTGAAGACAAGTTTTTTCCTCTCGCGGGTCTGGAAGTTTTCGAGTTTCGCCACGTCCGTCCCCATCTCCGGCCAGTGGACGCGAGCGACGCTTTCCGCCAGGCCGGGGAGATTGTAGCGCCTGTTCAGCTCTTCGGGGACGAAGTCCTCCAGGAGCGCGGCGTATGGCATGGCCGCCGCCGTGGCGGCCCGCACGGCCCTTTGCGAAAGGCCCGCGGTGAGGCCGTACACGGGGACTATCCTACCGAGGTTCAAAAAATCCTCCTCGCGTCCCGCGGCCGCCTCCTCCGTCTCAGGGTGGATCATCTCCTTCGAACCGCGAAGCCTGTTGATGGTGACCTTGCCGGAGACTATCCATTCCGACCCGAACCTGAACCTGCTCAGGAAAGCCTTCGCGGAGTGGTAATGAAACCACGTGGCGCGCAACACCCCAGTTTTGTCCGCGAAGGCCGCCTCGAAGACACGCCGTCTGCCCCTGCGCGCCGAGGCGGAGGCGGATTTCACCGCGGCCCGGACGGTCTCCACCGTGTCCGGCTCAAGCTCGGCGATGGTCTTGAGACGGGAGCGGTCCTCGTACCTTTGGGGGAGGTAGAACAGCAGGTCCTCTATCGTCCGGACGCCGAGCTTTTCGAAAAGCCCGGCCCGTTTCGGGCCCACCCCTTTCAGGTACTGGACCGGCCGGGCCAGGTCCTTTTCCGGCGAAGCCATTCAACGCGCCATAATGGGTATGCCATGGATTCGAGGCGAGCGGGCTGTGTATAATGAGCGATCAGCCGCTCGCGTGATGTTACAATCTTTTCCGCGGTGTTTTCAAAACAAAACTGACGGTTTTCCATGAGTGAAAGCGAAACAGGAAGAAAAGGGATAATCCTCGCCGGCGGCGCCGGGACGAGGCTGTATCCGCTGACCCTGACGGGCAGCAAGCAGCTTCTGCCGGTGTACGACAAGCCGATGATCTACTATCCCCTCTCCACGCTGATGCTCTCCGGCGTCCGGCGGGTACTTATTATAACCACCCCCGAGGACAAGAGCGGCTTCGAGCGGCTTTTAGGGGACGGCTCGCAGCTGGGCCTCGATATATCCTACGCCATACAGCCCAGGCCCGAGGGGCTGGCGCAGGCTTTCATCATCGGGCGGGAGTTCATAGGCTCCGATCCCGTCATCATGATCCTGGGTGACAATCTTTTCTACGGCGAGGGGCTGCCCGAGACCATGAAAAAGGCCGCGGCCAGGGAATCCGGCGCCACCATATTCGGCTACTGGGTGCGCGACCCGAGCCGTTACGGGGTGGTGGAGCTTTCAAAGGACGGCAGGCCGGAGAAGATCGTGGAAAAGCCGGAAAATCCCAAGTCCCATTTCGCCGTCACGGGGCTCTACTACTACGACAACGACGTCGTGGAGATAGCCGCGGGGCTGAAACCCTCCGTCCGGGGCGAGCTTGAGATCACCGACATCAACAACGTCTACCTCGAGCGCGGCGACCTGGACGTGCGGGTACTGGGGCGGGGGGTCGCATGGCTCGACACAGGCACCAGCCAGTCGCTGCTGGAGGCGGCGAACTTCATCGAGACCATCGAGAACAGGCAGGGGCTCAAGGTGGCCTGCGTTGAGGAGGTGGCCTACAGGATGGGCTACATAGACAAAGACCAGCTCCTGAGGCTTGCCGACCCCTTGAGCAAGAACGAGTACGGCGAATACCTTCGGAGGCTGGCCGAGGAGGAATGACAAGCCCGGCGCGCCGCTAAAGGCGTCACCTGGCGCTCGCGCTTTCCTTGATGTCCGCGGAGCGGGCCGACTCGCTGACCAGCGCCGGGTTCACATAAAGGCCGTGGTAAGCCTTCACCGCCTTCGCCCAGGGGAGGTACCCCTCCCTCGATATCTTGACGTGGTGCACGCCCTCTTTTAGCGAAAGCTGTACCGGTGTAGACCCCACGTACACGCCGTCTATCTCGATGTCGCAATTCGAGGGGGACGACTCTATAAGCACGGAGACCTTGCGTATCGTCGGCGGCATGGGGGACGTGGTAACGACGCCGATCCTCCTCTCGGTCGTCCCCTCCCCGCTCACTGCCGGGGCGACGGCCTCCGCCCCCGCGCCGCTCACCGGGGGGGTTATCTCCTGGTCCGCTTCCGCGGAGGGCGGCGTCGGCCCCGCGCTTTCGGTCTTTTTCATCTCTTTTGCCTCCGCGCTCCCGGCCATGGCCCCGTCGGCGGGCGTCGCGCTCTCCGGGACACCGTTGGCGAAGGCCGGCGGCGCGGCGAGGGCCGCGACGAAGAAGACCGCCACCGCAAGCTCAAAAACTCTCATTTTCCAGTCTCCTCGGCTCATCTTCTAAAACGGGGCCTCGCCCGTCAAAAGTTTCTGAAGCTCACCCGTCATGGGGAGATTGTAGGAGCAGGAGGAGAGGATCAGCGGGCTGCCCACGTCTATGAGCCTTGCGTTGACTATCACGGAATCCTCCGTGGCCACGTAGGTCCCCGCCAGGGCGGCCCGCGCCCTCGACTTGCCCAGTATCTCCCTGGAGTCGCGGGAGAGGATAAGCTCCCCCAACTCCTTGCGGATGAAGATGTCCCTGCCTTTTCTTATCTCCGACACCGTGAACCCCGCCAGGTGAAGCTCCGTCAGCAGCTTCTCCGCCAGGACCCTGCCGAAGACCGATGACCTGGCCAGGTTGTTCAGGTCGACGAAGGTGGTGACGACGATAGGCTGGTCCATCACCTCCCTGTGGCGGAGTTGGCCCTTGATCGTGTAGGCCAGGTACATCGCGCCGAACTGGTCGTCCGGCGCCGGCCCCACGGCGCGTTTCGGGGCCGCCGCGAGCCCCGCGCAGCCGGAAAGCGCGGCCGCCGCGAACAAGAGTCCCGCGATGAGTCTTGCCGCTTTCATCTCAAAAACCCTCCACGGTCTCGGTTGGTGGAACGGCGGCTATCTCGTTTTTCAGAAGCGCCGCGACGAACTCGTTCTCTTCGCCCGCGTCCACCGTCATGCTCCCCACGCCGATAACTCTCTTCGTCTTTTTCACGACCATCCTGGCGCTGACCATCACCTTGTCGCCGGCCTTGGTGTAGGTGCCGAGGACGACCGCGCCGGCGCCGGTCGAGCCGACGAGCTGGCTCATCTCCCTGGTCAGGGCAAGCTCGCCTATCCGCAGGTCGACGAACACCTCCGGCGCGGCGCGAAGCTCGAGCACCTCGTGGCCCATGGAGGAGAGGTTCTCCATCAGAAGCTCCGTAATGTACCTTCCGAAGGTGGCGGCGCGGTACATGTTGTCCACGTCCACAAAGGTGGCGACGGCGATGACCGGCGCCCGGCCCGCCTCGCCCGCGGCCGCCTCGGCCACGTCATAGGCCATATCGCGGGCCATGTCCCGCAACACCTCGGAGTATGGATCCTCGGCGGGCATCACCTTCTTGCGCGTGGCTATCTCCGGCGTTTCGGCGCCTGTCCCGCCAGCGCCATCCCCGGTCAGGATCGGCCCGAGGAACCTGTCGCCGCGTATGTCCATCATGGCCGTGGCGGCGGCGATGACCCTGCCTTGCCTTGTGTCTATGATCCTGGTGTTTATGATGGCCTGGCCGCCGGACTCGGAGTACGTCCCGACGAGGGCCGCGCCGGCCTCGTGCTCGGCGGCTATCCTCTTGACGTCGCGGGAGAGATAGAACTCGCCCTCGTGGTCGAGGATTTTGTAGCCGTCCATCTTTCTCGCCTCGATGACCTCAAACCCCTGCGCGGAAAGCTCCGTCATCAGCGTCTCGGTGACAAGCCTGCCGAAGCTCGTCCCGCGGTAGATGTCGTCCGCCGGCGCCATGGTGGTCATGAGCAGGGGCGTTCTCTCCCTTTCCCCCTCGGGCATCCCGGCGGCCAGCCTCTCGGCCATGTAGCGCATCTTCCAGACAAAGCGCTGGGTGTATATCGCCGAGTATGGCGGCCACTCATATTGCCCGCCATAGGAAGGCCGCGAAGGGACGAGCCTGCTCTGGAAGTCCGGCTCCTTGCGGTACGGGTAGCATCCCGCGGCGATGACGGCGGACATGACGAGAGCCGCCCAGTGTTTCGCGCTCATCCCTGTGATCCCCCTACTCATCGCCGTGCACCCTCACCACCGGCGCGCTCGCCTCGGACCGGCGGGTCAGAAGATCATGGATGTAGGAGTTCATCCTCGCGTGGGCCACCATCTTGCCCACGGAGACCACCCTTGCCGTGTCCACGCTCAAAAGCCGGGCGCTGACCATCACCTCGTCGCCGACCATGGCGTAGGTGCCCGTGACCAGCGCGTCCACCCGGTATTTTTTCACAAGCCGCTCCGCCCGGCGGGAGAGGGCCAGCTCGCCCTTATCCGGGACGATCTCCACCTCGCTCATCTGCCGCAGCTCGCGGACCCTGAAGCCGAGCTTGTAAAGCTCCGCGGCGAGCCGCTCGGCTACCAGCCTGCCGAAGGAGGATGTGCTCTCCAGCCGGTCCAGCTCGACGAATGTGGCGACGGCTATGGTCTTGTCCGTGGGGTCGAACTCACGCAGGCGGTTGGCGAGCTCTATGGCGACCTTTCCTATTTCCCTGTTCAGCGCCTCGGCCTTGCTTGCCGTGAAATCCCGCTCCAGCAGCGCGCAGGCTCCGAGGAAGGCCAGCAGGAGAACCGGAACAAGACTGAAAGCCACGGCAGGTTTCATGCGAATCGCCATCGTTCAAACGTAATCGACGTTATTAATGTAGATCCAGTTTCAGGCGCTCTGGGGCCTGGCCACGTTGAGATTACACCCTAATTGTCGGAGAGTTTCAGGATAACTTGATAGACGGAATTTTGACGCTCCTCTCTCCGTGATTGCCCTCCAGCGGCTCTTTACCTTAAAATGCCCTCCTATGAATTCCCAAACCCTTGTCATCATCCCGACCTACAACGAGATAGAGAACATAGAAAGGCTTATCGGCGCGATACACGACAGGCTCCCCGAAGCCTCCGTCCTGGTGGTGGACGACAACTCTCCCGACGGCACGGGCGGCCTCGTGGAAAGGCTGTCGGAAAAAGACGAGCGCGTCCGCCTTCTGCGCAGGCCTGGCAAGCTCGGTCTGGGCACGGCGTACATCGCCGGGTTCAAGCACGCCCTGGAACACGGGTTCGAATACATATTCGAGATGGACGCCGATTTCTCCCACGACCCGGCCTACCTCCCCGATTTCCTGGAGGCGGCGCGCGAGGCGGATCTTGTCATAGGCTCCCGCTACGTGGAGGGCGGCGGCGTGGAGAACTGGCCTTTCTTCCGCAAGATCATATCCATGGGAGGAAGCCTCTATTCCAGGATCATACTCTCCCTGCCATACCGCGACCTCACGGGGGGCTTCAAATGTTTCCGGCGGAGGATCCTGGAGTCGCTGCCCCTGGACGAGGTCCGCTCCGAGGGTTATTCCTTCCAGATAGAGATGACCTACAGGGCGAGCAAAAAAGGGTTTAAGATAAAGGAGATTCCGATAGTCTTCAAGGACAGGGAGGGTGGCAAGTCCAAGATGTCCTGGACAATATTTTTCGAGGCTTTCTACAGGGTATGGCAGATCCGTTTCATGATCTGATAAAACCCGGCCTCGCAAAGCCCGCCGCCGAGAAGATCCTTGTCGTCGCGGGGGAGGAGTCCGGCGACGTCTACGCGGCCCAGATCACTAGAAGCCTGAAGAGGCTCATCGAAGGTCTGCGGGTGGAAGGGATCGGCGGAGGGCGCATGAGGCAGGCGGGGGGAACGACTTTCTTCGATGTCACCGAGATGTCGTCCGTGGGGCTCGGCTCCATGGCCGGCAGGTTCCGCTTCTTCTTCGACGTCCTCGGCAAGCTCAAGGAAAAGGCCGCCGCGGGGGAGTATGACGCCATCGTCCTGATCGACTATCCCGAGTTCAACCTCCGCCTCGCCAAGGCCGCCGAGAATTCCGCCACACCGGTTTTCTACTACGTCTGCCCGCAGGTCTGGGCCTGGCGCAGGGGGAGGGTGAAGACGATAAAACGATATGTGGATCTCATGATCGTGGCCTTCCCCTTCGAGGAGGAGTTTTACATCCGCCGGGGTGTGAACGCCCATTTCGTCGGCCACCCCCTGCTGGACGAGCTTGAGCCCGTGGAGGACAGGGCCGCCCTGCGGGCCGAACTCGGCGCCGGGATGGGGCATACTTTGCTGGGCCTTGTGCCGGGCTCGCGGGAGGCGGAGGTGGAGCGGATGCTGCCGGAGATGCTGGACGCGGTGAAGATCATCCGCGCGAAAAAGCCGGTCAAGGTGGTCATCCCCGCCGCGGAGTCGGTCGACCCTTCTTATATAAGGGAAAAGGTCGAGGCCGCCGGCGTGGAGGCGGCGGTGGTTCGGGGCAGGACGTGGGAGGTGATGAGCGCCTGCGACTTCCTGATATGCAAGTCCGGCACGTCCACTCTCCAGGCGGCCATAGCGGGGACGCCGATGGTCATCGTCTACAAGGCCGATGCTCTCTCCTATTTTCTCGCTAAACTATTGAGCCACGTAAAGTGGGCCGGGCTGCCGAACCTCATCGCGGGGCGGGAGATAGTCCCGGAGCTCATCCAGCGCAAAGTCACGGCGAAGAACATCGCCAAAACAACGCTTTCCTTTCTCGAGGACGCGGGCAGGCGCGAGAAGGCCCGGAACGAGCTTGAAAAAGTGAGGGACTCGCTGGGAGAGCCGGGCGCGGCGGACCGGGCGGCGAGGATAATGGCGGACTACCTGCGCAAGCTCAAACAAGCCTGAGACCCACCTTTGTCATTTCTGAGGCGCCCCTTTGTCATCCTGAGCCGCAGATGAAGGATCTCATCGTTTTATCCGGCGCGAGATGCTTCGCTTTGCTCAGCATGACATAGCGGAGTCCATTGCGAGGCTCTTCGCTCAGAGTGGCGCCACGATGAGCTTTCGCCATCCTCGGAGCCCCCCTTGTCATTCTAAGGCGAAGCCGAAAAATCCCGGGGCGAAGGATCCCGCCGCCTGTCTTCGCGCCGCCTATTCTCTCTCGAATATCACCGGGGTGTAGAGCGCAGGCTCCAGGTCCAGCTCGGCGCGGAGGGCGTTGGTTATTATCGCGTCCACGTTTTTCCTGAGCTTTTCGGCGTTGCTCTGGTCGAGATGGATCGTCAGGGATATCTTGTCCACGACGTCATTGCCGCCGGACACGAACTTCGCGATGATCGAAAAGCGTCCCGGCCGCCAGAGAAGCTCGCGTTCTATCTCATCGGCGATTTCCTTCACCACGAAATCACGCCGGAAGTCCTCCTCCAGCCGGGCCAGCGGCTCCCCCTCCAGAGAGTAGCTGTCAAACTCCCGATCGAGCTTCTCCACCATGCGCATGGCGGCGCTGTCCAGCCGGTCGACGGCGCTGGCGAGGCGCTCCTCGCGGTCCGGAGAGAAAAGGGGCGCGCGGAACATCCCCCTCTCGAAGGGAGAGAAGGAGGCGGGCGCGACAAGGTTCACAAGGTCTCCCAGCCTGCGCTCGCCGGGTTCCTCGCCCGTGTCGGCGTCGAACGGGAAAAAAGTCTCCGTCCCCGCGGCGTGCTCCACCTCCGCCGTCACCAGCCCGATGTCCGTAGGCTCCTCGCCGTTTTTGAACTTGCCGTTTATGAACATCACCGGGCCGGATTCGTCGAACTCCAAGGCTATAACCCGCGCGTCGAACATCCCGTCGTGGCCGCCGCGAAACCGGTTGGACGCGGCGGGTGACAGCCCCCTCCTGTGGCGCGACTCCTGCCTCTGCTCCCTCAGCCTGGTGGCTATCATCGCTATCAGGGCGAGGCCCGCGGCGATCCATACGAGGTTTTCCATGCCTTCCATCCCCGGGCGCGTCCCGCCGCCCGGCGTTTTAAGAGTTTATGCCAAGCTCCCTTATGAGCCTGCTCAGGTAGGTGCGCTGTATGCCCAGCATCTTAGCCGTTTTCGTCTTGTTGCCGCCGAGGAACGCCAGCGATTGCGCTATAAACGCCCTCTTGAAGCCGTCCTGGGCGTCTTTCAGGCTCATGCCCACGTGAATGTCCCCGCCGCCGGTCTCCCGCACCTCCCCAGGCAGGTCGTCGAGCTCGATCAACTCCGACTCGGACATTATCACGGCGCGCTCCACGGCGTTCTCCAGTTGGCGGATGTTGCCGGGCCAGGAGTATCTCATGAGGGCGTTCATCGCCTCGTCCGAAAAACCCCTGACAGGGCGGCTCATATCCCGCGCCGTCCGGGCCAGGAACTTTTCCGCGAGGGCGGGGATGTCGTCCCTCCTGTCCCGCAGCGGCGGCAGGCGCAGCCTGAAGACGTTGAGCCTGTAAAAAAGATCCTCGCGGAACGTCTTCTCCTTCACCATCTTCTCAAGGTCTTTGTTCGTGGCCGCGATGACCCTGACGTCCACGCGGATCGGCGAGGAGCCGCCGACCCTGTAAAACGCTCCCTCCTGCAGGACCCGCAGCAGCTTGACCTGCATGGCGGGGGACGTCTCCGCTATCTCATCGAGGAATATGGTACCCGTGTCGGCGGACTCGAAAAGGCCGGGCTTCATGGAATCGGCCCCCGTGAAGGCGCCCTTCTCGTGGCCGAAAAGCTCCCGCTCCAGCAGGGTCTCCGGCAGCGCGCCGCAGTTGACAACCGTCATGGGGCCGCCGCTCCGCGGCGACAGATCGTGGATGAGCCGGGCGAAAAGCTCCTTGCCCGTGCCGGACTCCCCGGTGATGAGCGTCGTGGCCTTGGAGTCGGCCACCTTGGAACAGTCCTCCAGGGCCTTCCTGACGGAGGGGGAGTTTCCGATTATGCGCCGTCTCGAGCCGAGCTCCCGGCGCAGCTCGCTGACCTCCCTCTGGACGTTCTTGTACGCCCTGGCGCTCAGGAGCGTCGCGGCGGCCAGATCGGAGAATGCCTGCAGCTGTTTCAGGTCCTCCGGCCGCAGGGGAGCGCCGTCCTCTCTGTCTATGACCTCCAGGACGCCTATCACCTCCCCTTCCACCTTCAGGGGCGCGCAGGCTATGGACCCCGTGTTGAAGCCCACTTTCTCCGCGATCTCGGAGGCCCAGCGGGGGTCTTCCTTCACGTTCTCGACAAGCAGAGGCTCGCCGCGCTCGAAGACCCACCCGGCTATCCCCTCGCCCTTTTTCAGCTCGAACTCCTTCACGTTCTCTTTCTTGTCGCCGAGGGCGGTGTGGAAGTAAAGGCGGCCGGTCTTCTTGTCCAGCAGCAACAACGACGAGGCGCGGACCTCCAGGACGCGCGTGGCGGTGATGACCAGCAGCGCGAGCAGGTTGTCCAGGTCGGCCACGGAGCCGATGAGGCCGGCGATGTCCTTTAAAAGCTCTATTCTTCGGTCTTGTTTCATCAAGGTCAGCTCAACACGAAGGCCCGCCGCGGGAAAGTCGGCGGGTTAGCATCCTCCAGAAGATTATAAACGCGCCCCGGCGAAAGGTATAGCCAGGCGCGCCCAATGCGCTCCCGGCGAGGCTCGGCGCCGAGTCTCGCCGCCCTTTTCCCCGGTGTTCAAAGCCCCGTCTTCAAAAGCTCCGAGGCCAGGCTCTTCTGCTTTTCGGTGGGCTCCGGCGGCACGGTCACCTTCAGCTTGACGTAAAGGTCGCCCCGGCCTCCTTTCAGTTTCGGCGCCCCGGCTCCCTTTATCCTGATCCTTTTCGACGGGTCAGACGCCGGAGGTATCCTTATGGTCTTTTCCCCCTCCAACGTGGGGACGGAGGCCGTCCCGCCAAGGATGAGGGTGGAATAGGCGACCGGCGCCTCCACGACCAGGTCGTCCCCGTCTCTTTTGAACACCGGGTCTTCAGCCACCGTCGCTTTTATGTAAAGATCGCCCGGAGGCCCGCCGCCGGGGCCGGGCCCGCCCTCCCCCTTCAGGCGGAGTTTCTTGCCCGTCGATATCCCCCGGGGTATCCTCACCGTCACGTGGCGCGGGCCCGACTCCGTGTTCAGGGTCAGCGCCCGCTCGGCGCCTTTCATCGCCTCATCGAAGGAGACGGTGAGGCTCGTCTCGTAGTCCCGCCCCGCCATCGGCCCCCGTCCCGCGCCGAAAGGCTCGAACCCGAAGCCTCCCTGCTCAAAGCGCACACGCGGCCCGCCCGCGGTCCTGAAGCCGAACATCTGGCTGAGGATATCGCCCCCGAATCCGAACTCGCGGAATATGTCGTCCGGGTTCACACCGCTGAAGATGTCCTCCTGGCTGTAGGCCTGGCGGAACTTGGCGTGGCCGAACCTGTCGTACTGGGCGCGTTTTTCCTTGTCGCTCAGGACGGCGTAGGCCTCGCTTATCTCCTTGAACTTCTCCTCGGCCTGCTTGTCGTCCGGGTTCCTGTCCGGGTGGTATCTCTTGGCGAGATTTTTGTACGCCTTCTTGATCTGCTCCACCGTGGCGTTCCTGTCCACGCCGAGTATGTCGTAGTAGTCCTTAGCCATCGGCTCTCTTGCGAATCATCAGGAAATTCAAGCTCATTTGTCCTTTATCAGACGCCGCGGCGCGAAAGTCAAGGCCGGAGCCGGGGCAGCCGTCAGGGCAGGTGTATGACTATGCTGGTCTCGCCCAGGGTTATCCTGTCCTTGTCTTTCAGAAGTTGCGGGTCGTTCGACTCTATGAACTTGTTGTTCAGGAAGGAGCCGTTGCGGCTGCCGAGGTCCACGAGAAACCAGCAGTCGGTCGGCTCGTCGTAGATTATCTTCGCGTGTCTTCTCGACACCTGGGCGTCGTAAAGGGCGATGTCGTTTTCCGGCTCGCGGATGTTGCCTATGCTCACATCCTCCTTTTTCAGGGGGAAACGCTCCCATCCATCCTCGTTATGAATGTGCAGGGACGCCTCCAGGAGCCTGTCCGGATCCGATCCCACGAGGTCCGCCGGGATGGCCATGGTTTCTTCGGCGTCGAAATTCCCCCCCGTGGGTTTGATCGGCAGCGTCATCTCGGAGATGATCGTCGCGTCGGGGCTCCTGGCGCCGCCAAAGCCTTTCAGGCTCATGATGGGGGAGGTGGTGGTTTGCGTATTGTCTTTCTCCGCCTCCGCGGGGCGGCGGGGGGAGGATGCGTTCGCCCCGTCGGTCTTGCGCTCTTTCTGTTCCTCTCGCGGTTTCGTCCTCCTGGAGCCGGACTTCAGTTTTTTGACAAGGGCGATCTTGTCCTGGATCCACGATCTTTCCGCCTCCGCCTTCGAGAGCTCCCGCTGAAGCCTGTCTCTTTCTCTGTCCAGCTCCTCCCGTCCAAACTCCCCCGCCGAGAGGCGCAGCTCCGCGAAGTCCAGCTCACGGCGGATGGATTTTATCTTCTCATCCGCGGCTTTCAAGGTCTTTTTCAGGCCATCGGCGGCGGCGTCCGCCTCCTGGGCCGAAAGGTTCAGGGCCCCCTCGCGGCCCGCCACCTCGTCGGCTATCTCCTTGAGCCTCGCGCGGTAGCTTTTCTCCAGCTCCAGGAGCATCTTCTTTTTCTCCACCACGGTGGAGAGGAAGCCGTACACCCTCTTCTCCTCCCCCTTGAGGGCCCGGTAGCTTTCGTCCTCGAAAATCCTGTCCAGCCTGTTTTCCGCCATGGTTTCCTATTTTCTCATAAATACATCAGAACAAGGGCGGCGGCAATGAAAGCCCCCAGGAGCGCCGCCGCGACGATCAGAAGCCCTCTCCGCTTCCCGGCCCCGGCGGACGCGGCGAAGGCGGGGTCTAGAACGGTGGCGTCCGGGTCCCCGGCGGCGTCTTCGCTCCACTGTCCGGCCTTCCGGCCTCCGCCGCTTTTCGTCTCTTTCAGCGCTTTGTGTTTCAGGGCGGAGATGAACCCGACCTTTTTGAGGCGGCTTTCCTCCATCGCCCTGTCCAGCGCGGCGTCGAAAATCTCCGTCAGCTCTCCGGCCCCCAGGTCAAGGGAGGATATCCGCGCCAGGATGTCAGCCTCCCTGGCCTTCATGGCCTCGCCGTACTCCAGGAACGCCCTCAGGTTCTCCGCGGAGGTCACCTGCTCCAGCGTCGCCTGGCGCTTAAGGTCCGGGCTCAGCTTCGCCATGAATTTCAGCACGCCCATCTTCACCACGTCGCCTTCCTTGAGCGCCACGGGGCCGCTTATGCGAGCGTCGTTCACGTAAACACCGTTGACGCTTGGCTTGCCGTCCACGCCGTCGGCGATCATCGTCCTGCCGTTCTCGATGAAAACCCTCGCGTGTTTTTTGGATATGGAAAGGTCAGGGATGATGATGTCGCAGCCGGACTCCCTGCCGATGGTCAGGCTGTCACGATCCAGCGGGAACGCTTTCTCCTCCCCCCCGCGCCCCATCACCGACAGGCTCAGGATCTGGGCGGGCTCACGTTCCGGCATCTTTTTTTTCGCGAAGCTTCGCCATTATAAAATTCTAACACACGGAGGCTTTCGCCTAGCGGCTGCGGGTAACGCCTGCCCTGGGGCACATGCTGTGTATGGCGCACTTGGAGCACAGCGGGGAGACGGGCTTGCACACGTTCTGGCCATAGGTCACGAGCAGGTCGTTTATCTCTATCCAGTGGCGGCGGGGAAGTTTTTCCCGCAGGGCAAGCTCGGTCTTGTCAGGCGCGGCGGTCCTGACGTATCCCCAGATGTTTACTATCCGGTGAACGTGGGTGTCCACGCATATCCCCGGCTTGCCGAAGCCCATGGTCACAACGAGGTTGGCCGTCTTGCGCCCCACTCCCTTCAGCTTCAAAAGCTCGTCTATCTCGTCCGGGACGGCGCCACCGTAGTCGGCCACGAGCCGGCGGCAGACCTCCTTTATGACCCTGGCCTTGTTCCTGTAGAACCCGACGGGGTAAATAAGCTCCTCGATCCTCTTCTCCGGCAGGGCCATGATCCGGCGGGGGGCGGCGGCGGCGGCGAAGAGGCGGCGGGCGGCCGCGGCGGTCTGCTCGTCCCTTGTCCGCAGGGAGAGAAGGCAGCTTATGAGGACGCGGAAGGCCGGTCTTTCGCCCTCACGGCTGTAACGGGTCACCACCGGGGTCTTCCACCGTTTCACCTCCCGGCGGATGATCCCCAGGGCTTTTGAGATGTCGAACCCGTCCCGCCGGGCAGAGCCCGTGTCTACGGCCTTCGCCCGCCGCGAGCCGGCCGCAGCGCCTTCCATATATGCTTCCTTTCCCAATCCACGGCCTGCTCGTAACGCTCGTATTTGCGCTCCAGCGCGCGGAACAGCGGCGTGTGCGCCAGAAGTCTGCCGTCGCGCCCCACCCTCCTGCCGAGTTTTTTGTGGAGCATCTCGTGATACACGACCAGTTCCAACACCTCGACGGGGACAGACGCAGAGTCCAGGACGGGATTCACGGTTATCAGGTCGAACTCCCAGTCGTATGACCCCAGCCGGACGCTTTTCTGGGCGCGGCGTTTTTTCATAACCGGCGCGGGCCTGCCCCAGGTGATCCTCACCCTCCCGGCGCAGCCGCCGAAATAGCGTTTGTCGATCCTCCCGGCTACGTCCCGAAGGTCGCGGACTTTGCCTTTCGGGGCCAGTTTTTCAACGGCTTTACGGACGGCCCGGGGAGGCGGAGGCTGGGTCCTGACGAAGGCCGTGACGCTCCTCGGCAGGCGTCTTGCCCTCCCTTTTATGTACAAGACCAGGCCGCGGGTCGTCGCCTCGTCGGCAAGGGCGAATATCCTGGAGAGCCTGACGTGTGTCGCGCCATTCTTTTCCCTTATGGAGATAAGGGTTCTCCTGTTGTCGGTCAGAGTCACGTTGAAAGACGGCCCGATGCGCTCGGCCAGGGTCTGGACAAGGGCGTTTTCGAAAAGGCTCGGCGATTCCCGCGTCATACGGCAAAAAACGTTATTTACCTGATTTCAACCTTATAGCAGAGATATTTTGCTAAGATTATAAATTATGTCAAACGAGACGGAAAAAGCGAAACAATATTTCGAAAAAGGCGTCGAAAAATATAAAAACAAGCAGACCGGGGAGTCGATCGCCGATTTCGACGAGGCGATACGCCTGAACCCCTCCCACGCCGCCGCCTACAACAACCGCGGCAGCGCCAAGGCCGCCCTGGGCCACAGGGAGGAGGCCATCGCCGATTTCGACCGCGCCATAGAGCTGAACCCCGATTACGCCGCCGCCTACAACAACCGGGGCAACGCCAAGTCCGCCCTAGGGCGCAAGGAGGAGGCCATAGCCGACTACGACCAGGCGCTCGCGCTGAACCCGAACTACGCCGTGGCCTACAACAACCGTGGCAACGCCAAGTCCGCCCTGGGGCGCAAGGAGGAGGCCATAGCCGACTACGACCAGGCCGTACGCCTGAACCCCTCCCACGCCGCCGCCTACAACAACCGCGGCAGCGCCAAGGCCGCCCTGGGGCGCAAGGAGGAGGCCATAGCCGACTACGACCAGGCCATCCGCCTGGACCCCGGCCTCGCCAAGGCGTACAACAACCGCGGCATCGCCAAGGACTCGCTGGGGCGAAAAGACGAGGCAATAGCCGACTACGACCAGGCCATAGAACTCAGTCCCCGTTACGCCGTGGCCTTTTTCAACAGGGCGAACGCTAAATACGACCTCGGCAGGGCCGAGGAGGCCATAGCCGATTTCGACCGCGCCATAGAGCTGGGTCCGGATTACGCCCTGGCGTACAACAACAGGGGAAACATAAAATCCGCCCTGGGGCGCAAGGAAGAGGCCATAGCCGACTACGACCGCGCCATAGAGCTGGACCCGGATCTTGCCGCGGCCTATTACAACCGGGGCAACGCCAAGTCCGACCTGGGTCTCAAAAAGGAAGCCGTCGCCGACTACGAGGAGGCCCTGAGGCTGAAGCCGAACATGCCGCAGGTCTTTTACAACAAGGGGAACGCCCTCTCATACATGGGATTGAAGGAAGAGGCCATAGCCGACTACGACGCCGCCACGCAACTGGACCCGAGCTACGCCGCCGCCTACAACAACCGCGGCAACGCCAGGTCCGACTTAGGCCTCAAGAAGGAAGCCGTCGCCGACTACAGCGAGGCCATACGGCTCAACCCCAGCTTCGCCCCGGCCTATCACAACAGGGGCAAGGCGAAGTATGACATGGGATTGTCCGGGGAAGCCGTCAAGGACTACGAGACCTTCATCAAGCTCGCCGACGAATCCCTCAGGGGGAGCGCCGAAAGAGTGGCCGAGTTCATAGAAAAAGTGTCCGCCGCAAGCTCCGCCGGGGACGCTCCACCCTCGATCCCGTCAAAGCCGCTCCAGGCGCCATCCATCCCCGCCTCGCCGTATAAAGACTCCCGGCCGGAGTCGATCCTGTTCCTGGACGTGGCAGGCTCCACGGAGATAATGAACGTCTACGGGGGATACCATTTCTTCAAGCTGTTCAGTTCGCTGGACAAGATTTTCAGCGAAAAGGCCTCGCGCAACGGCCTCGCGTACAAAAAGGGCTTGGGCGACGGGTTCATGGGCGTTTTCGAGAGCAACGCCGACGCCGTCAGCGCGGCCGTGGAGACACTGAAGGAGCTGGAAGATTACAACCGGAGGGCGGACGAGAAAAACAGGATAAACGTCCGGGTGGGGATCGACTTCGGAGAGACCAGGGTGGGGCATGACAACGACCGGTTCGGCGTGCCGGTGAACGCCGCTTCGAGGATCGAGAGGCTCGGCCCGGAGTCATTCATGCAACTGAACGTGGACCCTGTGGATTTCCCGCTGGTGAACCGCGTGCTGGTCTCATACATTGTCTACAACTCCATCAAGGACGACCCCAGGTTCGTTCTCCGGGAAATAGGCTGGGCCGAGATCAAGGGGCTGGAGGGCGTCCGCTACGACATCTTTTTGGTAGATTGGAAAGAGTCCGGCGCCGCGAGGGCCTGACGGGCTGCTGAGAAGCTGTTTTCGTTGTTGTCCCGGGGCGAGATGCTTCACTTCGTTCAGCATGACACTGTGAAGAGATAGTGTCACCCTGAACCTCCCCTCACTTTGTCACCCTGAGCGCTCCCATTTTATCCACCCTGAGCCGCCCCATTGTCATCCTGAGGCCGAAGGATCTCGCCGTTTCACGTCCGTTGCGGGATTCTTCGCTGGCGCTCAGAATGGACACCGCGGGAAAGGAGCCCGCCGCGGCAAGCATAAAAAAACCCCCGCCCTCTTTAAAGAGGACGGGGGAGTATCTGCCTTGAAAGGCGGGAGCTTAGAAGCCAGCCAGCAGGAGAAGCAGGAACTGGTCGTCGTTGCTCCTTCCGTCGCCGCTGTAGGAGGTGAACTCCGGCCTCAGCGTGACGTTCTGGGCGAGGTTGGCGTAAGCCGCGACGCTCGTGGCCTGGGTGTCCACGTCCTCGGACCCGCTCTTGTCGGTGTAGCTTGCGTAACCGACGGCCACGCCGAACATCGGGTTGAAGCCAAGCTCCGCGACGCCGCTGAAGCCGTTGGACTCCGTGTAGAGGGAGTTGGCGTCGTCGCTGCCAGCGGTCAGGTACATGCCCTGAACCTCCAGGGTCATGCCGTTGCCCAACACGCTCTGAAGCTGAGCGTCAACACCGAAGGACTCCGTCTTGGCGGACAGCACCTCGCTACCGTCGCCACCGAGACACTCGACGCACTTGGTCTCGCCCGCGGTGCCGAAGACGCCGATCATCAGGTTATGATCGCCGAAGGTCGGCGTGAAGGCCGCGCGGTACCAGGTGGAAAGGTCGAAACCCGTGTCGATGGGAGCCTCTCCGCCGAACTGCGGGCCCCACAGGCCGGCGCCCGCGAAGAACATGTCGCTGCCGGCGTAGAGGGTAAGACCCGTGGCCGTCCCGGCTCCGACACCCATCCCCTGGGCGACTATCGTCTCCTTGCGGGACTCAAACATGCGGATGGACCGCAGAACGCCGGTGTTGAAGATCTCCATGCCGAAGCCCGGCCCGAGAGCGTCCGTGCTGTACACGGAAAGGCCCACGTTCACGGCGTCCACCGGAAGCTTGAAGATGACCTTGCCCGAGGCCCAGCCTTCCGGGAACTCGATGGCGTAGCCGATGTTCTCGGACACGCGCCCGGCCAGCCAGAGAGCGGCCTCGTCAGGAATCTGCCACTCGCCGCGCTCGGTGCCGGCCTTCTCGCCGTGCTCTTCCTTGGCGGTGGTCTGGACGTAGCGCAGCTTGGTCACGAACCCGACGGGGGCCGTGGCCGGGGTGGACAGGTTCTCACCCTCGATCATGTCGACGAAGGTGTCCGTGTACGCGCCCATCTTGAAGGACCGCCCGTACGCGGAAAGTTTTGGAATGTGCTGGAAATGGCAGCTGAAACAGGGCTGCCCGGTCTGCCGGGCGAAGTTCGGCAGGGCCGAGCCTTCATCCGGCGTTACGAGGATTCCCGCCATGGCGACCGCCACGACCGACAGAACCGATAGGAATGTCCTCCTCATACGATGCTCCTCCTTACTCAAACAACAGATAACTTAAGGCTTTTTCGACCCACGCCAAGAGCCCCGCCGCGACAAGCGCCGGAACCCGTCTCCTATTGAGCGTGAATCGGCGTAATTTTAATTACAAATACCGGCGCGCGTCAAGGTTTTTTGTCCTTTTTTTAAGCATTCGGAACAGGCGGAAAACATTACACTTAAACATCAATCCGCGACTATCGCCGTCTTCGCCCCGCAGTATTGGCATTCCCCCCCGCGGACGGCGGTCTTCAGGACGGTGTAGCCGGCCCTCTCTATGATCGTCTCCCCGCATTCGGGGCACCTTGTCTGGTTGTATTTTTCCGATGCGATGTTGCCGATGAAGACGTACTTGAGCCTCTTTTCGGCTATGTGGGCGGCGCGCAGGAGCGACTCCATCGGCGTCGGCGGCGTCGTCCGCTTGTAGCCGGGGAAATAGCGGGAAAAATGCAGAGGGATCAGCGGATCCAGCCCGGCGATAAAATCCGTCAGTTTCTCTATCATCTCCGTGGAGTCGTTGAGGCCGGGGATGAGAAGATTCGTGATCTCCACGTGGGTTCTGTCCGCGCATCGGCGGATGGTGTCCAGCACGGGCTCGAGCTTGCCCTTGCTCACTTTCCTGTAGAAAGCCGGGTCCATCGACTTCAGGTCGATGTTCATCGCGTCTATGTAAGGCAGAAGCTCCTCCATCGGCTCCGGGTTTATCATCCCGTTCGTCACCAGGACGTTCACGAGCCCCGCCTCGCGCGCAAGCTTCGAGGTGTCCAGCACGTACTCGAACCATATCAGCGGCTCGGTGTAGGTGTAGGCTATGCCGATGGAGCCCCTGGTCTCCGCCAGCCCGACGGCGTCCTCGGGCGGAAGATAGGTCGTGGGGAACTCCTTCTGGGAGATGGCCCAGTTCTGGCAAAAATCGCACCCCAGGTTGCACCCGTTCGGGCCTATGGAGAGAATGTGGGAGCCAGGATAAAAATGATACAGCGGTTTTTTCTCTATGGGGTCCATGTTCATGGAGGTGGTCCTGGCGTAGTTTATGGCATAAAGGCTCCCCTCGATGTTCTGTTTGCCCCGGCATATGCCGATCTTGCCTTCGCCCAGAAGACACCTGAAGGGACAGAGGACGCAACGGACCCTCC
This sequence comes from Candidatus Nitrospinota bacterium M3_3B_026, assembly GCA_051418015.1. Taxonomy (GTDB): domain Bacteria; phylum Nitrospinota_A; class UBA7883; order UBA7883; family JBPRGF01; genus JBPRGF01. The sequence goes on along the minus strand of JBPRGF010000014.1, from coordinate 64,722 downwards.
CCTCCTTCTCCTTTTCCCAGTAAAGGGCGGGATGAAGCCCTTCCGCCACGGTCATGGTTCCGGCTCCCTGCTTTGTCTTCCTACAGCTAATATAAGGCCGGGGGCGGGAATATGTCAGGTGTCCTCCCCATAGGCGTCCAGCACGGTCACCCCTCGCCTGGCGAGGTCGCCGACAATGGGCTTGACGGCGCAGGGGGTCATCCTGATGTGGCATATCTGTCCCCGGCTGGCCCCTCCGGGGGTGGCGGAATAGCTCAGAACGCGCGCCTTCCTCTCGCGCAGGGTGGAAAAGAGCGCCTGCAGGTCGTCGATTTCGTCCACCAGCTCCACGTCTATGGTGGAGGATGCCTGTATCCACCTCAGCATCTCCACGAAAACGCCGAGCAGGTCGTCCTTGGTCACTATCCCGCTGAGCCTGTCGCCGGTCATCACGGGCAACGCCCCGATCTTCGCCCGGAGCATAAGCTTCACCGCGTCGGAGACGGCCATCCCCGGCTCGGTGGTGATGACGTCCTTTGTCATGATGTCTTTCACGGCGAGGTTTTTGACCCCGGCGCGGCCGGATTTGGGTGATCTGGCGGGATTCATGGCCATGCGGAAATCGCGGTCCGAGACTATCCCGGCGAGCCTTCCCCTCCTGAGAACCGGCAGATGCCCGATACGTTTGCTGACTATGACGCCGAAAGCCTTCTCGACCTTCGTCTCGGGCGATGCGGTGACGACCTTCCGGCTCATCACCTGTCCCACATGCATATCGCGATCCTCCAGAGGCCTGGCGTGGTATGCCATAATTCTATTCCCACGCGCGCCGATGGTCAACCGGAGACGGCCCTGGGGGCCGCGCGGGGGCCGAGGGGGCCGCGCGGGATTCAAGCTTTCCCTTTTTTCCGGGAGGGAGTGGGTTTATACTAACCCTCAATTGTGAGTTTGAGCGAAACAACCATCAGGAAAAAGTTGCCTGCGCTATCATATGCCCCAGTCGCTTGAAAACGATATCCAAAGACTCGTGCGGCTGGCCGGCAATGTCACCGACGCCTTCACCGCCGCCCTGTTCCTGCTGGACGAAGGGTCCGAGGACACGTTGACGCTGCGGGCCTGCCAGTCGCTTTCCGGCAACATCGTAACCGGAGCCAGGATCCCCCTGGGGCGCGGGCTTGTGGGATGGGCGGCCAAGAACGAACGGAGCGCCCACGCCACGAACTTCGACAGGGACACCACCACGCTCCAGTATTATTCGAAGGACGAGGACATAAAGTCTTTCGCGGCGGCCCCCCTTTTCGACGGCGGGGGCAGGGTCATGGGGGTTTTGGCGGTGGACAGCAAGAAAAGCTACGTCTTCACCGACAAGGCGCTGAAGATACTGGAGGAATTCGCGGGCGTCATTTCCCGGGCCGTGACAGAGGGAAGGAAAAGGATATCCCTGGATGCCCGGGCCTCGGCTTTCGACGCCCTGTCCGGGCTGGTGGGCAGGATAACCGCCTGCTCGCGGTTCTCCGAGATAACGGACGCGCTCAGGCTGGCCCTGCCTTCCCTCATTCCGCATGACAAGATGGTCATGGCCGTGAGAATGAGCGACGACGGAAAATATTACATGGTGAGAAGCGGCGCCGGGCAAACGCCCGGGACCGAGCTGCCGGGCGCCCCTTACAGGCTGGGCTGGGTGATCCAGCAGGCCAGGACCATATATGTGCCGGACCTCAAGGGGGCGAAGGTCGCGCCCGGCGCGGACGAGCAATGGAGGTCCTTCATCGGGGCGCCGATGGCCATGGGTGACCACGTCTCCGGCGCCATCGGGCTTGTGTCGAGAAAACAGGCCGCCTTCAGCCACGTGAGCGTGAAGTCACTCTCCGTCCTGGCCTCGACGCTCGCCTCCGCGTTCACGAGCCTGTACCTGCACAACAGGAACATGCGGGCCGTTTTCACCGACCCGCTGACCAGCGCCGCCACGAGCCGCTACCTGGTGGAGACCCACCAGACGCTCGAAGGGAAGGGCGCCGTGGCGATCGTCAACCTGATAGGCTTCACGCGGATCAACCACGAGCTGGGCATGGACGCGGGCGACCGCGTGACGATAGAAACCGCCCGCAGGCTCTCCGAGGTGGTGGCGGAGAGGGGGATCGTATGCCGCTACTACGGCGACAGGTTCATCCTCCTGCTGCGCGGCCTCGAAGGCGGGCAGGCGATGGCGATGGCCCAGGCGGTGGTGGACTCCGTGGAGTCGCTTCCGTACCACCTGGACGGGGTAGATATCTACGCCTCACCCTCAATAGGAGTGGCCCTGTATCCGGCCGACGGGAACAGGGTGGAGGAACTCATAGCGAAAGCCCAGGTCGCCTCCGAAAAGGCCAAGAGCGCCTCCGGCTCCAGGGTGTCGTTCTACAGCGAGCAGGAGGCGTCCTGGGGCGGCGCCCTGGGCGCGCCGGGAGACCGGTAACACGGGATGGCGCTCCGAGGCTTGTTCAACCTTTTTTCGGCGGACCTCGCCATCGACCTGGGGACCGCCAACACCCTGGTCTACGTCCCGGGACGCGGCGTGGTCATCGACGAACCCTCGGTGGTGACGCTCTCCAAGGAAACCGGAAAACTCGTGGCCATCGGGGCGGAGGCAAAGGCCATGTACGGCAAGACCCCGGACAGGTTCGAGGCGATCCGCCCCATGAAGGACGGCGTGATAGCCGATTTCGACTCCACGAAAAGCATGATCGCCTACTTCATAAAATCCGCCAGGCCCCGCTGGACGCCCCGCAGGCCGAAGATCGTGATAGGCGTCCCCTCCGGGATCACCCAGGTGGAAAAACGCGCGGTGATAGACTCCGCCATGGGCGCCGGGGCGAGGGAGGTAAGCCTCGTCGAGGAGCCTATGGCGGCGGCCATCGGTACGAGGATGCCGGTGGGGGAGTCCGTGGGCAACCTCATAGTGGACATCGGCGGCGGGACGACGGAGGTGGCCATAATCTCCATGTACGCCACGGCCTACACGGAGTCGATCCGCGTGGCGGGCGACGAGATGGACGAGGCGCTGGTCAGGAGCGTCCGGAAGAGCCACAACCTGGAGATAGGCGTCTACGAGGCGGAGAGGGTGAAAATGACCATCGGCTCCGCGGCCCCGCTGAAAAAAAGAATCCGGATGAAAGTCTACGGGCGCAACGTGGCCAGCGGACTGCCAGTGTCCGTCGTCCTGTCCGACGAGGACGTCCGGAGGGCGATGGAGGAGCCCGTCCACGCCATCGTGGACGCGGCGCGCAAGGCGCTTGAGCGGACGACGCCGGAGTTCGCCCATGACATATCCACCCGCGGGATGGTCCTGGCGGGCGGCGGGGCGCTGCTCAAGGGCCTCGGCGCAAGGTTGAAAAAGGAGTTGAACATTCCCGTCTACAGGGCGAAAGACCCCCTCACCTCCATCGTCCGCGGCGTGGGCAGGACCCTGGAGGAGTGGGACACGCTGAAAAAGGTGGTCATAAGCTGAGAAAAACACCCCGGAGCGCTGGACGTTCTTGAACAGACGCCGCGGCGGGACTTAGAATAGGCCAGTCTTGGATACTGCCGGATAGGAGGGCGGGACATGGACGCCATCATCGACACGCTGACAAACAACGGCTGGGAAGACTACCTGCTGGCCCTCGTGATTCTCGGCGCGGGCGCGGCGGCCATCAGGGCCCTCCAGGGCGTGTTCGACAGCAAAGTGAAAACCTACCTGGAGAGCGCGGAATCCCGCCTGCGCGGTTTCATGATAAGCGCCGTGGAGAAAGGCGCCATGCCTGTTCTCTACTTCGCCGTTTTTTACGCGGCGGCGGGCTCCATGTACCTCAACCCCAGGGTGGAAAGGCTCATCGACGTGGCGGGCCTTGTGATCCTCTGCTTCTTCGCCGCCAGGGTGGCAGTGGCGCTTGTCGACAACGTCTTCGAGGGCGAGGGGCTCAGCGAGGAAGGAGCCCGGACGGTCAAGGTCATCCCCAAGGGCGTCTCGACGCTCCTGAAGCTCTCCATATGGGCGGTCGCCGTTATCTTCCTGCTGGACAATCTCGGGTTCGACATCACCACGCTGATAGCCGGGCTGGGAATCGGCGGAGTGGCCCTGGCGCTTGCGTCGCAGGCGATCCTGGGCGACCTTTTCAACTATTTCGTGATCCTCTTCGACAAACCTTTCCGCAAGGGCGATTTTGTCATCATCGGCGACAAGATGGGCGTGGTGGAGTACATCGGCCTCAAGGCCACCAGGATAAAGAGCCTCTCCGGCGAGGAGATCATTTTCGCCAACACGGACCTGGCCAACTCCCGCGTGCATAACTATAAAAAGATGGAGCGAAGAAGGGTCGCCTTCAGGATCGGCGTCACGTACCAGACACCCTCGGAGAAGCTTGCCAGGATACCGGGGGTCATAAGACAGATCATCGAAGGGCTCGAGGACACCGTCTTCGACAGGGCGCACTTTTTCTCTTACGGCGACTTCGCCCTCGTGTTCGAGATCGTCTACTACGTGATCGGCGCGGACTACAACAAGTACATGGACATCCAGCAGAACATAAACCTCGCCATCAAGGACGAGTTCGAAAAACTCGGCGTCGAGTTCGCCTACCCCACGCAGACGATATACCTGGCCGGGGAAGGGCGGGAGCCTTAATTAAAGCGCCGGTTTCTTTGCCCCCGCGCCGGTCTTTTCTTCCACAACGCTGGCGACGCGGAACAGGGACGCCTCGTCGAACCATTTGCCGAGTATCTGCAAGCCCACGGGCAGCCCTTCCGGCGTATGGCCGCAGGGAACGGAAAGGCCCGGTATCCCGGCGAGGTTGGCGTTGATGGTGAATATATCCGAAAGGTACATCTTCAGCGGGTCGCCGGTCCTCTCGCCTATCCCGAAGGCCGCCGAGGGGGACGTGGGGGCCACTATGGCCGAGACATCGCCGAAAGCCTCGGCGAAGTCCTTCCTGACGAGCGCGCGGACCTTCTGGGCCTTCAGGTAGTACGCGTCGTAATAGCCCGAAGAGAGCGCGTAGGTCCCCAACATGATCCGGCGTTTCACCTCCGCGCCGAACCCTTCCTCGCGAGTGCGGCTGTACATCTCCATCAGGCTCTTCGCCCCCTGGGCGCGGAATCCGTATTTCACTCCGTCGTACCGGGCCAGGTTCGATGACGCTTCGGCGGGAGCGATGACGTAATAGGCCGGAACGCCGTACTTCGTGTGGGGGAGTGATATAGGCTTCACAGCCGCCCCGGCCTCTTTCAGGGCCTCCAGGGCGGCCCGGACGGTCTTCTCCACATCCTCGTCCATCCCCTCGACGAAATACTCTTCCGGAACGCCGATAGTCATCCCCTCCACGCCTTTGTCAAGATCGGCGGTGTAGTCCGGAACCGGCTCAGGGGAGCAGGTGGAGTCCAGCGGATCGTCTCCGGCGATGGCGCCGAGCATGAGGGCGCAGTCGGCGACATCCTTCGTCATCGGCCCGATCTGGTCCAGCGACGACGCGAAGGCGACGAGACCGAACCGGGAGACACGCCCGTAGGTCGGCTTCAGCCCCACGATCCCGCAAAGCGACGCCGGCTGGCGCACGGATCCGCCCGTGTCCGACCCCAGCGCCGCCGCGCAAAGATCCGCCGCCACCGCCGCCGCGGACCCGCCGGAGGAGCCGCCCGGGATCCTGGAGATGTCCCAGGGGTTTTTCACCGGCCCGAAAAAGCTGGTCTCGTTCGACGACCCCATGGCGAACTCGTCCATGTTCGTCTTGCCGAGGATCACCGCCCCTGCTTCTTTCAGCTTTTTTACGACATGGGCGTCGAAGGGGGGGACAAAGCTCTCCAGCATCTTCGAGCCGCAGGTTGTCCGCAGGCCCTTCGTGTTTATGAGGTCCTTGACCGCCATGGGTACGCCGAGCAGCGGCCCTTCTTCGCCTCCGGCCCGGCGTTTGTCGGCCTCCCGGGCGGCCTCCATGGCGCTATCCTCGTCAACGGTGATGTAGGAGTTCAGCTCCGGGTCGACGCGCCTGATCCTGTCAAGATACGCCCCCGCGGCCTCTTCGCTCGTGACGGCTCCGGCGGCGAGCCTCTCCCCAAGCTCGCGCAGGGTGAGGCGGAAGATGTCCGTCATGGGGTGTGTCAGCCCTCTATTATCCTTGGCACGCGGAAATGGCCCTGGTCGCTGGCGGGGGCGTTCGAGCTCCACGCGCCGGGGTCGAACTTTTTTTCGGCCCGGTCCTCCCGGACCACGTTCCTGATGTCCAGCGCGCTCGACAGCGGCTCCACATCCTCCGTGTCCAGCTCGTTGAGCTGGCCGATATAGTCGAGCACGGCGGAAAGCTGCTCCGCGAAAAGCTCCTCATCCTTTTCGGAAAGCTCAAGGCGGGCGAGCTCGGCCACGCGGCGCGTCTCGTCCATGGAGATGGCCACGGGCTATCTCACTTTCCTGTAGTGGCTTGCCTTCTTGCTTCTCCAGCGGCGGCGCTGTTTCCTTTTCCTTGTCGTGCTTGCCATGTCGGCCTCCGGTTGACTTTCGTTGTTGAAAAGAATTTTAAAGTATAAAAGATGGCGCAACCTGCCGGCAAGGGGTTTGTGGAGCCGCTGGCGGGGGGCTTTCACGGCGGCGCGATCCGTGGTAGCATTGCACCCCTCGAGACGGCTCGAGAGCGCCGGGTCTTACGCGATCGTTACCCGTGAACTCCGTCAGGCCCGGAAGGGAGCAGCGGTAGCGGAGCTTTCGATGCGCAGTAAGGCGCCCGGCGCTCTGGGGCCGTCTCTTTTTTATGCCCGCGGACGCCCCGCCCGGCGCCGGACTCGTGTTAAAGTAATACCCCATGGAGGAAAAACACACCGTATCGGCGCTGAAGTTCCGGCCCCGGACGTTCTCCGAGGTCGTGGGCCAGCCTCACATAGTGAGGACCCTCACCAACGCCATAGACAAAAAACGCATAGCCCACGCCTATCTTTTTTCCGGCGTCCGTGGCGTGGGCAAGACAAGCATGGCCAGGATCCTGGCCAAGGCGCTCAACTGCGAGAAAGGCCCGACGGCGGCGCCCTGCCTGGAGTGCCGCAACTGCGTGGAGATAGCCTCGGGGTCGTCCATGGACGTCTACGAGATAGACGGCGCGTCGAACCGGGGGATAGACAACATCCGCGAGCTGAGGGAGAAGGTCCGGTTCGCCCCGGCCAAGTCGCGGTACAAGGTGTACATCATAGACGAGGTGCACCAGATAACGAAGGAAGCCTTCAACGCGCTTCTGAAGACGCTGGAGGAGCCGCCGCCCCACGTGGTCTTCATCTTCGCCACTACGGAGCTTTCCAAGGTGCCGGACACGATCCTGTCGCGCTGCCAGAGCTACGAGTACAAGACCATAAGCGCCCGCGACATAACGGCCCAGCTCGACATGATCGCGGAAAAGGAGAAGATAGACGCATCCCCGGCAGCGGTCGAGGTGATAGCGCGGCGGGCGCGAGGGTCGATGCGTGACGCGCAGTCGCTTTTCGACCAGGCGGCGGCCTACGGGGGCGGGAGCGTGACCGAGGAGGACGTGAAGCTGATCCTCGGGATGGCGCCGCGGACGGTCATCGCGGGCGTCATGGACGCCGCGACGGCTCAGGACCGGGCGGAGATATTGAAACTGGCCGGGGAGGTGACCCTCTCCGGGGCGGACCCCGTCCTGTTCCTCGAAGACCTGATGGAAACCGTCCGCGACATCATGGCGGCCAAGATAAATCCGGAGACACTCGCCGGGATGGAGGCCGAGGAGCGGGACAGGCTCTCCAGGTGGGCCGGCGAGTTCGGCTATGACGAGATACACAGGTTTTTCAACGTCCTGGTCGAGACCCAGGACCAGACCCGCCGTTCCCACCAGCCCTCCCTGAACCTGGAGATGGGGCTTTTGAGGCTCGCCGAAAAACGCGGCGCGGTGAGCATAGACACCCTGCTCGAGAAAGCGGCCGGGGCAGGGGCGCGGGTGGAGAAGGCGATGGAAAGCGCCGAAGACGCCCCGAAGCCCGAGGCCGCGCCCTCCCCGCCAGCGGAGAACAACCCTCCGGGGCCGGACGTCGCGCCAGCGCCGCCCTCGATCCGCCGCGCCGTTGAGGGCGGGGGAGGCAAGCTGGTGGAGCTGTTCAAACGGGAGATCAACAAGCCGATGCTGAACGGGATATTCGACGCCGCCACCGTCAAAACTAACGACGACGCCGTGATCATAACCGTGAACAGCCTCTTTGAGCGGGAGAGCCTCGAGGAAACGAAGGTGAAAAGCAGGCTTGAAAAGATCGCCTCCCGGGAGCTTGGCGCCAGGGCCCGCGTGGTGGTGATGGTCGCCTCCGACGAGGGCGGACGGGAGGACGAAGAGGTGAAAAAAAAACGCCTCGAACGCGAGACGGACATGAAACAGAAGATGCATGAGACGCCGATAGTGCAGGCCGCCATGGAGCTTTTCGACGGCGAGATAGCGGAGATGAGGGTGGCCAGGGACGCCTGACGCGCTCCGGCGCGGGCGGCGGTTTTTTCATGGAGATGATAAACAGTTGTTGAGACGAAGGGCATGAAGGGGCCGGAATCGCTTTCCAGGCTGATCGAACAGCTCCAGAAGCTGCCCGGGGTGGGGGCGAAGACGGCGGAGCGGCTGGCCTTTTTCATCCTGAAGTCGCCCAGGGAGCAGGCCGAAAAGCTCTCCCGGGCCCTGATGGACGTCAAGGACAAGGTCAGGATATGTTCCGCGTGCATGTCCATCACCGAAAGCGACCCCTGCCGGATATGCTCCGATCCCGGACGGGACCATTCCACCGTCTGCGTGGTGGAGGAGCCCCACGATGTTTTCGCCGTGGAGAGGGTGGGGGAATACCGGGGCGTGTACCACGTTCTGATGGGCGTCCTTTCTCCCCTGGACGGGGTCGGGCCGGAGGCGCTGAAGATAAAAGAACTGATGGAGCGAGTGGACGAAGGCGGCGTGAAGGAGGTGATAATTGCCACTAACCCGAGCGTTGAGGGGGAGGCCACGGCGATGTATATCGCCAAGGCGTTGAAACCAAAAGACGTGATGGTCACCCGCATAGCCCGGGGGTTGCCGATGGGGGGAGACCTCGAGTACGCCGACGAGATCACCTTGTCGAAATCCCTGTCCGGCAGGATCAGGCTGTAGAAACGGCGCTTTTTTAAATCCACCCACGGCGAGTCTCTCATTTGTTAACATGGTATCGTGGCGTCTTTGGAAGAGTCCGGCAGAAACAAAGGCTCGACCCGCGAGGTTGTTTTTTATATAATCGGGAGCTTTCACGACCCGCGAGGCTGTAACACGGGTTTGGACCAAGGCGCCGCCGTGGTTTTGCGCCGTGGGAGGAGGCCGGGCTGGCCGCCTGGCCAATCATGAGGATGAGAGGAGAGTTTATGACCGTAAAGCTTCCCATCGTCAATGACCTGGGCTTCTACGAGATCAGGATGGAGTCCGTAGGGGGGTTCGGAGCGAATCTCGCCGGGAAGATACTCGGCGAGGCGGGCATTCTGGGGATGGGCTTCAACGGCTCCAATTTCTCAAGCTACGGCTCGGAGAAGAAGGGAAGCCCCGTCAAAGCCTTCGTGAGGTTCTGCGATCCTGACGTCAACGTGCGCGTCAACGCGCCGGTGACGGAGCCGCACATGCTGGTAATATTCCTGGAGACGATGCTGAGCTATCCCGGCATACTCTCCGGCGCGGGGCCGGATACGACGGTCATAATAAACACCCGCAAAAGCCCAGACGAGGCCAGGGACGAGATGAGGCTCCAGAGCGGCACGGTGGTCACCATCGACGCGATGAAGATCGCCGTGGAGGAGAAGACCAGGATAAACACAGCCCTCCTCGGGACTATCGCCGCCACCTCGGGGTTCATCGACCCTGACGCGGTGAAAAAGAGGATCGAGGAGAACCTTGGCAAAAAATACGCCAGTCTCGTCGAGCCGAACCTGAAGACGTTCGACCGGGGCGCGTTGGAGTTCGAGAAAAAGTTCTTCGCCGACGACGGCAAGTATCCCGCCCAGCCCTTCCGCCGCGACGGGCAGAAGCTGGGGTACATGAACCAGCCGACGGGGGGCGTCATCTTGACGCCGGGCAACTCTGTATATAAAGACCTGACCGTCTCCCGGTCGGGCTATGTGCCGGTGTTGAGCCTTTCGAAGTGCACCTCCTGCGGCGAGTGCGACATCACCTGCCCGGACTACTGTTTCATCTGGGACAAGGGGAAAGACAAGAAGGGCAGGGAGGTCATGACGCTAAAGAAGATAGACTACCAGCACTGCAAGGGCTGCCTGCGGTGCGTCGACATATGCAAGTTCGACGCGCTGAAGTCGAGCGTGGAGTATGAGACAGACCAGGCGGTCATCGAAGCCGGCTACACGGAATAGAGGGAGGCGTTCAAGATGAGCTCCAGGGCAGAGACTGAAAAGGCGAAAGGGGCTAAAAAGCCAGTCCAGATGACCGATTTTCTCTCGGGCAACGAGATGTCGGCGATGGCCGCCTCGCACGTGAACTTCCATATAATGGGCTACTATCCCATAACCCCGTCCACCGAGGTGGCGGAGAACCTCGACGCCATGTGGGCCAACGGCGAGCATGACATACACCTGATCCCCGGCGACGGCGAGCACGGCGCGGCGGGCACATGCTACGGCGCCACGACGGCCGGCGGAAGGGTGTTCAACGCCACCAGCGCCAACGGTCTTCTGTTCTCCCTGGAGCAGTATCCCGTCCAGTCCGGCACGCGCTACCCGATGGTGCTCAACCTCGTCAACCGCTCCGTCTCCGGCCCGTTGGACATCCGGGGCGATCATTCCGACCTCATATCCGCTCTGGACGTGGGCTGGATAGTTCTGTGCGCCAAGGACCCCCAGGCGGTCTACGACATGATAATCGCGGCGGTGAAGATAGGCGAGGCCGAGGATGTCCGCCTGCCGGTGATAGTCTCCGACGACGGTTTTTTCACCTCGCACCAGAAGCGGCGCGTCCAGTATTTCGAGAGCAGGGAGACGGTTCAGGATTTCGTGGGGCCTTTCAAGCCGATGAACGTCTCGGTGGATCCGGAAAAGCCGATCACCATCGGCCCGTACATGAACGACCCGGACCAGATTAACAACAAAAAGCAGCTGTCGCTTGCCATGGCCGCCGCCGAAAGCGTGATCCCGAAGGTCTTCGAGGAATGGGAGAAGCTCGCGGGGCGGAAGTACAACATGCTGGAAACCTACAGGATGGAGGACGCCGAGACGGCCATATTCATCCTGAACTCCGCCGCGGACACGGCGATGGAGACCTGCGACAAGCTCCGCGCCGAGGGCAAAAAGGTGGGGGTGATGTATCCCTCCGTCATCCGCCCCTTCCCGGCCGAGCAGATAAGGCGCGCCTGCAAAAATGTGAAAGCGTTGCTCGTGGCCGACAGGGCCGACTCCTACGGGGCCCACGGCGGGCGGATGAGCCACGAGGTCAAGGCCGCCCTGAAGGACGACCCCGACAACAGGACGATGGTCATCAGCAGGATATACGGCCTGGGGGGCAAGGACTTCTTCGGCGAGGACGCCGAGGAGATGTTCGAGCTGACTTTCGACGCGGTGAAAAAGGGGAAGGTGGAGATCCCCTACGACTACATCGGCGCCACCCCGGGCGATCCGGATTTCAAGCCGGAGCCGGGCCTTCCGCCCCTTTCGAAGGAGGCGCAGTCGCCCGGCATCCTGAAAGTCTACAAGGACGAGAAGACCGGCAAGGTGGAGGTCAAGGGGGTAAAACAGCGCGACCTGACGGAGATGCCCCATCGCATAGTGGCCGGCCACGGCGCATGCCCCGGCTGCGGCATATTCCCAAACGTGGGCACGTTCCTGAAAGGCATCGAAGGATACGTGGTGATGCTCTGGCACACCGGCTGCGGGATGGTTGTCACCACCGGCTACCCGAACACATCCTTTAACATTACGTATATCCACAACCTTTTCCAGAACGGCGCGGCGACGCTGGCGGGCGTGGTGGAGATGTACAAGGAGCGCCAGAGGCGCGGCGAAATACCCGCCGACCAGGAGATCACCTTCGTGATGGTGACCGGCGACGGGGGGCTGGACATCGGCCTGGGCCCGGCCCTGGGGGCGGCGTTCCGCAACCACAACATGATAATCCTGGAGTACGACAACCAGGGATACATGAACACCGGCGCGCAGCTTTCCTTCACCACGCCGAAGGGCCACGTCACCTCCACGTCGAACATCGGAACGAGAGGCAGGGGAAAACAGTTCGGCCACAAGGACTCGGCCCAGCTCTTCGCGGCGTGCCACATCCCGTATGTCTTCACCGCCACTGAGTCGATGTACAAGGACCTCATACGCAAGGCCGCCAAGGCTCAGTGGTACGCCAGGAACGAGGGGCTGGTCTTCGGCAAGCTCTTCTCGGACTGTCCCCTGAACTGGCGCCACCCGGACAACACCGGCCAGGAGGTCAGCCAGGCGGCGGTGGACTGCAACTTCTTCCCGCTCTACGAGGTGGAGAAGGGGATCACCACCCTCAACTACGACCCCGAGGCCAAGGGCAAGAAGGTACCCGTCACCGAGTGGCTCAAGACGATGGGCAAGACGAAGCACATGCTAAAGCCCGACTACAAGGACATCGTCGACGAGTTCCAGGCCGAGGTGGACCGCCGCTTCGCCAGGATCAAGGCGATGAGCGAGAGCCCGGGGCTCTGAAAACCCTCGTCATGCTCCGCGCCTCGACACAGCGGCCCTGTGGCGCGCGGCATGACGGCGCGGACGCCGTCATCGAGGCTTTTTTTCCTGCTCCTTCCCTGAAATCGTCATCCTTCGCCCGGTGGAAGAAAGACGCATGAGAAAGGCCCTGCCGAGAGCATGTTGGACCCGTTGACGGCCGCCCTGCTGGGGGCCGCTCAGGGACTCACGGAGTACCTGCCAGTCAGCTCGTCGGGGCACCTGGTCATCGCCCAGAGCCTCTTCGGGCTGGCCGAGCCGGTCCTCTTTTTCGACATAACGCTGCACCTCGGGACGCTGGCGGCGCTCCTTTATTATTACCGCGGGGACGTGGCGGCCGTGTTCCGCGGCGCGGCGGAAGGGCTGAAGGACATCCGCGGCGGCGAGGGCTGGGCAAAGACGCTCCGGGCAAGGCCGGGGTTGCGCCTGGGAGCTCTCATAGCCGTGGGGACAATCCCGACGGGCCTCGTCGGCGTCTTCTTCAAAGACGATTTCGAACGGATGTTCGGCTCGCCGAAGCTGGCCGGGGCGATGCTGATCGTCACGGGGGCCATGCTTTTCCTCACGCGCTGGGCTCCGGGCGGCGGCCGGCCGATCACGCGGGTCGGTTGGGCCGAGGCTGTTATAATCGGCGTGGCGCAGGGGCTGGCCATCACGCCGGGGATAAGCAGGTCCGGCGCGACGATCAGCGCGGCGCTGTTTCTCGGCGTCGAGAAGGAGGACGCGGCGAGGTTTTCCTTTCTGCTTTCCGCCCCGTCCATAATAGGCGCCATGGCCCTCGGGTTCGAGCCGGACGGCGGCGGCGTCCCGCCATCGAGCCTTGCGCTGGGGTTTTTGGCGTCGGCGGCGGTGGGGTACATTTGTCTTGCGTTGCTGGTGGCGCTGCTGAAGCGGGGAAAATTCTCCTGGTTTTCGTATTATTGTTTCGCGGCGGGCGCCCTCACGCTCGCCTTCGTTGGCTGAGAAGAGAAAGGACGGCATGATTTACAACGTGATAATGGCGGGAGGCAGCGGGACAAGGTTCTGGCCCCTTTCGAGGCGGCGGATGCCGAAACAGCTTCTGCGGATTATCGGCGAGAAGACCATGATCCAGGACACCGCGAATAGGCTGGAGAAGATCGCACCCCCCGAAAGGACACTGGTCATAACCGGCGCCGTCCACGCGGACGAGGTCCGAAAACAGCTCCCGGACATCCCCGGAGAAAACATCGTGGCCGAGCCGGCGGGCAGGAACACCGCGGCGTGCGTGGCGCTCGCGGCGATGATGGTGAAAAAACGCGACCCGGAGGGCGTCATGGCCGTCTTCCCCGCCGACCACGTCATAACCAGGCCGGACAAGTTCCACAAAGCCGTGAACGACCTGCTGGCGGTGATAGGGGAAAAGCCTGAAAGCCTTGGCGCCATAGGCATAAAACCCGCCTACCCGGAGACCGGCTACGGATACATCCACCGGGGCGAGCCCATGACGCGATACGTCTACAAGGTTGAAAAATTCCTGGAAAAGCCCGGCCTCGAGACCGCCCGGCACTATGCCGACTCCGGGGAACACTTCTGGAACTCCGGGATGTTTTTCTGGAGGGCCGACGCGATACTGAACGCGCTGGAGCGGGACCTGCCGGAGCTGGTGGACGCGATGGGGCCGCTCCGGGAAGCGGCCTGGACGGAAGGTTTCGAAAAGGCCCTCGGCGAGGTCTACCCCTCCCTGCCGTCCATATCCATCGACTACGGAGTCATGGAAAAGGCCGGGGAGCGGGGCGAGGTCATAGTCGCCGAAGCGGACCCCGGCTGGAGCGACGTCGGCTCCTGGCGCTCGCTTTACGACCTGCTGAGCCCCGACGAGGAGGGCAACCGCAAGCGCGGCAGGCTCATCGCCGTGGACTCCACGGGCGTCCTCGCCCACAACGAGAAGAAAATCGTGGCCGTCGTCGGCGTGGACGACGTCATCGTCGTGGAAACCGATGACGCCGTGCTGGTGCTCAACAAGGAGAGAGCCCAGGACGTCCGGGCCGTCACGGACAAGCTGAAGGAGCTTGGGTTGGAGGAATACCTGTAGCCTGGGCTCCAGGGAAACTAGAAAAAGTTGGGGACCCCGGTCATGGGGGAAAGATACTCACAGCCGAACCGCGTCTTCTCTCCGTCCCTGTCCGCCCACACCACCCTGGCGGTGGCCCTTTTTTCCGGCAAAGGCCACCCGGAAGCGGCTTTTATTATGGCGAAGGCGCCCTCCCTTACCTCGCCCCGCCCGGCGAGGAACTGCGCCCCGCCCTCGGATTGATCCACCACGTTGGCGGGGGTATACTTCTTGTCCGGATCATATTCGAACAGGATTTGCACGGAACGGCCGTTTTTCAAAAGGATACGGCGGTAACGGCGCTTTTCCTCTATCGGCATCGCCCTCATGCCCCCTGTGGCCATAGCGTCAGCCCGCAAGTTGGTTGATGGTCCTCCGGACTGTTTTTGACATGAAAATTATACCACACGCCAGATTTAATATACTACCTTCCGGCGTTTTTCGCCTTTAAAAAAAGGGGGGGATGTTGACCAGTGGGGCGAAATATTCGAGCCCGAATCCCGTCTTTCCGTCCTTGTTCGCGACCCACACGACCTTCCCCTCGACGTTTTCGCTGAAAGGCCCCGTACCGTCGAAGGATTTCATGACCACGAGCATACCGGAGCGGACGCCGTTGTCGGTGGTGACAAGCTGGGCGCCTCCCTCGGAATAGTTGACAAGCTCCGCCTCGATCTCGCGGTAGTCGTCGCCGTAGTGAAGAGCCGCCCGCATGACAGCGCCAGCGCCTTCCTCCCTCCTTGGATGCCTCCGCCTTTCCTCCATGGCCTCCGCCCGCCTGTTATCCCCCTGGAATATCGTTGATTTTACCACTCTGCTACGCCCGGCGGCCACTGAAAAACCACCATGTCCGACGGCTCGCCTTGCGGGGGTTTGGCGCCGGGTATAAAATCTGGTGGGATTGAAAAAGTCCCCGCGCGCCGGGTTTCGTTTACAATCAAAGGCGGCGCCAGAAAAATAGTTCTGCATGGAGGTTTGCCGATGTCCGACTGGTATTACGCGACGGGATCCGAAAGCAAAGGCCCCGTCTCCGAGAGCGAGATACAAAACATGCTGTCGCGGGGTCAGATCGACGGCGACACCTTGCTGTACGGGCCCGGGATGATGAACTGGATGAAGCTCAAGCACCTGCCGAAGTTCGGCGAGGCAGGAGCCGCGCCTCCTCCTCCCCCCGCGCCTCCCAGCGGCCAGGAGGCCCACGAGATCGACTATAAGATAGAGGGTGAGGAGATGCAGTACGTCGAGATCGAGCTTGACCCCGGCGAAAGCGCCGTGGCCGAGGCGGGCTCGATGATGTACATGTCGCCCAGCGTCAAGATGAGCACTGTCTTCGGCGACGGCAGCGGCAAGAGCGAGTCGGGCGGGTTCATGGACAAGCTGGTGGGCGCGGGCAAGAGGCTCATCACCGGCGAGTCGCTTTTCATCACCGTCTTCACCCACACGGGCGGCTCCGGCAAGGAGCACGTGGCCTTTGCCTCGCCCTATCCGGGCAAGATAATCCCCATGGACCTGGAGGAGATGGGGGGACAGATCATCTGCCAGAAGGACGCCTTCCTGGCGGCGGCCAAGGGGGTGTCCATCGGGATACATTTTCAGAAGAAGATAGGCGTGGGCCTGTTCGGCGGCGAAGGCTTCATCATGCAGAAGCTGGAGGGCGACGGGATGGCCTTCGTCCACGCCGGGGGGACCATCTTCAACAAAACGCTTGAGCCCGGCGAGATGCTCCGGGTGGACACGGGCTGCCTGGTGGCCCTCGAGCCGTCGGTGGACTATGACATAGAGTTCGTGGGCGAGATAAAGTCCGCCATATTCGGCGGCGAGGGGTTCTTTTACGCGACGCTCCGCGGGCCGGGCCGGGTGTGGCTGCAGTCGCTGCCTTTCTCACGCCTTGCGGGCAGGGTCCACCAGGCCAGGCCCACGGCCACGGGCGGCGGGGGCAAGGGCGAAGGCTCCCTGCTCGACGCCATGGGCGGCCTCGGCGGCTTGATGCGGGGCGACTGATTCTTGGCGCCGGAAAAGGGGAGGCTGGTAGTCGGGATAACCGGGGCCTCGGGCGCCGTCTACGGCCTCCGTCTTCTCGAAAGCCTCCGCAAGTACGCCCCCGGCTTGAGCCTGCGCCTGATCGTCACCGCCGCGGGTGAGAAGACACTCAGGATCGAGACCGGCCTCGGGCTCTCCGACATCGCGGGACTGGCCGACGCCGTGGAGGACAACGCCGACCCGGCCGCGCCGGTCTCCAGCGGGTCGTACAAGACACGGGGAATGGTCGTCGCCCCCTGCTCCATGCGCGCCCTCTCCGACATCGCCAACTGCCGCGGGGGCGACCTTTTGGCGCGGGCGGCGGACGTCACCTTGAAGGAGGGGCGCAAGCTCGTCCTCGTCCCCCGCGAAACCCCCTTGAGCAGGGGGCACCTTGAGCTGATGGCCAGGGCCGCCGGCCTGGGAGCGGTGATCACTCCGCCGGTCCCGGCCTTCTATCACCACCCGAAAAGCGTGGACGACATAGTGAACCACACCGTCGGCAAGGTCCTGGACCAACTCGGCGTCGAGCATGACCTGTTCGAAAGATGGGGCGGAGCGTAGAGCGGGCCGTGGCAGGCGGAAGGCGTGATAATCCTAGTATTTCACGCCCATTGGGCTATAATTACCAATTTACCATTTCGATATCCTGTTCGATAGGGATTCGGGACGCGCTCCGTGGCGCCGCGGGCACCGGCCCGGCGTCCATGGCGGTCCGAGGATTTTTTGGATTATGCGTATCTGTGTCATAGGCTCAGGCTATGTCGGCCTCGTCACCGCGGCTGTCTTCGCCGATATGGGCAACGAGGTGGCCTGCGTCGACGTGAACGGGGAGAAGATCGCGTCGCTTAACAGGAAGGTGATGCCGATCTACGAGCCCGGCCTCGAGGAGATGGTCAGGCGCAACATGAACGAGGAGAGGATATCCTTCTCCACTGAGGTCGGCGCGGCGGTGGAAGCCGCGGAGATCGTCTTCATATGCGTCGGCACACCCTCCCTGAACAACGGCGAGACAGACCTTTCCTACGTAAAGAGCGCGGCCAGGGTGATAGGCGAGAACCTGAACGGCTACAAGGTGATAGTGAACAAGAGCACCGTCCCCGTCGGCACTGGCGACCTCGTCCGCGAGACCATAAAAGAGACCAAGACCTCGGACGCCGATTTCGACGTCGTGTCGAACCCGGAGTTTCTGCGGGAGGGCCAGGCCATCGCCGACGCGCTGAACCCGGACCGGATAGTGATAGGCGCGCCGACCAAGCACGTCGCCATGAGGCTCCTGGAGCTTTACGCCATGCTCGGGGCTCCGATGATCGTCACCGACGTGCAGTCCGCGGAGCTTATAAAATACGCATCGAACTCCTTTCTCGCCGCCAAGATATCCTTCATCAACGCCGTGGCCGACATCTGCGAAAGGGTGGGAGCGAACATCGTCGATGTGGCCAGGGGGATGGGGTCGGACAAGCGCATCGGCAGGGATTTTCTGAACGCGGGGCTGGGATACGGCGGCTCATGCTTTCCCAAGGACGTAAGCTCCCTGCTCCACACGTCGGACCAGACCGGCGCGCCCTTCGGCCTGCTCCGGGAGGTCATGAGCGTGAACGAGTCCCGCGTCCCACGGTTCGTGAACAGGATATTCGAGCGGTTCCCGGAGACGGACAACCACACCTTCGGCGTGCTGGGGCTTGCGTTCAAGCCGGACACCGACGACATGCGTGATGCCAAGTCGCTGGAGATAATGAGGCTCCTGGCCGAGCGCGGCGGCAGGATCAAGGCCTATGACCCCGTGGCCACGGAGAACGCGAGAAGGCTCGCGCCGGACGTGACCTATTGCGAGACCCCCTACGATGCCGCGGAAGGGGCGGACGCCCTCGTTTTCGTCACCGAGTGGCGCGAGTTCAAGCTGCTCGACATGGAAAGAATCAGGGCGCTGATGAAAACGCCGGTGATCTTCGACGGCCGCAACATGTACGAGCCGGAGCGCAAACGCGCCCTCGGGTTCGAGTACTACAGCATAGGCCGCCCATAGAGGATGGTTAGCTGATGCCGCGATATCTGGTGACGGGCGGGGCCGGCTTTATAGGCTCATGGCTTTGCGAGAGGCTCCTTGGGGAGGACGCGGAGGTGGTCTGCGTGGACGACTTCTCCACCGGCGCGATGAAGAACATAGAAAGTCTCGAAGAAAACCCGCGCTTCACCCTCATCGAGCGGGACATCACCCGGGGGCTTTCGGACATCGAGGGACCTTTCGATTACGTCCTGAACCTCGCCTCCCCCGCCTCGCCCGTCGATTACGGCAAAATGCCCATAGAGACGCTGCTGGTCGGCTCGGCGGGTACCCACGCCGCCCTCGACCTTGCGCTGCGGGACGGGGCGGCCTTCCTGCTGGCGAGCACCTCGGAGGTCTACGGCGACCCGGAGGTCCACCCCCAGAGGGAGGGCTACTGGGGCAAGGTCAACCCCGTAGGCCCCAGGTCCTGCTACGACGAGGCGAAAAGATACGCCGAGGCCGCCACGGTGGCCTACCGCCGCGTCCACGGCCTCGACGTCAGGATCGCCAGGATATTCAACACGTTTGGCCCCAGGATGAGAGTGGAGGACGGGCGGGCGGTGACGAACTTCATCTGCCAGGCGCTGCGGGGGGAGGATATCACAGTCTACGGCGATGGATCCCAGACACGCTCCTTTTGCTATATAACTGACCTTGTGGACGGACTCATGGAGCTCCTTCGCTCCGGCGCGGCAAACCCTGTCAACCTCGGCAACGACGAGGAGATGACCATACTGGAGCTTGCGAAGATCATAATCGAGAAGACCGGCTCCGGGAGCAGGGTGGTCTTCAAACCCCTGCCGCAGGACGACCCGGCCCGCCGCCGGCCGGACATATCCCGCGCCAGGGAGCTTCTGCGGTGGGAGCCGAAGGTCAGCTTGAAGGACGGGCTCCTGAAAACCATCGAATACTACACGGCCGAGCTCGGCCCGGGCGAAGGGAAAAACTCCACTGATGACGCGGAAACGAAGAAGGCTCTACGAGGCGATAAGAGAGTGGCCGGAAAGTGACCGGCCCCGGGAAAAGCTCTCCAGGCAGGGTACGGCTTATCTTTCCGACTCCGAGCTGCTGGCTATCCTCATAGGCTCCGGGTCGGGGGAGAAGAACGCCCTGGACCTCGCGCGCGACCTTCTGAAAAAATTCGAGACGCTGGAGGGAGTGGAGGCGGCCTCCGTGGAGGAGCTTTGCGAAATCCGCGGCATAGGCGAGGCCAAGGCGATAAGCGTCAAGGCTGGGCTTGAGCTGGGCCGCAGGTTCGCGGCCTCCACGAGAAGCGTCAAGACGACGCCCTTCAGGGCAAGCGAGGACGTGGCGGGCTATTATCTGCTGGATATGAAGAACCTGAGAAAAGAAGTCTTCAAGGTGGCCCTGCTAAACGCGAGGAACAGGCTCATGAAAACCGTGACCATCTGCGAGGGGGGGCTTTCCGGGGCGATAGCGCATCCCAGGGAGGTGTTCAACCAGGCTGTGCGCGAGTCCGCCCACAGCGTGATACTCGTCCACAACCACCCGAGCGGCGACCCGGAGCCGAGCGAGGACGACATAACCATCACCCGCCGCCTGGTGGAGGCGGGCAGGCTGATCGACATAAGGGTGCTGGATCACCTGATAATTGGTGACAACCGCTATTACTCCTTCGCGGACGAGGGGATGCTCTGACATGGAGGACGACATAACCAGGGGGCTGAAAGCCTCCGCCGATCTCAAGCTCGCCATGATCGGACGCGGGGACGCGGAGACGATCGCCGCCATCGCCCGCATGATCGTGGAGACTCTCAAAGAGGGCGGCAAGCTGATCCTCGCCGGGAACGGAGGCTCCGCCGCCGACGCGCAGCACATGGCCTCGGAGCTTGTGGGGCGGTACCTGAAGGACAGGCCCCCCCTCGCCGCCATCGCCCTCACCACCGACACCTCGGCCATCACCGCCATCTCCAACGACTACGGGTTCGAGAAAGTCTTCTCCCGCCAGCTCGAGGCGCTTGGGATGGCGGGCGATGTCTTCCTTGCGATATCCACCTCCGGGCAGTCGGCGAACCTCGTTGACGCGCTGGCCACGGCAGGAAAGCTCGGTTTAAAGCGCGTCTGCCTGCTCGGCGGCGCCGGGGGAGAGATGAAAGACCACGCCGACATCGCCCTGATCGTTCCCTCGAGCGAAACGCCCAGGATACAGGAGGCCCACATCACTATCGCGCATCTTGTGTGCGAGGCGGTGGAGGCAGCCGCCGGAGAAGGCCGATGAAGCGCAGGCTGCTCGACATGATCCTCGCCATGCGCCCTCCCAGGGCGCTGGTGGTGGGGGACGTGATGCTGGACAGGTACGTCGACGGCGGCGTCGTGAGGATATCCCCCGAGGCGCCCTCCCAGGTGATGGACATCACCGGCGAGCGGGAGGTCCTCGGCGGCGCGGCGAACGTGGCGGCGAACGTGGCGGCCCTCGGCGGGAAGGCCACCCTCATCGGCGTCGTCGGGGCCGACGACGAGGCCGGGAGGATCCGCGCGCGGCTTAAGAAGTGGGGGATACCGGCCTCGGGCCTCGTGAAGGATCCGTCGCGCCCCACCACGGTGAAAACGAGGTTCATCTCCCTTCGCCAGCAGATGCTGCGGGTGGACAGGGAGGATCGGCGGGACGTAAGCGCCGCCGTGGCGGAGGCGATGCTCGCCCGTGTCGAAAAAGCCCTGCCCAGGGTGGACGGGATCATAATCTCCGACTACGGCAAGGGGGCGCTGCCGCCCCGGTTGCTGAAAAAGATCTTCGCCCTGGCCCGCAAAGCCAAAAAACCGGCGCTGGTGGACCCCAAGGGGGACGGCTACGAAAGGTACAAAGGCGCCACCATCATAACCCCCAACAAGAGCGAAGCCGCGGCGGCGGCGAGGATGAAGATAGTCACGGAGGCCGATTACGACAAGGCCGCCAGGCGTCTTTTTGACGTCACCGGGGCGAAAAGCCTGTTCATAACCCGCGGCGCGGAGGGGATGACGGTGTTCAGGCCGGACGGCGAAAGGACGAGCCTGCCCGCGGAGGCCCGGGAGGTCTTCGACGTCACCGGGGCGGGGGACACGGTGATAGCCGCCATCGGGGTCATGCTCTTCTCCGGCCACGGCCTGGAGGACGCCGCCAGAGTCGCCAACGTCGCCGCCGGGGTGGAAGTGGGGCACGTGGGCGCCTGGGCCGTGACGCGCGAGGAGGTGCTGGAGACCCTGCGGTCCGACGGCGGCGGCGGGAAGGGCAAGGCCATGACGCTGGCCCAGGCGGCCGCCTTCGCCAGGAAACTTCGCGCCCAGGGGCGAAAGGTGGTCTTCACCAACGGTTGTTTCGACCTTCTCCACGCGGGGCACATAAAGCTTTTGCAGAGCGCAAGGAGCCTCGGCGGCGCGCTGATCGTGGGGCTGAACACCGACGAGTCGATCCGCAGGCTGAAAGGCGCCCACAGGCCGGTGCTGGGCGAGGAGGACAGGGTGGACATCCTGTCGGCGCTCCATTGCGTCGACGCGGTGGCGCTTTTCGGCGAGGACACGCCGTCGCGGTTGATCGAGGCGGTGAGGCCGGATATCCTCGTGAAGGGCGGAGACTACACGCCGAACGCCGTCGTCGGCCGCCGGGTCGTGGAGAAGGCGGGAGGCAGGGTGGAGATCATCCCGGTGGAGCCGGGCAAATCCACCACCGGGATCATCGAGAAGATTCTGAAAAAGTACGCCGAAAAATGAAGCCCATGGAAAGCCGGGCGGCTTCGGGAGCGGCCCGGGGATGACCACGCCAGGAAAGTTCGAACCGGCGGATTTCTCCCGGATATCCACCTACTCCATCAGGGAGCGCAAAAGCCTCGTGACGCTCGGGGACCTGGCCGATATGGAAAAACACCGCGCGTCGAAAAGACTTTCGGACCTCTTCCCGCCGACCTTGAAGGCCGCCGACCTGTTGGAGCTGGCCGGGTCGATCCGCGCGGCGAACAAGGCCGAAAAACCCGTTGTGGCGGCCATGGGGGCGCACGTGATAAAGGTCGGCCTGTCGCCTTTGATAATAGACATGATGGAGCGCGGGATAATAGACGCCGTCGCGCTGAACGGCGCCGGGGCTGTCCACGACATGGAGCTTGCCTTCCACGGCGCCACCAGCGAGGACGTGGCCTCGGAGATCAGGGAGGGCAGGTTCGGCATGGTGGAGGAGACGGCGGCCAACATAAACGGCGCTCTCAAAAAACACGCCGGGGACGGCGCCGGGATGGGCGCGGCGCTTGGCCGATATATCATCGATGAAAACATGCCGAACGCCGGGGTCTCCATCCTTGCCGCCGCTTACAGGCTTAAGAAACCCGCCACCGCCCACGTGGCCATAGGGACGGACATCGTCCACATACATCCGAGCATGGACGGCGAGGTTACGGGGCGGGCCACGATGGACGATTTCCGGCTCTTCACGGGCGTTGTCGCAAAGCTTGGCGGCGGCGGGGTATACCTGAACATCGGCTCCAGCGTCCTTCTGCCGGAGGTTTTCATAAAAGCCCTGTCGGCGGCGCGCAACCTCGGCGCGGACGTGACCGGGTTCACCGCGGCGAACCTGGACATGATACAAAGCTACAGGCCGAACGTGAACGTGGTCAACCGCCCCATCCAGGGGGCCGGGCGGGGGATATCCCTTACCGGCCATCACGAGATCATGATCCCGCTCTTGTACCATCTTCTCGTCACGGAAGGAGGGGGTGGGCGGTGATGCGGGTCTGCGTACTCGGCTCCGGGTCGTCCGGCAATTGCGTGTACATCGGCAATGGCCGGTCGGCCATGCTGATCGACGCCGGTTTCTCCGGCAGGGAAACGCTCTCGCGGCTGAGGGAGGCCGGGCTCGACCCTGAGTCCATCCGCGCCGTCGTGGTCTCCCACGAGCACGGCGACCACGTGAGGGGCGTGGGGGTTGTCTGCCGGAAGCTTGACGCGCCGGTCTTCGTCAATGAGAAAACCCACACCATGATAAAAAACGTCATAGGGCGCGTCCCGGGAGCATTTTTTTTCGAAACCGGAAAAGCCTTC
Organism: Candidatus Nitrospinota bacterium M3_3B_026; assembly: GCA_051418015.1. Taxonomy (GTDB): domain Bacteria; phylum Nitrospinota_A; class UBA7883; order UBA7883; family JBPRGF01; genus JBPRGF01. Next base: position 40,896 of record JBPRGF010000014.1, on the reverse strand, counting down.
GAGGCGGCGGGGTTCGAGCTTTCGCCTTTTTCCATCCCCCACGACGCCGCGGACCCCTGCGCCTTTACGATAAGCGACGGGACGCGGCGGGCGGCGGTTCTGACCGACGCGGGAACGCCGACTATGCTGATGGAGGAGAAGATGCGGGACGCGGACTACCTTGTCATAGAGTCGAACCACGACCCCGACATGCTCATGGCCGGGCCATACCCATGGGTCGTGAAACAGAGGATAGCCTCCCGGCTGGGGCATCTTTCCAACGAGGCATGCGCCGGCCTGCTCGGCAAGGCGCTGGGGCCGCGTTTGCAGGGGGTGACCTTCGCGCACCTGTCACAGACAAACAACAACCGCGACATCGTCCGCCTGGTGGCCGAGCAGGCGCTCTCGGGTCCGAAGACACCCTTCGACATAGCGCGACAGGACAGGCCGGGCGCGGTGGTGAACATCGAGTAGACGCTCAGGAGGGAAAAAGTGATACCCAGGTATACCCGGCCCGAGATGGAGAAGGTCTGGACACTGGAGAACAAGTACGCCACGTGGCTGAAAATAGAGGTCCTGGCCTGCGAGGCGTGGGCCAGGAAAGGGCTGATCCCCGAGGAGGCGCTTCGGGTCATACGGTGGAAGGCCGGGTTCGACGCGGCCCGGATCGAGCGTATCGAGGCGGAGGTCAAGCACGACGTGATAGCCTTCCTGACCTCCGTGGCCGAGAACGTGGGGCCGGAGTCGCGCTACATCCACATGGGTCTGACGTCGTCGGACATCGTGGACACGGGGCTGTCCATGCTGATGGTGGAGGCTCTCGACATCATCCTGGAGAAGATGGACGCCCTGCTGGGGACGCTGAAGAGAAGGGCCTACGAGAGCAAGGAGACCGTCTGCGTCGGCCGCTCCCACGGCGTCCACGCCGAGCCGACGACCTTTGGCCTGAAGCTGGCGCTCTTCTACGCGGAGATGCGGCGGAACAGGGAGAGGCTCACGAGGGCGCGGGAGGCCATCGCCGTCGGCAAGCTTTCGGGAGCGGTGGGGACATACGCCAACCTCGACCCGGACATAGAGGAGTACGTCCTGGAGAAACTGGGGCTTGCGCCCGCGCCCATATCCACCCAGGTGATCCAGCGCGACCGGCATGCCGAGTACATGAGCGCGCTGGCGATAACGGCGGCGTCGGTGGAGAAGGTCGCCGTGGAGCTTCGCCACCTGCAGAGGACGGAGGTGCTGGAGGCGGAGGAGAAATTCTCCGAGGGGCAGAAAGGCTCCTCGGCCATGCCCCACAAGAGAAACCCCATAACCGCCGAGAACCTCACGGGGCTGGCCCGGGTGGTGAAGGCGAACCTCTTCGCCGCGCTGGACAACGTGGCCCTGTGGCACGAGCGGGACATCTCCCACTCCTCGGTGGAGCGGGTGATAATCCCCGACTCCACGATCCTGGTGAATACCATGCTCTACAGGCTGGAGCGTTTGATCGGCGGGATGACCGTCTACCCGGAGAACATGATCCACAACCTGGAGCTGACCCGCGGGCTGATCTTCTCCCAGCGCGTCCTGCTCGCGCTCGCGCGGGCGGGGATGTCCCGCGAGGACGCCTACCGCGTCGTCCAGCGGGCGGCGATGCGGTGCTGGAGGGAAAAGGAGGACTTCATGGACCTGCTGCTCGCCGAGCCCAAGGCCCGGGGCGCTCTGAGCAAGGAACAGGTTGAAGAATGCTTCGACATAACATATTATCTGAGGCATGTTGACCGTGTTTTCAGGCGCGTGTTCGGGGAAGGAGAGTAGATGACGGGACAGGCGGGCGCGATAACAAGAGGCGAGGCGATCCACGAGGGCAAGGCGAAGATCCTCTACGCCACGTCCGACCCCGAGAGGCTCATCCAGTATTTCAAGGACGACGCCTCCGCCTTCGACGGCAAGAAAAAAGGCTCGATAACCAACAAAGGGGTGGTCAACAACGCCATCTCGTCGCACATCTTCTCGCTGCTTGGGAAGGCCGGCGTCCCCACCCACTTCGTCGAGAAACTCTCCGACAGGGAGATGCTGGTCAAAAGGGTGGAGATCATCCCCGTGGAGATCGTAATGAGAAACGCCGTGGCGGGCTCGCTTTCGAAGAGGATGGGGATACCCGAGGGCGAGCCGCTGTCCGAGACGCTGCTGGAGTACTACTACAAGAGCGACGAGCTGGGCGACCCGATGATAAACCGCTATCACATCCGCGCCTTCGGCATGGCCACGGACGAGGAGATGGACCTTATCGAACGGCTGGCTTTCAGGGTGAACGAGCTGCTTGTCCCCTTCTTCGACAAGACCGGCGTCACGCTAGTGGACTACAAGCTGGAGTTCGGCCGAAGCGCGGAGGGGATACTTCTCGCCGACGAGATCAGCCCGGACGGATGCAGGCTGTGGGACAAGGAGACCGGCGAAAAGATGGACAAGGACAGGTTCCGGCGCGACCTCGGCAGGCTGGAGGAGGTCTACGAGGAGATGAGCCGCCGCGTCCTGGGCGTCTCCTGAAGAGCCCGCCCATGAAAGCGAGCGTGAGGATCACCCTCAAAAAAGGAATACTCGACCCACAGGGCAAGGCCGTGAAAGAGGCGCTCACGGCCATAAACGGGCAGGGGGTGAAAGACGTCCGGATAGGCAAGCTCGTCGAGATCGAGATAGACGAGGACGACGCGGAGAAGGCGAAGAAGGCGATCAAGAGGATGTGCGAAAAACTCCTCGCCAACCCCGTCACGGAGAATTACCGGATAGAGCTTATCGGGGAATAAGCGAATGGGCGAGAACGAGGAATATATCAAGGCGCTGATGTGCGAGGTGCCGCAGTTCGACCAGCTCTCCTCCGAGGAGCTGGACATACTGACAAGGCACGTTTACCGCCAGACGGCGCCCGAGGGGACTGTCCTTTGCAAAGAGGGGTCGGCCGGCGACTCGCTGTTCTACATAGTAGACGGCGTGATAGAGATCAGGAAAGAGTCCCTCGACGGGCGGCAGACGGTGCTGGCCCGGTTCAACAGGGGGGCGTCGGTGGGGGAGATGAGCCTCGTGGAGAACACGCCCCGCTCCGCCACGGCGACGGTGATAAAGGACGCGGAGCTCCTGATCCTCACCACCGGCAATTTCGAGAGACTTTTAAACGACAGCCCGCAGGTGGGGATAAAGATACTGCGCAACATCGCAAGGTCGCTGTCCACCCGGTTGAGGCACACCTCGGGCCGCTTCGCGGACGTGTTCAAGTAACGGGAATGCGGTTCGCTGTCCTGGTTTTTCCCGGCTCCAACTGCGATCATGACTGCTACCACGCCGTCAAACACGTCCTGGGGCGGGAGGCGGAGTTCGTCTGGCACCGGCGGACGTCCCTTTCCGGGTTCGACGCGGTGATAATCCCCGGCGGCTTCTCCTACGGCGACTACCTGCGGGCCGGGGCCATAGCGCGGTTCTCGCCGGTGATGGAGGCGGTGGCGGATTTCGCGAAGGCCGGCGGGCCGGTCCTGGGGATATGCAACGGGTTCCAGATACTCACCGAGGCGGGGCTGCTGCCCGGCGCCCTCGTCCAGAACGCCTCCATGAAATTCATTTGCGCGGACGTTCATATTAAAGTGGAGACTGAAAACTCGTTCGTCACGAGCGAGGCGCAGAAGGGGAGCGTTCTGCGGATCCCGATAGCCCACATGGAGGGCCGCTACGTCGCCGACGACGATACACTGGACCGCCTGGAGCGCGAAGACAGGATCCTGTTCCGGTACTGCGGCCCCGGCGGGAGCATGACGGAGCGGGCGAACCCGAACGGGTCGGCGCAAAACATCGCCGGGGTGCTCTCCGAGGGGCGGAACGTGGCGGGGATGATGCCTCACCCCGAGCGCGCCTGCGAGAGCGTCCTCGGCGGGGAGGACGGCCTCGTGATCCTGCGCTCCATGCTCGGCGCCGGCCGCGCCGGGACGTTTGGTTGACATTGTTTATCCATGCTATAATGCGACAGCTGAAGGCGGCGGAAGGCGTTGAAACCGCCGCTTTTTCTCCGTGAAAAGGCTTTGTAGAGAAGGCATGAGACACAAAGAAGACGTCATACGGTTCGACGTGCTCCACGGCAGGTGCGCCGTGTGCGGCGGGCCGATCTATTTCTCCAGCACGATAGACTGGGAAGGCGCCAGGGTGAACTCCCTGCACTGCTGGAACGGGCACTACGAGAGCATAGAGATAGACCATTCCGGCTCCTATCCGCTGCGCGAGCTTACAATGGAGGAGATAGAGAGGATCCTCCCCTTCGTGAGCATCGTGCGGATGGAAGACAAAAACCCGGGATAACCAGGGCCCTCCTTTCGCCGTGGCGGAGGATATAAAAAGCAGGATTGAAAAACTCCGGGAGGAGATCCGCCGCCACGAGCGTCTCTACTACGTAGAAAACAACCCGGAGATATCCGACGCCGAGTTCGATCAGCTCATGCGCGAGCTGATCGGGCTGGAGGAAAAACACCCCGAACTCGTAACGCCGGACTCCCCTTCCCGGCGCGTCGGCGGCGAGCCCGCATCGGAGCTTTCCACGGTCCTGCACAACCCCAACGTCCCCATGCTCTCCCTGGATAACGCCTACAGCATGGAGGAGCTTTCGGATTTCCATGGGCGCGTCGTGAAAATCCTCGGCCACGACAGGTTCGAGTACACCGCCGAACCGAAGGTGGACGGCCTCGGCGTCTCCCTGGTCTACGAGAACGGCGTATTCGTCCAGGGAGCGACCCGCGGCGACGGCATCCAGGGCGAGGACGTCACGGCCAACCTCAGGACCATCCGCGCCCTGCCGCTCAAGGTGGAGCCTCCGAAGGGGATGGAGCGGTTCGAGGCCCGCGGGGAGGTCTACATGACACGCGAAGTCTTTGAGAATATCAACGAAGAGCGCGAACGGGAGGGCCAGCCCCTTTTCGCCAACCCCCGCAACTGCGCCGCGGGCTCCCTGCGCCAGCTGGATCCGAAGATCACCGCCTCCCGCGGGCTCGACATGCTGATCTACACTCTGATAGCGACCGGCGGCGGCGGAAGACCCGTCCCCGTCCCGAAGGCCGGCACACATCACAAGGCCATGGCCCTGCTGGCCGAGCTTGGGTTCAGGGTGTCGGACACGCGCCTTCTCAAGAGCCTGGACGAGGTGAGGGGCTTCATAGACGAGTTCGAAAAAAAGAGGGACGCCCTCCCCTTCGACATAGACGGCGTGGTCGTGAAGGTGGACTCCTTCCGGCTGAGAGAGGAACTCGGCGCCACCACGAAGTTTCCCCGGTGGGCGATCGCGTACAAATACCCCGCCACGCAGGTGACCACGAAGATACTGGACATAACCGCCCAGGTCGGCCGCACCGGGGCCGTCACGCCCGTGGCGGTCCTTGCGCCGGTCAAGGTCTCGGGCACGACGGTCTCCCGGGCGACGCTGCACAACGAGGACGAGATAAAAAGAAAGGACATCAGGATCGGCGACACGGTTTTCATAGAGAAGGGCGGCGAGGTCATACCGAAAGTGGTCAAGGCGGTGGAGACGAAGAGAACGGGCGATGAGAGGATTTTTCAAATGCCCGGCAAATGCCCCGCGTGCGGCTCCGCCATCTTTCGTCCCGAGGGGGAGGTGGTGGCGCGGTGCTCCGGCTCGGCCTGCCCGGCCCAGCTGCGGGAGCGGCTGAAGCATTTCACGGCGCGCGCGGCGATGGATATAGACCACGTCGGGCCGGCGCTGATCGACCAGCTGTTGCAAAAAGGCCTGGTCAAAGACGCCGCCGATCTATATTACCTTAAGGAGGAGGACCTGATCCCGCTTGAGCGCATGGCGGAGAAATCGGCCCGGAACGTTATCGAGGCGATAGAAGAAAGCAAAAAAAGGCCGCTTAAAAACCTGGTTTTCGCCCTGGGGATCCGCTACGTGGGACAGCGCGCCGCCGCCATCCTGGCCGGGAATTACGGGACGCTGGAGGACCTGATGGCCGCGTCGTCGGAGGACCTCGAAAAAATACACGAAATAGGCCCCCGCATAGCCGAGAGCGTCGTGGTCTTCTTCTCGCAAAAGGCCAATCAGGAGCTGATCGAAAAGCTCAAAAAGACCGGCGGCAGCTTTGGACGGAAAGAAAAAAAGGTCTCCCGGACTCTCGAAGGCAAACAGTTCGTCCTCACCGGCGCGCTGGAGGGGATGACCCGAAACGAGGCTAAAGAGAAGATAGAGCAGCGTGGAGGCCGCGTCACATCCTCCGTAAGCAAGAAGACCGATTACGTCGTCGTGGGCTCGGACCCCGGCTCCAAGGCCGAAAAGGCCCGCGAACTTGGCGTAAAATTGTTGGAAGAGAAAGAGTTCCTGAAAATCCTCGGCGAAGACTGAAAAACAACGCCGCGGCATAAAAAAGGGGCGTCCCGCAAACAGTGGGGGGAATCCGGGACGCCCCAATATACCCACGCGTTGTCAGATCGACGCGCGGGCCGCAGCGCCAATTTTGATCAGCCCGCCAAAAACGGCGGACGGCGCGAAACCGGCGGGGCGCTCGAAGGATGCCTCCACCCCGGGAACCCGCCCGGACTGGCCGACACTCTCCTGAACAACCCGGCGCCAGCATGGCGCCTAATTGATGTGACACTGCGCCACATCTTGTCTCTTAAATACAAGCAATAGCTGTGCCATTTAAAAATACGCATGAATTTCAAGAGATTACTCCCGGACGGCATTGACTAAAGTCGCCTTTGCGCTGTTCCAGCGGAACACCATCCACATATCAATATGAACGAAATGTTCAATAATTTGCCGAGTTGACATATAACTGGCCACTCTGGCGGCCGCGCCCTGGCGCCAAAGGCCTGTCCGGGGCGTCCCCGGAGCAAAAAAAACCCGCCGGCCTGCCCCAAAAGGAGTCGGCCGGCGGGCGTTTCGTCCCTTGCCGGGAGCCGGTGGTCTAGATGTCGTAATACATCGTGAACTCGTAGGGATGCGGGCGCATCTTGAGCTCCATGACCTCGTTCTCCCTTTTGTAGCCGATCCAGGTGTCGATGACGTCCTGGGTGAAGACATCCCCTTTGAGCAGGAAGTCGTGGTCTTTCTCCAGCTCGTCGAGGGCCTCCTCCAGCGACGACGGCAGCGCCGGTATCTCCGCAAGCTCCTCGGGCGTGAGGCCGTAGATGTTCTTGTCCAGCGGCTCGCCCTGGTCGATCTTGTTCTGGATGCCGTCCAGCCCCGCCATCAGCATGGCGGAGAAGGCCATGTAGGCGTTGCAGCTCGGGTCCGGGTAGCGGATCTCGATCCGTTTGGCCTTGGGGCTCGCGGAGTACATCGGGATGCGGATGGCCGCCGACCTGTTCCTTGACGAGTAGGCCAGGTTCACCGGAGCCTCGAAGCCGGGGACCAGCCTTTTGTAGGAATTGGTCGTCGGCGCGACGAGGGCGGCCAGGGCCTTGGAGTGTTTCAGTATTCCGCCGATGTAGTTCAGCGCCATCTCCGAAAGGCCCCCGTAGCCGTCGCCCGCGAAGAGGGGCTTGCCGCCCTTCCAGATCGACTGGTGCGTGTGCATCCCGGACCCGTTGTCGGCCCAGATGGGCTTGGGCATGAAGGTGACGGTCTTGCCGTTTCTCTTCGCCACGTTGCGGATGATGTACTTGAACATCATCAGCTTGTCCGCCATCTCCAGGATCGGCGAGAAGCGCATGTCGATCTCGCCCTGCCCTCCGGTGGCCACCTCGTGGTGCTGGGCCTCGATCTCGATGCCGCAGTCCTGCATGACCAGGACCATCTCGGAGCGGATGTCCATCATGCTGTCCGTCGGCGGCACGGGGAAATAGCCCTCCTTGTAGCGCGGTTTGTAGCCGAGGTTCGGGTTTTCCTCCCTGCCGGTGTTCCACTGCGCCTCCACGGAGTCCACGTGGTAGAAAGCCCCGGAATGGCCGGAATCATAGCGGATATCGTCAAAGACGAAAAACTCCGCCTCGGGACCGAAGTATACCGTGTCGCCGATCCCCGTGGCCTTCAGGTGCGCCTCTGCCTTCTTGGCGATGTTCCTGGGATCGCGGGTGTACGGCTCCATGGTGATGGGTTCATAGATATTGGCGATCAGGGACAGGGTCGGGTACTTCGTGAAAGGGTCCATGATGGCCGTCTTCGCGTCCGGGATCACGATCATGTCGGAGGCGTGGATCGCCTGCCATCCCCGGATGGAGGAGCCGTCGAAGCCGAGGCCCTCCTCGAAAATTTCCTCCTTCAGCTCTGACATGGGGAAAGAGAAATGCTGCCAGATCCCCGGCAGATCCAGGAACTTGATGTCGAACATCTCGCAGTTGTTCTCTTGCGCGAACTTGATTACCTCTTTTGGCGTCATCTAGTCATCCTCCCCTCAAAAGGATTGGTGAAAAAAACAATCCGGAGCCGCGCCGCCCCTCCTCCGGCCTGAGGGAAACCGGAGGAAGGGCTGATCGCGGTCCGGCCTAAAACATATCCATAAAGCCCGTCAGTAAATCGGGGCGTTGCGCACGGAGAAGTCCGGGTAGGCCTCCATACCGTGCTCGCCAAGGTCCAGCCCCTCGTGCTCCTCGTCGGAGGAGACGCGCAGCCCGATGGCCGCCTTCACGGCAAGCCACAGTATCGCGCTGACCACCACGACGTAGGCGCCGATGGAGACGATCCCGACAACCTGCTTGAAAAGCTGGGAGGCGCCGCCGCCGTAGAACAGGCCGGACTCCGTGTTGAAAAGCCCGACAGCCAGCGTGCCCCACACCCCGTTCACAAGGTGCACCGATATGGCGCCGACGGGATCGTCCACCCTGATCTTGTCGAATAATATAACCGAGTAGACGACGATAAAACCGGCGGCCAGGCCGATTATCACCGCGCCCAGAACGCTCACCCCGTCGCAGCCGGCGGTTATGCCCACGAGCCCCGCCAGGGCTCCGTTGAGGGCCATGGAAAGATCCGGCTTGCCGAGGGTGAGATAGGTCGCGAACGTGGCGCCGACGACCCCCGCCGCGGCGGACATGTTCGTGGTCACCATGATGTGGGCGATCGGCCCGGCGTCGGCGGCCAGCTGCGAGCCCGGGTTGAACCCGAACCATCCCAGCCACAGGATGAACATCCCCAGCGTCGCCAGCGCCTGGCTGTGGCCGGGGATCGGCTTCACGCCGCCCTCCTGGAACTTGCCCAGCCTCGGCCCCAGGATGATCGCCCCCGTCAGCGCCGCCCATCCGCCCACGGAGTGGACTATGGTCGACCCGGCGAAGTCGGCGAACCCAAGCTCGGAAAGCCATCCGCCGCCCCACGTCCAGTGACCGGAGACGGGGTATATCACCGCCACCAGCAGAAACGAAAAAACGAAAAAGGAGGGATATTTTATCCTCTCCGCCACGGCGCCGGAGACTATCGTGGCCGCCGTGGCCGCGAAGACCAGCTGGAAGAAAAACTCCGCCAGCTTCGGCACGCCGCCTCCCGCGTCGGGCGCCGCGAGGAAAAAGTCCGAAAACCCCACAATCCCGTTCCCTTCACCGTACATAAGACCCCAGCCTACCATCCAGTAGGACAACGAGGCCATGGCGAAGACTATCACGTTTTTCGAGAGGATGTTCACGGTGTTTTTCGCCCTGCAAAGGCCCGACTCCAGGCAGGCGAACCCGGTGTTCATGAAAAACACCAGCATCCCGCAGATCAGAAGCCACACCGTGTCCGCGATGATTTTCAGCTCCGCGTTCGAGGGGCCGTCCGCCTCCCCGGCGAAGGATACGCCGGGATAGAACGCCGCCAGCGCGATGAGCGCCAGGAGCGGGGTCCGTCCCGCCGCGAAGACTCCTTTCTTTCCGGTAAGAGCTCTCAGAATACTCATATCGCTTCCACCCCCCGCTCGCCGGTGCGGATCCTGATGACCTCCTCCACCGGAGAGACGAATATCTTGCCGTCGCCAATCTTGCCCATCGACGCCGCGGCGACTATCTTCTCGATAGCCGTCTCCACCTGGCCGTCGTCGAGCACCACTTCGACCTTGATCTTGGGCAGGAAATCGACCACGTACTCGGCGCCCCTGTAAAGCTCCGTGTGGCCCTTCTGCCTCCCGAAGCCCTTCACCTCGGTCACGGTGAGCCCCTGGGCGCCCATGCCCGTCAGGGTCTCCTTGACCTCTTCGAGCTTGAAAGGCTTTATGATCGCTTCAACCTTCTTCATGAGCCTGTCTCCGATCTGAAAAATAGATCACGACACCACCTAAAACGTGTAGGTGAACTCCACCGCAAACTCGGAAGACTCCTTCTTCGGATTCCCGTCCGCGTCTTCGAAAACCTCCTCGTCCGACGACGTGTAGCGGTATTCCGCCAGCACGCCGAAGCCGTCGGCTATGGCGTAGCTGGGGCTTACGGTGAACGCCTGCCTGGTCTCCGAGACGCCGCCGCCAAGCCGCGCGCCGTCCTTGTCGTCGAAGGCGTCGTAGCGCAGGGTGAGCGCCGCCTTGTCCGTGAAGGCGTAGTTGGCCGTCACGAGATAGGCGGTCCACTCCGCGTCCTCACCGGCGTCGACGGCGGAGGCGCCCTCCTGCGTCCCCATGTTGAACTCCGCGCCTACTGTCAGGCCCTCTATCATGGTGAACGTCGCGTCCACGTCCAGAACGGAAAGACCCATGGGCTCGGCCCCGCCGGCGTCGGACCCCTCCTTGCCGGTGATATAGGAAAGACCAACGTTAAGCCCCTCTGCGGGGGTCACCCCCAGGCGGCCGCCTATGGTCTTGTCCTTGTTGTCGTCGGATATCAGGTCCCAGCCGTTCACGGCGTAGGCGGAGAAATCCACCACGCCGAACGCGCCGGAGAGCATGGCCCCCGTCAGGTTCGTCGGAAGACCGTAGTCGAAGGCCATGGCGTGGGAGAACTGGTACATGTCGTTGGGGTCCAGAAGCTCCCAGCCTATCGGCGCGTTGAACTTGCCGAAGGTGAAGGCCAGTCCCGCGGGCAGGTCCAGCCACATGTAACCCTGCTCCAGGACATCGTCGCCCGTCAGTTCGTCGCCGTTGAGGTGCTGGATGTCGGCCCGCAGCCCCCCCGCGCCCTCTATGGTTTTCTCGATGTCCAGTTCCGCCTGGTCCAGTGAAAAAGTGCTGGTCTCGTCGAGGGCGTTGTTGTAGTAACTCGCGTCGACGAAGCCGGAAAAGACAACTTCCCCCGCGCCCGCGGCTCCTCCGAGGAAAACAAGAATGGCGCCCGCCGCCATGGCGGCGAATAGGTTTTTCATCTCGTTAAAAATCCCCTTTCTCCCTCAGTCTCTTCCCTGCCTTGAACAGGTCGTTGTTAATCGGCGCATCCGGGCGCCCGGACATGGGGCCATCTGCGTCGCTTTATGGGGAGAGCAAGGAGGGCGCCACTCGACACAGCGCCGGACTATGACCATATTATCAATATGTTACATAACAAGGGGAATCCATAGGCTCCGTCCAGGCGCCTGTTTGACAAGCATCGGGAGAGACCGGCGCCTGAATCTTAGGCGCCGTTCATAACCCTGGAGCGGAGGGGAAAACCGGCCGGAGAAGAGGGGGAACTCTCCGGCCGGCTTCCTGGGTCGTCAGTCAGACGCGCGTGTAAGGGGATGGGGCATAGGGGAAGGAACCCGCGCGTCTCATGTCAACCCGATCTCAAACCGCCAGCGACAAAGCCAGCATGATTACGTAAACAGCCGCCAAGCCCGCGGCGCCGCTGAAAAGGCTCAGGTAAAAACCGGCCTCGTCTTTTATCGCTTTTGCTTCCGCTCTTTTTCTTTCCTTGCTCATTGCTTCAATTCTCCCTGCCATATGAGGAGGCCGATCCTCCGTTCCGCCGTTGTTTATACTGAGTTCAATTCTCATGCCAATGTATTATGATATTCATTATCATAAACTTAGCCCGGGCGCGTTTCCCGGAACGGCGCTTTTTAGCGGACAAGGACGTCCAAACCGGCCAGAAATGTCCGCAAATGGCTGCCACGGCCCGGTTCTGCGGGCGCGGCTTGATTACCCCCGTGAGGGGCGCGAGGATGGCAACACGGGGCGCTGTCGAAAGACGCCGGGGCCAGTTGTATTCTCCCCTCAAAAACCATCCCGCCAGGGCAGGCTTAAAATCCCGTCTTTACCCCGGCGGCGCGCCTTGCGGTATAATCAGCGATCCATTAACGAAATGAACCGATGGCCTACAACGTAAAGCTCGACGTCTTCGAAGGTCCCCTGGACCTTCTGCTCCACCTGATAAAGGAGAACCAGGTGGACATCTACGACATCCCCATAGCCGATATCACCCGCCAGTACCTCGAGTACCTGGAGCTGATGAAATCGCTGAACCTGGACGTGGCCGGGGAGTACCTGCTGATGGCGGCGACGCTGACCTACATAAAATCGAAGACCCTCCTGCCGAAAACCGACATCACCGAGGACGAGGAGGAGCAGGAGGCCGAAGACCCGAGAGAGGAGCTGGTGGCGCGGCTGCTGGAGTACAAAAAGTACAAGGAGGCCGCCCTCAGGCTGAAGGAGCGCGAGTTGGACCAGTCCATGGTCTTCACCAGGCCGCCGAGGGAGGAGGATGTCCCCCCCGACGGCGATCTGCTGGTGGAGGTCAGCGTGCTGGAGCTGTTAAAATCCCTGAAACGCCTGCTCGAGCAGGCCGGGGACGGGGAAGATTTCAGCCTCACCCTCGAGGAGATATCGGTAACCGACAAGATCAACTACATCATGGGCAGGCTGGAGGCCGAGGACAGCGTCACTTTCGACTCCCTGTTCGGCGGGGGCAAAAACAGGATGGAGGTCGTAGCGACCTTCCTTGCGTTGCTGGAGCTTATGAGGCTGCGGCTGGCCCGCGCCCTGCAGACCCGCCGAGGCGGGGAGATACTGATCTACAGGGCGTCCGACGAGGGCGCGGCCCGTGACGGCGATGACGCGGCGGACGCCGGGGCCGATGACGCCCAGGCTGAAGAGCGGCCGGAAGCCGCCGGGGAAAATGGAGCCGGTTAGAGATGGACAAGGAGACCGTGAAAGCCATACTGGAAAATATTCTATTCGTGGCGGACGAGCCCTTGCCGCTGGACAGAATCGCCTCCGTCCTGGAGGGCGCGGCAAGCCGCGAGGAGGCGGCGGCCGCCCTGGACGAGCTGCGCGAGGACTACGCCTCCCGGGGCCTTCAGCTGGCCGAGGTGGCCGGCGGCTGGAGGCTGCAGACCAGGCCGGAACATGCAGAGTGGGTCACGAAATTCTTCAAGATGGAGCGCGGCCAGAGACTCTCCCGCGCCTCCCTGGAAGTGCTGGCCATCATAGCCTACCGCCAGCCCATCACCCGCGCCGAGATCGACGAGGTCCGGGGCGTGGACTCCGGCGGTGTCCTGCGCGGCCTGGTGGAAAAAGACCTGGTCAAGACCATGGGCAGGCGCAAAGCCCCCGGCAGGCCGATGATGTACGGCACCACGAAACGCTTTCTCGAATACTTCGGCCTGGCGAGCCTTTCAGATTTGCCGACGATGGAGGAGTTTTCGAAAGAGCTGGCCGAGAGCCTGGAAGCGGCGGACGTCCAGGAGACGCTCGACTTCGAGGCCGAGGTCGCCGCCGGAGCGCGGGAGACCGTCCGCGAAGAGGAAGGCGGCGGATCAGCCGATGACGACGCCGAAGAGAGCCTCGACCCGTTCCGGTACTGAAAAAGACCCCCGCCGCAGGATCCACAAGATCCTCTCCGCGGCCGGCGTCTGCTCTTTGCGCGAGGCGGAGCGGCTCATCGACGAGGGGAGGGTCACCGTAAACGGGAAAACCGTCACAGAAAAGGGCTCCAGCGCCGACCCGGAAAAGGACGCGATCCGCGTGGACGGCAAGATCGTCAAAACCTTCGCCCCCCCAGTCTACATAGCCTTGCACAAGCCCAAAGGATACGTCACCACCCGCTCCGACGAGAGGGGGCGCAAAACGGTCATGGAGCTTCTGCCGAAGGAGCTTTCCAGCCTTTATCCCGTGGGGAGGCTCGACATCATGTCCGAAGGGCTCCTGCTCTTCACCAACGACGGCGACTTCGCCCAGGCGGTCATGGCGCCGAAAAACAGGATCAAGCGCGTGTACAAGGTGAAGGTCAGGAACATCCCCGACGCGAAAGCCATGGCGAAGATGACCTCCGGCCTGACCATAAGGGGCGAAAAGCTCAGGTTCGCCGCGGTGGAGAAAATCGGCCGGACGGGCAGAAACGCATGGCTCAAGGTGACCCTCACCGAGGGCAGGAAAAGGCATATCCGCAGGCTCCTGGAGGCGCTCGGCCATCCGGTGGCCAAGCTCAAGCGCGTCTCCATAGGCCCCATCATCCTGGGGGACCTGAAACCCGGCGAGGCCCGACACGTGAAAAAGGAGCTGGTGAACAAGATAATGAAATCCGCAGGGAAAAAATGAGACCCGAAAAAGACGCCGTCACGGCCACGGCCCCCGCGAGGATAGACCTGGCCGGGGGCACGCTGGACATCTGGCCCCTGAACCTGATGTTCGACGGCCCCGTAACGGTCAACATGGCCGTTGACATCCGCGCCAGGGCAAGCGTCAAAAGAAAACGCGACAACAGGATAATCCTCATCTCCGAGGACAGGGAAAAACGCATGGAATTCGAAAACCTCCGCGCCCTCCATCACCGCCATGCCCTGGGGATGCTGAGCAGAATAGCGGAGCGCTTCCTGGACGGCGGCGGCGTTGAGATCAGGACCCGCTCCGAAGCCCCCGCCGGGGCGGGCCTCGCCGGGTCCTCCGCCCTGAACATAGCCATCACCGCCGCCATGGCGCGCCTCGCGGACGAAAGACTCGGCGGGGAGAGGCTTATCGCCGTGGCCCGGGACATCGAGGCGGCGCTCCTCCGCGTCCCCACGGGGCTGCAGGACTACGGCGCGGCGGTTTACGGGGGCGTGAACGTCTTCCACTTCCCCCCCGGCGGGATGCGCCGCGAAAATCTGCCCGCCGCCGGGCGGCTTTTGGAAGAGCGGATACTGCTTTTCTATTCCGGCCAGTCCAGAAACTCCGGGATCAACAACTGGGAGATGTTCAAACGGGTGATAGAGGGAGACCGGCGCGCCGTGAGCCGGTTCGGAAAAATCGCCGCCCTCGCCCGGGAGGCGGCCGGCGCCCTGCGGCGGGGGGACATGGAAAGCTTCGTCCGCGCTGTGCGGCAGGAGTGGAAGGCCAGGCGGGGTCTTTTCCCGGGCATATCGACCCCCATGATCGACAAGGCCGCCGCCCGCGCCCGGAGAGCCGGGGCGGACGCGGCGAGGATCCTTGGCGCGGGAGGCGGGGGTTGTTTTATAATAATCGTCGCGCCGCGGCTCCGCGAGGCCGTGGCGCGGGCCGTGGAGGGGGCCGGGCCGCGGCGGATTCCGTTTTCGCTTTCTGGAGGGGGTCTCAAGGTTTATACTAGGCAGTATTGACTCTTCATGGGGGAGACGAAAGATGAGCGCCACCGACAAAAGCCCCATAACCCTCACCAGGGGCGACATCACTGAACAGGAGACCGATGCGATAGTAAATCCCTCCAACACAGGCCTTGTCCTCGGCGGCGGTGTGTCCGGCGCCATCAGGATGAAGGGCGGGCCGACCATCCAGGCCGAGATGGACAGGATCGGCCGGCTCGAGGTGGGAAACGCGGTCGCCACGAAAGGCGGAGACCTGAAGGCGAAATACGTGATCCACACCGTGGGCCCACAGAAGGGCGAGGAGGACGGCGACGCCAAGCTGGCCAGCGCCACGCGGGAGTCGCTGCGGCGGGCCGACGAGCTGGGGCTTGAGTCGATAGCTCTGCCGGCGGTCTCCACGGGCATATTCGGCTACCCCATGGAGAGGGCGGCCGACATCATGCTGAGGACGGCCCTGGACTACTTCGAGTCGGGCGAGCCGAAAAGCCTCAAGAAAGCCGTCTTCTGCCTGTGGAACGACGACGCCTACGACATCTTCGCGAGGACGCTGGAAAACCTTGCGGGGTGACGGGGCGGCTCACCCTTCCACGCTGTAAGGCAGGTAGACCGAGGAGGTCAGCCCCCGTCCACCGTCCGCCCTGGGTCCCAGCTCCAGCGCCCCGTCATGGGCCTGGACAATGTGCAAGGTCATCGCAAGCCCCAGCCCGGAGCCGCCGGGCTTGCGCGAGAGGAACGGCGTGAACGCCCTGGAAAGCGTCTTCTCGTCCATCCCCGGCCCATCGTCGGTCACCTCGATCAGGACAAACCGCCGCTCCCTGCCTTCCCTGGCCGAAAGAGGCGCGCGCCAGGCCAGCGACGTCCTCAGGGTGAGCGTCCCGCCGTCTCCCATCGCCTCCACGGCGTTCTTCGCGAGGTTCAGGAAAACCTGGCGCAGCCTGTCGGCGTCGCCGAGGACGGGGGGAATGCTGGGGTCATACTCCCTGGCCACACTTATGTTTTTGCCGTCGATGGCGTCTTTGAGCAGCCGGAGGACGTCGTCGAGGATGGGGTAGATGTTGTTGGGCTCCTTCAGGATGACGCCGGGCCTGTTCAGGTCTATAAGGTCCACCACGAGGCGGTCTATCCTGTCCACCTCGCTTATGATGAGGTCGGTGAACTCGGCGGCGGCGGGGTTTTTCGTCTCCCTTTTCAGAAGCTGCGCCGCGCCGCGGATGCCGCCCAGGGGGTTTTTGATCTCGTGGGCCACCCCGGCGGCGAGCCTTGCCATCTCCTCCATCCGGTCGCTCACGGCCATGTAACGCTCCAGCGCCTTGAGAGCGCCGAGGTCCCGAAGGATCACCACCATCCCCCCGCCTCCCTCGTCCTCCAGGGGATGGACGGTAAGCCCCACCGGTATCCGCTCGCCTTTCCTGTTCACGATATGGGTGTCGTGGTCCGTCAGCGGTCTGCCCGCCGCCGCGGCCTGGGCGACGGCGGCGTGGATGTGGCCTCCCTCGGGGAATATGCTGGAGGCGGCGCTCCCCGCCACGACGTTCAGCGAAACGCCGAGGGTCTGCTCCGCCGCGGCGTTGAGCCACTCTATCCTCCCTTCCGGGTCGAGGATTATCACCGCGTCGGTGAACGATGACAACACGTTCTCGAATTTGCCGCTGGGCCTGTCGCTCATGGGGATATCTTAACCCGAACATGGAGCCCGCGGCATGTGCCGCGGCCCGCGCGCGGCGGGATTCCCGGGCGCGGCGTTTTTGTGTTAAAAAGATCCCCAGGAGAACTGGGGGTTTGATATGTCAAGAACACTTGTAATAATCGGGCTTTCGCTGGTCGCCATCGGCCTTTTGTGGCCTCTGCTCCAAAAGTCCGGGCTCGGCCGCCTGCCGGGGGACATCGTAATCAAAAGAAACAATTTCACCTTCTATTTCCCCATCGCCACGATGATCGTGGTGAGCGTGGCGATTTCCATCGTTCTTTCAGTGATATTCAGGCTGTTCAAGTAAAAAGACCGGAGGCGGCCGCAGCCAAGGCTCGCGAGAGGCCAAAAGTCCGGTTTTCAGGCCGCTTCGGGCGGTTTTTCTGCTAACATTTACCTGATGGAGACGAAAAACAACGGCCACCTGCCGGGCCCGGACGGGAGGGAGGACGGGCCCCGGTTCCTGATAGTGAAAATATCCGCCATGGGCGACATAGTAAACGCCTTCCCCGTGGCGCGGGCCATCAAGCGTGGAATACCGGGGGCGGTGGTGGACTGGATCGTGAGCGACGCCTACACGGAGCTTGTCCGCCTCTGCCCGGACGTGGACGATCTGATCCCGTTCCGGCGGCGAGACTGGGGAAAATGGTGGAGACCTACGTTCGCCGGGGAGGCGCTGGCTTTCATCCAGAAAACACGGGAGAAGCGGTACGACGCTGTTATCGACCTGCAGGGGCTTTTGCGGTCCGGGGTCGTAACGTGGCTGACCCGCGCCCCGGTGAAGGCCGGGTTCGGCTACGCGCGCGAGGGGGCGGCCGTTTTCTACAACCGGAAGATAATATCCCCCGGCCCCGAGGCCCACGCCATCGACAGGTACATGGGCGCCTTGGCGGCGCTGGGGATGGAAAACGGCGGCATGGGCTACAACCTCGCCATTCCTCCCGAGGCGGCCTCGTGGGCGCGGGAGAACCTCCCCAGCGAGCCTTACGTGGTTTTGAACCCCAACACCCGCTGGAAAACCAAGCGCTGGCCGGTGGAGCGGTTTGGCCTCCTGGCGAAAGAGCTTGAGAAGCGAAGAGGCCTCAGATCCGTGATAGTGGGAGCGGCCGAGGACGAGAGGCGCTGCCAGGCTGTCGCCAGGGCCGCCGGGCTCGGAGCCGTCAACATCGCCGGACAAGCCGGGTTTTCCCGCCTGGCCGCGGCGCTCGGCGGCGCAAGGGCCGTTTTCACCAACGACTCCGGCCCCATGCACCTGGCCGTGGCCATGGGCGCGCCGGTGGTCGCCGTGTTCGGCCCCACCAACCCGGCCCGCACGGGCCCACACGGCCCCGGCGCGGCGGCTGTCCGGGCGGATGTTCCCTGCTCTCCCTGCTACAAGCGCCGTTGCCCGGAGAGCATGGAATGTATGACGAAGATAACCATACCCGAGGTCATCGCCGCGTGGGAGGGCCTGGAAAAACGGCTGAACGGCGGCCAGGCCCCCGCGGAAAGCGCCCTAGACGAAGAGAGTCCCGGACAGGGGGCCTCCTCGCCGGGAGAAAAGCTGTCGTAACATGGACGAGGCGCTTTTCCGCGCGTTGAACGGCGCCCTTTCCGGCCCCGGCGCCGGCTGGCTGATGGTGAAGATCACCGAGCCTTCCACCTGGTACATACCTATCGCGGCGCTATGTCTTGCTCTCCTGGCCGTGGACAGGCGGCGGGGGACCGTCGCCATCGTATCGGCCCTGCTCGCCTTCGTGATCGGGGATGCCCTGGCGACCCACGTCCTCAAACCCCTTTTCGGCAGGGCGCGCCCCTGCGCCGCGCTGGAGGGGGTCCACCTGCTGGTGGGGTGCGGCGGGTCGCTGTCGTTCCCATCGAACCACGCCGTGAACTCCATGGCCATCGCCGCCGCGCTGGGAGGGGTGTTCCGTCCCCTGTTGTGGCTGACCCTGCCCGCGGCGGGGTTTGTCATGCTGTCGCGGGTGGCGGTGGGGGTCCATTACCCCTCCGACGTCCTGGCTGGCGGGGCTCTCGGCTTTGGCCTGGGGTGGGGCGCGGCTTATATAGGCGGAAGGATCGCCGGTGAAAAACGGTAGACGGGCCGTGTTCCTCGACCGGGACGGCGTCGTGAACGTGGAGGACGACCACATCCGCGACGCGGCCCGGTTCAGGCTCTACCCGGACGCCCTGCCCGCCATAAAAAGGCTGAACGGAGCCGGGTTCAGCGTCATCGTCATCACGAACCAGTCCGGCGTGGCGCGGGGCTACATGACGGAGCGGACCGTGAACGAAATCCACGGCCTGCTGAGAGACTGGGCCGAAAGGGCCGGGGCGCGGATAGACAGGATAGAGTATTGCCCGCACCACCCGGAAGGCTCCGTTGCGCCCTACGCCGTGGAATGCTCCTGCCGCAAGCCCAAACCCGGCATGATCCTGAAGGCCGCCAGGGAGCTGGGGATAGACCTTCGCGGCTCCTACATAGTCGGCGACAAGCTCACCGACACCGCCCTCGGCCCCGCCACGGGCGCCAGGGCCGCCCTCCTTGTCCGGACGGGCTTCGGGGGACGCGAGGAAGAGAGGGTGACACAGGGAGAAGCGCCCGCGCCGGACCATATCGCCGACGGCATCAAGGACGCCGTGGACTGGATACTCGAGGACACGAGAACCGCCGGACGCTGAAAACGCCCCGGACCGGGACCCACCCCCTCGGCCTGCTCACCGCTGGGGGCTTGTCCGGGAGGCTCGATTGCCTCAAGCTCAAAAGAGGAAACGGCGATATTCGCGCTGCTATTCTTTAATACACGTATTCATCTTGATGACACAGGGGCCACCGTCGCCACCAGGGTGTCTGCGCTAACGGACAAGTTGGCCTCGCCCTGGCATGGGACGCTGTCATATATGTACGTGAGCTTACTCTGGCCGATTGTGTAGTGTAAACGCAGGGAAGACATATCCACCACGTTTCCGTCAGCGGTTGTTTTCGTTGTCACGTTCCACGACCCTACCCGTGGGCCACTGGCCACCCGGGTATTTTTTGGACACCGGGTCCAGCTCGTAGCAGTCGCTATCGCCGGAATCGGAGTAACAGCCGTAGCCGGTCAGCGTATCGTCGCTGTTTATGGTGAAGTGAAACATCGGGCCGCTGGATGTTCCCGTGAACATGTCCATGTCGAAAACGTACATCCCTTTGTCCGCGTCCCACGAGGCGAAGACGTGTTGCGCGTGGTTGCTGCTTCCCCGGTAGCTTGAGTCTCCGGTCTTTTCGGTTATCTCCACGCAGTAGACGTCGTCGCTGTCGCATGTCGCAGGCGCGCCGGAGACCATCGCGGCGCTGCGCCCCTGATAGGGCGTGGAGCTTTTTATCAGGATGTAGTTGCCCATAAGGTCAGCCCGCGCGCCTCCGCTCCCGCCGTCATCGCTGGACGATGAGCCGCAGGCGGCGAGGAAGGCGGCAAGGAGAACCGCAAGGGGTAAGGCCGCAAGGCCGGTTGTCCTGTCTCGTCCGGTCATCGTCTCCGTCCTGGTCATATCGTTCTCCTTTTCGTCGTCGTGGTGGATATCCGTCGCCCGCTCAGCCGCCGCGGCTTTGCGAGGAAAGGCGGGGTCCTTCACGCCGCCGCCCCTTCACTTCGTTCAGAGCTTCGGCTCTGTTCAGGACGACACGACGCAACCCATCTCTCACCCCGCGCCGCCCTGAGCGTCAGCGAAAGGCCCTGCAAAATGCCAAGGCTCACCTGCGCCTTCAGTGATCATTTTTCGTGAATGACCATCTTCATGGGCGCCCTTTCGACGCTTTTGATTTAGTTGTCACAAGTCTTCCGCAATCCAACGTACCATCGGTATGTTTTTGTGCCATAGTACTCCGTCGTACCATCGGAAGATTCCACAACCAATGGAACAACCTTTAATCCCGTGTCATACTCGGCTAGGAGCCCGCCTCCTTCGGAAGCGTTCGTCATCATGATATTGCTAAGGCCGCTATCGAACGGGCTGGTAAAGGTGTCGAATCCCGATCCGGTACCGTCGTCGCACGTGCATACCATCCTATATTCGCCGTGTGGGTCTGGAGATACCCTTGTTGAGATTCCGTATTCCCTCTCTTCACTTTCAAAGGAGACCCTCGTTCCAACAACGTCCGCATAAACAGACATTGTTATTTGGCCGGGCGGTGGATCCGTGGTCATCGTCCATGAGCCGCAGGAAATATCATTACGCGGATTCGCCGCCTCGCCTTGATAATCATAAGTTCCCGGCCCGGTGATGTCTCCGTCAAGCCAGAAGGAGTAAGAATCGCTATCTCCCATCAAAAAGGACAATGGGACGGTCCCCGAGAAGCTCATCGAACCGTCAGCTTTTGTGTCCCACGTCCAAAAACAATCTTCATGATAGCTTTCCAACGTCTCGCTATACTCGATTTCCAAAGAATAGCAACTATCGACGGGGGCGGGGTCCGTTGGCGTTGTCTCGTCAGTTCCCGAATCTGAACCGTTGCCGTTTTGGTCGTCTTCCTTTGTTATCTCAGGAACTATGGCGAGCGCGGCGTTTGCGACGCATTCCATGCCGCCAGCGCTTTTTGCGCAATCAATAAACACAGCTGTGTTGCCTGTGGGCGTCATGGCATCGCACAGGCCGTTTTGCGCCTGTGCGACGGTACAAGCCGCTGAAACAGCGGTTACGGCCGCACTACCGCAAGCCCATGCAATTACACCAGGTTTCTTGGCCAAAACAACGCTTCCAGCACACCCCGCGGCGCCAAGACCGAGGGCGGCGCCGGAGGCAGCGACGTCTATCTGGTATTTTTCGTCCGCCGTCAGCGCGTTGGACGCCGGGCCCGACCGCGCCGACGCCTTCAGGTCGGCGAAATAGTTGAACGCGTCCGCGTCGATCTCCACCTGGCGGTTCTCCTCGATGACTGTCCCGCCGGCGTCCTTCACCGTCACGTTCACGACCCCATCGGCATATTCGCCGAACTCGTATGTCACGCCGGAGACCGAGTCCACCATCGAACTTGGGCGCAAGTCGGCTCCGTAGTAAACGGTCAGCGTGCCGTTGGCTTCCTTGTTGGCGTAGATGATGCCGTCGATGCTCTCAATGTTCCCGGCGCCGTCCACATGCCCCTCGAAGGTGATGGCCTCGGACACGTCCCCGGTGGCAAGCGCCACGTCCAACTTGCCGTTTTCATGCACCGTGCCGCCGTAGTAGAGCTTTTTGGAGTCCGCCTCCCCGCCGGAGCCAGAGGACGAGCCACCTCCCCCGCCGCCGCAGGAGGCGACAAAAGAGAAGAGAAAAAGTGAGATTAAAAGACACAGAGAGAAAACGCCCGTTTTCATGAACCATCTCCTTGAAGCTATAAATTCGGTGGTGGAGTACGGTGTTTATCCGAGGCGCTCAACGGGTTTTTTTACCTCTCCCGCTGAAATAAGTCAAGTAACATTTCGTGCCATTCGCAAGTAGATGGCCGCGCCCCGTCCAACACCCGACGGCAAGGCGCAGCCTTCGCAAAAACGCGAATTCTCCTTGAGGATAAGAACGCGCAGGAGTAACATGAAAGCTCCTTGAGGAAAAATCACGGGGGTTCACGGGACCATGCCGCAAAGCCCGCGCATGACACTTGCCGCATGTCTTGTGGCGTTGCTCGCCGCCGCGCCGCCAGTCCACGCCGCCAGCCTGAGCTTCGCCGGGGCGAGGCCGCTTTTCTGGGGCGGGATGAACGAGCTGCTGGAGCGGTTCGGTGAAGCCAACGGCGTGGTAGTCTTCCCCACCGCCGGGGGATGTTCGGAAGCGGCGCTGGGTATGCGGAGCGGAAAGATCGACATGGGCGGCATGTGCTGCCTGGTGGATGAGACCCTCTCCGAGTTCACCGTTGTCCCCGTCGCCATGGACGCCATGACTATAATAGTCCATCCGTCCAACCCCGTGGATAGCGTGACGCTTGAACAGGCTCGGGACATCTTCCACGGCAGGATAACGGACTGGTCCGGCGTGGAAGGGCCCGTGGGGCCGATAACCCCCGTTTTCCGCAACCACTGCGACTACAAGAATGAGATATTCAAACGCGAGGTGGTGGGCGACCCCGCGCTGCTGGCGCCGGCGACGCTGGTGGTGGACACCATCGCCAAGACCCTGAACTACGTCGGCAAATATCCAAAGTCCGTAGGCCACGTCTCCTCGGTCTTTTCGATGGGGGCTCATACTGTCAAGGCTCTTGCGGTGGACGGGGTCTATCCCACCAGCGAGAACATAGCCTCCGGCCGCTATCCCCTGTCGCGGGAACTCAGCCTTCTCGTGCCCAAAAACCCGCCGCGGGAGGTCGTGATGTTCCTTGAGTTCATGAAGAGCCCCGAGGGGCGAAAGATACTCGAAAAGCGCCTCACCCTCATCCCTGAGAGGCTGCCATGATAAACCCCTGGCGGTGGCTGAACATAAAGTCGAAGCTGCTGGCGCTGATGATAATCGTGGTGGTCATCCCTCTGCCCGGGGCGATGCTGGCCATAGACAGCATAGTCTCCAAGCAGTTCGAGAAAACCGGGCACGAGCGGGTGGAGAACGCCACGGACACCGTGGAGGCCACCCTGGAGGAAACGACGGACAAGCTCGTCTCCTACGTGGAGCTGATGATGCGCGACCACGCCCTGATAGACGCCGCCTATTACGCCATGGTGGCCGGGGAGCGCTCTATGCTGTTCGAGGAGCTGAAGAAAACCTACAAGGTGCTGGAGCTGGACAACCTCCAGGTCGTCGACCGAAGCGGCGTGCTGGTGACAGCTGGGGAGTATTACGCCCGCCGCGGATCGGACCTGTCCGGCCACCCCATCATCCGCGCCGCTCTGTCGGACAGGACGGAGGGCGACCTCTTTTACGCCAAGGGAAGGTACGTCCTGCAGGCCGCGGCGCCGCTGAGAAGGGAGAGGATAATCACCCGGGAGGGGCCGTACTCCCTGCCGGGGGAGGACGAGGCGAGGAGGCCGGAGTATGACGTTTTCGGGGCCATCCTGGCGGGAGTGTACATAGACAAGGGGTTCCTGGAAAAGATAAAAAAGATGTCCGGCGCCCAGCTTTCCGTCCTCACGAACGGCAGGGTGACCCTCTCCACCCTGCCCTCCCTCGTGGGCAGGAAGATCGGAGGCGGCGTCGCCACGGCCATAAACTCCTCCACGGACCCCGTGTTCCGCGAAGAAAAAGTCGATAAAGTTCCCCTTTTCACGGCGTACCTGCCGCTTCGAAACAGGCGGGGAGAGGCGATCGGCGCCCTTCAGGTTGCCCTCGACGTGTCGGACATACACAGATCCGCCGCCGCCGCCAGGATGAGCATGCTGGGGATAATGCTTTTGTCTCTGGGCGGAGCCGTGGTCCTGGCCTACTTCATGGCCGGCGGCATCACTAAGCCCGTGAGGCGGCTCCAGGAGGGCGCCACGAGGATAGGAAAGGGCGAGTTCGGCTCCCACATAACGGTGAGGACCGGCGATGAGCTGGAGTCGTTGGCCCGGTCTTTCAACAGCATGGCCAGGGCCCTCAAGGAAAGCGAGGCCGAATTGAAAGAAAAACACCGCCAGATGCTCCTGGCCGAGCGCCACGCCTCCCTGGGCCGCGTCGCCGCCCACGTGGCCCACGAGGTCGGCAATCCCCTCACGTCCATATCCTCCTTCGTGCAGATGCTCCAAAAGAGGCGCTACGACCCGTTCACGGAAGAGGCGCTGGAGACCATATTCAAGCACATCGAACGCATATCGAACATAGTGGCCCAGCTGACGGGACTGGCCCGGCCCGTCCCGGAAGGGCCCAGAAAATGCTCACTGAGCGAGGTGGTGGAGGATTCTCTGGAAATCCTGAGATACGACAAGCGGATGAGCAACGTGGAGGTTGGAACGCGCGACATGTCCTCGCTTCCGATGGCCGCGGCGAACAGCGACCAGCTCCAGCAGGTCTTCGTGAACCTGATACTCAACGCCGCCGAAGCGATGCCGGACGGGGGCAGGCTCACCATATGCGCCGCCGTCGCCCCGGAGGACGCGCTTCCTGTCTCGCTTTCCGGAAATGGCGCGGGATACGTTCGGGTCGATTTCTGCGACACCGGCTGCGGAGTCCCGCCGGAGAGGGTCGGCCATATATTCGAGCCGTTCTATTCGTCCAAGGACCGCGGAACGGAGGGGGCCGGGCTGGGCCTTGCGCTCTCCCATGGCATCGTCCGCAGGTTCAACGGCGAACTGACGCTCAACTCCACGTCCCAGGGGTCAACGTTCATGGTCTACCTGCCGATCGCGAAATGAGGCTGACCGCCGAGACGCGGAAAGCGCGGAGAAAAACGGCGTGAATGGAATAACGAAAAGGATAATCGGCGCGGCCGCGGCATCCGCGTCTCTGCGGTGAAAAAGGATTCAAGGTAATGGCGAACGCGGACGGAAAGATACTCGTGGTGGACGACGAGGAGGATATCTGCAGGGTCCTGAAGATGATCCTCTCCTCCGGGGGGTTCACCGTGAACACCGCGAACGAGGCCGGCGCGGCTATCGACATGATAATGGAGGACCACTACGACCTCGCGCTGGTGGACATCCGGCTGGGGAAAGCCTCCGGGTTCGACGTGCTAAACGAGGCGGCGCGGGCCAGGCCCTCCATGGCGGTGGTGATGATAACCGCCTTCGGCTCCATCGAGACGGCAGTGAGGGCGGTGAAGCTGGGCGCGGCGGACTACATCACGAAACCGTTCATAAACGACGACGTGCTGCTCACCGTCTCCAGGATACTGGAGACCGGCAGGATCCGCGGCGAAAAGGAGAGGCTCGAGAAAAAGCTCTTCTCCAAATACGACTACTCGAACTTCATCGGAGCCTCCCCGGCCATAAGGGAGACCCTGGCTCTCGTTGACAGGGTCATCCCCACGAAAAGCAACGTCCTCATCACCGGCGAGTCCGGCGTGGGCAAGGGGCTGCTGGCGCGCATAATCCATTACAACTCGCCCCGGCGCGACAAGCCATTCGTGGAGATAAACTGCGGCGCGATACCCGAAAGCCTCATGGAAAGCGAGCTTTTCGGCTACAAAAAGGGCGCATTCACCGGCGCGGAGACGGACAAGGACGGGCTCATAAAAAAAGCCCACGGGGGCGCCTTGCTGCTGGACGAGGTGGGGGAACTGCCTCTGGGACTTCAGGTGAAGCTGCTCAGCGCCATACAATACAAGGAGATCACCCCCGTCGGGGACGTGAAACCGGTAGATGTGGACGCCAGGGTCATCGCCGCCAGCAACAGGAACCTGGCCGAGGCGGTGGGGGCGGGGCTTTTCCGGGCGGACCTTTACTACCGCCTGAACGTCATAGAGGTCTCCCTCCCTCCCCTGCGCGAAAGAGATGGGGATATAGAGCCGCTGGCCGGGCATTTCCTCGCAAAGTTCAACAAGGAGATGGGAAAGCAGATAAAAGGCTTCGACCCGCGGGTTTTGTCCCTCTTCGCGGCCTACCCGTGGCCTGGCAACATAAGGGAGCTTGAGAACACCGTGGAGCGGGCCGTGGCGGTGGCGAATGGGGAGCTTATCACCGAGTACGACCTGCCGCCGAGGATCGTCGGTCTCGACAGGATCGACGCCGCGCCGAAGGACCTGAAAAGCAAGACCGCCGCCTACGAGCGCTGGGTCATCGAAGAGACCATCGCCCGCCATAAGGGTGACAAGACCGCCGCCGCCGCGGAGCTGAACATAAACCTCGCCACACTCTACAGGAAACTGGGGAGACATGGGGGGAGCTGACGGCGGACGCGAAACGAAAGGGCGAGCTCACAGGATATGGCTGGCCCCCGAGGATTCGAACCTCGACAAGCAGATCCAGAGTCTACCGTCCTACCATTAGACGAGGGGCCAGTTGATGCGTATAAATCCTACCAGCATTCGATCATCATCTCAAGCCGTCCGGCGGCGCCTGCCTCGGGGACGGGGGCCGCGGATCAGACCCTGCCCACGATCACGTACTGGTAGTCGTAGACCTCAAGCTCCCTGACATCCCTGAACCCGTCGCGGCGCATCCACTCCATAGCTGTATCCACGGAGACGCGGTGATCGACCGGCGGGCCCATGCCTCCCGTCTCACTGGCGCGCCAGTCCACGGTGTAGAGCCTGCCGCCGGGCTTCAACACGCGCTTTACCCCGGCGTGGAAAGAGGCCACGTTCTTGATCTCGTGCAACAGGCAGGCGTGGAAAACGACGTCACAGGAGGCGTCGCCGACGGGCGGGTCCATGGCGTCGCCGAGCTTCAGCTCCACGTTTCCCAGCGTCTTGAAGCTCTCCTTGCCGCGGAAGACGTTGAGCATATCCTCGGAATGGTCGAGCCCGATCAGCCTCCCGCAGCGCCCGGCCACGGGCTCGGCGAAAAAGCCGGTCCCGCACCCGATGTCCAGGACGACCTCGTCCTTCGAAAGCTCCATCGCCGCGGCGAGCTTCTCCGGGTCCATTTTCTCCCGCCGCTCGGGCGACTCGAGCTTCTGCCACTGTTTCGGGTCGAAGACGTGACGTCCGCCCTCTTTTTTCTCCGTCATACCCTCCCCCGGATGCTTCGTCTTTCCTTTCTGAAGGTTACATCCTATACTAAGCCGATCGGGAAAGGAAAGGGCCATGATGCTGCTGATA
This sequence comes from Candidatus Nitrospinota bacterium M3_3B_026, assembly GCA_051418015.1. Lineage (GTDB taxonomy): Bacteria > Nitrospinota_A > UBA7883 > UBA7883 > JBPRGF01 > JBPRGF01. The sequence goes on along the minus strand of JBPRGF010000014.1, from coordinate 13,269 downwards.
GACAACTACGACTCGTTCACATACAACCTCGCCCAGTACCTTGTGGAGCTGGGGCAGGAGGTGAAGGTGGTGAGAAACGACGAGCTTTCGGTCGAGAGCCTCAAAAAACTCGCCCCGGAGCGGATAGTGATCTCCCCAGGCCCGAAGACGCCGATGGAGGCGGGGGTATCCATGGACGTGGTGAAAAACTTCGACGGCGCCGCGCCGATCCTCGGCGTCTGCCTGGGCCACCAGGCCATCGCCGCCGCCTACGGCGGACGGATCGTGAAAGCCAGGGAGCTGATGCACGGCAAAACCAGCCTGATCCACCACGACGGCAAGGGAGTCTTCAAAGGGCTCGCCAACCCCTTCCCGGCGGCCCGCTACCACTCGCTGGTGGTGGAGGAGGCCTCCCTGCCGGAGAGGTTCAAGATCACGGCCAGGACGGACGACGGCGAGATAATGGGGATCAGGTCAAAGGACACCCCCACCGTGGGCGTCCAGTTCCACCCGGAGTCGATCATCACCGAACACGGCAAGGAGCTTTTGAGAAATTTTCTGGAGCTTTGACGGGAGCGGGGGTTCTCAGATAAATGGACATAAAACAGGCGATAGCGAAGGTAATAGAAGGCGAGAGCCTGACCGAGGATGAGATGGCCGCCGTCATGGAACAGGTCATGACCGGCGGGGCGTCGGAGGCGCAGATAGGGGCCTTTTTGACGGCGTTGCGGATGAAGGGGGAGACCGTGGACGAGATCACCGGCGCGGCGCGGGTGATGCGCGCGAAGGCGCTTCACGTCGACGCGGGGCCAGGCCCCGTCGTGGACACCTGCGGGACGGGGGGCGACCTTTCCGGCACGTTCAACATCTCCACCACCGCCGCGTTCATCGCCGCCGGCGCGGGGCTTACCGTCGCCAAGCACGGCAACCGGTCGGTCTCGTCGAAGTCCGGCTCGGCCGACGTTCTAAAGGCGCTGGGGGTGGACATCGAGGCGGAGGTGGAGCGGGTGGAGGAGTGCCTTAAGGATGTGGGAATAGGCTTCCTGTTCGCGCCGCTGATGCACAGCGCCATGAAATACGCCGTCGGCCCCCGGCGCGAGATAGGCGTCCGCACGGTCTTCAACGTCCTCGGCCCGCTGACGAACCCCGCCGGGGCGGCGGCGCAGGTTGTCGGCGTGTATGACGACGCGCTGGTGGAGCCTATCGCCGAAGTTCTCAAAAACCTCGGCGCAAACCACGTCTTCGTCGTCCACGGCTCCGACGGGCTGGACGAAATAACCGTCACCGGCGCCACCCGCGTGGCGGAGATGAAAGACGGCGAGGTGAGGGTTTTTACGATCACCCCGGAGCGGTTCGAGATGCCCGCATACGATCCGAAAGACATAAAAGGCGGCGGCGCCGGGGAAAACGCGAGGATCACCCGGGCCGTCCTGGAGGGCGCCGAGGGCGCGCCGAGGGATATTTCTATCCTGAACGCCGCGGCGGCCATATGCGCGGGCGGCGAGGCGGCCACGCTGGAGAAGGGGGTCGAAAAAGCCCGGGAGGCGATAGACTCCGGCGCTGCGCGGGAAAAATTAGAGAGAATGATCGAGACGCTGAAAAGTTGATCCCTGGCCCTGAAGAAACCGGCGCATGAACGACATGGCGAAAAGCGAGGAGAAAACCTTTCGCGAGCGGCGGGACGGGCTCGTGAAAAAGGCGGGCCGGCTTGTGGTCAAGGTCGGCTCGGGAGTGCTGACGGGGGAGAAATACACCGGCGTGGACGAGGCCGTGATCGCCGAGATCGCCCGCCAGGTGGCCGAGCTCGTCCGCCAGGGCAGAAAGATCGCCGTGGTGAGCTCCGGGTCCGTCGCCATCGGCTCCAGCGTCATCAAGATAGGAAGACGCGGCATGTCCATCCCCGTTAAGCAGGCCGCCGCGGCCCTCGGCCAGGGGGACCTTATATCCCTATGGTCGCGCCATTTCGCCAGCGAGGGGTTCAGGGTCGGCCAGGCTTTGCTGACCCATGACGACCTTTCCAACCGCCGCAGGTTCCTCAACGCCCGGGACACCATCAACGCCCTGTTCGACCTCGGCGTCATTCCGGTCATAAACGAAAACGACACCGTCGCCGTCCACGAGATAAAATTCGGCGACAACGACACCCTCGCCGCCAGGGTCACGAACCTTGTCGAGGCGGGGCTGCTGGCCATCCTCTCCGACGTGGACGGCCTCTACACCGCCGACCCGCGCAAGGCCAAGGACGCTTCGATGATAGACTACGTGGAGAAGGTGGACGAGGCCATCATGGCCGTGGCGGGCGACTCCTCGACGAGGACCGGCCTCGGCGGGATGGCCTCCAAGGTCCGGGCGGCCGCGGAGGCGGCGAGGTTCGGCGCCGGAACCGTCATCCTGCCCGGCGCGAAAAGAGGCGCGCTGCTCGATTTCATGAAAGGAGAAAGCGCGGGGACTTTTTTCTTCCCGCTGGAGCGCAGGCTCTCCAGCAAGAAACACTGGATAGAGTTCACCCTCAAGGCAAAGGGGAGAATACACGTCGACCAGGGGGCTATGGAGGCCGTAATGAAAAGGGGCAAAAGCCTGCTGGCCCTCGGGATCAGGAAGGTCGAGGGCGAGTTCGACTCCGGCGAGGCGGTGGAGCTTTGCGGCCAGGACGGAAAAACCTTCGCCAAGGGTCTGTCAAACTACAACTCAAGCGAGATAGCCCTCATCATGGGCAAGCACTCAAGGGAAATAGAAGCCGTCCTTGGCTACAAGGTCTACGACGAGATCATCCACCGCGACGACATGGTTTTTCTTTGAAAAACCATCACCAAACCATGATATTATAATAGTTTATTGAACATTTTTCTTCCTTGCTATTTGCAACGATGGGTGACATTTCAAGCGGCCATGGCGGCCCTCACGGCGAGTCCGCGGGGCAGGAAACGGAGGATGCCCTCAGAAGGAGCTGGGAGAATCTTTCGAGCGCGATGCGGCTGGCCCGCCTGGGGACATGGGAGTGGGACATCGTGTCCGGCAGGATCGCCTGGTCGGACCAGATATATAGAGCCTTCGGCTTTGAGCCCGGCGAGTTCGAGGCGACCTACGAGGCCTTTCTGAGCCACGTCCATCCCGGCGACAGGGAGCGGGTCTCCGGGGAGGTCAGGCGGGCCGTGGAGGATGGCGCGCCTTACGACACCGAGTACAGAATAATCCGGCGGGACGGTACGGAGCGGGTGGCCCACACCGTCGGCGAGGTGATCCGCGACAGCGGGGGCCGGCCCGTGAGGATGGTGGGCTCGCAACAGGACATCACCGGGCGCAAGAGGGCCGAGGAAAAGCTCGCCGCCTCGGAAAAAGAGCTTTCCGCCATCCTGAACAACATCCCTGACGTATATTACCGGACGGACAACGAAGGCCGCCTCACCCACGTCTCCGGGGCCTTGAAAGAGCTCCTCGGATACACTCCCGACGAGCTTTTCGGCAGGAGGCTGACGGATTTTTACCTCTACCCCGAGAGGCGCAAGCAGCTATTCAAAGAGCTCGACGAGCATGGCGGAAAGGTGAAAAACTTCGAGGCGCAGCTTATCCACAAGAGCGGGGAGATCATCTGGGTCTCATCCAACGCGCAACACTATTACGACGACGAGGGGGATGTCCTCGGCGTCGAGGGGCTGGCCAGGGACGTCACCAAGCGCAGGAGCGCCGAAGTGGCGATGAGGATGCTGGTGGAAGAGACCGCCGCCGCCACCGGGCTTGAGTTTTTCAGGGCGCTCACCAGGAGCCTCGGCGAGGCCATCGGCGTCCGTTTCGCCTTCATATCAAGGCTCGTGGACGAGAACACCGCCGAGACCGTCACCTTCTGGGATAACGGGGAGTTCCTGGACAACGTGGAATATCCCCTGGAGGGGACGCCCTGCCATGAGATATACAAGAGAAAAGACGCCTGTTTTTACCCATCTGGGATACAGGAGACCTTCCCCGAGGACGAAATGCTGATCCACATGGGCGCTCAAAGCTACTTCGGCGCGCCCTTCCGCGGAGCCGACGGCGATATCACAGGTCATCTCGGCGTCATGCATGACCGGGCGTTGACTGGCCGGGAGTATATCCAGCCCATAGTGAAGCTTTTCGCCGCCCGGGCCGGGGCGGAGCTTGAGCGGATGAACGCGGAAATCGAACTCAAAAAGCTCAAGAACGCCATCGAACAGTCCCCGGACACCGTCGTGATGACGGACTCAGAAGGGTTCATAGAGTACGTGAACCCGGCGGCCAGCCGCATCACCGGCTACTCGGCGGAGGAGCTGATAGGGCGAAATCCGCGGATATTGAAGTCCGGCAAGCACGACAAGAGCTTCTATAAAGACCTGTGGGACACCATCAAGGCGGGGAGGATATGGAGCGGCGCCGTCATAAACAGGAGAAAGTCCGGCGAACTCTATTACGAGGAGATGACCATCGCCCCGGTTCGGGACGAGAAGGGGAACGTGTGCCACTTCGTCGCGGTGAAAAGGGACGTGACAGAGCGCGTCCGCGCCGAAAAGGAACTCAAGACCGCCAAGGAGAAGGCCGAAGAGGCGACGATGCTTAAAGACCAGTTCGTGACGCTCGTCTCCCACGACCTGCGGTCGCCCATCGCCTCCATATTCACCCTCCTCAACACGCTCGACGAGGATCTTTCGGACGTCATGGACGAGCGCAAGAAAAGGATGATGAGAAGCGCCGTAAGCATCCTCGACAGCCTCATCACGCAGATCGACCAGCTGTTGAACATCAGCATGTTGCAGACGGGCAGGATACGGCCAAGACTCAGGCCCGTCAACGCGAGGTCGATCGTCGCCGGCGCGCTGGAGGGCCTCTCTCACGCAGCGAGCGGCGCCGGCGTCAGGATCGAGAACAATGTCCCGGCGGACACGCGCCTTTACGCCGACGTTGACCTTTTCAGCCAGGTGATCCAGAACCTTGTGTCGAACGCCGTGAAGTTCACCCCGAAAGGGGGACGGATAACCATATTCATCCCGGAAGGAAGACCCTCCACGATAGCGGTCAGGGACACAGGCTCAGGTATCAGGCCGGAAATCCTGCCGGACATCTTCAAGAGCGAGGTGAAAACCACCACCCTTGGCGTCAGGGGGGAGAAGGGGACCGGCCTTGGCCTGCCCTTCTGCCGGGACATAATGGAGGCCCACGGAGGCTCCCTGACAGCCGAGCCAGTTGAGGACGGCGCCGGCAGCGTCTTTTACGCCGAGCTTCCCGAAGGACGGCCGATCATCCTCGTGACCGGCGGCGATGAGAGCGAGAGGGCGAGGCTGAAAACCGTCCTGGGCGCCGTGGAGGCGGACGTCGTCGAAGCCGCGGACGGCGGGCGGGCGCTCGCTTCCGCGAACGGGAAAACGCCAAGCCTCGTGATAATGGATATAGACGCGCCCGGGGGGCCCGGCCTGGCGCTCCTTGAGGAAATGAAGGCGAGCCGCGATTTGAGATACGTTCCCGTCATAGTCGCCGCGGCGAAGGACGAGGCGACCGTCAGGGAAAAAGCCCTAAAGCTCGGCGCGGACGGTTTTATCGTGAAAAGCCTCGCGGAAAGCGAGCTCACCCTGAAGGTCAGGGATTTCCTGGGCTGACTCTCCGGCCCGCGCTGCCGACGTGTAGTCATTCTGAGCCGGCAGGCGAAAAATCCCTTTGTCCCGTTCGAGGCGGGACGCTTCTCCGCCGACCCAGCATGACATCACTTCGCTTGACGCCCTGAGATTTGATAGACTTACCGCGAAAGGCCGATGCGCCGAACTGTCATATGAACCGCGGAACCGGGAAGCCATGAAAGAACAGATAGAACAGATCGCAAAAAAAGCCCGCGCCGCCTCCCGGAGGCTGGCCACGCTGGGTTCCGGAGTGAAGGACGGCGCCCTGCTTTCGATGGCCGCCGCGCTGGAGCGCGAGGGACGGAAAATCTTCGAAGCCAACGCCGCCGATCTAGAGGCCGGAAGGCGGGAAAGCCTCTCATCCGCCATGCTCGACAGGCTCAAGCTGGACGAGAAGAGGGTCCGCTCCATGGCCGACGGGCTGCGGGACATCGCCGCCCTGCCCGACCCCGTGGGGGAGGTCGTGGAGATGAAAAAGCGGCCCAACGGCATCTCCGTCGGCAGGATGCGCGTCCCCCTGGGCGTGGTGGGGATGATATACGAGTCCCGCCCCAACGTCACCGCCGACGCGGCGGCTCTCTGCCTGAAATCAGGCAACGCCGTAGTCCTGCGCGGCGGATCGGAGGCGATAAACTCCAACCGGGCCATCGCCTCCATCCTCTCCGCCGCCGCCGCCGAGGCCGGAATACCGGAGGACGCCGTCCAGCTCGTGCCCATGACCGACAGGGCCGCCGTCACCGAGCTTTTAAAGATGGACAAGCACATAGACATAATCATCCCCCGCGGCGGCTACGGCCTCATCCGGTTCGTCACGGAGAACTCGACCATCCCCGTGATAAAGCACGACAAGGGCGTCTGCCACGTCTACGTCGATGAAAGCGCGGAGATCGCCATGGCGCAGAACATCTGCCACAACGCCAAGGTCCAGCGCCCCGGAGTGTGCAACGCCATGGAGACGATGCTCGTCCACGGGGGCATAGCCGGAAAGTTTTTGCCGGGGATGATAAAACGCTTCGAGGAGGCCAACGTGGAGATACGCGGCTGCGATAAGACACGAGCCATCGCCCCCGGCGTGAAGGCGGCCGTGGAGGCGGACTGGGACGAGGAATACCTGGACCTGGTTCTGGCGGTGAAGGTGGTGGGAAGCCTCGACGAGGCGGTGGAGCACATAGCGAACCACGGCTCCGGCCACACCGAAAGCATAGTCACAAGCGACTACCAGGCCGCCCAGGACTTCCTGGCGAGGGTGGACTCCTCCACGGTGATGGTCAACGCCTCCACGCGGTTCAGCGACGGCGGCCAGTTCGGCCTGGGGGCGGAGGTTGGCATATCGACCCAGAAGCTGCACGCCCGCGGCCCCATGGGGATCACGGAGCTGACGTCGCTCAAGTTCATCGTCTACGGCTCGGGCCAGGTCAGGGAATGAGGATAGGAGTCCTCGGCGGCGCCTTCAACCCCATACACCTGGCGCACCTGAATACCGCCCAGGAGGTCATGCACAAAACGGGCCTCGACAGGGTCTACTTCGTCGTCTCCGCCAAGCCGCCCCACAAGGAGGACGAAACCCTGGCGGACTTCGAGGACAGGTACCGGATGGTGGAGCTGGCCGCGGCGGACAACAGCGCGTTCTACCCCAGCAGGATGGAGATGGAGCGGCCCGGCCCGAGTTACACCATCGACACCATGCGCCGCTTTCAGGAGCGCTTCGGCCACGACGTCCATTTCATCACGGGGCAGGACGCCATGGAGGACATCGGCTCGTGGAAGTCCGCCGCGGCGCTGCTCAAGACCTGCAACTTCATCGTCGCCACCAGGCCAGGCTACGACCCCGCCGCCCTGGAGGACGTGATGCAAAGCGTCCTGTCGGTACGCTACAAAAACATAAAACTCAACGTCATCGGCAGGGCCGAGGACGGATCCGTGGAGACATTGCGCGTCGAGGGCGCCGACACGACGATAAAGCTCGTGAGGGTGACATCTCTGGACATATCCTCCACGGAGATAAGAAGAAGGCTGCGGGCTGGGGAGCCTGTCAAGTACCTTGTGCCAGACAGCGTGGAAAAGTATCTTCACGAGCGCGGCTTATTCTCCGATAATAAGTGAAGTGAAATTTTTCGGCGATTCTTTATGAGCCTCGCTTTAAGAGAGAAAACGGCGCTGTGTTATAATTCCGCCCTGGCGAAAAAGGCCCTGGACGTCGTGGCTCTGGACGTGCGCGGCTTGTCCGACGTGGCCGACGTCTACATCATAGCGAGCGCCACATCGAGGCGCCACGCCCAGACCATAGTGGACGCCGTCGAGGAGGCATTGAGGAGCGCCGGAGAGAAAGGCTACCACATCGAGGGCTACGAGACGGCAAGGTGGACCCTGATAGACGCGGGGGACGTCATAGTGAGCGTCTTCCAGGAGGAGGCGAGGGATTATTATCAACTGGAGAGGCTGTGGGGCGACGCGGCGCCGTTCGAAATGGAGGGCGCCCATCATGCTTAACTGATATTCCCCGGCAAAAGACGCGACATGATGGAGGGGGTTTTTTGAATGGATAAAAAGAAACTCGAGTATTTCCGGCGAATCCTGCTCGCCCTGCGCGAGAAGATCAGCGGGGACTACGAGCGGGTGGTGGAAAGCAGCGGCGAGGAGTTCGGCTCGGAGTTGCCGGAGGTGATAGACGAGGCCGCCCGCACCATGAACCGCAGGATAATGCTGAGCATAGGCGACAGCAACCACGAGATGCTGAAGCTCATCCAGGAGGCCCTGGAGAGGATCGACGAAGGGGAGTACGGGGTATGTCAGGAGTGCGGGGAGAACATACCCGTGAAACGGCTGGAGCTTGTCCCCTACGCCCGGTATTGCGTGAAGTGCAAGGAACGCGTGGAGAAAGAGGAATCCTGAAAACCTGAAAAGGGGGCGGCCTGAAAGATGCCTCTCCGTCTCATCGTCCTGCTGGGGGCTCTGCTCGCCGGGCTCTTGTATATAACGGTGTTGAACACCGCCCTCCTGCCGGTCACGCTGTACCCCGGCCTCGAGCTTGGGCTCCCCCTGGCGGTCATCATCATGGGCGCTTTTTCCCTGGGTGTGCTGGCGGTCATGGCGCTTTACTTTTACGACGCCTTGGCCGACTCGCTGTCGGGCCTCAAGAAATCAGCTTCCACCAAGAGGGCGCAGAGAGTGAAGAGCCTCTATGAGGCCGGCGCGGAAAGGCTGATGATGCAGCGCCGCCGCGCGGCGGAGAAGCTTTTCAAAAAAGCCCTCGCTCACGACCCCGATCACGTCCCCTCCCTCGCCGCCCTCGGCAGGATGAGAAGGGAGGACGGCGCCGTCTCGGAGGCCATAAAGCTGCACTCGAAGGCCAGGGGGCTCGACGAGGACAACCTCTCCGTCATGTTCGAACTGGCGGAGGACTACGCCGCCGCGGAGCAGTTCGCCAACGCTGTCTCTGTCCTCGAGAAGACGAGGACGCTGGCGGGCCGGTCGCTGCCGCCGCTTGTCAGGATCCGCGACATATACCTGAGGACGCGCCACTTTCCGGGCGCGCTGGCGACGCAGCGGGAGATCGTCTCCCTCGCGCCGTGGGACAGGGCCGACGAGGAGCGAAGGATGCTGGCGGCGCTGACCTATGAGAACGCCCTGAGCGATCTGGCCGGGGGCAGGCTTTCCGAGGCGGAGAGCGGATTCAAGGCGGTCCTGCGGGGCGACGACCAGTTCGTCCCGGCGTACCTGAAGCTCGCGGAGATGGACGAGCGGCAGGGCCGGCGAAAGGACGCTGTCAAGATACTGGAAAAGGGTTTCAGGGTCACCGGCTCCATCGTCATACTGATGGCGCTTGTGTCGCTGCTGACCTCGGCGGGCGACATCGACAAGGCGATAGCGGAGCTCAAGTGGGCGCGGGGCGTCCTGCCGGGGGAGGACGTGATCCGCCTGTTTCTGGCCGAGGCCCATCTGCGCAAGGCCGACTACGCCGCCGCCCGCAGGGAGATCGACTCCCTCGACGGCCGCCTCTCCGGCATGACACTGTTTCACCTCGTGGAGGGCAAGGCCAGGCGCGGCGAGAACAATATAGACCTCGCGCTCGACTCCCTGGAGGAGGCGTACCGGTGCGAGCTGGCGACCTTTTTCCACTTCACCTGCTCGGCTTGCGGCGCCTTGAGCCCGGAGTACGCCGGCCGCTGCCGGACGTGCGGCGCGTGGAACACCCTCACCCCGATCATGTATTAGCCCCCTCCCGCGCCGGGCGGGAAGGAAAACTTTTGCCCTTCCGGTGGAATCCAATTCCCGCTCCCGTCGTCTTTGGTATGAGAGCGTTTTAAAACCGGCGCGTCCCCGGCGGCCGGCCGGCTGGGTTTTTCACAGGAGATACATCATGAAGACGTTGATTGAAAAGAAGACGCGGACACTGGCGGCCCTGGGGCTGGCTCTTGCCTTCTCCGCATGGGCCATCGGCGCCTGCGGCTCCTCGGACAACACAGCCCCGGCGGACTCCGGGGAGAACGGCGCGGAGCAGGAGGCGGTCTACCCCATGTTCATCGACGGAAACGCCAACCAGGTCAATGACTACTTCGAAGCCGGAACCCACGACCCCGGCTCATCCGCGAGGGCATCCGGCCCGGCGGCATCCGGCCACATGTTCACCGACTCCGGCGGCGACGGGATATGCGATTACGCCCAGAACGGCTCCAACACCTGGCACGGCCCCGGCTTCGAGGATGAGAACGCGAACGGGATATGCGACTACTGGGAGGAAGGGACCGGCCATTACAACCAGGGCGGCGGCATGATGTTCAGGGACCAGAACCGGAACATGGTCAACGACTACTTCGAGGCCCAGTGGCACAGCGCCACGGGGCACGGGTTCATCGATAACGACGGGGACGGGATATGCGACCGGGCCCAGAACGGCACGGCCGGGATATGGCACGGCCCGGGCTTTGTCGACGATGACGGCGACGGCGTCTGCGACCTCTGGCAGGAAGGAGGCAGGGGACACGGCGGGTCCCATGGCGGGCACGGCGGCATGATGTAACGCCCGCGCGCGCGGGGCCGCGAGGGGACGGGCCGGTTTCTACTTGTCCGGCATCTCCATGATGAACCGCGCTCCCCCATCCCGTCCGTCCTCCACGCGGATCGTCCCCCCGTGGCCCTCCACGATCTTTTTCACGATGGCAAGCCCCAGGCCCGTCCCGTTGTCCTTGCCGAAGGTGATAAACGGCTCGAAAAGGCGCGCCCGGACCTCCTTCGGGATCCCCTCCCCGGTGTCCTCCACCTCGATCACCGCGCCGTCCTCACGCCGGGAGCAGGTGAGGCGGAGCGTCCCGCCGGACGGCATGGCGTCGCGGGCGTTGGCGGCAAGGTTGAACATGACCCTCATCATCCTGGCGTTGTCGACATTCATCACGCCGAGGTCCGGCGCGCTCGATTCTATCTCTATCCCCAGCCGGTCGAACTCCGGCTTCAGGCCGCTTTCCACGTCCTCGGCGAAGTCGCGCAGTTTCACCAGCTGGCGGAAAAGCTTCGACTCGGCGCCCTTGACGAACTCCAGCGTCTCCTCGGCCAGCGCCTCGAACCTGTCCACCTGCCTGGTTATGATCTCGTAGAAACGCCTGCGCTCCTCCGGCTCGAGCTTGCCTCCGGCCAGCATCTCGGCGTATCCGCTTATCACCTGCATCGGGTTTTTCATGTCGTGGATCATCGTGGCGGCCATCTTGCCGAGGGCGGTCAGCTTCTCGTTTTCCAGCAGGCGGTCTATGAGCCTCGCGTTCTCGATGGCCCCGGCCAGTTGCCCCGCCACTATGACCAGGACCCGCTCATCCTCCGGGGTGAAGGCCAGCGGTTTTATGTCGCTTAAGTTCAGGACGCCAAGGGCGCGGCCCTTGGTTATCAGGGGAAGGCACAGAAGCGAGCCTATCTCCACCGAACCGGGAAAGACGGCGAACCTGGCGTCATTGGTCACGTCCTGCAAAAGCGCGGGGGCGCAGACCTTGACGACCGTTCCCGCCACGCCGGAGCCGACCCTTATCCGCCTCGGCGACGAAGCCTCGTCGAAAACCACGGCGCCCTCGTCCTCCACCCCCCTGGCCGCCCGCAGAACAAGGTTCTCCCCGGAGTTGTCCAGCAGCATTATGGAGCAGTTGATTAGAGTGACCTCCTCGGAAATGACGTTGAGGACGCCGCGGAGTATCGACTCCAGGTCGAAAGACGCCAGCAGCTCGTCGCTTATCCTGCGGATGATGGACAACTCCCGGACTTTCTGGTCGAAGGACTGGTTGAACTCCACCAGCGCTTTGGCGAAAACCTCCTTTTCCTTGAGGGCCTGCGCAAGCCTGTCCTCAAGCTCCGGGATGTCTGGTTTTCCCTCTTTTTCGCTCATACCGCGGCCCGCCAGGGGTGATTGGACATTGTCTAACAATAACATAACCTCGCCCGGCTGCTTCAACTTTTTCCCATGCCCGCCGCCTCAAGGGAGGGTGAGGCCCTCCGCGCCGCGGGACGACGCTTGCTGGCGCCATCGGTGACGGCGGGCGGGCCTATTGTCTTCTCTGTTCGTCTTGGATAAAGTTAACTGTTTTCTTTATATCTGACTCTTCTGTGTTTTTCCGGCGTCATGAAAACTCTCTGGAGAATCACCGATCTGCTCGGCGGCGTGAACGAGCTTGTTGGCCGGGCCGTGGCGTGGCTTGCGCTGGCGCTTTGCGCCGTGACGGCGTGGGACGTTTTCGCGCGTTATATCTTCCATTCCGGCTCCGTGGCGCTGCAGGAGCTTGAGTGGCACATCTTCTCGGCGCTTTTCCTGCTCGCCGCCGGGTATACGCTGAAAAAGGACGAGCACGTGCGTGTGGACGTGGTCTACGCCCGCCTCGGCGTCCGGGGGAAGGCGGTGATGAACCTTGCCGGGTCGCTCTTTCTCTTGATGCCGTTCTGCGCTCTCGTCGTATACGTCTCCGCGGGGTTCGTGGCAAGCTCCTGGGAGCTTGGCGAGGGTTCGCCGGACCCGGGGGGGCTGCCGGCCCGGTATGTCCTGAAAGCCGCCATCCCGGCGGGTTTTTCGCTTTTGCTTTTGCAGGGGGCCGCCGAGGCTCTGCGGTCCTTCCTGCTGATCCTCGGGCCGCGCGAGAAGGGAGCGGAGGAGTAGTGGACATCTTCGCGGACTACCTGGCCGTCTGGATGGTGGCGGCGCTTTTCGCGGCGCTTCTCCTTGGCTATCCCGTGGCTTTCACCCTTGGCGGAGTCGCGTTGATCTTCGGGTATATCGGCCTGGGGGTGGAGTTTTTCAACCTGCTCCCCCTGCGCCTGTGGGGAATCATGACCAACTTCACGCTGCTTGCCGTGCCGCTTTTCGTCTTCATGGGCGTGATGCTGGAAAAATCGCGCGTCGCCGAGGAATTGCTCGAGGCGATGGGCGCGCTGTTCGGCTCGCTGAGGGGCGGGCTGGGCATCTCCGTGGTCGTGGTGGGCGCCCTGCTCGCCGCCTCGACCGGAATCGTGGGGGCCACCGTCGTGACGATGGGCCTGCTCTCGCTGCCGACCATGCTGCGGCGCGGCTACGATCCGGCGCTCGCTTCCGGGTCGATCGCAGCGGCCGGCACTCTGGGTCAGATCATCCCGCCTTCCATCGTGCTGGTGCTGCTGGGCGATCAGCTGTCGAGCGCCTATTCGGAGGCCCAGCGCGCGCAGG
>JBPRGF010000013.1:0-6869 GCA_051418015.1 Candidatus Nitrospinota bacterium M3_3B_026 | reverse complement strand
ATGAGCGCGATCAGGACGACCACGACGATCGCCAGCAGGAGAGTGATGTCGATGGCCTGCATGCCGCCCCTCCCCCGTCGCTACGAGGACCGCAATGCACACGCCAATCTACGTACCTGCACGGGCCGCATTCAAGCGACTTCGCCGCGAATGGCCCCTGGCCGCGTGTCGCTCCCTCGCGCCGACTTGCCTCTGGTGCAGCGCGTCAGTATGCCTTATATAGGTTCTGTCTGTCTTGGTTTCGCGGCGTGCCTGTCCGCTCCTCGGGGCGGAGATGCCAGTCCCATGAGGCCGAAGTTCAGACGCCGTCCGCGCGGGAGGTCCGCGCGGGCATGTCGCAACCGATACCGAATGGAGGCCATCATGGCGACCGGTACCGTCAAGTTCTTCAACACCCAGCGCGGCTACGGCTTCATCACGCCCGAGGACGGCGGCAAGGACGTATTCGTGCATATCACGGCCGTCCAGAGCGCCGGCCTAGAGACCCTGCACGAAGGCCAGAAGGTCAGCTTCGACCTCGTGACCGAGCGCGGCAAGACCGCCGCCGGCAACCTGCGGGCGGAATAACCCGAGCCCGGCCTGCATCTGCAGGATGGATCGCAGCGGCGGCCTCCCGCGGGAGGCCGCCGTTCGCTTTCGACCCCGACGCACGTCTGCGCGGCGGGACCGGCGCCGTCCGGCCCGGCGACGACTTGCCGCGGACCGCGATTGACGAGGCTAGCTTTTCCACAGCCTGCAGGCGTATCTTTGTGAACTCCTGGACCTGGCGAGGCCGTCGAGAGGGGTCGCGGCCATGCGCGTCAGCCGGGAGATCAAGCAGATCGCCTTTATGACGTCGCTGGTGGCCGGCATCGTGCTGGGCGCACTGGTGACCGCAGCTGCCTGGGGGCTGCTCGGCTCCTGAGCGGTCGCCGGAGCGGCGACGGTGGTCGGCGCCGGCCTCTACGTCTACTCGCGCGAGCGGCCGTCGCGCCGCGGCCTCCGCTTCCCGGGCCGGGAGGACGAAAGCCGCGGCGCCATGCCTGCCGGCAGGCGGGTGCGCGCCGGTCGGCCCGGCACCCGGCTCGGACATGCCTCGCGCTCGGCCTCCGAGCGAGGGTCAGCCCTCGCGGTCGACCAGCGTGAAGATCTCCTCGGGCCTGTCCACGCCGCGCATGGCGTGGCGGCCGAGCGACACCATCTGGCCCGGGAAGCAGCGCGGGAACGCCGAGGAGAGGAGAACCCAGCGCTCCAGGTCCCTGCACATCCCGGCCAGGCGCGTGGCCTCGTTGGCCGCCGCGCCGACGACCGTGAACTGCATGCGCCGGGCGACCCCGAGGTTCCCGTACATCACGTCGCCGACGTGCAGGGCGAGGCCGAACTCCAGCCGCGGCTCGCCCCTCGCCTCCCGCCGCCGGTTGAGGGCATCGACGCGCGAGCGGGCGTCCCGGGCCGCCGCCAGCGCCGCCGCGCAGGCGCCCTCCTCGCGAAAGCAGGCCTCGCGGAGCGGCCTCTCGGTGCCGCCGATCGCGAAGATCGCGAGCACCGCATCGCCGATGTAGCTCAGGATCTCCCCGCCATGCTCCAGCACCGCTCCGGCGGTGCAGTCGAAGAAGTCGTTCAGGGAGCGGAAGAGGTCCTCCACGGGAATCGATTCCGAAAGCCGGGTCGACTCCCGCAGGTCGCACAGCCAGATCACCGCGTGTATCTTCTCGCCTTCCCCGCGCTTCGTGCGGCCGGCCAGCACGCGCTCGCCGGTCCGTTCGCCGAGGTAGGTCTTCAGCAGCTCCTCCGCCGAGCGCTGCATGTCGGGCTCCCGCGCGCCGCCGCCGAGCGGTCTGGAGTGCGGCACGGGCGTCGCTCCTGCCGGCTAGCCGCCGGGACGTGCGAGCCGAGCGGCGACCGGCCGCGGCGGGACGGACGGCCGGAGGACGATCGCTACGCCCGGGGCCGTGAACGCGATCCCCGGAGCCGTCATCGCCGGGCCGCACAGGGGCTTGTCCGTCATGCCCTCGCACGCCTCCGCCATCGGCCACATCGGCACCCGGGCCGCTCGCGCCATCGGCGGCTCCTCCGCTCCGCGGCGCCCGCCCGCGCGCCTACGTTGCTTCGATCGCCGATTCACCGAGGAGCTCCCGCGCCTTCTTGCGAATGGCGCGCTCGGCCCCGTGGTTCACCATCAGGCCCACCTTGACCGCTTCGGCGACCTCCTCGCGGGGAATTCCCAGCTCGTCGCACTTCGCCAGGTGGTGGTCCATGCAGGGGTGGCAGTTGGCCGCCGCCGCGGCCCCCATCGCCACAAGCTCTTTCATCCGCCCGTCCATATCCTTTGGCTCCGGATCGCGCCGACCTGGCTCACATCTTAGCCGACTTGCGTCGCCCGCACATTGATATGGACCCGGGTCCGGGGCCGGATGATCCGAGACCCGACTCCCGCACGCGGGGAGGCCCGAAAACGGCTCACGGCCGACATTGGGGTCCCGGGCTTCGAGGAAATAGAGATAAGGGGCCGGGAATGCCGCGCTGGAAAGACCTACCACTCCTGCCCCGACCGACTGTCTTTGTCAGTTGGTACTGAACCATGACCCTAGATCGGCGTCCTTCCGTGACGCTTCGAGAAGGATCAGGCCCGTCAGCCCACTAGGCCCTCCGCACGCCTTGAAAGCCTGGTCAATAGCTTACCATTACTGCCGTAGCGCATGGACTGATTCCGAAGGCTAAACACAGAGCCCATCGGCTCACCCGCGAGCCGGATAATGCTCCTCAACGACTTGCGCTATGAGATCCGCCACCAACGCATCCTCATGTGTATATCCGTAAATACCGGAGTGGCATGGATCATCAGCTTCACGCTCATGGTGAACGCTGAGCTCATGCCCATCTGGATCATTGCCCTGTATGTGTCTAAGAAGGCTCTGAAGATGTAAAACAGCCAAACGACCCGTCGCTGGCAGCCTCATGCCCTTGTTTTTTAATTGATATCTAACTGCTTCAATTTGTTCTTCTCGTTGGCCAAAACCTGTACACTCTAACCAATTCACAGACAAATAGTCCTCCCCTTCCCTGGGCATAAAAGCAGCACCGGACGGAGAACCGTCGTCACCGCACTTAGTTGGGGGGCAGAGACGGCTTACGTAATTAGTTAGAGGAATTCGAGGTCCTCGCATCTCCAGCCCATCGGTCAACCCCGTAGGTGGCAATCAAACTCACTAGATTCTCGCGATGTTCCACCCCACTCGTGCGCCGAATTTGACCTACATGATGGCGATCAGGAGCAAAGATCACGTATCGCACTCGGCCCTCCGGCAGAAACTCCGCAGCAAAATGAGCATTCGAGCCGCCAGTCCACTGTAGACGGAATGTCCCTGGTGACATTATTGTCACAATTGGATACCTGAACTGTGGGACACATCCTAGAAACTTTAGCATGTGACGCAATGAGTCCGCCGACGCATCGGTCAGCGCGCCCCCCTCTTCCTCCAGCAGTTCAAGCAAGCGGTCAAGCCGACCAGCCAACCGAAGGCTATACGGGATCTTCGAAGACGTCCTTAAATTGCGAATTTGTAATTGAACCTGGGCGTCAGGCGTTCTATAATAATCAAGCGTAACAAAGTCCCCCATATTCGGGGTAAATACGCTTTTCGTTCCTATAGCTCCAGACAACATGACATCATCATCAATCAAAGATGAGACATCGTATGACTTGCGAGGTTCGGCGACAGTCTCATAGCGATGCCGAGATGCACGCTCCGTTATATCCGGCTCAGTCGAGCCTTCTTCGTGAGAAGTGTAGACGTCCGCTACAGACACATCTGTTTCAGCTCCTAGCTCTGGCAGAAACCTACGTACTAGCGTAAAACCGTCCTGATTTATTGGTGCTTCGCCATAGCTCATTGCTTTCCCCACAAATCTCTCTGAGCTTCCTCGCTTGTTAGGTCCTCAAACCCGCGCACTATCCATTCATGTGCCTTCGAATACCACTCTTCCATGTTGTTCAGGGGCGACTCTTGAGGTAGGCCACTTATTGTGAGTTCTAGAACAAGCAACCCTTCTCTATCCTTCCTACGTGTTGCCGGATTTAATTTGATTTGAAGATCGCCGAGATCGCCAAGATCAAATTGAGCTTGCCAATTAACACCGGCTGGGCGTGGAAGATACCTGTATCTATCGTCTCTCCATTCAAGATAATTAACGATGCGATCGACATCTCGAGGAAGTTGCCAATCTTTCTCCGCATATATATGGTTTATGTATGTTAGCTCGAATGATGTAATTTGTAGAATTCCGAGATCATTGTCTTCCACAAACTTACTAAATTGCTGAAGTCTATTGAAGAAGCCTTGGGATAACACCTCATATCTAGGGTATTCGCTCCCCTCCTTACGAAATCGCCAGTTAAAATGGAACCGGCCGGATTGTAGTTGAATAAGCTTATCGTCTCCTCTACTTATTAGCCAGACACGAGGTAGCGGGAAATTCAATATAGGGTCACTAAAATCGCCATCGCCTATCGGCTGCGCATGCGCACAGTGAGGGAAGTCTTCCCGGATCTCTTGCCAAAACGCACCAATGTGCGGAAGCAACCAGCCCTGCAATGGGTCAAATCGAACCCCGTAAACAACCTCATTAAGTGGCGGATTGGTATAGTCGGCTAAATGGCCGCCTGTCGCCTGAGGCTTTCCCATGACTCTTTCCGAATCGCTGCGTCTGGGATGATCGCACCACACAAGTGGGATTAACGCAACCTACGGGCAATGTCTGGCGTGTGGTGTAACGCGCCGGGGCTATCACGGCACACGAAACGTTGGGACCGCCGCGAGGGCCAGGCTCCACTCAAGACTGTCGGCCGCGGTCAGGAATTCGTCGCGGACCTCAACGGCCGCCAGAAGGCCGCGCACGCTTGGCTCGCCCCCGCTGTTCCAAACCGCCTGACCGCATCCGGGTCACGCGCACAACCGTGGTCACGTCACAGAAGACGGTATACGACTTTTGCAAAAAGTCGCCGACGAGGCAGGAATGCGCCTTGCGCTCCGCCGCTCAAGGGCCGCCAAGCCTACGAGCGGCATTACATCGACCGTGCGGTGCGCTGCGGGTACTTCACCGCCATCCTGCATCTCGCCGTGGCGGCGGCCCCGCTAAGAGCACTCTACGCTCGATGTCGCCGTTGCCGCGGCCTGCCAGCTCGCTGACCAGTGGGACGGCCGACCCGCAGCCGCTATGCGATCAGTCCGGAGCCCAGCAGTGCCACCATCCATGTTACGAACGCAGGGTTGGCTAACGGTTCAAGTCCGACGCACCGAAAGAGGTAGCACCTTCAAGCCGCCACACGAAGGCGACGAGCGTCCAATCTAAGAAGGTGGTCATTCAAATGCACGGGACTTTCGAGGCGGCGGTCCTTAACCGTGCAAGATGCGCTTAAGGCGCAGATGCCTGCGCGGGACAACGATCTCGAATTCAAGAGCATCGCCGTGTCCGCACTTGATTCGAGCAAGCGCGTCTCGGCAGTTCGTCTTATTGCCTTCCGCATCCCTAAGCGGGCTGTGCAAATACGGCCGATTATGTTCGGCTAGCCCAATCGTCGCCTCGAATTGTCCAGCAGACAAAAGCTCCACATCAAGTTTACCATTATGCTGGGTAGGCAAGTATTGCCGGTCATCTTTGCGGAAATAGATCTCGATCTGTGGATGCGGCCCGTTGGGCTTTACATCACGTACTTGTGCGATAATTGTTTCCATGATTATCCCACCGCTGGACAGCGAGCCGCAGAAGTCTGACCGGCCATCGTGACCGCTTGCTCGTCGAGCATCAGGCCTTGGTCAGCGCGTGCCCTTCATCACCGTATCGGACCTCGACGCACCTTTTTAGACATCACTGCAACACGCCGGAGGGATCGATCGGCCAACCTCCCTCAAACCGTTGGCGTCCCCAGCGGGATTCGAACCCGCGTTGCCGCCTTGAAAGAGCGGAGTCCTAGGCCTCTAGACGATGGGGACGCGCTCGCACCAGCGCCGCAGAGGGATAGCGAAGCAGCCCGCCCGACGCAAGGGGGCGGCGGCCGCCGCTCACGGCGCCCGCGCCGCGCTCCGCCGCTGCCGCCCCACCGGCGGCGGCCGGGGCGTCCGGGCGACCGGCACGCCGGAGAGCTCGCGCACCAGCTTGGCGACGATGGCGCGGGCGAAGTCCTCGTAGTCGGCCGCCGTCAGCAGGAAGGCCGCGGTGCCGCCGATCACGTTGTCCCGGTAGTAGCGGTCGAGCGCCCGCTCCTCGTTGAGGATGGCGACGCCGTTGACGGTGACGCCGGCGCCCACCGCCTCGTCGCGCACCTGCCCGGGCAGGCGGCCCTGGTTGGCGCGGCCGTCGCCGGAGACGTCGATCACCCGGCGCCGGCCGTCGAAGCCGTTGTCCCGGAACCGCCCGAGGGCGAAGGCCATGGCGCTGCCCAGCGCGGTGCCGCCGCCGATGACGAAGCGCGGCGTCGTGGCGATGCGCTCGGCCAGCGCCTCGGCCGCGCCGGCGTCGGCCACCCGGGTCCACGGCACCGCCACCTCCTGGCGGCGCGCGCCCGACCACTGCACCAGGGTGACGGCAATGCCGAGGTCGCCCGCCGCCTCGATCGCCGCCTGCACCTTGGGGTCGCGGAAGGCCCCGGCGAGGCCCTGCATCTGCAGGTCGAACTCGCTGCGGTCGACGCTGGAGGAGGCATCGACGGCGAGCACCAGCTCCAGGTCGACCGGCCCCGCCCGGGCCGGCGCGCCGGCCGCCAGGGCGAGGGCCGCCGGCAGCGCCGACAGGCAGGCGGCGATCGAGGCGGCGGGCGACCTCGGCATTGCCGTCACCCTGGTGCAGTGGTCGGGCGCGCGCCGCCAGGAGGTGGCGGTGCCGTGGACCCG
>JBPRGF010000012.1:0-60575 GCA_051418015.1 Candidatus Nitrospinota bacterium M3_3B_026 | reverse complement strand
GTGGAGATGGAGGCGCTGACGGCCGTCTCCATCGCCTGCCTTACCGTCTACGACATGCTCAAATCCGCCGGCAAGGATATGGTGATCGGCGGCGTCAGGCTGATCGAAAAAAAGGGCGGCAGAAGCGGGCATTACGTCCGGCGGGGCGAATAAAGGCCCGTCTACAGGATGATAGCCTCGACGTTTGCGCCTGCGTCGAGCTTTGTCACTCCCCCGGGTATCCGCGCGAGGGCGTTGGCCCCGGCGAGGGCGTGGATGTGGCCGGAGCCGTGGTATGGCAGAAGACGGGCGCCAAGCACGGCGCCGCCCGTCACGAAAGCGGGGACGTACTCCTCCCTTGCGCCGGACCCGCGCTTGAAGCCGTTCTCAAGCCGCGCGTGAACGCGAAGGCCCCGTTCGTATGGAGCGCCTGCGAAGCGGCGTATCGCCGGTTTTATGAAAAGCTCGAAGATAACCATGGCCGAGACCGGGTTGCCGGGGACTCCGAAGACGTATCCTCCATTGCCGTTGACACCGAAGAGCGCGGGTTTGCCGGGTTTTATCTTTATCTTGTGAAAAAGGGTCCTGTACCCGGCGCGTTCCATGGCGGCCACGGCGAAATCCCTGTCCCCCGCCGACACGCCGCCCGAGACTATGAGAAAGTCATACTCCATCCCCGTCATGATCTTCGAGTAAAGCTCCTCCTCGTCGTCCCCCGCTATGCCGAGAGCCGACGCCTCGGCGCCGAGGCTTACGGCCTGGGCCATCAGGGAGAAGCCGTTGGAGTCGCGTATCTGGCCGTGGCCGGGCTTTGAGCCCGGCGGGACAAGCTCGTCGCCGGTGCTCAATACCGCCACCCGCGGCGCCCGGAAGACGGGGACAGGGTCCACCCCGGCCATGGCCAGCGCGGCGGCCTGGGCCGGGCCGAGGATCGTCCCGGCGCGCAGGGCCGTGTCGCCGGCTTTGAGGTCCTCCCCCCTCGGGGCGATGTTCGCGCAGGGGGCCGGGGCTTCTTTTATCAGCGCCTCCCTCCCGATGTCCACGAAACCGCCGGTTTTTTCAACCTGTATGACGGCGTCCGCCCCTTCCGGGACGGGCGCGCCGGTCATGACCCGCGCCGCCTTGCCGCTCGTGACGGTTTTGACGGGACGGGCGCCCGCTGGGATGTATTCGATGACCTCCCGCTCCCCCGCGCCGTCGGAGGAGACCACGGCGTAGCCGTCCATCGTGGCGCGGTCGAACGGGGGGATGTCGATATCCGAAACCGTGTCAACGGCGAGGATCCTGCCGAAAGCCCGCGCCAGGGGGACGGACTCGACCACGGTGGTGGGGGTTATCGTCCTTGCGATTATCCGTCCGGCTTCCTCTATAGAGATCATTTTTTCTACCTGCCTGATGACCAGCGTCCTGCAGGGGCCTTTGTGTAAAGATCGAGCCGCTCAGCGGCTTTCGGGCCTTCTTTGCCCCTGATTTTACGCAAGTATTGTACCAGAGGACGTGATATCGCTTTCCGGCGCGCTGGCGGAGCAAAGATCACCAGCCGGACGATCGCCGGGAAAGTGACGGAAAAAATCGGCCGCCCCGTCCTCGGCGCCGTAATCCCCTCCGGCAGGGCCGCCGCCTGGAAAACTCTCGGGTAAGGGCAAATACCGTGCTACAGGCGCGGTTTACCATTTTGTGACCAGTCTATGTACGATAATTGATACAAAAGGAGGAGCCGTCTTTTCCCAGGCCGGGTTGCTATGATCCTATAGACAATAAAATCAAAACTATATACATGTGCCCCGAACGCGCGCGTTTTTGGCGCCGTAAATGCGTATATCGGGGACAAGAAAGACGCGAACGGCGCCACGCGCCGGTCAGCGGAACGAGAAGACGATCTTTGAGGGAGAGGGAAAGAGAGAAAAGGGCGCAAGACCGCGAGATTAAAAGCAGTTAAGCAGGCTCTCTCTCCCCTCCTCTGCCGCGCCGCCCGGGTTCTCTGCCACGGCCCGGGCGGCATTTTTATTGCCTGTAAAGATCGTCACGGCGCAGGGGGGCCGCCTCCGCGCGGCCTTTATGGCAGGCCAGCGCCTGGTAGACCATGACGGAGCCTTTCTGGAAGTAGTGGGCCGAGCCTGCCATGTAGAGCCGCCATACCCTGTACGCCCTTTCGCCCACGAGTCTTTTCGCCTCGTCCGCGTTCGCCTCCAGGGCGCGGATCCAGCGGCGTAGCGTCATGGCGTAATGCCTGCGCAGGCTCTCCACGTCCAGTATCTCGAACCCAGCCTCTTCCATGGCCCTTGTCACGGCGCTTATCCTCGTAAGCTCGCCGTCGGGGAAGACGTAACGGTTGAGGAACTCCCGCATGGGGTTCGGCGTCCAGCCGGAATCGTTGGTGATCCCGTGGTTCAGGAACAGCCCGCCGGGCTTCAAGGCTCTGTGTATGGTCCCGAAGTAGTCCGGGAAGGAGTTCAAGCCGATATGCTCGAACATGCCGACGCTGACTATCCTGTCGTAGCTTGCGTCCTCTGGCAGGTCGCGGTAATCCATCAGGTCCACGCGCGCCACGCCGGAAAGCCCCTCCTCCCGGATTTTCCCGGCGGCGTACCGGTATTGCTCCTCGCTCAGGGTGATTCCGTGAGCCCTGGCCCCGTAGCGTCTGGCGGCCATGCGGATTAGGGCGCCCCATCCGCACCCGATGTCGAGCAACGTCTGCCCCGGCTTTATCCTGAGTTTTTTCAGGATATGGTCGAGCTTGTCCCTCTGGGCTTCGGCCAGGGACTGGCCTTCGTCCCTGAAATAGGCGCAGGAGTAGACAAGCTCCGGGTCGAGCCAGAGCCTGTAGAAATCGTTCGAGACATCGTAATGGCTGGATATCGCCCTCCGGTCGTTGCGCTTCCGGCCGTGGACGCCGTCCCTTCCGCGTTTGTCCAGCGAAGGAAGCCTGGACGCCTTCCAGAGAATGAGCGCCTTGTCCTTCGCGCCGGGCCTCAGGCCCTCAAGGCCCTCGACGAAGTCGAAGACCTTCTCGAGATCCCCTTCGATGTCTATCAGGCCGTCGAGGCACAGTTCGGCCAGCTCCAGGATATCCCGCCGGAGGACAAGGCTTCTCAGGGCGCCGGGGTGCTTCAACGCTATGGCGCATGGCGCCGCCCTGTCTCCCACCACCGTCTCGCCGTTCCACAGCCTGACCGCCGTCGGGCCATTGTATCCCTTGAACGCGGTCTTAAGCGCCTCCCGGGCGAGCCGGATGGCCGCGGAGTCTTTGTACTCGCTCCTTGCCAGCCTCCTCCGGCCGCCCGTTTCGGTCTGCTTCGTTGCTGTGTCTGAAAACAGGTTCCTCGTCATGGCGCGTACTCCCGCGGTGAAATGTTCTCAAAACTCCGTGTGACCCAAACCATTCTTTTATAAAAATTAGACTCTTTTCGCTTTACGTCAAACGCGCGGGGAGGCTGAGCCCGATCCCATGCGCTTTCCAGGCGGGCGGAGCGCGGGCCAGCGCCGCCGCAAGCTGGAATTTTTTGTAACATCACGGTTTATGTGGATAAACCGGAAGTGGTATTTTGAAAGACCAGCGGAGTCTCTGCGGGGAGGATTCCGGCTCCAGATAAAGCCATAATATTCATGATCTTAGCGTAACACCAATGAATTCACTCAGTTCGAGCGCCAAAGCCCTGGAGGGGCGCGTATTCAGAGGCCGGGAGGCGTTTTTCCATAGTTTTTCCACAGATCGGCCGATGGTTTTTCCACATCGGGAAAGGCCGGTATGGGCGCTTAAGCCGTTAATCGACGCCAGCGCCCCACCGCGGGCGGTCAGGAAAGCTGACAGTGGCTTGGCTGGTATTAATATTTATCGCTGGCTGGACACGACGCGGCGCGGCGCGGGAAAAGACTCTTCCGGTATCCGGTACCGCGCAGTTCTGAGATGTTGCCTTTCGGAAAAAATTCAAGCTGGCTCACCGCCAAAAGCCGCGGCCGGAAATCGGGCGCGTCATCCACAGCGCCACGTTAAACAGTGAAGAAGCCCTCATCGGGCATGATAACTGGGTTTCACATCAGGAGTCTTCCGGGCGCCACTGGCAGCGTGACGGCGGACTCGCTCCAGCCGGGCGCCCGTCCCGTCCGCGCCGGGAAATCCTCCAATTTCTCGCCGCGGCCGCAAAATTGTTGGCGGAATCCGGTTAATAGTGGTAGCCTAGATGGTTGAATGTCGGGCTTTTCCGCGTTTAGTGTTTTTTTGCGGCGGCCCGCGGCTCGCAGGGCAAACGAAACCGCCGCCGGCTTCAGGCCGAGCGGGGATTATACGGACTTTAGGAGACCGAATGTTTTTCGATTCCATCTGGGGGTTGTTCTCCTCCGACCTCGCCATCGACCTTGGAACAGCCAACACCCTGGTCATACAGAAAGGCCGCGGCATAGTCCTTCGCGAACCGTCTGTCGTGGCCATACATGCCGAGACCAAGCAGGTTCTCGCCGTCGGTTCGGAGGCGAAAAAGATGCTGGGGCGCACACCGGGAAGCATCGTCGCCACCCGTCCCATGAAGGACGGCGTCATAGCCAACTTCGAGGTGTGCGAGGCGATGATCCGCTACTTCATCCACAAAGTTCACAACCGGCGTTCGATGGTCCGCCCCAGGGTGGTCATAGCCGTTCCCTCGGGGATAACGCAGGTGGAGAAGCGGGCCGTGCGCGACGCGGCGGTGAGCGCCGGGGTGCGGGAGGTGTTTCTTATCGAGGAGCCCATGGCGGCGGCGATAGGCGTGGGGCTTCCCATCTCGGAGGCGTCGGGGAACATGATCCTCGACATCGGCGGGGGGACGACGGAGATAGCGGTCATATCGCTTTCGGGGATAGTCTACTCCCGCTCCGTGCGCGTCGCGGGGGACGAGATGGACGAGGCGCTCGTAAGCTACATAAAAAGGAAGTACAACCTGCTCATTGGTGAGCGGATGGCCGAGGAGATAAAGATGACCATCGGCTCGGCCTATCCCCAGGATGAGCCGCAGACGATGGAGATAAAAGGGCGTGACCTCATGGCCGGCATTCCCAAAACCCTCGCGATCAACGACGAGGAGATCCGCGAGGCCCTCTCGGAGCCGGTGACCACCGTGGTGGAGACGGTGAAGACGGCGCTGGAGAGGACGCCGCCGGAGCTGGCCGCGGATATCGTGGATAAGGGGATAGTCCTGGCCGGCGGCGGGGCCATGCTGCAGGGGCTGGACAACCGCCTGAGGGAGGAGACGTCGCTGCCGATCATCCTGGCGGAGGACCCCTTGTCGGCGGTGGTGATGGGGACGGGGAAAGTCCTGGAGGACATGGACCTGCTTCGCCGGGTTTCCATCTGAAAAAACACGGCGCGCCGCCTCATTCCCCGCCAGTCCTGTAACATACACAGGCTATGAACGGTTTCTTCAAAAAACGCCGGGACCTTGCGATCCTGCTGGTCCTGACTGCCGCTTCGTTCTCGTTGCTGCTTGTCAATCTCCGTGAAGAAAGCTCACTCAGCGTCCTTGAGAAGGTGGTTATCGCGGCCGTGGCCCCCTTCCAGGAAGCGGTCTCGTGGACGGTCTCCCGGACGGCGGCGGTGTGGGAGGATTACGTTTATCTTGTGAACCTGCGCCAGGAGAACAAGGATCTCAAAAGCAAGGTGGACAGACTCACCTTCGAGAACTCCCTGCTCGTGGAGAGGCTCAAGTCCTACCAGCGGCTCGACAGGCTCCTAACCTTCCCCCGGCTGGACACGGCGGTGTTCGAGGCGGCCCGGGTGATAGGGCGCGACACCACCGACAGGATGAAGGTCATCATCATAAACAAGGGATCGAACCACGGGATCGGGGAGGATATGCCGGTGGTGACGAGCCGGGGGCTCGTGGGCAGGGTGGCCGGGGTGTCCTGGAGGGCGTCGAAGGTCCTGCTCATCACCGACGTGCGGTCGGCCATTGACGCCATCGCCCAGGACAGCAGAGAGGGGATGGTCATCGTGGGGACGAACTCGCCGCTCCTGGAGGCGCGCTACCTGGACGTGATGGCGGACGTGAAGGAGGGAGACAAGGTCATCTCGTCCGGCCTGGGCGGTGTTTTCCCCAAGGGGATGCTGATCGGGGCGCTCACCGACGTGCGGCGCAAGCGCGGCGCGTTGTTCCTCTCCGCCAGGGTCGCTCCCTTCGTGGACCTCAACGGCCTGGAGGAGGTGCTGGTCATCAAGGGCATGAAGGAGCCGGAGGGAGGCGCGGCGCGATGAAAGCGGTGGTCTACGCCATGGTGGTCCTGTGCTGTTTTATAGTCCAGTCCACGGCCTATGATTTCCCGGGTCCGTCCCTGCCGCGGCCGGACCTTGCCCTGTTGCTGGCCGTGTACGGAGGGCTGCGCTGGGGCAGGGCGGGCGGCTCCAGGTTCGGCGCCCTGGCGGGGTTTATCCAGGATTGCCTTTCGTACAAGGCGCTGGGGCTTCACTTCTTCTCGAAGGGCATGATCGGTTTCTTCGTGGGCAGGATGAGGGAAAAATACATCGCCGACTCTCCCGCGACGAGGGCCATGTTCGTCCTCGCCGCGACGGTTTTCGACCACGTTTCCTACGTCATACTGGCCCAGACCTTCCTCGGCGCGGGCCTTTTCGCCCCGGTGAGCCGCGGCCTGGCCCCGGCCCTCGCCGTCAACACGCTCTTTGCCTTCATCGTCCTGCCCGCCATAGCCTGGGCGGAGCGTGGGGTGGACAGGTTGACGGGCGTGGAGAGGGGAAAGCTCAAATACTTGTCCCGCGAAGGGCGCCGCGGCTACTGAGTGATCGTGATGTCCCGTTTGTGCTCTTCCCGGGGGATCCACCACTCGTTGAAATTGTAGCCGATCCCCGCCGGGCCGGGGTCTACCCCCCGCACGCGCCGGTGGACGATCGGCAGTGACTCGGCTACGTACAGGAACGTGTATGGCTGCTGCTCGGCCAGTATGTCCTGGAACCTGTGGTAAAGCCTTTTTCTCTCTTGCTTGTCGAAGGTTCTCCTGGCCCTGGCCAGTATCTCGTCCACCTCGGGATTGTTGTAGGAGATGAAGTTGAACTCGTGCTCGCCGGTCTTAGAGGAGCTCCATATCTCGTACTGGTCCGGGTCCACCCCCAGCCCCCAGCCGAGGATGCACGTGTCGAACGCGCGTTTGTTGATGAAGTTGTTGATGAACGACGACCACTCGACGAGCCGGAGCTTCACCCCGATTCCCACCTTGGACAGCCTTTGCTGTATGATCTCCGCCGCCTTCCTGCGCCGGTCGTTGCCGTGGTTGGTGACGATCTCGAACTCGAACCTCTTTCCGTCCTTGTCCAGCACGCCGTCCCCATCGGTGTCCTCCCAGCCCGCCTCGGCGAGAAGGGCTTTGGCCTTTTCCGGGTCGTGGGGGTAGCGCTTCACGTCCTCCTTGTAGGCCCAGGTTCCCGGCTTGTACGGCCCCGTGGCGGGAGCGCCGAGGCCGAGCAGGACGCCCTCCACCAGCTCCTCTTTGTCTATGGCGTAAGTTATCGCCTGGCGGACGCGCTTGTCCTGGAACAGGGGGCGTTTCAGGTTATAACCGAGGTAGGTGTAGCCGTTGCCGAGGTATTTGTACTTTTCAAAATTTTCCCTGAAAAAGCGCGTGGTCGTCTGTTTCAGGTACTGCACGGGGGTGAGGTTCATCAGGTCTATACCGCCCGCCTTCAGCTCAAGGAACTGCGTAGCCAGGTCCGGGATGATCCTCGTTATGGCCCGCCCTATCATCGGCCTGCCGGCGTAATGGTCCGGGTTGGACGACAGGATAATGTTCTTCTGCGTCTCCCACTTCACGAACCGCCAGGCGCCGTTGCCCACCGGCTTGCGGGCGAGGGGGGACTTTATCAGGTCCACGGGCTTCGTCTCCTTGAGCAGGTGGCGCGGAAGGCCGCTCATGCCGGAGAGCCTGGACAGGGCGGGCGCGAAGGGCTCCTTGAAGGTCACCACGAAGGTGTAGTCGTCCGGCGCGCGCGCGTCCTCTATCAGGAAAAAGGTCTCCTTGTAGGCGGAGGGGACGTCCGGGTGGACCATCGTCTCGTACTGGAACACGAGATCCTTGGCCGTCCATGGCGCTCCGTCGTGCCATTTCACGTCGTCGCGCAGGTGGAAGGTTATCGTTCTCTGGTCTTCCGATACCTCCCAGCTTCTGGCGAGGTCCGGCTTCAGGTCCTGGTTTTTGTCGAGCTTCAAAAGGCTCCCGAAGACGTTGCCTGCCACCGCCTGCGAGGCGGAATCTCCCGCCAGGTAGGGGATAAGGTTCGACGCGTCGCCTATGGACGCTTCTATCAAGGCGTCGCCGAAATCCTCCGGCCGCGGGGACGTTCTCTCGGCGGCGGGTTTTTTACCGGCGGTCTCTCCGTTCTCCCGCCGTTTTTCGGCTTTGGAGCAGGACAGGGAAAGCGCCGCGGCGAGAACGGCGATGACGGCCAGCCGTCCCGCGGTCATGGGGCGCGTCAGCCGGAAGGCGTCCCGCCCGAGGGCTCGGCGACGGGGCCGTCCACGGGCCCTTCGTCCGCCGCCGGGCCAGGAGAAGGCGCCGCGGCTCCCGAAGGTCCGGCGGGGCTCTCCTGTTTCACGGGAGGCTGGTCCGGCAGCTCCGTCGGCAACGTCGCCTCCTCTCCCTCGGGTATGACGGTGGAGACCTGCGACTGGTTCGATATGACCGACAGGGATATGGAGGTGACCATGAACATGACGGCCACGGCGGTCGTGATCTTGGCCAGGGCCGACGCGGGGCCCCGCGGGCCGAACAGCGTCTGGCTGGAGCCGCCGAAGGTGGCCCCTATGGAGGCGCCCTTGCCGTGCTGGAACAGGACTATGGCTATAAGAACAACCGCGAACAGCACGTGCAGTATCGTGACCAGCGTGTATAGCATCTCTTGTTCAGCCGATAAATATTCAGTAAATGGGAAGCTTAAAATATATCAGACTTCGGCCCTTCAGGCAAAAGATCACTCCGAAGCCTCCATGGCCGCGGCCACTATGGCCGTGAAATCACCGGCCTTGAGGCTGGCCCCGCCGATCAGGCCGCCGTCTATATTCTCCAGGCGGAAAAGCTCCGCTGCGTTGGCCGGTTTCACCGACCCTCCGTAGAGTATTCTCATCTTTTCGGCCAGCGACCCGTCGTAAAGGCCAGCGATCCTCCGCCTGATATGCTCGTGGGCCTCCTCGGCCTGGGCTGGGGTGGCGGTCTTTCCTGTCCCTATGGCCCAGACCGGCTCGTAGGCGATTATCACCTTCTCCGCCTCTTTCCTGGCCACTCCCGCCAGCGCGCCTTCCACCTGGGTGTCGAGTACGTCGAAGGTCTGGCCCGCCTCGCGCTGCTCCAGCGTCTCGCCCACGCAGGCTATGACCTTCAGCCCGGCTCCGAAGGCGGCTTTTATCTTTCTGTTGACCGTCTCGTCGGTCTCGCCGAAATAGGTTCTGCGTTCCGAGTGGCCGATGATGACCCACTTGCAGCCGGCCTCCTTGAGCATCATGGGCGACACCTCCCCCGTGTACGCGCCGCTCTCCTCCCAGAAGACGTTCTGGCCGGCCACTTGTATCCATGAGTTTTCCAGGTTGTCGTAGAGCGGCCTGATGGCCGTGTACGGCGGGGCGACGACTATCTCCACCTTGTGCATGTCGGCCGTCTTTTCCTTCACGGCCTCCACGAGGTCGAGGGCCTGCCCCACGGTGTTGTTCATCTTCCAGTTGCCGGCGACCATCAGTCTTCTGGACACTTTTCGCCCCTCCTTTTTCGAAAATGTCAGTCAGCGTCGGTCAGCGCCGCGATGCCGGGCAGCGTCCTGCCCTCCATCAGCTCCAGGAAGGCGCCGCCGCCGGTGGAGATGTAGCTCATCCTGCCGGCCAGACCCGCCATGTTCACCGCGGCGCCGCTGTCGCCCCCCCCGACGACGGTGAGCGCGCCGGAGTCTGCCATGGCCTGGGCCACGGCCATGGTGCCGGCGGCGAAAGGGGGTTTTTCGAAGACCCCCATGGGACCGTTCCATATTATAGTCCTGGCGGGTTTGAGCGCCAGCCTGAAAAGCGCGATCGTCGCCGGGCCTATGTCCGGCGCGTACATGTTCTCCGGCAGGTCCTGGCGGGTGACGAGGTCCGTCCCCGCGTCCTCCTCGAGGGAGTCCGCCGCGACGAAATCGACGGGCAGATAGAGCTTCACGCCCCTTTTTCTCGCCTTGACCATGATCTCCCTCACATCACCCAGCATCTCCTCCTCGACGATGTTTTTCCCCGTCCCGAAGCCGAGGGCTCTCAGGAAGGTGAAGGCCATCGCCCCGCCTATTATTATTATGTCAAGCCTGTCGGTCAGGTGGTCAAGCGCCGCAAGCTTGGTGGAGACCTTCACCCCCCCGAAGACGGCGGCAAGCGGCCTTTCGGGGTTTTTCAGGGCCTTGTTGAAGGCCTCTATCTCCTTTTCCATGAGGAATCCCGCGACGGCCGGGTTGACGAAGCGCGTTATCCCCTCCGTGGAGGCGTGGGCCCGGTGGGCCGTCCCGAAGGCGTCGTTGACGTAGAGGTCGGCCAGCCGCGCCAGCTTTTCGCTGAACTCCTCGTCGTTCTCCTCCTCCTCCGGGTAAAAACGCAGGTTCTCCAGCAACAGAACGTCGCCATCCTTCATGTCCGCGACGGCGTTCTCTACCTCTTCGCCCACGCAGTCGCCGGCGAAGGCGACGGGTTTTCCAAGATGCTCGCTTACGGAGGGCGCCACCTGTTCCAGGGAGAGCTCCGGCGACGGTTTCCCTTTCGGTCTTCCCATGTGCGACGCCAGGATCACCTTCGCTCCCGCCTCGGCGGCGTGTCTTATCGTGGGGATCGACTCTTTTATCCTGGTGTCATCGACAACCTCGCCGTTCTCCACCGGGACGTTGAAGTCCACCCGGATGAATACGCGCTTGCCGGCGAGGTCGATATCTCTGATGGACATCTTGTTCATCGCTTGATTTTCCGCTCCTTCAAAACAAACGGCGCCCGCCCCGTCCACGCGGGACACAGGGGCGCGCGCCTGTCTGGAAAAAACCGCCGGTCCGGGGCTCAGAGCCCTTTTTCGGCCATGAATTTCACGAGGTCCCTCACCCGGCACGAGTAGCCCCACTCGTTGTCGTACCAGCTCATCACCTTCACCGTTCTGCCCTCCATCACCTTCGTGGTGAGCGAGTCGAAGATCGAGGAGGCCGGGTTCCCGTTGAAATCCCTGGAGACCAACGGCTCGTCGCAATACTCCATGATCCCCTTCATCGGCCCGTCGGCGGCGGCTTTCACGGCGGCGTTGACCTGCTCCACGGTGGCCTCCTTCTCCGTGAGGCAGACGAGGTCCACCAGCGACACGTTCGGCGTCGGCACGCGGATGGCCAGCCCGTCCAGCTTGCCGGAAAGCTCCGGCAGGACCAGCGACACCGCCTTCGCCGCGCCGGTCGTCGTCGGGATGATGGAAAGCGCCGCCGCCCGCGCCCTTCTCAGGTCCTTGTGCGGCAGGTCCAGTATCCGCTGGTCGTTGGTGTAGCTGTGTATCGTGGTCATGAGGCCGTTGACTATCCCGAAGCTGTCGTGGACGATCTTGGCCAGCGGCGCCAGGCAGTTGGTGGTGCAGGAGGCGTTGGATATTATGTGGTGGGACGACGGGTCATACTTGTCGTCGTTGACGCCGAGAACGATCGTTACGTCCTCGCCCTTGGCGGGGGCGGAGATGACGACCTTCTTCGCGCCGGCCTTCAGGTGTTTTTCGGCGTCCTCGCGTTTAGTGAAGAGCCCCGTGGACTCCACGACCACCTCCACCCCCAGGTCCTTCCACGGCAGCTTTTCAGGGTCCCGCTCGGCGGTGATTCCTATCTTTCTGCCGTTCACGGTTATGGAGCCGTCCCCCGCGCTGACCTCCCCCTCGAATATCCCGAAGGTGGAGTCGTATTTCAGAAGATGCGCCAGCGTAGCGGCGTCGGTTATATCGTTTATGGATACGATCTCTATGTCGTCGCTCCCCTGGCAGGCCCGGAACAGGTTGCGTCCTATCCTGCCGAAACCGTTTATCCCGACTTTCACGGCCATTTAACAATCCTCCTCATCTCTGGAAGCTTCAAGCAACGGCCCTTTTCGTCCGGCGGACCCGCCGCCGCCCGGAGCCTTTCATAATGTACTTCAGAATCCAGCCCGCCCATCCTCCGCCTTGAAACAGGTCAGGGGCCGCGGGAAAAACCCTTGTTTTAATCTAATGACCCCTCCCCCATATTTTCAAGGGCAAAAGGCTGGAGAACGCTACACAGTATAGCCCCACAAAACCTCCAGTCAACGTTTTTAACTTCCGGAAGGCCCCTTTCCCGGCCGTCGCGCGCCCGCGATGGCCGGGCGGTCTGTCAGGCGCCGATACACCGCGCGGCGGGCCGCCGGGATGAAACATACTCTTGCGGGCGGCGGGTTGTTGAAGTAGTCTATCCATTCCGTGAGCTGAAACCATTGACGGAGAGAGAGGCTGTGTCGAGAATCCGCGCCGTCTATCCCGGCGCTTTCGACCCCGTGACCTATGGCCACATCGACCTGATGCGGCGCGGCGCGGCGATGTTCGACGAGCTTGTCGTCGCCGTGGCGAACAACCCGCGCAAGACGCCGCTTTTCACCATCGAGGAGCGGGTCCGCCTGATCGGGGAGGCGACGGGCGATATCGGCGCCCTGACCGTGAAAGGCTTCGAGGGCCTGCTCGTGGATTTCGCCCGCAATGAAAAGGCGAACGTCATCCTGAAGGGCCTGCGGGCGGTGTCGGACTTTGACTACGAGCTGCAGATGTCGCTGACCAACCGCCGCCTGGCGGACGACATCGAGACGGTCTTCATGATGCCGAGCGAGGAGTTTTTGTTCATCTCCTCGTCGCTGGTAAAGGAGATCGCTTCCCTGAACGGGAGCATAGACAGCATGGCCCCGCCGAACGTGGAGAAGGCTTTGAGGGAGCGCTTGGGCGGCGGGCGCGGGGCTCCTGATTTTACGAAGGGACCAGGATGAAGCTGGCTGACCGTCTCTTGAGGATAAAACCCTCCGCCACGATGGAGATCACCGCCAAGGCGAAGGCGATGAGGGCGGAGGGGATAGACGTGATCGGGTTCGGCGCGGGGGAGCCGGACTTCGACACGCCGGAGTTCGTCAAACAGGCCGCCATCGAGGCGCTCGAGGCGGGGAAGACGAAATACACCGACGTCGCCGGCCTGCCGGAGCTTCGCGACGCGCTGGTGGAATATTACAGGCGGGCCGAGGGGCTGGAGTACAAGCGGGAGGAGACGATCTTCTCCATGGGCGGCAAGCACGCCTTGTTCAACATATTCCAGGCGATCCTCTCCGAGGGCGACGAGGTGATTATCCCGACGCCTTACTGGGTGTCGTACCCGGCCCAGGTTCTGCTCTCCGGCGGTGAGCCGGTCTTCCTGCGGACGAGGGAGGAGGACGGCTTCTCCTTCACCCGCGGCCAGCTCGAGGCGCTGGTGACGGAGAGGACGAAGGCGATAGTGCTGAACTCTCCGTCCAACCCCTCCGGGATGGTCTACCGCGAGGATACCCTGAAAGACGTATGCGAGGTGGCGGTGGAGCGGGGGATATTCATCGTCTCGGACGAGATATACAAGGACGTCTACTATGGCGAGGGGAGGCTTCGCTCCCTGCCCCATTACCATCCGGAGGTCAGGCCCCTTGCGCTGATATGCTCCGGGCTTTCCAAGAGTTTTTCGATGACCGGGTGGAGGATCGGCTGGACGCTGGGGGAGGCGAGGATAATCAAGGCGATGAGCATGATCCAGGGCCAGTCCACGTCCAACCCCGTCTCCTTCGCCCAGTACGGCGCCATGGCGGCGCTCAAGGAAGGGCCGGGGCATCTTGCGGACTGGCTGGAGCAGTTCAGGGCGCGCAGGGACGCGCTGCTCGCCGCCTTCGAGAAGATCGAGGGAATGAGCTGCCTTGAGCCGGAGGGGGCGTTCTACGTCTTCCCGAACATCTCCGGCTGGTACGGCAAAAAGTGGCCCGGTGGCGAGATAAAAGACTCCTACGACGCGGCGAAGTTCCTTCTGGAACAGGCCAGGATAGCCGTCGTGCCGGGCGATCCTTTCGGCGCGCCG
Source organism: Candidatus Nitrospinota bacterium M3_3B_026 (assembly GCA_051418015.1). GTDB lineage: Bacteria > Nitrospinota_A > UBA7883 > UBA7883 > JBPRGF01 > JBPRGF01. The sequence goes on along the minus strand of JBPRGF010000012.1, from coordinate 46,516 downwards.
GACAACATAAGGATTTCCTACGCGCTGGGGATGGATGATATAAAAGAGGGGATAGAGAGAGTCAAAAAGGCCGTGGACGGCCTGGAATAGAAACTTTCGGGGAGGCTCGTGGCGCCATGACGATCGAAGGCAAAAAAGCCCCGGCCTTCGCCCTGCCGGACCAGGACGGGGCGAAACGGACGTTGAAAGATTTTACGGGCGGGAAGCTTATCCTCTTTTTCTACCCCAAGGCCAACACCGGCGGGTGAACGACGGAGGCGACCGAGTTTCGGGACGCTCAGAAAGATTTTGAGAAGCTTGGCGCGTCGATCGTGGGGATAAGCCGCGACAAGCCGGAGACGCAGAAGAAATGGGCCGAAAAATACGGCCTGCCCTTCCCGCTTCTTTCCGATCCGGACACGAAGGTTCATGGCAAATACGGCGCATGGGGGGAGAAGAAGATGTACGGCAAGACGGTCGAGGGCGTCATCCGCTCCACTTTCGTGATCGGGGAGAACGGCAAGGTTTTGAAAGCCTACGCCAACGTCAAGGCCAAAGGCCACGCCGCGAAGGTCCTGGAGGATCTGAAAGGAATGGGGTGAAAGGAGACGTCCCGGCGTCTTCCCTTACCGGTCACTTGTAGCGGTAGGTTATCCTGCCTTTGCTGAGGTCGTAGGGGGAAAGCTCCATCCGCACCTTGTCGCCCGGGAGGATGCGGATGAAAAACTTCCTCATCTTGCCGGAGACGTGGGCCAGCACCTCGTGGCCGTTCTCGAGCTCCACCCTGAACATGGCGTTGGGGAGGGCCTCGGTGACGGTGCCTTCCACCTCCACCGCCTTTTCGCTGGCCGGCTTTGTCTCATCGGCGGCGGAGTCCCTGTTCTTTTTAACTTTTCTTTTTTTTCTCCGGCCTCTGCCGCCGCCTCTCACTTTCGCCATACAATATCCTGAAAGTTTGTCAAACCAAGTAAAAGATAAGGTTAAACCATTAAATGAAGTATCTCAAGATTTTAATCTCTTTTTTCCGCGGGCCGGTTTGTCGTGGGCCTTGAGGCGGCGCGGCGCCTTTAGCTGGCGCGGCGCGACAGAGGAACACAAACCCGCCCGCCGCCTGTCATTCATCGCCAGGAGCCCCCCCGGGAGACCTCCGAGCGGCGGCCGGGGATGAGAAATGACTTGCCAAAATACAACTCTCGGATATAATTGCCCTTTGCGTTTTCTTCGCTGATTTGGCGAAAATCCATCTAATCAGGACGAAACAACCGAGGAAGACAAATGGGCCGAATTAATTACCTGTTTACCTCCGAGTCCGTCTCGGAAGGCCATCCGGACAAAATAGCCGACCAGATCTCGGACGCGGTGCTCGACGCCATAATCGGGCAGGACCCGATGGCCCGGGTCGCCTGCGAAACCTATACGACGACCGGCCTCGTGCTCATCGGCGGGGAGTTTTCCTGCGACCCGAAGGTGAAGGTGGACGTGGCCGACATAGCCCGTAACGTGGTGAAGGAGATCGGGTACACAGACTCCGCCCTGGGGTTCGACTACCGGTCCTGCGGTGTCCTGAACGCCATGCACGAGCAGTCGGCGGACATAGCGCAGGGAGTGGTCCGCGAAAAGCCGGAGGATCAGGGCGCGGGCGACCAGGGGATCATGTTCGGCTACGCCACGAACGAGACGCCGGAGATGATGCCCGTGCCGATAGTGCTGGCCCACAAGATACTTCTGCGGCTGACGGAGATGAGAAAGTCCGGCAAGATGCCCTTTCTGCGGCCGGACAGCAAGTCCCAGGTCACCGTCGAGTACCAGAACAGGAACCCCCACAAGATCGACACCGTCGTCGTCTCCACCCAGCACAGCGAGGATATAACCGAGGAAGAGCTGGCCAGGGAGGTCATAGAGAACGTGGTCAAGCCGATCATGCCGGAGAAGCTTTTCCACGAGAAGAAGGTGACCTTTCACATCAACCCCACGGGCCGGTTCGTGATCGGCGGCCCCCACGGAGACACGGGGCTTACGGGGCGCAAGATAATAGTGGACACCTACGGCGGCGTCGGCTCCCACGGGGGCGGGGCCTTCTCCGGCAAGGATCCGAGCAAGGTTGACCGTTCGGCCTCCTACATGGCCCGCTACATAGCGAAAAACCTCGTCGCGGCGGGGATAATGGACAAGTGCGAGGTGCAGCTGGCCTACGCCATAGGCGTGGCCGAGCCGGTCTCGGTGCTGGTGGACTCTTTCGGGACGCGCAGGGTGGACCAGGAGAAAATACACGAGATTGTGCGAAAACACTTCGACCTGCGCCCCTACGGCATCCTGAAGACGCTGGACCTGCGCAGGCCGATCTACCGCAAGACGGCGGTCTACGGCCATTTCGGCAGGGACCTGCCGGAGTTCACGTGGGAGAAGACGGACATGGCCGGCGAGCTCAGGAAAGCGGCCGGCCTTTAAAAGATTGGGAGATGTTTCAATGACACAGGAAGCGAAAGCCATGGCGGAACATGACATAGCGGACATCGGGCTGGCGGACGGCGGCCGCAAAAGGATCGAATGGGCCAGCCAGGACATGCCCGTCCTCGCCAGGATAAGGGAGAGATTCGAAGCGGAGAAACCGCTGGCCGGCTTCAGGATGTCGGCCTGTCTGCACATCACCGCGGAGACGGCCAATCTGGCCAGGACGCTCAAGGCCGGCGGGGCGGACCTGGTGCTTTGCGCCTCGAATCCGCTGTCCACCCAGGACGATGTAGCCGCGGCGCTGGTGAAACATTACGAAATCGCTGTCCACGCCATAAAGGGCGAGGACAACGAGACCTACTACAAGCACATCGACAGCGCCCTCGACCACAACCCCAACGTCACCATGGACGACGGGGCCGACCTCGTCACCACCATCCTGAACAAGAGACCCGAACTCGGCGGGCAGGTCGCCGCCTCCATGGAGGAGACCACCACCGGCGTCATAAGGCTGCGCGCCATGGAAAGGGACGGGGCGCTCAAGTTCCCCGTCATAGCCGTCAACGACGCGAACACCAAGCACCTGTTCGACAACCGCTACGGCACCGGTCAGTCCACCCTGGACGGGATCATCCGCGCCACGGACATCCTGCTGGCGGGCAAGAAGGTGGTCGTCGCGGGCTACGGCTGGTGCGGCCGGGGCGTGGCCACCCGCGCCCGGGGCATGGGCTCCAACGTCATTGTCACCGAGGTGGACCCCCTGCGCGCGCTGGAGGCGGCGATGGACGGCTTCTCGGTGATGCCTATGGACGAGGCCGCCACGGTCGGCGACCTTTTCATCACCGTCACGGGCGACATACACGTCATCAGCAAGGAGCATATGCTCAAGATGAAACCCGGCGCCATGGTCTGCAACTCCGGCCATTTCGACGTGGAGATAGACCTGAAGGGGCTCGAGACGGTGACGAAGAAAAAGACTCTGGACGTGCGCGGCGCCGTCGACGCCTACGAGCTTGAGAACGGAAAAACGATCTACGTTCTCGCCGGCGGGCGGCTCATAAACCTGGCCGCGGCGGAGGGGCACCCGGCCTCGGTCATGGACATGAGCTTCGCCACGCAGGCGCTGGCCTCGGAGTGGGCGCTTAAAAACAAGGACTCACTGACTGCGAAAGTGCACGACGTGCCGAAGGATATCGACGACTGGGTGGCGGCGCTGAAGCTTTCGACCATGGGGATAAAGATCGACACCCTCACCGACGAGCAGAAAAACTACTTGTCCTCCTGGGAGTTCGGCACCTGACGGCTTACGAGACACAACTCCCGGCCGCTCCGCTTGTCGCGGGGCGGCTTTTTTTATCCGGGGACGCAGGCTGCCTTCCTGCGGTACAATGAATCGAAAAAACGGCGAGTCCGATCAACACCATGCCTGCTAAAGAGCCGATAGACGCCGTCAAGGGATTTTTGTACATGCTGCGCGCGCCGGGGCTTTTGCTGTCCGACTGGCGGCTGTTCAGGCTGTCGCTCGCCCCGCTGCTTATCAACATCGTCCTGTTCTCTCTGTTTTTCCTGGCGTTCAACTGGCTGGCCTACGAGGTCTCCACCCGCGTTTTCGAGGAGTCGACCCAGGCGTGGTACTGGGCGGCGCTGTCGATGATCCTCGGCCTTGCGCTGTTCGCCGTCTCCATCATCGTGGTGATGTTCGGGTTCGTGATCGTGGGGCTTATCGTGGCCGCGCCTTTCAACGACCTGCTCGCCGCCGCCGTGGAGGAGAAGCTGACCGGCCGGGCGCTGGAGGCGCCGATGTCGCTTTGGGGGCTCATAAAATTCACGGTCAAAAACGAGGCGAAGAAGGCGGCGGTGATTCTTTCCGTTCAGCTCGCCCTGATCCTGATAAACCTCCTGCCCGGTATAGGCCAGGTGATATTCGTCGTGGCCAGTCCCGTTTTCATGGCGCTTGTCCTTGCCTTCGAGTTCACAAGCTACACCCTCGACCGGCGCGGTTTTTCCTTCGGGGAAAAGCGCGGGTACGTATTCTCCATCCCCGGCCTGTCGATAGGCTTCGGCCTTGCCGTGGGGCTGACGCTGGTCATACCTGTATTGAACTTCCTGCTGTTGCCGCTGTCCGTGGCCGGGGGAACGATGCTGGTGGTGGAGAATCCGCCGCGGGCCAGGAGTTGACAGGAGATGTTCCCGCGATTCCTGCGAGCCTCGCCTTCCGCCGCGGCGGCGATTCTGGCGGCGGCGCTTGCGTTCGCGGGGCCGGTGGAGGCGGAGATATACAAGTGGGTGGATGAAAACGGCGCCCTGCGGTTCACCGACGACCCTTCGGCGATACCGAAAGGCAGAAGCGGAGAGGTTTTAAGGATCGAGCCTTCAGACCGCCCCCCCTCCAGGGCTCCGGAGCCGGAGAGCCGCGGGACGGGTTACATCCCGGAAAGAGAGCCCGGGCCGGACGAGGCCAAGACGTTCATGGCGAAAATGTCCCCCCTCGGCGAGGGGTTCACCGTCGAAGCAGGGCTCAACGGCGCCGTGAAGGCCAGGCTGCTGGTCGACACCGGCGCGAGCATTGTAATCATCTCTCCCGAAACGGCAAGACGCCTCGGCTACTCGCGCCTTGAGGATCTCCCCCGCCTGCCCGTTTCAACGGCGGGCGGGGTGTCGTGGATATGGCTCATCGTCCTTGAGAGCGTGAAGGTGGAGCGGGCGGAGGTCTGGAGTGTCGAGGCGGGGATATCGCCGAACTTTGGGAGGGGGATGGACGGGCTCCTTGGCATGAGCTTTTTGAAGGAGTTCGGCTACAGGCTGGACGCGGCGGCGAAGGAGCTGACCCTGACGCCGCTTGCGCGTGAGGGGAGGACATATGGCGGATACGGCAAGGCGTGGTGGATGGGCAGGTACCACCATTACGCAAGGAACATCCGGCGTTTCTCCGAGCTGCTGGACAAGATGGCAAGAGGCGTCTCCGCCTCCGAGGATCCGCGGATGAGAAAAGCGGCCGGGTTTGACGAGGAGGGCATGAAAAAGCTGGTGAATTATTACCGCGGCCTCTTCGAGAGGCTGGAGAGGCGGGCCTCGAGATATGGCGTTCCACTGGAATGGCGGATGTATCCTTAGGAGGCGTGGCGCGCTCCGGGGTGTTTTTGGGATGTCTTTGATGTTAAAATTCCTTCTCACGTGAAAGTGTCTTACCCGGTTGCAAAGCCTTGCGAATGAAGAACGAGACGAAGAAGCCGCTGATCCTCGCCGTTGACGACGAGGAGGACAACCTCGCCCTGTTGAAGGGCCGGCTGGCGAGACGCGACTACGGCGTCCTTCAGGCCTCGTCCGGTCCGGATGCCCTGAAGATGCTGGAAAAGGAAACGCCCGACCTTGTTTTGCTGGACGTCATGATGCCCGGCATGGACGGTCTTGAGACCTGCAAGAGGATGAAGGCCATGTCCACGGACGAGTTTCTTCCCGTCATCCTGCTCACCGCCAAGGACGACAAGGAATCGAAGATAAAGGGGCTCGAGATCGGGGCGGACGATTACGTCACGAAACCTTTCGACATGGACGAGCTAAACGCCCGCATCCGCGCCATGCTGCGCATCCGCGCCCTGCAAAAACAGTTGGCCGACTCGCAGCGGGAGGTGAAACGGCTCACCGACGAGCTCAAGGGCCAGTACAAGTACGAGAACATAATAGGCGTCTCCGAGGCGATGCGGGAGGTGTTCGAGAAAATGCGCGGGGCGGCGCAGATAACGAGCCCTGTCATCATTACCGGCGAGTCCGGCACGGGCAAGGAGCTGGTGGCGCGGGGGATACACTTCGCGAGCCCCCTGGCCGAGAAACCCTTCGTGCCGGTGAACTGCGCCTCGCTGCCCAAGGAGCTTATAGAATCGGAGCTTTTCGGGCACAAGAAGGGCGCCTTTACGGGGGCCGTCAGTTCCTCCGAGGGCCTTTTCAAGGCCGCCGACGGGGGGACGATCTTCCTGGACGAGATAGGGGACCTGCCAAAGGACGCCCAGGCCAAGCTCCTGAGGGTGTTGCAGGAGGGGACCATCCGCCCCATCGGCGGGACGGAGGAGATAAAGATAAACGTCCGCCTGATCGCCGCCACAAACGTGGACCTCGATGATGCCGTTGAGGAGGGCGCGTTCCGCGAGGACCTCTACTACAGGATATCCGTCCTGCCCGTGGAGATACCCCCTTTGCGCCACAGGAAGCCGGACATCCCCGTGCTCGTAAAACACTTCATAGACATCTACAACGAGAAGTTCGGCAGGAACATAAAGGGTGTGGACGACTCGGCCATGGAGACGCTGATGGAGTACGACTGGCCCGGCAACGTGCGCCAGCTGCAGAACGTGATAGAGCGATGCTACGTCTACGCCGACCTGGAATGGATAAGCAAGCGCCACCTGAGCCTTTCCAGGAAGAGAAAGCCATCCGCCGCCGCGCTTGTGGAGGGAGGGGAGATACCCACCCTGGAGGAGGCGGAGAAGACTCTCATAGAAAGAGCCCTCGCCGCCGCCGGGTCCAACAAGGCCAAGGCGGCCAAGATGCTCGGCATACACCGCTCCCGGCTTTACAAGAAGCTGGAGCTTTACGGGATAGGGTTGTGATGAAAGTTTTCGCGATCCGCCGCCTGGCCATGCTCGCGCTGGCCGTCCTGCTATCGGCCGCCGCCGCGCCGGAGGCGGCCGCCCTGGACCTGGGGATGCTCAAGCTTCACGGCTACATGGACATGCGGTATACCCAGGCCACGAAGGACGAGGGAAGCGAATATCCCCAGGCGACGGGCATGGACAACGGCTCTTTCAACCTGCTTCATTTCAACCTGTTGATGGATGTCGTCATCCGGCCGGACCTTCTCATCCAGTCCATGGTGGAGTTCGAGCACGGGCCAGACACCGGCAGGGGGCACGGCTCCGTCATCCTGGAGTACGCCTTCGCCGATTACATCCTGGCCAACTGGCTCAAGCTGCGCGGCGGCAAGACCCTGACCCCCTGGGGGCTCTACAACGAGATACACGACGCCTCGCCGGCCTTCCTTTCGGTCAACGTGCCGGAGATGATGTACCACGCCGACAGCAAGGGGGGATTCCCGCTGATCCCGAAGTTCACGACCGGCCTGGCCCTGCGGGGGGAGGTCCCCACGCCGGGGCATCATGACATTGACTACGTCCTCTACGCCGGCAACGGCGAGGGGCTGGGCAGCACCAACGAGGCCGCTTTTGACGACAACGTCAACAAGGCCGCGGGCGGCAGGCTGCAGTTCACCACCCACGACGAGAGCATCCAGGCCGGGCTGTCCGGCTTCTACGGGGAGAGGGCCGTCACGCCCGACAACCTCAACGAATGGCACTGGGCCTCCGTGGCGTCGCTGAACGTGAACCTCGGGAGGCTCAACGTGAGGGGCGAATACGGCCAGTCGGAGCTTGGCGATCGCGGCGAGATAACATGGTACGCCCAGGGGTCGTACAGGGCCGGCAGGTACACCCCGTACCTGAGGTACCAGACCATCGACCCCGACACGGACTTCGGCGACGACGACTGGACCTCCTACCTGGCCGGGGTGAACGTCAGGATGAACGACAACCTGTTCATCAAGGTGGAATGGAACGAGAACAGGCGCGGCGCGAACAACGTCGAGATAATCAACGAGGGCGGAGAGGATTTCGGGCAGTTCCGCGCCGCCTTCACCCTTTTCTTTTGACGATATGCGCAGGGCCAGGGCCGTGAAAAGCCTCTTTTCGCCGCTTGCGCTTTTGCTGGCGGGTGTTCTCCTCCTCCCGGCCGTCTCCTGGGCTCAGTCCGGCGAGGGCCGGCGGCTCATCGTGGTGGTCAACAAGGGAAACCCCGTGGAAAGCCTGACGGACAAGGAGCTCGCCAATATATTCCTCGGTAAGATAAGTGTGTGGAAAAGCGGCGACGCCATCCTCACGTGCGACCTGATCGAACAGGACGCAAGCGAGGAGGAGTCGGCCAGGGCGAGGTTCGCGGAAGAGTATCTCGGCAAGGACCTTTATTCGATCAAAAGCTACTGGATAAAGATGATCTTCTCCGCCAAAAGACGGCCCCCCATCACCATGAAGAAGGCCGGGGAGGTGATCCGCTTCGTGGCGGAGAACAGGGGAGGGATCGGGTACGTCTATAAAGACCAGGCATCGGACGAGGTGAAGGTGGTCAGGGTCAGGCTCACGGGCCGCTAGCCTGCGGAGCCCGCCACCCGCGCCATCCTCATCGCGGCCGGCGCCTTTTTGGAAGCCGTCATGAAAAACCTCTCCATCAAGTTCAAGCTCTGGGGGAACCTTGTTCTGTTCCTCGCCTTCTACATAGCCATGTGGGGGCTGTCCTATTACTCCTCCGCGAAGATCAACGACTACCTGGACCCCTCCAAGGTGGAGGCCATGAGACAGGCCGACGGCCTCCGGCAGTCCCTGGCGGACGTGGAGCAGCTGGCCAAGGACGCCGCCCAGCTCAAGGAGGCGGACATGCTGGCCGAGGCGGAGAGGCGGGCGGAGGATTTCAGGTGGGCCCTGGGGAGGCTCAAAAGCCTGGACAAGGCCCACGCGGACGAGTACGAGAGGGTGGGGAAGGTTTTTGAGCAATACTACAGGAACGCAAAGCGGGCGGCGGAGATGATAATCAGCGGCGAGGACGAGTTCAGCGACGAGCTCCTGGCCCGCGCCGAGGAGGTCAAGCTCACCCTGCCCGGCCTGCGCGACGGGGTGGAGAAGATACTGGACAGGATCTACGAGACCTTCACCTCCATCCTGGACCGCTCCACGCGGGTGGCCACCCTGCTTGTGACCCAGAACTTCGTCCTGCTCCTTTCCATAGTCATCCTCTCGGCCATAGTCTTTCCCATCATCATCCGGTCGATCATCAAGCCGATCGAAAAGCTAGTGGACGCCACGAACGAGGCGGCCAGGGGCAACCTGGGCGTGCAGACGGAGGTCATGAGCCTGGACGAGATAGGCGCGCTGGCCATCGCCTTCAACAGGATGACAAAGTCCTTGAAGGAAAAGAGCGAAGCGCTGGAGAAGACGACTGAGGAGCTGAAAAGCTCCCTCGATGTGAGAAAGGAGATGCAGCGCAGGATAATAAAGGCCAACAGGGAGTTGAAGGACGTCAACGCAAGGCTGATGGAGGCGGACAAGCTCAAGTCGGACTTCCTGGCCTCCATGTCCCACGAGCTGAGGACGCCTCTGAACGCCATAATAAATTTCACCGATCAGATCATCGAGGACTGGGATCAGTTGCCGGATGACCCCGGGTGGGCCGCCGAGGCGAGGGGGATGCTGGAGAGGGTCCTGAAAAGCTCGAAGCATCTTCTCTCCCTGATAAACGACCTTCTGGACCTTGCGAGGATAGAGTCCGGCTACGTTGCCCTGGACATCGCGGAGGTGAACATCAGGGAGCTGATCGCCGACGCCGTGGCGTCCGTGTCGTCGCTGGCCGGGGCCAAGGGGCTCGACATAGGATACACCGCCCCGGAGGGGCTGCCCCATTTCATGGTGGACGAGCGGCGCATACTGCAGGTTCTCATCAACCTGCTGTCGAACGCCATCAAGTTCACGGACAAGGGGAGCGTGGGCGTCTTCGTGGAACGAAGCGGGGATTATCCCGACGGCGCGCTGATACGGGTGAAGGACACCGGCAGGGGCATCCCGGAAAGCCATCTCAAGGCCGTCTTCGACAGGTTCAGGCAGGTGGAGGGGGGAGACTCGCGGTCCCACGCCGGAACGGGGCTCGGCCTGAACCTTGTCAAGGAGCTCACCGAGCTGCACGGAGGGGTGGTCTGGGTCGAAAGCAAAGTGGGCGAAGGATCCGTTTTCACCGTCTATCTGCCTTTCCGTCCGCCGGAAAGACCGGAGGAGGGACGGGGAAATTTTTCAGGTTAGGGCAACGGCCCTCCCAGCCATCGCATGGTCGCCTGTCTTGACAGAGACGGGTAATTGGTAGCCCCAAGGGGAGTCGAACCCCTGTTTCCGCCGTGAGAGGGCGGCGTCCTAGGCCACTAGACGATGGGGCCACCGGCTGGAACCATTTCGAGAGAAGAAGTATACATCATTCCGCCGGAGAAGAAAACTTCCCGATTGGCGCCTTTTTTCTCTAACCAGGACGCGTCGTTTATTGCGTGCCTCTTTTAAGGCGTGTACTCCACGCCGTTCTCTCTGGCTAATTTCACAAACTCGTCTTCCGTGACAGGTTTGACCTCCGCGTCAAGCCCCTGTTGAGATTCGGTGGGAACGGGGGGTAGGGGGCCCATCGCCAGGGCGTAAACCAGGAACGTTCGCCCGCCGGGCGACGGTGTCTTGCGGTTGACGACGAAACCGGCCCCGTTCGGATTCGCCCAGATCGGGTGGACGGTCCAATGGGGGTTGCCGGTCGAGGCGACTACGTTAGGCGTCCCCGTATATGGGATGCCGGTGAAATTCATGACAAACCATTGATTGATAAACCCGGGAGCGGGCCCCTCCGCGAACGCGTAATCGGCGCTTCGAATACCGGTGTAGACTCCCGGACCGTTTGTTCCGACAAGACCGTATGATGGCATAAGCTCGCTCCTTCAGCATGAAACGGTTTACCGGCAGCCGCGGAATCAGCGGCTGACCATAATTTCCCGGCAGTATAATATTCTTATGCCAAAGTTGGCAACCCAATAATGAAGACGGAAGCCTTCGGATACCGAATGCTTCCCTATCCGCAGGCGGGGCAGCGCAGCTCCGGACGCCGCGCGGCGAGGGCCTCGTCGAGCCTGCCACGGACGGCGAGGGAGGGCGCGGCTTTGAGCGACTCCGGATCCCGTTCCGCCGTCTCGGCGATGTCTATCATCGCGTCGATGAAGGCGTCCAGCGTCTCTTTGGATTCCGTCTCCGTCGGCTCGATCATCATGGCCCCCTTCACGATGAGGGGGAAATAGATCGTGGGCGGGTGGAAGCCGCGGTCGATCAGACCCTTGGCGATGTCCAGGGTCGTGACGCCGCTTTCGTTCTGCCGCTTGTCGCTCAACACAAGCTCGTGCAGGACGGCCGTTTCATACGGGATGTGGTAATGGTCCTTGAGCCGCGCTCTTATATAGTTTGCGTTCAGGACGGCCGTCTCGGCCGCGGCGGTGAGCCCCTCCGCGCCCATGGACAGGATATAGGCCGCCGCGCGGACCAGCACCCCCACGTTGCCGTGGAACCCGTGGACCCGTCCGATGGATTCCGGCCTGTCATGATCGAGAAAGTAAATCCCGTCCCTCTCGGCCACCACGGGAACGGGGAGATGCGGCGCGAGCTCCTTTTTGACAACCACCGGCCCCGCCCCCGGCCCGCCGCCGCCATGGGGCGTGGAGAAGGTTTTATGCAGGTTCAGGTGCGCCGCGTCGATCCCCATGTCGCCGAACCTGGCCTTGCCCATCAGCGCGTTCAGGTTCGCCCCGTCCAGGTAGACGAACCCGCCGCGGTCATGGACGAGACGCGCGATCTGCATGATGTTCGACTCGAACACACCCAGAGTGTTGGGGTTGGTTATCATCAGGGCGGCGACGTCGCCGTCCATGAGCCTGTCAAGCTCGGCGATATCCACCCTTCCATCACCATTGCTTGGCGCCGTTACCGCCTCGTAGCCGCAGAAGACCGCCGAGGCGGGGTTCGTCCCGTGGGACGAGTCCGGCAGCAGCACCTTTTTCCTTGCGTCCCCCCTCTTTTCGAGGGCGGCGCGGATCATGAGAAGGCCCGTGAACTCCCCGTGGGCGCCCGCCGCGGGCTGAAGCGTGGCGGCGTCCATCCCTGTTATCTCGCAAAGCCATTTTCCAAGATCGTGGATCAGGCGCAGCGTCCCCTGGGCGTCGGCGCCGGGTTGCAGGGGGCTCAGGTTGGCGAACCCCGGAAGGCGCGCCACCGCCTCGTTTATCCTGGGGTTGTATTTCATGGTGCAAGAGCCCAGGGGATACATGTTCGAGTCCACCCCGAAGTTCCACTGGGAAAGCCTCGTGAAATGCCGGACAACCTCCGGTTCGGAAAGCTCCGGGAAACCGGCGAGTTCTTCCCTCAAAAGCCTCTCCGGAGCGGACTCCGCAAGCTCCGCCGGCGGTATCCCCGTATCCTGGAAATCCACCCCTCTGCGCCCCGCCGAGCCGCGCCCGAAAACCGGCGCCTCCTCGAAGACCAGACCGCGCTGGGACTGTTTTCCGTTCATCTCCCAAACTCCGGCAGCATCGCGGTCATTCTGTCGATCGACTCTTTCGTGTTGACCTCCGTCGCCGCGAAGAGCATCGCGGACCCCATCTCCGGGTAAACCCGGGAAAGGTCGTATCCTCCCAGGATTCCGTTTTCGGCGAGCCTTTCGTTTATCTTTTCGGCGGAGACGGGGGTTTTTATCGCGGCCTCGTTGAAAAAGGGCCTGTCGAAGGCGCGGCTGAAGCCTTTGATGGAGGTTATTTTCTCCACCATGTACCGCGCCGCGGAATGGTTTTTCAGCGCAAGCTCCCTGCCCCCTTCCTTCCCTAGAAGGGTCAGGTGGATGGCGAAGGCTGTGGCCATGAGCGCCTGGTTGGAGCATATGTTCGACGTGGCCCGCTCCCTTCTTATGTGCTGCTCGCGGGTGGCCAGGGTGAGGACGTATCCAGAGCGCCCGCTCTTGTCCACGGTTTTGCCCACCAGCCTGCCAGGAGCCTGCCGGGCCCATTTCGCCCGGGTGGCGAAAAGCCCCAGGCCGGGCCCGCCAAAGGAAAGAGAGCCGCCGAAGGAGCGCCCCTCACCCACCACGATATCCGCCCCGAACGCCCCCGGCCCGCGCAGGGCGAGAAGGGCCACGGGCTCGGCCACGGCGGTTATCATCAGCGCCTGTCTTTTGTCGAGGACGCCGCGGATGGCCTCCAGGTCTTCAAGATTGCCCAGGAAGTTCGGATACCCGACAACCGCCGCCGCCGCTCCTCCGTCCACCGCTTCCGCCAGCCTCTTTGCCGTGGCCGCGCCCTCCTCCAGGCAGTCCATGACGGCGACATCGATCCCGAGGCGGCTGGTATAGGTTCGCGTCACCTCCAGCCAGTGGGGGTGGACAAGATTTGAGATGACGACCCTGTTTCTGCCGGTTATTCTCGCCGCCATGATGACGGCCTCCGCCAGCGCCGACGCGCCGTCGTACATCGACGCGTTCGCCACCTCCATCTCGAAAAGCGCCGCGGTGTAGGTCTGGAACTCGTATATGGCCATCAGCGTCCCCTGGCTCACCTCGGGCTGGTAGGGGGTGTAGGCGGTGAAAAACTCCGACCGCGAGATGAGATGGTCGACGGCGGAGGGGACATGGTGGCTGTACGCCCCGGCGCCCAAGAACCGGTTTTTCGCCGGATACGTCCTGTTTTCCGCCGCCAGGACCTCGAAATACTCCCGGACCCCCTCCTCGTCCATGGGGCCGGGCAGGTCAACCGGGCGGGCGGGCCGCGCCTTCTCCGGTATATCGGCGAAAAGCTCGTTCACGGAGGACGCCCCGATCACCCGGAGCATCCTCTCCCTGTCGGGGGCAGTGAGGGGAATGTAACGCAATTCCCGTCAGCTCCCCTTCTCCACGAGGGCCTTGTAGTCGGCGGCGGAAAGGAGCGAGCCGATCTCGGACTCGCCGGAGATTTTCAGCTTTATCATCCAGCCCTTGCCGTAAGGCGAGCTGTTCACAAGCTCCGGCTGGGAGTCCAGGTTCGGGTTTGTTTCCACCACCTCGCCGGAGAGGGGCGAATAAAGGTCCGACACGGTCTTGACAGACTCGGCGACGCCAAAGCTCTCGCCGGCGTTGAGCTTGCGGCCGGTCTCCGGCAGCTCCACGAAGACGATGTCGCCAAGCTCGCCCTGGGCGAAGTCCGTTATGCCGACCACGGCCATATCTCCCTCTACCTTCACCCACTCGTGCTCTTTCGAGTACTTCAAATCATTTGGATATTCCATCAGGCTCCCTCCCTGAGCAGTTTCTTGAAAGCTTTAAAGCCCGTTTTTTTCCGTCCCGGCCTCATCATGCCCGGGTCTCCGCCGCCTCTTTTTTCCTTGTCCCCGGTTTCACGAACGGTGTCTTGCGGACGATGGCCTCCACCCTCTTGCCGCGGATATCCACCTCCAGCCTCGTTCCCTCGTCAGCCAGCCCGGCTTGGACATAGGCCAGCCCGATGGGCGCTCCCAGGGTAGGGCTCATCGTGCCGCTGGTGACGCGCCCTGCCTTCTCAGCGCCGTGATACAGCTCGTAGCCGGTCCTGGGAACTCCGCGCCCCAACACCTCGATCCCGGCCAGCCGCCGCGGCGGCCCCTCCTCCTTTTGTCTCAGAAGGGCCTCCCGGCCGATGAACCCGCCCTCCTTGCCGGGGGCCACCAGCCAGCCGAGGCCCGCCTCGTAGGGGGTGGTGGACTCGTCCATGTCCTGCCCGCACAAAAGGTAGCCCGCCTCCAGCCTCAACACATCCCGCGCGCCCAGGCCGATCGGCTTTATCCCGAAAGGTCTGCCCCTGGTCATGATCTTCTCCCACACCGCCTGGGTCTCCCGCCAGTCGGAGAATATTTCAAACCCGTCCTCCCCGGTGTAGCCGGTCCGGGCGAGGATCACGGCGGCCTCGTCGACGTTGACGACGGTGAATTGGAAGCGCCCCAGCCGGGAGAGGGGATAATCCGTCACCTGGAGCATGACCTGCTCGGCGTTCGGCCCCTGCAGGGCCAGCATCCCGTAGCGCCTCGTCAGGTTTGTCACCTCCACGTCGGGGTACTGCAGGGCGTGGTCCGCCAGCCAGTCCAGGTCCTTGCCCGTATTGGCGGCGTTGACGCAGAGCAGGAAGCGCTTCCGGCTCACGGCGTAGACCAGCAGGTCGTCTATGATCCCCCCGTTTTCGTTGAGGAGGACGGTATACCGGACGCGGCCCTCCTCCAGGGAGGCCAGGTCCGTAGGGGTGAGGCGCTGGAGTTGCTCCAGGGCGTGCTCGCCCTTCACCTCGATCTGTCCCATGTGAGACACGTCGAAAAGGCCCGCGTTATCCCTGACGGTCCTGCTCTCCTCCATGATCGAGGAATACTGGATAGGCATATCCCAGCCGTGGAACGGCGCCATCTTCGCGCCGAGATCACGATGCATCCTGTAAAGCGGGGTTCTGTTGATGGACATCTTCTACCCTCGCGCCGCGGACGTCCGGGAAACCGTGGCGGCGGTCATTCGCCCATCACCTTCACCACCACCCGCTTGCGTCTCCTGCCGTCGAACTCGGCGTAGTAGACCTGCTGCCAGGGGCCGAGGTCGAGCCTCCCTTCCGTTATCGGCAGGATGACCTGGTGGTGGACCATGAGGTTTTTCAGGTGGGCGTCGCCGTTGTCCTCCCCCGTGCGGTGGTGGCGATAATCAGGATTGTAGGGCGCGAGCCTCTCCAGCCACTCGTCGATGTCCTGGAGCAGGCCGGACTCGGCGTCGTTGACCCACACCCCGGCGGTTATGTGCATGGCGGAGACCAGCGCCATTCCCTCACGAGCCTTCGACCGGGAGACGATCCCCTCCACCTCGGCCGTGATGTTTATGTACTCCCGCCTGTTTTTGGTGTTGAACCAGAGGTATTCGGTGTGGAATGTCATAAGCCGGAAATGCTACCCTTCAACCAGACCATATTTACCCGCGATGAAAAAATGAAAATAAACGAATCCATCATCAAAAGCAACCCCCGCGGCGGGGCGGGGGAGAGGCGGTGAGCAAGGGGAGGCGGCGCATGTCGAGCGTCGGCGCGGCGCTGGAGGCGGCGTTGCGCTCCGTGGATCAGGCGAACCTGTTGAATCTCGCCGAAATAGAGAGAAAGTGGGAGAAAATAGCCGGGCCCTCCCTCGCGGCCGTCTCCAGGCCCGCCGCCCTGGCCCGGCGGACTCTTACCATATGGGTCGCGGAGCCCGTGTGGGCCGACTCCATGATGTACCTGAAATCGCAGGTCGCGGAGAACGTGAACGCCGAGCTGGGCGGAGACGTGGTGCGTTCCATCGTGACACAGGTGAGGACCGGCGCCTTCGCCCCGGCGGGAAAGGAGGCGAAGGACGCGCCGGAAGAACCCCGGGAAGCCGCAACCGTCCCCGAGTCCGTCCGGCGAGAGATCGACCGGGAGCTTTCGAAGGTGGCCGACTCCGGATTGCGCTCGATTATCAAAAGGGTTATGCTAGAAAGTGTGAAAGTGGAGTCAAAACGATCGCGGTCCTGAAAAAAAAATATGCGGAAAAGACGTGGCTTGTGATGTTCCCCGGGGGCTGGCCGGTCTTTCAAAAATAGTTCAATGAGGCTTATCCAGAAAATCACTCCGCCGATTTTATCGGTCCTGTTGATATCCTGCGCCGCGGCGCCCTCCGCGGCCAGGAAGACGCCCGCCCTACCCCCCGGCGCGGAGGCGGGAGGGACGGTCGAGGTTAAGATAATCAAGGACCGCTCCGAGGCCTATTACCACTACCTCGCCGGCCTGATGGCCGAGCGCGAGGGCCATTACGAGGAGGCGATCGAAAGCTTCGGGCGCGCCGCGGAGGAAGACGACACGATGGCCCAGGCCTACGAGCGCTCAGCCGGGCTGCTGCTGCGGATGGGCCGCCTGGAGGAGGCCATGAAGACGGCCGAGGCGGGGCTCGAGATAAGTCCGGACTACACCCCGCTCATGATCATCCTCGGTGGAATATATTCCAGCCTGGGCGACAATAAAGAGACCATCAGGTATTTCAAGCGCGTGGTGGAGCTTGAGCCTGAGCGCAAGGAGGTATGGATATACTTGGCCGTGGCCTACATGAAGGAAGACATGGGCGGCGAGGCGCTCAAGACGCTGAGAGACTACAACGAGAGGTTCCCCGGCGACGCCATGGGGATGTACTACGAGGGCCGCGCCCTGTATGTCATGAAAAGGCTTCCCGAGGCCGAGAAGGCTTTCAAGAAGCTGATAGAAGAATACCCCACCTTCTCGAAGGGGCACGACGGGCTGGCGAAGGTCTACACCGCCATGAAGAAGTTCGACAAGGCAGTGGGGGTCTACGAAAACTATCTCGACGCGAACCCCTTCGACGAGCGCATGAAGGCAAAGCTCGCGGAGATGTACCTCGTCCAGGAGTCTTTCGACAAGGCCGTCGACGAGTATGAGCAGCTTGTGGAGAACGAGCCCGAGGACATGGAGCTTCACTTCATGCTCGCCGTCTCCCACATGCGCAAGGCCGAGATCACGGGCAAGCAGGAGGACTACGAGAAGGCTCTGGCGGAGTTCCAGCTCATCCGCGCCAACGACAGGGAAAACCCCAGGGCTCTCTTTTACATAGCCACCATCTTCGAGCGTTTGAATCTGCTCAACGAGGCCATAGAAAGCTGGAAACAGATACTGGGCCACGGGGAGAACGAGCGGGACATCCTTCTCAAGATATCCGACCTGTATCAGCGAAGCGGCAGGCTTGACATGAGTCTCGAGTACGCCGAAAAGGCGCTGAAAAAGGACCCGGATGACCCGGAGCTTCACTTTTACCAGGGGCTTTTGAGAAACAGGCTCCACGACGACGAGGGCGCGGAAAAATCCTTCAAAAAGGCGATCGGGCTGAACCAGGCGGCGGAGAAATACCACTTCTACCTTGGCGTCGTGTACGAGAGGATGAAAAAGTACCGCAAGTGCATAGAGTCCATGAAAAAGGTGATAGAGATAAACCCCCGGCATGCCAGCGCGCTGAACTACCTGGGATACATCTACGCCGACAAAAGCATGGACTTGGAGAAGGCCGAGGAGCACCTTTTGCAGGCCATCGAGCTTGAGCCGGACAACGGCTATTTCATAGACTCTCTCGGCTGGCTGTACTACAGGCAGGGACGCTACAAGGAAGCCCTTTCAAAGATGCTCAACGCCGTCCGGAACATCCCGCCCGACCCCGTGGTCCTGGAGCACCTGGGGGATGTATACCTGGCCATCGAGGATCTCGAGGCGGCCGAGGACGCTTACGAGCGCTCCCTGAAGGCTGAGCCGGAGGACGAGCGGGACGTCGACCGCGCCGCGGTGAGAAAAAAGCTCACGAACATCAGGGAAAAACTGGAAATCATGGAGGCCGGCAAATAAGACGCTCCGCCGCGCTCGCCCTTTCCCTCGCCTTTTTTTCTATAACCTGCGCTTCCGCCACGATATCGCCGGACACGGCCATGCGCGAGCTGGCCGCTTTTTCAAAACCCTCCTATCCGTCGTTTTACGGCCTTGCCCGGATAACCGGCGGACGGGACTTTAAAACCCTTGAAGGCAGGGCCGTGCTGGCCCTCGAAGACAACCGTTACAGGCTGGAGGTCATAAACAAGGCCGGTCTCGTGTCTCTTGCGGTAGCCGGCTGGCCGGGGAGGATGACGAGGATGGACCCGGCCTCGGGCCATACAGAAGAGATCACGGGCTCCGAAGCCGGTGTTCTTCCCATCGCGCGCGGGCGCGTTCCGGCGCTTGTTCTCAGGTCCATTGTCACGGGCGCGCCGCCGGAATTCTCCGGCGTGGTCTCGGCGGGCGGCCCGCCCGGCGCCAGGGTCGTGAGGACGTGGGGGCCGCGCATGAGGCTTGTCTACTCCGGCGGGCTGGAGAAGGTCGTCCTGGAAGATGCGGGCGGGGGTGTGGTTATAAAACTTGGCCCCATGGCGCAAGGCGCCGCCGCGCCTTACGTATCATATGCCAGGATAGAGGCGGAGGGGGGCGGCGCCGTGGAGGTGAGGTGGGAGAGGGTCATGCAGGGGATAGAGTTCCCCGAGGGCTTTTTCCGTTTCGCCGAGCCGCTGGAATGGACACCGGGAGCTTCACGATAAGGATAATCCCATAAGCGCCGCCACGGCCCCGCCGCCGAAAGCGCCCCAGGCGTTCACCGCGTCGGCGCTCATGGCGCCCCTGTTCTCAAAGGCCGACCCAAGGTAGCTGTCGAACATAAAGCCTGCGACGCCTCCCGCCATCACGGCCCCCGCGCCCGCCATGGGGACAAGCCCCGCCGTGGCCGCCGCCAGAGCCATGAACCCCGCCGCCGCCAGGCCCAGCAGGGAGCCCGCGAGCGAGACGGCGCCGTCCGCTCCCACCTTGGCCTGAACTCTCGTCACTATGTCCACCGGCCTTGGGCCATAGACCGTCCCAAGCTCCGAGGAGACGGTGTCGGCAAGGGCGGCGGAGAGGGCGCCACAGAACCCGATGTTGAAAACAAGAGGATCGTCGGCGAAAAGCGACAGCAGGGCGAACCCGGCCGCCGGGCCTGTGTTCGCGAGCACGTTTGCCGCCCCGCGCCGGGTATGGTCCTCCGGGAGGCCCCTCTTCTCCGCTGAATGGCTCGTCGCCACAACCGCGCCCGCGACGAAAAAGAAGAGCATGAGAAAGCCCGGCGTCCCGGCGCTCGTGTATATGACCGTCCCGAGCGCCGCTCCCGCCGCCAGCCCGCGCCCGTCTATCTTGCCATGCGCCCAGGCCGCAAGCCCCAGCGCGGCGGACAGGCCCGCGCCAATAAGGAGGCTTTCCGTGTAAAGGAGATTTTCGATCCTCAGCTCCGGAAGGCTGTAGAGAGCAAGAGCCGCGCCGGCCGCTCCGGCGGCGGGTGAGAAGACGCCGACTGGCGCCATGACGCCGAGCGCCCCCGCCAGCCCCGCGGCCAGCGCCCCGAGGACGGCCCACAAGCCGGAAAAGGGCCATCCGGAGGGAAGGACAAGGTATGAATATGAAAGCCCAGCCAGGGACGCAAAAGAAAGGGATGAGAAAACGCGCCATCCCGCGGCCCGCCCTGCGCCGCGGCCGATGAGCAACAAGGCGGCGGAGGCGGCGGAAACCGCCGGATACAGCCATGGGCTGCCAATGGCGGCGAGTGGAACGAGCGCCAGGAACCCCGCCCGCGCCCCCAGGAGCGCAAACGCCGCCGCCGCGATCGCCGCCGCGAGACAAAGGACAGCCCACGCGGGCAGAAAGCCGCCTGCCAGGGCGAGGGCGATCAGCGCCGCGGCCGCCGTGGCGTTTTTATCCTCTTCAGATATCAATGACCAGCCCGTCCCAGGCCATCTCTACGTTGTCCGGCAGCCGCGCCGACGTGGCCTCGTGGCCGAGGCTGTGGTTCAGGTGCGTCAGGTAGGCCCGTTTCGGGGCCAGCTTCTCGATGGTCTCCAGGGCCTGCTCCAGGGTGAAATGGGTGGAGTGTCTCTTGAGGCCCAGGGCGCCGAGGATAAGGGTGTCCAGCCCCTGAAGCTCCGGGATGGAGGATGGCGGAAGGCCGGAGCAGTCCGTGATATACGCCGCGCCGTTGACCCGGTAGCCGTAGATGTCCATGTCGCCGTGGTGAGCCGGCACCGGCGTCACCGTGGTTCCGTTGATGGTGACGGGTTCTTCCATGCTTTTCAGGATCAGGCTCGGCTTGCCGCCGCCGGTCATGGGGGCGCCGTCGAATATGTAGTCGAACATGCCGCGTATCCTCTCCAGTGTATCCTCCCTGCCGTAGCAGGTTATGGGTGTTTTCTGCAGATAGTTGAAGCTGCGCAGCTCGTCGATGCCGTGGACGTGGTCGGCGTGGTGGTGGGTATAGAAGACCGCGTCCACCCTCTTTATCCCGGCCCTGAGGGCCTGTGTCCTGAGGTCGGTGGACGTGTCTATCAACGCGCTCAGGCCGTCCAGGAGTATCCAGGCCGATGAGCGCAGGCGGCGGTCCCGCGGATCTTTGGAGCGGCAGACTTCACAGCCGCAACCGATTATGGGCACGCCGGTGGACGTGCCTGTTCCTAGCAATACGAGTTTTCCCATTGTCTTTCCCGGGGCTGTCCACAAAAACCCCTGTTCTCATTTTAGAACATATTCCATTCGCGTTGAATCCGGAAAACCTCCGCAGGCCGTTGTGGAAAGAGAGAAGTTTGATGATAGAATATCGGCCTGAAACCGAAAAACCGCGAAGCCACCACGCGGTTTTGCCCGATCCGTGGTGTTTCACATTGATTTGCAACAGTATTGCCTTGTTTTGAGTGGTAGATGGACATAGCGACTGTAATCGGTCTTGTCGCGGGCGTGGCCCTGCTAGGCGCGGCCATGTCGATGGGCGCGGGGGGGCTAAGCTCCTTCATAGATGTGCCCAGCGTCCTCGTTGTCATAGGGGGCACATCCGCCGCCACCCTCGTGATGTTCCCCATGCAGGCGGTCGGGGCCAGCTTCAAGATATTGATGAAGGCTTTTACCCACAAGCCCGTGACACCGGACAAGATCATAGAGGAGATGGTTTCGCTTGCCATGGTGGCCCGCAAGGAGGGAGTGCTGGCTCTTGAGAAAAAGAAGATCGACGACCCCTTCCTCGCCAAGGGGGTCAGGCTGCTGGTGGACGGCGTGGACCAGAACAGTATCCGCGCCATGTTGGACACCGAGGTGCGCTCCATCCAGGACAGGCACTATGACGGATCGCAGATATTCGAACAGATAGGGACGCTGGCCCCGGCCTTCGGGATGATAGGCACGCTCATCGGTCTGGTGCAGATGCTCCAGACCCTCTCCGACCCGTCGGCCATCGGCCCCTCGATGGCCGTGGCGCTGACCACCACGCTGTACGGCGCGCTCATAGCCAACCTCATGGCGATACCTTTCGCCAAGAAGCTGGCCATAAGGAGCAAGGAGGAGACGTCCATAAAAGAGCTTATCATCGAAGGCGTTGTCTCCATGGCGAAAAAGGAGAACCCAAACCTGATGAAAGCCAAGCTCAACGCCTTCCTCTCGCCGAGACTGCAGGTGCGGTAGAGGAGGCGGGGAGGCGCCGTGGCTGCAAGAAAGACGCGGGTGACAGTCGGGGCTCCCGGGTGGATCATCACCTTCGCCGACCTGTCCACGCTGCTTCTGACCTTTTTTGTCCTGCTGATTTCCTTTTCCAACCAGGACATCATCAAGTTCAGGGAGATGCTCGGCTCCGTCCAGGGCGCCTTCGGCGTGAAGGTGAGGCGGGAGGGCGAGTTCCAGGCCGCCCTCACGGGGCATGGGACGGAAGATGTTGAAAAGAAGGCCGATGAGATCAAGGAAGAGGATGAGAAGCTCAAGCGCCAGCTCGTAAAGATAAGCGAGTCGATAAAACAGGCCGCGGGAAAAGAAAAGATGGGGGAGAACACCGAGGTCACCTCCACGGGCGCCGGGGTCTTGATAAGGGTTGACGGGGAGGCCCTCTTCGCGCCTGGCTCGGCCAAAATAAACAGCAAGGCGACGCCGCTTCTGGACGAGATAGCGGGGATACTGAAAAAATCCGGTCTTGCCGTGAGGGTGGAGGGACACACGGACAACGTCCCCATGCAATCGGCCCTTTATTCTTCGAACTGGGAGCTCTCCGGCGCCAGGGCGGCGGCCGTGACGCGCTACCTGATAGCCCGGGGCGCGCCGCCGGAACAGCTGTCCGCCGTGGGGTACGGCGACATGCGCCCCATAGCCTCCAACGACACGCCGGAGGGGAGGGCGAAAAACAGAAGAGCGGAGTTTCTGATCCAGAAACCCTGAAAAATCTGAGCCCCGCGGCCGCGTCATTCGGTCGGTGTCAGACCCGGCGGAAGATCACCTCCGGCGGGGCTTTCGCCTCCCTCCCGTCTCATCGCCCTTCGCGCAAAACGCCCGCTCCGACAGGATATGTGTTAACATATTGATATAAACGGCGTTGAGGTCAATATAGCGTGATTCGCCCGGAATTTATCATCGAAGAGTTGCGCGCGAACATGCCCGACGCGGACCTGGAAACGGTCTGGCGGGCCTACGCCTTCGCTGCGCGCTGCCACAAGGGGCAGAAGCGCGTCTCCGGCGAGCCCTACCTGAGCCACCCGCTGGAGGTGGCCTACATCCTCGCCAGGATGAAACTGGGCCACCAGTCCGTCGCCGCGGGTCTTTTGCATGACACCATAGAGGACACCCACGCCACGCCGGAGGAGATCAAGGAATCGTTCGGCGAGCAGGTGTGGAACCTCGTGGACGGGGTTACCAAGATATCCATGATCGAGTTCTCCACCCAGGCCGAGCGCCAGGCGGAGAACGTGCGGAAGATGATCCTTGCCATGAGCAAGGACATCCGCGTGATCCTCATAAAGCTCGCCGACCGCGTCCACAACATGAGGACCCTGGACTCCCTCCCCCCCGCCAAGCAGCGCCGGATAGCCCAGGAGACGCTGGACATATACGCCCCGCTGGCCAACAGGCTGGGCATGGGCTGGATCAAGACCGAGCTGGAGAACAGCGCCTTCAAGTACCTGTGGCCCAGGGAGTATTCCGACATAAAACACAAGGTGGAGAAGGTGGAGGCGGAGAGGGAAAAATACATCGAGAAGATGGTCTCCGAGGTCTCCGAGAGGCTCCGGGCGGAGGGGCTGGCCGCGGAGGTGGTTGGCAGGCCGAAGCATTATTACTCTATCTTCTCCAAGATGCGCCGGCAGGACATCTCCTTCGATGAGGTTTTCGACCTGATGGGTGTGAGGATCATAACCGGCTCCGACCAGGAGTGCTACAGGGCGCTGGGCGTTCTCCACAGCGTTTACAAACCCATCCCCGGCAAGCTCAAGGACTACATAGCCCTGCCCAAGGAGAACATGTACCAGAGCCTGCACACCACCATCGTCGGCCCCGAGGGCAAGCCTGTGGAGTTCCAGATACGCACAAGGCGGATGCACCAGATAGCCGAGGAGGGCATCGCGGCCCACTGGCGGTACAAGGAGGGCGCCCGCGAGGGAGAGAGCGACGACCAGATATTGTGGCTGCGCCGCCTGCTGGAATGGCAGCAGGAGGTCAAGCACCCGCGTGAGTTTTTGGAAAAGGTGAAGATAGACCTGTTCCCGGACGAGGTCTACGTCTTCACCCCCAGGCAGGAGGTCAAGGCCCTGCCCCGCGGCGCCACGCCAATAGACTTCGCCTACACCATCCATACCGATCTTGGCCACCACCTCATTGGCGCCAAGGTGAACGGCAAGCTGGTGTCGCTGCGCCAGGAGCTGAAAAACGGCGACATAATAGAAGTCCTGACGAGCAAGCAGGCGCGCCCCTCCCGGGACTGGCTGAAATATGTGAAGACGTCCAAGGCCAGGACCAAGATCACCTCCTACATACGGCAGGCGGAGAAACAGCGCGCGGGCGCCCTGGGCCGCGAGATGCTGGAAAAGGAGATATCCCGGCTGGGGCTTGACCCTTCCGAAATCATGCAAGAGCAAAAACTCCTGTCGCGGGCGCAGGCGGCGGGATACATGTCGCTGGACAGCATGTTCATAGCCCTGGGGCTCGGCAAGCTGAAAGTCTCCCAGATAATATCCAAGATAGCCCCCAAGGCCGCCCAGGAGGAGAAGAAAGGGGCCATGCGCGCCTTCCTCAAAAAGCTCGGCGCCAGGCCGTCGCGCCCCGCGCCGCCGAGCGCCGGGGTGCGGATACAGGACATGGACGACCTGCTCATCCACTTCGCCAAGTGCTGCAATCCCGTCCCCGGCGACGAGATCCGCGGTTTCATCTCCAGGGGCCGCGGGCTGGTCGTCCACACCGCCGACTGCCCGAACGCCCTGAACCTCGGCCTGGACTCGGAGCGCAGCGTTGACGTGGAGTGGGACGTCAAGGCCGAGGGCAAGCACACGGCCATGATAATGGTGGAGACCGAGGACAGACCGGGGATGCTGGCGCAGGTCTCGGCGGCGATAGCGGAGAACGGCTCGAACATCTCCGAGGCGACGATCCGGGTGGGGGGAAGGCAGGGCAGGGGCTATATCTACATCACCGTGGAGATCACGGACCTCGCACACCTGCAGAAGATAATGAACGCCGTCATGCGTCAGAAGGGTGTTCTCAGCGTCGAGAGGATAAAGGACAAGAGCGCCTTCAAGCTCCCCAGCGGAAAAAAGACCGGGAAGTGACCCATTGGGCGCGAAAAGCCCCCAGGCCGGGCGCGCGGGCCGTCAGTGCCGGAAGTGCCGTATCCCCGTGAAGACCATCGCCATGCCGTGCTCGTCCGCGGCGGCGATCACCTCTTCGTCGCGGACGGAGCCGCCGGGCTGGATCACGGCGCGGACGCCCGCCTCGGCGGCGGCGTCTATACCGTCCCGGAACGGGAAAAAGGCGTCCGAGGCCATCGCGGAGCCTTCCACGGGCCTGCGGGCCTTTGAAACGGCTATCTTCGAGCTGTCCACCCGGCTCATCTGCCCCGCGCCGACCCCTATGGTCGAGTCCGCGTCGGCGTAGACTATGGCGTTGGACTTCACGTGCTTGGCGACGGTCCAGGCGAAAAGCAGCGCCTTCATCTCATCATCGGAGGGTTTGCGCTTTGTTACCACCCTCAGCGCCGTCTCGTCATAGGTGATCTCGTCGGCGTCCTGGATAAGCGCGCCGCCCTTGACGAACTTGAAGGCCAGGTCCCCGGACGGCTTCAAAACGGGAAGCTCCATCAGGCGTATGTTCTTTTTGCTTTTCAGTATCTCCATCGCCTCCGGCTCGTAGCCCGGCGCTATGACCACCTCGGTGAAAACCTCCGCTATCCGCTCCGCCGTCCCGGCGTCCACCGTCCTGTTTATCCCCACCACACCGCCGAAGGCGGAGACGGGGTCGGTCTCCTTGGCCCGCTCGTAGGCGGCGGCCAGGCTCTCCGCCCGGGCCACGCCGCAGGGGTTGGTGTGTTTTATGACCGCCACGGCCGGCTCGTCAAACTCGCAGACCAGCTCGTAGGCGGCGGCCATGTCCACGATGTTGTTGAAGGAAAGCTCCTTGCCATGATGCTGTACGGCGTCGGCCATCCCTCCCGCTCCAGCGCCCGCGTCGCGGTAAAAGGCCGCCGCCTGGTGCGGGTTCTCCCCGTATCTCATGGAGGAGACTTTCTCCAGCTGGATGACCTTTCGCGCGGGCAGCCTTTCGGCGGTCCCGGCCTCCCGGGCCATGTAATCGGCGATCCGCCCGTCGTACCAGGCGGTGTGGGCGTAGGCTTTCGCCGAGAGCCGAAGCCTCATCTCGCGGGAGATGGCGCCGCCGTTTTTTTTGAGCTCCTCGATGACCGCCGGGTAGTCCGACGGGTCCACGACGACCGCCACGTCTTCGAAATTCTTCGCCGCGGAGCGGATCATCGCCGGTCCGCCTATGTCTATGTTTTCTATCGCATCTTCCAGGGCGGCGTTTTCGCCCGCTATGGTACTTTCGAAAGGGTAGAGGTTCACCACCACCAGGTCGATCGGCTCTATCCCAAGCTCGGCCATGCTGGCCCTGTGGCTCTCCAGCCCGCGCCTTGCCAATATCCCGCCGTGGATCCTGGGATGCAACGTCTTCACCCTGCCGTCGAGACACTCCGGAAAGCCGGTGTAGGCGCTCACCTCGCGAACCTCGACCCCCGCCCCGGAAAGGGTTTTTGCCGTGCCGCCGGTGGAGAGTATCTGGGGGGCGAAGGCGGAAAGCTCTTTTGCGAATTCGGCCAGGCCGGTTTTGTCCGAGACGCTGATGAGCGCTCTTTTTATCTTCTCCATGGCGTTTTTTAAAGGCTCCTTCGATCCAGTTCCCGTCCTCGAAAAGGGGAAATAGTATTCTTTCTCCGTCTCCGCGTCAAGGCTGTGTTAAACTTGGCCGAAGGCCCGCAAGGTGTCCGCGGGGCCTTTTTTGAGCCTGCTTCCAGGGTAGCAGGGTTCATCCGCGTCTTTGGAAAAACAATCACATGAACGAGACTTCGCCGCCATGGCTTGAGCCTTTCCCCAGGCGCTTCGTGGACAGCGCCCTGAAGATCAAGTCATGGGACGACATCGAGCCTTACTACGTCAAGCTCGCCGAACAGACGCCCAGCGATCCGGCGGCCCTCGAAAAGTGGATACTGGACTGGTCGGAGCTGACCTGCGTCGTGGACGAGAGCGTCACCCGGCGGTACATAGCCATGACCTGCCGCACGGACGACGATGAGAAAAAAGAGGCGTACCTCCACTGCGTCCGCGAGATCCAGCCGAAGGCCGCGGAATGGGAACACAGGCTCCACGGCAAGTACCTGGAGTCGCCCCACAGGGCCGCCCTCGATATGGAAAGATACGGCAGACTGGAAAGGATCATAAAGGTCTCCGTGGAGCTTTTCGATGAGCGGAACATCCCCCTGCAGGTGAAGCTATCCGAGCTTTCTCAACAGTACCAGGCGCTGATCGGGGGGATGACCGTCGAGTTCGAGGGACAGGAGCGGACCCTGCCGCAGGTGGCCAGGTTCCTGCTTGAGCCGGACAGGCCGCTGCGGGAGCGGGCCTTCATGGCCATGACGCGAAGGAGGCTGCGGGACAGGGACAGGCTCGACGGGATATTCGACGAGATGCTCAAACTCCGGAACGAATGGGCGGGAAACCTCGGCCTGCCTGATTATCGCGACTACTGTTTCAAATCCAAGCTGCGCGACTATACCCCCGGGGACATCGAAAGGTTCCTCGACGCGATAGAGAAGACAGCCGTCCCCCTGGCGAGGAGGATAACCGAAAGGCGCGGAAGGAAGATGGATCTTTCCTCCGTCTGCCCATGGGACACCGCCTGCGATCCCGAGGGCCGTCCGCCCCTCAAGCCCTTCGAAAAACCCTCGGAGCTTTTCGAGGGGGCGAGGCGGGTTTTCGAGAAGGTGGACAGGCGGCTTTCGGAGATGTTCGGCTCCATCGGCTTTTCCATGGACCTCGAGAGCAGGAAGGGAAAAGCCCCCGGCGGCTACCAGGCCACGCTGGAGGAGGCGAGGATCCCCTTCATCTTCACCAACGCCGTCGGCTCCCACGACGACGTCAGCACGCTTCTGCACGAGGGAGGGCACGCCTTCCACACGCTGATGAGCAGACGCCAGCCGGTGGTGTGGTATCGTCACGCCTCGATGGAGTTTTCCGAGGTGGCGTCGATGTCGATGGAGCTTATCGGCGGCGAGAGCCTGGAGCCTTTCTATTCCGGCGAAGAGAGCCGGAAGAGAGCGAAAAGAGAGAGACTGGAGACGATCGTCGCCATCTTCCCCTGGGTGGCGACGGTGGACGCGTTCCAGAGCTGGGTGTACACCAACCCCGGCCACGGCCGGGAGGAGAGAAAGGCGGCGTGGGTGGAGATCACCAAAAGGTTCAACACCGGCGTGGACTGGTCGAAGACCCCCGAGGGGGCTCTCGAGAGCCTGTGGCACCGGCAGCTTCACATATTCGAGGTGCCGTTCTATTTCATCGAGTACGCCATAGCCCAGCTTGGCGCCCTGCAGGTGTACAGGAACTACAAGGAAGACCCGGCCGGAGCGGCGTCCAGGCTTCTTTCCGCCTTTTCGCTGGGGGGCTCGAAGCCGCCGGAGGAGCTTTTCGAGGCGGCGGGGATAAGGATGGATTTTTCCGCTGAGCTTCTTGGGGAGCTGATGGATTTCGTTGCCTCAGAGCTCGAGGTCTGAACATCAGAAAGCTGGAGAGTGAGACATGCGGATGCTGATCGTTGACGACGAGCTTATGGGCAGGATGGTCCTGCGCAAGATCGTGTCGGAGTTCGGCGAGTGCGACATGGTCGTGAACGGGAGGGAGGCGGTGGAGGCTTTCCGCATGGCCTGGGAGGAGAACAGCCCCTACGACCTCATATTCCTCGACATCATGATGCCGGAGATGGACGGCCACGGGGCCCTCAAGGCTATCCGCAAACACGAGGAGGACAGGGGGATATACGGCCGGAAGATGGTGAAGGTCATCATGATAACCGCCAGGGAGGATGGCGCCAGCGTCCTGGGCTCATTCCGTGAGGGGTGCGAGGGTTACGCCGTCAAGCCGGTGACGAAGGAGAAGGTCGTCAAGGTCATGAGGGAGTTGGGTCTTGTCAAATGACGCCGCCATGGCGGACCGCCACGGGGAGATAATCGACGACCGCAAGGTCATATGCCCTTGCAAAGGCATTAAGAAAAAAACGTTCAAGGGCCTGATAAAAAGCGGAGAACGCTCCCTGGACAGCCTGCTGAGGAAAACCGGCGCCACGACCGGCGATTGCAAGGGGAGGCGGTGCGCCCCCAGGGTGGAGGAGATGTTACGGTTCTGGCCTGGCTGACGGCGGGAGCGGGCTGCCCATGGGGCGCGGAAAGGTTATAATAAATGGGCGCCGCGCCGGGCGTGGCGCCGTGAGTCTAGTTTCTTGAAAGGTTTGTGATCGATGAGAAAACTATTCGCGCTGGCGGTGGCGTTCACGCTGGCCTTTTCGGCCGGCTACGCCCTGGCGCAGTCCAGGAAACTCGCCGCCCAGATGATACAAAAAGACCTGCTGGAGGCGGAAAAGAGGGTGGAGACCCGCCCCACGCTGGACCCGGCCATCTTCGCCCGGGACGAGTACGTCGCCTCGACGTACAGGATCGCCAAAAAGATCCCGGACGTTCTCGACAAGCTATTCTGCTATTGCTACTGCGCCATAAACCCGAAGTTCAAGCACAAGAGCCTGCTGACCTGCTACACCGACGAGCACGCCGCCCAATGCGGCGTGTGCATGAGAGAGGCCGTGGTGGCCATGAGCATGACCAGGGAGGGGAAGAAACCAGAGGATATAGCGGCCTACCTCGCCGACTTTTACCTGAACCGTCCCCACTGAGCGCGGGGCGGGATCAGACCGACGAGCGGATTATCTCCAGGGGGTCTATGACGTCCGTGACGCGGACTCCGAACCGCTCGTTCACCACCACGACCTCGCCCCTGGCTGTGACGAGACCGTTTATGTAGATCTCCATCGGCTCGCCGACGAGCTTTTTCAGCTCGATCACGGAGCCCGCCTGCAGGCCCAGAAGCTCCCGGACGGTCATCTTGGTGCGCCCCAGCTCGGCGGAGATGAGCATGGGAATGTCCAGGAAGTCGTCCAGCTCCTCCAGCGTCTCGTTCAGCGCCCCGCTGCCGGAGGTCTCGGACTCCTTTTCGCTCTTTTCTTCCTTTTCGTTTTCGTCAGCCATAAAAAACCGCTGGGAATATCCGCCGTTTACTGGTCATGCCCCCCGGCTCCAACTCCGGAGCGCGAGGCAGCCGTCACGCGGCGTAGCCCGCGTGGTAGAAGCTGACCTGCTCTATGAGTATCGACAGCGCCTCCGAGGCGATGTCCTTCAACTCGCCGTCGGGCAGTTCCCCGATCATAAGGGCGATCTCTTCCTTGCGCTCCTCCAGCTCGTCCACCATGGGGTTCAGCCTCTCCACCGGCAGGTTCATGTCCCCCAGGGCGTTGGCGAACATGGACAGGTCGGTAAGCAGGTCCTCGAGCCTTCCGGCGGTCTCCCTGAGCCTCGCCCCGCTCTCTCCGGAGAGGAAAAGAGGCGTCACGGGAGCGGGACCCGCTGGCCCGCGCGGAGCGGAGGTTTTCCCCGCCTCGCCGGACACTTTTTTCAGGACCTTTTCGAAGGGTTCCCCCCGGACGGGCTCAGTTTTTTCCGGCTTGCCGCCGGGCCTGTTTTTTAAAGGGTCTAAGCCGTCTATCTTCATGGCGCCTCCTGTCGCTTGATTATAACATATGTATCGGAAGCGCCGCCGGATCGCTTTAGGACGATCGGATGGCCTGATATCCGCGGATAAAAGCCCGCCCGCGGGCCAGCCCGGGAAGCAAATCAGGATCCTTCGCGTCACTTCGCTCGTTCAGGACAACGAGTGCCTGAAAAATCCGCAGGGCGCCGGCGTCCCGAGCAAGGCGATGGACCTTGCCCTTCGGAAAAAACTCAGGCTGTGACCCCGTCGCCATGAAAATCCCGCCCTTGCCCGCGGGCCCGTAAAACCTGATAATATATAATCCAACGGTGAAACAGTCGGGGACATATGCCATGGGGCGCCGTAGCCAAGTGGTAAGGCAGAGGTCTGCAAAACCTCCATTCAGCGGTTCGAATCCGCTCGGCGCCTCCATATAAAACCAGCCATGGAAGAACAACGCCGCCTCACGCTTTACGACAGGATAGTCAACGTTCTGCGGACCGACCTGGAGGAGAAATCACCGGCCATCCGCTGGGCCGCCTGGAGGCTCAAGCTCCTCTACGAGATAATCGAAAAGTTCTGGTGGGACAACTGCACCACCTTCGCCGCTTCGCTTGCGTACACCACCCTGCTGGCCCTGGCCCCGCTGACGGCGGTCTCCCTTTTCATCCTCTCCTCGATGAGGATATCCGAGGAGGTGAACATCCTGAACTTCGTCATCCAGACACTCACCCCGAACCAGGAGCTGGCCGCCCAGGTCGGCCAGAGGCTGAACACCTTCGCCGAAAAGGCCGCCTCGGTCTCCATGTTCGGCGTGGCGGCGCTGGTGCTGTTCAGCATCTGGGTGATGAGCACCGTGGAGTCCGCCTTCAACATGATCTGGAAGGTGGACAAGCCCAGGCCGCTTCTGAACCAGTTCGTGGCCTACTGGAGCACGTTGACCTTCGCCCCCATCCTGATAGCCGTTTCCATCATCGTCACGGCGCAGATACAGGCCCTCGTGATGAGCGAGAACTGGGCCGAGTACTCATACCTGCAGGGCTTCGTGATGAAGGCCATCCCCTATGTTCTCACCTGGACGGCCTTCCTGCTGCTCTACAGGCTGATCCCGAACACCGCGGTCTACTTCAGGCCGGCTCTCATCGGGGCTGTCGTGGCGGGGACGATGTTCGAGGCCGCCAAGTGGATCTTCGACTATTACATAAGGAACTGGGCCACCTACACCGCCGTATACGGCGCGCTGGCCACCATACCCATATTCCTGTTCTGGCTGTACGTGGCGTGGCTTATCGTGCTTTTAGGATCCGTCATCGCCTACGCCATACAATATCCCAAAGAGATCACGTCGGAAAAACACGAGGGGTTCGACAGGTCAAGATACAGAAACTACTATGCCCTGAGGCTGCTCGTGGAGGCGACCCGCTCATACATGGCCGGGCTCGGCTCCGTGGCGCCGAAGGCGGCGCAGGAAAAGCTGGAGATAACCAGCGAATTCTACGGCGACCTGGCGCGCAAGCTCCAGAAGCTCGGCCTTGTGGAGTTCGTCAACGGCTCCGATGAGCGTTTTCTGCTGAAGAAGCCGCCCTCGGATATAAAGGTGGTGGACGTCCTGACCAGACTGGGGGGCGAGGCGCTCAGCGTGTCGCCGGACCCTGTGGACAATGACCGCAAAACCTTGTCCGTTCTTTTCGACGGCATACACGGCGCCATAGACGAGGGGCTCGGCAAACTTGACCTGCTGACGCTCACCCGCAGGCTTGATGAGCAGGCCCCGGAGGGCAACGTCGTGGAGCTTGTGAAAGAGAAGGGATGAGGCGCTGCGCGTAAACCTTCGTTTCGGGTCTGATTGTTGATACAATTATGAAATCGCCGGAAGAATCTGGGCGCATGGGGCGGTTCGTGGAGCTCGTGGTCGACAGGTACCAGGAGATAGAGTCCACCCTCCCCCTGCTCAGCCGCGAGTTGTCCCACTCCGAGAGGAAGGCGCTAAGGGTCGTCGCCGCGTCGGGGCGCGTCACCATCGGGGGCGTGGGGGCGGCGCTGAAGTTGCCAGCCAGCACCACGACATGGCTTGTGGGGGGCATGGTTGAAAGGGGAATCTTCAAGAAACGCAGGGACGACAAGGACAGGCGCAGGATATGGATAGAGCTGTCGGACAAGGGGGAGGCCCTGGCCAGGCTCATGGAGAGGATACCGGACAGGATCGCGGCGGATATACTGTACAAGCTGGAGCCGGAAAAGCGCGGCCTGTTCGCCGAGCTTGCCGGCCTTGCGCTGTCCCGGATGGACAAGGCGGGGTCCCTGCGGCGGGTGGCCGGGGCCGCGCCGGTGGGGCGGCCGGAGGAACGTGGAGATTGACTTGAAGAAAGAATTCATAAACCCTTTCCTGGAGGCGACCGTCAACGTGGTTTCCACCATGGCGATGCTCAAACCCACGCCGGGCAAACCCTTCCTCAAAAAGGACAAGAAGGCCATGGGCGACGTGTCCGGCATCATAGGCCTGACGGGCTCCAAGAGCGGCGCGGTAGTGCTCTCCTTCAGCGCCTCCGCGGCCTGCGACATAATCGGCGCCATGCTCGGCGAGAACTTCGACGAGTTGTCGCCGGAAGTCAGCGACGCCGTCGGCGAGTTGACCAACATGATAAGCGGTGACGCCCGGCGGAGGCTCGCGGCGATGGGGCTGAGCTTCGAGGCCGGGATACCCACCATCGTCCACGGCAAAGGCCACGAGATCGAGAGCGTCACAAAGGGGCCGGTGATAGCCATACCCTTCACCATAAACGGCCACGACTTCGTCGTGGAGGCCTCCTTCGAGGGGTAGAAAAGCCGAGAACCGCCATGCCTTCGTCCAACATCAGGGCGATAATAGCCGACTTTATAGCCGAGACGGACGAGATACTGGACCGGGTCTCCAGGGAGCTGGTGGAGCTGGAGTCCGCCCCGGATGATGTTGAGCTGCTGAACCACATATTCCGCGCCGTCCACACCGTCAAAGGCTCCGCGAGCTTTTTGGGGTTCTCCGGGATGGTCACGGTGATCCACAGCATGGAGAACATCCTCAACCTCATCAGGCGAAAGGACCTCCAATTCACCCCGGAGACCAACGACGACCTGTTCGGCCTCCTGGACAGGGCGAGAGCGGAGCTGGATGGCATAAGGGCGAACCCCTTCTCCGCCACCGAGGCCGGAAGCGGGAAAGAGGAAAAGGAGGCTCCCCCTCCCGCCCCGGCGGAAGGAAAACGCGCCGGCCGCGGCGCGAAGGGGATGGCGCCCCCGACCGTCAGAGTCAGAGTCAGCCGCCTGAACACGCTCATGGACCTTGTGGGAGAACTGGTTTTGAGCCGCAATCGGCTTTTGAGGCTCGTGGGGCAAAGCGCCAGCAAAGACAACGGTAACGACCCCGAGGCTCTCCGGCTGGCCGAGACGGCGGAGAAGATAAACAGGACAACGTCCCAGCTTCAGGCGGCGGTGATGAGCGTCCGGACGCAACCCATCGGGAGCATATTCGGCGCGTTCGCCAGGATGACGCGCGACCTGGTCGGCGCCCAGGGCAAGGAGGCAAGGCTCGAGATATCGGGCGAGAACACGGAAGTGGACCGGTCCGTTATCGAGGGCCTGCAGGAGTCCCTGGCGCACCTTTTGCGAAACGCCATAGACCACGGGATAGAGCCTCCGGAGGAAAGGGAGCGCAAGGGCAAGCCCAGGGAGGGCCTGATAAGGATATCGGCCTCGTACGAAGGGGACAGCGCCGTGGTGGCCGTGGCCGACGACGGCAGGGGGATAGACCGCGACGCGATCCTGCAGGCGGCCGTTGACGTCGGGCTGGTACCGATAGAAAAAGCGGCGCGTCTTGACGCCGATGAGATCACGAGGCTTATCTTCTCCCCCGGTTTCACGACCCGGGCGGAGGCGGATACCGGCTCCGGGCGCGGCGTGGGGCTGGACGCGGTGATGAGCGCCGTCACGAAGATGAACGGCGTCATATCCGTGGACTCCGCGCATGGCGAGGGGCTGGAGATAAGGATAAAAACTCCGCTCACCCTGGCCATTACGCAGGCGCTTATAGTCAAGGTGGGAGGGGAGATTTTCGCCCTGCCGGCTTCGTCGGTGGAGGAGACGGCGAGGGTGAGCCACCGGGCGGTCCAGACCGTGAACGGCAGAGAGGCCGTGACGCTGCGAGGGCGGACCATGCCACTGGCCCGCCTTTCATCACTGTTCGGGATCCCGACGGTCCCCGGCAAGTGGCTTTACGTCGCCGTGGCGCGGGTGGCGGATAAGAGGTTCGGGCTGGTTGTGGACAGCCTGCTGGGCCAGGAGGAGGTGGTCGTAAAGCCGATCACGGGCCGCATGTCCATCGATGGCTCAGCCGGCGGCACGATACTGGGCGACGGCGACGTCGCCCTCATCCTGGACGTGGGCAGGATCGCCCAGATGACGCCGGACAGCCGCCAGGCCCCGTCTTCCGCTTCCGGCGGCAGGCCCGGAGCCGGCCTTCGCGTCCTCATTGCGGACTCCTCCGGCGCTTTCCTCAGAAGAGAGAAGGAAAACTTCGAGCAGGCGGGCTACGAGGTGGCCGTGGCCTTGAGCGGCGGCGAGGTGGTAAGTCTGCTGAAAGGCAACGGGGAGGCCTTCGACGCTGTGATAGTGGACAGCGCCCTGCCCGAGGAGGGTGGTTTGGGGCTGGCCGAGCGGCTCAAAGCCGATCCGGAGCTGGGGTCTGCGCCGGTGCTGATCCTGACTTCCGCGGGCGAGGAGGTGGACCGGGACTATGGTTATCATATCGGCGTGGAGGACTTCCTCCCGAGGCGGGAGGAGAGGAACCTTCCCGCCGTGGCGCTGCGATACATCGTCCGTTGAGCCGCCGGGAAAATCGCCGCCCGGGAGGGCCGGAGACCCGGCCGTGAAAAGGGTTATCTGCTTCACCAACGAGAAGGGCGGAAGCGGCAAGACCACCCTGGCCGTGAACATCGCCGCGTACCTTGCCGGGAAGGGCGAGAAGACCCTTATCCTCGACATGGACCCCCAGGGCCACGTGGGAAAATCCCTGGGGCTCGACGTAGCCGGGCTCAAGCCCTCGGTGGCGGACCTTCTCCTCGACCCCGGCGTCTCCCTGGGTGACGTCGCCGTGGCGGCGGGGCGGGAGGGTCTCTGGGTGGCGCCGTCGAACAAGCTCCTGACGGATTTCACCGTGAACGCTGCGTCCCATCCCGACCGGGCCCTGAAGCTGCGACAGAAGATCGAGCCCGAGGACGGGTTCGATTTCATCCTGATAGACTCCCCGCCGTCTCTTGGGCTTCTCACCATAAACCTGCTCATGGCCTCCACGGAGGTGGTCATACCCGTGTCGTTGACCTACCTTGCCCTGGACGGCCTCGTGGAGATGCTCGACACGATAGACAACGTAAAGGAAAGGCTGGGACACCGGGAGCTTTCCCTATCCCTCGTCGCACCCACTTTTTACAGGGAAAACGTTCTGGTAAACTCGATAATGGGCAGGTTGAGAGAAAGATTCGGGCCCAAGGCGGCCCGGACGGCCTTGGAGTACGACATGAGGATCGACCAGGCCCAGAGCTTCGGGAAAAGCGTGTTCGAGTTCGCGCCGGAAAGCGAGGGCGCAAGGCAGATCGCCCAGCTGGCCGAGGAGTTGATAAGAGCGCATGGACAAAAAGCCTGAAACCGGCTCCCCCCTGGGGCGCGACCCGCTGGGGGAGCCAAGGGACAGCGTCTGGAAAACGCCCGGCGGCCAGGCGCCGGAGATCATGGGCGGACGATCTTCATCGGACGATTCTGTGTACGTGGAGCCGCCCTGGACGCCGGTGGACACCCCCCTTCCGCCCGCCGCCCAGGCCGGTCAGGACGTGGAGGACGCCTCGGCGGTGAAAGAAAAGACAGAGCCCGGGCGCCTCTATCTTGGCGTTGTCGCGGCCGGGGAGCTTTACGGCCTGGACGCGATGGATGTCCGGGAGATCGTGAGGACGAAGAAGATCACCCGCGCCCCGAGGACAAACCAAAGCGTTCTGGGCGTGATGAGCCTGCGAGGGGCCATCGTTCCGGTCATATCGATGCGTCTCCGTTTCGGGTTTCCCAGGGCCGCGGCGAGCAAGTCCTCCCGTATAATCGTGCTGGATATGGCGGAGGGGCCGGTTGGCCTGATGGCCGACGCCGTGACGGACCTTTTCCGCCTGCCGGAATCGGCCATCGAGAAGCCGCCGGAAGGAGCGGCGGACGGCGTGGATTATGTCTTTGGAGTGGGGCGGGCCGGGGAAAGACTCATCGCCCTGCTTGACACGGAAAGGGCTCTCAAGCTTCACTGACCATGGCCGGTTTACGGCGGTTTCCCATGATGATCCGGGTTTTGCGGTGAACGTTCATAAGGATAGATGTTATGAATCTTGTAGTTGTTCCCGTCTATAACGAGGAGGAGACGGTCGGCGGAGTGCTGGAGGAGATCCGCCGCCATCACGATGGTGACATCCTCGCCATCGACGACGGCTCCACGGACGGCTCCCGCAGGATCATCTCGGATTTCGAGGGAATCGCCATCCTGCGCCGCCACAGGAATCTCGGCTACGGCCGCTCCATCATAGACGGCCTCAGGCACGCCGAGGAGTACGGATATGAGAAGGTGGCGACAATAGACTGCGACGAGCAGCACGAGCCGGCGCTCATCCCGGTCATGTTCGAAAAGCTGGGGGGCCTGGACGTCCTCTCCGGCAGCCGGTACCTCACGCCGGAATCGAAGATGAGCGAGCCTCCCCCCGACAGGCGCAGGGTGAACATGGCCGTCACCAGGATCATAAACGGCATAACAGGCTACAACCTGACGGACTCCTTCTGCGGGTTCAAGGTCTACAGAGCGCGCAAGCTGCGCCGCCTGCGCCTGGACGAGCCCGGATACGCCCAGCCGTTGCAGTTCTGGATACAGGCGTGGCGTTTCGGGCTTGAGGTGGGGGAGATGCCGGTGCCCCTGATCTATAAAAACCTTGACCGCTCCTTCGGCGTCACTTTGGATGACCCGGAGCTTCGCCTCATGTACTACAAACGCGTCATAGAAAGAGAGCTTTCGAGATGGTCGACATCCTCCTCGTCGGCGCGCACCCGGACGATATAGAACTCGGCCTCGGCGGGGCCGTGGCGCGCTGGACGGCGCAGGGGTACGACGTCGCCATGCTGGATTTGACCAACGGCGAGCCGACCCCCTACGGTGATCCGGGAACGAGGGCGAAGGAGGCGGCGGAGGCGGCCAGGCTCCTTGGCGTCTCCACGAGGGTCACCCTCGATCTGCCGAACCGTGAACTGGCCGACACCATCGAGGCGCGGCGCAAGGTGGCGGAGGTCTATCGGCGGCTGAGGCCGGAAATACTCTTCGTCCAGGGGGAGGTGGACGCGCACCCGGACCACGTCGAAGGCTCCCGGCTTGCCCAGAAGGCCAGGTTCGACGCCAAGCTCACGAAGACCGACATGGCCGGCGAGCCGTGGTTTCCCAAAAAGCTTTTCTTCTACCACTGTTGCCATCTTTCCCTGCATCTCAGCCCGTCGTTCGTGCTGGACGTCTCCGGCGCCTTCGAAAAGAAGCTCGCCGCGGCGCGGCTCTACCACTCCCAGTTCGCCGCCGCGGGCAAGGAGGATTGGCTGATTGGCAGGCTGACCGCGGCGGGGGCCTATTTCGGGTCGCTGATCGGAGTGGAGTACGGCGAGCCGGTGATGTCGCCGGAGCCTCTGGGCCTTTCGGACATCAGGGACATAGTCCGTTGAGCTTTCGAAACCTGAAGACCCCGTCCGAGAACGGCGGGACGCTCTTTCTCCCGCCGCTTTCGGAGTACGCCGAGGCGCTGGAGGCCAACCGGCGGAGCGCCCGCGACACGCTGATAGACGGCGAGCCGTTGGCCGGACTGGCCGGGCAGGCGAGGGCGGAGGCGCTCTCCCAGGCGGCGCGATACACAAAATCCCTCGGGCTCGACCCCGGGCCGGAGCCCGCGCCGGAAGGGCCGGTGATAGCCTCCGGGCATCAGCCCGTGATCTTCCATCCAGGCGTGGCGATAAAACCGATGATCCTGGCCCGCGAGGCGAGAAGGCTCGGCGCGGCGGCCCTCTTCGTCTCCGTGGACTCCGACGAGTTCAAGGGACGCGCCGCGCCCGCCCCGGCCAGGGACAACGTGTTCAGGAGGGTAGAGCATCCTCTTTTTCCCCCGATGGGCGGCTTGACCTTCGAGGCCGCCGCCGCGGAGCCTGAGGAGAAACTGCGGGAGAGGCTGAGAGGGTACCGCTCCCTTCTTTCCGATCCCGCCTTTGCCGGGCCCGCCGCCGCGACGGACGAGTTTCTGGCCCGTCTCGAAAAGCGCGGCCTTTACGGTCATGACCACACATCCCGCGCCGTCGTCATGCGCAGGGTGTGGATGGCCCCGGTGGCGGACGGTTTTCTGGAGATCCCGGTCTCCGTCATCTGCGAGGCCGTCCCTTTCAAAAAGTTCGCTTCGGACGTGATCGAAAGGCTGGAGCTTTTCCGGGAGATATACAACGCCGAACTTGCCGCCTACCGGAAGGAAAAAAAGCTTCGCTACCCCGCCAACCCTTTCCCCGGCCTCGGCGAAAGGGACGGCCGGCTGGAGACGCCCTTCTGGGTGCGCGGCGCGGACGGGGGCCGGGAGCGGCTTTTCGCCCGAAAGGAGCGCGGCGGGACGCTTATCGCCGGTGAAACCGCTCCGGCGCGGCCGCTTTCGGGCCTGGGGGAGGGGAGCGTCCACATCCGGCCAAGGGCCATAGTCCTTTCCATGTACCTGCGCCTTTTTATATCCGATCTTTTCATCCACGGCGTGGGAGGCGCCAAGTACGACACGATCACGGACAGGATCATCGAAAGGTTCTACGGCCTCGCGTCTCCGCGCTACGCTGTCGCCTCGGCCACCCTCTGGCCGGACGTTCCGTTCCCCGATCCCTCCGAGAGCGTCGAGAGGACGAAAGAGGCTCTGAGGGAGATTGAGAGGCATCCCGAAAAGGCGGCGGGAGAAGATACAGGAGAGATGGGGCGGCTGGCCGGGGAAAAGGTCGAGCTTGTCCGGAAGATCGCCGAGCCCGGCGCGGACAGGAAAACGCTGGGTAAAAATATCAACCGTCTCAACAGCGAGATGGGGCGTCTGCTGGCGCCGGAGAGGCGCAGGCTGGAGGAGGAGCTTGCGGGGCTCAGCTCGCTCCAGGCCCAGCGGCGCGCCGTCCTGGCGCGGGATTATCCCTTTTTCCTCTACAGGCCGGAGAGGGTTTACGGGTTGCTTGACGGCTAACTGGTTGTTGAAACAATCGGCGATCAGAAAAGGTCCACCGGGTCTATCAGCGCCTTGCAGTCCGGACAGAAGACCTTGCCACGGTGGTCGACGCTTTCTATGCAATCGACGTGGACCTCGCCCCCGTCAGTCTTGTGCATCCCGACGAAGACGAACCGCTCGCGCCCTATGTAAAACTCCCCCTCCTTCTCGTAGAGGATGGTGAACTGGGTCAGGTTCTCCACGAAATCCTTGACCGTGGTGAAACGGGGCCGCTCTTCTTTGAACTCGGCCTTGTCCTCCACGGAAGGTTTGTGCGCCATGACGGCGGCGATTGTCTTTTCCGCCGTCTCGTCCAGCCGCCCGAACCGGACGCCCATGGCGACGCCCCCCGTTCCGCCCTTCATGTAGACGAGCGTTCCGGTGATCCGGAAGGTGTCCTCGACGTAGCTTATGACCCGCATATCCACGGCGGCGTCCTTGAGAGGCGCCCCGTCTTTGGCGGCCTGCCGGACCCTTTTCGCGGAGTCCTCGCTGAGCTTGAGCTGGACTCCTCCTTTCGACATGTTGAGCACGTAGGCCGAGAACGGGATGTAGTCGTCCCCCGCGCCGAGCGAGCCCCTGGCGTGGATCCTGACGCTTACCCTGGGGAACTGTCTCCTATCGTCCATCGGTTTTTCTTTCAATTCCAGGTTTTACCGGGGTTTATCGGCTTCCTGCGAAAGAGCGGTGTGTTAGAATAAAGTCAAAAGGCGTGACAACGGACGGCTCTGAAAATGCTCAAAATCCTAGTGGTTGACGACGATCCCAACATCGCCCTCCTTATACAGATGACCCTCTCCCGGAACCCGGAGTATAACATAACGACGGTCCACAGCGGCGAACAGGCCCTGGAGCTTATAGAAGAAGACCCTCCGGATCTTGTGCTGCTGGACGTGATGATGCCCGGCATAGACGGCTTCGAGGTGTGCCGCAGGATAAAAGAGAACGAGAAAACCAAGTTCGTCCCGGTCATAATGATAACCGCCCGCAGGGAGATGGGGGACAAGCTGCATGGAATGGGGCTCGGGGCGAACGATTACATCACGAAGCCTTTCAACCCGGAGGAGCTGCAGGCCCGGGTGGGCGCGCACCTGCGGATAAAAACGCTGGAGAAGGAGCTTTCCGCCAAGCGGGAGCTGGAGGTGGCCCTGAAAATGTCCGTCACGCTCCAGCACGAGATCAACAATCCCCTCACTGGCGCGATAGGCAACCTGGAGCTTTTGAAGGACTGGCGGGAGATGTCCGGCGAGGAGATCGACCAGTCCGTGGCCGACATCCTGAGCCTGGCCCTCAGGATAAAAGAAATAGTGAAAAAGATGAGCAGGCTGTCGAAAGTGGCCTCCACGCAGTACATCGAAGGCAGCGAGATGATCGACATCGAGAGGTCGCTGGAAGAGAGGGGATAAGGCGGGGCCGAAAAAGCCTTCGCCGCCGCGCCACATGTCCACGGGCCGTGCCCGGCCTTTTTTTATTGTGGGGAAGGGTATATCTAGAGGAGGGAAGATGAGAAGACGCGAGTTTCTCGGCAAAGCCGGGGCCGCGGCGGCCGCGGGGGTCATAGCCGGCGCGCCGGCTGTGCGCGCCGCGAAGAGGTTCCGATGGAAAATGGTCACCACCTGGCCGCCGAAGTTCCCCGTGTTCCAGACCGGCGCGGAGATGTTCGCAAGGAGCGTAAAGCTCATGAGCGGCGGCAGGCTCTCCGTAAAAGTCTTCGCGGGCGGCGAGCTCGTCCCTCCCCTGGGGGTGTTCGACGCGGTGCGGAGCGGGACGGTGGAGATGGGCCACGGCGCGGCCTATTACTGGGCCGGGAAGGCCCCCGAGGCGCAGTTTTTCACCTCTTCGCCCTTCGGCCTCACGGCCCAGCAGATGAACTCCTGGCTGTACTCCGGCGGGGGGATGGACCTGTGGCATGAGATATACAAACCCTACAACCTTATCGCCTTTCCCATCACCAACACCGGCGTCCAGATGGGCGGATGGTTCAACAGGAAGATCGAAAGCCTCAAGGACCTGGAGGGGCTGAAGATGCGCGTCCCCGGCCTTGGCGGCAAGGTGATGGCCAAGGCGGGGGTGAACGTCGTCCTGCTGCCCGGCGGGGAGCTTTACACCGCCCTGGAGCGGGGGGTGATAGACGCGCTGGAGTGGGTGGGGCCTTATCACGACATGAAGATGGGCTTTTACCGCGCCGCGAAGTACTACTACTACCCCGGCTGGCAGGAGCCGGGGCCGTGCCTTGAGCTTATGATAAACAGGAAAAAATGGGAGAGCCTGCCGGATGACCTTCAGGCCATAGTGAAAGCCGCCGCGGCCCAGGTGAACATCTGGTCGCTTTCCGAGCTTGAGTTGAGAAACGCCGAGGCGCTCTCCGAGCTTGTCGAAAAATACAAGGTGAAGATCGAAAAATTCCCCGACGACGTCCTGCGGAAGCTGCGCGCCCTCAGCGCCGAAGCCATGGACGAGATGGCCGCGGAAAACCCGAAGTTTAAAAGAGTCCACGGCGAAGTCAAAAAATTCACCTCTAGGATCGAGCCCTGGTCGAAGATGAGCGAGAGAGCCTACATGGAGGCGCGGGGGCTTTAAATCGTTTGTCATGCTGAGCCCCTCCGCTTCGCTCGGAGCAGGCTCGTGAAGAACCCCGTTGCCGCGCTCGCCGCGAGATCCTTCGCCTTCGGCTCAGGATGACACTGGGGTTTGAGCGGGATGCTTCGCTGGCGCTCAGCATGACATTGCGAAAAAACGTTGTCATTTTCCCCCCTCCCCGCCTCCCTTCACGTGTGTCAAATATAGCGCCAGGGCGACGAGGAATATGCCGCCGCCGAGGTAGAGCAGGCTGAGCGGATCGGTGAATTCGGTGTGGATGACGTTCTTGAAAAAGGTCACGATCAGGATCATCAGGACGACCTTGGCGAGGCGGTCTTTCAGGTCGTCGAGGCTGCTTATTATCAGGATGCGCGACTTGCGCTCGTCACTCTGCGCCTCCTCGATCTCGCTTATGAAAAGCTCGTACAGGCCGAAGGCGAATATCAGAAGGACGGTGGCCAGCAGAAAATCGTCCACGGAGCCGATGATGTGCCCCACCACGGCGCCGTGGAACTCGTCGTATCCCATGGCCCCGGCCGCGCCGATCCCCAGACCGTAAGAGACCGACTCCTTCGCCACGGTAAAAACGTCCGCCGTGGCGATGATGAACAGGATCACCGACGAGACCAGGCTCGCCAGCACCGCCAGGATGACGACAAACCGGCTGTTCCACAAGAATTTCTCGAACATTTATATCTCCCCCTAGCCGAACATCATCTCCCGCGCCAGCTCCGGCAGCCACAGCGCCAGCTGAGGATATACCATCAGCGCGGCAAGCGCGATCAACTGGATTATAACGAACGGGATGATCCCGCGGTAAAGATGTCCCGTCCCGATAGACGGCGGCGCCACCCCCTTCAGGTAGAAAAGCGAGAACCCGAAAGGCGGCGTGAGGAAGGATGTCTGCAGGTTCAGCGCCACCAGGATCGCGAACCATATAGGATCGAACCCCATGTCGGCCATTATGGGCGCGACGATCGGGATGACGATGAATGTTATCTCGATGAAATCCAGGAAAAAGCCGAGGACGAACAGCACCCCCATCACCACCAGCAACGCCCCGTGGGAGCCGTAGTGGACCCGTTCGATGAATTCCCTCACGATGTCGTCCCCTCCCAGGCCGCGGAAAACGAGGCCGAAGGTGGTCGCCCCGGCGAAGATGATGAATATCATGGAGGTGAGCCTGGTGGTGGAGCGGGTGGCCTCCACCATGGTCGAAAGCGACAGCCTCCCGTTCGCCGCCGCCAGGGCCAGGGCTCCCACGCCGCCCATCGCGGCGGACTCCGTGGGGCTGGCCACGCCGAGGAAGATGGACCCCAGCACCGCGACGATGAGAAGCCCCGGCGGGACGAGCGCCTTCGCGACCTTCCCCGCAAGCTGCCCCGCCGATATCTTTGCCCTCTCCGCGGCGGGGATGGCGGGGGCGGCGTCCGGCCTTGCCAGCGCCATCAGCAAAATCCACAGGATGTACATTAGAACCAGCGCCAGCCCCGGTATCACCGCCGCAAGGAAAAGATCGCCCACGCTCACGCTCATGATGTCGCCGAGCAGGACGAGGATTATGGAAGGCGGGATGATCTGCCCCAGCGTCCCCGCCGACGAGATCACCCCCGTGGCCAGCTCCGGCTGGTAGCCCCTGCGCAGCATGGTGGGAAGCGCCAGCAGGCCCATCGTAACCACCGTCGCGCCGATTATCCCCGTGGACGCCGCCAGCAGCGCCCCCACCACCACGACGGAGACGGCCATACCGCCCCGGACCCTGCCGAAAAGCAGCGCCATCGTCTCCAGGAGGTCCTCGGCCAGCCCGCTGCGCTCCAGCATCACGCCCATGAAGACGAACAACGGTACCGCCATGAGGGTGTAGTTGGTGAGGACGCCGTAAATCCTGAGCGGGAGCAGGTTGAACAGCGTCATCCCGAAACCGAGATAGCCGAACACGAAG
The DNA here is from genome assembly GCA_051418015.1 of Candidatus Nitrospinota bacterium M3_3B_026. Taxonomy (GTDB): domain Bacteria; phylum Nitrospinota_A; class UBA7883; order UBA7883; family JBPRGF01; genus JBPRGF01. The sequence continues at coordinate 1,954 of JBPRGF010000012.1, read as the reverse complement.
CCCGCGATCATCAGCGCTATGGCGACGGGAAAACCGGCAAACAGCATCCCCAGGAAACCCACGCCCATCAGGATGGCGAGCGTTTGATCTTCCATTGTCCGTTACCTTCCGAGCAGGCGCTTTCCGTAGAGGATGACGTGCGCCGCGGCCTGCATGGCCAGCAGCGCGAAGCCGAGCGGCATCACCGCTTTGAGAAGGAAACGATGCGGCAGTCCGCCGGGGTCGGGAGAGCCTTCGCCGATCTGGTAGGCTTGGTAGACGAAGTTAAGCGAGAGCTTGATGATGAGAAGCGAGACGACAAGCAGGCCGGCCGCCGCCAGCAGGTCGACCAGCGCCCGCGTTCGCGGCCTGAACTTGTCGTAGAGGATGTCGACGCGCACATGGCCGTGATGGCGCAGCGTATAGGAGCTGCCGATCATGGCGACCGGCGCCATCAGGTGCCATTCGAGTTCCTGCATTGCGACGGGGCCGATCGCGAACAGGTAGCGCAGGATGACGTTCGTGGCGATCAGCAGCACCATGCCGAGCGCGACCCACATGGTGATGAGGCCCGCCCATTCCACGATCGCCTCCAGCCCGCGCCCGGCGCGTCCCGCCGCGTCGTCGCCGTAGACGTCGCCCGGGTCCGGCGCGTGGTCGTTTGCGGACATTCAGCCCCCCTGCATCGCAAAGCCGCGCGGAACGTCCTGGCGTTCCGGGAAGCGACTCGCGTTCCAAAGCATGACTCACCCTGGCGGAATCATGCTCCGGAAACCTTTTCGGCCGGGTATGGGCCCCGCGTCAATGGCGGGGCCCAAGACCGTGATGTGCGTGCGGCTCAGCGCACCTGGGTGTGGAAGACGCTTTCGCTGATGCCGGCCCAGCGGTCCCACTTCTTCTTGAAGTCGAAGAAGGCGGTGTGGACCTTCTTCACCGCCTCGTCCTTGCCGGCTTCCTCCTCGAGGACCTCGTGGGTGAGCTCGCGCATGCGCTCGACGATGTCCTTCGGCAGCGCCTGGGCCTTCACGCCCTCGTTCTCGACGAGGTCCGTCAGCGCTTCCGCGTTGACGGCCTCCGACCAGGCATGGCTTTCCAGCACGGAAGCCTGGGCGGCGGCCTTGACGATCGCCTGAAGGTCCTTGGGCAGCTTTTCCCAGGCGCCCTTGTTGATCAGCAGCTCGCCGGTGTTCTGCGGCTCGTGCCAGCCGGTGGTGTAGTAGTGCTTGGCGGCGTTCTGCAGGCCCATGCGGCGGTCCTGGTAGGGACCGACGAACTCGGCCGCGTCGATCACGCCACGCTCCAGGGCGGGGAAAATTTCGCCGCCCGGCAGCAGCTTCACATTGACGCCCAGCGCGCTGTAGACCTTGCCCGCGAGACCAGGGATGCGCATCTTGATGCCGTCGAAGTCCTCGATCTTCTCGATCGGCTCGCGGAACCAGCCGGTCATCTGCACGCCGGTATTGTTGAGCGGGAAGGCGACGAGGCCGAAGTCGCTGTAGAGTTCGTGCCACAGGTCGATACCGCCGCCGTGATAGAGCCACGCGTTCTGCCCCTGGAAGTTGAGCCCGAATGGCACCGTGGTGAAGTACTGCGCGGCGAAGCTCTTGCCGGCCCAGAAGTAGGCGTTGGCGGCGTTCATCTCGACCGTGCCTGAGCGCACGGCGTCGAAGCCCTCGAGCGCCGGGATCAGCTCGCCCGCGCCGTAGTGCTCGATTTCCATCCGCCCGTCGGACATTTCGGCCACACGTTTGGCGAAGTCCTCAGGACTTCCCGGGCCGGTGGTGTAGAAAGGCGCCCCTGGCGGGTAGGCGTTCGTCATGCGCCATTTGAATGTGTCCTGGGCGCGCGCAACGGCGGGCGCCGCCACGGTCGCGGCGGCTGCGCCGGCGCCAACTACGCCGGTCTTCAGGAATGTACGGCGTTCCATGATTTTACTCCCTGTTCGTGGACAACATTGAAATACGGGTATGCTTCC
>JBPRGF010000011.1:0-1445 GCA_051418015.1 Candidatus Nitrospinota bacterium M3_3B_026 | reverse complement strand
AGGAGTCTGTCGGACTTTCCGGGCATAATTTCCTAGATTTAGGCAACTTTTATAAATGCGAACGAATCTGTTTTGAGATGGCGAATTTTAAGTTAGTGGATCGCGACACCTCCTACCTGCTGCCCCCCTCGGTGGACGAGTGGCTGCCCGAGGATCATCTGGCCCGGTTTGTGGTTGAGATAGTAGATGAGCTGGATATCTCAGAATTGGAAGCCTCCTACACCGGCAGCGGCTCGGACGCCTACCATCCGCGAATGATGACGGCCTTGCTATTTTACAGCTATGCGAGCGGGACGTTTTCTTCCCGAAAGATTGAGACGGCCACCTACGAGTCGGTGGCTTTTCGGTATGTAGCGGCCAATCAGCATCCCGACCATGATACCATTTGCACGTTTCGGCAGCGGTTTTTGGAGCCGCTGGGGGCCCTGTTTAAACAAATTCTGCAAGTGGCCGCCGGCATGGGCCTGACCGAACTGGGGGATGTAAGTATTGACGGGAGCAAGTTCAAGGCCAACGCCAGCAAGCATAAAGCGATGAGCTGGGATCGGGTCTGTCAGTTAGAAGACCAGCTCAGCGAGGAAGTAGCCGAGCTGCTGGAAGCCGCTGAGGCCGCCGACCAGGCAGATGAGGAAGACGAGCGACTCCCCGAAGAGCTGGCCCGCCGCCAGCAGCGGCTGGCCAAAATCAAGCAGGCCAAAGCCATGATCGCCCGGCGGGCCGAGGCCCGCCATGAGGCCCAGCAGGCCGAATACGAGGACAAAATGGCCGCCCGCCGCGCCAAGGAAAAACGTACCGGCAAGAAGACGCCGGGGCCCGATCCGAAGCCCCCGGAGCCGGGTCCGCGCGGCAAGGACCAGGTCAACTTCACCGACCCGGCCTCCCGGATTATGCTGACAAGTAACCAGGGTTGGCAGCAGGCGTGGAACGCGCAGGCAGCCGTCGATATGGATAGCCATCTGATTGTGGCCGGCCACATCAGCCAGGCTCCGAATGACCGGCAGGAGCTGGAACCGATGCTGGATTCCCTGGAGGCGGTGCCCGAGGAGTTAGGACAGGCCGATCGTGTCACCGCCGACAACGGATATTATAGTGAAGATAATATCAACGAAGCCACCGACCGAAACATCACCCCCTACCTGGCGACCGGTCGCCAGGCCCACAACCAGCGTTGGGACCAGCGGCTGGCTGACCCGCCGGATCCGCCTCCGGAGGGGGCCAGCCCCGCCGAGCAGATGAGCTGGCGCCTGCAGACCCCGGAGGGGAAAGCCTTCTACGGGCGGCGGAAAGCGACCGTGGAGACGGTCTTCGGGATTATCAAACGAGCCATCGGGTTCCGGCAGTTTAGCCTGCGCGGGCTGAGGAAGGTCGCCGGCGAGTGGGATCTGGTAAAATGTGCCTATAATCTGAAGCGGATGCACCGGTTGGCGGGTTAACCACCTGGGGGA
>JBPRGF010000010.1:0-4170 GCA_051418015.1 Candidatus Nitrospinota bacterium M3_3B_026 | reverse complement strand
GGATGGCGCCAATCAGCAGAGCGGAAAGTAAATGTTTGCGTGTCATGGTTTTTTCTCCCGATACCACGTTCTTTTTTCGCGCCTCGCCGCCTATCGCGCGGCTGTAAAAATCTTCCCTGATAAATAAATACCCCCTCCGCCAGCGAAAAGCTATCCCACGAAAGTGGGATTTTTAAAAAAAATCGGGCAGAAGGCGAAATGGCATAAACCGCGCAAAAACAATAAGATAGCGCCAACGGCGCAAAAACCGGGCGAAAAAAAATGTTGCCCTTCCGTGGAGCTTTTCGGCCACCCCGTCGCTCATCCGCGCCCCATAACCTCGCCGGGGGCGGTTATAATGGACGCCCTGGGAAGAACAAAGGTGAGGGTTTGACGAAATGACCGTCGGCGAAGAGGACGCCATCTCCATAGTGGGCGCGGGCGCGTGGGGCACGGCCCTTGCCTGGTCGCTGGCCACGAACGGGAAGAACGTCACCCTCTGGGCGCGGGAGGCGGAGGCTGTCAAAGCCGTCAACGAGGAGGGCGAGAACAGCCTGTTCCTGCCCGGCGTCCGGCTGCCGGAGGGTGTCCGGGCGACGGGGGACATCGCAGAGGCGGCGCGCGCGGGGCTTATCCTGCTCGTGGTCCCGTCGCAGTTCATGCGCGGCGTTCTGGAGACGATGGCCGGCGCCGTCGCCAACGATGCCGTCGTGGTCTCCTGCGCCAAGGGGATAGAAAACAACACCCTCGCCCTGCCCGCCCAGGTGATATCGGAGACGCTGCCTGAGGCGGTGGCCCGGCGGGCCTGCTATCTTTCCGGGCCGACGTTCGCGCGGGAGCTTGTCAAGGCGGCCCCCACCGCCGCCACCATCGCCTCGAAGGACGCGGCCGCGGCGAGGCTCGCCCAGTCCGTCCTCTCTGCGCCGTACTTCCGGCTCTACGTCCACGACGACGTGACCGGCGTGGAGCTTGGCGGGGCGCTCAAGAACGTCATAGCCATCGCCTCGGGGATATCCGACGGACTAGGGTTCGGCCACAACACCCGCGCCGCCCTTATCACCCGCGGCCTTTCCGAGATGACGCGGCTTGGGGAGGCGATGGGGGCCAACCCGAAAACCTTCGCCGGCCTGTCCGGGATCGGCGACCTGGTGCTGACCTGCACGGGCGACCTTTCCCGCAACAGGACCGTCGGCCTGCGCCTTGGCCGTGGGGAGAGGATCGGGGACATACTGGGCTCGATGAGCGCCGTGGCCGAGGGTGTGGCCACGTCTCTTTCCGGCCTGCGCCTCGCCGGGAAACATGGCGTCCAGATGCCCATAACCAGGCAGGTCTACAGCGTCCTGAGCGAAGGCAAGGCGCCGAAGGAGGCCGTGGCGGAGCTGATGGGGCGCGAGCTGAAGACGGAGTTTTACTAGATGAAAAAGACCCTGGAGCGGGTGTTGAAGCTTCTTCACGAGCGGAAAATCTCTCCCGCCGAGGCCGCCGAAAAGCTCCGCCATTTCCCCACCGAGAGCCTCGGGTTCGCCCGGATAGACCATCATCGGGAGTCTCGGCAGGGTTTCCCGGAGGTTGTTTACTGCGAGGGGAAGGAGGACAGGGAGATAACGGCGATCGTCCGCCGCCTGGCCGCCACGGGCGCGCCGGTTCTGGCCACCCGCGCATCGAGGAGGGTCTACGCGAAAATCAAAAGATTCGCCAAAGGCGCCGTCTACCACGAGCGCTCCAAAGCCATCGTCATAGAGCCGGGGAAAAAGAAGAGAGCGGGCCGCGTCCTCGTCGTCTCCGCTGGCACGTCCGACGGGGCCGTGGCCGAGGAGGCGGCCGTGACGGCGGACGTCATGGGCTCGAAGGTCGACACCCTCCACGACGTCGGCGTCGCGGGGATCCACAGGCTCCTTGAGCATTCAGAAAAGCTCGCCGCGGCGAGGGTCATCGTGGTGGTGGCCGGGATGGACGGCGCCCTGGCGTCGGTGGTGGGGGGGGTTGCCGCTTGCCCCGTTGTGGCGGTCCCCACGTCGGTGGGCTACGGCGCGTCCTTCGGGGGGCTTTCGGCTCTTTTATCGATGCTCAACTCCTGCGCCTCCGGCGTGGCGGTGATGAACATCGACAACGGCTACGGCGCGGGCGTCCTGGCCCACAAGACCAACATGATCGGGGAGAAGCGGTGACCCTCGCCTGGTTCGACTGCTTCTCCGGGATCAGCGGAGACATGACCCTGGGGGCGCTCGTGGACGCGGGCCTTTCGGCCAGGAAGCTGCGGGGCGAGCTCGGGAAACTGGGCCTGGACGGTTATAAAATCACGACAAGCCGCGTCCGGCGCGCCGGGCTCGCGGCGGTGAAGCTGACTGTCAAGGCGGGCAAGACGGCCCATAAAGGCCACCGCCACTACACGGACATCGCCCGGTTGATCGAGAAAAGCCGCATCGCGCCGGAGGCGCGGGAGAAGGCCCTCCGCGTCTTCGACGCGCTGGCGGAGGCGGAGGCCTGGGCGCACGGGGCGCCCAAGGAGAAAGTCCATTTCCACGAGGTGGGAGCGGTCGACTCGATCGTGGACATCGTCGGCGCGGCCATCGGCCTGGTGGAACTTGGGATAGACGAAATCCACGCCTCGCCCGTGAACACGGGGTCCGGCATGACGGGGACGGAGCACGGGACCATGCCGATCCCCGCCCCCGCCACGGCGCATCTTTTGACGGGCGTCCCCACCTTCGCCGAGGGGCCTTCGATAGAGCTTGCCACCCCCACCGGCGCGGCGATCCTGAAGGCGCTGGCTTCGTCCTTCGGCCCCCGGCCCGCGATGACGGCCACGGCCGTCGGCCATGGCGCGGGGAATCATGATTTTCCCCGCTGGCCGAACATCCTGCGCGTCTTCATAGGCGATGGGAGCGGCCTGGGGGGGCAGGAGCGGCTTGTCGAGCTGTGGGCGAACATCGACGACATGAATCCGCAGGTCTACCCGGTTGTCTTCGACCTTCTTTTCGAGGCCGGGGCGCTGGACGCGGCGATAGTCCCCGCGACGATGAAAAAAGGGCGGCCCGGGGCGATGCTGATGGCGCTGGTTAAGCCGGAGACGGCGCGGGCGGCGCAGGAGATAATCCTCGCGAACACGACGACGCTCGGGATACGCCGCCGGGTGGTGGAACGGGTCTCCCTGCCGCGGCGGGTGGAGAAGGTGAAGACGAAATACGGCGTGATCGAGGTGAAGACCGCCACGGCGCCGGACGGGGCGCTCAAGCCCGCGCCGGAGTTCGAGTCGGTCAAAAAAGCCGCCCAGGCCAAAAAAATCCCCTTCGAGAAAGTTTACCGCGCCGCCCTCGCCGCTTTTGAATCCAGGGAAAAATAGAAGGGAGGGGCTTCGCGGCGCCGGGGGCAGCTTTTACGCGAACATGAGCCGTCCGCGCGGTTTGGGGATCGGTCGTCCCTCCTCCCTGGCCGTTTCGATCCACTGGGCGATAACTTTCTCCGCCTCGGCGACGGCTTCGGCGTAAGATGCTCCGTCGGCCATGCAACCGGGAAGTTCGGGGACCTCGGCGATATACGTCTCGTCCTCCTCGCTCCAATAGATAATCATTTCATATTTGCTGTTCATCGCCCGGCTCCAGCTTGTATTTTACCAGAATCCTCCGTACCTGCTTTACCTGGTACGGCTTTGCCATGCCTTTTTTCTCCTGGATGTTTATTATCTCCAGAACATCTTTCTTCGTGTAAATGAAATGGCTTCCCTTTACTTTTTCCCTGAACCCCACGTTCACAAGGAGACGGCGCAAATCCTGAAACTGGATATTCTTATCCGACCGTCCCGTGAGTATTCGCAGGTAGATTTTTTCTGATTTGCCCATGGCGTTTTTTCATGCGGAGCGCTTTTCCGCGAAAATTATAGCATTTCGGCATGCGGCGCAGGCGCCGCCCTCGCCGCTTTTGAAGACCCAGGCAAGTAGTTGGTTTTGTGGGGGGATAATCTCTCCCGCGCTCAAGGCGCCGGAGCGCGCCTGGACAGATTGTCTCCACCCCTGGAAACATTCTTGCCGCGCTCCGGGCTTTTGAAAGATCTGCCGCCCGCGCCCTGGTAGACGTACTCGAGCGAATAGCAGGCCGCCATCCCGCCGCAGTAATAGTCCAGTATCCGCATCTTGGCGTAATGGCCGCCGGACGTTCTTACGACGTACACCCTCTTCCCGGGCGCGAGGCGAT
>JBPRGF010000009.1:0-69973 GCA_051418015.1 Candidatus Nitrospinota bacterium M3_3B_026 | reverse complement strand
TCCCGCGTCTTCCGGGCCAGCGAATCGGCCTCCGAGGCGTTGTCGGCGTTCTGCTTGGTCATCGACGCCATCTGCTCGAGCGCCGACGACGTCTCCTCGAGCGAGCTGGCCTGCTCCGTCGCCCCCTCCGCCAGCGACTGGGATGACGTCGCTATCTGGCCCGACGCGTCGCTGACCTGGACCGATCCGCCGTCGAGATTCTCGATTATCACGTGGAGCGGCTTTATGACGGCCCTCCTGACGAAAACGATTATGACGGCGAAAGCCGCTATGGCCAGGGCGAAAAGGCCCACGTTTATCACCGTGGAGTTCCAGGCCCTGTTATCGACATTTTCAGCCGCCTTCGTGGAAAGCTCCCCGATGGTGTTGGATATGGCGAGGGCGGAGTTGATCCCGTCCGTGGCCCGTTCGATCCACTCGGCGCCGTCGACGGGATAGGGAGCCCCTTTTTCGCTGGCTTCGTACACCTTCTCGCGAAGCTGCTGGTATGTCCCCAGGAAGTTCCTTTCATACCCGCCGATCGCCTCCTCCAGCTCGGGCGGCGTTCCGGCGAGGTTCTTGATGGACCTTACCTGCCTGGAAACATTCTCCACTATGGCCCGGTAGTTTTTGAGGGTGGAAAGCGCCTCGGGCGAGATGGGATTTCCGCTGGCGATAAAGCCTCCGAGAACGGCCCGCTCCCGCCCGGCGTATTCGGCGAGGGTGGCCACGTTGGCCCGGGTGACGCTGTTGTAGTATCGCACCCGCTCTATGTCGTCCGTCGGGGCGAAGGCTATGTCGCGCAGGCTGAACTCGTCTTCTATGTTGGCCGTGGCCGCCGATATCCAGGCGCCTCTCTTTATGGATGCGCCCAGCACCCTGGATCTTGCGGCCCTGAGGCCCTCGTACGACCTTTTCCACGCCTCCAGCTGGCGCCGGAAATCATCGTCCTCGACCAGCGCCTCCAGCTCCCCGGCGTGCTCCATGGCCTGGGCCGCCTCGTTGTCGCCCTTGCCGCCGAGGCTCTTGAACTTGCTGATAAGCGCCGCCGGGGGCGAGTCGCTGCCGAGTATCGTGGCGCCAACGCCGCGCTCTATCGCCTGCCATCCGGCCGCGGCGTTCAGGTGGCCCGCTATCTCGTTCTTGATGTCATAGACCTCCGCGCGGGAGCTGAGGTTCCATGCGTCCCGCACAAGGATCGCCGCCAGGATCAGCGAGACGAAAAGCATCACCGTCAGCATTCCGATGAGTTTGGCCTGCAAACTTTTCATTTTCCTGTTTCCTCAAGTTTCGTCAGGTTCTCGAGCCGTGGATATGGCCGCCCGGACGGCTGCTTTCCCCGCGGGAAAAAACGGCGGCAAGACAGGGACGCGTAGCTTCCCAACAGATATACCTTTTCCAGAGGTTGGCCGTTCACTTTGCCGTTGGCTTCCGCGGATATTCGCCCTTTGATAACGCGCCTCGACAAGGCTCCTGATAAGACAGCTGCGTATTTACCGTAATAGTTTATAAAACAAGCCTGAAAAAAACAAAATAAAATGCTGCCGGCCTTGAAAAACACGGCGGGCCGCCCTGCCGCCCGCCCTTCCCTCGATCGCCGGACCCAGGGGCTTTTCCGCCGTCCCTGATCTTGAATGTTGCAATCTTCGCCGTATTCTGGTATCAGGGAAGTAAGGGATAGGCTTTCGGCGGGCTCGGCCTTATTGCTTGATGCGAATATTGGGTATCGACACTTCATCCATTGAGACCAACCTGGCGTTGATGGATGACGGTCTAGTCGAGGCCCGGGCGAGCCGCAAGCCGTCCAGAACCCATTCCCGCGAGATTCTCAAAACCCTCCAGACGATGCTCGAAGAGGCCGACGCCCCCCTGGAGTCCGTCGATCTTGTGGCCGTCTCGTCCGGCCCGGGCTCTTTCACCGGCTTGAGGATCGGCCTGGGGACGGCGCTGGGGCTGGGCGCGGCGCTTGACGTCCCCGTGACCGGTGTGGGGACGCTCGACGCGATGGCGAGGGTCCAGCCGCTTTGGGACGGCGGATACCTCGTCCCCATCCTCAACGCGCGCATGGGGGAGGTCTACGCGGCCCTTTACACCGCCGGGGAAAAAAGATGGGAGAAGGCGACGGACGACCTCGCCGCCGGGCCGGAGACGCTGGCGGGGATGATCGACAGGCCGGCGCGGTTCGTGGGCGGCGGGTTCGCGCCGTACTCTGACCTGTTCAGGGAGAGGATCGGCGCGGGGATCGACGCCGTGGCGGAGGCGCCCGCGAGGACGGTCTCCGAGGGCGCGGCGATGATAGCTTACGAGGAGGCGCTGGCGGGAAGGACCGGGAAAAAACCCCCGGCGCCGCGATACGTCCGGCGGCCGCAGGCGGAGATAAACTGGGAGAGACAACGCGCTGAACAAAACGAAGGAGGGAGATATGCTGGATGACGCGGAAAAGGAGATCGTGAGCAGGCTTTTGAGCGAGAACGATGAGTTCAAGAGGCTGTACGAGGAGCATCAGGACCTCGAGGAGAAGGTGGAGAGGCTGGCTTCCCGCAAGGCGGTTTCGCCGGAGGAGGAGATCGAGATGGTGAGGCTCAAGAAGCTCAAGCTCGCCGGCAAGGACAGGATGGAGAGAATAATCCAGGAAGCCCAGCAGGAGGGCGCGGGACAGGGCGCCTGAGCGCCCCGCATTGTCATCCTGAGGCCCTTCGGCTTCGCTCGGGGTTAAACTCCGCCGAAGAATCCCGCTGTCTCGTCCGATACGGGATGCTTCGCTTCGCTCAGCATGACATCACGCGCCGCCGGGGATTTTTCAACTTCCTCCCCCTCCGGCAGGGGAGCTTTTCACATCCTCCCCCTTGTAAAGGGGGAGAAAAAAGCAGGCTCCGAACCCTCCCCTCAAAACATCCTCCCCCTTGACGGGGGAGGACTGAGGTGGGGGTGTATTTTACTTATACCCCCTCCCCTCAATCCCCTCCCTCCAGGGGAGGGGATTAACTGTCATCCTGAGGCGCCAGCCGAAGGATCCCGCCGCCTCGTCCGATACGGGATGCTTCGCGGAGTTTATCCTGAGCAACCGCGAAGGGCTCAGCATGACATTATGATGAAGTGATGTCGTTCCGAGTCCTTCGGCTTCGAACCGGCGTCTCGGCGGGGCGCAAAAAAAAAACGGGCCGGACTCGTTAAAGAGTCCGGCCCGTCCCGTTATCAATCACAGGCCGTCACGGCCTGCCCCGCCAGGGCTTACTTGTCGTGGCAGGTCAGGCACACGGCGCTCCCGGTATTGTTCATACGCAGGAACGTGCTGGTGTCGGAGCGATGGGGGTCATGACAGCTCGCGCACTCAACGAACGGCTCATTCACACCGGCGAAGCTCCCGGCGGGCGACGTCCCGGTGTCGGTGCCGGTGGCGGTGATCTTCCTGGTGTAGAGCATGATGTCGCTCTTCTCCCTGCTGGTACCCGCGCCGGCGCTGGAGTTCACCCACCAGGTCGGGGTGGTGCCTATCTGGGCCACCGACGGCTCGAAGAAGTCGCTGTCCGCGCAGCTCGTGCAGGCCGTGCCCGCCGCGGAGGTACCGTCGGCGCTATAGGTGTAGCCGCCGCCGGCGTACTGGATGGAGACCGGGTGGTCGTTTCTCAGGTCCGTCCCCAGCATCGGGACAGGACCGCCTATCATGTAACCGTTCGCGTTAGCGGTGCCATCGTCGATCGTCCAGGAGTAGCCCAGACCGTCCACGCCGCCGCCGGTGGCGTCATATCCGCCGGAGCCGGGGGCGTTGATTATGTTGTCCATCGCCTGGGTGCCGTCGTGACAGGACAGGCAGGCCAGGGAAACCGACCCGATGTCCGCCTGCGCGGCGTCCAGCGTGGAGGTGCCGAGGCTGGCGTAGGTCTGGTAAGTCGGGCTGGCCACCTCGAGCTTCTTGTTCCACAGCGGCACCGGAGCGTTTGTGTCCGCGCCGTGAGGCGTGTGGCAGAAAACGCAGATCTCGCCCGTGTCGGAGACGTTGTTACCCGTAACCGAGTTCGAGGAGCCCAGGTTGTGCTTGGTGTCGGCGATACCGGCCAGCGCCTGGCCGCCGCTCCAGAAAAACGCCGCGGCCAAGGCCGTACAGATGACGCCGATCCGCCATCTTCCGAATGTGTGTCTCATAACGACCCCCTGTGATTGACTGTGTACAATATAACGCTTTTTGCTCGCTATAATCAAACTTCCTCATGCCCCCTGCTCTCGGGGGACTTCTCCAGCGTCCATGCTGTCATTGAAACAATGCACACTTCGTACCAATATCTATCCTGTTGAATTAATTGAGTTATTATCTCAGAAACGCCTCGAATTTTCTTAAAATCGAGAAAAATTCCCACCTCTTTTCTTGATTTTGAGAGAGGGTGGACATTTGGGCGGAATCGGTCATGCCGCTCGCTGATGCCACAAAACCCTCTCATCGCCATCCCGCGCCCCATCATGTCATCCTGAGGCGCAAGCCGAAGGATCCCGCCGGGGATGGCAAGGGCGGACGGGATGCTTCGCTGACGCTCAGCATGACATCGGCGACGGCGGGGATTTTTGGGCCGTCTCAGCCTCATACGAGCTTCGAAGGTTCCCCTTAAAAAATCCTCCCCCTCCGACGGGGGAGCTTTTCACATCCTCCCCCTTGACGGGGGAGGACCGAGGTGGGGGTGTATTTTATTTATACCCCCTCCCCTCAATCCCCTCCCTCCAGGGGAGGGGATAAGGCCAAAAAACCCTCCCGCCAGGGGAGGGGATTAACTGTCATTCTGAGGCGCCAGCCGAAGAATCCCGCCGTCTCGTCCGATACGGGATGCTTCGCTTCGCGGCATGACATCGGGGCCGGGGTCATCATTATTTCAGAGCCTCCGGCTGTTTCCCTACGGGATTCCCGGCGAGGTATCCCTCGTTCGGCTCCAGGTGGGCGGGCCTGTATATTCCCACCTTCCTGAAGTACTGGTCGACCATGTAGACCCTGCCGTCCTCGTCGACGGCCAGCCCGGCGGGGAGGAAGTACTCGGCGGGGCCGCCGCCCTTTCCCCTGGAGCCGACGAAGAGCAGCAGCCTGCCCTCCTTGTCGAATATCTGGAAGTTGCCGAAGGCCGCGTCGGCCACGTATACGTTGTTGTCCTTGTCGACGCCGATCCCCTTGGGGCGGGAGAACTGGCCGAACTGCCTTCCTATCTGGCCGATGGCGCGTATGAACTCTCCCTCCTGTGTTAAAACCTGCACGCGGAAGTTGCCGCCGTCGACGACGTACAGAGTCCCGTCCGGGCCGATGGCTGCGTTGTTGGGGAGGTTGAACTGCCCGGGGCCGGTGCCGCGCGAGCCGAAATCGTATAGATGCTTGCCGGTGGCGGGGTTGTAGACCCGGACCCTGTGGTTTTCGCTCAACACGCCTCCCGTGTCCACGACGAAGACTTTTCGTCCGTCCGGCGTGGCGGCGACGCCCGTGGGGCGTTCGAGGTCTCCTTTCACACCCACGGTTGTTATGTATTCTCCGTCCCTGTTGAATATCTTGACGTTCTTGCTGGTGGCGTCCACCACGTACAGGTTGCCCGCCCCGTCGGTGGCCAGCCCCAGGGGTTTGTATATGACGCCCGGCCCGTCATCGTCGCCAACCTCGAAGAACCTGCCGTCGACGAAATCGTAGGCGTAGACCTGGCGGCTGACGGTATCCCCCACGAAGACGCGCCCCTGGTGGACCGCCACGCCGTAGGGTTTGGCTATCCCGAGTCCGGGCCTTCTCTGGCCCGTGACCATGCGCCTGAGCATGTCCTCGGTATCCTCCCGCTTGATATCGGCGCTGCTTCTCAGCATCCTCTCCCAGTAGAACTTGGGCGGGTCGGGAGGAGGGGGGAACACCGGCGGCTTGAACTCGGGAACCTCGACGGTGGTGGTGCAGGCGCTCATGGCGCCGAGCAGGACCAGGAGCGCGGCCAGCGCCCCGAGAAAACTCCGACGACACAGACCAGCGCCCACGGCTTTGCTCATATAAACTCTCCAGAACGGCGAACCCATGTTTTTCCCCGGCTATGGACCGCCGCCAGCGACGTTTAAAAACAGGGGAAAAACCCCATCAATAGAGAAGCGGAGAACTTCAAGGGAAATTATAATACCGGACAACCGCCGCCGCAACCTGCGAGGAGGTCTTCGCCGCGCCGGAGCGCCGGAATGACAACCGGCGGCTGATGAAGCATAATATCAACGATGAGTGGCGAAAGGATTCTCATAGTCGACGACAGCCAGGAGAACCTGGAATTGCTGGCGGTCCTGGCCGAGCGGAACGGCTGGGCCTATGACACCGCGGACAGCGGCGTGGCGGCCCTGGAGAAGCTGGGCGGGGAACACTACGACCTTGTCATAACGGATCTCATGATGCCCGCCATGAACGGGATCGAGCTTCTGTCCCGGATCAAGGAGAACTGGCCGGAGACGGAGGTGATAATAGTGACCGCCCACGGCTCCATCCCCACGGCCATAGACGCCATAAAAAAGGGCGCCTACACGTACCTTCTGCGCCCTTTCGAGCCTGAGGAGGTCACCCTCACCGTAAACAAGATATTCGAGCTGCAGAGCATAAAGAACGAGAACAGACACCTGCGGGAGGAGCTTTCCCGGATGCTCAAGTACGACACCATAGTCGGCAGGAGCCGGGCGATGCGGAAAGTGTACGAGATGATCGACGCCGTCGCCCAGACGAACTCCACCATCCTCATCACCGGCGAGTCCGGCTCCGGCAAGGAGCTCATCGCCCGGGCGCTGCACAACAAGAGCGGCAGGGCGAACCGCCCATTCGTCAAGGTCTCCTGCGCGGCGCTCCCGGAGCCGCTTCTGGAATCGGAGCTTTTCGGCCACGAGAAGGGCGCCTTCACCGGGGCCATCGCCACCCGCAAGGGCAGGTTCGAGCTTGCGGACGGGGGAACGCTTTTCCTCGACGAGATAGGCGAGATACCCCCTTCCGTCCAGGTCAAGCTCCTGAGAGCCATCCAGGAGCGCGAGTTCGAGAGGGTCGGCGGGACAAGGACCATCAAGACGGACGCCCGCATGATCTCCGCCACCAACCGCGACCTGGCCGAGGAGGTGAAAAGGGGCGCGTTCCGCGAGGACCTGTATTACCGTCTTAACGTGATATCCATAGAGGCGCCGCCCATGCGGGACAGGAAGGAGGACATACCGCTGCTGGCCTACCACTTCCTCGAGATGTACGGCGAGCAGGCCGGAAAAAAGATAACCTCCATCTCGGACAGGGCGCTGGCGGCCTTCAAAGCGTATGACTGGCCCGGCAACGTGCGCGAGCTGCAGAACGTCATCGAGAGGGCCATGGCGCTGGCCGGTGGGGACGTCATCGATGTCGCCGACCTGCCGGAGAGCTTCCGCGGGACGGAGGGGCCGGCGGACATTCAGCCCATACCCCTCAGGGAGGAGCTGGGCTCCTTCCGCGCCGCCAAGAGCGCGTGGGAGAAAAGCTTCATAGAGAGGGCGCTGTCCATATTCCACGGCAACATCTCCAGGACGGCCGCGGCTATCGACCTTGCGAGAAAAAACCTGCAGGAAAAAATCAAGATTTATAATATAGACGTGTCGAAGTACACCGGCAAAAAAGCGTGACGGATAAAACGCCGCATTGCCGGGCCCTGTTCGGCGAAAGCTGATAAATTTAAATTCGGGAGTTTTTCAGGTGATGATTAAATTGATGGTTTTTATCGACGGCACATGGCTCTATTCAAACCTCAGGAGCCTGGCCAAGGAGTCCAACCAGCCCGGCTTCTACATCGACTACGGCGCTTTCCCCCGCACCCTCAGGCGGGAGATCGAAAAGAGAAACGGGATCGAGAACATGGACCTGGTGCGATCCTTCCTTTTCGGCAGCTATCCCGTCAACTACGACCCCGCCGACGAGGACAGGGCCAAACGCCGCAAGGACTTTTTCACTCTGCTGCGCGAGGACTACCACTACGAGGTGGAGGCTTTCCCCATAGACTACCAGCGCCGCAGGATACTCCACGACGACAGGAGCGAGGAGGACGGCTTCTCCCCCAAGGAAAAATGCGTGGACATAGCCCTGGCGGCCTCTATGATGTACTACGCCGCCGTGCCGGGCGCTTATGACGTGGCCTGCGCCGTCGTCGGGGACAAGGACTATTACCCCCTCTTCGAAAAGGTTCGAAAACTCGGCAAGAGGGTGGCCGTGGCGTCCATACGGCAGTCCTGCGCCAAGGTCTACGCCGACAGGCAGGAGGGGGCCAAGCTCAAGGACTTCGATATCATCTGGCTGAACGACATGGTCGACGAGATCGCCTGGAAGCCGGAAGAATGGGTGGTGGAGTGCAAGTCCCCCCTGCACGAAGGGCCCAGGGAGACCGTCACCACCCTGCGCCTGCGCGACGGCCAGCCCTTCTTCTGCGACGCATGCAGGGCCAGGTTCGCCGAGATGAAAGAGGAGGAGAGATCCCGCGAGAACGCGGCGGGCCTGTCCGCCGTGGCGGCGCCCGCGCAAGGCTGCGGTGAAAACACAGGGGACGGCGACGGCCGGCTCCACGACGGGGTCATCGAAAGCCTCAAGACAGACCGCGGTTTCGGGTTCATAAAACGAGACGACGGCGCCAGCTTCTTCTTCCACGTGACACATCTTACCAACGCCGAGTGGCAGGCCCTCCAGACGGGCCAGAGGGCGAGATTCACCATCGCCAAGGAGCCGGACGGCGTCCAGGCCGGCGCCGCCTCGGAGGTGACCCTGGTGGAAGAGGAGCCGGAGGGCTAGAAGGTTGAAAACCTGTTTTCGATTGTCACTCCGGGCCGCTCATATAGTGTCATTCTGAGGCCGAGGGCCGAAGAATCTCATAATCGCGTCCGAAACGGAATCTTCGCTGGCGCTCAACGTGACAATGTTGACCAACACCCTTCCAGCCTACCGCGCCACCGCCTTCATCTGATCGGCTATATCCCCCGGGGTGGACATGATCTTGCCGAAGGTCATCATGGTGAGGGCTGGCCAGTGTATGGCGATGCGATACCTGCCATGCAGCATGAAGGCGCCGTCGTCTATCACTATCATCTCGTAGGGCATCGCCGCGGCGTGGTCCGTCCCGATTATGGGGAGAAAATGGGGCTCGCCCTTCTCCTTGTCCGTCAGCGCCACGCCGTAGACGGCCACTTTCTTTCCCTCAGGCTTTATGGAGTAGACAAGCTCCGCCCCGCCCTTTTTCTCCGCGAGGTTCTTCTCCACCCTGGCCGAAAGCTCCTCGAACGAGCCCGCGTCCTTGGCAAGCCTCACCATGTCCTCGAAATACTCCATCCCGAACATGTAGTGGTATCCCGCCAGGTCGTCCCGCTCCAGCCCGCCGCCGCCGAAAGGCGAAGGCTCCGAAAACCCGCCGGCGGACCCCAGGGCGGAAAGCGCGTCCTCGTGGACCCTCATCAGCGCGCCTTCGGCGGAGGAGAACTCGTCCTGCGTGTATGCCCGGAACAGAAACTCCGGGTTCACCATCGACACCTTCACCTCCTCCCCATCCTTTTTCAGGCCCACCTTGAGCGCCGCCGCCAGCAGCCGCTCCGCGGAGAGCTTCGAAAGCGCCCCGATAAGGTCGCCCCTGGTGAAGACGATGGAGCGCAGGCTCTCGTCCATCGCCGGGGAGTATGAGCCTATGATCTCGAACCCGGCGGAGGTGAGCGCGCCGGTGACCCTGGCCTCCGCGTCCTGGACGGAGCCTGGCGCCGAGCCGAGGCTCATGTACGGCTGGATGGTCTCCGCCGCGGAAAAGGAGGCGCTGGTGAGCAAAAGAACGACGAACAAACCGAAACCGGACAGCTTTCTCATCTTGCCTTCCCCCATGAAGATTGGGCCGCGCGCGATTTTGCGCGAAATCGTGACATATTCGATGCCACGCGGCGGGAAAGGGTGCGCGAAATATTTTCAGTGGCCGCGCCACCGCCGCTCTTGTCACTTCCCGGGCTTGTCTCGCTTTTCAGGCCCCGGTCAGGCCCTTATCACCTCAAGGCGTATCTCGCTTTTCAAAGCCGCAAGCAGCCGCGCCGTGTCCTCGGCGAAGTCGGGCGAGGCGAGTATCTCCACCACGCCCTCTTCCGGGTTGATGGTCCGCGCCACGCCCAGGACCTCGTAGCCTTCCAGGACCATCACAAGATACGCGATATCCTCCGGCGCCACTTTCAGGAGAATCCTGCGGCAGTCCTTGCCCCGCGCGGAAAGGGGGAAGGTCAATTTGCTTTGCCTATCTTTCATGGTTTCTGCGAAAATTGTAACCGTTATGGCGTATTTGCGGGAAAAAGTCCGCCCCACGGCGGCGCTGGCGGCGGTCGTCATTGTGGCGATCGCCTCGGGATGCGCGTCGAGGGAGAGGATAAAAAAGACCCATCCCCTCGTGTCATCGGCCCCGGAGCGGACGGCGGCCCCGGCGCCAAGGCTCAAAAGCTCGCGGCCATACACAATCAACGGCGTCACCTATTACCCCCTGGCGGACTCTTACGGCTTCACCCAGGAAGGGACCGCCTCCTGGTACGGGAAAAAATTCCACGGACGGAAAACCTCCAGCGGGGAGGTCTACGACATGAACAAGGTGACCGCCGCCCATAAGACCCTGCCCCTCGGGACCGTCGTCGAGGTGAGAAGGCTGGACACAAACGGCAAGATCGTCGTCAGGATAAACGACCGCGGCCCCTTCGTGGCGGACAGGGTCATCGACCTTTCCCGCGAGGCCGCCCGCAGGCTGGGGATGCTGGAGAAGGGCACGGCGCCGGTTCGGGTCGTGGCGCTGGCCAGGGGCAGGCCGTCGCCGGACGGCGGCCCCCCGGTCCCGGAAGAGCCGGCGCCGGATTTCTATCACGGCAGGTTCTACGCCCAGGTTGGCGCTTTCCGGGTGAGGGAGAACGCCGAGCGTGTCCGCGAGAGGCTCCTTTTCCCGCTGGAGAAGATAAGGCTGGAACCCGTGACAACGCCGGAGGGGCTCTCTCTCACCAGGGTTCAGGTGGGCCCCTTCACGGACATGGACGCGGCCCAGGCGGCGCTGTCGGCCGCCGTCGAACAGGGTTTTGACGGCTCTTTCATAGTGGCGGACTGACAATGGCGCGCCTCGCCGCTTTTTTCATAATGGCCGCCCTCGCCCTGCCCGCCTCCGCCGGGGAGGCGCCCGCCGCCTGGCGGTGGAAGGACGACGCGGGAGCGGTCCACATAACCGGCGACCCGGCTAAAATACCGCCCCGATACCGGGACAAGGCCTCCCCCATGCGGGTTCACACCGTCACCGGCGCGGAAGAGAGCGCGCCCCGGCCGCCGGGCGCCGTCCGCGGAGGGAGGGCCGCCGTCGCGTTCGACCCATCCGGGGAGAGGATAGGCGTGGAAGCCGCCTTCGACGGCGGGATCAGCCGCCGCGCATGGGTGGACACAGGTTCAGGACCGGTGATAATCACAACCAAACTCGCCACGGCCCTGGGCTACGACACTGGTGGCGCGGCGAAAAAAAGATTCAGCTACCCCGGCGGCTCAGGCTCCGCGCCGGTGGTGACGCTGAAGAGCGTGAGGGTGGGCGGCGCCGAGGCGCGGGACATCCCCGCGGTGGTCATGGACTTCGACGGCCGTGGGCCGGTGAGCGCCGTCATCGGCATGAGCTTTCTGTCACGGTTTTCCTTCGAGGTGGACACCGCCAGGGGCGAGATGGTCTTCCACCCGCTGGGGCGAGACGGCAGGGCAGAGTCTCAGCCCTCCCCCACCCCCGGCCCGCCAAGGTAGAACCGGGATTTAAGATACGCCCCGTCCGCCTCCTCGAAGGCCACCCGGAGAACCGCCGCCACGGGCACGGCCAGCAGAATCCCCACGAACCCGAAGAACGCGCCCCCGGCCATGAGCGCCACGATAACGGCCACCGGATGGAGCCCCAAAGCCTTTTCCAGCACCTTCGGCGATATGACAAAACCTTCCAGCGCCTGCGCCCCGGAGAACAGCAGAACAACCATCAGAAGATGGCTCCAGTCGCCGAACTGGAGATAAGTCAGCAGGAGGGCGGGCGTGAGGCCGACGATCACGGCAAGATACGGAACTATGTTGGCCAGCCCCGCGGCAAGGCCGATCAAGAGGCCCATGGGCGTCCCGATCAGGAAAAGCCCCGTGGAAAGGATCGCGGCCATTATCGCCGCCACGACAAGCTGGCCCCGGAAGAAGGCGCTCAAGGTGGAGTTTATTTTGCTGAAAAACAGCTCCGCCCACTCCCTGTGGCGCGGCGGGACGCGCAGAGCGGCGGCCTCGACGATATGGTCGAAATCCTTCAGCAGGTAATAGGTGGCGACCGGTATCACCACCAGGTTCAGAAGAGCCGCCGCCAGCCCCACCACGCTGGAAAGGCCCGACCATGCCCACTCCGCCGCCCCCTTCGCGATTCTTACGGGAGCGCCGCCTGCCGCGCCGAGCCCCTCCCGCAACGCCTTCTCCACGCTCTCCGTGTTCACGTGGGGGATGGACTCGAGCAGGGGCGCGACCTTCTCCTGCAGCGTCTCGATATACCGCGGGATGTTCTCCCCCAGCGCAAGCGCCTGTCCCCATGCGATCGGCGCGAGGAAAAAGAGAGCGGCCACGGCCAGAAGAAAAACAACCAGGAGGAGGCTGATTATCGCCGCCTGCCTGCCAAGCCCCAGCCGCTCCACCCTGTCTATGACGGGGTCCAGCAGATAAGCGAGACAAAAAGCGGCGGCGAAGGGCAGGATCACCGCCCGGGCCTCGTACACAAGCCACAGCGACGCCGCCGCGGCGGACAGCAGGACAATCGCCCGGAAAGCCGGGGCGGCCCACATTTCCTTCATTGTTATCCCTCTCTCTCCCTTATCATCCTCCAGGCAGCCCTTATGTCCAGGGCCATTTCGGAGGCGAGGCGGCGCGCGGCTTTCTCTATGGTGTCCAGGCTTCCTTCCAGAACGTCGCCATAAAGCCCCTTCTCGCCCTCCTCTCTTTTCACAAGCTCCTCCCCCACAGAAGGCCTGAGCAGGGAGACGCTTACGACGGTTTCGACGCGCTCCCCCTTCTCCGTGGGGATGGCCGTCACCTCCGCGCGGCCAAGCGCCAGAAGATCGACATCGAACGCCGCGCCAAGCTCGGCCATGGCGGCTTGATCGCCCTCCATCGCCTCCGCCACGGTCTCCCCGTACCGCGTCCCCCGGACGTCACCCCGATCCACGACCCGGAACCCCCTGTCGCGGAACACACCGGCCAGTATCCGCTCCGACCGGGAGTTCGACAGCAGGAAATCGCCGCCGGAGATGAAGCTTTCGCTGCGCTCGTCGACGATCACCAACAGTCTCGGGAGCGCCCGCGGCATCATCCTCGCGCCAAGCTCTCTCGCCGCCTTTCTCAGGTCGTCCAGGAAAAGCGTCACCTGCAGCCTCACCAGCAGCGCGTCCGCCACCGGATCGGCCTTCTCCTCGAGGAATTTATAGCTTTTGACGAACCCGGCGCTCTTTTCCACTATCTTCGCCTCAATCCGCTCCCGCAGCCGTTCGAACTCCCCGGCGGAGACTATCCCCGCGACGGCCTTGCGCGCGGCGGACTTGAAGGCCAGGTCTTTCGCCTCCTGCCTTGCCCTCGCGTAGTCCTCGTTCGTCACCTTGACGACGGCATCGGCGGCCACGGTCACAAGCTCCGGCGCCCTGACATCGGCGAGGGAGGGAGCGGCGGCTAGAAAACAGAGGGCTAAAAACGCGGTCAAAAGGTTTCGCATTCGGGGAGTATAGATCATCGTCTTCAGGGCCGAAACCATCCCCTTCCCTGTCTTACGAGTCTTTCAGCCATTTCTCAAACGCCTGCGCGACATCTCCTCCCGCGGGCTCCGGTTGAAATTTTTTGAAATCCGCCCTTCCCTTCCTTCCGGCGTCGGCGATATAAGGCAGGGGAGACGGCGCGGCTTGAACTCCATCGGCGCGAACGCCCCGTCCGGAGATGTTCACCACCCGGGCGTCCGCCCCGGCGGCGAGTCTTTCGAACTCCCTCCGGTAGGAGTTCAAAAGCGCCGACGAAGGGACATCCTCTCCGAA
Organism: Candidatus Nitrospinota bacterium M3_3B_026; assembly: GCA_051418015.1. Taxonomy (GTDB): domain Bacteria; phylum Nitrospinota_A; class UBA7883; order UBA7883; family JBPRGF01; genus JBPRGF01. The sequence goes on along the minus strand of JBPRGF010000009.1, from coordinate 55,960 downwards.
ACAGTTTTTCTCCATGACGGTCTCCTTAGGGTTCCACGGCGCCGCGCCGAGGATGTCAGGCGCCGTCCCGGAGGCGTAGCCACGCCCGCCGGGGGCGCCGAAATCCAGCCCCAGCATGATAACAGTTGAAGCGCGCGAAATGAGCGCCGTCTCGAAAGCCACGCAGGAGACGGACCCGCCGGATTCGAACGACCCCATCCTCTCCGCCCACCGGTCCGCCGGGGCCGGATATCTGTCCGGGCTTTTGAAGCCGAAGATCAGCGGCCCTTCCCAGCGTTCCACCAGCCCCGCGCAGGCCGTCGGCGTCAGGACAAGGGGCAGGTCGAACCGTCCGGCAAGGACGAAGTGGAGCAGGGAGTCTTCCTGCGGGTCGACGCTGAACACCAGGTCCGGCTCCACGCCGTGTTCGAGAAGCGCCGGCAGGGCCGTGTCGCTCGTGAAAATACGCATCCTGTCCTGGAACGCGAAAAACGCCGCCTGCCCATCCAGCGAGGGGCCGCCGCCTACTATGGCCACAGGTTCGCCCCGGAACAGGCCCGCAAGACGGCCGACGCCGGGAGAGCGCAGCAGCCTGGGGAGGTTCCGGCCCAGGTTCTCCCTTTCCAGGGGTCCCATGACGAAAGGGAATCTCCTGTCTATCCTTATCATCTCCACGGCGTTCGAGACATCTTCGAACCCGGCGGGGATGGCCCTCGTGGAGGGGCCATGGACCACCACCTTCGCCCCCCGCCCGTCCAGGGCGCCGAACGCATCCGCCCACAACGAAAGGAACTCCTCCTTGCCCGGCGCCGCCACGATCCCGAGGCGGGGGTCTTCAAGAACGCCGGGGCCGATGATCTTGAGCGCCGCCCTCAGGACGGCCCCGTTCGCCTCCGCCGCCATGACTTTTCCGCCGGGGCCGGCGGCGTCGAGCAGTGGGCGCAGATGGTAGCCGAGCCCGACGCCGTAAAGGGCGACGCTGGCGCCGGGTTTTATGTCCTGCCCCTTCGCGAAGGTCTCCGCCTCGCGGACGGGGTCGTAGCGGCTGGCGAGCCACACGGCGCCAGCCCTGCCGGTCATCGCGCCGGACTTCGAGGGTACCAGGGTTATCGAATCGTCCGCCGACCTGGCCGCCCGCGCCGCGGCGGGGAAACGCCGGTCCGCTATGGCAAGGTTTTTGCTGAAGCGGTCTTCCATCAGTTGAGAACCAGAAGAGACTGCCGCATTATAGCCTTTCCGGGTTTTTCAAAGAAACGGCGGGATTCTGGGAACGCCCGTCCGGGGGAAGCGCTCGCCCGTGGCGGGCGCGGGGGGATCAGTCCGCGTCAAAGATGGAAGGAGGTTTTTCGCCCTCGTCGCCGCGGGCCTCCTCCAGCGAGGCGCGGAAAAGGTCATCGGCGCTCTTTTTCTTTCTGTCCAGCGTCTCCTTGATGTTGTCGAACGCCGCCTCACGCGCCCGCCTGTCCTTTTCCGCTTTCAGGAAGGCGTCCTGGAGCCTGTCGCCGGTGGACTTTTCGATAATGGGCGCTCTCGTCTCCAGTATCTTCCCCTCCGCCCTGCTCACGATGAGGATGGTATCGCAACACGGGCAGGTTATCCTGAACTCCTTTTCCATCGCCATGAGCGGTTTTTTCAGGCCTTCAGGAGCCGCCTTTCTCTTTCTCGACCGAGTCTTCGGGCGACTTGAGCTCCTTTTCGGTGTCGCTTACCGACTTTTTGAAATTCTTTATCCCCTTACCCAGACCCGCGCCTATCTCCGGCAGTCTGCTGGCTCCGAAGATCACGAGCAGGATAACAAGGATGATAATGAGCTCGGGCATTCCTATACCGAACATTTCTCTTTTCCCCTTTCAGAACAAGCCTTGTGTTTTACTCTATTAGATTGCGCAGGCCATGTAAAGACGCCTTTTCGGCCAGCGTCCCGCGGGTTCGCGCGCGTGTTTTCTTCGTTCCGCCATCCCTTCGCGGTACATTTAAATTTACAAACATTTAAGCAACTTATACGATAATTAAATGTATTTGACAAAGCTTCGCCCCCGTAGCTAGAATACGGCAGTCAAGTAATGCGTGGATAACTATTGGATTTCAAGAGGATTTTTATGGCCCGCCGGGCTTGTTCCACGCAAAGGGAGCGAACTTTTTTGAACTCCGCGATAACCCCGGGATAAGATGACCGCACAGGAGAGCCCCCCCGGCAAAAGCGTCCAGCCGGCGGCCGCCATCGCTTACGCGAGGATAGCCAAGCAGCTAAGGAAACTGGGGGAGACGGCCCTCGCCCTTAGCGTGCTGGAGAAGGCGCTTTCCAGGTTTCCGAACAACAGCGCCGTCCATATGGCCAGGGCGGAGACCTTCATCACCCGCTACAACAAGAAGGGCAGGCCGGACGACCTGAAGGCGGCCCTGGGCAGCCTCGAGAAGACGCTGAAGCTCGACCCGGGGAACTACCTGGCCAAGCTGCTCTCCAGCCAGATATACCTCAAGGCCGGCGCGAGAAAGCGCGCCAAGGCGCTGTTGACGGACATTCTCGAGACCGCCCCCGACGACGAGCGGGCCGTCTCCCTGATGAACATCGTCAGGGAGAAGGAGGAGAAGGCCGCCGCGAAGGAGGCCGTGAAGAAGGAGGAAACGCAGGAGGGGGAGACCGAGGAGCTTGGTGAGGAGGGGGCCGGAGAGGTCATAATAGACCAGGCGCTGCGCGCCGAGGTGGAAAAAGCCCCCCGGGCCGCCGCCCCGGCCATGGACGAGAAGGTCATCATAGGCGGCGAGGAGGAGGCCGAGGACCTGCACGCGCAGGAGGCGATGAGCGCCAAGCTCACGATATTCAGCAGGCTCGAAGGTCTGAACGCCCTTTTCCTGCTGGACAGGAACGGGCAGCCGATAAAGATCATAAACAGGGCCGGGCTCGACGAGAACATCATACCCTCGTTCGTCTTCAACCTTTACAAGACCTCCATGAACGCCACGCGAAGGCTTGGCAACGGCAGCTTCCAGAGGGGGACCCTCGTCAGCCCCATCGGCACAATAATCATCGCCAACGCGTTCTACGCCACGATAGCCGTGGTCGTGGACAACGACGCGAACCTTTCGGCGGTGGAGAAACGCATACAACGCTATCTGGAGGAGGTGGCCGGTTGAGGCCGCCGCGAAGGGCCGGGGACCGGCGGGGGAACAGGCGCGTGAACACCTTTAGGGCTGCCCGCAAGGCCGCCGGGCCGCGGGCGCGAGGGCCGCTTCTGAGCGGAGACGACGTGTGAACACCTTAAAGTCTATTCTCAAGGTACTCTGCAACAGCGACTACATGCTTGGCGCGCTGATAATAACCAAGGAGGGGATGGTCATAGAGTCCAACCTGGACGATCCCGAGACCGCCGAGACGCTGGGGGCTTTCATGTCGCAGATCGCCCAGAACATAAAAAACGCCCTCAAAAACATGGGGCACAACGAATTCACGCGGTATATAATTCAGTCTAACCAGAAGCGGATTTATGTCGTGGATCTCGGCAAATCCGTGCTCATCGCCATCACGGAGCTGGAAGTCGACCCGGGCAAGGTGAACGTGGCGCTTTTCCAGGCCGCCAACGAGATCAAGAAAACCGGCCGGATCGAAGTGTGACAGCGGCGGGCCTTTACGCTCTGAAGGTTGATCGAGAATGCAGATAAACTACGCTAAGCGGGAGGTATCCTGCAAGCTGGTGTATTACGGTCCCGGCATGAGCGGGAAGACGACGAACCTCGAGGTGGTCCACACCAAGGTGCCTGACCAGAGCAAGGGCGAGATGACCTCCATAGCCACCGAGGGCGACAGGACACTCTTTTTCGACTTTTTGCCCCTGGACCTTGGCCAGGTGCGGGGGATGAACACGAAGTTCCAGCTCTACACCGTCCCCGGCCAGGTCTACTACTCCTCCACCCGCAAGCTCGTCCTGCAGGGGGCGGACGGCGTCATATTCGTCGCCGACTCGCAGAAGGACAAGCTGGCGGAGAACATAGAGTCGCTGGAGGACCTCAAGAAAAACCTGGAAGAGTACGGCCTGAAGATCGAGCAGATTCCCCTGGTGATCCAGTGGAACAAGCGGGACCTGCCCACCGCCATGAGCGTGGAGGAGCTGGACGAGAAGATAAACTGGATGGGCGCGCCCACCACCGAGGCCGTCGCGGCCACCGGTGAGGGGGTGCTCGGCACGCTGAAGCTTACCGCCTCGATGATACTCGACCGGCTAAACGCCAAGGAGCCCGGAGCCGTGGCCGAAGCGGTGAAAAAAGCCAAAAAGGAGAAGAAGCCGGAGGAGAAAAAGGAGATCTACGTCGCCAAGGTCAACGCGGACAGGATATCCAGGTCCTATTTCAACCAGTACTGCCAGGCTCAGTACCGGCTGGGCGCCAAGAGCGACGAGGTGGAGGACTTCAAAAAGTTCACGCCGGAGGAGAAAAAGAAACTTCTTGAGTCGCTCATAAACTATGTTCTATTATTACAAGACGCCAAGAAGCGTCAGATTCAGGCGCCCAGGGACGAGGTTGAGGCGCAGATAAAGAGTTTCACGAAACGTTTCACCTCCCAGGAGCAGATGGACAGATACCTCTCCGGCAGAAAGCTCAGCCTCGACAATCTGCGCAACGAGGCCACCAAGAACGTCATAATCGGCAAGATAATAAGGGAAGTGATCCCGAACCTCAACGAGAGGCTCAGGATAACGGAAGGCGAGGTGAAAAGCTTTTACGGGGCCAACGCCGGCAGGTTCGGCGGAGCGCCGCTGGAAAGCGTGAAAAGCGAAGTCGTGGCCAGAATAAAGGGCCAGCGCAAGCGAAACCTGCTGGAGGAGTTTTTCGGCAAACTCCGGGAGCAGGCCGACATCGATATCTACAGCGAGAACCTTTAGAAAGGCCGGGTCGATCGAATGAAAGACGAGCAGCTCCGGGACAAGCGGCTTATCTACTACAAAGAGGACTTCGACCAGATAGAGAAACTCCTGGAAGAGTTCCTGAAGCTGTCCAACGCCAAGTGCATCTTCCTGATAGACAAGGAAGGCCACCTGGTCACCCAGAAGGGCAGCACGCAGACCATTAATCCGCAGTCGCTTTCGGCCCTCGTGGCGGGGGCTTTCGCCGCCACCAAGGAGCTCGCGCGCCTTCTTGGCGAGACGGAGTTCGCCGTGATGTTCCACCAGGGAAAGAAAGACCACATCCACATATCCCTCGTCGGCGACAGGGCGATAAGCGCCATAGTCTTTGACGAGAAGACGACCGTGGGCATGGTGAACCTCTACTCCAAGGAATTGACGGCCAAGCTGGAGAAGATATTCGACATCGCATCGAAAAGGGTGGTGCAGAAACAACAGCTCGAGTCCGGCTACTCCGATTCGGTCAAAGACAGGCTGGACGACATGTTCAAGGAGTGAAGGACGACGGGCGACTGAACCTTTCGGACCGCCGAGTGTTCCGCCAAATGAAACTGACCGCCGCGCTCGCGGCCTTCCTCGCGCTTCTTTTCTCGGCAGCCGCGCCCGCCTCCGGTGAGGACCGGATAAAAGACGGACGCTATTTCCGCGCAGAGGCGCTCAAGATCGAGGACCTGGCCTCCAACGGGGAGCTCGGGGAGGCTTTCACGGGCTGGATGGAGCGCATCGAGGACGGGGACGGGCTCGGCGCCTTCGACGAGGCCAACAGAATACTCAACACCATGCGGGACCTTGGAACGAGGAACCTTTTCCCGCTGGCGGACATCGCCCTGGCTGTCGGGAGGGAGACCCTCGATAAAGGGGACGGCGAAACCGCGGTGACCGCCGCCCAGCACGCCGTCATGTTCGCGCCGGACCATCCCCGGGCGCGTTTTTTCCTGGCCCACGCCATCATCGCGCGCGACAAGACGGACGTCAAAAACGCCGGGGCCCAGGCCGCGGCCGGGGTGAGGGCGCTTTTCTCGAACAGGATACAGCGCGGCAAGTTCATAGCCGCCGCCGCCAGATACGCATACATGGCATTGCTGGTGGCCTTCCTGCTCACCTTTCTGGCCTGCGCGGCGAAGAACTACAGGGCCCTGCTGTCGGACATCACCGATTTCATCCCCACCCATCCCGAGGGGGCGTGGAAGGCCGTGATGGGAGCGCTCGTCCTGCTGGTCCCGCTGGCGGTGGGCGGATGGCTCGTCTTCCTGCTGGCCATCCCGCTGTTCCTGTGGCCGTACCTCAAGACGGGGGGGAAGGCAGTGGTCGCGCTTTTCGTCCTGTTCCTCTTCTCCGGCCCCTACACCTTCCATTACATGGCCCGGGGCGTGACCCTGCCGGACGCGGAGACATACAGGGCGCTCTATCTGCTCTCCGAAAACACCTGGGACTACTCGACCAAAAAAAGGCTGGAGCAAGAGCTTGAGAAAAACCCCGACGCCGGAATAGCCGCCTTCGCCCTCGGCTACCTCAACAAGCTCAGGCAGGACAAGGACGCCGCCATCGGGTATTACGACATGATGCTCGAAAAAGACCCGGACAACGTCCGGGCGCTGGTCAACAAGGGCAACGTCTACTTCCTGGCGAAGGAATATGACAAGACCGTCGACATGTACGAGAAAGCCATCAAGGCCGACCCGCGGTCGGTGGAGGCGCATTTCAACCTGTCGAACGCCTACGCTTTCATGGCCAAGACCAAGGACTCCGAAAAAGAGTACAACATCGCCCTGTCCATAGACCTGGACAGGACAAGGGAGCTCGTGGAGGCGACCGGCGAGGGGAGCGAGAACAAGGTGGCCGACTTTCCCATAACATCCAGGGACCTCTCCCGCTATGAGCGGGCCATGGCGCGGGAAACGGAGACCGTCGCCGATGTTTTGTGGAGCGTCTATTTCGGCCCCGTATCGAAAGAGCTCTACAGGTGGGCGTCCGCCGGCTTCGTCCTGCTGCTCGGCGCGGCGGCCCTCTTCTGGAACAGGAGGCTCTCCCACCAGGTCTGCGCCTCCTGCGGGACGCCCTTCCGTCCTCCCATACGCCTGGCCTCGCCTTTCCCGAAGTGCAACCAGTGCGTGGCAGCCACGCTCAGCAAGGGGGGAGTGTCGAGCGCGAAAAAGGACAGGAAACGAAAGGAAATGCGCCAGTTCGCGAGAAAAAGGAACAGGACCGCCGGATGGCTGGACAGGCTCCTCCCCGGCGTCGGAAGATCCTACCACCACGAGGCCGCGGCTGGCTTTCCGCTCACCTTCATAACCAGCGTTATGCTTGTGTACGCCGTGGCCATGATAGGCTCCGAGCTTGTGATATACAAAACGCCCCTGTCGGCCGAACTCGCCAGGGAGCACGCCGTCTTCCTCGCGGCGGCGGCCCTGTACTGGCTGGCGATGAACACGGTATTCATGAAGGACTACTACTGATGGCGCTGAAGGGAAGTCTCGACGACTTCAACATCATGAACATACTCCAGATGATAAAGCTGGAGGGAAAAACCGGCAGGCTGACGCTGACCGAAAAGGACGAGACGGTCAGGATCACCTTCGACAACGGCGCCATCATATACGCCGAAAGCTCCCCGCAAAGGGACGAAACCAGGCTGGGGGGAAGCCTGGTCTCCAACGCCGTCATATCCCCGCAGGAGTGGAGCGCGGTCAAAAAGGAGCACGAGGACAAGCTCAAGCCGTACTGGGACATCCTGGCAAGAAGGATCAGCACGCAGACCCTGGTGGAGTTCATCCGCCGCCAGGTGATCGACAACGTCTACTATGCCCTGCGCTGGAAAAAGGGGGAATACGAGTTCGCCCCCATGAAGGGCGTCAAGTACAACAACAAGGTGATGACGCCGATGGACGTGGACGCGCTGCTGATGGAGGGGTGCAGGGTCGCCGACGAGTGGCCCAGGGTGGCGGCGGGGCTCCCCCCTTTCGACACGTTCATCGTGAAAAACATAATCGGCGAGGAAGAGGAGGACGACTCGCTGGCCGCCAAGCCGCGGGAGAACGCGCAAGGGGATTTCCGCTCGTCTTTGGAGTACGACATATTGAGCGCCCGGGGCGTCACGCTCTCGGACCAGCAGGTCGCCGTCCTCTCCGTCATCGGCCAGGGCAAAAGCATCCGGGAGACGCTGGACTCCGCCCGGCAGGGGAGTTTTGAGTCGCTGGAGGCGATCAAAAGCCTCCTGGAACTCGGGATAATAAAACCCGCCAAAAAGAAAAAAGAGGAAACGAAGACAGCGGACCGCGCCGGGCTCACGATGCGCCTTGTCATCACCGCCGCGCTGCTTGCGGTGGTGGTGGGCGGGCTGTACTGGCAGATGGCCAGGTGGCCGGAGCTCATCGAGGCGCAAAAGAGCGGCATGTCGCGGGTGAACGCCATTCAGGCGAGGGGCGGCCTCAAGAAAATAGCAAGGGGGCTCGAAATATATAACGTCCTGCGCGGCGGACTGCCCGAAAGTCTGGACCAGCTCGCCAAAGCTGGAATCATCCGCCAACCGGACCTCCTGGATCCCTGGAACAACCCTTACAGGTTCGAAAAAAGCGACGGAGAAGTCGCGCTCTACTCCACCGGCCCGGACGTCTTCCTTCCGAACGACGACGTGCTGTTCACCCCTCCCGGCTCCTGAAGCCTTGAGCGCGCCAGGAAAAATCTCCACTGCTCTGCTGGTGGCGAGTGACAGGGCAAGCCGCGGCGAGCGCGAGGACAGGGTGGAAAAGGCCATGCGCTCGTTCCTTGAAAAACAGGGCCTGACCCTCGGCAGGTTCGCCGTTGTCCCCGACGATGAGGAGGCAATCCGGGAGACGATGCGCGAATGGGCCGACTCCGGCGAAGTCGACCTGCTGCTGACGGCTGGCGGCACGGGTGTGTCGCCCCGGGACGTCACCCCCGAGGCCACAAGGCCCCTGCTGGACAGACCGATCCCCGGCATACCGGAGGCCATGCGCGCGGCCTCCCTGGCGAAGTCATCTAACGCCGTCCTGTCCCGCGGGCTCGCGGGCCTGCGGGGAAAAGTGATGATAATAAACCTTCCCGGAAGCCCCAGGGCCGCCGTGGAGAACATCGAGGCCGTCTTCGAGGCCGCGCTCCACGGGATATCGAAAGCCGGGGGCGATGAGTCCGAATGCGCCCCGTCGGCGTGAGCCGCTGTCTGCTGGGCGACAAGGTCCGCCACGACGGCGGAGATAAGGCCGAGCCAGCCCTTATCGACGCGTTGCGGAGACGTTTTGAACTCGTCCCCTTCTGCCCCGAGGTGGACGCGGGCATGGGCGTCCCAAGGGAGCCCGTAAACCTCGTGGAGGACAGCGAAGGAACAAGGCTCATCGGCGCGCTGACCGGAAAGGACTGCACGGAGATGATGAGCAGCCACGCCAGGGCAGCCGCCGAGGAGTTCGCGGAGCGCGGGATAGGCGGCCTCGTCCTGAAAAGCGGGTCGCCCTCCTGCGCCCTGAGCAGCGCCGCGCTTTGCCGCCGCGACGGTTCCGTTCTAGGCCGCTCCAGCGCGGGCTTTTTCACGCGGACGATACGGGAGATGCTCCCCCGCGCCACGATGGCCGAGGAGACTACCCTGCGAAACCGGGACGAACTCGGAAAGTTCACGGCGAAAGTGACGGCTTTCGGGGAATAATAGCCCATACCACCGGCAAAACCGGTCCACGCCCGTCCCGCTTCCCACCACGGGAAACCGCAACGGGAATTGACATAATTTTTCAAAACTGCTATACGGGTAGTTTACTTATCCTCGGGACTTTGGAGCGGAATCATGAAAAAAGATCGCGAAAGTCCGTTGACTCTGAAGGTGTCGCTCATCCCCGAGGAGGGAGTGGACAGGCGGTGGACGATCCCCCCGGAGACCTTCGCCGCCGAGAAAGACCACACACCCGTAGCGGCTTCCGTGGAGTTTGGCGGAAGGCTTTACCGAAGCGGCGGGACGGTTTACCTGTCCGGCCGCGTCGAAGGGACGTTGCGGCTCGCCTGCTCCCGCTGCCTGGACGAGTTCGACATGCCCGTCGCGGCGGACGTAACCACGGTATTCATGCCAGGCGAAAGCGTGGAAACGACCGGCGGAGAGGTTGAGTTGACCGGCGAGGACATGGACGTCCAGCTTTACGAGGGGGGCGAGATAAGCCTCTACGGCCCGATCCGGGACGCCCTGGCGTTGGCCGTCCCCATGAGTCCGGTATGCGCCGAGGGATGCAGAGGGCTTTGCCCCGTGTGCGGGGCGAACCTGAACGAGACAGAGTGCGGCTGCGAGACGCCGTCAGTGGACCCCAGGCTGGCCGAGTTGAAGAAACTGAAGTTCAAATAAGAGAGGAATAACGATGCCCGTTCCGAAGAAAAAGACATCGCGAAGCAGGCGGGGTATGCGAAGATCGCACGACGCGCTGAGCCTGCCGCCGCTTTCGACCTGTCCCCAGTGCGGAGAACCGAAACAGCCCCACAGGGTCTGCCCCGAGTGCGGGACCTACAACGACGAGCAGGTCATAGGGTCCGAAGAGGAATAGTTGAGCGAGATTGAAGAGGGCGGGGAGTCCGCGACGCCCGAAAGCGAGGAGGAGACCGCGCCCGCGCCGCAGGCGCCTGGAAAGGACGAGATCACCGTGGCGCTCGACGCCATGGGCGGCGACAACGCCCCCGAGGCCATAATAGACGGCGCTATCCAGGCCGTCGAAAACGGCGGGGATGTCCGGGTGATCCTTGTCGGCGACGAGGAGAGGGTCGACGGCTTGCTGTCGAAGCGCTCCTATGACAAGGACCGCCTTTCCGTCCGCCACGCCGAAGAGGCGGTGGGGATGGACGAGTCGCCGTCCGCCGCGTTGCGCAAGAAAAAAAAATCGTCGATCCACACCGGCGTGAAGATGGTGAAAGAGGGCGAGGCGGACGCCTTCATATCCGCCGGCAACACCGGCGCCGTCATGGCCGTGGCCACGGTTTTCCTGAACACCCTGGAGGGGATCGACCGCGCCGCCATCGCCGTGACGCTGCCCACCAGGACGGGCCACACGGTCCTGCTGGACGCGGGGGCCAACGTGGTCTGCAAGGCGGGGCATCTTTACGAGTTCGGCCTGATGGGCGCCATCTACGCCCAGTACGTCCTGGACGACCACCTGCCCAGGGTGGGGCTTTTGTCCATAGGCGAGGAGGAGACCAAGGGCAACGACGTCATCAGGGACGCCTTCGAGCTGCTCACGGAAAGCTCCATAAACTTCGTCGGCAACGTGGAGGCCAAGCTTCTGTACAGGGGCGTGGCGGACGTGGTGGTCTGCGACGGGTTCACGGGGAACATCGCGCTCAAGATATCCGAGTCCGTGGCGGAGATGATAAGCGTCTCCCTGAAGGAGATGTTCAAAAGCAGCCTCCGCGGCAGGATGGGATACCTTCTCCTTCGCCCGGGCCTGGAGGAGTTTAAAAAGAGGATCGACCACTCCGAGGTGGGCGGAGCCCCGCTGCTGGGGATCGACGGCGCAGTCTTCATCTCCCACGGCTCCTCGGGGCCAAAGTCCATAAAGAGCGCCGTGATGGCCGCCAAAAAGTTCGTGCGGGAAGATGTCAACGGGCACATCCGTGAAAGCCTCCAGAGCAACCAGGACATCCTGCGTTCCAAGGCCGGCAAACGCGGCGGGCTTTGGGATCAGATGAAGCGCAAGATCGGCCTGAGCGGCTACGAAGAGCCGGAGACAAAGTGAACGGTCCGCCTCGCGCCCGTATCGCGGGCCTTGGGAAAAACCTCCCCCCCAGAATCCTCACCAACCGCGACCTGGAAAAGATGGTCGACACCTCCGACGAATGGATCGTCACCCGCACGGGGATAAGAGAGCGCAGGATCGCCGAAAGGGACGTCACCGCTTCCGGGCTGGCCGTCCCCGCCGTTCGCGAGGCGCTGGAGAACGCCGGAGTGGCCCCGCGGGAGCTGGACCTGATCCTGTGCGCCACGTCGACGCCGGACATGATGTTCCCCTCCACGGCCTGTTTCATACAGAACGAGATAGGCGCCGGAGGCTGCGCCGCCTTCGACCTGCTGGCCGCCTGCTCGGGGTTCGTCTACGCCTTATCCATCGCGGACGCCTACATAAAATCCGGAGCCGCGAAAAACGTCCTGATCGCCGCCAGCGAGGTCTTCAGCCGCATCATCGACTGGGAGGACAGGGGTACCTGCGTCCTGTTCGGCGATGGCGCGGCGGCGGCGGTGGTGACGGCATCGGCCGACGGCGGCGGTGTCATAGGGTCACGGATACACGCCGACGGCGCCTACGCGGACCTTCTGACGGCGGGAGGGTTCGCCGCCATGGGCGGGGCCGCCGCTGGAGCGCAGGAGGCGAGCTTCTGCCTGAAAATGAAGGGCAACCAGACCTTCAAGGTGGCCGTCAAGAGGATGAGCGACGTGGCGGCCGCCCTGCTGGAGGAAAACGGCCTGAAGCCTGCCGACCTGGGGCTTGTCATCCCCCACCAGGCGAACATCCGCATCATAAACGCCGTCGGCAAGGCCCTCGGCGTTCCGGAGGAGAGGGTCTACACCAACGTCGAAAGGTACGGGAACACCTCCGCCGCCTCCATACCCATAGCCCTGAGCGAAGCGGCGGAGGAAGGGAGGCTGAGGCGGGGCGACTTGGCGCTGCTGGTGGCCTTCGGCGGGGGGCTTACCTGGGGCGCGTCGCTTTTGCGCTGGTGAGAACGGCCCTCAGAGACGCTCGCCCAGCGCCTCCGGCAAAGACTCCACGAAGGCCCTGATCTCGTCCCGCACCCTGCGGTAGTGGGAAAGCGCCTCTTCCCTGGATTTCGCCCCTTCGGCCAGTCTCGGCGGATCGTCAAAACCGGCATGAATCACCCTCGCCTTGCCAGGAAACCTCGGGCAGGCCTCGTTGGCGGCGGAGCAGACGGTGATGACGTAGTCGAACTCGACATCCAGCAGTTCATCGACAAGCTTCGACCTCTGGCCGGAGATGGGCGCCCCCGCCTCGGCCATCACCAGCGCGGCGTCCGGGTTCAGCCCATGGGCCTGGACACCGGCGGAGCAAGGCTCTATCACGTCGCCTTTAAGCGCCCTGGCCCACCCTTCCGCCATCTGGCTGCGGCAGGAGTTGCCCGTGCAAAGGAAAAGTATTTTGAGTTTTCCGCTCCGTCTCATCGATGATTTTCTACCATGTGGAGGCGCCGGCCGATGATGAGTTTTTTGTTAATTCATCCCCGAGCGGCCCTCACGGCGGCTGTCACGCACTCCTCAACGAGCCTTGCCGCCCATGCGCCAACCCTGGCCGTGCCGGCCCTCCCGGAGCCTGTGGAGACGGTGAATATCATATCCCCGTCATAGGGCGTGAAAGCCGGCGTGACCGCCCTGGCGAGCCCCGCCGACGCCATCACGCTCACCCTTTTCGCCTCCGCCTTGGTCAGGGCCGCGTCCGTCACGACCACCCCGGCACAGGTGTTCCCAAAGGAGGGCGGGGAGACCTTCGAGGAAATGTAGTCAACGGTTTTTCCATCGGCGCCCCTCGGAGCGGCTATGACATCGCCCGTGGCCGGATCGACGATCGCGCCGAAGGCGTTCACTACCATCAGCGCGCCCACCATCGTCCCGTCCTCCAGCCGGACGCTCCTCGAGGCCAGGCCGCCCGGCAGGCTCTTTTCCATTCCCATGTACTTGGCCACCCGCGCGCCCGCCCCCGCGCCCACGTCGCCCTCGTGCCTGCCCCCGCTTTCGGCGTTTTCGCAGGCGGCGTAGCCAGCCTCCGGGCCGGGCCGGACGGCGCCATCTCCCACGGCCAGGTCGAATATCACCGCCGCGGGCACTATGGGAACCGTGTATGAGCCGACCTTAAAGCCCCGGCCCCGTTCCTCCAGATATCGCCGCGCGCCGTCCGCCGCCGCCAGGCCGAAAGCGGATCCTCCCGCCAGCAGGATCGCGTCCACGCCGGGAACAGAGCGGGATGGATCCAGAAGCTCCGTCTCCTGCGAGCCCGGCGCGCCGCCGGCCACGTGGACGGAAGCCGGGGAAAGCCGGTCGAATGTTACCACCGTGGCGCCCGTCCCGGCCCGCCGGTCCGTCCAGTGCCCCACCTTCACGCCGGGGACATCGGCCAGGCGGGAGTCCGGGGCGATCCGGCTCATCGGCGGGCGATCTCCGCCATCAGGATGGCGATGTCATCGGGGGGGAACTCTTCGGCGCTGAAACTCGCCGTGTTCTCCAGGATGGCGTCCAGCAGCGCTTCCCCATCGTCGTCGAACCTTTCCTTCACGAATTTTTCCATCCGCCTGAGGCCGTATAATTCCTCTTTCCCGTCGGCCATCTCGATGAGCCCGTCGGAGTACATGAGAATCCTGTCCCCCGGTTCCATGGGAGCCGTTTCCTGCTCGATCTCTATCTCGTCGAAAAGGCCCACCAGCTCTCCCTCCGCCGCGAGCCTCACGACCGACCTGTCCCTCGCCCTGAGCAGCAGGGGGAAGGGATGCCCCGCCCTCACGTAGGTCAGCGACGCGGCGTCCAGGTCGAGGACGCCAAAGAACAGCGACACGAAACGGTCCTCCGGGATCATGCGTTTCAGGTGGCTGTTCAGGCTCCGCGCCACGCTTTCAGGCTCCGCGCTGACAAAGTCGCCCGCGTGGAGGATGGTCTTCAGCATCGATACTATCAGCGCCGCGGAGGGGCCGTGGCCGGAGACATCCGCCACGATCATCCCCAGTCTGCCGCCGCCGTAGTCCAGGACGTCGTAATAGTCGCCGCCTATGGAGGAGGTGGCCATGTAGCGGGCGTGGAACCTGACCCTCTCCGGGTACGGAAAGCGCGCTGGGAGCATGGCGGACTGCACCGCCTGGGCCGTTTTCAGCTCCCTTTCCATCTCCCGCCGCGCGCCGGACACCTGGTCGTAGAGAAACTTGATCCGCAGCATGGAATTCACCCTGGCCAGGAGTTCCACCTTCTCGAAAGGTTTCGTCAGGTATTCGTCCCCTCCCGCGGCAAGCCCTTCGGCGATATCCGCCGCCTCTTTCCTGTGCGCCGTGAGGAAGATGATGGGAACGTGCTTGAGGTGCTCCTGGCTCTTGAAGCGGGAGGCCGTCTCCAGCCCGTCCATCTCCGGCATCATGATATCCAGCAGGACAAGGTCGACCTTCTCCCTTTCCGCGATATCGAGCGCCTCACGCCCGCTGTAGGCGGGTAGCACCTGGTGTCCATGCTTTTCCAGTATGTACCGCAACAGGTCTACGTTGTCCGCCACGTCGTCCACGGCCAGTATCTTCGCCATTCCCGCGCCTTCCAAAAACGTCCTAGGGCGCCGCGCCGCGGTTCTGCTGGTAACGCCGCACGGCGTGATTGTGCTCGGCGAGAGTCGCCGAAAAGACGTGTCCGCCGTCGTTGGTGGAGACGAAATAGAGATAGTCCACGTCCGCCGGACGCGCGGCGGCCTTCAGGGCGCGAAGGCCCGGGCTGGCTATCGGCCCCGGCGGCAGGCCCTTGCGGGCGTAGGTGTTGTAAGGGGAGTCATGGTACAGGTCTTCCTTCGTGAGGTTGCCGTCGAAGTCCGGCAGGGCGTAGATCACCGTGGGGTCGGACTGAAGCGGCATCCCGCGCTGGAGCCTGTTTTTGAAAACCGCCGCCACGAGCGCCCGTTCGTCCGGCGCGGCGGTCTCCTTCTCCACGATGGAGGCGAGGGTGACAAGCTCATGCAGCTTCTCTGGATCCTCTAGCACGTCCTCCGGTATGGCTTCCCGCGCCTTTCTGAAAAACATCCCTACCATCGTCTCCACCGCCCGGCGGGGCGTCACTCCCTTCCGGAAATGGTACGTCTCCGGGAAAAGATACCCTTCCGCCGATTCTCCCCTGATCCCCCATCCTCGCAGGACGTCGGGGTCGCGCGCGGCCTTCATGAAATCTTCCGGGTCTAAAAGTTTTTCCATGGCCCGCGCCGCGCCGGCGATGTCGTATCCTTCCGGGATGGTGACCGCGTGGAGGAGCGCCTCGCCCCGGCTGAGCTTTCCGACCACGTCTTTTATGGAGTTGTTCCTTTCGAAAAGGTACTCACCGGCCATGATCCGCCCCCCCGCCCGGAGGCGCGCCTCCAGCTCAAAAAGCAACGGGCTGGAGATGACGCCCTCCTCGGCCAGCTTCGAGGCGGCGGCCCGCACGCTCGCTCCCTTCGGGATCCAGACGACGGCGTCCCCCGTCCCGCCTCTCGGCCTGGCAAGCTCCATCTCCACTATCCCCCATCCGGCCAGGGCCAGAACAACAGCGAGGCCGGAGACGGCCGCCGTTTTTCTCATCGCCGCCACTCTCCTCCGCGGCTCCCGCCGCCCGCCGCGAGCCAGCCGGAGAGAATAAGCTGCGCCGCTACCTGGTCCACGGACTGTTTTCTTTTTTTCCTCGAGACATCCGCTGATATCAGAGCCCGTTCAGCCTGCGCCGTGGTCAGCCGCTCGTCCCACAGGATCACCTCCGCGTCGATGTCTTTTTTCAGCTTTTCCGCGATCCGCTCGCTCAGCCGGGCCCTTTCTCCTATCGTCCCGTTCATGTTCACGGGGTGGCCCACTATGATCCTGTCTATCTCGTATTTTTCCATCAGCCCGCGGACAAACGCCAGAAGGGGCTTGTACCCCGAGGCCTCGACCACGCCCGCGGGCTGGGCCGTGATCCCCAGGTCGTCGGACACCGCGGCGCCGGTCCTCTTGTCCCCTATATCCAGGGCGAGCGCTCTTGCCATGAAGACACCTTGAAATTCTCTTCAGGCTTTTATTATGCCACGAGAAGAGGCGCGGGAAGGGCGGGTCTTTTCACTCCGTCACGGCGGCTATGGAATCGTAGAGGATATCGGTCATTTTCCTGACCTCGGCGATGGAGGCGAAAGGCGCGGGGAAAAGGACGAGCACATCGCCCAGGGGGCGGGCCAGCAACCCCCGCCCTCTTGCCTCCAAGACAACCCTGGCGCCCATCCTCTCGGTCCAGTGGTAGGTTTTTTTCGTCTCCTTGTCCGCCACCAGCTCCACCCCGGCGATAAGCCCCCTCTGCCGGACATCGCCCACATGCTCCAGGTCCTGGAACCGGGCCAGCACCGCGGAAAGCTCCGCCGCCTTTTCCTGCGCCTGGCCGATGATGTCGCGCTCGTCCATCAGCCGCAGGTTCTCGAGCGCCGCCGCCGCGCCAAGCTGGTTGGCTGTGTAGGTGTGGCCATGGAAAAAGGTTTTCAGCTCCCTGTAGTCGCCCCAGAAGGCGTCGAAGACCCTCGACGACGCGATGGTGGCGGCGAAGGGCATGGTCCCGCCGGTTATCGACTTGGAGACCGTCATGATGTCCGGCCGGACACTCTCGTGCTCGCAGGCGAACATCCGCCCCGTCCTGCCGAACCCCACCGCCACCTCGTCGGCGATCAGCAGGACGCCGTGCCGGGCGCAGGCCTCCGCGGCGCGTTTCAGGTATCCGTGGGGCGCGGTGATGATCCCTCCCGGGCACTGCACCAGCGGCTCTATTATCATCGCCGCGACCCGTCCTTCATTGGCCGCGAGCGCTTCGTCTATCAGCCCCGCGCAGGCGATGGCGCAGTCGGGGTAGGACTTGCCGATGGGGCAACGATAGCAGTAGGGCGGGGGGACGAAAACCGTCTTCGCCAGCAGATCCCTGAACACCTCGTGATAGATGTCTATGCCGCCGACGGACATGGCCCCCATGGTGTCGCCGTGGTAGGCGCCCTCCACGGCAATGAACCTGTCCCTTCGTGAGCGCGGCTCCGTATGCCGCCAGTACTGGTAGCTCATCTTCAGCGCCGCCTCCACGGCCGTTGATCCATCGTCGGAGTAAAAGACCCTGTCGAGCCCCTCGGGGGTTATCTCGGCCAGCTTCTCCGCCAGGTCCACGGCGGGGACGTTGGACAGGCCGAGGAACGTGGAGTGGGATATCTTGCCGAGCTGGGCGCCTATGGCCGCGTTGAGTCTCTCGTCGCCGTGGCCATGGACGTTGCACCAGTAGCTCGAAAAAAGGTCCATGAACTCCCTGCCCCGGACGTCCCGGACGGTTATCCCGTCGCCGGACTCCACGACCACGATCGGCTCTTCCATCCACTCCTTCATCTGCGTGAACGGATGCCAGACGTATTTCTTGTCCCGCTCCTCGTATGACTTCTGGAGGTTTTTAGGCGCCAGGCTTTTCAGCCTGGCGATGAGTCCCTCCACGTCCACGCTCCGCCGGACGTGGGACGCCAGTTTTTGGACGTTTCGCGCGGAGGATGTGTATGGGATCAGGCCGAAGACATCGGCTCCGGCCTCCCTGCCGATGAAATCGAAATCCGGCTCGGGGAACCTGCGCCTTTTGCTCTGGTTGAACACGATCCCGGCGATATCCAGCCCGATGAGGCCCGCCATCCTGGCTGTCAGCAGGGTATGGTTTATGCTCCCGAGATATGGATGGGCGACGATGAGGGCCGGTATATTGAGCCTTCTCGCCAGCCGCCCCATGGAGACCTCCGCCGTGACGGGGGCCAGAAGCCCCCCCGCGCCTTCGACTATTACGATGTCGTGCCGCCGGGAAAGCTCATCGAAAAGTTCGGCTATCCGCCCGATGTCGATCCGCGCTCCCTCGGCGGAGGCGGCGTGCCAGGGGGAGAGTGGTTTTTTGAAAAGGTACGGGTTTACGATCTCCAACGGGTCCGGCGCCCCGGCGGCTTTCATCAAAATCTCCGCGTCCGCGCCGATGAGCTTTCCGCCCCGTTTTTTCGCTCCCGTCTCGACGGGTTTCATGACGCCGACGCTGTAGCCCTCCTCCCGCAGGATGAAAGCCAGCGCCGCGGCGACGGCGGTTTTGCCGGCGCCGGTGTCCGTTCCCGTTACGAAAAGCCCTTTAGCTGTTTTCCTCGATCTTCCGGGCATATTTTCCGCCGTCGTCTAAAATTAGAGGCGCTCGGCCGAGACGTATATCACCTCATAGGTAACCCTCACGCCGCCTTGCGCCGGGAACCTGTTGGCATACTCCTCGGCGAAGGCCCGCATCACCCTCCGCCGCCCCAGCCCCAGGCCTGAGAAACCGGGGCTGTTTTGCACCCCCTGCCTCTTGAGCGTCCGCATCAGGCTCTCCGGGCTTTCGAATACGCGGACGTGGACACCGCTTTCCGTGGTCATGGAAAGCCCAGCCGCCCCGGCCGCGTCCTGAAGCTCCCCCTCGCCGACGAACCTGTGAAACATGGAGTCATCGGCCCTTTTCCCCTCGCGGGCCAACGCCGCCCGGGCGGCGCGCCTTATCTCGTTGAAGGTGGACGGGCCGAGGACCGTCAGGGCCATCCGCCCTCCCCTTCTCAACACGGCCGCCGCCTGCCGGAGCGCCGTGGAGAGGTCCTCCACCCAGTGCAACGCGAGGTTCGAGACAACGATATCCACGGCCCCCTCCCTGACGGGCAGCCTCACGGCGTCTGCCTGGGCCAGGCGCAGGGCGCCGTTACCGTTCCGTTTTCTCATGGCGGCGCGCAACATTCCGCCCGAGATGTCGCATCCAAGCGCCATCCGAAAAGCCCCCGAGGCCGACAGCGCCGCCGACAGGGCTCCCGTGCCGCATCCGATGTCCAGCGCCACGGCGTTATCGAGGCGCAACGCGGCGATTCTCTCCGCCAGGGCGCGGCTTGTCTCGTTCTGGAACCTTGCGTAGTCGTCGTATCCCGGGGCGCTTTTGTCGAAGGCGTTTTTTATTCTCGAGCTTGTCACAAAGAAGATAAGACCTGGCCGGGGTTCAACACAAAATCCTCGACGGCGCGGGCCACCTCGGCGCCCTTTGTAAGATGGGGCGCGTGCCCCGCCCCCTCGATCACACGGTCCGGCGCCAGCCTCCCGCCGAAAACCTCTCTCCAGAGCCTCTGGCCCCCTGGAGGGCATATTCTATCCAGCCTTCCGTAAATTATCAACACCCGCCCCCCGAAGTCCCCGCCGGAGGCCGTAAGGTCGGCCGCCGCCAGCTCATCAAGGCTCCCAAGCAGAGCCTCGCCGGCAGGCGGGAAGGAGGGGGGGATCAGGGCTTTTTCGGCGCGTTCCCGGTCAGCGGCGCTCATCCTTTCGCCGGACTCGAAGAACCGTCCGATGAAACCGCGCAGCCCCGCCGCCGGATCCTCACGGATCATCTTTCTCATCTTTTTCACCGCCGCCGGACTCTGGCCTATCCCCAGGTTTTTCCCGGGTATGACGAACTTCGGGGTGGCGGAGAGGAGTATCAGCCCCTCCGGGGCGGGCGTTCGGCTCTCCAGGGCGTACAGGGCCGCGATCGTCCCGCCCATGGACCAGCCGAGCAGGTAAAAAGGAACGCCGTCCAGGGCTTTAACGGCCTCGCCGAGCGTTTCCACGTACCGCTGGAAGGTGTACGGCCCCCCCTCCCCTTCCGCCTCGCCGTGGCCGGGCAGGTCGAAGGTAATGACGCGGAGCCGCTGTTCCAGAAGCTTTGCCAGGGGCGTCATCGACTCGGCCGTCTGGCCCCAGCCGTGTATCATGACAACGGCCGGGCCGGGGCCGCCCGTGTCCTTTGTTTTCATTCCGTCAAAACGAGCCTCCGGAGATCGGCGGTTTTTCGCCCCGCGTTCAGGAAAAGCTGGTTTATAATCAGAATTTTTCGGATAACGACGATAAGATAGCATGAAAGTAGATTTCTTCCGGCACAACATCACCACCGAAGACAGGAAAGCGCTCGAAAAGACCCTCAAAGGCCTTTTCATATCCACCGGCGACGAGGTCGCGAAGTTCGAGGAGCGTTTCGCCGAATACCTCGGCGTTCCCCACGTGGTGGGGCTGACCAGCGCCACGGCGGGGCTTCACCTTGCGCTCGAGGCCCTCGGGATCGGGAAGGGCGACGAGGTTATAACCACCCCGATGACCTTCATCGCCACCGCCAACTCCATCATCCACACCGGGGCCGCGCCCAGGTTCGTGGACGTGGAGCCGGACACGGGCAACATGGACCCCGCGAACATCGAAAAAGCCATAACGAAAAAGACGAAAGCCGTCATGCCGGTCCACCTTTACGGCCAGCTCTGCGACATGAAGGCCATAAAGGAAGCCGCCAGGGCCCGCAGGCTGAAAATCGTCGAGGACGCCGCGCACGCCGTGGAAGCCAGGCGCGACGGCGTTGGCGCGGGCCAGCTCGGCGACGCGGCGGCCTTCTCCTTTTACGCGACGAAAAACCTCACCTCCGGCGAGGGCGGGGCGCTTTCCGTCCATTCCAGAAAGCTCAAGGATAGGCTCAGGCAGGCCAGGCTGCACGGCATGACCAGGGACGCCGCCAGCCGTTTCCAGAAAAAGTTCCAGCACTACGACATGCGGTTCGTCGGCTGGAAGTACAACATGTCGAACATACAGGCCGCGCTCCTTTTGAACCAGATAGACAGGATCGAAAAGAACCTCGAGGAGCGAAAGAAACGCTGGGAGATATACATGAAGGAGCTTTCGGGAGTGGAGGGGCTGGAGCTTCCCGTCATCCGCCCCGGCTCACGCTCGGCGCTGCACCTTTTCACCGTGCGGGTCCCTGCCAGGCATCGCGACAGGATACTGTGGCGGCTGGAGGAGAAGGGGATCGGCGTGGCAGTGAACTTCCGCCCGGTCCACCTGATGACCTATTACAGGAAAAACTTCGGCCTCAAGAGGGGGATGTTCCCGAACGCGGAGAGGATAGGCGACAGGGTCGTCACCCTTCCCTTTTACCCGACCATGAAGCGCGCCCAGATAAAATATGTCGCCGACTCGCTGAAAGAAATCCTGGCCTCGCTGTGACCGCGGCGCGTATGGAATTCGCCTTTGAGGTTTCGGCCAAACCTTAGTAAAATACCCGGACTTAGTGAAACTGAGAATCGCCTTCAAACCGGAGTTCAGAACGAATGGACGAGACGGACAAAAAGATACTTAATATCATACAGACCGGGTTTCCCGTAGCGCGGGAGCCATACGCCAAGATAGGCGAGAAGATCGGGATATCCGAGGACGAGGCGTTCAAGCGCGTTAAAGCCATGTTCGACTCCGGCGTCATCCGCCGGATCGGCGCCAGCTTCGACTCGCGGGGGCTCGGCTGGACCAGCACGCTGTGCGCCATGAAGATACCCCCGGAGAAGCTGGAGGACGCGGCGAAGATCGTCAGCGAGTACCCCGGCGTCACGCACAACTACGAGAGAAACCACGACTACAACCTCTGGTTCACCCTCATCTCGCCGGACAAGGAGACCGAGGAGAGGATCCTGGCCGAGATCGGCGACAGGACAGGCTTCGGCCCGGTGCGGAACATGCCGATGATAAAGAAGTTCAAGATAAAGGTGGACTTCAAATTCAAGGAGGCCGGGGAAAAGGCCGGGGAGGCTGTGAGATGAAAAAGGAAATAGGGGCAAAAGACGTCGCCATCATGGCCGAGCTCCAGCGCACGTTGCCCATGACCAAGCGCCCCTTCCGGGACATAGCGGAAAAGCTGGGCGTCCCCGAGGACGAGGTGATAGAAAAGACCAGGCTCTACGGCGAGCGGGGCTACTACCGCCGGTTCGGCGCCACCCTGCGGCACCAGAAGGCCGGGTTCACGGCGAACGGAATGGGCGTCTGGAGCGTCCCTGACGGGAAAGAGCGCAAGAGGCTGGGGGAGATTCTCTCGTCCTACCCGGAGGTGAGCCACGCCTACGAGCGCCCCTCCTTCGACGACTGGCCATACCACCTTTTCACCATGATCCACGGCCAGTCAAAAGATGAGGTGCTGAGGATCGCCAAGAAAATGTCCGAACAGACGGGGATAGCCGATTACGACGTGCTCTTCTCCACCCGCGAGTTCAAGAAGACCAGCATGCAGTACTTCGACCACTGGCCGCTTTGAGGGGCGCTAGACGAAAGAAGACGCTTCCAAGCTAGAATCTCCAGTTAAGACTGATGCCGTATTCATGCCTGGAGCTTTTCATCTCGCGTCGCATGTCCTCGCTGTCGTCGAAATCTCCCGCTGAGCCTTCAAAAACAACGTCGAAACGAGGAGAAAAATTATACCTGATTGCGCCGCTCGCGAAACCGGCGTCTTCGGCGTCAAAGCCTGCGAGCCTTCTGTACGTCGCCATAATGCCGATCGAAAATTTGTCAGTAAACGAGACGGTCTGCCCTATCGACAACCTGAGATCGGAAACATCCTCGCCGTTTGAATAGAAACCGTGATATTCTTCTGCTTGGCAGTGTAGAGATATCGAAGGTGTGATTCGGGTTTTCGTCTCTATCGCCGCTTCCGTCAAAACGATGCTACCCTTGACATTCGACTCTCCGATCCCTGCGATTCGCGCCTTCATAACCAGCTCAAGTGGCCTGCTTTCCGTCAGTGGCCTATATTTGACGCCGAGCAAATAAAGTTCGATGTCGCTGGTGAGACCATAGCGTATGGAGAAAGCCGGATAAACAGCAGAGCCGCCGTCATTATTCCATTCGGATATGCTTGCGCCGGCGCCAAGCTCCCAGACACCCGCGGGCAGGGTCAGAGGCCTGGCCACCTGATTCACAGGGTAGGTTATTGTTTTGGCGAGAGAATCAACAGGCGATATGCTGAAAACAAAATAAATAACCATGCATAGCGCGCGTTTCATATTAGCGTGACGCGTCTTGAAATTGAACAATATTGGAAATCACCAAGTATGTCGGAATAGTTGTCATTTCGGATATACCTGATTCTAATTTGGACTCGATTTTAGTATATGGGTTTTCTATCAATAATACCCAAAGTATATGCGTATCTTTATTTAAATTTACCTCGCAATCAATTATGCTTTGTCTTTCTGGGCCAAGGGCATGATAGATAACTCTTTGCTTGTTATTTCCATCTTTAATGTACGTTTGTAGATGATTACTAAATAATACAATAGCGTACGAGACGGCTGTTTTATGTGGATTGTTGATATGCAGATAAAAACGATTATCCTCTGGCATTAGATCAAGGCTGTAATTTATTTCGTTAAACTTATTGAATGTACTGGATTTATTTATAGTGATTCGAATGGAATGTAGTTTTGACCCATATTGAGGATATTTGCTATAGACAACTTGTGGTGTTTCATCGCTGTCCACAAAAATATTTGCTCTATAAAATAAAATAGGATATTTCCTGTAATCAAAAGAATTATATAATGTTGAATCTCTGTGGGCAATTAGCAAAAAATCATGCGCCCCTTTACCCATGTCTGTGATTGTTATAGGGAGTATTATCTTTTCATAGGGAAGTAAAGAGACCGCATATGATAAAACTTTCTCCTTCTCTTCTATGATAAATTCTCGCTGAATATAATCTATCAACACTATCAATGTAAATCTTAGTTTTGTCGCCGTCTGATTTATTATCATGTAATCTGCTTTAAACCGCTCTTTATCCTTCAGATAATATGATAGCTGTAGATAATTACTACGCATCTCAGGGTGCCCCTTCAAAGCGGAGAGCACTCCTTCTTGTCCACTGTTTAAAAAAGCGTTTATGGTTTTATGATCATAATCTTCAGGCCCGGGTTTTTCTGGGACTTCGAAGCCGTTGAGTGGTTGCGCAAAAAAAAGACCTGCAACAAAAAGAATACCCCACCAGAAGGCGCGAAGCCTTATGGTGGGGCATGACTCGTAACGCTGTTCTTGGCAATCCATGTTATGGAGCGCACCCTGAGCTTGTGGTGGTGCTCCAATATACGCCGTTTTTGGTGGCATTGTGCCAGCCATATGCACCACAAATATTTGTACATCCCGTGCACCAACCACTATTGCCTCTTTCTACATAGTTGGTGTTATTCACGGTTTTGTCATAGGATGTGTAGGGCCAAGAATTCGCAGGATATTCTTGCACCCTAACGTACAGTCTATCGACAGTTAAAGGGATTCCACATCCACCTGTGCTCGTGCCATATTCCGTCCAGCTTTTACCATTGCTGTTATATGAGATATATACATATGGAATCCCGCTCCAGTTCCAAGAGCTACGGCCATATATCCACCAATAAGTGCAATCTGTGCTATTAAGCGATTCCAAACTTCTTGCTTGTTCTGGTGGCAAATCCAGATTTGGCGAGATGCCTGCATTTACTCCTTTTGATGAAGAATTTAAACCGTGCGCCTCCATTTTCCCCTTTACCTCTTTCCCGCTTGCATAAGTGGACAAAGGGAAAAAAAAGGAAACCAACAAAGCCACAAACCAACAATAAAGAATAATCGGCCTGTACATTTTCGCCTCCGACAATGTAGTAATAAAATACACAATATCCATATTTGTCGTGTTGTCAAGGCAAAAAATGGCAATTTTTAATTTTACCGCAGGCAAAGGCAATCTACTTGTAATATCAAGCGTATAAATTGCCCCTATAGTGATAAATGCGTGGTGATGTTTTGCTAATTGTCAAGTTAACGCCAAGTCGAAATACCGGAAGAGATATTTTCGTCTCGTTTCGCTTGGAAGTGATGGTTTATAATTCTCCCTCGTTTCAACGCAAAGAAGCCGTAACCTGAGAACAGGGAGATTTTCATCATGAGCCTTGTTGTTGTGGGCACGATGGCCTACGATTCAGTCAAAACACCCTTCGGCGAGCGTGACGTGTCCCTTGGCGGCTCAGGCGCCTATTTCGCCCTCGCCGCGAGCTTTTTCACCAACGTCAAGCTGGTCGCCGTCGTCGGCGAGGACTTCGAGGAAAAGGACATAGTCATGCTCTCCGAGCGTGGGGTCAACACCGAGGGCGTCACCAGGGCCGCCGGGAAATCGTTCCACTGGAAGGGCGAATACGGCTACGACCTGAACGAGGCGAAGACGCTGGACACACAGCTGAACGTCCTGGCGGGCTTCGACCCGGTCCTTCCCGAAAGCTACAGGAGCGCGGAGTTTCTGTTCCTGGCCAACATAGACCCCGCCCTGCAGATGAAAGTGCTCGACCAGGCCGAGAACCCGAAGCTCGTGGCCATGGACACGATGAACTTCTGGATAAACGGAAGCCGCAAGGATCTCGAGAAGGCCATCAGCCGCGTGGACATGCTCATCATAAACGAAAGCGAGGCCAGGATGCTTGCGGACACGCCGAACCTCGTGGCCGCCGCCGGGAAGATCAAGGGCATGGGGCCAAAGACGGTGATAATAAAACAGGGGGAATACGGCGCGCTGCTTTTCGGCGACGGGTCCGTCTTCTCCGCGCCCGCCTATCCCCTGGAGAGCGTGTTCGACCCCACCGGCGCGGGCGACACCTTCGCGGGAGGGTTCATGGGGCACATCGCGAGGAACTACGACGGCCATCTTTCAGACACCATGCTCCGCCAGGCGACGGTCATGGGCTCCGTCATGGCCTCGTTCAACGTTGAAAAATTCTCCATGGACAGACTGCGTGAGCTGGGCAGGCGCGAGATAGCCGGCCGCTTCCGGCAGTTCAAGCGCCTGACCCATTTCGAGGACCTTTCGGAGGAGGCTCTCGGGCCAGAGTGAGCCATGGCAGGT
The DNA here is from genome assembly GCA_051418015.1 of Candidatus Nitrospinota bacterium M3_3B_026. Classification (GTDB taxonomy): domain Bacteria; phylum Nitrospinota_A; class UBA7883; order UBA7883; family JBPRGF01; genus JBPRGF01. The sequence continues at coordinate 29,659 of JBPRGF010000009.1, read as the reverse complement.
AAAAGAGACGAAAAATCCAGCGCTCCACTGGGAGCTCTTATCATCCTGTCGCTGGTCTTCCCCGGCGCGGGGCAGCTGGCCATCGGCCGCAAGGTCATCGGGTGGCTGTTCGCCGGGGCGGCCATCGTCCTGCTGGGGGCGTTTTTCATACAGCTTTCGGCCGTCGTCCCGCGGTTTTTCGCGGCTATATCATCAGGGGAGGCGCCCGTCGCCGACGATAAGCTTATCGGGGGGATAAGAACGCTCTTCTACATCGTGGCGGGCCTGCTCGTCGTCTGGATAACAGCCTTCGTGGACGTAATGATCGCAGGCAGGCGGCGCGGCCGCCGGTGACGAAGGGGCGCTGTATTGAGGATCATCGGCGGCGTTTACCGCGGAAGACGCCTTGCCGGCCCGAAAGGCGATGACGTCCGCCCCACGCCGGACAGGGTCCGCGAGGCCCTATTCAATATCATCGGCGCGAGAATAGAAGGCGCGGCGTTTCTGGACCTTTTCAGCGGGACGGGCGCGGCGGCGCTGGAGGCGATAAGCCGCGGGGCCGCCCGGGCCGCCGTGGTGGAGCTAAAACATATCGACCTTGTAAGGGAGAACGCGGCGAAGCTCGGCGTCAGTACCCCTGATCCGCTGCGGGGCATCCGCGGCGACGTTTTTGACGCCGTCGAGACCATGGCCGAGCGCGGGGAGCGGTTCAACATCATCTTCGCCGATCCGCCGTGGAAGGCGGGGCTGGAAGAGCGGGTCGTCAACGAGGCGGCGAGGCTCCTTGCGCCGGGAGGGACGCTTGTCCTGGAGGCTTTTCACAAAACCGAGGCGCCTAAGCCTGCCGGGGCGGACATCGCCATGACCGGAACGCGCCGGTACGGCGACACGGCGCTGATCTTTTACGAACGGCTCCCTTAGAAACCGTCAAAACGTCATTCCAAAGCCTTCCAGGGCGCGGGCCTAAGCCTGCCCCTCACCGCCGGTCTCGGGCTTCGGGACGAAGCCGAACTTTCGCATGAAAGGCTCCAGGAAATCCATGGGCAGCGGTATAACGCTGAAGCTCGCCTTCTCGCTGGACATCTCGCGCATCGTCTGCAGGTACCGTAGTGTGAGGGCCGCCGGCTGTTTCTCTATGATGGCGGCGGCGTCAAAAAGCCTCTGGGCGGCCTGGAACTCGCCCTCGGCGTTTATCACCTTCGCCCTCCTGTCGCGCTCCGCCTCGGCCTGCCTTGCCATGGCGCGCTGCATCTCGTTGGGCAAATCCACGTGCTTCACTTCGACGTTGGCGACCTTTATCCCCCACGGGTCCGTCCTCTGGTCGAGCACCTCCTGCAGGTCCTGGTTTATCTTGTCCCTCTCGGACAGAAGCTCGTCGAGGTCCACCTGGCCCAGGATGGAGCGCAGGCTGGTCTGGGAAAGCTGGCCTGTGGCGTAGAAATAGTCCTCCACGTGTATGACCGCCCGCTCCGGGTCCACCACGCGGAAGTAGACTACGGCGTTGACCTTTACGGAGACGTTGTCCTTCGTGATGACATCCTGGGACGGCACATCCAGCGCCACGAGCCGCAGCGATATCCTCACCATCCGGTCGATCACCGGGAGCAGGATGATCAGGCCCGGCCCTTTCACCTCCAGGAGCCGCCCAAGACGAAACACCACAGCGCGCTCGTACTCGTTTATCACCCTGAGGATGGTGATAAGGAGCAGTACTACGAGGACTAGGATTACACCGATACCCGGTAAAGACATAAACGCTTCTCCTGAAAGCTGGAAACCATATCAAACGAACGCGCTCGCCGCGCTTCTCATACGATTCTATATGATCCCGCCATGATAATTAATCAAATATTTTTTTCGGCGGCGCGCCGCTGTTATACTTTCAGCCTTTAACGGCGTTGAATATGGGCACATACGCGATCGGCGACATCCAGGGCCGCATGGGCCCGCTCGAAAAACTGCTGGGGAAGATCGGCTTCAACCCAGCGAAGGACAGGCTGTGGCTGACGGGCGACCTCGTGAACAGGGGTCCGGACTCCGCGGCCGTACTGCGGTGGGCGGCGGGGCTCGGCGACAGGATCATCAGCGTCATGGGCAATCACGACCTGCGCCTGATCGGCGTGGCCGACGGCGCCATGCAAGCCCGCGGCTCCGACACCTTCGGCGACGTCCTCGCCGCGCCGGACAGGGATGAGCTGTTGGACTGGCTTGTCCGCCGGCCGCTGCTTCATCGCGAGGGGCGCCGCGTCCTCGCTCACGCGGGCCTGCTGCCCCAGTGGACAGCCGCCGAGGCGGAGAGGCTCGCCCGCGAGGCGGAGGGCGTCTTGCGCTCGGAGGGCAGACCGGCGCTGCTGAGGGAGCTTTTCGACGGAGGGCCGAAAAAATGGATGGATGGCCTTCATGGGACGGACAGGCTTCGCGTCATCATAAACGCCATGACGAGGATGCGCGTCATCACGCCGGACGGCGAGATGGATCTCGAGTTCTCCGGCCCGCCCGGCAAGGCCCCGCCGGGGAAAATCCATTGGCGTGACGCGCCGGGACGCAAGAGCGCGGAGGATCTGATAATCTGCGGCCACTGGGCGGCGCAGGGGCTTGTCATGAAAAATGACATGTACGCCCTCGACAGCGGGTGCGTGTGGGGGAGACTCCTGACCGCCGTCCGGCTGGACGACGGGCGGGTTTTCCAGGAGCCCTGTTCTCCAGAGCCTTGAAAATCCGCGTCAAACTCCTCAAAGTAATGTATATTTGTAATTATCGGGGTTTAATCTATTGAGAGCAGGCCATAAAAATAATGCCAGCGACAAGTCCAGCCGCGGACCTTAAAAAGTTCCGCGCCCTCGTCAGGAAAAAACAGGACGATGATTCGTGGTTCTGGCGGCTGCAGGTGGCCGCCAGGGACGCCATCATGAGTGTGGACGTATCCTCCACGGCGGATCCCGCCGGAGCCCTGGCGATGATGCTCGACATATTCCAGGACCTGCTCGGCGGCTCGTCGGCCTCGATAGTCATCAAGGGCGAAGATGGATGGAGGGTGGAGGAGGCCACGGGCGAAGGCGCGGGGGAGATAACCGGCAAGACCGTGGACCCTGACGACGGCTCCATATCAAGCGCCGTGATACGGAACAGCAAGCCGTATTATTTTTCGAACATCGACGACCTGAAGGAGATAAAGAGGCAGAACCACCCCACCCGCCACTCCGAGAACATATTCTGCTCGTTCCCCCTGCTCTCTTTCGACGGGAACGTCATGGGGATCCTGAACGTGGGAGGGATGAGAGAGGCTCATCCCTTCTTCGCCGTGGACAAAAGCTCCATCGGCGGGGCGCTGAAGGCTGTGGCGGCGAAGATCGCCAAGCTGAGAAAGAACGCCCAGGTCAAAATGCTCGAGTCCAGCGTCCGGGAAGGCCGGGAGAAGATCGAGACGATAGAAAAAGACCTCGCCCAGCTCAGGGAAGCCGAGACGATAAAGGAGCGGCTTCTGTACATGACCATCCACGACCTGAAAAACCCCCTGTCGCTGGTCATATCGAACCTCGCCTACCTCGAGGGCACGGAGCCGGGCGGCGAGACGACGGACATATTGAAACTCTCCCGGTTCGGCTGCGAAAGGCTGCTGGACATGATAAAGGCGACCCTCGACTCCCACAAGATGGAGATAGGCAAGTTCCAGCTCCACACGAGCTGTTTCAATCTCACGGACATGGCGCGGAGAATCCTGAAGGAGTTCGAGGTGGTGGCCCGTTTCGACGAGATCAGGATGGAATACAACGGGCCTGACAGGGCGATGGTGGAGGCCGATGGCGGCGTTGTCCGCCGGATACTGTCGAACCTTTTGGACAACGCGCTGAGACACTCCCCCACCGGCGGCCGCGTCACCGTCGGCGTGAGGGAGGAGGGGGAGATGGTCCTTCTCTCGGTGAGCGACGAGGGCGAGGGAGTGGACGAGGCGGACAGGGAGCGGATATTCAACGCCTTCGAGCAGGCCAAAAGCTCCATGAAACCGGGCGGCGGAGACGGCTCCCACGGGCTCGGCCTGGCCTTTTGCAAGCTTGCCGCCGAAGCGCATGGCGGCTCCATCAGCCTGGACAGCGAACAGGGGAAAGGGGCGAGGTTCACCGTCTCACTTCCCGCGATGGAAGAGGAGAATGGGTGAAGGATTCAGGCTATATCAAATCCGGCATGACTTTCCACGGGCGTAAAAAATAAATAAAGTCCCTCTCGGCGCGTGGATCGAACTCAATCGTCCAGGCCAAGGCGCTTTTTCATCTCATCCAAGGAGACAGGCCGCGTTCGTCCGGCGCGGATGTCCGTCAGGCGTTTCTCCGCCAGGTAGATGTCCTCGAGGTCGTCCAGGTATTCGAGAATGGCCTGGCGCGCGTAATAGGTCTTCGTCCGGCCCGTGCGCTTGGCGAGCCTGTCAAGACGCTCCTCCACATTGGCCGGCAGTCTTATTCCGAACATACCCAATCCTCCATGCTAAACATGTTTAGCATTCCAGGCAGGGCCGTGGCCGGTCGCATCCGCCGGGCAGGAACCCCCTCAGGCTATCCCGAGCTTTTCCATGTAGGAGGCAAGCTCCGGGAGGTCCGGGTCAAGGCCCTTTGCCTTTCTGAACTGCTCTGTGCTCTTCTCCCCGTCGCCGAGTTTGTAATACGCCACCCCGAGGTTGAAGTAGACCGAAGGGTTGTCCGGGTCCAGCTTGGAGGCTTTCTGGTATTCCTTCAGGGCTTTGGCGCTCTCGTCTCTCATCCGGTGGATGATCCCCGCCAGGTTGTAGGAGAAGACGCCGGAAGGGTTTATCTCCTTGGCCTTGTCGAGATAGGCGAGAGCCTCGTCGAATATCCTGGCGTGGTAGAGGGCCTTCGAAATCTCCTCGTACACCGGGAAGCGCCCCTCCGAAAGATCCTCGGCCTTCCTGAAGGCGAAAAGGGCTTTTGACTTCTCATCCTGGTCGAGGTACGCCTTCCCCAGCGCGATCCACCCTTCCGCGTCCTTCGGCTCCATCTCCTGTATGCTCTTGAAGATCTCCATGGCTTTTTCGGTCATTCCGGCCTTCTTGCAGGCGACCATCAGGTTGTAGCTGGCGGCCACAAGGTCCGGGTCCAGGCGCGCCGCCTCGCCGAAGTCCTCCAGGGCCTCCTGTCTCATCTTCTCGTCCCCGTCCTTTTCGCCCTTTTTCATCCTGGCCTCGCCAAGGCCGCTCCTGCCCCGAGCGAGAAGCCGCTTGTCCCTGCTCTCCTCCAGCAGCTTCAGGGAATCCGAAAGGACGTCTATGGCCTCGTCGAGGCGCCCCTCCTTCAGGTACGCCTCTCCCAGTTTCTGTTTGATCTCGCCGGAGTCGGGCCGCTCCATCGACGCGATCCGCAACTCCTCGGCCGACTCGGCGATCTTCCCCCTGTCGCGGAGTATCCTGGAAAGCTCCTTGTGCGCCTCGGCCACGCCAAAGTTTTTGGACAACACGTCCCGGAAACATTTCTCAGCCTCGTCGGCCTCCCCGAACTTCAAAAGCGTCTTCCCCGTCTCCATCAGGGCGTAATAGCTCCAGGGAGATATCCGGCCTGCGGCGGCGAGCTTTTTCCTGAACCCGCCAAGGGCTTTTTTTCTCTCTTCGGCGGTCTCCGGCTCCAGCCGATCCTTGAGCGAGGCCAGGTGGTCGTCCACCTCTTTTCTTATCTTCCCCAGCTCACGCAGGGTAATGATGTCGAACTTCTTTTTGACCGTCTCCGCCGTGAAGGGCTTTATGATGTACTCGTCAACCCTCGCCTGCAGCGCGAGCAGGATATTGTCGCGCATCTGCTCGGCGGTCAGCATCACGAAAAGGATGTCCTTCGTCCGTTCGTCGGCCCGGAGAGTCTTCAAAAGCTCGATGCCGGATATCGGCGCCATGTTCCAGTCTATTATGGCCAGGTCGATCTTCCTCCCCGGGATGTCCTGGCCGGCCATTATGGCGTCGTAGGCCTCCTTGCCGTTCTTGGCCTCCGATATCTCGTTGAACCCAAGGGAGTTCAGCGTACGTTTCACTGTCTGACGCATCGCGCCCATGTCGTCGGCGACTAGTATTCGCATGGCTACATTTTCGCACTATACCCATGGGTGTCAAACATTTATAAACGCCGGAACGGGTGGCCCTTCAGGCCAGGAGCCTGCGGGCTCTCGGCAGGAAGTCGTGTATCACGGGAGGCTTGCCGCAAAAGTCGGCGGCGCCGAGCCTGAAGGCTTTCTCTCTTGTCTCGATCTTGTCGTCGGACGTTATCACCATCACCGGGATATCCCTGGTGTCGCGGCTCTCCTTGATCTTTTTCAGCAGGTTGAATCCGTTCATGTTGGGCATATTTATGTCCGTCACCACGAGGTTCGGCGTCGTCTCCGCCAGGACGGCCAGCGCCTCCTCGCCATGCTCGGCCTCTATCACGTCCGCGTCCAGCGACTCCAGGCTCTCCTTGAGGATCAGACGGGGCAGCTCGTCGTCCTCCACCAGAAGAATCAGCGGCCGCACGGGCGACAGGGTCGCCGTGAACACGCTGCCATCGCCGGGGATGGACTCCACCTTCAGCGTCCCCCCAAGGGCCTTCATGATGTCCATGCTGAAAGGCAGCCCCAGCCCCGCGCCAAGCTCACCGGCGGTCCCGGTGGAGTTGGTCTTCTCGTCATGGCGGAAAAGCCTCGGGATATTCTCTTTCCTGATCCCCAACCCGGTGTCCCTGACGGCGATGGCGCCGCCCTCGGGCATGTAGAGCGTCACCCGGTCGCCCTTGTTGGAGAATTTTATCGCGTTCGTGACAAGGTTCTGAATCACCTCGGTGAAAAGGGCCGGGTCGGTGTAAAGCCGCTCCCCGGGCGGCGTCTCGTCCACGAGGTCTATCCCCTTCTCAGAGGCGGCGTGGGACAGGCCGCCGGTAACCTGCGCCGTGACGCTGGCCGCCTCGACGAACCTCATCTTGGGTTTTATCTTGCCCGTCCGCAGCTTGCTTACGTCAAGGAGCCTGTCCACCATGTTCACAAGCCCCTCGCCGATCCTCAGGACATGCTCGAGCAGGGCCTTCTGGTCCTCGTGCAAGGGATGGACGGTGTCGGAGCCCAAAAGCCGCAGAAGACCCATTATCGACGAGAAGGGAGTCCTTATGTCATGGGAGACCAGGGAGACGAACTTGTCTTTCAGCCTCGAGGCCTCCTCGGCCTTCTCCTTCTCCTCCTTCAGCCTCTCCTCGGTCTTCTTGCGCTCCTCGATCTGGCGCCGCAGCTCGGCGCTCTTTATCACGAACTCCTGCGACGAAAGCTCCAGGGAGCGCTCCAGCATGAGCCTGTCGGAGTCGGCGTCGTGATACGCCTTGTCGACGGCCTCTACAAAAGGTTTCAACTCCTCCGGGAAAGACTCCGGGCCGCCGAAATGACGGCGAAGCTGCCGGAGCAAAAGAGGATGGGACACCGGCGACATCAATCCTCCCGCAACACTGTAAGGGAGGCGCTCTGGGACATAAGCGAATATGGCGCTCCGGGCCGGGGCGGGCATATCTCGCCGAGAGAATAAAACCCCGCCAGGGGCGCGCCGCCAAGGGCTCCCAGAACAGCCTCCAGCTCAAGCTCCGAGCGTTGTTTCAATATCATCCTCCTGCCAAGGCCGAACGCCGCCAGCGCAAGCTCCGCGCTCTTTCCGCCCAGCGCGGCGGCGACCCTGCCCGCCGCCTCCGACGCCGCGGGCGCGAGCCGCTCCGGCCCGCCCAGCATCAGCCTGGCGCGCGCTCCCCTGCGAATGGCCCCGTTCAGCCTCACGCTGCCGTCTTCGCGGTTCACCGCCACCACGGAGCGGGTCTGGCCCATGTCGTCGTCCGTAAGAATCAGCAACGGAAACATGGACGCTGAGGCCGGAAGCCGCGCCGCCTCGTCCCCAAGATAGTTCTCATAAATCTCAAGCGGCGTCCTGCCGCCGAACTCCGACAATATGACACCCTCCACGCCGGTCACTTCCCTCTCAAGGCCGAAAGGAACCCAGCCGCTCCCGGCGCCGAAACCGGATTCAATATCCCCGTAAAATCCGACGGCCACCGCCCTGTCTCCCCAAGCCTCGCCGTCCAACAGGACAACGCCCTTTTCAAACTCCTCCCCATCGGCCGCCAGACCACCGGTGACGGAGACGCCGTAAGGCAGGTTCTCCCACATCCCCCGGGCCAGCTCTGCCCCATCAACGCAAAAACCGTCCGCGAACACCAGGACGTGGCGAAGACCATCATGGCCCAAAGACGAAGCCAGCGCCTGGCCGGCCTCGTGGCTGCCGCCGACGCCTCTTATCTTAACCTGTTCCATGCGGATTTCGGAGCTTTTAAAGCTCACGGCGGTGACGGCCAGCGAGCCTTCAAGCGCCTCCCCGCCAAGAATCTCACCGGCCGTGGAGAGACCTGCCAGCCGCGCGGAAGGATACGCCGCCCGAACCTCCCCCATAAGCCGAGCGTCCGTCAGCCTCTCCCGCCCGCCGAACACCAGAACAAGCTCCGCGGCGGACCCCAGGCTCTCCGCCTCCCCAGGCGCGGAAGGCGACCAGCCCCCCTTCTCGGTCCAGATCCTTTGCTCGACCTTCATTCACACCCCCTCTTTCTCAGTCGAAAACCCGGCTCTTCAACACTATAGAGCATCGGATGCGGTTGAATACGACTCCAGCCGCTGGAAAATCCCTAGCGCTCGAAACAACAAACGTCTATTCGAGATGTAACGCACAAATACTTTTTACAATCACGCTAACCTATAAAGCAAATCGTGGGCCATTATTATTATAGCTTTATTATCAATATGTTATGTCAGGACTCCGCCCGAGACCCGGCGCGAAAAGTTACAAATAACGTCATGCGGTGACGTTATTTGTAAAAGTAACGTTTTATTACTTTTGAAACCCTGTGGGCGCAAGAGACCGGGAACGGAGGTCGGCGGCGGCACAGGGTCCGGCGAGACAGTGGGACGGCGAACAGTTGGAAGCGGCGGTTAGACCCTCGGCTCTCAACCAATCACCGGGGTTCCCGGCCGGGCGTGGACGAGCGCCTGAAAATGCGGCATCGGCGCAAGCGGACAAAAAAACCCCCGCCGTGGCGTCTTCCGCCTCCAGCGGGGGCGCTGTGACAAGAGGGCGCTATCGGCGCCGTCAGACGAGCAACGGCGCGATCACCAGCGATATTATCGACATCAGCTTGATGAGGATATTCATCGCCGGGCCGGAGGTGTCCTTGAAGGGATCGCCCACGGTGTCGCCGACGACGGCGGCCTTGTGGGCGTCGGACCCCTTGCCGCCGTGATGGCCGGACTCTATGTATTTCTTAGCGTTGTCCCAGGCGCCGCCGCCGTTGGCCATGAGCAGCGCCAGCATGACGCCGGTGACCGTGGCGCCGGCCAGCAGTCCTCCAAGGCCCTCCGGGCCGAGGAGAAAGCCGATGACGACCGGCGTCATCACCGCCGTCAGACCCGGCAGGATCATCTCCTTCAACGAGGCTTCGGTGGCGATATCGACACAGGTGGCCGGGTCCGGCTTGGTCTTGCCCTCCATCAGGCCCGGAATCTCCCGGAACTGGCGCCGTATCTCCTCCACCATCAGCTTTGCCGCCTTGCCGACGGAGGTCATGGTGAAAGAGGCGATCAGGAAGGTTATCATGCCGCCGAGGAAGAGCCCTATGACGACCTTGGCGTCGACAATGTTTATGCTGTCGAGCCCCACGGCTTTGGTATAGGCGGAGAAGAGCGCCAGCGCCGTCATCGCCGCGGATCCGATGGCGAAGCCTTTCCCGATAGCCGCGGTGGTGTTGCCGATGGCGTCGAGCCCGTCGGTGATCTTTCTGGTTTCCGGCCCCAGCTCGGCCATCTCCGATATTCCGCCCGCGTTGTCGGCGATCGGCCCGTAGGCGTCCACGGACATGGTGATGCCCACCGTGGCCAGCATCCCCACGGCGGCAAGGCCGATGCCATAGAGGCCCGCCAGGCTGTCGGCGAAATAGGTGGCGGCGGCTATCACCAGCACCGGCGGCGCGACGGACTCCAGACCCAGGGCGAAACCGGATATTATGATCGTCGCGGGGCCCGTCAACGCCGCCGCGGAGAGGTTTTTGACCGGACTGAACATGCCGGTGTAGTATTCCGTCATCAGCCCGATGGCGATCCCCGCGCCGCAGCCGAGCGCCAGCGCCCCCCATACGTTGACGCCGAGCCCCAGCATGACCGTGGCCAGGTACGAAACCGCCAGCATCACCGCCGCCGCGAGGAACGAGGTATAGCGCAGGACCGAGGCCGGGTCCAGCCCCTTCATTATCTTTATGGAGGCCACCCCGACCAGGGATGACACCAGGCCGATCATTATCACCAGTATCGGCAGGGCCATGTACTGCGGCGCCATGGCGCCCATCGCGGCTCCTATGGCGATGGTGGCCACCACGGAGTTGACATAAGACTCGTAGATGTCCGCGCCCAGTCCGGCGGTGTCGCCCACGCAGTCGCCCACGTTGTCGGCGATAACGCCCGGGTTACGCGGGTCGTCCTCGGGGATGCCGGCCTCCACCTTGCCCACGAGGTCGGCCCCCACGTCGGCGGATTTGGTGTAGATGCCGCCGCCCACGCGGGCGAAGAGGGCGATCGACGAGGCGCCCATCCCGAACCCGGCCAGGTAGGTCACCCCCTCCATCGAGCCCATCATCACGTATATGATGTAGAAGGCGCTGATCCCGAGGAGCCCCAGGCTGGCCACCGAAAGGCCCATAATGGCGCCACCGGAGAAGGCCACGCTGAGGGCCGCGGCCTCGCCTTTATCCCTGGCCGCCTCCGAGGTCCGCACGTTCGCCCTGGTGGCCCCTTTCATGCCGATGAAACCGGCCAGCATGGAGCAGGCCGCGCCCACGATGAACGCGATGGCCGTCTTGGCGGCCAGGAAGACCCACAGAAGGACAAACACCACGACGACGAACACGGAAAGAATGGAGTACTCGCGCCTGAGGAAGACCATGGCGCCGGTGTGGATCATCTCCGATATTTCTTTCATCTTCTCGCTGCCCGGCGAGATCCTGAGGATGCCGGCGTAAAGCCCGAAAGCCACGCCAAGACCCAGAATCCCGACAACCGGCGCCAGACCCAAAAATGTCTCCATCTGATCCCCCTACAAACAGGTTGAGCTTGTTGTTACCATGACGCGATAAAAATTATTATCAATCGTCTTTGATTTTCACGCCCAGAAAAAGATTCTCGAAAAGACCGGCGGTCTCTTCCATTGCGCCCGCCACGGGCTCGGCCTCCTCTTCTGAAAAATCGCTGAGCACGTAGTCCGCCGCCGAGACCCCTTCCGGGGGGCGGCCGACGCCTATCCTTATCCTGTCGAAGCCTCCCGACCCCACGCTCTCCATGATCGAGCGAACGCCGTTGTGCCCGGCGCTTCCTCCGCCGCGTTTATACCGGGCGGAGCCAAGCGGGATGTCGATGTCGTCATGTATGACGAGAAGCTTCTCCAAGGGTATATCAAGCCTTTCCATAACCTTCGCGACGGGTCCGCCGCTTAAGTTCATATAGAGCATGGGTTTTATAAACACAACATCGTACCCGAGCGCCGGGCCGCGGGCGGCCTGGAAGCCGTCGCCTGCCTCCATGGGGCCAAAGCCGCAGCGCCGCAGGAGAAAATCCACCGCCATGAACCCGGCGTTGTGCCTGTTCCCGGCGTATTCCCGGCCCGGGTTGCCAAGGCCGGCCACCAGGCGCGGCGCTTCCGGGGGGCGCTCATCCCGTTTCGTTGCGGACCGGCACGGGCTTTCGCCGGGCGAAAAGAGCTTCGCCAATTTCCGGAGAAAAATCAACCTTCCCCGGCGGGCGTCTTACCCTCCTTCGCCGGGGCGGCCTCTTCGCCCTCCTCGGCCTCACCCTCGGCCGCGGCCTCCTCGGCCAGCTTGGGCATTATCACCGCCACCAGCATAGCCTCCGGGTCATCGAGCGCCCTCACCTCTCCGCTCAGCTTGATATCCTTGACGCGCAGGTCCTCCCCCGCGTCCAGGCCCGCTATCGGAACAATGATGACGGGGGGGATGTCCGCCGGCAGGCTCTCCACGTTCAGCTTGTTCTTGTGGATGGCCAGCCTGCCGCCCTTCTCCTTGACCCCCTTGGGAACGCCGGTGAACTCCAGGCTCACGGCGACGCTGACGGGCTTGTCCAGCTCTATCTCCAGCAAGTCCACGTGGATGAGCTTGTCCGTCATCGGGTGGACCTCCAGCTCTTTTATCATTACCTTGCGCTCTTTGCCGTCACCCTCGAACTTTGTCGTGAGTATCCTGTTCGCGCCGCCCTTGCTCTCGAGTATCTTCAGCACGTCCTTGGAGTCCACCGTGACAGAGATGTTTTCCCCCCGCCCGTAGACGACACCGGGCAGCTTGCCCGCGGCCCGCAGCCTCCTGGCGGGCCCTTTTCTTCCAGCCTGGCGGACAACGCCCGCCAATACAGTCTCGCTCATGTCATCGAACCTCTGAAAAATCCTCCCGCGGCGCCTTCAATCGGAGCAGAGAAGGGCCGGGCCTGTTAATATTCGAACAAGGAGCTGACCGAAGTCTCCTTGTGTATCCTGAGAATAGCCTCCCCCAGCAGCTTGGCCACCGATATGGTGGTCAGCTTGGAGGTCTCCTTCCTCTTGTCGTCCAGAGCTATGGAGTTGCTTATTATAAGCTCTTTCAGCCTGGAGTTTTTTATCCTGTCCATGGCCGGGCCGGAAAGGACCGGGTGCGTGCAGCAGGCGGAGACAGAGTTCGCCCCCGCCTCCATGAGGGCCGCCGCCGCCTCCGTCAACGTCCCGGCGGTGTCCACCATGTCGTCCACGATCAGGACGTCGCGCCCTTCCACCTCACCTATTATGTGCATGGCCTGGGCGACGTTTTTCGCCTCCCGCCGCTTGTCGATGATCCCCAGCCCGGCGTTGAGAGCCTTGGCGAAGGCCCTCGCCCTCTCCACGCCCCCCGCGTCGGGGGAGACGACCACTATGTCCTTGTACGATTTCGTTTTGACGTAATCCGTCATTATGGGCGAGGCATAAAGGTGGTCCACCGGCAGGCTGAAAAAACCCTGTATCTGCCCCGCGTGCAGGTCAAGGCTCAGCACCCTGTCCGTCCCCACGGCCGTTATCAGGTCCGCCACCAGCTTGGCGGTGATCGGCGTGCGGGACTGGACCTTGCGATCCTGCCTGGCGTAGCCGAAATAGGGCAGCACGGCTGTGATCCTCTTCGCCGAGGCGCGGCGAAGGGCGTCTATCATTATAAGGAGTTCCATCAGGTTGTCGTTGACGTTCGTGGAGGTGGACTGGATCACGAAAACGTCCGCGCCGCGCACGTTCTCCTGGATCTTCACGAATATCTCCCCGTCGGAGAAATTCGTAAGCTCCCTTTCGCACAGGGAAACCCCCACCCAGTCGGATATCTCCCGGGCGAGCTCCTGGTTCGACCGGCCGCTTATAAGGACCAGCCTGCCGTTTGTCGAGGCCACCATATCAAACGATCAAAAACATTCCAACGGTTCCTGTAAACACGCCGCCTCCGCCTGGCTGGGGCGGGAGGATTCGAACCTCCGATGCGGGATCCAAAGTCCCGTGTCTTACCACTTGACGACGCCCCACCTGAAAATCGAATCTGAGATTATAACCAAAGCGCCGCCGAAAAGTCCATAAAAGCAGGGGAAAAAAAGATTTCCCCGATCGTGGAACACCGGGACGGACCCGCCCCTCACGCCCTGGACGCCAGCGCCTCTCTCAAAACCGCCTCGAGGCGGCGGGGCGAGAAATCCTCCAGCCGCTTCCTCTGCCCTTCCACTATCCGTCCCTTCAGCTCCCTGTTCTCGAAAAGTTCCCGCAACACGGCGGCGGCGGCGAAGCTGTCCTTTTCACGCAGCCTGATACCCGAGGGGCCCAAGACCTCCGGGATCGCGCAAACACCGTAGGCCACCACGGGGACACCGAACCACATCGCCTCCAGAAAGGGCACGCCAAACCCCTCGTGCTCGCTGAGGCTCAGGTACACATCCGCCATGGAAAAGAGCGCCAAAAAGTCTTCCTCGTCTATAAACCCTGGAATTTCAACAAGATCAGCAATCCCCAGTCTTTCCGAAAGACGGAGAAGGCTGTCTTTATAAAGCTCCATATTCTTCCACGAGCCCGGCATGACAAGCCGCGCTTCGGGGCCGTAGAGCCGGGTGTAGGCGTGGAGGACTTTTATCAGGTCGTCCTGCCGCTTGTGCGGGACGACGCGGCCTATGAAAAGAATTGTTTTCTTGCCGCTTTTCCATTTCTCCATCCGCGCGGGCGAAGGGGCGGCCCCCTCGAACCTCGAAAAATCCTTCGCCATGGGCGTGATGACGACCTCTTCATACCCCCCGCGCCGCCGCAGGTCATCGGCGTTGTATTCAGAGACCGCGAAGACGCCGTCGAGGGCGTCCCTCATCATCTCCAGCTCCCTCGCGCCTTTTCTTGCGGCCAGATAGCTTTCGTTGTCTGCGCCGAGAAGATACTCCTCGGGCGTCATGTTGTGATACACCATGAACTTTTTGCCCGGCTGGCGCAGGATGAAGTCCGTCAGCCTGCTGCCTATGGCGAAATGGTACAGAAGGATATCCCCCGGCGCGGGACTGTATCTTTTGTAATCAGCCACGCCGTCGTAAGGGGGGGGATCCGGGTCGAGGACATATATATTGGATGGCGCGCCCCAGGAGCGGAATATCCCCCGCAAAAGCTCCGCGTAGTCATAGACCGCGTCGCCGCGCCGGGCGAAGGAGGTGAACTGGTGAACCCCACCCTCTCCCATCAGCGCCGCTCCCTCAGGCGGGATATTTCCTCCTCCAGCCCGGCTACGTCCTTTTCAAGAGTCTCCCTTTTCTCTATCTCCCTCTCCAGCGCCGCGGCGAGCAGGTCCACATGGACGGCGGTCATCCTGGCCAGGACAAGGACGGCGAGGTTGAACCTGGCCTGCTGGCTGACCTGTACGTCGGCGCGGAGTTTTATCTTGAGGACGGCCTTCTTGACCAGCCTGTTGAAAGCGCCGAGCAGGCCCTTCCGGTGCGAGGGGATTTCGTAATCGGCGCTTAAACAAAGATTTTTTTCCAGCTCGTCCAGCTGCGGCTCCACCAGGCCGGAGAAAGGCGTCGTCATGATCTTCCTCCGCTCAGCGGAGCGCGAGTCGAGAGCGTCCGCCTCTTCGGGGGTTACCCCGGCCCTGTCCATGGCGGTTTTGAGGCTTTCGTATATCCTCTGGTGAAAATCCTTCCCCACCACGGCCTTGTCGGCCTCGATCATCTTTTTTATCTTTTCGAGCGTGGTCATGAGTCCTTCGAAAAACCATCGTTGCGTGGGAATATACCATAACAGACGCGGCCTCAACGCCTGGGCGCGCGGCGCCGTTTTGGTTTATAATGCCCCGATGCTGGACACGAACCATATCACCCTTCACGGCCTGACCCGCGAAGAGTTCGACCTGGCCCTGGAAATCCTGGGCCGCCCGCCGAACATCGTGGAGCTCGGGATATTCTCGGCGATGTGGAGCGAGCACTGCTCTTACAAAAGCTCCAGACTCAGCCTCAAGAGGTTCCCCACCACCGCGCCCCACGTCATCCAGGGCCCGGGGGAGAACGCGGGGGTCGTGGACATAGGCGGCGGGCTTGTGGTGGTGTTCAAGATGGAATCACACAACCACCCCTCCTACATAGAGCCGTACCAGGGCGCGGCCACCGGTGTCGGGGGCATCCTGCGCGACATCTTCACCATGGGCGCGCGGCCCGTGGCGTCGCTGAACTCCATCCGCTTCGGGGCGGTGTCCCACCCCAGGACGCGCTACCTCGCCGGCGGCGTGGTGGCGGGGATCGCCGGGTATGGCAACTGCGTGGGCGTGCCCACGATAGGCGGGGAGCTGGTTTTCCACGAAAGCTACAACGGCAACTGCCTGGTGAACGCCTTCAACCTCGGCGTGGCGCCGAAGGACAAAATATTCCTCGGCAAGGCGGAGGGAGCGGGAAACCCGGTGATGTACGTCGGCTCCAGGACAGGCCGCGACGGCATCCACGGCGCCACGATGGCCAGCGAGGAGTTCTCCGAAGACAGCGAGGAGCGAAGACCCACCGTCCAGGTTGGCGACCCTTTCACCGAGAAGCTGCTGATCGAGGCCTGCCTGGAGCTTTTCAAGAGCGGCGCCGTGGTGGGGATACAGGACATGGGCGCGGCGGGGATGACCTCGTCGGCGTTCGAGATGGCCGGCCGCGCGGGGACGGGGGTGGAAATCGACCTCTCAAAAGTACCCCGCCGCGAGGAGGGGATGACGCCTTACGAGATCATGCTCTCCGAGTCGCAGGAGCGGATGCTGCTGGTGGCGAAAAAGGGGACGGAGGAGCAGGTGAGGGAAATTTTCGAAAAATGGGGCCTGTCGGCGGAGGTTATCGGCCAGGTGACGGACGACGGGATGGTCCGGCTGAAGGATAACGGCGAGGTCGTGGCGGAGATACCGGCCGCGCCGCTTTCCGAAAAATCCCCCGTCCATAGCAGGCTGGCCCTCCCGCCGGAAAACCTAGCAAGGCTCCGGGAACTGAAAACGGAAAATATCCCGGAGCCGGAAAACCTGACCGGGACACTTAAAACCATGCTTGGATCGCCGAACCTCTGCTCGAGGGAGTGGGTCTGGCGCCAGTACGACCACATGGTGCGGACCGATACGGTACAAAGGCCCGGCTCCGACGCCGCCGTCATCAGGATCAAGGGGACGAAAAAGGCCGTCGCCATGAGCCTCGACTGCAACGCCAGATATTGTTTCCTCGACCCCCGCGAAGGCGGCAGGCAGGCCGTGGCCGAGGCGGCCCGCAACGTCGCCTGCTCCGGCGCGAAACCGCTTGCTATCACCGACTGCCTGAACTTCGGCAGCCCGGAGCGCGAGGAGGTGATGTGGCGCTTCAACCAGGCCATCGAGGGAATGGCGGAGGCTTGCGAGGCGCTGGGGACGCCCGTCGTCTCCGGCAACGTCTCGTTTTACAACCAGACCGGCGACGACGCCGTCCACCCCACCCCAACCGTCGGCGCGGTTGGGCTCCTGGAGAATTACGACAGGCTGGTGGGGCAGTTTTTCAGGAAGGAGGGGGACGCCGTAATCCTCCTCGGCGAGACTTTCGACGAGATCGGAGGGTCTGAGTACCTGGCCGTGATCCACGGGATGGAAAGAGGCGCGCCGCCGAGGGTGAACCTTGAAAAAGAGGCGGCCCTTCAGAAACTCCTCGGCGCCCTGGCCGGGAAGGCGCTCGTCCGCTCCGCGCACGACGTCTCGGACGGGGGCCTTGCCGTCTGCCTGGCCGAATGCCTGTTCGACACCAACAGGGAAGAGGAGCCGCTGGGGTTCGAAGTGGACCTCGAAACGGATCTCAGGGCGGATTTCGCGCTCTTTTCGGAGAGCCAGTCCAGGGTTGTGCTCTCCGCCGATCCGGCCGACACCGCAAAAATCCTCGAAACGGCGGCCGGCCTCGGCGTCCCGGCGAAGGTCATCGGAAAAGTCACCCGGGATATTGCCAGCGTAATGGTGAACGGCAAAACGGTGATAAAGGCGACAACCACCGAGTTTTTGAAGCCCTGGCGCAAGGCCCTGCCCTCCCTGATGGGCGCCTGACGGCCCGGGCGGCGCTGACCGGGTTATGCAGACGTCTTAGATAAAAAAGCGCGCTGCCTACAGTGTCATACCGGCAGCGCCAGCGAAGGGTCTCACTCCGAGGCGGCAATGTCACGCTGAACGAAACGAAGCATCTCGGCGCCGGATGCAGCAGAGGGATCCTTCGGCTTGCGCCCCCCGGACAATACCGCCCGCAAGAAAATTTCGCCCCATCCCCGCCCGGCATCGCCTTGGGGAGAGCCTTTTCCGTCCTGCCCGGGCCCGAACCGTAACAACCGTAATGCATTGATACTTAACTTGTTATAAATTATTCTTACTTTTTTCGAACATCGTTCTAAAGTTTAAATCCGCCGTTCCGATAAGACAATCAGCGGGATATTTCCCGCTGGCGCTCGGGCCGGGTGTCATGGACGGGACGTTCCCGGCCAAGCGCCTGTATTCACAGGAGATAGCTGGAAAAACGTTCTAGGGAAGGATGAGGAAAATGGAAGTCCGGGATATATCAGCAGCCGCGGAGACCGCCGCGAGGACCGCATCCCGGCAAAGAGCGGCCCCCGAAAGAGCGGAAACGGAAAGCAGGCCCCCATCACAGCCAGCCTCCGACATGGTGGAGATATCCACTCGTGGAGACGCGGTGGTCGAAAGACACGGAGCGGCGGAGGCCGCCGCGAAGGCCGCGGGCGGGCAAGGTGAAGGCGATCACCGGGAGGGGCGGGAAAACCCCGGCGCCCTGCTGACAAGGGACGTGCGGCGCGACTACACCGTCGACAACGGCGGACTGGTCGTCAAGGTGATCGACAAGAAAGAGGACGAGGTCATCAGAGAGATCCCCCCCGAGGAACAGCGGCGGATAAAGGAAGCCATGTCCAGAATCGCCGAGGAAAACCTTGAAAAACGCGTCCAGGATGACGGACCGGGAGAGCATGTGGACGTGACCTCGTAAACGGCTCCGGCGGCGGATTCGGGAGTCCTGCCCCGCCGCCAGGCCGTATCCCGCCCTACCCTTCTGCCCTCCCGCGCGGTTAAAATAGACCCATGAGTCCATCCCTTACGCTCGCCCAGGCCGGCGCCGGATACAGGTACAACCGTGATTCGTTCATACTCGCGGACTTTTTCCGGCCCCGCGGCTCCCTGTCGATGATAGACCTTGGCGCGGGCGCGGGCGTCGTCTCCATCCTGATCGGGATGGACAACCCGGGGCTGGAGCCTTTCGCGGTGGAGATAAACCCCGCCCTGGCCTCGGCCGCTCTCTGGAACGCAAGGCGCAGCGGACTGGCGCGATATCACGTGATCGCCGCGGACATGCTGCGCGTCCCGGATATCCTGGGATCAACCAAGTTCGGCGCGGTGGTCTCGAACCCTCCGTATTACAAGGCCGGAGCAGGCAGACTCTGCGCCGACCCGGCCAGGGCCGCCGCCCGGCATGAGACAAAGATGACGCTGGAAGGGCTTGCGCGGACGGCCTCGCGCCTGCTCGCCGAAGGAGGGACCATGACCATAAGCATGATCCCGGAGCGCAGGGGCGAATACGAGAAAATACTGGAAAGCGCCGGTTTTCACGAGATCCGGTACAGGGAGATCATCCCCGTTCCAGGCGGCCCGCCGAACGTGTTCCTCTCCGAGGCCCGGCTCGGCGGGGACGGGGAGGAAAAGAGAGTCGTCGAGCCGCCCCTTACTTTGAGGACACCGGAGGGGGAGGACTCCGCCGAGTACAGGAAGATAGCCGTCCGTTATGCCTGACGGGAGAAAACCTCCGCTGATCGTCCTGGCGGGGCCGACGGCAAGCGGCAAGTCGGAGGTGGGGGTGGCCCTGGCCGAAAAGCTCGGCGCCCAGATAATCTCCGCCGACTCCGTCCAGGTGTATCGTCATTTCGACATAGGCGCCGCCAAACCCTCCGAAAGCCTGAGAAAGCGTGTCCGCCATCACCTGCTGGACGTGGCGGACCCGGATGAGGACTACTCCGCCGCCAGGTTCAGAAAAGAGGCGGGCAGGATAGCGCGGGATCTCTGGAGCAAGGGTCGCGTCCCCCTGGTCGCCGGAGGAACGGGGTTGTACATAAAAGCCCTCGTCGAGACGCTCCACCTCGGCGCGAGGATAAGCCCCGAGGCCGAACGCAGGATGGACGAGATCGCCGCCGGGGAGGGGCAGGAGGGGTTGTACAGCCTCGCCGTGTCCGTGGACCCGGAATGGGCGGCGCGGATCCATCCCAACGACACCTTCAGGACGCGCAGGACTGTGGGGGTATACATGACCACCGGCCGCCGCTTAAGCGAGTTTTTCCGGGAAAACCCGGCTAAGGCCGAGTGGGACACGCTCTTCTTGGTTCTCGACCCTCCCCGGGACGTCCTCTACCGGCGGATTGACCGCAGAGTGGAGGAGAGCCTGCGGGACGGATGGCGCGGGGAGGTAAAACGGCTCTTGGAGATGGGTTATAATGACAGGGTAAAACCAATGCGAAGCCTCGGTTATAGAACGCTTTTGAAAGAGGCCGAGGGGGCCGTGGATCCTGAAGAGTCCGCGGACATCATAAAGAAGGAAACCAGGGCGTTCGCCAAGAGGCAGGTCACGTGGTTCCGCAAGGCGGAGGGCGCGGTTTTCGTCCCGGTAGCCGAAGAGGACACGCCGGAGAGCATAGCCTGTAGGATACTGAATCTGGATGAGTTCTCCCATTTCACGAACCGCCATGGAATACTGGTTCGCTAGGCCCGCGGCGCTTGCGCTCATGGCGGCGCTGGCGGCCGCCGTCCCGTCTTTCGCCGCCGGACTGGATGAATACCGCGCCGCCCGCGCGCTCCTGGAAGACGGCGCGGCGGAAGAGGCGATCGAAAGACTCGAAAAACTCGCCGTCCCCTCCTTCATCCTGGGCGACTATGCCATGCGCGACCTCGCCTCCGTACTGAAGGGAAAAGAGGGACTCACAGCATCCCTGCCGGCGCTGGACAGGCTCGTCAAAAACTTCCCCAAAAGCCCCCTCGCCGCCACGGTCAACAAGCTCCGCCTCCTCGCCGCCTGCGGCGATGTCTCCTCCGAGACGTGCGGCGGATACCTTGAGAGCATAGGCGTGGAGGCGGTCCCCGCCGAATTCCGCGCGAAAAGGATTTACATGGAGGCGCGCAGGATGGAGCCCCTCGGCCGCAAGGCCGCCGCGTACAGGCTCTACCAGCGGGCTTATTACGACTATCCCGACCCCGCCATCGACAGGGAAATCATCGAAAAAACAATACGCCTTCGCCGCGAGGAAGGCGCGCCGCCTGGCAAGTCCGCCTATCCTTACGCCACCTTCTCCCAGAGGATGGGCCGGGCGGAGCGGCTCTACAGGGCGTTTCGTTACTCCGACGCGGCGGTGGAGCTGGAGCGGATACTGAAGATAGGCTACTCGGAGAGCCGCAAGGCCAAGGCCCTCTACAAGCTTGGCATGGTCAAGTACAGGGCGCGGGACAGGACGGGCGCAAGGGCTGTCTTCAAGGAGGTGATCCGGCGCTACGCAGGCTCGGGGCTCGCCCATATGGCCGACTACCGGATCGCCGTGATCGACTGGAACAATGACAAAAACGCCCAAACAGCGCAAAGGCTCAAGAAGCTCGCATCCTCCGGGGCCGGACGGCAGGTCAGGGCCCGCGCCCGCTACGTCCTCGGCAGGATCGCCGAATCCGCCGGCAGGCTTGGCGAGGCGGGGGAGGAATACGCCGCGGCGCTGGAGCTTTCGCCCGACCCCAGGCTGGCCCGCGACATCATGTGGAGGATCGGGTGGACGAAATACCAGGAGGGCGGCCACGCTCAGGCGGCGAGGCTTTTTGAAAAATTCTCCCGCGACCCGAGGAACACCGGCGCCGACGGAAAATTCCTCTACTGGGCGGCGAGGGCGAAAGCGCGCGCCGGGGACGCCGCCGGAGGGGAGCGCATGGGCGAAAAGCTGAAGGGAAGATTCCCCCATACCTATTACGGGACACGGATGTTGACCGGACCTCCGGACCCGCGTCCCGTGAATGGCGTCATGTCGCTGAAGCCGGACGAGAGCGGGCGCATGGAGCCTGTGGGCGTGGCGCTTGACGAGGAAGCCGAACGCCGCCGCAGGCGCTTTGAGGCGTTGGTGGAGATGGAGATGTACGGCGAGGCCAGGCTTGAGCTCGACGCCCTCTCCAGGCGCCTGACCCGGAGCCCTGAAGAGGCGCTGTGGCTTGCGCTTCAATACCGCAGGGCGCGCGCGCCGGGCAGATCGATACGGCTCGTGGCGAACCACGGAGGCCCACTGGATCTGGATTTCTCCGGTCCGTCCTGGCGGGCCTATTATCCGGTGGAGCACTGGGAAAACGTCGCCGGGCAGGCGCGGACGCACGGTGTCAGCCCCTTCCTGGCGCTTGCCATCATACGGCAGGAGTCCGCCTTCGAGCCCGCCGCTCTCTCCCCCGCCGACGCCCGGGGGCTGATGCAGATCATCCCCGCGACGGGCAGGCGGGTCTACGAGAACACGGGGATGCCGGAGAAGACCGGAAAGCCTTTCGCGCCGCGGCTCCTTTTCAACCCTAATGTAAACATTCCCCTGGGCGTGGCCTATTTCTCGGGCCTGCTGGCAAGATACGAGGGGAACCTGACGCTGGCCCTCGCGGCCTACAACGCAGGCGAATCGGCGGCGGACAAGTGGCGCGAACGGTATGGAAACCTCGACGACGACGAGTTGGTGGAGATGATACCCTACTCCGAGACGAGGGATTACGTGAAAAAGGTAAAGCGCAACCTAGCCCTTTACCGGCTCATCTACACAGGCGGCGTGGATAGGGAAAAGACCGCGCCGTCCTCTGACATCGCAAGACAAGGAGACCGATGTTCGACCTGTTGATCAAGAACGGCCTCGTCGCCGACGGCGACTCCGAAGAGCTTTACAGGGCCGACGTCGCCGTCGAGGGGGACGTCATATCCGGCATCGCCCCGGACATCAGCCCCGGGAGAGCGAAGCGCGTCATCGACGCCGAGGCGCGGGTGGTTGCGCCAGGCTTCGTGGACGTTCATTCCCATTCCGACTACTACCTGCTCATAGACCCCCGCGCGAGGTCGAAGATACTCCAGGGCGTGACGACGGAGATCGGCGGCAACTGCGGCTACGCCGCCGCGCCCATGGATGGAGAGACAAGGCGGCTGAGGGTGAAGGACTACAAAGAGCAGTTCGGGATGGACGTGGAGTGGACGGGGCTTGACGGCTACTTCAAGGCCCTCTCCGCCGCGAAACCGTCCGTCAACTTCGCCGCGCTCGTCGGGTACAACACCATAAGAGGCTCCGTGATCGGCCTCAACGGGCGCGGCCCCGGCCCGGCGGAAATGAAAGCCATCCGGGAGACCATCGCCGGGGGCCTCGACAGCGGCGCCCTGGGGATGTCCATCGGGATAGTCTACCCTCCCGCCTGCTTCGCGGAGAGGGAGGAGTTCATCCAGGCTTACTCGGAGGCGGCGCGCAGGGACAAGGTATTCACATCCCACATACGCTCCGAAGGCGCTGAGCTTACCGAATCGCTGGAGGAGGTGGTCGACGTCGCCAGGCGGTCCGGCGTCAGGCTGCAGGTGTCGCACCTGAAGACGGCGGGGGAGGCGAACTGGGGCAAGCTCGACAGGGCTTTCGAGATACTGGAGGGCGCCATGGAGGACGGCGTTCCCATCATGGCGGACAGGTACCCATACCTGGCCTCCAACACGGGCCTTTCCGTCGTCCTGCCGGACAGCGCCTTCGACGGCGGGAGGCCGGGGCTGCTGGAGGCGTTGCGAAGGGAGGGGATGCGGGATTCTTTCAAAAAAGCGATCCTCGAAAACCATCCCGACGCAGGATACTGGGACAAGGTGATGATAGCCCAGGTCCGCCCCGGCAGCCCGAACGCGGACCTGGAGGGCCTCACCGTCGCCGAGGCCGCCGCCCTTCGCGGAAAGGACGTGTTCGGCCTGATCTTCGGCCTGCTGGCCGAGGAGGAGGCCCAGGTGGAGGCCATATACTTCGTCATGAGCCAGGCGAACATGGACAGGATAATCGGCAAACCATGGGTGATGATCGGCTCCGACGCCGGCGCCCGCGCCGCCGACGGGCCGTTGTCCATAGGAAAGTCGCACCCGAGAGCGTTCGGGACGTTCCCGAAGTTCTTCAAGGAGTACGTCCGGGAAAAGAAGATGTTCACTACGCCCGAGGCCGTGAAAAAATGCTCCTCCATGGCCTGCGACTTTTTCGGGATCAAGAAAAGGGGCAGGCTGCGTCCGGGGAGTTTCGCCGATATAACCGTCTTCGACCCTGAGACGATAGGCGACACGGCATCGTACAGGGCGCCGAACAGCTATCCCGTGGGGATGGAATACGTTATAGTCAACGGGAGCGTCGCCGTCGAGAGCGCCGAGGCTAAGGACGCAGCCGCCGGAAGGATCGTGACAGGCTAGGCAGGCCGCCTCTTTGAGAAAGGACCCGCAGGGCGCGTGAGCGAAATACTTAAAAGGTACAAGGAAAAGAACAAGTACCTGGAAAGCCTTACGAAGTCTTACCAGGACCTGGTCGCCTCGATGATCTCCCACGCCCGTGCGCTGGTGAAAGGCGACAAGAATCTGGAGAACGCCCTCGACAAGCTCTCGGGGCGAGTCAAGTCCGCGCAGAACATCTTCCAGGTCCAGCAGATTCAGAAAGATTATACCCAGCTTTGCAAGAAGATCGACGCCAGCCTGAAGGAGAAGGGAAAAGCAGGCGGAGGAGGGCTGCTGTCGGGGCTCGCCTCCATCCTCGGCGGACGCGAGGGGAAAAAGGAGCAGGCCCCCGCCATCGAGCAGGGCGAAAGGAAGCCGGAGAAGATAGACCTCATCGACGCGACGAGGGAGATACTCTCCCCCTACGTCACGCTGCTGGACGGCTTCAGCAAGGGGGCCATCCTGCTGGCGGACGAGCGGGAGCCTTTTTTCGACTCGCTCAAGACCGAGCGCGCAAAAAGGTTCGAGGGGCTTAAGGTGGAGACGGCGGACGGGCTGAGCAGATCCCTATACAATTTCTTCATAAACAAGAGCAACGAGGCCGGCCTCGTCGAGCAGGAGAAGGAGGAGCTGAAAGCCATCATCGGCTCCCTGGCGGGCTACATACAGTCCCTGTCCGTCTCCAGCGAATCCTACGGGGCGAAGCTTGACAACTACTCGAAGAAGGTAATAGCCGCCACCAGCCTCGACGAGATCAAGAAAATCCAGCATGCCATCCTGGCGGAGACCCTCGAGATCCAGAAAGCCAACACGGAGATGAGAGAGAAATTCGTGGAGGCGAACGTGAAGGTGGCCGAGGCGGGGGAGAAGATCTCCCGGCTGGAAAAAGAGTTGAGGATGGCCAGGCAGGAAAAGGCCGTGGACTCGCTTACGAGGGTCTTCAACCGCGGCTACTTCGACGAAAGGATCAAGGAGGCCGTGGCCCAGTTCAAGCGTACCGGCGAGAGCTGCTGTCTCGTTATGCTGGACATAGACCGCTTCAAAGAGTTCAACGACACCTACGGCCACCAGGCGGGCGACCAGGTCATCGCCAAGATCGCCGAGATCATAAAGGAGTCCGTCCGCGCCTCGGACACCGTGGCGCGCTACGGCGGCGAGGAGTTCGCGCTGATCCTGTACCGCTCCAGGCTGAAAAACGCTCTAAAGATGGCCGAGAGCATACGCAAAAACGTCGGCCTCCACGAGTTCGTCGTCCTGGACAAGGTGATCCATGTCACCGTCTCCATGGGCGTCACGGAGTTTACCCCGGACGACGAGCCGAAAGACATAATCGAGAGAGCCGACAAGGGGCTTTACGAGGCGAAGAGGGAAGGCCGGGACAGGGTCGTCCGGGCCGGAGAATAATAGCGCCTCATGGTTGATCACCAGCGGCTGTTCGAGGTCAAGAACGCCACCATCCGCAGCTTCGCCGGGCTGTGGACGGCCAACTTCGAGGCGAACCGGAGCGCCATAGCCCGCTCCACAGGCGTGGCGGCGCTATTCGAAAAGTTCCCGGGTGTCCCCTCCCTTGTCGTGGGCGCGGGCCCCTCCCTGGACAAGAACGTCCAGTGGCTGTCCATGGCCCGGGGCAGGGCCCTGATCATATGCGTCGACGCGATCTTCGCGGGGCTGGCCGAGGAGGGGGCCGAGCCTTCCATCGTGGTCACCCTGGACCCGCAGCCGGACGTGGCGCGCTTTTTCGCCGGGGCGCCGTCAAAGGGAAAAATCCTCGCCGCCCCCACCATCATCCACCCAGACGCTCTGGCGGCATGGGAAGGGGAGGTGGTCTTCTACAACAAGTTCGCCCCGGACATACCGGCGCTGGTCAAGATAGCCGCGGAAAACCCGGCGCTTGGATACCTGATCCCCGGTGGGTCCGTGCTCACGGTGGGGCTGGACCTCGCCTTCAGGATGGGCGCGAACCCGATAGGCTTCCTGGGGCAGGACCTCTCCATCCCCCCCGGCGGCCCGGCCTATTCGTCGAGGGCGGCCGGGGCGCGCGAGGGCCGGGACGATTTTGGCCAGGGCGACGACATGGTAAAGGATGTGGACATCTTCGGACGGGAGGTGCTCACCCGCAAGAGCCTGTTCATCACCAAGCAATGGATGGAGTGGGCTTTCACAACGTGGAAACGCAAAAACGGCCCCGCGGACTTCTACAACCTCACCGAGGGAGGGATCGTCTCGAACCACTGCCGCGTGGCGGCGCTCTCCGAGTGGATCATGACGGCGCCGAAGGAGAAAAGGAATATCGGCTGGGCGTTGAAAAAAGCGCTGCGAAGGAAGAGATAGTCCAATACCTCAACCGCGTCCGGCCCGGCGCGTTCCCGCCTTCAGCTCCTGACAAGATAGAACAGCCCGAAAACAAGAAACAATACTCCGGCGGCCTTCCTCACAACCCACGCCGGGGCGTATTGGTAGACAGCGGCGCCCGCCAGCGTGGCAATGGCCGACGCCGTTACCAGGGCGGCCGCCGACCCGGCGAAAACGCTCCACCGGGAAGATTCAGCCCCTGCGAAGGCGAGGGTGGCAAGCTGTGTCTTGTCGCCGAACTCGGCCAGGAACACTGCCGCGAAAACCGGCCCGATTATCTTCATATCCATGGCAAACCCTTCCGTTGATCCTGTGTTCGAAGACCCGGCCTCAGTCAGCGTCCGGCGGGCCTCACGCGGCCAGGCGCCAGACAATCGCCAGCAGGCCGGAGAAATGGAAAACCCCGTCCACCATCAGGTCGAAACCCAATCCGCGGTTTATCACCCTGGCGTGGTACAGGGCCAGGTACAGCGCCGTGTACGCCACGGAGGCGAGCATAAGATAACCGAACGGGGATACAAGCCCCGCGTATGACGAGGCGAACAAAAGACCGGCAAGACCCGCCGTGAGGAAAACCAAAAAAATCTTCGTGGCGGCGTCGCCGATCAGGATGGGGATGGTTTCCCTGCCCACCAGCCTGTCGCCATGGATATCCCGGATATCCGACAGGACGGAGCGGATGTACACCAGGCCGAATGTGAAAAAAAACACAACCATCACCGTCGCGGAAAAAACGTCCGCCCCCGCCGCCATCGCCGGGACAACTGCCGTCAACACGGCCCACGCCACCCCGACGAACATGTCCTTCGACGCGGGGATGTCCTTCAGGCGATGGACGCGCAGCGCCTTGCTCCCCGTGAACCACTTGACCGTGTAGGCAAGCCCCAGCCCCAGCGCTCCAGCCACCACCGCCGTGACCGCCGCTCCAAGGGTGAAGGCCGCCGCCAGGGCCGACAGCGCCGCCGCCAGGGCCGCGCCGGTCATCAGGCCGCGATGGGCAAGATAGAACCTTATCTTCTCCGGCTCGTTGTGCCTGAAGGTCCGGACGTCGTTGAGCCGGTTGAACGCGTTCATCGAGAAGAGGTACACCCCGGCGATATACGCCGCCGTCCATGAAAAATCAAGCCCCGCCAGGGTCATGTTGGCGAACGCCATCAGCGCCCCGCCAAGGGCGACGCTCACGTTGCCGACCACCGCGCCCTCCACCACCCGTCCCAGCCACGCGGCGGGCCCGCCACGCTTTCCGGACCTTATGCTCTCGAGCCGCTGCCGGACCCTCTGGATCATCCACGAGGGGGTAGAGGCTCCGGCGGTCAGCCCCACGCGCTCGTATTTGGATATCTCGCGCGGGTCCAGCTCATCCTCGGTCTCTATCAAAAAAGTTCTCGCTCCCGCCTCCCGCGCGATCTGGGCCAGCCGGTTCGTGTTGGCGCTGTTTTTGCCGCCGACCACCACCATGGCGTCCACCCGGCGGGCCAGTTCCATGACCTCGGCTTGCCTCTGCTCCGTCGCGTCGCAGATCGTCTCCGGCGCCACGGCGTCCGGGAACCTCTCCCTGACCCTCCTTAAAACCTCCTTGTACCTGGAGACGTCGCAGGTCGTCTGCGCCACGACCAGAGTCTTGTCCATGGGCGGAAGGTTGTCCACGTCATCGGCGTTGTTTATCACGTGACAGCGGCCGTTGGCGTAGCCCATCAGGCCGATGACCTCCGCGTGGCCGGCGTCACCTATTATCACCGTGGTGTAGCCGCGCCCGGCGTGCTTCTTGATGATCCCCTGCGCCCTGGCGACAAGCGGGCAGGTGGCGTCGCTTATGGCCAGGCCCCTGGCCTTCAGGCTCCACCTCGCCTCCGGCGTCACGCCGTGGGTGCGGATTATCACCCTGCCGCCGTCGAGAGCCGCGGCGTCATCCACGGCGTAGACCTCTTTGCCTTCCAGCATCTTTATGACCTGGGGATTGTGGATCAGCGGCCCGTGGGTGTAAATAGGGCCGGCGGCCTTCCTGGCGGTCTCCAGGGTCATGTCCATGGCCCTCTTGACGCCCCAGCAGAAGCCGGCGGTCTCGGCCACTTTTACATCATCTCTTTCGCGCATCTTTTTATTTTGCCACAGAATCCGGCCGGCTCATAAACGAGGAGCGGGGGCGGGGGGCGCCGCGTTAGCGCGAGAAAAGCTTCACCACGAGCCCGGAGCGGCTTTTAACGCCGGTCTTTTTGTATATGGCTCGCAGGTGATCCTTGACCGTATATTCGGTGATGAACAGCATGTCCGCGATCTCGCTGTTCTTCAGCCCACGCGCCGCAAGCGCCGCCACCTCCGCCTCGCGCCGCGAAAAATCGAAAACCTTCATCGCGGAGCTTTCGCCGAAACGCGCCGCGAACCCAAGCTTGCCCTCCCGGGCCTCGTGGTTGTTTATCACGTAGGCCATGTGGGGCGCCAGGAGGGTGAGGACGGCTTTTTCGGTATCGCTGAAATCCGAAGAGCCGGGGGGCCTGTGCAGGCCGATGCCGCCGACCGGCCTGCCGTTGAAGCTCAACGCCACGCCGCAGACATAGGTTATCCCAATCGGCTTTAAAAAGTCGCAGTAAAACTCCCCGTCGGTGAGCTTGCTTATGGGCGCGACGTCGGTGTTCTTGAGAGTTTTGTTCACGAATCCCGGCAGGCAGAGTTTTTTGAGGGGGTCCATGGCGCTGTATCGCGTCCCGTAAAGGACGGCGATCTTGTCGCCGCCGTCTATGTTTTTGTAGATGTGCCCTGCGGACGACGGCATCCCGCCCCGCTCCGTGTCCAGGGGAAAATAGACCGCCGACTCGTGAGGCGCAAGGGCGCCGATCTCGTCGAAGAGCGTGTTTACGAGGCTTGCGGTGTCCCCGGCTGCGTATAGCGCCTCGAGCAGGCCGAAAGCTTTTTTAAGTGACGAGGCGGGAACTCTGGCCGCTTTTCCCATTTCTCTTCCCCTTGGAGAATCCCAGGATGGACCACCCGCCTTCCTTTTACACCCGTGATCGCGGGGGGGCAACATTTTTTTTCGCCCTATTTTTGCGCCGTTGGCGTTATCTTGTCGTTTTAGCGCGGTTTATGCCATTTAGCCTTCTGCCCGATTTTTTTGAAAAATCCCACTTTCGTGGGATAGCTTTTCGCGGGCGGAGGGGGTATTTATTTATCAGGGAAGATTTTTACAGCCGCGCGATAGGCGGCGAGGCGCGAAAAAAGAACGTGGTATCGGGAGAAAAAACCATGACACGCAAACATTTACTTTCCGCTCTGCTGATTGGCGCCATCC
>JBPRGF010000008.1:0-1232 GCA_051418015.1 Candidatus Nitrospinota bacterium M3_3B_026 | reverse complement strand
GGCCCTGCGGAAGGCTATGTCCCAGTCGAGGGAATCCCTGGCGACCTCGTCCCGGTAAAATACCTCCATCCTCGAAAAGCTGAAATGCGCCCACCGGCCCGGCTTGGTGGCGTCGATGGTGTAGCGTATCCTGCCGCTGAGTTTTCCCGAAAGGTCGCCGGGGGCGGGGTTTTCCGCGAGGCGTTCGAGGAGGACGTCCTTTTTTTGGCTCTCGCTTTTTTCAATATCTCCGCCTCGGAGAGCGGATCTCCCAATCTCCCATGCAAAAACCCCGGCCAGCGCGGCCAGGTTGATGGCCAGGAAAATCTTCAGCAGCCTCGACGGCGGCGGGGACTGGCCCGGTGTTTGCTCCTTATCGTCTTCTGTCTTCATCTGCTACAGGATAGAAAGATTAACCTGAAAGGGCAAGATCCTGAACGATGATAAGGAAAAGAAAGGCTGGACGTTGATGGAGCCATGGCGACGAATACATTTCCGGGGAGCGGCGGACAAAGCAAGAACTTTCACTCTCTCACCGGTCTTCTCAGCCGCCGAATGTTGATACAATCTCCTCCATGGCGATTTTCAGATTCTCCGCGTCCGCTGGTCTCCGCGCCGTTCCTGGAAACGACAAAACGTAGCGGAAGATGATTGACTGGCTGAACGCTCCGGGGATTCTCTCCGGAAAATCCACCATCGGCTCGGATATGAGCTATATCCTGTCCGTTGCGTTCACGCTCCTTTTTCTCATCTCCGGTCTTCTCGCCCGGCGCGGCATGGGCCTTGCCCATCACCGGATGATGCTGGTCTCCATGCTGGCGATGTTTGGATATTTTGTCTTCTATTACGAGGTGAGGCGGCTCGGCGTGGCGAGCCTTGCGGACCAGGCTGGGTTCGAGGGTCCCGTCTGGGTCTACAGGCGGATTTTCCGCCCGGCGCTGTATTTTCACTTCCTGATGGTCACGCTGTCGTCGTTTTCCGCCATATACATGATCTTCAACGGCTTCAGGACAGCCTCTGCGCGGGACGGGAAAATGACCCTGGAGGAGAGGGCTGTAAAACGCTCCGGACGGCTCTGGCTTGCGGGGTTCGCATGGCTTGCCTTCCTGTCCTGGTGGGCCTTCAGCCATCCCCGGCTCGACCTGTGGCACAGGGCGATGATCCTCTCCTTCGGCTATTTCCTGCCCGCCGCCATGGCGCTCGCCGTGGGCCGGCTGCTGCCGGATTCGGCGCGGCGGCACAGGACGCTGGGG
>JBPRGF010000007.1:0-24071 GCA_051418015.1 Candidatus Nitrospinota bacterium M3_3B_026 | reverse complement strand
GGCCCTGCGGAAGGCTATGTCCCAGTCGAGGGAATCCCTGGCGACCTCGTCCCGGTAAAATACCTCCATCCTCGAAAAGCTGAAATGCGCCCACCGGCCCGGCTTGGTGGCGTCGATGGTGTAGCGTATCCTGCCGCTGAGCCCCCCCGAAAGGTCGCTGGGGGGAGGGTTCTCCGCGAGGCGCTCGAGGACCGCCTCCCTCTTGCGCTCCTCGGCCTTCTCCGCCTCCTCTCCGCCCCGGATGGCGGGTCCGCCCATCTCCCAGATGAAAAAGCCGATGAGCGCGGCCAGGTTTATGGCCAGGAAAATTTTCAACAGCCTCGGCGGGGCAGGGGGCTGGCCCGGTGTTTGCTCGATTTTATCTTCTGCTTTCATTCGCCGTGCGATAGTTGATGTCAGATTACAGGATAGGAAGATTAACCTGAAAGGGCAAGATCATGAACGATGAGAAGGAAAAGAAAGGCTGGACGTTGATGGACTACTGGTTTCACGTCGGTGTGGCCATAAACCTCGCCGTCGTGGCGTTGATACTGTGGTACGCCATGACGTGAAAGACAGGCGGGCCCCCGGCGCCAGGCGGCAGACCCCCCTCCGCCGGGCGCCAGGTAACCAGCCGTCCCCTCACTTTTTGAACTCGTGCGCAATCTCCACGGCCTTGCCCGGCTCTATGCTCACTTCCTTTTTCACCTCCCCGAGCGTGGAGTGCCAGACGACCACCTTGTACTTGCCGGGGGGTACCTTGTCTATCGAGAAGGACCCGTCGGCGGCGGTGATGGCGTAGTAAGGGTTCTTCAACACCTTCGTGTAGGCGTGCATGAAGTTGTGCGCGTCGCACTCCACCTTCATGGTCGTGCCGCGCCTCATCCTTATGTTCTTTTTGAACGTGTACCCTTGCGTCGGCTGCGCCTCGTTGAACATGGTGACGCGCACGTTGCCTATCAGCTCGTAAGTGTGGATGTTGTGAAGTATGGGGTCCTGGTTGACCACCTCCAGCTCGCTCTTGTCCGGGATCACCTGCACCCACGGCTTGAAAGTGCAGGTTTTCTGGTTAAGCTGATAACCCTTCTCTGCTTTGGGCCATTCCTTGCCCGTCTTTATCTTCTCGAAATAGACGACGACGTGCTGAAGACCTCCATCCGGACTGACCGTCACTTCCCGTATTTCCCTGACGCCCGTGCCGCACACCTCAGGGTTTTTCTCAATAGGTATTTTCTGCGGCTCCGGCGCCTGCCCGCTGAAAGTTATTTTTCCCTTCAGCGTCCCACCGTCCGGGACATCCGCCACTTTGTAGCCCAGGGCGGCCTGGGAACTGAACGTCAAAGCGACGCTTATCGAAAAAACAGCAAAACGGAATTTACGCATTACACCCTCTCCCTATAAATCCATAGAATCCACGTTTAAGGCCATAGAGCCAATTGCCCCGCTCATCAGCAATTATCGTACCCCCCCTCTCCGCCGCGTTTCTCCATGACGCGAAAGCCTATAAAGACAAAGGAACAAACACCGTGGACGCTGAAAGACCAAGCCGGCCTGAAAGCGGCACCCTCGTGTTGTAAGGAAAATGACCACCCCGATCACTTTCTGGCCAGTGGTTTCCATGACACAGCCCATGCATCGCCGGGTTTGCTGGCCCTTGGCCGATGTGTCAAGAGGGCGGGAGTTGGCGCGCCGTATGCGGCCTGGGAGCTTTGAATGGCGCGGACTTGGGAAAGCGGAATACCTTTTGCTTGGGAAGGGGGGAGCTTTTAAAAACACGGGGGATACGTAATGGTTTCCGAGAAGGCGGGACCGGTGTTGTTCATGGCGGTTTTTGTTTTGACCTTGATCTATTTTTCCTGGCTTCTTTTTTGAAGGCTGGAGGGGGAAGAAAAAGAATGGCTAGAAGCATGGCTTTTTTCGCGGCGTTCCTGGCTGGTTTCTCGGCGCTGATGGTTCTCGTGGATTATCTGCTGATGAAGGCCCAGGGGTTGCCGCTTGTTCCCTGAGAGATTTTTTCATTAATCGGGGAATAAACACGGAGAAGGCGCGTCCAATCGGTTAACGCGGCTCTGATGAGGGGGACGCTGATTTTGGAGGGGATTCAAATCTCGATGAGACAGACTGAAAACTCCGCTTTCAAACCGTGGAACGCGTTTGCTTTTTCACGTTCCGGGTTGGCTTTCATTCTCATCTCTGTCTCCGCCTGCGTTTTATACGCCGCGGCCGCCAGCGCGGAAAGCGCCGTTGCGGCCGCCGGCGCGCAGGCGGAGGGCCAAGCCGCCCATGAAAGCGTGGCCGCCGGCTCGCCCGCTCCGAAGCTCACCGCGGACTCGTACCCCTCCTTGTGGGGGATGGACAGCCGCGTCGCCGTCTGGATCGTCTCGCAGCTGCATCTTTTCTTCGCCGCCTTTGTTTTGGGCGTGCCCATATTCGTCCTGGTGATAGAGCTTATCGGGATTCTCACTAAGGACGCGCGATACGACAACATGGCGAGGGAGTTCATAAAAATAAGTATGGTGGCGTTCTCCTTCACCGCCACGCTGGGAGGGCTCTTGCTCTTCCTGCTGATCATGCTTTATCCGGACTTCACCATGTACTCCCTCGGTATATTCAAGCCGATCATGTTCGTCTACGCTCTCTTCTTCTTCGGGGAGAGCGTTTGCCTGTATATCTACTATTACGGCTGGGACGCCCTGTCCGGGGTATTCCTGAAATGGGTCCACCTCACCGTCGGCCTTCTGCTGAACGTGGCGGGAATGACCCTGATGGTGCTTTCGAATTCATGGGTCACGTTCATGATGGCCCCCTCCGGCGTTACCCCCGACGGGGCGTACATGGGCGACATATGGGCCGTCGTTCAGGGGCCGCTCTGGAACCCGGTCAACCTGCACAGGTTCATAGCGAACATAGCCTACGGCGGCTCCGTGGTGGGCGCTTACGCTGCCTACAGGTTCCTCACCTCCGCCAGGGCCGAGGCCAGGGCGCATTACGACTGGATGGGGTACACGGCCAACTTCATAGCCGTGGTGGGGCTTTTGCCTCTGCCCTTCGCCGGGTACTGGCTCACCAAGGAGATATACACCTACAGCCAGCAGATGGGGATCACGCTCATGGGCGGCATTTTCGCATGGCTTTTCATCATACAGGCTTTGCTTATCGGCGCTATATTCCTCGGAGCGAACTATTACCTCTGGATCGGCATGGGTCGCGTCAAGGGCGGGGAAAAGTACCAGGCCGCCATAAAATACATGGCCGTGGCGCTGATCGCGTGTTTTCTCGTCTGGTTCACTCCTCACACCATAGTGATGACCGGCGCGGAGATAAAAGCCCTCGGCGGCGCGCACCATCCAGTCCTCGGGGTGTTCGGCGTGATGTCGGCCAAGAATACCGCCGTGAACATCATGATACTCACCACGTTCCTCGCCTTCATGCTCTACCAGCGGGCCGGGAAGGTCCCGTCGGCGGCGTGGTCGAGGGAGGGGAACGCCGCCATCACCGCGCTTTTCATAGCCGGCGCGGCCAACATAATAATCCTCGGCGTGTACGGATACTTCATTCCCGCCAACGTCAGGATAGGGCTATCCGTGCCGCAGGTGTTCACCACGCTGGCGGTCATAGTCATCGCGTCGGCCGTCAACACCGTCATGTATAAAGGCTCGGAGGCCGCCGAGGCGAGCTGGGGCAGGATGCCGCCGTGGTCGCAGTACGCTTTATTCCTGCTGGCGGTCTCCTTCACCTGGCTGATGGGCCTCATGGGGTACGTGCGGTCCGGCATCAGGCAGCACTGGCACGTCTACACGGTGTTCCGCGACTACTCCAGCCAGGCATACACGCCAACGCTCGGGTACGCGGCGAAAATCGTCTCCGCCACCACGATCATATTCATGGCGCTGGTCATGTTCATCTTCTGGCTTGACAATCTCAGCAGGAAAAAGAAAGCGGGTGGAGCCTGATGAAGACGATAGCCCAGATCATAGCGTTCAGCCTTGCCGTTATCGGCGGCTACACATGGTTTTCCAACAGCATCCCGCAGATGCGCTCCGAGCCGCCCGAGGAGGAGGAGATAAAGCTCGAGGGGCTGACGCCGGAATCCTTCGCCACGCTGGGCGAAAAGATATTCCACGGCAAGGCCAACTGCCCTCTCTGCCATAACGAGGTCGGCCACCGGGCGCCGATCCTGGAGAAGGCCAGCGCCGACGGCCCGCCGGTGGTGGCGAGGGCCGGGGAGAGGATCAATGATCCTCGTTACCAGGGGGACGCGAAGAACGGCGAAGAATACTTGAGGGAGTCCATGATAAAACCGTCCGCTTTCGTGGTGGCCGGCTTCGGCAAGACCGGGACGAACGACACCGTGAGTCCCATGCCGGACGTCTCCGCCGCGCCGATGAACCTCTCGGAGGTGGAGATCAACGCCGTTATCGCGTATCTCCAGAAATCCGCCGGGGCGCCTATCACCGTCGAGCTTCCGTCGGGGGAGATCGAGTCCGCGGCGGAGGAAGATGAGCCGGAGGAGGCTGGGCCGGTGGCGAGCATGGAGGAGTTTGCCTCCAAGTACGAGTGCCGCATGTGCCACTACATTCCAGGCATAGGGATGGACCCGGACGAGACGGATGTCGGGCCGAGTCTCGCCGAGCTTGCCAAGTACAGAGACGGCGCGCCGGGAGGCCTTAAGCTTCGGGACTACATACGCCAATCCATTCTGGATCCGAACGCGGTCGTCGTGGAAGGGTTCGACCCGGACATGATGCCGGCGGACTTCGGCGACAGGCTGAGAGTCTCGGAGTTGGAGATGGCGGTTGAATATCTTCTGAAATCCGCGGAGGACGCCGGATGAGAATACCAAAGCTCGCGCAGGCGCTTTTGATAACAGTGGGGGTTTACACCGCGCTGGTCATCCTGTTCACCCACGTTCTGCATGAGCCGATCCCCGCGAGCGTCATGAAGATGTACATGTTCTTTGTCGTGGCGGGGGTCCTGGCGGTCTACACGTCAAGCGCCGAGTCGGCCGCGGAGCTTGCGGCGCCCATAAACTCGCTGCTGTTCGACGGCAGGCTGCGAATCATGCGGAATATCGTCTTCGTGATCCTTCCGCCCGTGGCCGCGGCGGGAGCCTACTGGCTCACCAAGCCGACGCTGGAGGCGCCCGTGGAGCTTCGCACGGTCCATCCCGCTCCCCCGTCATCCTTGCAGGCGTTCGGGAAGACCTTCAACCTCATAACGCTTGAGAACCCGTACAGGAAGCTCGAGAAGGAAGACCCGGAGAAGTTTCGCCGGGCCGTCCTGGAGGGGCGGGACGTCTATTACAAGAACTGCTTCTTCTGTCACGGCGACAAGCTCGCCGGCAAGGGGCATTACGCCGTCGGGTTCAACAACCCCCTCCCGGCGAACTTCCAGGACGTGGGGACGATCGCCCAGCTGCAGGAGTCGTTCCTGTTCTGGCGCATCTCCACCGGCGGCCCCGGGCTCCCCAACGAGGGCGCCCCCTGGGCGTCTCCCATGCCGGTCTGGCAGAACTACCTGACGGAGGACGAGGTGTGGAAGGTGATTCTCTTCCTGTACGACTATACCGGCCATGCGCCGAGGGTGATGAAAGAGGGACACGAATGATGAGGATCATTGCAGCCGCGATGGGGATCGCCGCGATGACATTTTTCGCCATCCCCGCGCAGGCGAAAGAGCTTACGGCGGAGCAGGCGGAGGGCAAGAAGATATACGACAGGCTGTGCGCCGGTTGCCACGGCGAGAAGGGAGAGGGCGACGGGCCCGCCGCGGACAGGCTCCGGCCGCGTCCGCGGAACTTCAAGATCGCAAGATACAAGTTCACATATACCCCCTTCGGCAAGATGCCGCACGACTCCACCCTGCGCAGGTGGATCGCCGAGGGCCTGCCCGGCTCTTCCATGCCCGGCTGGAAGGACAAGCTTTCGGAC
Organism: Candidatus Nitrospinota bacterium M3_3B_026; assembly: GCA_051418015.1. Classification (GTDB taxonomy): domain Bacteria; phylum Nitrospinota_A; class UBA7883; order UBA7883; family JBPRGF01; genus JBPRGF01. The sequence goes on along the minus strand of JBPRGF010000007.1, from coordinate 18,162 downwards.
AAGGAGATCGACAGCGTTATCGAATACATAAAAACCTTCTCCCGGCGGTTCATGCGCAAGATAGAGAGGGGAAAAATCGCCGAGCAACTTAAGATAAGCTCTCCTCCTGAATGGACGGCGGAGGATATAGAACAGGGCGGAAAGCTTTTCCAGAAGAACTGCGAGAAATGCCACGGGGGCGAGGGCCGGGGCTCCGGCCTGTCGGCGGTAGCCTTGAAACACGACTTGGGCGACCGCATCTGGCCCAGGAACCTCACCAAGGGCTGGACCTACCGGGGTGGAAACTCCCCTGGGGACATCTTCAGGACGATAGCCACGGGAATAACCGGCACGCCCATGCCCGCGCATCTTTCCACCGACCCCGGCCAGGAAGGCGCCATGACGGAGGAGGAAATATGGAAGGTCGTGGGTTTCGTCGACTCGATCGTCCGGCGCGAAAGGCCGGAGATAAAAGAGGTGGTCGTCTCCAGATTCGACGCCTCCGGGCCGCCGGAGAGCCCGGACGATACGCGCTGGAGCGAAATCGAGCCGCGCTACTTCCCGCTGGTCTCCCAGATCATAGAAGGCGAGCGGTGGTTCAAGACCACGCTGGAGTCGGTGTCCGTCCGCTCCATGTACGGCGAGGACAGGATAGCCATCCTCGTGGAATGGGATGATCCGTCGCAAAGCCCCCTGCCGAAACCGAACGACAAGTTCCCGGTGAACGAGCCGGACGCGCTCGCCGTCCAGCTTCCCACGGAGATCCCGGAGGGGATGGAGAAGCCCTATTTTCTCGGCGGAGACGAAAAGTCGCCCGTGATCCTGTGGAAGTGGACGAACGGCGTGGCCGCCGAGGTCATCCGCGGCAAGGGAATACTGAAAACGGAGCCGATGCCCGGCGAGACCCAGACCGTCAAGGTCAACGCCGTCTACAACGCCGGGCGGTGGAAAGCGGTCTTCACGCGGCCGCTCATGGGCGGATCGGAGGGGGATATCAGTTTCGAGCCTGGCAGATACATCCCGATAGCTTTTTCAGCGTGGGATGGGAACAACGGTGAGAAGGACGAGAGGCGGGCGGTCTCCATATGGTACTGGCTTTTGCTGGAGCCCCCGAAGACCATGACCGTCTACCTGTTCCCCGCCATTGTCGGGTTGTTGATAGCCGCCTCCGAGGCCGCGCTGGTTATGAAAACAAGGAACACTGACAAGAGGTGAAGTCATGAAAGAGAGAGTCGCCGTAATAACGCTGTTGGGATTGTTCGTGGCCGCGCTCGCCGCGCCAGCCGGATTCGCCGATGTCTTGAAAGGGAAGATATCGGCGGAGAACGGAGGTCCGCCGCCGAAGATAAACGTAACAAAGGACAAGAACGTCTGCGGGGCCTCCGGCGAGCTGCTGAAGGAGAGCAAGCTTATCTCAGCCTCCGGCGGGTTGAAGAACGCCGTCGTCATTGTCGAGGGGGCAGGGGCCGCCAAGCACGGCGCGAGCGCCATCACGCAGAAAAACTGCCGGTTTGAGCCGCACGCGCAGGTCATCGCCGCCGGGTCGGCCTTGGAGGTGAGAAACGAGGATGGGATAACGCATAACTTCCATTCCTACGGGTTCGAGAACGATCCGCTCAACTTCAGCCAGCCCGGCGACATGAAGGTCAAGAAGATCAAGGGTGACAGCTTCGAGTTTCCGGAGGTGATCCAGGTCCGCTGCGACATCCACGAGTGGATGGAGGGGTGGGTCGTGGTTACGGAGAGCGGAGCGGCCGCCGTGACGGACGGGGAGGGGAATTTCTCCATCTCCGGTATCGAGCCGGGAAGCTACAAGGTCAGGGTCTGGAGCGAGGCTTTCGGCGAGGAGGTCAAGGACGTGAAGATCGGCGGCGGCGAGACGGAATTAAACCTGACCATGAAAAAGAAATAGGCGGGTGAGCCATGCGTGACTATATTATGAGAAAGCCAGCGGCGGCGCTATTGGCCGTCCCGGCGCTCGTCGCAGTTTCGGCCTCCGCGGCCTTCGCCGCGGAGGGGGACTACCACCAGATACTCGGCCTATCCTCCCGCAAAGTCATCTGGTTCATAGCGCAGCTGCACCTGTTCTTCGGGGCTTTCGTGCTGGGCGTCCCGATCTTCGCCGCGGTGATAGAGTACGCCGGGTACCGCTCGCGGGACGCGAAGCTCGACGCCCTGGCCTACGAGTTCACGAGCCTTCTTTCCGTCGCCTATGCCACGACCGCCGCCATCGGCGGCCTGCTGATATTCGCCTTCGTCGGCCTTTATCCAGCGTTCTTCGGATTCATGGCGGACATTTTCAAGGACGCGATGTTCATCTATGCCCTGCTCTTTTTCGGCGAGACGTTCTGTCTTTACATCTACTACTACGGGTGGAAGTGGATGAGCGACACGAGCCCGTGGCCGAAAAGCGTCAGCTACCCGTTCTACGCGATCGGGGCGGTCTTCATCATCGCGGGCGTTCTGTTCCTGTTCGGCGCGATAGGCCACGAGCATTACAGCGGCTCGTTGCGAGCGTTCTGGATGGTGGTCACCGTGGTGGCCGGGCTGAGCTTCTTCCTCGTCAAGAGTAAAAAGGGGCTGCACATCTGCATTGGAGTGTGGCTGAACGTGTTCGGCACGCTCATCATGATGGTGGCCAACTCCTGGGCGGCGTACATGATGAGCCCATCGGGGATCGATCCGGAGACGGGCAAGTTCGTGGGGACGACCCTGGAGGCCGTCACTAACCCGCTCTGGATTCCCGTGGGGATTCACCGGATGCTCGGCAACGTCGCCTTCGGCGGGTTCGTGGCGGGCGCTTACGCCGCCGTGAAGTTCATCGGAGCCAAGACACCGGAAGAGAAGGCCCATTACGACTGGATGGGCTACATCGCCAACTTCGTAGGAATATCGGGCCTGATCCCTCTTCCCTTCGCCGGCTACTATCTTGGCCGCGAGGTATACTCCAACAGCGCCGTCATGGGCAATAACATGATGGGGGGCGACTTCTCCTGGACGTTCATTATGCAGGCCATGCTGGTCGGCAGCCTGTTCCTCATATCGTGCTACTACCTGTGGACCGGGATGGGGCGCATCCCCGGCGCGGAGAGATACCGCGGGTTCGTGAAGTACCTGAACTCGTTCATCCTGATATCTTTCGCCATCTGGCTGACGCCGCACAACCTGCCCCTGACCGGCGCGGAGGTCAGCGACATGGGAGGGTCGCAGTACCATCCCACCCTCAAGTTCCTCGGCTTGATGCCGGCGAAGAACGCCGTGGTCAACCTGATAATCATCTCGACGTTCGCAAGCTTTCTCCTGTACCGGCGCGGGAACAAGGGCGAGCGCATCCCCATCTCCGCGCAGGGCAGGGCGCCGATGGTGGTCATTTCCGTGGCGGCCCTGCTGTGCCTGTTCATAGTGGGGCAGTACGTGGTCTACCTGTTCGGGCTGGACCCGAAGGAACTGGACCTTCCGGCGGACAGGGAAGGCTATTTCCACACTGTGGCGTGGCTGCTGACCATCACGATGGTAATGATCGCGGCCGTCGCCGTCATGGCGATACGGGACAAGGGAATCATTGCCCAGTACATGTACCTCGGCTGGATAATCTTCAGCGTCGTCATCTTCCTGGGCGTTTACGGGTTTGTGGTCATGGAGAAGGCCAGCCCGTTCCTGCGCAACGTGGCGGTCGCCCAGTTTATCCAGCTCATCAGCGCTATCATCCTCGTGACCACGGTGGACATCTTCCTGTTCGCCGGAGCGAAGACGGTCGGTGAGCTGCGCTGGGGGCAGATATCCGTCCGGGCGCAGTACGCCCTGCTCACGCTTTGCATATTCATCACGTTCAACATGGGGCTGATGGGCTTTATACGGTCAGGCCTGAGGACGAACTGGCACGTCTACGGCGTGCTGAAGGACACGTCGGACTGGGCCTTCACTCCCACGAACTACACGATGACGATCATGGTCTCGGCGGCGACGCTGGTTTTCCTTGCCGCGGTGGCGTTCATGTTCTGGCTTGCGGCCATAGCCAAGTCGGGAGGCGGCAAAAGCGCCGAGAGCGCCGCGGGCGCGAAGCTCGATCCAATAGCTGGAGGTCAACATGGGTAAAGCCGTACTCAGGGTCTTCCTTTTCCTGGTCGCCCTGATATGCCTCTACGTCTACGTCGGCTACACCATTACCGACATGACGGGAGGGTTCGAAAAGAAAATCGTCGTGGAGGGGATAAACCCTGAGGCGGGCGAGCAGATATTCTTCGGCAAGGGCAAATGCAGCACCTGCCACTCCATAGGCGACAAGGGCAGCGCCATACGGTGCCCCAACCTCGGCGTGAAGGGTGAGAACTTCACCGTCCCCATAGGCGAGCGCGCCTTCGAGCGGGCAAAGGAGCGAGCCGCGAAGACCGGCAAGGAGTGGAACGCAGTGGACTACCTCTTCGAGTGCGTCGCCGAGCCTCCCGCCTACGTCGTGGCCGGGTACAAAGCGGAGATGCCGTACGTCTACAAGCCCCCCATCGGCCTGACGCCGGACGAGGTGAAGGCGGTGATATCGTTTCTGGCCTCCCTCGGCGGCGACGACATCTCCATGGACGAGATAACCAAGCCCACTGGCATCGCCAGGGAGCTTTTCTCGAAAATAGAGGCCGAGGCCGCCTCCGGCGCCGCGGGCGTCGTTCCCTTCGAGCCGTACCTGCCCGGCGATCCGGAAGCTGGGAAAAACCTTTTCTGGGACTTGAAAAGCAAGGTCGGCTGCGCCAAGTGCCACAGTATAGGCGACAAGGGAGGGCAGGTCGGCCCGCCCCTCACCAGCGTCTCCGGCACGAGGACGCTGCAGTACATAGTCGAGTCCATAGTCAAACCGTCGGCGGTGATCGTAAGCGGCTACGAGCCGGTTCTGGTCCTGACCAATGACGGGCGGCGGATCTCCGGCACGAAGAAGGAGGAGACGCCGGAGAGCCTGACTCTGGGGATGTCAACAGGCGAGGTGGTTACCATTCCAAAGTCGGAGATCAAGAAGTGGAAGGTCATGAAAAAGTCGATCATGCCGGGCAACTTCGCGGAGATACTCTCCATAACGGAGTTCCACGACGTGCTGGCCTATGTCCGGACCCTCACCGGCGCCGCCCCGCCTCCTTCCGCGGCTGAAACGTCACCGGAAGACGCGGCGGAGTCGCCTCCGGAAGAAGAGCAGGAGCAGGCCGCCGGCGAAGAGAAAACCGCCGCATGATCGATATTATCGAGAGGACTGACAATGAGTAATCAGCGGAACAAAGGGTTGGCGTTCCTGTGGGTTCTCGGAACGCTCGCGGCCGTGCTGGCCCTCATAAAATTTGGGGTTCCCGCGGTGTCGCGGAAGATGACGGGGCTGGAATTCCCGCTAACGGTCCCGTCCACGCTGTTTTTGTTCTACACCATCCTGATCCTCATCGGGGCGTTCGTCTACGTCACCTCCGACGAGGGGATGCTGGAGGACTTCATGACGCCGATTCGGAGGACCTACGGCGGCGAGTATGGGATGGCGGTTCTTGTCATCGTGGCGGTCCTCGTCCCCGTCGCCGCCGGGGCGGGGGTATTCTATTGGGTTAAACCCACCATCGCGCCGCCGGTGGCTCTTCGAATACAGCATCCGTCATCGAATTTCCCCAAAAAGTTCGAAAACGCGGAGAACCCGATGGCCAACCCCACGGACGCGGAGGTGGACGAGTTCGTCGAGCAGGTGAAAAATGACAGCGTGGAATTTTTCCCCCAGGTCCACGAAAAGGGCAGGACGTTCACGAATATAGACCACATCCCAACGGGGCCGGTGAAAAGGCTCCTGAAAGAGCTGGAAGGCGGGAGCGTCAGCAGGGAGACGGCGCGGGAGGCCCTGATCGAAAAACGTCTTTTCGAGGGGAGGGCTATGTACGAGGTCAACTGCCGCCCCTGCCACGGCGACAGCGTGGCGGGTGACGGGCCTATGGCCTATGGGTTCAGCCTGCGCCCCATTAACTTCACCGACAACGGCACGATTGAGACGATCGTGGAGGGATACACTTTCTGGCGCGTGTCGACAGGCGGCCTCGGCCTGCCGGTGGAGTCCACGCCGTGGGACTCGGCGATGCCGGTCTGGGAGCTCGATCTCTCCGGGAAAGAGCGCTGGACGATAATCATGGGAGAGTACAACCTCGCGGAGAAAACACCGCGTATAAGGGAGAAACTGGAGTAGCCGATATGCTTCGAACCTCATTGCTTCTGGTGGCGGCGCTGGTGATCGTTTCCGCTTCCGCGGCCACCGCCGCGATCAAGCCGACAAAGCCAAAGCCGCCCAAAACGCCTGAACTCGTCGAGAAAGGACACGTAATCTACGTCAAACGGTGCAGCTTCTGCCACGGCATAGACGGCGGGGGCGACGGCCCGGTGGCGGAGTTCCTCAACCCCAGGCCGAGAAACTTCCAGACGAACGTCTTCAAGTTCAGGTCGACGGGCAGCGGAGCGCTCCCCCTGGACGAGGACCTGTTCGAGACCATCTCGAAGGGAATCAACGGCACGGCCATGCAGTCCTTCGACGACGAGACGATGAAAACCGGCCTGACCGAGGAGGAACGCTGGGCGGTCATCTATTATATCCAGACTTTCGGGCTGACGCCGGATTTCAGCCTGTGGATGCTGGACGAGGATTACGCCAAGTCCGATGACCCCGGTGAGCGGGCCGAGTACCGCTACAACAAGGTGATGAAGATCGGTGATCCTCCCCCCGCCTCTCCTGAGATCGTGGCCAAGGGCAAGGAAGTGTACACCAAGGCGAAATGCTTCCAGTGCCACGGTGACGCCGGTCTCGGCAACGGCGTCTCCGCCGAGGGGATGAAGGACGACTGGCAGTTTCCCATAGTCCCCAGGGATCTGACCAAGGGATGGAAATACAAAGGCGGCGTCTCGGTGGAGGAGATTTTCTTCAGGTTTACCACCGGGCTGAACGGCACGCCGATGCCATCTTTCGCCCAGACCGTACCCGAGGATGAAAGATGGGCGCTGGCGTATTACGTGAACAGCCTCATCTACGAGCCGGAGAAGGGCAGGAACCTTACCGTGAAACTGATGGAGGGGGATCTGCCGCTCGATCCGGCCGACCCCGCCTGGGAGACGGCGGACCAGGTGGACGTATGGCTGACCGGCAACGTCCTCATAAAGCCGCGTTGGCAGAACATCACCATCGACATGGTTCACCTCAAGGCGCTCTACAACGGCGAGGAGATAGCCTTCAGGCTGGAGTGGCACGACAGGTTCCCGAATACCGTTCACGAAGGCCACGACGACCTGCATCAGCTCGACCAGGCCAAACCCGGCGATGAGGGAAACCTGGCGACCTACGTGCCCATATACTCCGAAGACTACAACCCCGGCAGGTACCGCGACGCGGTGATGCTCCAGTTCCCGAAAAAACTGGCCAAGGGCACGGAGAAGCCGCATTTTCTGAACGGCGACAGGAGCCACGCCGTGAACCTGTGGTGGTGGAGGGCGGATTATGATCCCGTGAAAAAAGACTTGGCCGCCGCCATCGCCGGGGACTCCAAGCTCAAGTCGATAGAAAAATATGTCGTCGGGGGAGAGGACAGGGAGGGCGCTCCGGTCCTCGAGCTCAACGCCAAAGGGTTCAAGAAGCCGTTCAAGACGCAGCCCGCCGAATCGCAGGGGATGGTCTCCAAAGCTGGCTTCAAAGACGGGAAATGGACGCTGGTGATGAAGCGGCCGCTGTTGACGGACGACAAGAACGACATCCAGTTCGAGCAGGGCCGGTTCATACCAGTGGCGGTAAACGCCTGGGACGGCTGGAACGGTGACATCGGCATGAGAAAGTCGATCTCCTCATGGCATTACGTCTACCTTGAGAGACCGACGCCGATGGGTGTCTACGTGGCCACCGGGCTCGCGATAATACTCCTCGCCGGTGTGGAGGTCCGCCTCATCCGCGAGTGGAGGAAGAGATAGACCAAGAGCCCCGTCCGCGTCAAACTGTCATTCTGATGCGTCGGATGTGGACGAGCGGGATGCTTCGCCACCCCTCGATGACATAGGTCGCCTCGCTCCGGCTCATAAAGTCAGCGCCACGCTTTTCACGTGGGCGAAGACCTTCATACCGGTCCGCAGGCCGAGCGCCTCGCGGGACCTGCGCGTTATCTTCGCCAGAAGATGAGCGCCGCCCGCGTCCAGCCTGACCATGGCGGTGGGGGCGCCGCCGGTGTCGATGCCGGTGATCCTCGCCTCGAGGATGTTCAGGGCGCTGACGCGGCCGGGTATGTCCAGGGAAAGGCTGACGTCCGTCGCCGACACGAGAACCCGGACAACGCTCCCCTCCCGCGGAGCCTTCGCCATGGGCATGACAAGCTCACCGCCTGAAAACGCCAGGCGAACGAGGTCGAACTCGCCGTCCACGCCGCGGACGACGGTTTCCAACACCGCCATGGCGTCATCTTGCCTGACCAGCGGCGAGTCGAGGGACGTGAGCATCTGTTCGACCGGCCCGGACCGGCTGATGGCGCCCTTCTCCATTACCGCGATGTTGTCCGCGACGCGCGCCGCCTCGCCCAGCGAATGCGTCACGTAAATAGCCGGCGCCCCGAGAGCGTCCCGGACGGCGCCGATGTACGGCAGTATCTTTTTCCTGCTCTCGTGGTCCAGCGAGGCGAGTGGCTCGTCGAAAAGCATGAGCCTGGGGCTCGACAACAACGCCCGGCCGATCGCCACCCTCTGACGCTGCCCGCCGGAAAGCTCCCTCGGGCGTTTGTCCAGCAACGAGCTTATGCCGAGAAGCTCCACCACCTCGCCGAAAGCGACCCGGCGCCCGCCTGGAGGGGTTCGCTTCAACGCGTATTCCAGGTTCCCCCGCGTCGTCAGATGCGGGAAAAGGCTTGGCTCCTGGAAGACGTAGCCGACGGAGCGGCGATGAGGCGGCGTGAACCTCCCCCCCTCCTGCCAGACGTCGCCGCCGACGGCGAGGTAGCCCTCGATGGCCCGCTCCAGCCCGGCTATGGCGCGCAGAAAGGTGGTCTTGCCGGAGCCGGAGGGGCCGAAAAGGACGGTCACCCCCGTCTCCGGGACGGAGAGCCCGGCGTCGAGGGTAAAACCCTCGCGCTCGATCCGAAACCTGGCTTCAATGGTCATGGCCGTGGAGCGCTAACCTATGGTTGAGGGCGTAAACCGCCATCAACATGAGAAACGAGAGCGCAAGCATACCGCCCGAGAGCCAGCTAGCCCTGGTGTATTCGAGCGTCTCCACGTGGTCGTAGATGGCTATGGAGACCACCAGCGTTTCGCCCGGAATGGCGCCGCCGATCATCAGCACCACGCCGAACTCCCCGAGGGTGTGAGCGAAACCGAGGACGGCGGCGGTCAGGAAGCCCGGCAGGGCCAGGGGGACAGCCACGGTGAAAAAACGGTCCAGCGGCGCGGCGCGGAGGGTCGCGGCGGCCTCCAGTGGCCGCCCTCCGACGGCGGTGAAGGCGTTTTGCAGCGGCTGGACCACGAACGGCAGGGAATAGAAGACAGAGCCTATCACCAGCCCGGGAAAGGTGAAAGCCAGCGGCCGGCCGCCAAGGGCCTCCATCAGGCCGCCGATCGGGCCGCGCGGCCCCAAGGCGATCAGCAGATAGAAGCCCAGAACCGTCGGCGGCAGCACCAGGGGAAGGGCCACGACGGCTTCCAGGAGGAACTTGAAGCGCCAATGGGAGCGCGCCAGCCACCAGGCAAGCGGCGTCCCGGTCAACAGCAGGATGACCGTCGTCAGCGCCGCCAGTTCCAGCGTGACCGCGAGCGCGGTCAGGTCATGTTCATTTAGCATCATGGCGCCTCGTATCCGAACTCCCGGATGATCCCGAGAGCCTCGGCGCTTTTCATGAAGGACAGGAAGGCGCGCGCCGTGTCGTTGTCTTTCAACAATACCGCCTTCTGCTCGATGGGGTCGTAGAGCGCCTGGGGCGGAGCCCAGAACGAGCCTTGCGCCGGGCGTCCCGGGCGCCTGACCTGGGATAGGGCCACGAAGCCAAGCTCCGCCGCTCCGCTCTCGATGAACTGGAAGGTTTGGCCCACGTTCTCGCCGAACACCATCTCCCCCCGCAGCGTATCCCACAGCCCGAGCTTGCGCAATATCTGCTCGGCCGCCATGCCGTATGGCGCAAGCTTCGGGTTCGCCAGCGCGATGCGGCGGAAACCTCCCCCCGCCAGCGTCTTGCCCGACGGGTCCACGAAGCCAGGGCGGGGGCTCCACAGAGCGATTTTGCCCACGGCGTAGGTGAAAAGGGTACCCGGCTCCGCCACCTCATCCCTCTCAAGCAACGCCGGCCGCTTCGAATCGGCGGCGAGGAAGGCGTCGAAGGGCGCGCCGTTTGTTATCTGCGCGTAGTGTTTGCCGGTGGAGCCGAAGATCAGCGTCACCTTGTGGCCGGTCTTTTCCTCGAAGCGCTGGGCTATCTCCTTTGCCGCGCCCGCGAAGTTGCTCGCCACGGCGGCGCGGATTTCATCAGCCTGGGCGTGATGACCGGTCAACAGCGTCAAAGCCAGCGCCGCCGCAAAGGCTCTTTTCGCTCTTTTCAATGAAAACGCCAGTGGATTCAGCCGCCGATCCTCGCCATTGCGTCGCGTTTTTCATCGTTCGTCCCGGATGGCAGGGAGCGTATCCGGCCCTTGCCTGTCAGCGTGTCCCGGACGGCGTTTTCGATCTCTTCGTCCGAGGCGCCGGAGTTCAGCATCTCATTTATGTCCAGCCCGCCGGAGCCGAACAGGCAGTTGATGAGCCTGCCGGTGGACGTGAGCCGCAGCCTGTTGCACCCGGCGCAGAAATGCTCGCTCACGGCGGAGATGAACCCGATCTCGCCCAGCGCCCCCTCCAGCCGGTATATCCGCGCGGGGCCGCCCCAGCGCTCCTTAGCCGCGGGCTCCAGCCCACGTGATTTTGAAAGCCTCTCTTTCACCTTCGCGGAAGGGATGAATAGGCCCCTGTCCCACAAGCCCGGCGTGGCGGGCATGAACTCGAGGAAACGTACCTGTATCTTTTTTTCCATGGTCAGCTCGGCGAACCGCTCCACCTCGTCGTCGTTGATTCCTTTCATGACGACCATGTTTATCTTAACCGATCCGACCCCCGCCTCTATCGCCGCGTCGAGCCCCGCAAGCGCCCTTGACAGCAGGGGGCGGCCGGTTATCGCCCTGTAGCGGTCCTCCCGGAGGGTGTCCAGGCTGATGTTCACCATCTCCACCCCGGCCTCCTTGAGCCCGCTTGCCATCATGGGCAGCATGACGCCGTTGGTGGTGACGGCCATCCTCTCGATGCCCTTTATGGCCCCCGCCTGCCTCAGGAAACCGGTTATCCCCTTTCTTATCAGCGGCTCCCCGCCGGTGAAACGAGCCTTCCGCACCCCCAGCCCGGCGAATATCCCGATGATCCTGAGCAGGTCCTTGTAGCGCAGTATATCGCACCGGGGTTTTTTCTCTATGCCGCTTGGGGGCATGCAGTAGACGCACCGCAGGCCGCACCGGTCGGTGACGGAGACCCGCAGGTACTCTATTACACGGCCATGGCCGTCCTCAAGCTTTCCGGTCATCTTCAAGCCTCGCCGCCGCCGGTCTTTTCCGGGAGCGCGTCCTCGGCCGCCTCCGGCTGCTTGTCCCGCACGGAATCAAGGAAATTCCGTATCCCTTTGCCAACCCCTGAGCCTATGGTCGGGATGCGCGAGGCCCCGAACAGCAGGACCAGGATCAACGCTATGACCGCCATCTCGGCGGTTCCAAAACCGAACATGGTTATCTCCTTGTTCAAACGTTCTTACATGTTACAGGCAAAAAGCGTTCCAGCCACGCCCCATCCCCTGGCGCAAGCCATCCCGCTGTCTCCCGCGGCGCCGATGGCATAAATGTTGATACAATCCCTGCCATGGCGATTCTCAGATTCTTCGCGTCCGCCCGGGAGCGCGCCGGGGTGGAGTTTATAGAGGTTCCTCTCGACCGTCCCGTCTCCGTCCGCGATTTTCTGGAGCTTGCGGAGCAGCGGACCGGCGCCAGCGCGTCGGTTTTCCTGACCCTCGGCGGGCATCTTTTCGCCGTGAACCAGTCGATGGGCGGCCCGGACACCACGGTCAACGACGGGGACGAGGTGGCGGTGCTCCCGCCACTTTCAGGAGGGGCATGATGGCAAGACTTCAGAAGGGTGACTTCGACATCGGCAGGGAGATCATGCGCATCGCCGCCGGGGATGGCGGAATTGGCGGGGTTGTCACATTTCTTGGGACCGCCCGCGATTTTTCCCGCGGCGAGAAGGTGTCGAGGCTCGAGTTCGAAAGCTACGCCGGCATGGCTGAAAGCGAGCTTATCAGGCTGGAGAAGGACGCCATGAAAAAGTTCGACATCCTCGATTGCGCCGTCATCCACCGCGTGGGGGGCATACACCCGGGCGAGAACATCGTGCTGATAGTCGTCGCAGCCGCGCATCGCGCGGCGGCCTTCGACGCCTGCGAGTGGATGATCGACGAGCTCAAGAGGCGCATCCCCATATGGAAAAAGGAGTTCACGGCCTCCGGCGGACACTGGGTTGAAAGCCATCCCTGAGGGTTCCCCCCCCGGCAGGCGGCGCGTTGTGGACGGCGATTCGCGCGCAATGCCGTTGTTCCAGAACATCCCTCGTCTGTCGGTTCGGCGCTCCAGGGCGGTGAAAGCCGCTGTCCATGCGAAAATCCCTTTTCCAATAAAACAGGCGGGCGCCCTCCCTGTGAAAAGAGCGCCCGCCATTCGAGGAGAGAAGGTTCCTTCCCGGTGGTTCGTCAGAACTTGACGTTCAGGTTCAGCTGTATCCTTGTCCTCGTCCTATCGCCCTCCATGGCGATGTTGTTGTCGAAGACCTTGATATCCTTGTTCTTGGTCTCCTGGACGTAATAGCGAAGGTCCGTCGACAGGTTGTCGAAGAACTTGTAGCCCACCTGTATGTGATATCCGGTGAAGTTCGACGAGTACGGGAAATTGTCCTGGGCAAGGGCTCCGAGCAGCGGCTGGGCGGCGTAGCCATTGTCCCAGTAGTAGAAACGCAGGTTCACCTTGCCGACGTTTCCTCTCACGTAGGCCATCAGGGCGGTCTTGTCCTCCGATTCCGCGCCGTCGCCGATCTTGTCGTCGCCGACGTCCGAGGAGGCGTAGGCCACACCTATCCTGGGCTTGAGAGGCATGTCGGCGGCCCGAACTTCAGCCAGGACGTGGGTGATGCTGTGAGTTCCGCCCGGCATCTGGCCGCTGGAGGCCCCTGCGTCGTCCTCGTCACCGTCGGTGAAGGAGAGGCCCCCCACGGCCGCCTTGAAGCTTATGCCCTTGCCGGCCTGGATGGCGGCCTGGTAGCTGAGCATGGTGTCGTCCTCGTCCCAGCCACCCTCGCCTATGACGAAGTGTCCAAGCCCCAGCGAGAGCCTGGCCCCGCCCATGTTGACGCTGTATCCCGCGGCCAGGCCCTCCGGCTGCAGGTCATCGTCCCATATGAACTCCGCGTTGTTCCAGGCGGGGAGCCCGTTCTTGCCGCCCCAGAGATGGAAATCACCGAACGTCAGCTTGAAAAACCCCCTGTCCACGCCGAAAGCGGCGTTGCTACCGGCCCCGCCGTAGAGGCCCAGGGTCTGATGCGGAGACTGGCGGCTGTCGCTGGCCGTCCGCAGCCTGAACCCCATGGATACTATCTCGTTGGCCGTGTAATCAGCTCCTGTCCTGATCCTTATTCTCTCCCTGGTCCTGTCGCGGTTGTCCGCGTTCGTCCTGTCGTCGTGATCCGACTCCAGCCGAAGGCGGGCGTCCCCGAAGAGGCTGAGCTTGGAGGAGCCGTCCTCCCAAATGGTTTTGCCGGCACTGGCGGGAGAGCCCGCGGCGAGAACCGCGGCGCCTGCGAGCAGAACCGACCCCACAACGGATGAAACAACCTTTCTAAATCTTCTCATGCTTTGATTTCCCCCAATGGTTTATTTCCTCGTACCGCGTTTAACCTGCACAGCGCGGAAAGATTCTGGCCTCAGACGGCAAGAATCTTTCCAGTGGAATGGAAAAACCGCCACTCGCCGCCTGCTTTGGGCAAGCGGCCAAAGTCCCTGCAAAGAAACAAAAACCGTCCTTGCCTCCCGGCCAGGAGATAACGATCCGTGGAGCTAGTAGGTTGATATAACAGATGTTATTTTTCGTTCCGCCTTCGGTTTCGCCGCGCATATGCGCTTCCCCCACTGTTGAGTTATCCGATTTCCGTTGTGGGGTACTAAAAGCACGGTCGATGCCTAAGAATGGGAGGGATCAGGAAATTTTAGCGAAAGGGGGACGGGATGGTTAGTATCTAACCATTATGGTCATTTTCTGTCCGCAGTTTGCGGAGTTTTTCACGGAGTGTGACCCTGGAGATATCCAGTTGGCGGGCGGCCTCGGACTTGTTTCCGCCGCAGTGCTCCAACATGCTTTTTATGTAACGCAGCTCGACTTCCTCCAGCGGCAGCCAATTATTAAAGATGGAGAATATGGGGATGTTTTGCGAGGGGGCGCCAGCCGGGGAATGGTCGAGCCAGAGGTCTTTCGCCCTGATAGCGCCGGTCGTCGTGAGGATGCAGGCTCTCTCGATGACGTTTTTCAGCTCCCGTACATTGCCCGGCCATGAGTATCTTTTCATTTTCTCAATGGCTTCTTTTTCTATATGTTTTATATTTTTCCCCAAGGTCTTGCCCGTCTGGGCGGCGAAATGGTTGGCGAGGAGCGGTATGTCGCTGATCCTTTCCCTCAGGGGCGGCAGGTGTATGCTGAAGACGTTCAGCCTGTAGAGCAGGTCGGCCCTGAAAAAATCCTGCTCAATCATTTTTGCGACGTCCTTGTTTGTCGCCGATATCATCCGCACGTTCACGGTGATGTCTTTTGTCCCCCCCACTCTTCTCAGCGTCTTGGACTCCAGCGCCCTCAGGAGCTTGGGCTGTATGGAAATGGCCATGTCGCCTATCTCGTCAAGGAAGAAGGAACCTGTGTCCGCCATCTCGAAAACACCCTTTTTCGTCTGCTTCGCGTCGGTGAAAGAGCCTCTCTCGTGGCCGAAAAGCTCTGACTCCAGCAGGGTTTCCGGGATGGCCGAGCAATTGAGCTTCAGGAACGGTTTGTCCTTGCGCCCGGAGAGATTGTGCAGGGCGTCGGCGACCAACTCCTTGCCGGTCCCGCTTTCCCCCAGGATCAGCACGGGCGTGGAGTCGGCCCCGGCCACCTGGTAAATCTGTTCTTTGACGCGCTTGATGGCATCGCTCTGGCCCATGATCCCCAGGTCTTTGGCGGTGGATTCCCTCTCGTAGCGAAGCCTCAGCACCTCCGACCGCAGCTGGTGGTGCTCGAAGGCCTTGCCGACGACGATCTTCAGCTCGTCCAGCTCGAAGGGTTTGTTAATATAGTCGAAAGCGCCCTCCCGCATGGCGGCGACGGCTGTCTTTATCTCCGGGAAAGCCGTCATGAAAACGCACAGCAGGCTCTCGTCCAACTCCCTGGCCCTTTTCCAGAACTCCAGCCCGGAGCTGTCCGGAAGGTTTATATCGACCAGGGCGACATCCACCTGGCGGGTCCTGAGAATCTCAAGCCCCCCCTCGGCGAACTCCGCCTCGTGGACTTCCATGCCGTTGTTTCTGAAAATGTCCCCCAGCGTCCGCCGCATGGTCTGATCATCTTCCAATATCAATAGGTTACCGCTCATGTCAGGGCTGGCTCTTCTCTTTTCGGAAAGTATATTTTTATGGTCGTGCCCTCTCCCACCTTGCTGAATACACGAATTATGCCGTGGTGGTTCTCGACGATCCTGTGGACTACCGACAGGCCGAGCCCTGTCCCGTTCGTCTTGGTCGTGTAGAAAGGATCGAACACGCGCAAAAGGTCCTCTTCGGCTATGCCCCCGCCGTTGTCGCACACGGCAAGCTCCAGGAACTTGTCCGCGCCGGGATGCGTACCCTCGTCCTTGCAGAAGCATTTGCCCCTTAGGGAGCAGACACACCCTGAATCTATGCTCTTTAACGATATGTGGATCCGGCCCTTCTCCGGAACCGCCTGGATGGCGTTCAGAATCATGTTTATCAGCGCCTGCTTCACCTGCTGCGGGTCGACCAGAATTTTTCCGAGATCGGGATCGTGGCTTTCGTCAATGACGACCCCGCGTTCACGCGCCTGGATTCTCAGGAAAAAGCAGACGTCGTGGACAATGTCCCGCAGGTCGCAAAACGCCGGGTCCAGCTCTTTCATGACCGCGAACTTGTTGAATTTTTTCAAGAAGGTGTTGAGCCTGTCCACCTCCGAGGTGATCCTGCGGAAATACTCGGGGCGGTCGGCGGAGCCCCCGGAGCTGTCCGACATGGCTTGCGCGACTGTCTTGAGGGAGGCCAGGGGGTTTCCGATCTCGTGGGCCAGCCTCATCGAAAGCTCGCCGAGAGAGGCCAGCTTGTCGGCGCGGTAAAGCTGCCTTTCAAGGCTGCGCAGCTCCGCGATATGCCAGTCCAGCTTCCTGTTGAGCTCCTGGTTCCACTTTTCAAGCTCCTTTTGCTTCTCCTTTATCTGCAGCCTCATCCTGTTGAATTTCTCCGCCAGGTCCTCGATCTCGTCGCCCGTCTTTATCTCCAGCTCGTGGTCGAGGTTCCCTTCAGCTATCAGGTCCGCCTCCATGTACAGCTGCCGTATGGGGCGCGTGAACCGCTTGGCCAGGGCCACGCCGAGGACGACGAGCAACGCCGCCACTATCATGCCCAGCGCCAGGAGATTGGACTCCAGCTTCCTCACGGGCTCGGACAGGTATGGCTTGGGGAACAGCGTTATGATGTACCAGGCCGGCGTCTGGAACCCGCCCACCCCGCGAATGGGCTGGAAAGCCGATATCGCGGAGCCGAACTGGAATATGCCGGTGTCCAAAGTCTTTATCTTCTCCTGGCTGAAGAACGGCAGGACATCGGAGACGTTTTTTCCATCCAGCCGAGTCTCGCCGAGAACAGAGGCGCCCCCGTTCTCGTCCGCGTGGAGAATTTTTCCGTTCTCGTCGAGAAGCAGCGTCGTGAAACGGGTCTGAGGCAGCGATATCCACTCGAAGAAGCTTTTAGCGAAGATGTTGATTACGACAACCCCTCTCTTGGCGCCGTCCACGTAGACGGGCGTGGAGACACGGACAACGAGTTGTGGAGGCGTCTCCACCTTGGAATACTCCATATTCAGGTCGATGGGGGAGAAATATATGTCGCCCTTGTTGAGCAGGATGCTTTTCTGGTAATAGTAGCGGTGGCCCTTATACTGAAGGTCTTTCCTGGCGGTAAGAAAAAAATTCTGGTTCTTGTAATTGGAGCGGACCACCTCATGCCCGCCGAGCCCCAGCAGCCTTATCTGGTAGTATTCAGGATGCAGGCGGTTGAATTCCAAAAACTCGTTTTCCAGCTCGCCCAGCCAGCTTCGATCGCCGCGCAGGAAGCGCTTCAGCGCGGAAATCTCCGAGAGGAAAACGGTGTCACGAGACACCCTGTTGAGGTTGTTCCTGACCCGGCTGATCTGCTGCTCGGCGCTCGCCCGCAGGCTTTCTGTAACATTTTCTTGCAGAGCCTTGACGGACATCATCATCCCGATCACGCCCGCCGTCGTGAACGGAACAAGCCCCATGATGAGGCAAAAGAATATCAGCCGGCTTGTTATTCTCAACCTGAAAGGCGCCGCGAAAATTTTCCCGAGCATCCACTACTACCCCCACTGTTCTATTTTATATACTAGCAAATTCCGTGCTAGCGGGATGTTGAAAAACTATTTTTCTGTTGTCATTCTGAAGCCGGAGGCGAAGAATCTTGATCCTGTTTTTCAATTCGCTGCGGGATTCTTCGCCGCCGGGCTCTTTGTGGGGCTTTCCGCGCTCGCTCAGGGCGCAGGCCCAAGGGCGAAAGCTCTTTGGAATGGAATGACATTTTTACGGCTTTTTCAACAACCCGCCGACTATCAACAAGGTTCATGAGGCGGCCCTGGTATGTTTATTGACTGGTAAAACGCTCCGGACGACTCTGGCTTGCGGGGTTCGCATGGCTTGCCTTCCTGTCATGGTGGGCCTTCAGCCATCCCCGGCTCGACCTGTGGCACAGGGCGATGATCCTCTCCTTCGGCTATTTCCTGCCCGCCGCCATGGCGCTCGCCGTGGGCCGGCTGCTGCCGGATTCGGCGCGGCGGCACAGGACGCTGGGG
>JBPRGF010000006.1:0-1737 GCA_051418015.1 Candidatus Nitrospinota bacterium M3_3B_026 | reverse complement strand
AGGGCCGCCGCGGCGGCGATGCTTGTTAGACGTGTCAATTTCATCTTCATTTCTCCTCGAATTCTCTCTGCTTTCGTTCTACCGTAGGGTCGGCTTCAGCCGACCATGGCGGACTGAAGTCCGCCCTACGAGTCCGCCTTTCGGGCTGTTTCCTACGCCTGGCTGTATTAATCGATGCGGTTCGTTCCTCACCGCATCCTACGCGGGCTTGAATGCCGGACATTTTTGTCCTATCCTGCCGCAATGACGGGCAATGAGTTCATCCGCCGCGTAAGGAAGCTCGGACGGAAACAGGGAATACCCGTCGCCGTCCACGCTAGTCGCGGCAAGGGCAGTCACGTAACCCTGTATTTCGGCAACGCGTTCACCGTGGTTCGCAATCCGAAAGACGAGTTAAAGAAAGGCACCCTGGCCGCCATGTGCCGGCAACTTGGCATCGACAAACGACAGCTATAGGAGGCCGCCATGGATCACACTTACATCTATCCCGCCACCCTGACCCCGGCCGAGGAAGGCGGTTTCGTAGTGACTTTCCGGGACTTCCCCGAGGCCATCACCCAGGGTGAAGATTTGTCCGACGCTCTGGCAGAAGCCGCGGATTGCCTGGAGGAGACTGTTGCCGCTTATCTAGCGACCAACCTGCCGCTACCTCCAGCGAGCGCCTGCGAGGCAAACGAGCATGCCGTATACCTGCCCCTACAGACCGCATGCAAAGCTATGCTTGCCCAAGCCCTACGGGAGACCGGCGTGAGCAAGTCCGAACTTGCCCGCCGAATGGGTATAGATGTACGCGAAGCCAGACGCATGCTCGACCCACGCCACCCTACTAAAGTGGATCGCATGGAAAACGCGCTATGTGCGTTGGGTTACCGTCCCGTCTTGCACCTGACTGCGGCGTGAACGATTCGCACGTCCAGTAATTACGAGTTCCGGATTTCCGGGGACAGTATGCTCATTTCCCTAAAGCGCAGCTACGCTGCGCGATTCGCGCCCCGTGTAGGAGCGCAGCTCCGCTGCGCGATTTAGACGATTCGCGCAGCGCGAAGCTGCGCTCCTACGGGGGCGTGGGGTACGGGCTATTGGAAGGCCAGGCGGAACCCCAGGCTCGTGGCATTGATGTCCACGTCGTGCTGGCTGACGTATTCCACGTGGTCCAGGGTCAGGTAGAGGCGGTCCGGCACCAGCGAGACTTCCACGCCGGCACCGAAACTGAAACCGCTATCGCTCTGGCTCGTGGCCGTAGTCTCGCCCAGGATCTCCACCAGCGCATAACTGTAGCCGGCCAGGCCGTAGACGTTCATCCAGGGATTGATCGGCGCGCTGGCGCGCGCGAACACCGACAGCAGCTTGTTCAGCTCCGCATCCGCGTCCTCGGTGGTCGTCTCGTCGACCGGAAACTCGAAGTCGTCCTCGCCCCCGGAGGCCACGTGGAATTCCACGCCGATGTTGGCGTCGGCCATGTAGCCGCCGATGGCGCGTACGCCCTTGGAGGACAGCTTGGGGAAGTCCCCCTCCGTCGTGCGCTCGATCTCCCAGTCGAAGGCGCTCAGGGAGCCGTAGCCGCCTTGGGCCAGCGCGGCGTTCGCCGTCAGTCCGAGGGCCGCCGCGGCGGCGATGCTTGTTAGACGTGTCAATTTCATCTTCATTTCTCCTCGAATTCTCTCTGCTTTCGTTCTACCGTAGGGTCGGCTTCAGCCGACCATGGCGGACTGAAGTCCGCCCTACGAGTCCGCCTTT
>JBPRGF010000005.1:0-4200 GCA_051418015.1 Candidatus Nitrospinota bacterium M3_3B_026 | reverse complement strand
GGCCAGTTTGTCCGGGAAGTCACGGGCAAGAAGCCGGCCAAGATGGAGCTGTACATCAACTTCCTGAACCTGGAACAGGACGAGGGCATGCGGGACTTCCTGAGCAACAGCTTGGAGGCATTCGAGCCCACGGGAAACAGCAACCAGAAGAGCAGGGAGAGCATCACGCTGGCCATGCTGATGCGGGCGTGGAAGGACCACAGTCAGCGCCGGGGCGGCAACCGGACGACCACCGTGCAGTACGTGCGGAAGGCCCTGTGCACGTGGCTCAGGTCACAGGGCAAGGACCCGGGGCGGGTGCTGAGGGTCCGAAATACCGAGTATCAGGCCAGTGACAATACCATGCCTTCTAGGGTGTCCGTGTGGGGCTTCAGGTTCAGGCCTGCGGACGAAGAGGGGGGTGGCGAGGGCGGTGCAGGTGGTGAGAGGCCGTTGGTGTTCCAGACTGGCAGCATGGAGGAGGATGTGTCCGCGGGTACTCACATGGGTGCTCCAATGTTCAACTGATTCTGTTATACTTTTGCGCTTTTCACTTTGATTTAAGGAGAGAAAAAAAGAGCTCTTAAATAAAAAAATGTCACCCATCTTAAAAGATGAGATCAATGGCGTGGACCTTTGGCAAGTCCGAGCGGAGCATTCTTCCTATCGTATGCGGGCCCTAGCTGATCTTCAGATGAGGTCAAGTGGGACCATCCAGGAACATTGGATCTACGCCCGAGATCGGTTGGGTATGTCCTACGATGAGTTCCAGTCTCGGCCTTGGCGTCAGCGGGATCTGGGTGTCGTGGGTCAAGTAGTCAAGTCGGCACGGGGGGATGTCATCATCCAGCGGGATAGGGACGAAGATGCCCGGCGGGTGTGTGAGACGGCCGATCGGCTCAGGGAAAGGATGGGATTATCGAGTCCTTACTTTTGTTCTTCTCATTCATGAAGACAGAAAAAAAGACATGTAAAAGATATTCTTCTACTCTAAAACTCCGAGTTTGCAGGCCTGCTCTGGACCGTGGGACGCAGCGCCCTCTCCAGCTGCTCTAGCACCGTGGGTCCGTTGCGGCCCTTATCTCCCTGGTAAGCCCCTGGGTCGTGGAAAGTGGGCTCCAGACCCACGTTAGCGGCGTTGACGCCCGGCTCCGTACCGGCCAGCTGGCCCATGACGTTACGGAAGGCCGTTTCGTCCAGGCGTGGGTCGCTCATGAATCCGGGCATGGTCATCACGTCCGGATAACGGAGAGGGGGTCTGCCCAAAGGAAAGACGGAAGGCGGCTGGAAAGGTTCCACCACCTTGGCCGTGCGGCGGAGCTTGACGTTGGACGGATTGACCGAAGTCAGCACCCGGTCGAATAGTTGGACCTGGGGCCTCGTGTCGTCGCTGGTATAGGTCAGCATTCTTGTTTAGGGTTTATAAAGACGCTTAAAAAATGACCGTCACGTTTTGGCCGGGTCCCACTTCCAGGGTGGAGGTGGTGATGGCCCACACGAAGATCTGGGCACTCGGCACGAAGTGCGCGGGAGAGGTGCCAATACCCGCCGAGTCGATCTGGAAGGACATGTTACTCGAGGCACCGCGGGTGTCCAGTCCGGAAATGATCTTGTCCGTCTCGGAGTGGTGGTTGAAGGCCTGGGCGAAGACGAAGCGGCCGTACTTGTAGTCGTTGATGTTTTGCACCTTGCCTCCCGCGCCCGAGTAATCGGAGGCCAGGTCAAAGGCCGCGCGCGTCAGCATGTAAGCCTCGTTGACGGTAACGGGCCACGTGGGCATCATCAGGTTGTTGACCATGAATTGGTAGGTGGTCTTGCCGTCGAAATGCTCGGACGCATCGTCCAGCGAGTAGAACTTGTAGTAGTTGGTGTTGTCCGCCTGGGGACTCCAGCCCTTGGCGTAACGGTTGTTGTAACGGGTGTCCCGGAAAGATACCATGAGCATATCCAGGGACTGCGTGGCCAGGTTGAAGGTCATGGTATCGCTGTTGCTGTTCAGGGCTTTTTGGAAGCTGAAGAAGTTCTGGTAGGGGATGGTGATCATCTGGCCGGTCTCCAGGCGGCTGGCGAGAATGGCCCGGTAAAAATCGTCCGTGAAGGAGATGGTGTCCATGACCATGTAGAGGTTTTGGAGCTGGAAGCCGTCGATGGTGTAGTTATCGTTGGCTCCGGCCGTACTGCGATACACGTTTTGGTTATCTGTGCGCCCGAACTGGTCCACCGTGCCATTGTCCTCGCTGTTGATGTACATGACGGTTCCCGGGGCGAGACGGATCCGGATCTCCACCGGGCCGAGGAAGGCCGTATCGATAAAGCGCACGTAGGAGCCGCCCAGGAAGCCCAGGAAGCCCTGGATGACAAAGGGGAACTTTTTGGGCAGCACGGTACCGCTGCCGCTTTCTCCTTCCGAGTAGAGCTGGACTTCGTTGGTTCCGTCGGTATAAGCCGTGCCGTCAGCGCGTCTCAGCACGGAGCGCATCGTCGCGACCGAGCCGTTGTCCGTGATGTTTGTCTTGTTGTCCCCAGACTCCAGCCACTCGCCCGCGTTGAAGTAATCGGGGTCCGTCAGGTGCTGGGAGAGCAGGTGGTGCAAGCCGCCATGGTCGTTGTTATTGCCCGAGATGACTTGGCCGTTGACCACGATATCGGCCCTTTCGATGACCTGGCTCATGTCGCGTGGCAGGCCACGGTACTTGCCGTCCTGAATCAGAGCCTGACCCCAGATCTGCAGGTTATGCAGATCCACCAGGGTGTTGGTGGGTAAGCGCCAGTGGACGGTCTGGCCGTCCGTTGCGGCATCGTTGGACTGGGGGCGCTGCCGGATGACGGTCCGCTGCATGTTGGCCAGCCGCCCCGTGAGGAGCTGGAGGTTCTTGGGCAGGACGGTGGTTCCAGTGGACATTATGAGTCGTTAAAGGTAAAGAAGAAGGAGGGGGGTCGTATGCGTGGTGTCTTTAAACACGTTACACAAAAAAAGAACTACCCTTCATACATCCATCACAAAAGCAACGCTCCTAGCGATGGAGCAAGCCGAGCTGCGCCAGAAATCAGGCCTCTCTCCAGGAGCTTCCCGCCCACGCCCAGGGCCACGCCTCCTGCTGCCTTTCCGACGCCGGCAATCCCGCTGCCCAGTGTCTTGCTGAACTTCCGGAAGAAGCCCTTAAAGGCCATTGTTATTGTTACCGTTTTCCTGCTGCTGTCTTTTGTCTCTCCTGTAAAAGCCAAGCGCCCTCCGGGGCTTTGGGTCCTGTGCTACGCCTTCGCCTCTTAAAAACTGGAGGCGGGCCAAATGCGCCAGCTGGTCTGTCCGCCTGGCCACGCGGTCGCTCAGCCCAGAGGAAGTTATGAGGGGGTCCCAGGTATAGATCTCCAGGACCAGGCCAAAGAATATGTCCGCTGCGGGGAGGATCAAGCGATCGAGCTCGTCCGTGACCCAGAAGCGCGCGTGCTTGAGTGCTCTTAAGCCGTGCGTGAGCGTGAAGCGGCCGTTGCCTTCTCCGTGCTGCTCTTCGTAAACAAACGCGGAAAAAAAGACGCTGCCATCCTTGGATTCTTCGAAGTTGCGCATGAAGGGAATCTGAGCCACCATGCTCGTGCAGCCGCCCACACAGTCGTTCTCGTGGGGCACGTCCGTGTGGAACTTGAGCATGTGCACGACCGGCGGCTGGCCTGTGGCGGGGTCGATGACGGCCGGAAAGCGCGGGATGCGGCCGTCGCTCTCGGGACGGAAAGGCACGTAAAGCTGTGTGAGCACGCCCTCCACCCTCTGCGAGTTCTGCCTGGACCTCACGTGCACCGGGACGGCGTTGTCCGTATCGTCTATGGCATCCGCTATGTCCACACGGAAGTCCCCCTTGCTTCCGCTGATGCGGTCCTTGCTGGACAGAAAGAGCACCTTCCGTCTGGCCAGCATTTTCTCTCAGGTACGGCTCCAATAAGGGTCTGGAAAAATGACGAATTCCGCCAAGCACCGGTATCTGCCATCTTCGCCTGGACCTGGGAAATTTCTGGTGATCGGGGGCGTACTCCCGCTTCCTGAAAGATCCGGTTGAAACCCTCCTTCGGCAAAAATGTCAAAGGTGAAGTGGCCGCTGTTTGGGAGGAAAGTCGGGTGATGCACGTTGGACGGATCAATGACCTGCTGACTTAAGGCATCCAGCGGATAGATGCCGCTCCCGTCATCCCTTATGATGGCAAATTCCATGGGCGGGCCAATCTCGA
>JBPRGF010000004.1:0-1289 GCA_051418015.1 Candidatus Nitrospinota bacterium M3_3B_026 | reverse complement strand
TCGTAAGATTCTACTCGCCTCGTCTAGAGGCTGAGCGGCGTGAAGCCTGTTCGCCCCGGTTCGTGACGCGCGTCACGGGCTCGGACTGTTCTCGCCCACCGCTTCTCCCTCGTTCAGGGCGGCGCGGCGGCCTCGTCATGTTTCGCCTTCAGGACCGGCCATGACTGGCCTTAACCAGATTCACCTCCTTTCTAATAAAGTTAATGGTCAGAGTGGTCGCTCTCTCGCGGCTCGGCATTCGCCGATTCAGACGCCGCGCGCGCCTTGGTTATCCTCTATTCTTTTAAGTTTTCGTTTGAACCGCGCCCTGGCCCCGGCAAGCTCCCTTCTGGCCTTCGCGGCGATGTTTTTGTATTTCGCGACCTCGGCCCGGGCGTTCTTTTCGACCTTCCCGGCCTCTTCGCGGATGTATTTTACCTGCGCCTCGCGGGTCCTCAAATAGGCTTCGTCATTCCTGATCCTGGATCTCATCCCCGACAGCCTTTTCTCCCGCTCATCCGTCGCGGCCATCTTCTCCAGAGTCTCCCTATCCGGACGGTAAAAGATTTTGCCCAGGTAAAAACCGGCGCCGAGCGTCGCGGCCAGCAGTAAATATATCCAGTCGATCATCGCAGGTAGACCTCCGTCGTACTCGGGCTGAAATGCCCAAGCTCCTGCGCCACGCAGGCGAGCGCTTCGTAATAAGAGTATCCGCCGGCCTGGTAACTCTCCATCCGCTCCTGGGCGTAGCCGTGGCGGAACCCGTGCGCGCCGTTGGAAAAACCGAGCGCCGCGGAGCTTGCGACGGTCACGGACTTGCTCCATGCGCCCCCGCCGCCGATCCCGTAATGCTTTTCGTAGAATATCCCCCGGTCACGGACGGTTACGGGCTCGCCCAGCCTCGCGGACTCAAGCTCCCTTGCAAGAGCGGGGGATATCCGTATCTCGCGGACAAGGCCCCCCTTCCCCTCCACCGTGTACCTGGCCCAATCCTCCTTGCCTTGGAAAAGATCCTCCCGCCACGTCCTGTGCCCCGACGGCGCCCGCTCGGCCATCGGCCGGATCGTGCTCAACTCATGGGCGCGCAGCCCGGCCTCGCAGGCTATCCGTGTGGCCAGCGCGTTGTGGGGCTTTTGAACAGCGGCTATCGTTTCTTTTTGTTCCGGCGAATATGCCCGGCTCGTCAGCGTTGTCGGCGCCTCGGATCGTATCCTGTCGAACTTAACCCCGAGATGACATTCCAGCGCCTGGCGGTATTGGTCCAGCGTGGACTGCCGGACCATCGCCGCCTGATCCGTGAGGAACCGCCA
>JBPRGF010000003.1:0-248874 GCA_051418015.1 Candidatus Nitrospinota bacterium M3_3B_026 | reverse complement strand
ACCGCATCATCCCGCTCCACCAGACGCCGCTGCAAATATTGCCCCTCAGGCCCCACCAGCCGCACCAGCACCGGGTACCGCTGCGCGCTCGTCCTGATCTCTGGCCGCGGCAACCCCACCCGCGCCGTAAATCGCCCATCCTCCGACACCACGTAAAACGTAATCCCCTGATTCACCTCGAATGACCGACCCAGTTCCGCCCTCTCGCTCAACTGTGCCTGGCTGACCAGCTCTACATCATCACGCAACTCAGCCCCGCTGCTCGCCCCCGCCCCATCACGCGCCGCCGCTCCATCACCTTGCGCTGCTGGATCGCCCAGACACGCCCCTCCACCCATCACCCCCCACATCACAACCCACACCCAACACAATCGCACCATCACACGCTTTTGCCTCACCTGCTGCTCCTTTCCAAGCCTACCCCCAATACACAACTCCTCACACCACCCCCACTCACCATACGCCAATCCTCCCCTCCTCGTTCCTGACCTCCCCATCTTGAATATAACCCCTACAATATCCGATACCCATAACGCGCCACCCTGTACGACGAAAAAAGCCCATGCCCGATAGCAAAGTCGCACTACTCACCGGCATCACCGGCCAGGACGGCTCCTACCTCGCCGAGTTTCTGCTCGAAAAGGGCTACGAGGTCCACGGCCTCGTGCGCCGCGCGTCGAGCTTCAACCTCCACAGGATAGAGCACCTTCACACGGACCCCCATCTCCCGTCGAACAAGACGCATCTGCACTACGGCGACATGACCGATTCGCTCAGTCTCAACCACCTGATCGCCGCCATCCAGCCCGACGAGATATACAACCTCGCGGCGCAAAGCCACGTGGCGGTGAGCTTCGAGACACCGGAGTACACCGGCGAGGCGGACGCGATCGGGGCGCTGCGGATTCTGGACGCCGTCCGCGCCTTGAACTATCAGGATCGGGTGAGATTCTACCAGGCGTCGACCTCGGAGATGTTTGGCAAGGTCGCGCGGACGCCGCAGGACGAAAACACCCCCTTCCACCCCCGCAGCCCCTACGGCGTGGCGAAGCTTTATGCGCACTGGATAACCGTCAATTACCGCGAGGCGTACGGGATGTTCGCCTGCAACGGAATACTTTTCAACCACGAGTCGCCGAGGCGGGGGGAGAATTTCGTCAGCCGCAAGATAACCCTCTCCCTCGCCGGCATCCTGAAAGGCTCCCTGGACAAGCTCTACCTCGGCAACCTCAACGCCCGGCGCGACTGGGGATACGCCAAAGACTATGTGGAGGGAATGTGGATGATGCTCCAGCGGGAAGAGCCGGAGGATTTCGTTCTGGCCACCGGGGAGCAGCGCTCCGTGCGCGAGTTTGTGGAGGAGTCTTTCGGCCTTTGCGGGATAACGATAGCCTGGGAGGGCGAGGGCGCCGCCGAGCGCGGCGTGGATACGGCCAGCGGCAGGACGCTGGTCGAAATAGACCGGACATACTTCCGTCCGGCGGAGGTGGACACGCTGGTGGGGAACGCAGCGAAGGCGAGGGAGAGGCTCGGCTGGAAGCCGAAAACGTCCTTTAAAGAGCTTGTGCGGATGATGGTCGAGGCGGATCTGCGGCTCGCGGGGCTGGACGCGGAGCGCATCATGGCCGCCGCTCCGGCCGGCCGATAACCACCGCCGCCCCCGTCTGATTGACTTGAAAAGACCCGCCGCTATAATCAGCCCATGAAAAACTCCCGGACCCCGAGCCCCCCGCGGCGAGATGATAAAAATCGCGCACGTCATCACGAGCCTTGACGTGGGGGGGGCGGAGCTTGCGCTCGATGACCTCGCCGGAAGGCTCGACCCTGCCAGATTCGACAATATCGTCATATCCCTCATGGACATCGGCGCCGTGGGGAGGCGGCTCAAGCGCAAAGGGGCGCCGGTCCACGCGCTGGGCATGAGACGGGGCGTCCCGGGGCCGATGGCGTTCCTGCGTCTTGTCCGCCTGCTCCGGGCTGAGAGGCCGGACGTTGTCCAGACCTGGCTCTACCACGCCGACCTCGCCGGGACGCTGGCCTCCAGCCTGGCCGGGGGCGTCCCGGTTGTCTGGAACATACGCTGCGTGGACATGCTGGGCGGGAGGCGGCTCTCTCCCCTTTACGCCGTGATGAAAATCCTGTCGTGGCTTTCCGGCAGGCCCGAGGCGATCATAGTCAACTCCGAGGCGGGCAGGGATTTCCATGCGAGGTTCGGCTACCGCGCGGACAAGCTAACCGTGATCCACAACGGGATAGACACGGAGAAGTTCCGCCCGTCGCCGGAGGCGCGGCAGGCGGCGCGGGAGCGGATCGGCGTGGCCGGGGAGACGCCGCTGATCGGGTACGCCGCCCGGTACGACCCGGTCAAGGGTTTCGACCTTTTCCTTGACGCTTTCGCGATGACAATAAAAAAGTTTCCGCGGGCGCGGGCGGTCTTGGCGGGCGATGGGACGGCGTCTGAAAACGGCGAGCTTTCGGGGCTGATAGCCCGGCGCGGGCTGGAGGAAAAAATCATAAGGCTCGGCTCCATGGAGGATATGGCGTCCCTTTACCCCGCCTTCGACCTGTTCGCCCTCGCGTCGCGCTCCGAGGGGTTTTCGAACGTCACCGCCGAGGCGATGGCCTGCGGCGTCCCCTGCGCCGTCACGGACGTGGGTGACACGGCCCTGATCGTGGGCGACACGGGTTTTGTCGCCCCTCCCGGCGACGCCGCGGCGCTGGCGGACGTCATCGGGCGCGCTCTCTCCCTCGGCGCGGACGAGCGCGCCGCCCTCGGCGGGCGGGCGCGCGAACGAATCGCCGAGAGGTTCTCGCCCGCCGTCATGGTCCGCCGCTACGAAGAGCTTTACGAGCGCGCGGCGCGCCCTGGTCCGAGGTAGGCGCGGCTCATGTGCGGTATAGCAGGCTTCGTAACGTCACGCCCCGGCGCTTCGAAGGAAGAGCTTGAAAGGACGGCCCGGGCGATGGCGGACGCCATCACGTATCGCGGACCGGACGATGGCGGGACGTGGGCGGACGAGGCCGCGGGCGTGGCTTTGAGCCACAGGCGTCTTGCCATAATAGACCTCTCCTCCCACGGTCGTCAGCCGATGGTCTCCGCCAGCGGAAGGTACGTCATCGCCTATAACGGCGAGGTCTACAACTTCCCGGATATCCGCAAGGAGTTGGAGAAGGACGGCTCCGTCGAGTGGCGGGGTCATTCCGACACGGAAGTCATCCTCGCCGCCGTGGAGCGGTGGGGGATCGAAAAATCCCTGGGGAAATTCAACGGTATGTTCGCATTCGCCCTGTGGGACAAGCGGGAGCGGACCCTCACCCTCGCCCGTGACAGGCTGGGCAAGAAGCCGCTCTACTACGGCGTGAGCGGCGGGGTCTTCATGTTCGCCTCGGAGCTGAAGGCGCTCATGGCCCACCCGGCCTTCGAGGGGGAGACAGACAAAAACAGCCTGGCCATGTACATGCGCCACAACTACGTCCCCTCGCCATACTCGATCTACAAAAATATCAGAAAACTGCCCCCCGCCTCCTTCGCCACGCTGAGCCTTTCCGGCGGGGCCGTGACGGAACCGCGAGTGGAGGAGTACTGGTCGGCCAGGGAGGTTTACGAGCTGGGGACGCAGTCGCCGTTGTTCGACGGGGACGAGGAGGCAGCCGCGGACGAACTCGAAAAACTTCTGCTGGATGCGGTGAAGATCAGGATGATAAGCGACGTGCCGCTTGGCGCGTTCCTCTCGGGGGGTGTGGACTCGTCGCTTGTCGTGGCGCTTATGAAGGAAGTCGCCGAAAGACCCGTGAGAACCTTCACGATAGGCTTCCACGAGGAGGGATACAACGAGGCGGAGTATGCGAAGGCCGTCGCGCAAAGCTTTCAAACCAACCACACGGAGCTTTACCTGACCTCCGCCGACGCCCGCGAGGTCATCCCCTCCCTGCCGGAGATGTACGACGAGCCCTTCGCCGACTCGTCGCAAATCCCGACTTTTCTCGTTTCGCGGATGGCAAGGGAGAGCGTCACCGTCTGCCTTTCCGGCGACGGGGGAGATGAAAGCTTCGGGGGATACAACCGCTACCTGTGGGCGCTTTCCATATGGCGCGCCGTCCGCCTCGCGCCGCGCCCGCTGAGAAAGCTTTTCGCGGGCGCTATCGGCGCCATGCGGCCGCCGGCGCTGGAGGCGGCCTTCGGGACGATTTCGCCGGCGCTGCCTTCGCGTCTGCAGGTCGCGAACCCGGCGGACAAGGCGTACAAGCTCGCCGAGATACTGGCCCTTTCCGGGCCTATGGAAATATACCGCTGGCTGGTGTCGCAGTTCAAGAACCCGGCGCTGGTCGTCCCCGGCTCGGCGGAGTATCGGTCCATCCTCGACAAGACCGCCGGACAGCTTGGGGCGATGGATTTCATTACGCGGATGATGCTGCTCGACACGGTGACCTACCTGCCCGACGACATCCTGACGAAGGTCGACAGGGCCAGCATGGCCGTCAGCCTCGAGGCGCGCGCGCCGCTTGTGGACCATCGCGTGGTGGAGTTCGCCGCGCGCCTGCCGGTTCATATGAAGGTCAAAGGCGGCGTGGGGAAGCTGCCGCTGCGGCGGCTCCTTTACCGGAGAGTCCCCCGGGAGCTTATCGAGAGGCCGAAGATGGGGTTCGGCCTGCCTATCGGCGAATGGCTGCGCGGCCCGCTGCGCGGCTGGGGCGAGGCCCTGCTGGATGAGGGAAGACTCCGGCGGGAAGGGTTTTTCGACCCCGCGCTGTTGCGCCGGATGTGGGCCGAGCACCTGGAAGGGCGGCGTAACTGGCAATACCAGCTCTGGACCGTCCTGATGTTCCAGGCGTGGCATGAGAGGTTTCACGGGACCGGCTGAAAATCCTCGCTCTTTTTCATGTTGACGTTCTGTTCTGAATCTAATAGATTGTTCACGGCGTGAGCGATCATGCCATGAGCGAGACGCCGCGGCGGTATGCCAAGGTGTTTCAGCCGGTTTTGAGAAACCGGCTTGACAGGCAGGGCGCCGGAGGCTTGCGGAGGCGCCGGCGATTCACATTACACCCCGGATCACATTCCAAACCATTTTTCATTTACGGTTATTTTGAGCGACACGCGGGACAACGAGATCAAGTCGCCATACACGCGCTATAAAAACATGGCCGACGAGGTGGCGGCGCTGCAGATACTCGAGATCATCGGCCAGAGCAAAGAGGTCAGCCAGCGCAAGATCACCCGGCAGACGGGCCTTGCCGCCGGTCTCGTCAGCGCCTATATGCGGCGGGTGATCGGCACGGGCTGGGTGAAGGCAAGGCAGGTGAGCGCGAGGCGTTGGCTTTATTACCTGACTCCCGAGGGTTTTGTTGAGAAGAGCCGCCTGACCTTGAAATATCTCGCGGTCACGTTCCAGCATTACCACCACATCCAGGAGCTGATAAACGGCCATCTCGACGCCTGCGTGGAAGACGGACGCGGCAGGGTCGTGGTGGCCGGGGCCAACGAGCTGGCGGAGATAGCCGCGTTGAACATCCTCGCCTGCGACGGGCTGGAGCTTGCCGGGGTGGTGGATGGCGGCGGGGCGGACGGGCGGCTGGTCGCCGGCAGGCCCGTTGAGCCATACTCCGCCCTCGACGGGATAGAGCATGACAGGCTGATGGTGTGTGACATCTCCTTCATAAAGTGGTGGAACGCCCGGGGGGAAAGCGCCGAGGACTCCAGGCTGATCCACCTGGGCGGCGCGATCCCCTGGTGATGAGCGCGCCGAGGATACTCTACCTTGTCACGGAGGACTGGTATTTCTGGTCGCACAGGCTGCCCGCCGCCAGGGCGGCGCGGGATGCGGGGTTCGAGGTGATCGTGGCGGCGGCCGTGGGAAGCCACGGCGATCGGATAGAGAGCGAAGGTTTTGAGCTTGTCCCGATATCGATGAAAAGGAGCGGCGCGGGCATCTTCCGGGAAGCGGCGAGCGTGTGGGAGCTTGCGGGGCTGTACAAGTCATTACGGCCCCGCCTGGCCCACCACGTCGCGTTAAAACCGGTCGTTTTCGGGGCCATGGCGGCGGCGCTCGGGGGGCGGCCCATGACGGTGAACACCCTAGCCGGGCTGGGGCGGTTGGCGGCGCCGAGAGGGTTGAAGGACAGGGCCGCCAGGACGCTTTTGAAAATGGCGCTCCGGTTCGCCCTCGGCGGGAGGCGGTCGTTCACGGTCGTCCAGAACAGGCGCGACCTTGGATTGCTGCTCGATTCCGGGATCGTGGACAAGGACCGTGTCTTTCTCATACGCGGCTCCGGCGTCGACCCGGACGTTTTCACGCCGCCCGCGAAGGAGCCGGTGGGGACGCCCGTCGTCCTGTTTTCCGGCAGGATGCTGCGCTCGAAGGGGGTGGAGGATTTCGTGAAGGCGGCGCGGATATTGAAAGAGCGGGGCGTGGCGGCGAGGATGGCCCTCGTGGGAGCGCCCGACCCGCATAACGCCGATTCCCTCGACGAGGCGGCGTTGCGAAGATGGGCCGATGAGGGAGTTGTGGAATATTGGGGCCATCGCGACGATATGCCCGACGTCCTGCGGCGGGCTACGATAGTGGCGCTCCCTTCGTTTTACGGCGAGGGGGTTCCGAAATCGCTGATCGAGGGGGCGTCGTGCGGGCGTCCGCTCGTTGCCTATGATGTCCCCGGCTGTGACGAGATTATCCAGCGCGGGGAGAACGGGTTTTTGGCCCCGGCGCGGGACGTGGAAGGATTCGCGGATGTCACTGAAAAACTCCTTTCCGACAGCGGGCTGCGGGCGAGGATGGGGGCGAAAGGCAGGGAGATGGTGATCGCGGAGTTTTCGGACAGGCTGGTAGGCGAACAGACGCTGAAGGTATACAACCACGCGCTGGAGGCGGCCTGCGGCTGAACACGGGGTTTTCGGTTTTTCGCGAGGGCGGCGGATAAATGAACAAAAATTCCAGAATATTCGTGGCGGGCCACAGGGGACTGGCGGGCTCCGCTATTACGCGGGCCCTGAAGAAACACGGCTATACGAATATCCACACCAGGGATAGAGAAGAGCTTGACCTTTTGGATCCGATCCCCGTGGAGGAGTTTTTCAGGACGGAAAAACCGGAATACGTCTTCCTGGCCGCCGCCAAAGTGGGTGGCATACTGGCCAACAAGACATACCCGGCCGACTTCATTTACCAGAACCTGCGGATGCAGCTCAACGTCATACATAACGCCTGGGCGACGGGTGTCAGGAAGCTTTTGTTCCTGGGGTCGTCCTGCATCTACCCCCGGGACTGCCCGCAGCCGATCAAGGAGGAATATCTGCTCTCCGGCCCGCTGGAGCCGACCAACGAGCCTTACGCCGTGGCGAAGATCGCCGGGATAAAGATGATCCAGGCCTACAACCGGCAGTACGGCGCGGACTTCATCAACGTTATGCCCACGAACCTGTATGGGATAAACGACAACTTCGACCTTGCGAACAGCCACGTCCTGCCGGCCCTTCTGCGAAAGACCCACGAGGCGAAGCAGGCCGGAGACCCCCACGTTGTGGTGTGGGGCAGCGGCTCGCCGCGGCGGGAGTTCATGTTCGTCGACGACATGGCGGAGGCCTGCGTATTTCTGATGGAAAATTACTCCGGCCCGGAGATAATCAACATCGGCGTGGGGCGGGACGTGACGATCCGCGAGCTGGCGGAGACGATCAAGGAAGTGACCGGTTTTGACGGCGGCATAAAGTTTGACACGTCCAAGCCGGACGGGACACCCCGCAAGCTTATGGACGTATCGCGCCTCGACGCACTCGGCTGGAGGGCGCCCACGGACTTGAGGACCGGCATAGCCAGGACTTACGAATGGTATGTTTCCGCGCTTGAAGAAGGGACGGTTCGCCTGTGAGAGCCGGCTTTTGGATATTTCAAACGCGCCGGTTGGCGCGGTCTTTGGTCTGAAATGGAATCGGCGCGAAAAGATATAGCCTCCGCCGCCGCGCTGTTTAACCGCTTTTTGCGGCCGTACTGGCGGAAGGTGGCCCTTGTCGTGGCGTTCAACGTGGTCATCGGGTTCCTGATGAGCCTGAGGCCGCTTGTCATAGCGCCGGCGCTGGATGTCTTCGCCAAAACCAGGTCCGAGCCTGCGGCGGGTTTTGGCGACCTCTCCCTGAACAACCTCGGCCCCACCCTGCTCGATATCTCCGGTCTGGAGGCCGACAACATCATGGCCGTCGGTTTTTTCGTGGCGGTTCTCTATTTTCTGCTGGCCCTCGTGGTGGCGTCGCTGAACATGGCGGCCCATGTCCTCCTCACGCGGATCAAGACGGCCATGCAGTACGACATGATCGTCACGCTGCACAGGAACCTGCTGTCCCTGTCCTTCGGCTTCCTTCAACGGAAAAGAGGGGGCGATCTGGTCTCCCGCCTCACCGGCGACGTCGTCGCCACGGCGAACTCCATGGACTCCGTGGCGCGGGGGATGCTGCAATCGCTTGCGCAGACATGCGTGACGGTGATGATACTTTTCAGGACGGACGCGCTTTTCACCGTCTTCCTTCTCCTGATTGGGTCAGTTCATTTCCTGATAACGGCCAGGCTCGGCAGAAGCGTGATAAAGAAGTCCGTTGACGTGACCGATACGAGAGGAACACTCGCCTCCAGCCTGACGGAGAGCTTCGCCGGCATACGGGTCATAAAATCCTTCGCCGCCGAACGCTACGACGCCGCCAAGACGGCCGGGGCGGCGGAGACTTTTCGCAAATCCACGGAGAGGCTCCGGATTCTCCTTTACATGCAGACGCCCGTTCGGATGGTGGCGGACGCTTTCCTGGTGGGCGTCGTTATCATGCTTGCGTTCCATTCCATAGTCGAGGGGAGGTTGACGCTGCAGGCGGCGGCTCTCATCTTCTTCCTTTCACAGCAGTTGCT
The DNA here is from genome assembly GCA_051418015.1 of Candidatus Nitrospinota bacterium M3_3B_026. Lineage (GTDB taxonomy): Bacteria > Nitrospinota_A > UBA7883 > UBA7883 > JBPRGF01 > JBPRGF01. Next base: position 239,986 of record JBPRGF010000003.1, on the reverse strand, counting down.
CACGCCGGTCTCGCAGTTCTTCAACGAGGTGATAAACGCCCAGAACATGCTCGGCGGCGCGAGGCGGGTCATGGAGCTGCTGGAGGCGAAAAGCTCCATCAAGGACGGCGACAAACAGGCCGGGAAGCTCGAAAAAGAGATAGTGCTGGAAAACGTCCGCTTTGGCTATGAAGAGAAAACACCGGTGCTGCGGGGCATCAACCTGATCATAAAGCGCGGCGAGATGACCGCCATCGTGGGGCCGAGCGGCGCTGGCAAATCCACGCTGGTGGACATCGTTTTGCGGTTGTACGACGTGGACGAGGGCCGCGTGACTTACGACGGCGTGGACATACGCGAGTTCACCCAGAAAAGTTACAGGAGAAACTTCGGCGTTGTGGCGCAGGAGAGCCTTCTTTTCAACGACACCGTCCGGGAAAATATTGTCTTCAACCGCAAGGAAAACGAGGACGACCTCAGGCACGCTCTGTGGGTCGCCAACGCCGAGGGCTTCGTCGCGAAGCTGCCCGGCGGGCTGGACACCGTGGTGGGGGACCGCGGCGTGAGGCTGTCCGGGGGGCAGCGCCAGAGGATAGCCATCGCCAGGGCCGTCTACGGCCGCCCCTCCATCCTAGCCCTCGATGAGGCCACAAGCTCGCTGGACAGCGAGTCGGAGCGGGAGGTGCAGAAGGCCATAGACAGGATGACAAGGGAGATGACCATGATAGTGATCGCCCACAGGCTCTCCACGGTCATGCACGCCGACAAGATCGTGGTGGTGAACGACGGAGGAGTCGAGGCCGTGGGGCCCCATGACGAGCTGATGTCCCAAAGCCCGACATACGGCAGGCTGTACAACTACCAGTTCCTGGAGTCCGGCGAAGACGCCGAACGGCTTCGCCCCTATGGTGATGTGAGAGGCGTTCAAAAGTGATGACGTTCGAGAGGATAAAGACGAAGCTGGCGGCCGTGAGACGCGCCCGGGCAGAGCGCGCCCGATACACCGGGAGAAACCGGGAGCCTTTCTACAGGCTCGCGGAGAAATACCTGCCCGAGGAAAGGGACGCGCTGGTCGTTGACATCGGCGCGGGCGACGGGTCGTTCGCCAGGACGTTGGGGCTGGCGGGCATTTACCCTAACCTGTGGCTGCTGGACGGGAACGAGTCGGCGGTGGCCGGGCTGAAGAAAGAGTTTTCGAACGCGGCCCACTGGAGGGCGCCGGACAGGCTGCCCTTCGGCGGCGGCGAGGCGCGCTTCATCCATTGCAGCCACATGGTGGAGCACCTCGCGCCGAACGAGCTTTACGGCTTCCTGAAAGAGGTGGACAGGGTCCTCGCCGACGGAGGCGCTCTGGTCATAAGCGCGCCGCTTCTATGGTCCGGGTTCTACGGCGACCTCAGCCACGCGAAGCCATACAACCCCGAGGTTTTCATCAAGTACCTTTGCTCCGCGTCTTCCAATCCGTCGGCTGACGCCGTGTCCAAGGGCTATAAGCCGCTCGACCTCGTGTATAGGTACAGAGACCTGGGAGATGATGACGGGGTTTTTCTCGCCAGCGCAAACCCCCTGCTCGACACGGCGGTTTCGCTGGGAAGGGCCGCCGCGAGAAAACTGGGGTTCAGAAAGTACAAGAAAAACGGCTATACGCTGGTCTTGAAGAAAAACGGATCATGACGCCTCGTTCTGTTTTGTCTTCCGTTATCGCGCCCATGAGAGAGAAACCGCGCAGCGCGATCGGGGAGTCCCGGCGATGGTAAACCTGCGCCGCGGCGCGGCGAGGCTTTTCGGCAAAAGGCCCATCGCGCGCGTCGCGTTCAACATGAAGCCGGTGGCCGGGCCCTGGGGCGGCTCCAGCCCGTTCGTGGCCCAGCTGGCCGCGCACCTGGAAAGACGCGGCTACGAGATCTGTTTCGACCTGGCCGGCGACGTGGACGTCATCGTTCTGGTGGATCCGCGCGAGGCGGCCAACAAGCCGTTCGGCCCGAAACAGATCGCCGACTACAAAGATCGCCATCGAAGCGTAAAAGTCCTGCACCGCGTAAACGAGTGCGACAAGCGCAAGAACACAGGCTTCATGGATGGAATGCTCGAGGAGGCCAACGCGCTGGCCGACTACACGGTGTTCATATCCGGGTGGGTCAGAGACTATCACGCCGGGCGGTGGTTCGATACGTCCCGGCCCCACAAGGTTGTATACAACGGCGCGGACCCTGCCGTGTTTAATCCCATCGGCGCGGCGCGCTTTTCGGGGGACGGCCCTTTCAGGATCGTGACGCACCATTGGTCGTCGAACCGCATGAAAGGGTTTGACGTGTATGAGCGTGTTGACAGGCTCATCGCGTCGGGCGCCGTGCCAGGCGTGGAGCTGTGGGTGATCGGCCGCTGGCCTGATGACATGGAATGGAAGGCCGCACGGACGTTTCCACCGACGAGCGGGGATGATCTCGCCGGGAAGCTGCGCCAGTGCCACGCGTACATAATCGCCAGCCTGTGGGAGCCGTGCGGGATGAGCCACGTGGAAGGGGCGCAATGCGGCCTGCCGCTGATCTACCACGAGGATGGAGGTGGGATCGTCGAGGCGGGGCGCAAGTACGGCGTGGCATTCAGGGACGACGCCGGGGAGGCTATATTGAAGATGCGGGATGAGTATGAGCAGCACAGGCGCAGGCTGATGGAGAACATGCCCTCGGGCGACAGGATGTGCATGGAATACTCCGACGTCATCCAGCGGCTCGCCTTCGAAACACACATGGAAAGGCGGGACGGCTGAAGGCCGATGGCGGAGAAGACCACCATCGTCGGCGTCGCGCTCGTCAGGAACGAGGACGTGTTCCTCGAGCGGGCGATCCTGAACACGCTCGATTTTTGTGACCGGATCATCATCGCCGACAACTGTTCCAAAGACGGCACGTGGAAGATCGCCCAAAGGCTTGCGGCGGAGCATGAGAAGATCGAGGCGCGCAGGATAAGACATCCCGGCGCCTCTCACGAGATGATCCGTGGATACGCGGGCAAGCGCGCCTGGGTTCTGGGCGTGGACGGCGACGAGATATACGACCCAGCGGGGCTTGTGAAGTTGAGAGAAGAGATGCTCGAGGGGCGATACGACCGGTGGTGGAAGATTTACGGGAACGTCCTCAACGCCGTGGATATAAACTACGAGTCGATGCGCGCCTCCGGCTACATGGCCCCGCCGTGCAGGAGCATGACAAAGCTCTACAACTTCGGCGCGATAGAGAGCTGGAACGGCCCCGTGGCCGAGCGCCTGCACGGGGGGGAGATAAAGTTTCGGGAAGGCTGGTCGGAGTCGAGCCGTTTCAGCATGTACGAAGAGCATGATTGGGAGACGTCGCCTTTCCGGCTTTTGCACACATGTTTTCTGAAAAGGAGTAGCCTTGACGCTGACGAAGGGCGTCCAAGGGAGAACATCATGGAAAAGACGGCGCGGGGAAGGCTCGGCGCCGTAAAGCGCCTGCTCGGGATGACGCCGCCGGGCGGGGATGAGATGTACAAAAATAGAAAATATATGCGTGGGGACCTGGTGACGGTGGACGTTTCGGCGTTTTTTGGATCATGAGCGTATGCGTTCTCATTTCCACGTCGGAGAGCTACGGATGGGTGGCAAAACTCACCGGGCGCATGATAGGCCGCTTCTGGCCCGGCCATCCCCCCGTTTATGTCTGCGGCCTCCCTGGCGCCAAGGGCGATGGGATCATTCCGTTGAGAGACGACCCCAGGGACTGGATGGGCATCCACCGCAGCGCCTGCGGCGACCTTCTCAAGATGGGATACACCAAGCTGTACCTGATCCTGGACGACCATCCGCCGCTCGCGCGATGCCACGAGGAGCATTTGAACGGCACGCTGCCCGCGCTTATGGACGATCTGGGCGCGATAAACATCTCCCTCAACGGCTGGGGGCAGGGCAGACCGCTGAGCGGCGCCGTCCTCGGCGGGGCGTATTACGGCATGGAGAAGGTCTCGAGAGGTTTCAGGTGGAAATTCCAGCTCCACCCGGCGTTGTGGGATATTGAATCCCTCGCGGCCGTTCTGGACTCGGCCATGGACGGGCTGGCGCCGCATGAGCGGACGCCATGGATATTCGAGCGAAAGACGGGCGGGGAAGGCGCCGGGCTGCCGGAGGGGTGGATGGAGAGATCGTACAGGATTTGCGGCTTCAAAATGAGCGCAAGCCGCGCGCGCGTTGGGCTCGTCCACGCGGAACGTTTTGCCGTGGCCGCCGCCGGGTTCGCCGCGGGCAGGATGTTCGGCCGCCGCGTCAGAGACAGGTTTGATGATTCCACGAGGTTCATCACCCGTTATTACGAGGGGCCGTACCCTGTCTTCTGGAGCGGCGTCCTGCGGAAGGGGACGCTCAACAAGGACCTCGTCCTCCGCCTCAAAACGCACGGGCCAGGGTTTTTGCTCAGGGAGTTGATGAAAGCTTACGAAGCCAGGATCGCTGGAGCCGATGTATTAACACAGCAACAGTCAGAAGATACACCGGATACACCATGTTAGCCTGGCTTCGACGACTAAGACGAGATATCTTTGAGAAAACCTTCAACCGATATTATTTCCAGGCCAGTTGCTACAGAAAAACACTGGACGCGCTCCTTGAAAAGCATAAGCCGTATTATAAAGGCGTGGTTCTGGATGTTGGCGGAAGAGACAGGGGCGCTTTCGCAAAACCGAAGCAGGACGTTGATAAATGGATTTTCGCGGATATTGAAGAGAAGCACAACCCAGACATTGTCCTTGATATAGCTAACATGAAGGGTGTTGTGGATGATAAGAGCGTCGATTGTATTAACGCGATAAACCTTTTTGAACATGTATATGATATGCGCAGGGCTCTGGAAGAGTGCGTCCGCGTTCTCAAGGTTGGTGGAGTTATTATTATTTCAGTTCCCTTTCTTGTCCCTGTCCACGCCGATCCGTATGATTTCCAAAGATGGACCATTGATAAGTGGAGAATCGAACTGGGGAAAGCGGGATTTGTCATGGAGGTGGAAGAGCGGATAGGCGGATATTTCATGATTATCATGGAAATGATCCGAGTCTGGGTAATATCCGCTGAAACGAGATTGAAATACCTCGGTTACTTGATGTTCCCGATAATGGATGTCATCGTTTTGCTGGACAACACCGGGCTCGTCAAAGAAAACAGCCGGCTGAACAAATACCATGGCGGATATTTTTTCATCGCGAGGAAAAACGGCGCCGCGGAGTAACAAGGGGGGCTTACCCGCAGTCCGGTGTTTCTGTGGATGGCCAGGCGATCGCGCATATTAATAACGAAGTGAGCTTTCTCAACCGCGATTTCAAAAGGGATTTTCGGCTGCTCACGAGCCCGTTGCGCGTGAAGCCGGGCTTCATAATCCCCGGCGAGGCCAAGTGCGGCACCACGTCGCTCTACATCTACATGGTGGACCACCCGGACATCTTTCCCGCTGACAGGAAGGAGCCGAACAATTTTATTCAGTACCCTCAGAGCATGGTCTACCTCAAAAGCCATTACCCGCCTTTTCATAGAAAAGTTTTCCGTGAGAAAATCCTTTCCAGGAAATTCGTCACCGGCGAGGCGAGCGCGGAGTATCTGTCGAAACCGCGCGTCCCGCGGCACGTGGCGGCGCTGCTGCCGTCGGTGAAGCTGATCGTCCTCTTGCGAAACCCCGTCACGAGGGCATACTCCGACTACCAGATGCTCAAGGGCCGCGGTGTGATAAACGGCCCGTTCGAAAGTGTCGCCAGGCGCAACATCGAATGGCTTTCGGATCCCGGGCTCGCCCCCCTCGTGGAGGCGGCGGCGGAGGCGGAGCACAACCCGGCGCGTTACCTGAGGAAGGGACTATACGCCGAGAGTATCGCCAGGTGGCTGGAATGTTTCCCGCGCGAGAGCTTCCTTTTCCTGAAAAGCGAATCGTTTTTCGAAAACCCTCAAAGGACGCTGGACAGGGTGTTCGATTTCCTGGGCCTGCCAGGACACCGTCCTCGCGAGTTCCGGGTGGGAAGAAGGGGGGACTACGACGTCCCCATCGACCCCCGGCTGGCGGAGGAGATGGCGGAGTTTTTCCGGCCTCACAACGAGAGGCTGTACGAGCTTATCGGAGAAGACCTCGGCTGGGAGCGTGAACTCCGGGAGTCGCTGGCCCCGGAAGGCTGATCGGCGGATGACGCGCGGGAAAAAACTGGTCAAGGTGGGGTGGGTCATCGGCGACCTACTCGACCGGCCGAGGCTTTTCGCCAGGCGGAGGATGGGTTTCGGCGGCTCCAGCCTGGCGCGGTTTGTCTGGCTCGGCGACTACGTGAACTCCAGGCCGGAGCTGGGGGCGCGCTACGAGCTTTACAGCCGATGGCGGGGTTTCGACGCGCTCTTGTTCCAGAAGTCCATGGGAGAGCGGAGCATGGACCTTCTGCGCCGCGCTCAATCCGCCGGCAGGGCCGCGATATTTGACGCGAACGTGAATTACTATGAGCGGCGCGGAGCTGAATACTACGAAAACATGCTTCCATCGGAAAAACAGATGGAGGACGCGAAGCAGATAACCAGCGCCGCCGACGGCGTGATCGCCGACTCCGAGTTTCTCGCCGGGGTGTGCGGACGGTTCAACGATCGCGTTCGATGGATACCCGACAGCGTCAACATGGACATCGTCCCCTCATGGCGCCGATGGCGCGCGGCGGACGGCAGGCTGCCCCTGCTGTGGAGCGGCGTGTCGCTTAAGCTTTTCGAGATTCTGGCCATCGAAAAGCCCTTGCTCAAGTTCGCCGACAGGGTTGAGCTCGTGTTGGTGACCAACGATCTGGACGCCCTGAGCCGCTGGAAGCCGGGCCTGAAGGAGCGGTTCGAGGCCCTGATGGCGAAGGTTCCGAGCAGGATCATCCCCTATCGCTCGGTCGAGGAGCTTTTTGAGGTATATTCGCGGGGAGGAGTGGCCATCGCGCCGAGGTTTCTGGACAACTCGTACAACATGGGCCACACGGAATGGAAGATCACGTTGCCGATGGCCTGCGGCAGGATGGCGCTGTGCTCCCCTGTTCCAAGCTACGTAAAGATCCACGACAGGGCGCGGGGCGCCGGGGTCAGGGTGCTTCATGACGACGCGGGATGGGAGGGGGCGCTGGAAGATCTCCTTTCAGGGAGAGTCGACATCGGCGCCGAGGAGCGCGCCGCCAGGGAGGTTGTCCGCAAATACTATTCGACGGAAGTCGTGGCGAGGGAACACGCCGATTTTATCACCGAGCTGGTCAACAAGCGATGAAAAACGGCTGAACGGAATAATAATTGAGGACTCCAAGGCTGGAAGGGATATGGAGCATGTCGATTTGAAAAACGCTCATCAGGAAAGCGCGAGGCCGAACATCGAAGAGTTGGCGGCGTCAGTCCACCGCGACCTTGAAAAAATATCCACCGCTCCCCCGCCCTCGAAAGGGGGCCGGGGGGACGAGGCGCTCAAGAGCCCGGAGGATTTCGACCGGCTTTGTTCGGCCATAGCCTACGAAGGCATGGAGAACCCAGTGGCGCCGGACGGCGCGGCGTCCGCCCTGGCGGAGCGCCCGGTTTTCATCGGCGGTGGGCACAAGACCGGCACTACTCTTTTGAGAAACCTGCTCGATGGGCATTCGGTGCTGTTCACGCTGCCGCTGGATGGAGCCGGGTATGACTGGGCGACAAACGCGCTCCGGCGCGGAGAAGGCTTCGAAAGGCTGCGCAATATGACGAAAACGCTCCTCACGCAACTTATAATGCCCAACCTCGGTCAAAGGCCGAGCTGGGTCCTGAGCGGCGGTGAGCCCAGGGTGGGGCCGTACATTGACCTCATCAGGGCTCTGGCCTGGCTTGTCCGTGAGCAGGAAGCCGGGACAAAAAGCGTCATGGTGGGGGTAGCGAACGCCCTGTGGCAGGTTATGGGAGAAGGAGCGGACCCGAGGCAAAAAAAATACATGGTGGAAAAATCCACCCATAACATCTTCGACACCACAGCCCTGGTCGAGCTTTTCCCGGACGCAAGGTTCATTCACATAATCAGGCGCCCGGAGGCTGTCGTCGCCTCCCAGAAACGAAGGCAGGGAATGAAGGGAAGATGGTTCGACATCCAAAGGGAGGTGGACCTGTTGGACGCGGCCATGCGCGCGGCGAGAGAGAACCTCCGCCGGCTGGGGCCGGACGTTTACCACGTGGTTTACTATGAACGGCTGGTTGGCGAAACGCGGCGCGAGATGAAGAGCATTTGCGAGTTCCTGGAGATAGACTATGAGGATTCGCTCGTCTCGCCCACGATCAACGGCCTGCCAGCCTCAGCCAACACGGGCCACCCGGACCGCGCCCCCGGCGCGGGCGAGGTTGGGCGAAACACGGTGGATTATTGGCGAAAACGCCTGACGCCAGAGGAAATTACGTTCATACAGTCTGCCCTGGCTGGGGAGATGGAAAAGATGGGCTACGATGTATCTCACAGCGCGTTTTCTGACTACATGTCCTCCCTGATGAGGCTCAGAAGGGCATATGAAAACAGCGACTCTTTCGTGACTCCCGGCCTGGTCAGGGGAATGGCGTGGAAACTGAGGAAAAGTCTGCCGAGGGGGGCGGGGGGCTGAAAGGCGAAGGAGCGCGGGCGTCGCGTGGGCGGTTGCGCCGGGGCCGTCCATTCGAAAAAGCGCCACTTTTCGCGCGCATCGGGGGTGGGGCGCGATGACCTCCAGCCTCTCAGGAAAAACTCTCACTCTCTTTTTCAGCCGCGGCGCCTCCCTGGAATTGTGGAACAGAACGGGAAACCTCGACCGAGAGGCGGCGATCTACCTGCGCCTGATCGAAAAGGGAATGAAGGTCGGGTTCGTCACCTATGGCGGACAGGACGAGCTTCAATACTCCCGCAGGATGCCGGGCGTGAAGATCATGCCGAACGCATGGCGCCTCCCCTTGCCGGTTTATGAGCGCCTGATCCCGGCGCTTCACGCGGGCTGGCTGCGGAAAACGGATGTCATCAAGACAAACCAGACGAACGGCGCGCGCGCGGCCATGCTCGCGGCGCGGGTGTGGCGAAAACCTCTCATCGCCCGTTGCGGCTACATGTGGTCTGAGTTCGCCGGGAAAATCCACGGCGAAAAGTCGAAAGAGGCCGCCGCGGCCCTGGCGGTGGAGTCAAAGATTTTCACCGCGGCTGACCGGGTTGTCGTCACGACCGGGGCGATGAAAGACAGCGTAACGCGGCGTGTTTCGGCGGCGCGGGACAAGACCATCGTCATACCGAACTACGTGGACACGGAGCTTTTCAAACCGGACGGCGCGGTAAAAGACGAGGCTCGGCTGATCTTCGTCGGGCGGCTTGAAAAACAGAAAAACGTCGCCGCGTTGCTCGAGGCGGTGGAGCCGCTGGACGCAAGGCTCACGATTGTTGGATCAGGCTCGCTCACAAATGATCTCAGGGAGCGGTTCGGCAATCTGGGCGGGCGCGTGGCATGGATCGGGAGCGCGCCCCACAAAAAACTTCCCGCCCTGCTGAACGAGGCGTCCATATTCGTTCTGCCGTCGTTCTTCGAGGGGCACCCTAAGGCGCTTATCGAGGCCATGGCCTGCGGCCTGGCCGTGGTCGGCGCGGAATCCCCCGGCATACGCGAGCTGATCCGCGACGGCGAGAACGGTCTGCTGTGCGGGACCGATCCGCAAAGCATCCGCGGGTCCATCCAGAAGCTGTTGGAGAACCCATCGCTTCGCGAGACCGTCGGCCGGGCCGCCCGCGAATACGCTGTTAAAAATTTTTCCCTCGACCGGATAGCGGAGATGGAGGCCGGGGTGTTGGAAGAGCTGGCAGGAAACCGGTGAAACCCACGGCGCCGCCCAGGCGCGCCGCCGCCCCGAAAATAAGCGTGATAATGGGCGTGTACAACGGCGAACGCCACCTGCGCGAGGCGGTGGAAAGCGTCCTGGGGCAAACGTTTGGCGACTTCGAGCTCATAGTGATAGACGACGGCTCCACGGACTCGACGCCGCGGATACTGGCCTCCTTCGACGACCCCAGGCTGAAAATCAAGCGGCAGGAGAACGCCGGCCTTACGAAGACCCTGAATAGGGCGCTCTCCATGGCGAAGGGGGAGTACGTGGCCCGGCAGGACGCCGACGACGTCTCCGCCCCGGAGCGCTTTGAAAAACAGGCGGCCTTTCTCGACGCCAACCCGGACATAACGCTGGTGGGATCATGGATGACGCACATAGACGAGGATGGGGACGTCATCGGGGTAACAAGGCTGCCCTCCGACCCTGACCGGATAGCCGCCGCTCTGCCGATCTCAAACCAGTTCTGCCACGGCTCCATCATGGCAAGGAGAAGCGCCCTGGAAAGCGCCGGCGGGTACAGGGAGGCGTTCACCTACGCGCAGGACTACGACCTTGTCCTGCGGCTCTCTGAGCGGAGCAGGCTGGCGAATATCCCCGAGGCGCTTTACGGCCACAGGCTCGCGCTCGACATGATCTCCATAAAGCATCGCGGCAGGCAATCGGCCTTCGCGCAACTTGCGAAAAAGCTTTGGCGGCAAAGGCGTGAAGGCGGGATCGACGACTTGCAAAAGGGCGCGGCGATCGAAGAAATCCTGCCGGAGGAGCGGGAGCCCGACAGGGCAGGGTTTTACCGCGATGTCGTATACCTAGCGCTCAGGAGCGGGAACATGAAAAAAGCCCGGATGGCGCTGAGGGAGATTATAAGGCTCGAGCCGGGCAACGCCAGGGCTCGCGTCCATTACTTTCTCACGTTCCTCGGGCCGGTGACCCCTCTGGCGCTCGGCGCGTGGGACGCGCTCCGGTATGGCGGAAGGCCGTAAAGCCCCGGCTTCGCGATGGCGCGGGCGGATAACGCTGGTCATAAGCTCCCTGGGGCCGGGGGGGGCAGAGCGGGTGATGTCCGTCATCGCCAACCATTGGGCCCGAGAGGGCGTGGAGGTGACCATGCTCACGCTGTCGGCGGATTCCCCCTTCTACGAGCTGGATCCGCGGGTGAGCCTGAAAAAGCTCGGCCTCCAGGGCGGCTCGGCGGGCGTCGGCGCGGGTCTTTTCGCCAACATCGGCAGGGTCCGGCGTCTGCGCGGGGCTATAAAGGAGAGCGCGCCGGATGCGGTCATATCCTTCATCGACACGACAAACGTTCTCACCATTCTCGCGACAAGAGGGCTTGGCGTTCCTGTGATCGTTTCCGAGCACAACGAGCCGACGGTGGCGCCGCTCGGCCGGGCGTGGGACTTTTTGAGAAGGCTCACATACCCACTGGCGGACGGGGTGGCGCTGCTCACCGAGAGGGCGAGGGGCTACTACCCAAAAAGCGCTCGCGAGAAGGCCGTGGTAATACCCAACCCGGTGGTCGTCCCAGCGGAGAGCCACGGCGGGCGCGAGCCGATGGTAAAAAGCCCGGCTGTGATGGCGATGGGCAGGCTCTCGCGCGAGAAGGGGTTCGATATCCTCCTGCGCGCCTTCGCCAAAGCGTGGCGGAGCCGCCCCGGCTGGTCGCTTGTCATCCTGGGCGAGGGGCCGCTGCGCCGGGAGCTTGCCGAGCTTACCTCGGAGCTTGGGATGGAAGACGCGGTCAAGATGCCCGGCTTGGTGAAAAACCCTCATGATTATCTTCGTCAGGCCGATATATTCGCGCTGTCCTCTCGCTTCGAGGGTTTCCCGGTAAGCCTGCTGGAGGCGATGGCCCTCGGCGCCGCCGTGGTAAGCTTCGACTGTATGACCGGCCCGCGCGAGGTCATACGCGACGGCGTGGACGGCCTCCTCGTTCCGCCGGAGGACGAGGAGGCGCTGGCGGAGGCCATGGGGCGCCTGATGGACGCCGAGGGCGAGCGGCGAAGGCTTGGCGAAGAGGCGAAGCGCGTGGTGGAGCGATACGGAGTCGAAAACGTGATGAGGATGTGGGAGGACCTGCTGGACGCCGCCTCGGCGCGGCAGGGGCGAAAAGAGTGAGCGAAGCGCAAAGAGAGATCGAGGCGGGGGAGCGGTTCGAGTTCGGCGAGAACTGGCGCCGGTTTCTGTCCGCCCTGAGCGAGGAGAGGATAAAAGAGGCCGAAAACTCGCTGGTAAAAAATCTCGGCCTCGAAAGCCTCGCCGGAAAGACTTTTTTGGACATAGGCAGCGGCTCCGGCCTGTTCAGCCTCGCCGCCAGGCGCCTCGGGGCGGCGGTTGTCTCCTTCGACTATGACCCCATGTCCGTCCGCTGCGCCGAGGAACTCAAACGGCGATATTTTTTGGACGACGCCGACTGGCGGATCGAGCGCGGCTCCGCCCTGGACGAGGAATACATAAAAGCGCTCGGCTCCTTCGATATCGTCTACTCCTGGGGCGTGCTGCACCACACGGGGGACATGTGGCGCGCCATGGAAAACGCGGCCCTGCCTGTCAGGCAGGGGGGACTCCTTTTCATCTCCATCTATAACAAGCAGCCGCGTCTTTCGGCCATGTGGCTGCGGGTCAAGAGGCTGTACAACAGGCTGCCCGCGCCGGGACAAGCGCTGATGACGGCTGGTTTTGCCGTGTATTTCGTCGGCGGCGGATTTGTGATGGACGTCCTGCGGGGTCAAAACCCCATGGACAGGCACAAGGGAAAAGGCCGCCGAGGGATGAGCGTCTGGCGGGACGTGCGGGACTGGATCGGCGGACTGCCCTTCGAGGTGGCCTCCCCGGAGGAGGTTTTCGAGCTTTACCGTGACAGTGGTTTCGTCCTGTTGAAACTCAAAACCGTCGCGGGAAACCACGGCTGCAACGAGTTCGTGTTCAGGAGGGAGCAATAAGGATAGCGTTCCTGGCCCGGTCGCTTCAGCGCGGCGGAGCGGAGCGGCAGCTGGCGGCGCTGGCGTCCGGCCTGAAGTCGGCGGGGCATGAAGTGGCGGTGTTCACGTTCTATCACGGCGGCGGCTTCGAGGCGGATCTCGAAAAGGCGGGCGTCCCCGCGGCGGCTCTCGGCAAGGGGGGGCGCTGGGACGTTTTCCGTTTCACCTGGCGGCTGGCGCGGGCGTTGCGCGGCGCCGGGGCCGATGTGGTTTACAGCTACCTCCCCGTGCCCAACATCCTGTCGGCCGTGCTCAGGCCCTTCCTGGGCGGGGCGAAGACAGCCTGGGGCGTGCGCTCCTCCCTGGTGGACCTTTCAAAGTACGATTCACTCACGTCGCTGTCATACCGGCTGGAGGCGCGGATGGCGCGGCTCGCGGACGTCATCATAGTCAACTCCCGCGCCGGGCGCGATCTGCTGATCGAAAAAGGATTCCCCTCCGGCAGGATAGTGGTGGTCCACAACGGGGTAGACACGGAAAGGTTCAACATACTCCCCGAAGCCAGGCGGCGCGTGAGGGACGAATGGGGCGCCGAACCGGGGCGGAGGGTGATCGGCTTTCCCGCCAGGATCGACCCGATGAAGGATCACGCGACCTTTCTGCTGGCGGCGCGGGAGCTGCTGTCGAAGAGAGACGACGTTCTTTTCGTCCTCGCGGGAGGCGGCCCGGAAAAACTCGCAAGGGAGCTTAAAAGCCGCGCCGTGGAGCTTGGGTTGGCCGATCGGCTGGTGTGGCTTGGGGAGGCCGCCGACATGCCGGAGGTCTATAACGGCTTTGACATCGCGACGCTGACCTCCACCGGCGAGGGCTTCCCCAACGCCGTGGCGGAGGCCATGGCCTGCGGCGTCCCCTGCGTGGTCACGGACGTGGGGGACGCGGCGGATATCGTCGGCGGGACGGGAGTCGTGGCCGCCCCGGGGAACCACACCGCGATAGCCGCCGGGTGGGACGCGCTCCTGCGGCGCCTTGACAAGGAGGGAGACGCCCTTAAAAAAACCGCCAGGAGCAGGATCGTGGAAAACTTCAGCGCCGGAACGCTGGTCGACAAGACTCTACACGTCCTGGAGGCTATCCTGTGAAAACCGGCGGGCTGCCCACGCCGCGGCCATCCAGGCGCCCTGGATCCCTCCTATTATTATCGGCGTGGTGTAAACAAACCTCATCCTGTACAGCGTGCCGATGTTCGGGACGAAGAGCCCCAGGGGCAAAATCATGACAACCATGAAAAGGACAAGCCACGCCTTGACCCTCGCCGGGGCAGGCGATTTGATGAGAAAAAAAACAAAACCCGCCATCAGAGCGTAAAGCGCCAGCGTCTCCGCTCCGCCGATGGCGCGTATGGCCCCGCCGCCGGTCCTTCCCGCCGTGAGCCACTGATTCGGGAACGGAGCGAAAAACCCGATCAGCGCGGCCCTCGGGACGTAGGCGATAACGTCGCCCATGCTCCTGAACATGACGCCGCTGTCTGTCAGGCTCGTCCCCGGCTCCAGGTACCAGACGAGAAACCCGTCCCGGTACCTGTTGGCGGCCAGCACCTGCCGCTCCACCTTCCTGGGCAGCCACGAGGAATACCGCCACGGCGCCATCCATTTGGCCAGAAAGGCGTCCAGCTTGTCACCGTGCTCCTCGGCCAACGCCTCCAGCCGCTCCCTCCTGGTTTCGAAATCGCCCCACGGCAGAACCCGTTTGTCTGTGAACCATCTCGTGATCCGTCTGTCGAGCCCGGCCGTGTACGCGCCGCCGAGATCGGCCCTGATCCTTTCCTTGACGGCGGCTATCTTTTTCTCGTGGACGCTGGTCCCGGCTTCAGAGGTGTATGCTGCGGCGGGGTAGACCTGGAAAACCGCCACCAGCCCCAGCGAGAGCGCGGCGTAAGGGAGCGCGCGCGGCGCGCGCAGGGCGATGATGACCGTGGCGATGAGCGCGGCCGTGAAAAGCAGCCAGAAGGGCTCATGGCGGATGCCCGCGCTGAAGATCAGGCCGAGGGCGGCGGAGAGGCTGTAGACCGCCCCGCGCCGGCCATACAGCATGGCGGTCCATCCGAACAGCATCGCCACTATCCCCAGGTTGAAAAAAGGCTCCCGCAGAAGCTGCGTCCCGTGCAGGAGGTTTGAGGGCCAAAGGCCGAACACCAGCGCCGCTATGATGGACAGCCTGCGGTCGCCGTTACAAATCATCATCGCGGTCAGATATACGAGAATGACTCCAGCCGCCCACGCGGCGGCGTTCACGGGGGCGAAGGAGATGGGGGATGGGTATATGAGGTAATAAAACAGCCCCACGTATTTCGAATGCCTGAACGATGGCGCCTGGAGCCACGCGGCGAACCCGTTTTCCTTCAGCCGCTCATACGCCTCCAGGGCGTATTCATGGTAGGTGAAAGAATCCATGGCGAAGTTCCATAGGCCGCGCCCGTTGTGATAGGCGGCCAGGAAGGGAGAATGGGCGGCGAGCGACATCAGCGCGGACACGGCGCAGTGGGCGATAGCAAGCCCAAGGAAAGCGATGAGGAGTTTTCTCATAATATTCCGTTCGCGGCGGAGGCGCTCATCCGGGGAAACGCGGCCCCCACGCCATGGAGCGTTCGCCGGAGAATCAAGGCTGTAGCAAGTCAATACGCATTCTGTTAATATTATTGCCATCGCGCCCCATAATCAATTCTAATTCCGGCGGATATGAAGACCATTCTCGTGACGGGCGCCAGCGGTTTCATAGGCTCTCACCTTGTCCGAAAGCTCGTCCTGGGCGGGCGCCGCGTCCGGGCCGTCTTGCGAAAACCCTCCGGGCTTTCACCCGCCGAGGACCGGGATGGCCTCCTGGAGCAGGTAGTAGTCAGGGATATCCGGTCGTACTCCGGGTGGGAGGATATCCTCGACGGCGTGGACGCCGTTGTCCACCTGGCCGGGCTGGCGCATGACGTGGGCGAGAAAAGGAGCTGGACGCCGGAGGATTACGCGGCGGTCAACGTCCAGACTACAGAAAAGATCGCCAGGGCCGCGGCCAGGGCTGGTGTCCGGCGCTTCGTATATATAAGCTCCATCAAGACCCTCGGCGAAGAGACGCCGAGGGAGAGTCCGTTCGACGAGCAGTCCCCCATGAACCCGGAAAACCATTACAGCTCCAGCAAGCGCGACGCCGAGCTTGCCTTGCGGAAAGTGGCGGACGAGACGGGGCTGGAGGTGGTCATAATCCGCCCCCCTCTCGTTTACGGCCCCGGCGTGAAGGGGAACATGGGCAGGCTTGTCCAGGCCGTCAGGTCACGGCGCGTCATTCCCGTCCCGGCTGTGAAAAACCTGAGGAGCTTCGTCTACGTCGGCAACCTTGTGGATATGATAACCGTATGCCTCGATCACCCGGCCGCGGCCGGGAGAGCGTTCGTCGTCAACGACGGGCGCGATGTCTCCACCGCGGAGCTTGTCAAGCGCATCGCGGACTCCCTCGGCCGCCGTGTGGTCATCCTGCCGATCCCGTGGGCCTTCTTCACTCTCGCTGGCAAGGCGGGCGACGCTATCCAGAAGATCACCGGCAGGGCCTCGATGTTCAACTCCGCCGCGATGGAAAAAATACGAAACTCCCTGCGGGTGAACCCGGCCGGGACGATGGAGACCCTCGGATGGTCCCCCCGGCACACGATGGAAAGCGGAATAAACGATATGACCCGGCGCATGAGGAACGAGGCGCCGCGGGCGGCGTGGCTGAACGTCTACGATTTTCTGGCCGTCCCCGCCGCCTGGCTCGCCGCGTCCGTCGTCCGGTACGACTATTTTCTGGTGACAGGCGGCCTGGAGCGTTTTCTGTTCCTCCTGCCCGTGGTCATGGCGGCGCAGTACGTTGTCTACAAGTTGACCGGGTTCAGCGGCAGGGCTCCGCGGGCCCGCGGCGCCCTGGACATATCGAGGGCCGCGTTGCTGGGCGTCCTGGCGGTCGCCGTCTCCCTTTTCCTTGTGAACCGATTACATGGTGTCTCGCGGACGGCGCTGGTCTTGTATCCGCTTTTTCTCGTCTTCCTGCTCGCTCTGCCCCGGCTGTCCCGGCGGATGGAGCGCGAGAGAAAACAGGCGGCGTTGGACGGCGGGGTCTTCGAGACGGACGCCGGGGCGATGGACGAGGCCGATCCGCTCCCGGCGGAGGCACAGGCCGTGGAGACCATGGATGAAGCAGGGGCTTCCGCGCCAAAGCCGGGAGCGCGGGCCACGGATGTGTCGGTCATTATCGTGAATTACAACGCGGGCGAGCTGTTGACCGAATGTGTCCGTTCCGTGTTGAGTTCGAACGTGGCGGTGGAGGTGATCGTTTCGGACAATGGGTCGACCGACGGCAGTGTCCAGTACCTGCGCAAGAGGTTCGGCCGGGACCCGCGGCTGCGGATCATCGGGAACAACGCCAACCTCGGTTTCGCCAGGGCGAACAACGCAGTCCTGCCTTACGCCTCCGGGAGATACATGCTGTTCCTGAATCCCGATTGCGTGATCGAGCCGGACACCATCGAGCGGATGGAGAGGCTCATGGATTCGCGCCCGGAGGCCGGGATGGCCGGTTGCCTGATAAAAAACCTCGACGGCAGCGAGCAGGCGGGATGCAGGCGCATGGTCCCGACGCCGTGGAGGACTTTCACCCGCATATTCCACCTGGACAAGATGTTCCCGAATAACCCCAGGTTCAGAAGCTTTGTCCTTGTCAACCAGCCCCTGCCCCCGGAGCCGGTGTATATAGAAGCGCTGTCCGGGGCTTTCATGTTCGTCCGCCGGGAGGCTCTCGAGCAGGTCGGCCCGCTGGACGAGGCCTATTTCATGCACTGCGAGGACCTCGACTGGTGCATGAGGTTCCGCAAGGCAGGCTGGGCGATCATGTTCGCGCCGGACGTGGAGATCACCCACGTCAAGGGGACGTGCAGCAGGGAGCGGCCATTAAACGTCCTTTGGCACAAACACAGGGGGATGGTCCGGTTTTACAGGACATTTTTCCGCCATCAATACCCTGTGCCGTTCATGTGGCTGGTTGTCGCCAGCGTCTGGGCCCGGTTCGCGACCATCGCGGCGGCCCATTTTCTGACGGCCGGGCGGCCGGAGACGGAAAATAACGATATCAACTGATGAGCGGTTTTGCGTTTGATCACGCCGCCGGTTCAGTCATCTTCCGCGAAAAAAATAGGGTCGCAGCAGCCCTTTGGACATCGCCCGCCGCAGCGCAAACGACCCCGCCTTCCGGGTCCGCTGTGTCTCCAGCCTTCGGCGCAGCACGGCGGGCAGCCCCCTGGCCGCGTCCCATTTCGACTTGAGAATGATCCGCCCCCGGCCTTTCAGGGAGTATGAGGCCACCGTCACAAGGTTCAACAGCAGATGCTGCGGCAGGTAGAGCCAGAAGAGGGGCCAGGGCATGTTTTTGACGAACGTCCACACGAGGTTGCGGTGGCTGTGATAGACGTAAAAATCGCTGTGCCGCCCGGTGACGGCCGAGCCGACGTGGCGCGCCTTCGCTGACGGCGCATAAAGGCATTTGCCGCCAGCCAGCCGGATCCTGAAACCAAGGTCGACATCCTCCGTGTAGCAGAAGTAGTCATTGTCAAAGCCGCCCGCCGCCTTGAAGTCCCTGTTCCTGTACATTGCGGCGGCGGCGCATGGCGAGAAGACCTCCGCCTCCACGTTCATCCACGGCAAGTACGGCGCTCCAAAGCCTTTGCGCCACATCGCCCCCGACACGTGGTAGCTGTCACCCGCCCCGTCGACTATTGAGGGATCGCCGTAGTTGAACACAAGAGACGCGAACATGGAGCAGTCCGGGCGGCGCCGGGCGGCGTCGAGAAGGTTTTCGAGCCAGTCCGGCTCGGCGGCCGCGTCGGGATTCAGCAGGGCGAGGTAATCGGCCTCCCCGGCGGCGCGGGCGGCGATATTGTTCGCCGCGGCGAAGCCGGTGTTCTTCTCCAGCCTGATGATTTCAACGCCGGGGAATTTTTCGTCAACGGCGCTGGCGCATCCGTCTTCGCTGGCGTTGTCCACCAGGATGATCCTGTCCGGCCTGCGGGTCTGCCTTTCCAGGCTTTCCAGGCACTCCAGCAGGATCGCTCCCGCGTTGTGGGCCACCACCAGCGCCGCTACGGATGGCGAACGAGGCTCCTGCCGTCCCGGCATCGCTGATCCCAAAAACCGAAGATGGAAGAGGTTGAGCGGAAAATATTCTCAGAGCGCCCGAGCTTGCCGCGCGGACGGCTGATTTTCGTGAATCTTACCACGAGTGGCGTCAGAAGCGGCATTTCGATAATCGCGCTCCGCGGGCTCGGCCGTTCACCTTGAAAGCGTGGACGCGGCGGCGGCACACTCGAACGAGAACCCACGGGGCGAATAGCCGAAGTCCCGCGAGGCGCTTGAGATGTCGAAACACATGTCCGCGTTCATCCTGTCCACCATGCCTGCGGAGATATCCCTGTTCCCCGAGGCGCGCCCGGCCAGAGCGGCGGCAAGCCGCAGCAGGGGCGGAGGAATCGATATTATCCTCGGCTTTCGCCCCAGCCCGGCGAAGATTTTTTCTACCATGCGGCGGTAAGACAAAACCTCGCCGCCTCCAAGGTCGTAGGCGCGGTTGAACGTTTTCGGCTCATCGAGGGCGGCCGCGCAGGCCGCCGCAAGATCCGCGGCGTGGACGGGCTGCCTCAGGCCCTCGCCCCTGCCCGCCACGGGGAAAAAGCCGAACCGGCGGATAAAATCCGCTATCGCCGTGACGTTCCTGTCCATCCCGGCGCCGTATATCATCGTCGGCCTGAAGATCGTCCAGGCCGCCCCGAGATGGGAAAACTTCTCCCGGACCGCCTCCTCGGCCTCCGCCAGTCTGCGCGCCGTCTCCCTGTCAGCGGGCAAGGCGGAGTCCTTTTTCGTGTGGACGCTGGTGGAGCCGAAGGCGATCAGGCGCTTCACGCCGAGCGCCGCCGCCCGTTCGATGTTCCCCGGCAGAAGCCACAGAGGCGCGATGTGTATCATCGACACCGCCTCGCCCGCCGCGCCCAGCCCTTTTCGGAGGTCGGCCTTTATCCATTCCACCCCAGGAGCGGCCAAGGCGGGATCGGCCCGTTCAAACCTGCTGACGGCGTATATCCTGAACCCGCGTTCCGAAAGCATGGGCAGCAGGAAACGCCCCACCTGGCTTCCCGCTCCCGTTATCAATACCGGCGAATTTTTTAGATCCGGCGCCAAGGTCATGCGTCCCGGCTCATCCGACGATGTCCCAGCTGACCGGCGTCCCCTTCGGCGCGTCTTTTTTGACCCGTCTTCCGAGGACGACATCGTAATACTTTGGCGCGAGGCCGTGGCCGGGGCGTACGGCCCGCAGGTTCTTTTCCGTGAAGACGTCTCCGGCCTTCATGTCCTCCGCCACGTAAAGCGACCTGCGGAAATCCATCGAGCCCCGCTCCGCCCCGGACGGTCCGTAGCTTGCCTCGCCCAGGGCGCGCCACGCCTTCCCGCTTTCGGAGACGAGCAGGCGCGCCTCCGCAGGCTCCATGGAGAAAGAGGAATCCACGCCGCCGTCCCCACGGTCCAGAGTGAAATGTTTCTCTATCACCGTCGCGCCGAGGGCCACCGCCGCGAGTGGGACACCGAGCCCCATCGTGTGATCCGAAAGGCCCACCTGCAGGCCGAAAAGCTCCCGCATGTTCGGGATCGTCCTCAGGTTCACGTCCTTCGCGTCCGCCGGGTACGCGCTTGCGCATTTCAAGAGGATGATCTCCTCCAGCCCCTCGCCCCGCGCCGTCTCCACGGCCTCGGCCAGCTCGGCGACGGAGGCCATGCCGGTGGATATGAAAAGGGGTTTGCCCGCGGCGGCGGCCTTGCGGATAAGCGGCAGGTGGACGTTTTCGAAGGAGGCGATCTTGTGGCAGGGGACGCCGAGCGACTCCAGAAAGTCCACCGCCGTCTCATCGAAGGCCGCGCTGAAGGGCATGATCCCGCGCTCCCGGCAGCGCTCGAAGATCGGGCCATGCCATTCCCAGGGAGTTTGGGCTTTCGTGTAAAGCTCGTGGAGCGATCTTTTCCCGCCAGGGCTTTCGGGGTCGTCCATGAGGAACCCGCCCCCCCGGACATCGAGCGTTATGGTGTCCGGCGTGAAGGTCTGCAGCTTCAGGGCGTGGACGCCCGCCTCCGCCGCGGCGTCGACCATGGCGAAGGCCCGGTCGAGCGACTGGTTGTGATTGCCGGACATCTCCGCGATGATGAAGGGGGGATGGGCGGGGCCGATCTTCCTTCCCGCTATCTCTATCTCGATTGCGCTCATTTAAAAGCTCGCCGCGCCGGGGCGGGACCCGGCGCCCTTAAAGGCTCCAATAGATAACCCCGTCGCCGAAATCCCTTTCGTTGAAGGCGGACTTGATGTCCGCCACGACGCCGCGTCCGCCGTTGAGCATGGCCTCGATCCCGCCGGGGCCGAGCTCGACGATCCGGTCGTGGCGCACGGCGATGACCGCCGCGTCCAGCCCGCGCATCGCCGCCGTGTCCGAAAGCGTTATTCCGTACTCCTTTTCAAGCTCCTCCCCGGACACCACGGGGTCGTATACCAGCGTCTCGGCGCCATAGTCGCAAAGCTCCGCGTGGATGTCCGGCGCCCTGCTGTTGCGTATGTCCGGCACGTTCTCCTTGAAGGTGATCCCGAATATCCCGACCCTGGCGCCGCAGGCGCTTTTGCCGGCCCTGTTCAGCCTTTTTACAACCTGTTCGGCGACGTATTTTCCCATGCCGTCGTTGATCCTCCTCCCGGAGAGGATCATCTGGGGGTGATAGCCCAGCTCTTCGGCCTTGCTCGTCAGGTAATAGGGGTCCACCCCTATGCAGTGCCCCCCGACAAGGCCGGGGTCGAACCGGACGAAGTTCCATTTCGTCGCCGCGGCCTCCAGCACGTCGGCTGTCCGTATCCCCATGAGATTAAATATCATCGAAAGCTCGTTGACCAACGCTATGTTTATGTCGCGCTGGATGTTTTCTATGACTTTCGCCGCCTCCGCCACCTTGATGGAGGGGGCCTTGTGGACGCCGGCCTCTACTATGTCCCCATAGACTCCCGCCACGGTATCGAGCGTCTCGCTGTCCTGGCCGGAGACCACTTTCACTATTTTCTCGATGGTGTGCTCCCTGTCGCCGGGGTTGATCCTCTCCGGCGAGTAGCCGACCCTGAAGTCGCGCCCGGCCACAAGGCCGGACTTCGCCTCGATGACGGGGACGCATTTCTCCTCCGTCACGCCGGGATAGACCGTGGACTCGAAGACTACCACCGTCCCGGGCCGGATCACCCCTCCAATGGTCTCGCAGGCGGAAAGCAGCGGTCCCAGGGCGGGCCTCTTGCCCGAGTCGACGGGAGTGGGCACGGCGACCACGATGAACCGCGTCTCCGAAAGGCGCGCAGGGTCGGCGGTTATCTCCATCCCCGTATTTTTCAGCTCCTCCGGGGCCGCTTCGCCGGTCCTGTCATGGCCTTCCGTAAGCTCCCGGACGCGCTCCCGGCTCACGTCGTAGCCGATGACGTCAAAGCGCCTCGCGAGCGCCAAGGCAAGCGGCAGGCCCACGTATCCCAGGCCGACAAGGCCTATCTTCTCCCGCCGTTCCTTAAGGCGCGGCGCCAGGTCAGAAAACATCCATACCTCTCCAGGCTATAAGGTCTTCAGAAAGTAAGATTATAAGGCTATCGGGGAAAAGAGGGGGAAAACAGATTCCCGCGGCGGGAAAAGACCGCCATCGGCTCCAGGCGCCTCGTCATAAAGGACGGACGGAGCGCGCGTCCACCTCCGTCTGAAGAGCGCGGTTGAAAAGGTCTATATTCACGACAAAACGGCCCGTGCGCTCGTCGCTTCCCAGGAATCTGCCCACGGCCCCCCTGAGCGGTCCGTCCACCACCTCCACGAGGCCGCCGGCCCTGAACCTTTTGTATTCGGCCTCGTGAATCGGCAGGCCGGAGTCGCAGAGCCTCTCCAGGCTCTCGATCTGGCTTTCGGGCACGGCGGCGGGCGCCCTGCCCTGGCGGACGATGTCTATGACGCCCCCGGCGCGGTAGACGCGCCGCCAATCGTCCGTTTCCCGCCCGGCGCGGATGAAAACGTAGGTTTCCAGCAAGGGTTTTGAGACAAATTCCATCCTGCCGTTCCTTCTGCGCCAGAGCTTTCGGCTGGGCACTCGGGAGTCCATCCCCAGCTTCTCCCGTATGTAGCTGGCGATCTTGTGCTCGTTCTGGTACCGGACGTAGAGAGCGAACCAGCCCTTTTCCACCTCGGCGCACACATAGTCGCTCATAGCATGAACATTCTAGGGTCACCCCCAAGGCATTGTCAATAAAAGCGGTTTCGCTCAAGAGGGATCGGGGTTCCAGCCTCGGCGCCTTCTCGCGAGGCAAAAAAAACCGGCGGGACGGCCCGGAAAAAAGCCGCCCCGCCGAAGGACAAGGGTTTGGAAGGAGAAACTAGAAAGTGAATATAGCCATGAGATAACCCCAGGTGGAGGCGTCGCCCGCCCCGCCGGAGCGCTCCTTGGCCGCGTCTCCCGGCGTAAACTGGGACAGGCCGCCCACGAGCTTCAGGTTGTCCATCGCCTTGTAGGCGGCGGTCAGGTCTATCTCCTGCCCCGCGTCGGTGCTGTCCTTGCCTTCCACGGCGGGTTTGAAGACCTTTGTCCCCACGACGTTCAGCCAGTCGCCCTTCCCCTCGGCCAGGGCGAAGATGTGATAGTCGAGCTTGAGCGTCAGCCTCTCCATGGGGCTGGTCTTGAGCCTGACGGCCGTGTCGGTCATGTTGCCCCATGAGAAATAGTCCATGAACCCGTAATGGGCGTGGTTGGTGTGGAACGGGAAGACGAAGTTCTTGTGCGTGTCGTCGCTCCCGTTGTCGTCACCGGACCCGTAGTCGTACTCCAGGCCGATCCTCGTGCTCCAGAAGGGCAGGGTGTAGCCCGCGGTCGCGGCGAAAGCGTAGGCCTCCTGGCTGACCCCCTCGGCCCAGTCGCCGGACTGGATGGCATACTCACCGGTGAAATCGAGTCCGGAGAGCTTGCCCGCCACCCTGGCGCCGTAGGTCATCACGTTGTGGCCCTTGATCGCGGCGCCTTCAGAGTCGGTCCCGGCGGTCTTCCACTGCAGGGCGTAGACATCCAGGCCGATCCCGTCGGTAATCCCGATCGTGGCGTATGCGCCGTTCAGGTCGTCGTCATGCGTGTCGTCGGAGGGTTTTCCGCTTTCGGCCTCCTTGGCGGCGAAAAGGTCCAGCGAAAACCGGTCGAACCCGAGCATGACCTTCAACGCGTCATGCGTCCGGCCCTCGTCCTTCCAGCCGAGGCTCCCAAGAAGCCTCTGGTCTCCGTAGACCAGCGGCTGGCGCCCGGCGGAGACGGAGATGGGGGTTCCCGCAACCCCGTTCACCTGGAAAAAGGCCTCGTAGAGGTCGAGGGCCTGCTGCTCTTTGCCGGTGGAGACGTTGTTGGCGTCGCCCCAGCTCCTGATGTCCTGGATGGTGATCTTGGCGAAAGCGTCATCGGTGACGGAGGCCTTTGTCGTCAGCCTCGTCCTGCTGCCGATGAATGACTGCTTGTCGTCGTTGTCGGAGTTGAAGTCGGAGTTTTCCCTCATCTCCGGCCGGAGGCGGATCATGCCGCTCAGGTCAAACGCCGTCTCGGCGTAGGCCGCGCCGCTCATAGCGAGCAAGGCCAGCGCCGCCAACGGCGTCATCCAAAATCCTCTTCTCATGCCTTATCTCCTCTGTTTTCAATTCGTTGCGGTCGGAATCGAGACGAACCTCTCCCGCGGGATGACATAATAGGTTACAGATCAGCGAATGTCCCGCAGGCGCCGGGCGCCTCAGGCCGGTGGATCGAGAATATGAAAAATCAGCATCACGGATTCCCCCCTCTGTTTGCGATTAACCCTATTTATAACCACATAAGACCAAATGAATATGACTTAAGTTATAAAACTTATTTTTTATAAAACGTCCAGATATTCATAAAACGGCCCCGCCTTCCCGCGCGGCCGATCCCCGCTCAGCTTGTTGATTTATTTGGACTCATCCGGCAAATCAAGAACCGCCGCGGCGCGCGCAAACGCGGTTCTTCCGAGTTTGCGTCTCAGATGGGGCAAAATTTTTTCGCAAAAAATTGATCCCCGCGGCGGCCGGAAAGCGGCCTTTCCCGGAGGCCGCGATTATTCGCTTGATTTTCCGGGGGGTAGTCTGGTAAATATCTATACTTTCGTAAATTGTTTAACTCCTTGCTCCGCGCGTTTGAAGCGCGGGGCTTTATACCCGGAAGGAGGAGCCTGTGGCCAAAGACTACGAGAGCCTTTTCATTCTCAAGCCGGACCTTGCCGACGAGGAGATCGACAAGGAAGTGGAGTCCGTAAAGGAGTCCATCAAATCCGCCGGCGGATCGATCATCGAGGAAGACCGGTGGGGCAAGAAGCGCCTTGCCTACCTGGTCAGGAAAAACCGTTATGGATATTACGTCCTCCTGCGGTTTTCCCTGGACCCCGCCGCCCTGTCCGGCCTGGACCACGGTTTGCGGCTGAACGAGAACACCCTGAAACACATGATAGTCCTTTACGACGGCTCCGCCGGCCGCAAAGAGACGCCGCCGGAGGAGGAGAAGACAGCCAGCGGCGATCCGGCGCCGGGCGGGGAGTGAATCCATGGCAAGCCTCAACAAAGTTGTCCTGATAGGCAACCTGACGCGGGACCCCGAGCTTCGTTACACCCCCTCCGGCGCGGCCGTGGCCAAGTTCGGCCTGGCGGTGAACGAGCGGTACAAGTCCGGCGACGAATGGAAAGAGAAGACCGTCTTCGCCGACATAACCGCCTGGGGGCGCCAGGCGGAGACCTGCTCGGAATACCTGTCCAAGGGCAGCCAGGTCTGCGTTGACGGCAGGCTCAGTTACTCCTCGTGGGAGACCGACGACGGGCGCAAACGAAGCAAGCTCGAGGTGGTGGCCGACAGGGTCATCTTCCTCGGCGGGCGTGGCGAAGGAGCCGGACAGGAAAACAGGGAAAAGTCCGAGCCGTCCGGCGGCGAGGAGGAGGACGTGCCCTTTTAGGGGTCTGTCCACTGCCGCCGGGAGAACAAAACCGGAACTTTCCATACTCAAGGGAGTGTGACTTATCAGATGAGAAGACAGAGAACGAGTTCGCCGATGAGAAAGACGCGGTCTTTCTACCAGAAAAAGGTGTGCAGGTTCTGCGCGGACAAGGTGGAGGATATCGACTACAAGGACGTGAAGGGCCTGAAAAACCTGCTGACGGACAGGGGCAAGATAATCCCCCGCCGCATATCCGGCAACTGCGCCCACCACCAGCGCAAGGTGACCACCGCCATAAAACGCGCCCGCAACATGGCGCTCATTCCGTTTTCCTTTTATTGATCCGCGATGAGGGCGAGGGCGGGAACTTTTAAGTCATGACATATGCCGTGGACCGGGAAAAGCGGATGAGCCCCGCCGCCCTGGCCGCGCCGCTGGCGGCGTCGCTGGGCCTTTTCTACGCTTCGGCGGCCATCCCGCCGCTGGGTCTTTTCGCCCCTGCTCCCCTCTATTACGCCCTGGCCGCGCAGGGCCTGAAAAACGGCCTCGTCCTGACGGCCGCCGGGGCGGCCTGTGTGCTGGTCATAAGCGGCGTCGGCGGTTTCGTCCTCTTTTCCGTCTCCTGCGGGTTGATGGCGCTTTCGCTGGCCCGCTCCCGCATGATGGGCGAGACGCTGGAGAAAACGATGGCCCGGGCGGTCCTGACCCCGTACGCCGCCGGGGCGGCGGTTTTCCTGCTCGCCACGGCCCTTTCGGGGACGAGCCCGGGCGCCGCCCTGGCTTCCTGGGGCGAGGAGCTTGTCGGCGCGCTGGCGGAGTCATACAGAGACGCCGGGGTCGCCGTGGAGACAGCGGACTGGCTGGAAGAGAACGGCGCCGTGCTGGTGGATACGTTCGTCAGGATATTCCCCTCCATGGCGCTGGTGAGCGTTGTCCTGATGGCGGGAGCGAACATGGCGGTCATCCGCGCCGCGTCGATCAAGTTCAACCTCGGGATTCATCCCGCCGGGCATTCGCTGTCGGCGTGGAGGACGCCGGACATTTTCGTGTGGGGCGTGGTGGCCGGCGGTTTCGGGTCGGCCTTCCTGGACGGGGCGGCCTACGCCGTGGCGTTGAACACGCTGATCGGATCTCTGGCGGCGTTCGCTTTGCAGGGGCTGGGGATAACGAGCCACTTTTTCGTGAGCAGGAACATTCCCGTCTTTCTCAGGGCGATAGGTTACTTTATCATTTTCTCGCATCCGCTTATCCTGGGGTTGATATCGGCCCTGGGGCTTTCGGATGTGTGGGTGGATTTCAGGAACAGAGACGCGAAGGAAGAGGATTAAACACGCCGGACCGGCCCCCCCGGGGGGGCTGGAGGGCTCGTGGCTGGAGGACATTGAGGATGAAAGTCATACTGAACGATTTCGTGCCCAGTCTGGGCGCGCCGGGGGACGAGGTGGACGTGGCGCCGGGATACGCCAGAAACTACCTGATACCCAGGAAGCTCGGCTTCGAGGCGACGGAAGGAAACCGCAGAACCTATGAGAACAACCTGAAACAGCGCGCCCGAAAGCTGGCCAGGATATTGAGCGAGGCCGAGGCGCAGAAGGCGCGGCTGGAGAAGATGGATCCCCTCGTGTTCACTCGCAAGGCGGGCGAAGAGGGGAAACTCTTCGGCTCCGTCACAAACTCGGATATCGAAAAGGAGCTGTCCGAGCGCGGGTTCGAGATCGACAGGAAGAAAATAGACCTCGTTCAGCCGATAAAGAACATCGGCGAGATGGATGTGACCATAAAGATACACTCCCAGGTTTCCGCCGCGGTGAAGGTGATCGTCCAGTCCGAGGCCGCCGAGGAAGAGCCTGAAGCCGCGCCGATCGCCCCCGCCGGGGAAGAGGCCGGGGAAGGGCAGCCCGCCGCCGAAAGCTCCGAGACCGCGGCGGACCAGGAAAGCGCCGCCGGGGAAGAGCAGGAGGAGAAGGCGTAAAGAACGCAAGCGCCACCGGGGAAGGCGCCCGTATTTTCCGTGTCATCCTGAGCGCCAGCGAAGGATCTCGTGTCGGACCCAGCCCAGGGGCCTTCTAAAGATGGTAGCGGCGCCTGTCTGTTATAATTCTGTGATCGTCCTGGAGACTGGAGGCGAGGGTGGACAAGGCGAAGGTTTTAACCGGTTGCGAGCTGGCCAGGGACCTCGGCCCTGAGCAAGTGGAGAAACTTGCTTCCATATCCGTCGTCAAAGAGTACGACGGGGGCGACTCCATCATCAGGGAGGACGACACCACCCGCGACATTTTCATACTGGTGGACGGCTGGGTGACGATCGAGATACAAAGATACTCCTCCGACATCAGCGTCCCCCGCCTGCAGCTTCTCAAGAACAGGGGCGTTGTGGGGGAGTTCTCCTTCGTGGACGGCTCCCGCCGCTCCGCCAACGTCACGGCCAGCGAGAAGGCGCGCCTGCTCATGCTCCCCTACGAGAGAATGAAGAAGCTGATGGAGGCCGATCCCAGGCTCGGCTACACCATAATGAAAAACATCGCCGTCCAGCTCTGCGCCAGGATACGTTTCGCCAACTCCGAGATGAGCAGCCAGCTCATCTGGTGACCTCCCCCATGTCCGCAAGCCCGGCCCCGGCCATGCGAAAGGCGGCGAGACTGGCCGCGGCGGGACGGCGCGATGAGGCGGCCGGCCTCCTGACCGAGGCGGCGCGGGGCGTGAAGCCGGATCCCAGGATATTCATCCGCAAAGGTCTGCTCACGGGCGCCATCGCCGACTTTGAGAAGGCCATGGAGGCAGATCCCGGAAACCGCGCCGCGCCCTTTTTCCTCGCCCTCGCCGCCCTCGAGCGGGGCGAGCTTGTGAAGGCGGAAAAGGCCGTGACGGAGGCGCTGAGGCTTGCGCCGGGGAACCATTCCGCCATGGCGCTCTCCGCCGTCATCGCCGCGAGGGGGGGCGAAACCGGAGCCCTGCCCCGCGCGGCGGGCGCCGTCCCCTCCGCCGTGACGCGCGTCCAGGCGCTGGCGCTTCTGGAGGTGGAGAGGGCCATACACGCCATGGACGCGCGGGACATGGGCGCCGCCGAGCGCGAGGAGCGGCTGAAAGGCCCTGCAGGCTGGCTGCTGGACAGGCTGGACGACGCCGCGGTGTGGGCCTCCTGGGCGCTCTCCCACGCCCTGAACCTCGTGTTGAACATGGCCGATCCTGAAAAACGCGCCCTTTACCGGAACATAACCGAGGGCGACAGGCTCGCCGGACTCGGCAGGATGGACGAGGCGGCGGAGTTTTTCGAAAAGGCGCTCAAGATCGACCCGGATAACCCCGAAGCGCTCGAATCCCTCGCCGAATATCACCTGGAGAAAGGTGGGCCGGAAAAGGCGGCGGAATTTCTGGACCGGCTGGAAAGGGCTTTGGGGGAGACCCGGGACCCATCCCTGCTCAAGCGCCGTGGCGAGATTTTCTGGATGAGCAAAAAAATCTCCGAGGCGCGGGAGGCTTTCGCCGAGGCCGGGCGGATGGCCCCGCTCGACTATTTCCCGCCGTACCGGGAGGGGCTCTCCGCCCTGAGGATGGGCGACGAGGCCGGGGCGCGGGAGGCTTTCGCCGAGACTTTGTCGAGGATCAACCCACGGCTTGTCACGGAGCGGACGGAAAGACTCGAAAAGCTTATATCCTGACCGTCTCGTGGTCCACGTAATTCAAGGACTTCAGGCTTTCAGGCATCTCGAAAACCAGCCTGTCCTTCCCTATTCCGCGGGCCGAGAGGATATCCGTCTTCCTCATAACCTTCGCCTCGATCGTGTTGTCCGTCCCCACGGGGTCGTGCCTGAGGCATTCGGCGTGGCCCTCATTGAGCAGCAGGTCCACGACGAGGTTCAGCGAGTGGTTGTTCAGCCGCACCACGTCGTCCCTCGTCACCCTCCAGCCGTTGCGCGCATGCTCCACGTGCTCTTTCCACACGATCAGGTCGGAAAGGCGCACGGCCCGCTTGAAGACCATCTTCTTCGCGCCGAACCGCAGCCTGCTGCGCTTCATCACTTTTTTGATGAGCGTGTCATTGCCGTGGTTATGCATGTTCACCACCTTCGATGCCAGCGACCAGTGTTTTCTGCTTATGAACCTGTCCGCCCGGAACTCCCAGTAGACGTGCCCCAGCCCCTTGGTGGTTGGGGTGGAGTATAGCAGGTTCGGTATGAAATAGTTGTGAGCGATGACGTCCGCGGCGAGGTGGGAAAGATAGCCGTAGGCGTAGGCCGTGGTGGGCCCGTCGGAGGAGTCCGCCAGCACCTTCATTCCGATGCTCCAGTTGTGGCAGTGGTCGTCGCGCCTTCTGTATCCCTTGCCGATGAAGATGTCCGCGCTGATGCAGCCGTAGATGTAGTCCAGCGGGTGCGCCGCGAGGACGGACGCTATCTGGGGCTTTATCATGTGGAGGTTGTCCAGGATAAAGCTGCCCTGTGCGACGTGTACGCCTGCGCCCCAGGCCAGGGCGCCATCGGGCAGGAGAATGCCCGCGATCGTCAATATAACCGCGAGCCGAAAGATGTGTTTCGGCATTTTTGTCGTCTGTTCCGTTCTTACCGCGCCGTTTTCCATTCGGCGAACATCCGCTTCATAGCAATGTAATCTTTTTCGTTATCTATGTCCAGCGCCGCCCCGCCCTGCTTCGTCACGGCGTAACCCGCCCGCAGGCCCAGCACGTCCCCCACCGCCTCCATGACCTCATCGATGGGGACGCGCCGCCTGATCCTGTCCGCCAGGCCGGGCAGCCCGATGTTCCTCGAGAACATGGCCGCCTGCATGAGAAGGTAGAGCCGCAGCTTCGACCACCCGGCGTTGGGGGCGAGAAACCCCATGAACAACCGGATGATGTTTCTTATCTTCTTCTGGTAGCGATGGTTGTAAATCATCTGCACAGGCGCCGTCACGGCGAAGGCGAAGGGCCGGGCCATGTGCATGTTGTTTATCCTGAAAAGCCCCTCCCGGACGTGGAAGTAGGCCATCTTTATCCCCGGCCTGCCGCCGCGCGGGCGGAACCTGTCCAGCGCCTCCTTCGGTGTGAGCCCGGCCACGTAGTCATACCGGCTCATGTCCGCCCTGTCGAAAAACTCGCCGATCTCCGCAGCGGTTATCAGGGGGGAGTCCGCCCCCAGGGCGAATATCACGCGGTTTTTGAAGTCCTGGTTCTCCCGCTCCGCTCCGGGCGTGTATCCGTCCAGCGAAGCCAGAAAACCCTTCCAGGCGTTCTCCAGCAGGCCCGCCCCCTGCTCGATGGTGACCACGGGTTTTTCGATGGGGCCTGCGATGGAAAGGTCCGCGTCGAGGCGCCTTTTGTCGCCGACCATGAAAACACGGCGTATCCGCTCCACGCCGTCCAGGGCTCGCAGGACGTAGACGAAGAGCGGTACGCCATCGATGGCCAGGTAGGCTTTGCTCTTTCCCTCGATCGCTCTGCTCGCGCCAGCATCGCCGCAGAAAAGGAGCGCGTCCACCTTTCCGTTCGCCGCGGCCCCGGGCCTGTAGTCTCCTCCCATGCCTTCCAGATTAGCAGGACGGGCGGGGTTATTTCAGCGAAAAACGAGAGTTTTGAATAACCTCCACGCTTCGCTGTTTTGTCGTCCCGAGGCTCGCTTCGCTCGTTCAGGATGACAACGTTGGCTCGCGCCGCCCCCTATCCCTCCTCCACGCCGGACTTGTAGGCCTCTATAACCCTGTCGCGGATAAGGTCCCGCGTCCCTCTGTCCAGTGGGATCACCATATCGCGCCACCGGCCGTCTTTTCCCTTCACCGCCGGAAAGCCAACGAAAAGCCCCCCGCCACGGCCCTCCACGACATGAAAGCCCTTGATGAGGATGGCCCCGTTCAGCGTCACGTCCGCCACGGCGAGGGTTCTGCCCCCGGAGGCGCTGGTGTCGAAGGGATAGAGACGGACGCCGGTCACGGTGATGGGCGTAGGCATGGCGGCTCTCTCGGAGGCTACCGCTGGAGGCTGACCTCGGTGGTGAAGGGGCCGAAATCGGTCGTGAACGGGATCATGATGCATGGGCCGTCGATCTTGTGCTCCACGTAGTGGCGCTCGCCGGTTATGATCGTCGGGATGGACGCGGAGAAGATGAACCCCCGGTCGGCCAGCTTTCGCCTGCCTCCGCCGGCGATGATGTTGGTCAGCTCGCCGATGGCGTCGCGGACCTGCGTGTCGATGTAGCTGGACTTCGAGCCCAGCATGTTGTTTACCACGCTCAGGGCGCACTGCTTGGTGAAGGTTATGGCGAACACGCCCCTTTTCTCGCCGTTGAGGTCTATCACGCCGGAAACGTCCCCCCGCGCAAGCTCCAGCGGCTTCTTGAGGCGCGGCTTCCCGGCGGTTATGGCGATGCCGCACATGGTCTCGATGGTCTCCGTGGTGGCCTGGAGGAAGGGGTTCACGAAATCGACGTTGAAGACGTTCTTCTTGGCCGCCTGGACATCCTCCTCAATGATCCCCTCCTGGAGCATGTTGTACAGGGCCTTGCAGACGTCGAACTCCGAAAACAGCGTCTTGTAGACGATCTCCTGAACGGAGTTCCTTCCATTTATATGCTCGAACACCTGCCGCTCCTGCGGCCCGAGGGTGAAAGCGGCGTCCTTGCCCACGCCGCCTTTCACCCTGAAGACCATGTTCAGCGAGCTTATGGTCCTCAGGATCATCGGCCACTCGTCCACCAGCCTCACCCCTTCCAGGAGCAGATGGTCGGCGGGGACGGGGTGGAAGCTGTCCTCCTCCACCACAACCTCAGCCGCGGGGTCGAACGAATAGGCGCCCTTGTTCAGATTGAAGAGTTTGTACACCACCTGGGTCATCTGGGTCTGCAGGAGGTTTTTGAGTATCTGGGAGTC
The DNA here is from genome assembly GCA_051418015.1 of Candidatus Nitrospinota bacterium M3_3B_026. GTDB lineage: Bacteria > Nitrospinota_A > UBA7883 > UBA7883 > JBPRGF01 > JBPRGF01. Next base: position 207,313 of record JBPRGF010000003.1, on the reverse strand, counting down.
TATTGACCCCTTCTCCACGAGTATCTCGCCCAGTCTGCGGTTCTCCCGCCGCTGGACGTTGAGGGCGTCCATCAGGACATCGGGGGTTATCAGGCCGGACTTGACGAGTATCTTGCCCAGCATGCTGTCAGTTTCGACCCTGTTTTCGGTCGCCTGGGTGACACATCCCCTGAAAAAGTGTATCTTCGAGACGCGCGAGCCGTGGGTGATCGTCAGAACGCCCGTCTTCTGTTGCATCCCCAGCATCTGGAAGATATCCGTGAGCGGAAAAGTCTCGAAAGACCCCTGCAGCGCCATTTTCGACTTGAAAGCCCCGTGATTTGCCCCAACTTCTTTCCCCGCGGAATGATCGAGGGCGCTCAGATCATAATAAGCTATACTACCAAGGAAAGATTTTATTCTGGAAACATGCCTTTGACAATGAATATTTTAGAAGCGAAGCTGGACACGTTGGCCGAATGGGCCGCGGCGGCGGGATCCTGCGTCCTGGCTTTCTCCGGCGGGGTGGACAGCTCTTTTCTGCTGAAAATCCTCCACGGCGTGATGGAAAAGACCGGCGGACGCGTCCTGGCCGTCACGGCGCGGTCTTCGACCTACCCGGCCAGGGAACTCGAAGAGGCCGTCCGGATCGCGAAGCTTATCGGGGCGGAGCATAGGGTGATAGACTCCGAGGAGCTGGAGATCGAAGGCTACGCCGAAAACCCGCCGGACAGATGCTACCACTGCAAGGGGGAGCTTTTCAGGAAGCTTGTTCAACTCGCGGAAAATGAAGGATTTAACGTCGTCTACGATGGCGCCAACGCAGACGACGCCCGCGATTTCCGCCCGGGCTCGAAGGCCGCCGAGGAGCTGGGCGTCAAAAGCCCGCTCAAGGAGGCGGGGCTCACGAAAAACGATATCCGCGAGCTTTCGAGGCGCATGGGGCTGCCGACGTGGGACAAGCCCGCGTTCGCCTGCCTGGCCTCCCGTTTTCCCTACGGCAGCCGGATCACACCTCAGAAACTTTCGATGGTGGAGGCCGCCGAGGAGGCCCTGCGGGGTATGGGCTTCACCCAGCTTCGCGCCCGCCACCACGGCGACGTTATCAGGATAGAGCTTTCGCCGGAGGATATCCCGCGCGCCGTCGAGCCCGCGATGGCGGAGCGCATCCACGCGGCTATGAAAGAAGCCGGTTTTCTATACACCGCCGTCGATATCCTCGGCTACAGGACCGGCGCCATGAACGAGGCGCTGGGCCGAACGGCGCGCTGACGGGCGCCGGGTCAGCGAAAAAGGCCGCTCCCCATCGGCGGGCTGTTCTGCTAAGCTTCTCAGGATGCGCGTCAGGAACACGGACCTCAATATCAGGATAGGCACATCGGGTTTCTCCTACGAGGACTGGGTGGGGACGGTCTACCCGAAGGGGACAAAGAAGAGCGACATGCTCTCCTATTACGCGCGGGACCTGGGGTTCGACGTGGTGGAGCTGAACTACACCTACTACACCATGCCCTCGGCCAAAAGCGTGGAGGGGCTCCTGAAAAGCGTCCCGGAGGATTTTGAGTTCGTGGTGAAGGTGAGCGGGTCGCTGACCCATAGGATACGCGGCGCCGACGGGGCTTTTTTGAGGGACGAGGGCGCCGTGGAAACCTTTCTGGGCGGCCTGCGTCCGATGATTGAGAGCGGCAGGCTCAAATGCGTCCTGGCCCAGTTTCCCATGAAGTTCCGGCGCGACGAGAACTCCATGGCCCACCTGCGATGGCTCGCGGAGGCGATGCGGTCCGTCCGGCTGGCCGTAGAGTTTCGCAACTCCGGCTGGGTGGCCCAGTCCGTCTTCAACACGCTCCGGGAGCTTGGCGCCGCCTACTGCGTCGTGGACGAGCCGGACCTGCCGGGGCTGAGCCCTTTCACGCCCGTGGTCACCTCGCCCCTGGCCTACTTCCGCTTCCATGGGCGCAACAGGCGCTGGTTCAACGTCCCCTCGACGGTTCGCTATGACTACCGCTACACGGACGAGGAGCTGCGCCGCTTTCTGCCCCCTATACGCAAGCTCGCCGCGGAGGCCGAACAGACGCTCATCTTCTTCAACAATCACTTCCAGGGCTCCGCCGTCTCCAACGCCATGAAGCTGCGTGAGCTGCTGGAGACGGCATGACCCCGTCCCGGCGGTGCGATCGCTCATTAAACCGGTGTTGCTTGCTATAATTTAAAATTTCAAAACCTGGGACACGACAGTGAGCGAAAAAGAGACGGGCGAAGCGAAAGAGGCCGAAGAAAAGACAGAGGACCCCTACGCGAAAAGCGGGACCCGCCGCCGGGTGGGGCCGGAGGACAGGCTCCCCTTCACGGCGCATCTGGAGGAGCTTCGCTGGAGGCTCATCTACGGCCTGGCGACGGTGGCCGCCGCCTTCGCCGCGCTCTACTTCGTCTCCGACGGCCTTTTTCAGCTTCTGCGAAGGCCGATGGGGATGGGCCAGGACCTTGTATTCATAGCCCCCGCGGAGGCTTTTTTCGTCTACCTCAAGATATCCCTGTACGGCGCCATCATCATCTCCATGCCGATGATCCTGTACCAGGCGTGGGAGTTCGTCGCGCCGGGCCTTCTGGACGTGGAGAGACGGTACACGGGGGTATTCGTGGTCCTCGGCTCCATATTCTTCATCGTCGGCGCCTCCTTCTGCTACTTCGTTGTCTTGCCGTTAGGGCTCGATTTCCTGCTCAACTTCGGCGGGGAGGGCCTCTCGCCCATGATCTCGGTGGGCAATTACATATCGTTCGTGTTCAAGATAAGCATAGCCTTCGGGATAACCTTCGAGCTGCCTATAGTCCTGGTCTTCCTGGTCAAGCTCGGCGTGGTCACGCCGGAGACGCTGGCGGGCAAACGGCCATACTTCATCGTCGGCAGCTTCGTCTTCGCCTCGCTGCTCACCCCGCCGGACGTCTTCACGCAGGTGGTGATGGCGGTTCCGATGATCCTCCTCTACGAGGTCAGCATCCTGGCGGCCCGCTTCTTCGTCCATCCCGCCGCCCTGGAGGAGGCGGACGGTGAGTGATAAGGCAGAGGCCGCGAAGGACCGCCTGATCGCCGCATTAGACGTCGCCACGCCGGACGAGGCGCGCAGCGCAGCGGAAAAACTTTCGGGGACGGTGGGATGGTTCAAGGTGGGCAGCGAGCTTTTCACCGCCGCCGGGCCGGGGGTTGTCGAGGAGTTGAAGAGCGCCGGAGCGAAAGTTTTCCTGGACTTGAAGTTTCACGACATACCAAACACCGCCGCCGCCGCCGCCCGCGCCGCCGCCGCCCTGGGGGTGGACATGCTCAACGTCCACGCCATGGGGGGGCTTGAGATGATGCGGAGGACCGTGGAATCCGTGGCCGGGCATTGTGAGCGGGAAGGCCTGAAAAAGCCGCTCGTCGTCGCCGTCACCGTCCTGACCAGCATGGGCAGGGAAGACCTGCGCGGCCTGGGGATCGACCGCGCGCCGGGGGAGGTTGTCCTGGAGCTTGCCGCGCTCGCAAAACGGGCCGGGCTCGACGGCGTGGTCGCCTCGGCCAGGGAGGTGAAAGCGGTAAAGGAGCGGCTGGGACCGGATTTTCTGACGGTCACCCCGGGCGTGAGGCCTGAGTGGGCGGCGGCGGGCGATCAGAAAAGGATCGCCACTCCCGCCGGGGCGGTCCGTGACGGGGCGGATTTTCTTGTCGTGGGAAGGCCGATACTGGAAGCCGCCGACCAGGCCGCCGCGGCCCGGAAGATTCTGGAGGAGATGGAGGCCGCCTGAAAGCGGCAGGCTGAGGATTTTCTGATCCCGCTCAACGAGAAAAATTCCGCGCCGGGCATGGCGGTGTCATTCTGAGGCGCCAGCCGAAGAATCTCTTTTGCCTCATTCGACGCGAGACGCTTCGCTGGCGCTCAGAGCGACAATAAAAAACTGTTTTTCAACAGTCCGTTTAAAACCGGGCGGTCACTTCTTGTCCTTGTCGGAGTCCACGAACTCCGCGTCGACCACGTCCTCGCCCTCCCTGGGACCGCCGCCCTCTTCCGGGCCCGCGCCGGGGGCGCCGCCTTCCGCCGCGCCGCCGGCCGCCTGGCTCTGGTAGATCACCTCGGCGAGCTTGTGGCTTGCGGTCTGCAGCTCGTTCATGGCGGTCTTCATCTCGTCGGCGCTCTTCGACTCCAGCGCCTTCTTCGCCGACTCCAGGGCGGAGTCGATGTTTTTCCGGTCGTCCTCGGGGAGCTTGCCGCCATGCTCCTTCAAAGTCTTCTCCGTCTGGTAGACGAGGCTGTCGAGCTGGTTTCTGGCCTCCGCCAGCTCCTTGGCCTTCCTGTCCTCCTCCTCGTGGGACTGGGCGTCCTTGACCATCTTTTCGATCTCTTCCTCGTTGAGCGACGAGGAGCTGGTGATGGTGATCTTCTGCTCCTTGCCGGTGCCCTTGTCCTTGGCGGAGACATGGACTATGCCGTTGGCGTCGATGTCGAATGTGACCTCGATCTGCGGCACTCCCCTGGGCGCCGACGGTATCCCCTCCAGGTGGAACCTGCCCAGGGTGCGGTTGTCGGCGGCCATCTGCCGCTCGCCCTGGAGCACGTGCACCTCCACGGAGGTCTGGTTGTCGGCGGCGGTGGAGAATATCTCGCTTTTCTTGGTCGGTATGGTCGTGTTGCGGTCTATGAGCTTGGTCATCACGCCGCCCAGGGTCTCTATGCCAAGGGACAGCGGCGTAACGTCGAGCAACAGGATGTCTTTCACCTCGCCGCCTAGGACGCCTGCCTGGATGGCCGCGCCCATGGCCACGACCTCGTCGGGGTTGACCCCCTTGTGGGGCGTCTTGCCGAAATAGTCCGCCACGAGCTTCTCGACCATCGGGATCCTGGTGGAGCCGCCGACGAGGATGGCCTCGTGGACCTCGCTGGGGGAGAGGCCCGCGTCGGACATGGCGTTTTTCACCGGACCTGTGGTGCCGTCGACGAGGTCCTCGATCATCGACTCGAACTTCGACCTCGTGAGCGTTATCTGCATGTGCTTCGGCCCGGAGGCGTCGGCCGTGAGGAATGGGAGGTTGATCTCCGTCTCCGGCGAGAGCGAAAGCTCCTTCTTGGCCTTCTCGGCGGCCTCCTTGAGCCGCTGCAGGGCCATCACGTCGCCGCGCAGGTCGATCCCCTGGTCCTTTTTGAACTCGGCGATGAGCCAGTCTATGACCCGCTGGTCGAAGTTGTCGCCGCCGAGGTGCGTGTCGCCGTTGGTGGACTTGACCTCGACGACGTTGTCGCCCACCTCCAGGATCGATATGTCGAACGTGCCGCCGCCAAGGTCGTAGACCGCGATCGTCTCGTCGGCTTTCTTGTCGAGCCCGTAGGCCAGCGCCGCCGCCGTCGGCTCGTTTATGATCCTTTTCACCTCCAGCCCGGCGATCTTGCCCGCGTCCTTGGTGGCCTGGCGCTGGGCGTCGTTGAAGTAGGCGGGAACGGTGATGACCGCCTCTGTCACCTTCTCGCCGAGATAGTCCTCGGCGGCGCTCTTGAGCTTCTGGAGTATCATGGCGGATATCTCCTCCGGGGCGTACTGCTTGCCCCGAACCTCCACCATGACCTGACCCTCCGGCCCCTTGACCACCTTGTAGGGGACCATCTTCATCTCCTCGTTGACCTCCCCGTACCGGCGGCCCACGAAGCGCTTTATGGAGTAAACCGTGTTCTCGGAGTTTGTGATGGCCTGGTTCTTGGCGGACTGGCCGACGAGTTTTTTGCCGTCCTTGGTGAAGGCGACCACGGAGGGGGTGGTCCGCGAGCCTTCCTGGTTCACTATTATTTTAGGCTCCCCGCCCTCCATCACGGCCACCACGGAGTTCGTGGTACCGAGGTCGATTCCTATTATCTTACCCATGCCTCCTCCTACGGCTTGCGATTTCAATCATATGCGCGATATCCTCTCTTGCGGCCCCGTGGGGCGTATATCCCTTATAAAACCCTGATTCCGCCACGTCAAGCTTTCCGCGCGAGGGTGGCGAGAACGAAAAGCGCCGTGGCGGAGAGGACTATCGTGGCGCCGGAGGCGATGTCGAACCTGTATGAAAGATAAAGCCCCGCCAGCACGCTGACAAGGGCCAACCCCACCGACCAGGCGTATTGCGTCCTGTAGCTTCCCGCCAGGACGAAAGAGGCCGCGCCGGGGATGACAAGCAGCGCCGAGACCAGCACCACCCCCAGAAGCTTTATGGACACCACCACCGTCACCGCTATCATGACCAGCAGCAGGTCCTCCAGCCTGTCCACGTTCACGCCGCTGACGCGGGCCCACTCCTCGTCGAAGCAGTAGGCCATGAACTCCTTGAACAGCAGAAAGACCAGGCCGACGACCACGGCGAACACCGCCGAGGCCAGGATGAGATCCCCCCAGAAGACGGCGAGGATGGAGCCGAAAAGGTAGGAGAAGAGGTCGATGTTGTAGCCTTCCATCAGCCCCAGGGCCACGACCCCCACGGCCATCGACGCGGCGAAGACTATCCCCACGCTCACGTCCTCGTGTACCCCCCCCCTTCTGCTCAGCCACCCCACGAGAAGAGCCACCAGGCTCGCGAAGACCAGGGCGGAAAGCGAAAGAGGCGCCCCGAAAAAGGCCCCCAGGGCAAGCCCGCCGAAGGCGGAGTGGGATATCCCCACTCCCATGAAGGAGAGCCTCTTGGAGACGACTATGACCGACAGGACAGCCAGCGGCGCGCCCATGACAAGCCCCGCCGCGACGGCCCGGAGCATGAACCCGTGGGAGAGCATCTCAACCATCGCGCCCTCCCCGCTCCTCCCCGCGCCCGGGCGTCCTTCGGGAGGCGCCGTGATGGTGCATGACGATCTCCGCCCCGGCGCCGTAGAGCTTTTCTATGACTCCTTCGCCCGCCACCTTCGCCGGCGGGCCGTGGCAGAAGATTTTCCTGTTTATGCAGATGATGCCGGAGACGTGGCTTGCCACCACGCCGATGTCGTGGCTGACCAGGACGATGGTCATGTTCAGGCTGGAGATCATGTCGTGGAGCATGGCGTAGAAGCTCTCCTGGGCGGGCGCGTCCACGCCGGTGGTCGGCTCGTCCAGCAACAGAAGGCTCGGCCCGCCGGAAAGCGCCCTGGCGATCAGCGCCTTTTGCGCCTGCCCGCCGGACAGAGACCCGAACCGCCTGGAGGCGAGATCGGATATCCCCACCCGCTCAAGGGCTTTCCGAGCCGCCTCCACGTCCTCCCTCCCGGGACGCCTGCCGACGCCCAAAAGGCTGTTCCGCCCCATCAGCGCCACGTCCAGAACGGTGACGGGAAGGTCTTTTTCTATCCTGGAGGACTGCGGCACGTAGCCGATGAGGTTGTGGGACTTGCCCGGCGGATGGCCGAAGACCAGTATCCTCCCCTCGTCCGGCTTCACAAGCCCCAGAAGCGCCTTCAGCAGCGTTGTCTTCCCGGCGCCGTTGGGGCCGATCAGGCCGGTGAAGCTGCCCGCTTTTATGGAAAACGTCACGCCGGAAAGCGCCACCTCCCCGCCGAACCGGACGGTCAGGTTCTCGACCTTGACGACTTCCGCGCCGGTCATCGCCGCGGCCCGAAGCCTTTTCGCCCCGCAGGGCGCGGCGCTCTCCCCCGGCCCTTCTCAAAGGTCATGCCGTGTGAACCTCTTCTCCTCATTGTCCCAGGCGAACGCGGCGGCGCCCTTCGCCTTGCCGTCGAAGATGGAGATGACGACGTGGACCGCGTCCGGATAGAAAGGCTCGTCCGAGCCTTCCCACATGGCGGCGCGGTTGTCCTCCTCGGACCAGTAGGCCTCGTGCTCGGGATGGGAGTGGTAAAAGCCTATGACCTGAAGCCCCCTCTTCGCCGCCTCCTCGAAGGCGGCCTTCAGGTCCCGCGGGTCCAGAAAGTAGCCCGTGTCCGCGCCGCGGCTGTAGACATCCGGGTATTTTTCCTTGAGCTGGGCCTGGATGTTTTTGCCGGGGCGGACCTCGTTGGCGCCGGGGTCTTCGGGGTCGCCTATGATGACGCCGCAGCACTCGTCGGGATACTCCGCCTCCGCGTGCCCGTACATGACGGCGAGGTCTTCTTTTCGAATTTTTGTCTTCATCGGGCGGCGAATCGTCCGGTCTCCAAAGGTTGAACGGTAATTATAACCGTTTTGCGCCCCTGATGGATAACCCCGGGCGCGGTGGATTCCCGCCGGAGTTTTTTCCGGCGCGAGACTTTCCGCCGGCGCGGCGTCTTGCGCGGGAGCCGGGCATGAGGTATTATCCGGCTGTGGACAGTTCTTTTCACTTTCCAGGGGCGGAGCATTGAGCGGAATAAGGGTGTACGAGGCCGCGAGAAAGCTTAACATCGAGACAAAAGAGCTCATGAGAATCCTCGGGGAGCGCGGCGCCCCCGTGAAAAGCCCGATCTCCTTCATCTCCCAGTCGGATTTCGATGACGTCCTGGATTTCCTGACCACCAGCGGGCCCGGGGACGCGGGGGAGGAGGGACAGGCGCCCAGGATATCCCTCGTCCAGCCTCAGCAGGCCGAAAAGCGGCCGGAGGAGAGCCCCGCCGACGTGATACCTTTTTCCAGGCCCGCCGGGGAGGAGAAGGGGGAGGAACCAGAAAGGAGGACCGCGAAAGACGCGGAGCAGACCGCCGAAGCGGAGCAAGAACCCGCGCCCTCGAGCGCGCCCCCGCCCGAAAAGCCGCCCCCCGCCGCGGTCTCCGGCAAACCCGCGAGGGCGTGGCGCGGGCAGGCCATCCTATCTTTCCTCGCTCTTGGCGTGGCCAGCGCGGCGATGCTGATCGCTCTTATCATGAACACTTATATAGAAAAGAACACCGTCGGCGTGAACGAGGCGCTCTCGGCGGCGGGCGCGCTCGAGGGGGAGATGGGCGCTCTGAGGGAAGGGGTCGGCCTGAACGAGAGCATGATAACCGAGAACAGCGGCGCCATAGCCCGGGTGCGGGGACAGGTGGAGGCCATGCGCCGCGACAGGGCGAGGGGCGAGCTTATGGACCGGTCCTCGGCGCTGGAGGAGCTTTCCACGGCCTTTCCAGCGGAGACGGCGCAAAGGCTGCGGAGCATATCCGGAGGGCTTCGCGGGCTGGCCTCCTCCCTTTAGAACCCCGGCAGCTTCCCCTGTGAAGGAGGCGGCGCGTCTTTTTCCGGCGTTTCTTTTTCCCTGTTCTCCCCTCTTTTCTCCTCCGCGTCCTTTTTCATCACGGCCAGCTCGCTTTTAAGTTTTTCCATCTCCCTTCGCTGCCGCCGGATGGTCTCCGCCAGCCTTTCGGCCTCGCTGGCGTAGAGTGTCAGCAGTTTTTCCCTCTGCTCCTCGTTCTCCTCGCCGGGGGCCGGGGGCTGGGTTTGCAGTTTTTCTATGTACCTGGCCAGCGACCTCGCCCGGGACTCGAGCTCCAGGACTCTGTCCGCCACGCTTCGCAGGGCGTCGTTGTACAGCGCGGCGGCTCGCCCTATCTCGTCCCCGCCGTCATCGCCAAGGGGGGGGATGGAGGCCAGGTCGGCCCCGGCGGCGGCCATCGCCCGGAGCGCTTCCCCCATTCTCTCAAGCCGGAAGGTGACGAGACGGGACAGGACGATGTAGAGGACAGCCGCGGCGAGGGCCGCCGGAGCCGCGGCCATGAGCGCGCTTCTGCCGGCCGCGGAGGAAAGGCTCGCCCCAGCGGGCGCCGGGGCGCCAGCGGCGAGGGAAAGCTCCAGACCATCTATCTCCAAGGGGGTGTATACGGCCAGCCACTCTTTTCCATCCGCCCCATCGAGCAGGCCGGGCCCGAAAGCAGACCCGGGCTCCGTATCTTGCGGCAATGGCGGCCCGCCGCCGTCCGAGGCGGCCAGCCTCTCGCCCCGATCATCCACCACCACGGCGGAGAGGCCGCCGCGGGGCCACAGGCCGCTTCGCAAAATGTCCCCCAGGACGGCCCGCGCCTTGAGCCTCGCCGCCATGACACCGAGGACCGCCCCTTCCTCTGTCACCGCTGACGCGATGAAGGCCGACAGCGCGCCGCCGTTGCCGTAAGGTGAAAAACCGTGAAAACCGCCCCCGGCCTCTCCCCTGAAGACTTGCGCGGCGGCCTGCCCGAGGTGGCTGTCTTTCAGCTCGCCGCTGAATACGGAGCGGCCGAAGATTTCGTCCTTGCGCGCCGAGTAGACCACGAAACCCTTTTCCGGCTCGATCAGGAGGATGTCCTCCAGCCCCTCTTTTTTCAGGTACAGGTAAAAACGCGGGTGGCGCGCCTTGTGGATCCTGTCGTAGAGGGTGTCGTCCGGCCCCCTGGCCAGCAGGGCGCGGGCGTTTTCCGGGTGGGGGTTTTTGTGGACGTAGTCCTCCCGCAGCGTCCGCATCGCCTTTTCGAGGGACGGGGCCAGGGCGTAGGCGGCCTCCTCGAACTCCCTGGCGGCGTTTTTCGCGGTGAGCCCCGTGGCGGCGTGGGCGAGGTTTTCGCGTATTCTCCTGAACCGCTCCTCGATGAGCGTTTCAAGGGAGGCCGAGGCGTCCGTCAGCCAGCTGCGGGCCTCGTCCATGGCCGCCCCGCCGGAGGCGCCGTGGAGCATATAGACGGCGGGTGTGAAGGCGATCGTGGCGGCGGCGAACGTCAGGAGGGTGAACTTCACGCGCAAAGACATTTTCTCTGGGTCCCCAAACAAGCCGGAAAAAAAGGCTGCTCCGGCTACATTCTAAAGCCAGTCCGCTTTTTGCTGGAGAGAATTTTTTGAGATGGAGACCTTTGCGCAAATACCAGCTTCCGGCGCCGCGCGGCCCTGAACCGCGGCTTGACGTGACCCATGGAAACCCAGGGCGCGGGCTCTGTTCACAACGGCGGGGATGGGGGAGATCGGGCAAGTTGTGCGAATATCCACGTTTCCATCCTGCCCGGGATCCGGCCGCCGGTATTTAATGTTATTACTTTCCCCCTGTGTTAGACTGTCCCAAGAGTCGAGAAACCGAGGCGAATGAACAGTTTGCCGGAGCGCCGCGCATAGCCATGATCTCCGAATCATCCCGCTACACGAAGTCCCTGAGCCGGAAGAGAAGACCTCCCATGGCCTCCTTTCTCAAGGAGAAGATCATCCTCGCCGTCGACGACCAGGTGATCATCCGCAAGATGATAAAGAATTTCCTGACCACCCTCGGGGTCAGCGTTCTGAATATCGAGGAGGCCGACGACGGCGACACGGCGCTGGAGATAATAGAGGAGGTAAGGGGCTACGTGGGCATAGTGCTCCTGGACTGGAACATGCCGCGCCTTTCCGGCTTGGAGGTTCTGAAAAAGATGAAATCCGACCCCGGCCTGCGCGAAATCCCCGTCCTGATGGTCACCGCCGAGACGAACGAGGAGCGGATAACCCGCGCCGTGGAGGAAGGGATCGACGGCTATCTCATAAAACCTTTCACCGCCACGGACCTGGAGGAAAAGATACTGAACATCTTCGACCCTCCCTCTTACGCGAAAACCATGGAGGAGGCCGAGAAGCTGATGGAAAATGGCGAAGACGCCGCCGCCGTGAGCCTGCTGGAGGATGTTCTGGGCCAGAAGCCGGACAGCGCCGGGGCGAGGCTCCTGCTCGGCCGCGCCCACAGGAACCTGGGGGACGATGAGACGGCGGGACGCTACTACCGGGAGGCGGCGGAGAAGAACCCGAATTACCTGAAGGCTCTCAAAACGTTGGCGCAATTCCTGCTCGAAAAGGGCAAGAGAGGCGAGGCCCTGCGCGCCCTTGTCCAGGCGGACAGGATAAGCCCCCTCATGGCGGAGAGGAAGATAACCATAGGCCGTATCTATCTTGAGAAAGGCGACCAGGAGAAGGCGCGCCAGGCCTTCGAGGGCGCCCTGGCGCTGGAGCCGGGCAGGATGGAGGAGGTGGCCGAGGCGTGTCTCGACCGGGAGGAGGCGGACCTGGCCACGGAGTACATAACGCGCTCCGTGACCGCCAGAAGGAAAAAGAGGCCTAAGCTTTCCGGCGACGACAAGACTGGGTTCATAAACATGTACAACAGCGCCGGAATCAGCTACAGGAAAAAGGGCCAGTGGAGGGAAGCCATAGCCGCCTACATGGCCGCGCTGGACGTCGACCCCGCGAACGCGGTGGTCCATTTCAACATGGGCAAGGCATACGCCGAGGGCGCGAAGAAAAGGGAGGCCATGCAGTTTTTCGAAAAGGCGCTCGCGCTGAACCGCGAATCCGGCGAGCCCGACCCGGATATACCGAAGCTGATAGAAGAACAGATCAACAGGCTCTGACCCCGCCGCTGTCAGCCTCTCCCGCCGAGCTTGCCTTTGACCTCGTCGAGGTTTTCCCTGGCGTCCCTGTGCCCGGGGTCGAGCTCAAGCGCTTTCCGGAGGACGCGGACGGCCTCCTCCAGGCGGCCCATCCCCGCGTAGGCGTAGCCCAGGTTGCTGTAGACGTCCGGGTCGTCCGGGATCAGCCTCGCGGCGGCCTCGAGCTGCTCCGCGGCCTCGGCCGGGCGGCCCATCCGCAGGCGCGCCGTGCCGAGGTTGTACCTGGCCTTCCCGTCGTATGGGTTGGCGCCGACGACCAGCTCGAACTCCCGCGCCGCCTGCTCCCACAGGCCCTGCCGCTCATACAGCACGCCGAGGTTGTTGTGGACGTACATGTCGTCCGGGTCCACGGCGAGCGCGCGGCGGAACTCGCGCTCGGCGTCGCCGTAATACCCCTTTTTGACGTAGAGGCCCGCCAGGTTGTTGCGCGCCATGACGTTGTCCGGGTCGATGGCCAGCAGGTCCCTGTAGGTTTTTATGGCGCTGTCGATCATCCCCTTCTTTATGTAGGCCAGCCCCAGGTTCATCCGGGGCTGGGTCGACCCCGGCTTCATGCGTATGGCCAGCAGGAACATGTCGATCGCCTCGTCCAGGCGGCCCGCGTTCAGGTAGGCCACGCCGAGCAGGTTCCTGGGCCTGCTTTTGTCCGGGCTTTTCCTCACCGTGTCCTTGAACAGGGTGATATCGTCTTTCCAGACCTCGTTTCGCGCGTAAGTGGCCGCGCCCAGGGCGGCCGCCACGGCCACGGCGGCGAGGACGGGGACAGCGCGGGCGCGAGGCAAGGCCCTGGTCAGCCGGGCCGCCCCGAGGGAGGCGAGCGCCGCCGCGCCGATGAAAAACCCCGCCGACGGCAGGTAGGCCCGGTGCTCGAATATCAGGTCGTCGATCACGATCACGCTCGACTCCACGGAAATCGTGATGAAAAACCAGAATATCCCGAACGCCGCGAGCCTCAGCCTGCCGTCGCCCGTCCGCGAGCGCAGCAGCAGAAAAACGCCAAAGGCGAAAACCGCAAGCAGAATGAAGAGGTTCAGAAACGCCGCGGGATCAAGGATCGAACCTGTCACCGGCCAGTCGTAGTCGAGGTTCTGGTTCATCGGCAGGAAATAGAGCCGCAGGTATCTCACGATCACGCCGAACTGTGTCAGAAGATATTCCATGTTGGTATGCGGCGCGTCGCCCATCTTCAAGGGGCTCATCCCGAAGGCGATGATGGAAAGCGGCGCGAGCGCCATGGGGACGAGGAAGGGAAGGAGCGGTTTTATCCTGCTCCAGGGCGCGCCTCTGAAAAACATCCATTCGATGACGGCGACGCTGACCGGGACGGTGACGGCGTTCTCCTTGCTGAGCATCGCCAGGACGGCCGCGCCGAGGGCGCCCGTGTACGCGAGGGCGCGCCCCGTCCCCCTTTCCGCGAGGCGCGACTTTATGTAAAGCGCCGCCGACAGGACGTAAAAGAGCGCCGCGAGGCTCGCGTACCGCTGGGTTATATATGTGACAGCCTGGGTCTGAACGGGATGGAGGACGAATATCAGCGCGGCGGCGAACGGAATATATCCCATCCAGCCGCCGCCATCGGCCCGTCCGGCCCGCAGGAGAGGGGTCTTCAGCAGCAGCGCCGCCAGCCAGTAGACCGAGAAGGCGGCCAGTATGTGTATGACGATGTTGACCACGTGGTAGCCCGTGACGTCGAGCCCGCCGAGCTGGTAGTTGAGGGCGAAGGTTATCCTGGCGGCGTAGCGGAAATGCAGGCTGCTCCACCTGGTGAGAAAATCGAAGCTCCGGACGTGGGGCGAGTCGGCGATATTCCTGTTGTCGTCCAGGACGAAGGGCGCGTCCAGGATGTTCGAATAGACCAGCGCCCCCAGGGCGGCGATGACGGCGAGCCGCGCCGCCGCCCATGCGCCATGGAAGCGGCCCTGCGCCACGCCTTCCGCCGGGGCGCTCATCGGCCGGCCGGGCCGCCTCCCTGGTTTTCGGCCCCTGCCGGGGCCGCGGTGATGGTGAAGGTCGCCCCCTTCCCCTTCTCCGACTCCACGGCGACGCTCCAGCCGTGGTCCTCGACGATCTTTTTGACTATCGCCATGCCGAAGCCCGTGCCCTCCTTCTTGCCATGGGTGTAGAGGGCGTCCCAGATCCTGGGGATCCTGGCCTTTTCGATTCCGATGCCGGTGTCGCTGACTTTTATGAGAACCCGCTCATCTTCCCCCGCCAAAGCCTGGAGCCTTATCCGTCCGCCGCCGGGCATCGCCTCCACGGCGTTGTTGAGCAGGTTGAGCATCATCCGGCGGAACCGTCTCGTATCAAGAGCAAGCTCTATCGCGGGGTCGGCCTCCACGGTCATGCTCACGTTTTCCGGCGCGGAGGCCAGCAGCTGGCCCGCTATGGAGTCCAGCAGGGGCGCAAGGTGGGTCTTCTCCAGCTGGAGCATGGTCCGGCCCGTCTTGACGAACTCGAAGATGTCCTCGATGAGGCCGTATATGTTATCGGCGGATTTTCGGACCATCTCCGATATCCTCTCCGTCCGCTCCTGCGGGGCGTCCTTCTTTTTCAACAGGTCGGAGCAGGCGCGCAGCCGGTGGATGTCGTTGCGGATATCGTGGAGGATGGAGGACGCCATGGAGCCGACCACCGACAGCTTCTCCGCCTTCACGAGCTCCTCGCGCAGCCTGGCCGTCTCCACGGCAGCGGCGATCTGGGAAGCGAGGGTCTCCAGCAGGTTCTTGTCGCGCCGGGTGAAAAAGGCGGGACGTTCGCTCTCCACGTTGAAGACGCCTATGACACGGTTGTTGTATGTCAGGGGGACGCAAAGCTCCGACCGCGTCCCCTCGGCACCGGTGATGAACCGGGGGTCTTTCAGCGTGTCGTCCACCATCATGCTCTCGCCTGCGCGCGCCACCTCGCCCGTGATCCCCTCCCCCACGCGGATCAGGAGGTCGGCCGCCTCCCGGGGAAAGCCTATCCACTTGCGCGAGACCAGCCTGTCGTCCTCCACGAACCGGACGATGGCGTGGTCGTACCCCAGGATGTCATGGGATATCATCATCGCCATGTCCAGGACCTGCTCCTCGGAGCGGGAGGAGGACAGGTACTGGCAAAGAAAGTTGACTTTCGAAAGCTTTTCGTCCATTAAAATTTAATATAGCATCGACCATGAGGACACGGCCATGACCGGGAAAAATAAACCAGGCGTTGGGACGGAATCATACACCAACGCCGCTGAGCGCGAAAGCTTCGCGCCGCTTTACTGGGTGGTGATGCACAACGACCCCGTCACCACCATGGAGTTTGTCGTGGACGCGCTTGTCAGGATATACGGCTTCGACCTGTGGGAGGCGGAGCGGACCATGCTGAGCATACACAACAACGGGCTGGAAAGGATCGCCCAGATGCCGCTGGAGAGGGCGGAGTTCAAGGTCGAGCAGACACACCAGCAGGCACGGGCGAGCGGCTTTCCGCTGACCTGCACCATAGAGCCTGGACGGGATTGACCCCCTCCCGTCTCTCCTCGGGCGGCGAATTTTTCTGCCCTGTTTTTCGCCCGATTATCCGCGAACCCTGATCCCCTCCCAAATGCCGCGGACGGCGCCCGGTCCGGCCGTCCCGATGTCCCGCTACAGGCCGCGGCCGGCGCCCGGAAACAGGACATCATGTCCTTCCATGGCGGCGCCAGGAACCCGCCTGAAACGATATCCTTTTGTAATACAAAGGCTAATAAAATGGCACGGGGGTTGCTATATGTATAGGGCGAAGGCGGCCAACGGGGCCGCGGAAAACGGTAAACAGGCATCGGCGAGGATGCTGGCAATTGAAAAAGGAGGATTGAAAGATGGTTGACACGATAAAGAATCTGGAAGAGAGCGCTTTTATTCTGGGCATGGTCGGTGTGATGGGCACGTTGTCGGTCGCCTACATGCTGATCTTCACCATCGCCCTGGCCGGCTGAATAACCCGGCGGAGGGCGCGGACGGTTTTCATTAAGAAGGAGTGGAAGCGATGATAATCCCGGTAAAGGACATGATGACGGCGCTGATGATAACGGCTTTCGCCTATCTTTTCACCGCGTCGCAGACGCTCCCTCACTGACCGTTCGCCCGGAAATAGCGAACAATCGCAGGATAGAGCCGCCGCCGGAGCCCCCTTCCGGTTCCCCCCCGATCAAGAGGCTCCGGCGGCCTCTTTCCCGCGTTTTTTTGTCCCCCCCTTAAAACAACTCACTATCCTGCGGCGCCGCGCCGCGCAGACATCGGGATCCTTCGCCGGAGCCTGCCCTGAGGCGAAACCGAAGGGGCTCAGGATGACACCGTCTTTTACGCTGTCATGCGAAGCGAAGAGTCTCGTGACGGGTCAACCGCGCCGTTGTCATCTATCCCGCTGGCCGCCGGCGCCCGCAAGGTTGTAAAATACCCGGCGTGAGAATGACCGCGCCGCGTCTTTTACGCCTGAATTTTTCAACGGGGCTCCAGCCAGCGTCCGCGGCTCTTTTCGCGGTTGTCCTCGCGGCCCTTCTCGTCAGGGTCCATTACGCCGGGATGAGGCTGCCCAAAGGCGACGCCATCGTTATCGCCCTCATGGCGTCCGACATCGCCGAGGGACGCGCCTTCCCCATAAGCTATTACGGGCAGCATTACATGGGCGCCATCGAGGCGTGGATCACGGCGCCTTTGTATCTTTTTTTCGACTCCGGCTGGGGCATGATCCCCTTCGCGCCGGTCCTGGTCTCAACCCTCGGCGTGTTCGCCTTCCACCTTCTGGGCTCCGTCCTCGGCGGCAGGGCGGCGGGCCTCGCCTGCGCGCTGATGTGGGCCATAACGCCTTTTACCATAACCTTTTACACCACAACCCCCAGGGGGTGCTACCCGGAGGCCGTCGCCGGGTCGGCGGCGCTGGTCTGGTTCGCCGCCCGCCGTCGCACCGGAGCGGGATACGGCGCGGGGTCGCATTTCGCTATCGGCATTCTGGCGGGGATTCTGTTGTGGACCACTCTCCTTTCCGTCCCGGCTATCGCCACGGCGGCGATTTTTATCCTTCTGGCGGAGCGTTTCGCGTTCAACGGCAGGACGGCGTCCGCCCTCGCCGGGTTCGCGATCGGCGCGGCCCCCGCGGCCTTCATGTTCTCAAAAACCATGGCCGACACCGCCACCGGCCATCCGGGCCTGGATCATATCGGCGAGCGGTTCACGGCCCTGTATCACACCGCTAAAGATATCTTCATCCCCGCCGCGGGTCTTTCCCCGCCAGCGGCGCTCGTTGCCCTGTCGTGGATATCCTTCGGGCTGCTTATCCTGGCCCTGGCCGCCGTCATCTTCCGGGCGCTTGCCGGCCCAGGACGGGAAAAAAGCCGCGCCCGGCTCCCGTTGCTTGTCTTCACGGCGATATTTTTGACCCTCTATCTTTTGAACGATCGTTCATTAGATCAGCAGACGCGCTGGCTCCTCCCCATCGCCGTATCCCTCTACGCCGCCGCCGCCCTGGTCTTTTCGTGGATATACTCCCGCTCCCGCGCCGCCGCGGCGCTCCTCCTCGGTGTGATCGTGGCGCCGGCGGCCTGGGGCTCAGACCTTGGCTTCCGATCGATCTGGAAGGGGGAAGCCGCGCTGAAAAATTTCTACTCCGCCGCCGTAAAGGACGCGGCCCGCCAGGGAATAGAAAACCTCGTATGGAAAGACGACTACAACGGCGCCTACAGGCTGACCTACGAGGCGAAGGTCCAGGGCGCGCCTCTGCTGGCCATCCCCTGGGGCGGGGCCCGCTCCTACTGGAAGAACAACCGGGTGGAGAAAGACCCCGCCGCGGCGGTTCATGCCCCCCTGTCCGCCGGGGAGCTTTTTGAGGGGTTTTCGGCCTGCTGCCGGGAGGGTTACGAGAAGGTGTCGATCAACGGCGCGAACGCCGTTCGGAACATATCGGCGCGGCGCTGGCCCGCTGTGTCCGTCCCGCCGGAGGAGTGGAGGCTGCCGCCGGAGCTTGTCCCCCTTGGCGACAGGAAATTCTTCACAACACATCACTCCAACGGCTCCTTCACCGTGGAGCTTGACAGGCCGCGCATGATAACCAGGATACGCGCCGTCTACGGCCGCCGATGGCCCGACCGCGCCGGTCTTTCCGTCTCCACGGACGGGCGGGACTGGAGGCGCATCCACCCCCCCTCGCCGGTCTCCTTTTTCGTCCCCCAGGGGCCGAAGGTCTTCTTCCGCCAGATAGCCGAGTTTGAAAGAGATTTCCAGGAATGGAACTTTCCGCCCGTCGAGGCGAGGCTCATACGGTTCGAGATAGAGCATTCGGCGGACCGGGAGTATGACATCCACGAGCTTTTCATATACGAGCTGGACGGGACGAAACCGGGCTGGAGGGAAGGTGTCCTTCTGGAAGACGAGCCCCGCCCCTCCCCGGAGGAGCTTTTTAGAGCGGCGCAGGGTTTTAAGACGCTCGCCGCGGACAGGTGGTATACAGCCTGGCTTTACGACATGAAGGGAAGGGATTTTCAGCTCGTGGCTCCATCACTCCACGGTGAGAAGAAATTGGCCGACGCAAGCTCAAAAATCGAGACCGGCCCCGGCGTGGCCGCGCTGGCGGCGGAGGCGGACGCGCCGGAGCTTTTGGAACGGTTGAAAATAAAGGGCGTCGATCACACCACGAAAACTCTCGGCAACCACGCGCTGGTGACCCTCGGCGGGAAGGCGGGCGATATGTGGTGGACCGGGTTCACGCTTATAGACTATAAATGACTGGCCCGCTATCGTTGTCCTGGATGAAAAGTCTCAGTCCCTCAGCCCGGCCAGCCTCTCCGACACGCGGTCCCGCAGGGGGTCGCCCGGTTTCAGCGTCTCCAGGGCCCGCTCGTAATAGACCGCGGCGCCCTCTTTATTCCCCATGCTTTCGGCCGCCCTGCCCATGACGAAAAAGCTTTCCGGGCGAGGGTCGATCTCCACCGCTTTTCGCAGGGCCTCCAGGGCTTTTTGAGGGCGCCCGGCGGACAGGTGGACAAGTCCCATGTTGTGATAGGCGTCCGCGCCGCCCGGCTCCATCCGCGCCGCCGTCGAGAAGGCCCCCTCCGCTTCATCAAGCTTCCCGGCCGAAAGCGCCGCCATCCCCATGAGGGTGTGGAATCTTGCCTGGGCGGGATATTTTTCGGCGGCCTCCCGTGCGATATCCCAGGTGTCGCCCGGCCTGCCCTGGCGCCAGTAAGCCTTCGCCAGTAAAAATTCCTCGTTGCCGGACCCCGGCGGCGCGGGGATGGATAAAGACAGCAGGAACAGGCAAACCGCCGGGACGACTATGAAGCCGGCGGCGCGGGCCGCTTTTTTCCGCCTCGCAAGCCCGATCAGCGCCGAAGCGCTCACCCCGGCGCCGGCCAGTAAAAAAGGAGCCAGCGGCGCCCGGAACCGCGACGAGGTGTAGAAGACGAGGATTGTAATCAGCGTCGCTCCGATCGGCGCGAGCAGCCACAACGCCTCCCGCCGGCCGCGCATCGCCAGGAAAAGGCCCGGCGCGCCGAGGGCCAGCGCGAAGGCGAAACCGGGCAGGGGAAACCTTAAAACCTCCGAGAAACGCGCGGCCAGGTAAAAGGAATGGTTGTTGGGTATCTCGTAATCGCCCAGCGTCCCCTTCATCTTGTTGAAGACCAGCCTCGCCGCCGCGCCGGGATTTTTGATGAGAAAAGAGAGCGCCTCGCCCCGCCAGTAGCTCGACACCTCGCCGGGAGAGAGACTTCTGCCGAGCCTGCGCTCGGCCTCGGCGTGGAAGTCGCGCTCGGAGTCTTCGGGGTTCGGCCGGGAGAAGGAGGGGACGTTGTACCTGCCGGTCAGGTTCTCCGGGTTGTTGGAGGCGTAAAGAAGCCTGCCGGACTGCGTGTTGAGGAAAACGAGATCGCCCGCGGCGGCGTAGTTGCGCGCGGCCATTGCGGAGAGGACCAGAAAGATCGCCAGCGCGAAAGACCCGGTGTTTTTAAAAAATTCGCGCGCGCCGGGCTTTTCGATTACCAGGTACATCAATATCCCTAGCGGGGCAAGCAGCAAAAAATTTCCGCGCAGAAGCGTCGAAAAACCAACCAGCGCCCCCAGGCCGAGCCATCGGACCGCGCCGCCTTTTCTGCCCGCGCCCATTATGGCTATGGTGAAGACGAGAAGCGCCGTGATCGCCAGCGTGGTCTTCAGAACGAGCAGGGTGTAGAAAAAGGAGGTCTTGTAGGCGGCGTAAAAAAAACCCGCGAAAAGGCCCGCCCGCCGGTCCCACACCCGCGAGGCCAGGGCGCAGACCAGCACGGCGTTGATCGAGTCGAGCACAACCTGGAGCAGTCGGACGGTGGTGAGGTTGTCGCCGAAGACATGAAAAAGCCCGCCCAGGACGTAGCCGTAGAGCGGGTCCATGAAAAAAAGCCCCTGCTCGCCCAACAGGCGCCCGGAGGCGATGGACCTGCCCAGGGCAATGTAGTAGGCCTCGTCCAGGGCGGGGCTGTAAAGCAGGGGGTTGTCCGCGCTCGCGGCCAAATGCAAAAGACGCAAGACAAGCGCCGCCGCGAAGATAATCAAGACAGCCAGGCGCGAAGACGATGAGCCGCTGGCCGGTTTTTCAGTCATACCACGTGGTGAAAGACGCGACGTCCGCCCGCCCCGGCCTGACGGCGTTTATGGGGGCTCCGGTGTCGGCGTATCCCAGGGCCATGCCCAGCGCCAGCCCCTCGGACTCCGGTATTTTCAATATCGAGCGGGCGATGCCGGGATACTCCGCCACGGCCGCGATAGCGCAGGCGCCAAGGCCGTAGCCCTGCGCCGCCAGGGCGATGTTCTGGGCGAACATGCCGATATCCAGCAGAGAGCTTGCGCCAAACCCCCTGTCCATGAAAAGCATCAGGCCGGCAGGCGCGCCGAAAAAACGGTAGCCGCCCATGCAGGCCCTCAGGCGTCCCTCCCTGTCTTTGAGCCTTATGCCAAGGGCGGTGAAAAGGGCGGCCCGGCAGGCCCTCCGTCTTGACTTGTAAGGCTCGCCCCATTGCTCTGGCCGGAAAGGAAAATCCGGCCTCGGCCGCGCTCCCGAAAGGCGGGCTCTGTAATACGCCTCGCCTATCTTGTCCTTCGTATCGCCGGTGACCACAACGACCCGCCACGGCTGGATGTTGACCCAGGACGGCGCCCACCTGGCCGCCTCGAGGATGGATTCGATCGTTTTCGCGTCCACGGCCTTTTCAAGGAAGGCGCGGGTAGACGCGCGCGCTTTAATGATTTTCAGGATATCCATCCGCTTCCCTCCCCCGCGGCGGCGGACCGGTGAACCCGGCGGGTTGCTCGCGGGACGAAACGGCGTCCCGGAATTCCCGAGCGCCTCCCCCTCCTTCGCAACGCAAGCCGCTCCGGCAGGTTATGAACTGCTCTGAAAAGACTTTACTTCGGCGCGGCGCGGCAGTCAACCTCGGAAACGGGAGGAGAAAAAACCGCCACGCAGCGGCGTCCCGAGCCGCCTGGCGAAGGACCTCCACCTTTCAGGAAAATTTGAAACTGACCCACCATCCGCGAAAACGCCGGATTGCAAATTTCCCGGAATTGTTATTTAATCTAAAATTTACGCCGATGCGGGACGATATGCCCGTTTTTTCCGAGGTTTTTTAGCACAAGGACACGCACGCAATATCATGAGCCCCAAATCCGGACGCGGAAAAGAGAGGACCTTCCCGAGGATCGAGCGCCTGCCGCCGTACGTGCTGGCCGAGGTCACCGACCTGAGGGTGAAAGCCAGGCGCGCCGGGGAGGACATCATAGACTTCGGGATGGGCAACCCGGACCTTCCCACGCCGCCGCACATAGTGGAAAAGCTCGTCGAGGCGGCGAAGAAGCCGAAGAATCACCGCTACTCCGCCAGCCGGGGGATAACCAAGCTGCGCCACGCCATAGCCAACTGGTACGGGCGCAGGTTCGACGTCGACATAGACCCCGAGACGGAGGCCATAGTCACCATCGGCTCCAAGGAGGGGATAAGCCACCTGATGCTGGCCATCATCGCGCCGGGGGACTCCGTTCTCGTCCCGGCGCCGACCTATCCCATACACACCTACGCCGTGGTCATAGCCAACGGCGACGTGATAAACGTCCCCCTTTCGTCCGGGTCGGACTTTTTCGAGAGCCTGACCCACGCCTTCGAGCGCGCCTGGCCGCGGCCCAAGGTGATGATGATAAACTTCCCCCACAACCCCACCACCGCCTGCGTGGAGCTCGATTTTTTCGAGAAGGTTGTGGCTTTCGCCAAGGAGCACGACATAATGGTGGTGCACGACCTGGCCTACTCGGACCTCGTGTTCGACGGCTACGAGGCGCCCTCGATCATGCAGGTCCCCGGCGCCAAGGACGTGGCCGTGGAGGTGACCACGCTGTCGAAGACCTACTCCATGCCCGGCTGGCGTGTTGGCTTCCTGGTGGGCAACCGCGACATGGTCTACGCCCTGCAGAGGATAAAAGGCTACCTGGACTACGGCGTCTTCCAGCCGATACAGATCGCCAGCATAATCGCCCTGAACGGCCCGCAGGACTGCGTGGGCGAGATCAGGGAGATCTACCGGCGGCGGCGCGATGTCCTGGTGGACGGGCTGAACAGGATCGGCTGGGAGGTCGAGAGGCCTAAGGCCACCATGTTCGTCTGGGCCCGGATACCCGAGCCGTTCAGGAAGATGGGCTCCATGAAGTTCTCCAAAAAACTTCTCAAGGAAGCCAGGGTGGCCGTCTCCCCGGGGATCGGGTTCGGCGACGGGGGTGACGGCTACGTGCGGTTTTCCCTGGTGGAGAACGAGCACAGGATACGTCAGGCCGTCCGTGGAGTCCGGGACGCCCTCCGCAATAAGATGGGGTGAGGCGATGGACGCCGTAAGGGTGGGTATGATCGGCCTGGGCGTCGTCGGCAGGAGCGTGGCCTCGCTGCTCAGCCGGCGCGGGGAAGAGATCGCCGTCCGGGTGGGCGCGCCGGTGAGGATCACGAAGATCGCCGTGCGCGACCTCTCCAGGAAACGCGAGGCGGACACGCCGCGGGAGCTGCTGACGGACGACCCATGGGAGGTCGTCGGCTCGCCCGATGTCGATATCGTCCTGGAGGTCATGGGCGGGCGGAACCCGGCGCTCGACCTGACCCTCACGGCGCTGGAGAACGGCAAGAGCGTCGTGACCGCCAACAAGCACCTGCTGGCCATGAACGGCGAGGAAATCTACGCCGCCGTGGAGGAGTCCGGGGTGGAGCTGGGCTTCGAGGCGGCGGTGGCGGGGGCTGTGCCGATAATACGCGCCCTGAGAAGCTCCTTCGCGGGGGACAGGCTGGAGTCCGTCCGTGGTCTGGTCAACGGCACCGCCAACTACATCCTGACCAGGATGGAGCTGGAGGAGCGCCCCTACGACGTAATCCTGGAGGAGGCCCAGGCGCTCGGCTACGCGGAGACGGACCCGTCATTCGACGTGGAGGGGATAGACTCGGCGCACAAGATAGCCATCCTCGCCTCGCTGGCCTTCGACACGCCGGTGGACTTCAATGACGTCTATACCGAGGGGCTGACCGACATCACCCCCGAGGACATCATGATGGCCCGCGAGTTCGGATACAGGGTCAAGCTGCTGGCGGTGGCCCGGCGGATCGGGGATGACGCCGTGGACGTGCGGGTCCACCCGACGATGATTCCCCTGAGCGCGCCGATAGCGAACGTGAACTGGGAGCTGAACGCCGTGGAGGTGGTGGGGGATTTCGCCGGGGTGAACCTGATGATCGGCCCCGGCGCCGGCGGCGGTCCCACCGCCTCGGCGGTGGTCAGCGACGTGGTGGACATCGCCGGCCGGCTCGTCCGCGGGGGGGCGGGCAGAACGCCGCCCGTGAAGGCGCCCCTGGCTTTCAGGAGAAAGCTGGCCGCGCGGTCCATGGACGAGGTGAGGTCGATGTATTACCTGCGGTTCACCGTCCCCGACCGGCCGGGCGTCCTGGCCAGGCTTTCGGGCGCGCTGGGGGAGCATGACATATCCATCGCCTCCATGATCCAGCGTGGGCGCGAGGCGAACAACGGGCCGGTCAGCGTGGTGCTGATGACTCACACGGCGGTGGAGGCGGACCTGAAGAGGGCGCTGGGCGAGATCGAGAGCCTCGGCGTCCTCTCTGCGCCGACGGTCACCATAAGAATAGAGGACGGCGAAGAGTGAGTTTCTCAGCCGCCCGGCTGTTTCACCAGGGCGGCCGATTGCGTGATAATAAGGAATGAGAGCTGAAAAATACGTAATCCTGCTCGGCGACGGGATGCCGGACAGGCCGATACCGGAAAAGGACAACAAAACCCCCCTGATGCTGGCGCGAACGCCAAACCTGGACCGGCTGGCCCGGGAGGGGACGGCGGGGAGCGCTCGCACCACCCCGGAGGGGTTCGAGCCCGGCTCGGACGTCACCAACCTGGGGATCATGGGCTACGACGTCAAAAAGTACTACACCGGCCGGGCGCCCCTGGAGGCGGCGGCGATGGGGATCGAGCTGGGGCCGGAGGACGTGGCCTTCCGTCTCAACCTCGTCACCCTCAAACCGGCGGCGGACGGGGTGATAATGGACGATTTTTCAGCGGGGCACATAGGGACGGAAGAGGCTGGGGAGCTGATCGGGGCGCTGCAAGGCGAGCTGGGGGACGAGACGGTCTCCTTTTATCCCGGCGTCTCGTACCGCCACCTGATGGTCTGGCGCGGCGGCAGAGACGGCGCGCGGTTGACGCCGCCCCACGACATCAGCGACCAGGACATCCGCGGCCACATGCCAAAAGGCGACGGGGCGGAGTTTCTGACGCGGCTGATGAGCGAGGCGCAGATTCTGCTGAAAAACCACGAGGTGAACAGAAGGCGCGAGGCCAGGGGCGAAAAACCGGCCAACAGCGTCTGGCTCTGGGGCCAGGGGAAGGCCCCCGCCATGCCCACCCTGTCCGGGCGCAAGGGGCTCTCCGGCGCCATGATAACCGCCGTGGACCTGATGCGCGGGATCGGCGTCTACGCGGGGATGCGGATCGTGGACGTCCCCGGCGCGACGGGATGGATCGACACGAACTACGAGGGCAAGGCCGCCGCCTGCCTGGAGGCGCTCAAAAACGTGGACTTCGTCTTCGTCCACGTGGAGTCGCCCGACGAGGCGGGGCACGCCGGATCGCTCGAGAAAAAGGTTCAGGCCATAGAGGACTTCGACGCGAAGGTCGTGGGGCCCGTGCTGGCGGGGCTCGAGAGGATGGGGCGGCCCTTCCGGGTCATGGCCCTGTCGGACCATCCCACGCCGCTCGAGGTGAAGACCCACACCACCGACGCCGTCCCCTTCGCCATCTACCCCGCCCTGGAGGAGGCCCCCGCGGCCTCTTTCGACGAGTCGATCCTGGAGCGCTCGCCGGTCTTTTTCGACAGGGGGGTCGGCCTTTCCGAATATTTCATAGAAGGGGAAAGGTAGAAAATGGCGTTGATAGTCCAGAAATACGGAGGCACGTCCGTCGGCTCCATAGAACGCATCCGCCACGTGGCGAAAAAGGTGGCCGAAGCGCGGGGCAGGGGCGACGACGTTATAGTCGTGGTCTCCGCCATGTCCGGCGAGACCGACAGGCTCATCAGCCTGGCCCACGAGCTTTCAGCGTCGCCGCCGGAGCGGGAAATGGACCTCCTGATGAGCTCCGGGGAGCGCGTCTCCGCGGCGTTGCTGGCCATCACCCTCGACGGGATGGGCGTCCCCGCCACCTCCTTCACCGGCAGGCAGATAGGCATGTTCACCGACGCGGCGCACATGAAGGCCCGCATCCGCAGGATAACCGGCGACAGGCTCCGCGAGGCCCTGGGGGCGGGGAAGGTGGCGGTGGTGGCGGGTTTCCAGGGGATCGACGAGCGGACCGGCAACGTCACCACCCTGGGGCGCGGGGGCTCGGACACCTCCGCGGTGGCCATCGCCGTGGCGATGGGCGCCGACATGCTCGAGATTTACACCGACGTGGACGGGGTCTACACCACCGACCCGAACGTCGTCCCCTCCGCCCGCAGGATAGACGCCATCTCCTTCGACGAGATGCTGGAGATGGCCTCGCTGGGGGCGAAGGTGCTGCAGACGCGGTCGGTGGAGTTCGGCAAGAAGTATAATATGCCCATATATGTCAAATCGACATTCGTTGATGGAAAGGGAACGCTGGTGACTTCCGAGAAGAAAAAGATGGAGGAGGTCGTTGTGGCCGCCGTCACCTATGACCACAACCAGGCCAAGATCACCGTGGCGGGTGTCCCGGACAGGCCGGGGATCGCCTCGCGTGTCTTCTCCTCGGTGGCCGAGGAGGGGATAAACGTGGACATGATCATCCAGAACATCTCCGTGAAGGGGCTGACGGACATATCCTTCACCGTGCCGAAGAACGAGGCCCCAAAAACGCTGGAGAAACTCAAAAACATCCTGGGGGAGCTGGGCGCGAAGGAGGTAACCGCCGACGGGGACATCGGAAAAGTCTCCATCATCGGCGTGGGGATGAAAAGCCACACAGGCGTGGCCGCCAGGGCGTTCCGGGCGCTGGCGGACGGCGGGGTGAACATCATGATGATATCCACTTCGGAGATAAAGGTCTCTTGCGTTGTGGCCGAGGACGAGGTGGAGCGGGCGGTGAGAATACTGCACGAGACGTTCCAGCTCAAGCTGCCGCCGGAGGAGAGGCCCTTGTGGGAGGATCAATGACCGGGGCCGGAAAGATAAAGCTGTACGACACCACCCTGCGGGACGGAGCGCAGGCGGAGGAGGTGAGCTTCTCCCTCGACGACAAGCTCATCATCACCGAGGCGCTGGACGATTTCGGCGTCCACTATGTCGAGGGCGGCTGGCCCGGCTCCAATCCCCGTGACGAGGCTTACTTCCGGGAGGCGAAAAAGCTCAAGCTGAAAAAGGCGAAAATAACCGCCTTCGGCGCCACTCATCACCCGAAAAACAAGCCCGGCGGCGACCGCAACGTAAAACTTCTGCTCGAGTCCGGCGCGCCGGTGATAACGGTCTTCGGCAAGACCTGGGACATGCACGCCACGCGCGTTCTGGGCATATCCAAAAAGAGGAACCTGGAGATCATCCACGACACCGTCGCCTACCTGAAAGGCAGGGTGGAAAGCGTCGTCTTCGACGCGGAGCATTTTTTCGACGGCTACAAGGCCGATCCGGGGTATGCCCTCAAGGCCCTCGAAGCCGCCTTCGAGGGCGGGGCGGACTGGCTCTGCCTGTGCGAGACCAACGGCGGGGCGCTGCCTTTCGAGGTGGAAAAGATAGTCCGCGATGTAACCGAAAAACTACCGGACGCGCGCCTCGGCATCCACTGCCACAACGACTCCGACAACGGCGTCGCCAACACCCTCATGGCCGTGAGGGGCGGGGCGGACATGGTCCAGGGGACAATAAACGGGATCGGCGAGCGCTGCGGCAACGCCAACCTCTGCTCCATCATCCCCAACCTGCAGCTGAAGATGGAGTACAAGGCCGTCCCGGCGCGGAACCTGCGCAAGCTGCGGGAGCTGTCCCGGCTCGTCTACGAGCTGGCCAACATGTCCCAGCAGCCGCGCCAGCCCTATGTCGGCCGTTCCGCCTTCGCCCACAAGGGAGGAGTGCACGTCGCCGCGGTGGTGAAGGAGCCGGCGGCCTACGAGCACATCGCGCCGGAGCTTGTGGGGAACAGACGGCGGGTGCTGATCTCGGACCTTTCCGGCAAGTGGAACATCCTGACAAAAGCCGAACAGTTCGGGCTGGACCTTTCGAAGGACGACGAAGCGACGCAGAAGATACTGGCCAAGCTAAAAGAGCTGGAGAGCGAGGGGTTCCAGTTCGAGGGGGCCGAGGCCTCCTTCGAGCTTTTGATGCGAAAGGCCATGGGCCAGTGGAAAAAGAAGTTCGACGTGGTCCGCGCCCGGGTGGTCTCCTCCTTCGCCGGCGAGCAGGGGGAGAACTGGGCCGAGGCGGTCATAAAGGTTCGCCTGCCCAATGGAACGACGACCCACTCCGTGGCGGAGGGGGACGGGCCCGTCCACGCCCTGGACAAGGCCGTCCGCGCGGCGCTGGTGAAAAGCTACCCGGAGCTTTCGGACGTGGAGTTGCACGACTTCAAGGTTCGCCTGCTCGACGACAGCAAGACGGCCTCCACCACCAGGGTGCTCATAGAGTCCGGCGACGGCCAGAGCCGGTGGGGTACGGTCGGCGTTTCCCCCAACGTCATCGAGGCCAGCTGGCAGGCGCTGGTGGACA
This sequence comes from Candidatus Nitrospinota bacterium M3_3B_026, assembly GCA_051418015.1. Lineage (GTDB taxonomy): Bacteria > Nitrospinota_A > UBA7883 > UBA7883 > JBPRGF01 > JBPRGF01. The sequence continues at coordinate 178,835 of JBPRGF010000003.1, read as the reverse complement.
GCCTCGAATACAAGCTGCACAAGAAGGCCCGCCGGGGCGCGAAGAGGAAGAAGGGGAAGTGACCGAGCGCGGAGTCCCGTATCAGGCACAGCAACTTTGATGAACCCGCGGGGGTTTTAACGCATCATTATCCCTTTCACGGACTTTGAACCAATAAGACGGGGTTGACTTGAATGGCCGTTACATCGTTTCCGAAAAGCAAGATATCGATACTGCTGCTTGAGAACATCCACCAGTCCGCCGTGGAGCGGTTCGAGGCGGAGGGGTTCCAGGTGGAGCTTCTGCCCGGCTCGCTGGACGCGAACGAGCTGAAGAAGAAAATAGAAAAAGCCCACGTCATAGGCATCCGCTCCAAGACGCAGGTGACCGGCGATGTCCTCTCGTCTGCGCGGCGTATGCTGGCGGTAGGCGCCTTCTGTATTGGCACGAACCAGATAGACCTCGACGCGGCGGCCGATATCGGCGCGCCGGTCTTCAACGCGCCCTTCTCCAACACCCGCTCCGTGGCGGAGCTTATCATCAGCCACTGCGTCTCGCTGACTCGGCGCATCCCGGAGAAGAACAAGGCCGCCCACGAGGGGCGCTGGCTGAAGACCGCCGAGGGCTCCCACGAGGTGCGGGGCAAGACGCTGGGGATAATCGGCTATGGCCACATCGGCGCCCAGGTCAGCGTCCTGGCGGAGGCGATGGGGATGAAGGTCGTATACAACGACATCGTGGACAAGCTCGCCCTGGGCAACGCCACGCCCGTCCGGGACATCGATGAGCTGCTGGCCGTCTCGGACATCGTCACCCTGCACGTTCCCGCAACGCCCGTCACCGCGGGGATGATGAGCCGGGAGAAGCTGGCGAAGATGAAGGACGGGGCCTATCTCATAAACTACAGCCGCGGCAACGTGGTGGACATCGACGCGCTGGCCGGGGAGCTGAAGTCCGGCAGGCTCGGCGGGGCGGCCATAGACGTCTTCCCGGAAGAGCCCAAGGCCAAGGGCGAGGTGTTCCGGTCGCCGCTGCAGGGGATGGACAACGTGATCCTGACGCCCCACATCGGCGGCTCCACCCTGGAGGCGCAGGAGAACATCGGCCGGGAGGTGGCGGGCAAGCTGATCAAGTTCATCAACAACGGGTCGACGACGACGGCGGTGAACGTCCCGGAGGTGGAGCTTCCCATCCACGAGGGACGGCACCGCATCCTGCACTTCCACAAGAACATCCCCGGCGTCCTGCAGGGGGTGAACACGCTCTTCGCCGAGAAAGGCGTCAACGTCCTCGGCCAGAGCCTGATGACCACGCCGAAGATCGGCTACCTTGTCATGGACGTCTCCAAGGACGTGGACAAGTCGATGCTTGACCACCTGAGAAAGATCCCTGGCACGATCAAGACACGGATACTTTACTGACCGGGGGCGGACGCCTGCGCGATGGAGCGGAAGGAGACGGTGAAATCATGAAAGACCCCTTCGCCGCCTCCCGGATCAGGGACGACGTTCTCAAAAAGCTTTTCATCATATGGGCGGCGATGCTGGGCGGGGTGGGCGTTTACGCGGCCGTGACGCTCTTTTTCATCTCCGCCTTCCCGCCGGTCGTGGAGTTCGAGGGGAGCCTGTTGTCCATGGCGAGGGCCGTCCTCGCCGTCATGGCGGCGGGAAACATCGGGGTGATGTATTACCTGGACAGAAGATACAGGAGCCGCGAGGGGATACGGAACTTCCTTGAAGGCAGGGGCGCCACGGCCCTGCCCGTGGACATCACCGTCGCCGTCCGGGACGAGGACAAAAAAGCCCTGGCCGTCACGGCGCACTATTTCCAGGCGCTCATCATAAGATGGGCGCTGGTGGAAACCGTCGCCGTCTACGGGCTGATGCTGGCGCTGGTCTCCCGGGAGATCGTCACGCCGTCCTTTTTCTACCTTGTCTCCGCCGTTTTCCTTGGGAAGCTGAAGCCGGGCAGGGACGAACTGGACCGGATGATAAGGCTGGCCTCCAGCGGCGCCTGAAGGCCGCGGCTACCGGCCCCTTTCCCCCAGCCAGCGCTCGAAGTCTTCCAGGGCCTTTTTCTTTTCCGGCAGGTTCTTCTTGATGGTCCAGTAAGCGTCCTTGCGGGCGGAGTGGGTCCTGCGGATGTTCCCGGCTATCTCTTTTTCCTCCCTGGCCGATTCGATGACGATCCTCGCGGCCTCTTTTATCTGGTCCGGGATCGTCCTGTCCTCCAGGCCTTGCGCCAGCGGCTCCTTCTTCTTGAGTCCCTCGGAGAGTTTTTTTCTGGTCATGTTAAGGCGTACGAGGTTCATGGGCTCGGAGACCAGATACTCGTCCCGGCTGATCTCGTCCTCCAGGATGGCGGCCAGCCTGGAGACGGTGTCGCGGAGCGCCACGCCCTCGCCGGAGTGGATTGTCTGGGCCTGGGCGGGGCCGCGCAAAAGCAGGACGAAAACGGCCAGGCTGGTGAAAACGGCTCTTTTCATACCGGCGATGGAGTATATAATGATCGTGTAATCGTCAACCTTTTCTAGCTAGATTGTACACCTATGAGGTTCGAGATAGTCAACAAGCTGGAGCAGGAGCTTTCGAGGCTCACCCACGAGCTGCGCCACGAGATCCCGCGGGAGCTTGAAACAGCCGCCGCCCACGGCGACCTGTCGGAAAACGCCGAGTATGACGCCGCCAAGGAGCGCAAAAGCCTCGTCGAGTCGCGCATAGCTCACCTGACAAAAAGGGTAAGGGAGATCCTGGCCATAAACCTGCGGTCGATCCCCCAGGACAGGGTTGGTTTCGGCTCACGGGTGGTCCTGGAGGACATGGAGACTGGCGAGACGGTGACGTACACCTTCGTCTTCCCCGAGGAGGTAGACCCCGACAACGGCAGGATATCCCTCGCCACCCCCATAGGCAAAGCCCTGATGGGAAAGGAGGAGGGCGACGAGGTGACGGTCAGCGCCCCGTCAGGCGCCAGAAGATACGAGATAACAGACCTTCAGACCATCCACGACCAGGCGCAGGGAAGCGCCTGACAGCCCGGAGCGGTCGCCGCGCCGCCCGGCGCATAACGCCCCTCTCTATTACCGCCGCGCGCCCGCCGACCGCAACACCTGGGCGATCTCGCCGGTCATGGCGTACTGAAGCGCGGTGCCTCCCGCGTTGTCCGCGGCGTTGACGTCAGCGCCGCTGTCTATGAGAACCCGGACGACCTCCGCGTGGCCGTTGTCCGCGGCCAGCATGAGGGCCGTGTAGCCCGGCTTGCACCTGGCGTTCACGCCGGCGCCGTTGGCTATCAGCATCTTCACTATCTCAAGATGGCCCAGCTCGGCGGCGTGGATGAGAAGGGTCGTGCCGTTTTTCGTGGCGGCGTTCACGTTGGCGCCTTGCGACACCAGCTCGCGCGCGGAGGCGGCGTCGCCATTCGTGACGGCGCCCCACAAGGTCATGGCGGAGGCCGCGCCGGCCATGGACACCATCGACAACGTTAAAAGGAAGGTCAGAACAAGTTTTCGTGGCATGACACTCTCCTTAGGAAATCTCGTGTCTTTCTGGTCTGCGATCAATCGACGCGACAATTATATATACAATATCCGCCCATTTCACGCGGGATAAGCCAAAAAGCTTCCCCGATTGACACCTTTTACCCGTGTTGATAATATGTCAAAGCCTTTAGACTTGGGTTGATATTAATATATATATTTAAAACCTCTCTGGGAGACGGACCGGCCCATGGAATTCACAATCGGTCGTGACGAGTTTTTCAAGAGCCTGCAGAGAGCGCAGGGGATAGTGTCCCCCAAGGGCGCCATGCCCATCCTGGCGAACGTGCTTATAGAGGCGGCGGATTCCGGGATAGACGTCTTCGCCACGAACCTGGACATGGGTTTTCGCGGCTCCTACGAGGCCGAGGTCTCCTCCCCCGGGAGGGTGACGGCCCAGGCGCGGAAGCTTTTCGACATAGTGCGTGAGCTGCCCCCCGAGCCGGTATCCGCCCGGCTGGACGACGACGGGCGGCTGCGGATCACCTGCGGCAGCTCAAAGTTCAACCTGAGCACGATCAGCGCCGACGAGTTCCCCGCCTTCCCCTCCTACGACGAGTCCGGGTTCATCGCGCTGGACTCGGAGATGCTGCTCGAGATGATCCGCAAGACAAGCTACGCCATCTCCCAGGACGAGACGAGGCTGACCCTGAACGGCGCCTCTTTCGAGATAGACCCCACGAAGGCCCGGATGGTGGCCACGGACGGGCACAGGCTGGCCTTCATCGAGAGGGAGGGCGCGTTCAAGGTGGCCGAGCCGGTGAAGACGATAATCGCCAGGAAGGCGGTCAACGAGCTTTACAGGCTGCTTTCCGAGGACGGGGAGCCGATCGACTTTCTGACCCAGGACAACCACGCCGTCTTCAGGAAGGGAAGCTCCGTGCTGGTTATAAGGCTCATAGAGGGCGCGTTCCCCAACTACGAGCAGGTGATCCCGAAGGCCCACACCCGCGAGGCGGTGATAGAATCCTCCGCCTTCACCCACAGCTTGAGGCGCGTGAACACCCTGGCGGACGAAAAGTCGCACATGGTCCGGCTCTCGTTCGGCGACGGCAGGCTGGAGCTTTCCAGCGAGGGTGGGGAGCTTGGCGAGGCGCGGGACGAGATCCCCGTGAAGTACACCGGCGAGGAGTTGCTGATCGGCCTGAACGCCAATTACCTGCTGGACATGCTGAGCATCCTGAACGAGGACGAGGTGGTCCTCAGGATGCAGGACCCCTTGAGCCCCGTGCTGGCCCGGGCCGCGGGCGACGCCGGGCTGCTTTGCATCGTCATGCCCATGCGGCTTTAAACCCCCTCCCCGTGTTTAATTCCGGGGCCGCCCGGGGGCGGCGGTGGTATACTATCCACGACACCGCCGTTTGGTTTGATCAAAGATGGTTTATCCCGAAACTGGCCCAGGCCGACTTAGAATGAAGGATCGCTACGTCCAGGACGTCAGAACGTGGGCCATGCTCGTTCTCCAGACCCTCCGGGACCTGCCCGACACGGCCGAGAAGCTGACCCTTTTAAGGCAGGTGGACAAGGTCAAGGACGCAAGCCGCATAACCTCCCATGACCTGCCTGCCTACGCGGGGGCGCTGGCGGTGCTGTCATCCAAGGCGGCCAGGCTGCGCAAGGGCATGGGGATGGACAGCGGCTACTCCAGGGAGCAGATCGCCGCCCTCGTGCGCTCGGAGATCCTCCGCGGCGCGCTCATGGCGAACCCGGAGAGCTTCTCCTATATAAGGAGCATCCTCGACGTGAAGAGAAAAGAGGCCCTCTCGGAGACCCTGCTTCGCCTGTCCAAAAGCGGCCACTGACGGTTTTTCCGCAAACCGCGGGAAAAAAACTAAAAAAATCGAGATTTAAGGACATTTGTCCTGCCGCTCTTCCCCGTTTGGCTGTATATTAAAGTCATCCCCATTCCCCGCTTGAGGTTTGTCCTGCAAGTGAGGGACCGCAAGATGACACACACGGAGTCCATGACGAGCCGGGGGCGAAGGCCCGGCGCGCCGTCTCGGCGCAGGGCCGGTTTCACGCTCATAGAGGTCCTCGTCGCCATAACCATCCTCGCCGTGGGCGTGCTGGGGATAACCATGCTCCAGGTCAACTCCGTCTCCGGCGAGATACTCACAAGGGAGATGGACTCGGCCGTCAGCCTCGCCTACGACGCCATCGACCGCGTCCAGACCAACTTCGATAACATCGCCGACTACGACGGATTCACCGTCACCGCCGTCTCATCCGCGCCGGTGGCCGGGCGCGCCGGGGAGGACCACGACGCCCTGCAAGGCCAGTTGACGCAGATGCATTTATCGAACGGGACCCTCACCGTCGATCTGCAAAGGGACGTCCCCGTGACCGGGGTGGACACGGTGACGGTCACGGTAACCTGGAATTACAAAGGGAGCATGAAGCAATGCGCCGCCTCGAGCGTGATACTGAGCTGAGGGCCCGCCCCGCGCGCCGGGGCGGTTTCACCCTCATAGAGATCCTCGTCGCCCTGGCGATCGGCAGCCTGGTGATGGCCGGGGCGGTGCAGATGTTCATCAGCAACCGCGACGCCTTCGTCCTGCTGGACGAGATGAAGAACATGGAGATAAACTCCCGCGTGGCGGTGGACTACATGAGCCGCGACATAAGGGCCGTCTCCGGCCCGCCGGGAGCGTGGGTCGTAATGCCCTTCGACAATGCCGACGCGGCCTACGCCGCCGTCAGGAGCAACCTTGGCGCCCTGGACGGGACGGACATCATAGAGATTTTCACATCGTCCTGCCTGCAGCCGATCAGCTACCCCGGCTTCAACGAGAATTCGGCCGCTTTCCCGCAGGTGCCGCAGGAGAGTCTTATCGGCTGCATGGACTGCTACGACTACAACCTCAACAACCAGGAGATCGGCGACTGCATGGCCGAGTTCAACGTGAAGGTTGTGGACCCCTCCACCGGCTACTCCTGCAAGGGAGACATCACGGACCAGACCGGCTGGCAGGGGGCGACGCAGGTGAACATAAACTTCAACAGGGGGAACGACACCGCCAACAGGCCCCAGCAGTGCAACCAGGGGGGCAACCCCAACTGGCCCGCCGTTTTCACCATAGGTGAGGATATCTATTATTACGTCCGCCAGGACCCCACCGACGCCGGCAACACCCAGCTCATCCGCGAGCGGCAGGGCGGGACGCCGGAGGTTGTCGCCAACCACGTCGATGACCTGCAGATCACCTACGGCGAGGACACCAACGGCGACGGGGTGGTGGATGTCTGGGTGGACGGCGACGCCGTGACGGATGTTCTGAACATCATAATGGCCCGGCTGAACATCATGGTGAGGACCAAGGGGGAGGACCCGAAGAAGGCGATGGAGACGCCGCCCGTTCTGGACAACAGCACGGTAGGCCTCGCGCCGGACAAGCGCAGGCACAGGGTGATAACCAGGACGGTGATGCTGCGCAACCAGTTCTACAAGGCCAGCGGGATATAAAAGAGGTGAAACGATGGACGCCACAAGACGCCACGGAATGACCATGCGCCGCCGCCCACCACTCCAGGAGAGGCGGGGCGCGGTGCTGCTGCTTGCGCTGCTCATACTGGCGATGGTGACGGTGATGGGCATCTACTCCGCCACCAAGTCCTCCATCGAGCAGCGGATAGCCAACAACATGAGGACCAACATGGGCGCCTTCTTCATCGCCGAGACGGGCCTGAAGCACGCGAAGACGATCCTGGCCAAGGATTTTCAGGACGGCAACGCGGCCAAGCTCGCCGCGGCCCTCGAGGAGCCGGACTGGGATTTCCTGCTGGACGGCTCCATGTACGCCCTGCCGATGAGCCTGACTTATTTCTGCGGGCCCGTGCCCACAACCGCCGCCAACGGGGGATGCGGAGACGGCGAATCCATGCTTGACGGGCCGTGGACGGCGGCGGGTGTCCAGATAGCCCAGAGGACCGTGACCGTGGGCAACCTCGATATAACCTACACCGTCACCGCCTGGGACAACTTCGGCGAGGACACGAACCCTAACAATGGCGACGGGACGGAAGACAAGGACCCGACGACCGACGACGACCAGCTCATCTACATCCGCTCCGTGGCGGTGGCGATGTCCGGCGCGGCGGAGGTCGGTCGGGCCATCCAGCAGATGACCCTTGCCGGGCAGGTGTCGAACCCCATGTCGTTCGACGATCTCCCGGGGCAGGAGGGCTTCGGCGCCTCGAAAGCCTCGGCGGGCCGGGACATAGACGAGATCGACGTAGCGGACCTTGGCGCGAGCCAGGCCCTGTGAGCATGAGAAGGAGCCGGAAAATGTTCAGCAAAGCCCTCGGCGCGGCGCCGGAGAGGAAAAGGAGTTTGTTGAGAAAAAGCCGTGAACGGTTCGGCAAAACCGTCATGGCGGCCAGAATCCTCCCGATCGTTCTGACGCTTGCCGCGGCGGGTCTTCTGGCGGGCGATTCCCTCGTGGGCGACCCGAAGGAGGCCTGCGCCCAGAGCCTGCCCACTGGGTGCGTGGCGGGCGGCCAGCAATCGGTGACCGAAGGCTCCTTCGACGCCGCGGATTACGACCTGACCTCCGTGAGCGTCGTCGACGGCAAGCTGACGCTGCAGACGGGGCTGCAGACGCTGGATCCGAACAACATAGTAATACCCTTCGACCAGGACGTCTCCGCGGTCTTCCTGCTGGAGGGCGCCGGGTACAAGTCCAGCCTTGGATGGTTCGTAAAGGACGAGGCGGAGACGAAGCTCGGCGGGCCGATATCCGGCACGCTCAATTTCAGCTCCCTGGTAAGCGCCGGGGTTACGATAAACTACCTGTTCAGGACGATAGAGGACGACCAGGAGACCGGCGGCTGCTGCTCCGGCGGCGACGGGGTGCTGGACTCCATATACGACGCCTCCGACAACCTGCTCTGGAGCGGGAGCACGGGCGCCCTGAGCGAGGCCGGCCTGACTTCCTACGGCTTCTCCCCCAACAACGACTCGACGGTGGACCCGCGGGACATGCGGGTCTCGCTGGGCAACTTCAGCGGCGGGACGGAGATAGTCTTTTTCATCCACGCCGACGACGACATATCGGGCAAGACCTTCTACTCCAAGGACGACTGGAGCGCCGACACCTGGGCGCCGACCGACTCGGACAGGGACGACGCCAACCTGGTGTTCGATCTTTCCATCGCCGCGCCGGAAAACGGCGGCCCGGCGGCGGTCAAGGATTTCACCACCACGCCGACGACAGTCACCCAGGGCTTCGTCCCCACAGCCGCCAGGGACAGGCTGGGCAACCCCGAGGGCAAGGGCGGCTACCCGGCGAACGGCTACTTCGACCTGCAGCTCTCGGGGACGATCTCCAAGACCGTGTCCCTGGGGACGAAGTACAACCATTTTATAGCCGCCGCGCCGCCTGACGACCCGTTCCGGTGGGTCATCGGCGTGGAGGACCTGATCGGCGGCGGTGACGCGGACTTCAACGACCTCGTCTTTCTCGTGGAGCGCAAGACCGGCGGCGTGGCCCAGCTGAAAGCGTCGGAGGCGATGAGCCCGGCGGATGTCGACGCTTACATCACCTCCGTCACCTTCGGCGTCCATGACTTCATGCCGAGCTCCTCCTGCGGGAAGGATCCCGGGATAACCAGGATTATCTACTACCTCTCCGTGGACGCGGGGGGGACATGGGTGGAGATCCTGCCCGAGGACTGGGACGTGGCGCAGACCCCCGACAAGGGCGGAACGGACGTGTCGGGCTGGACATACGGCGACCCGGAGGAGACCTACCGGCGGATAACCGTGAACTTTCTCGAGCTGGGCCTTTCCGGCAGGGAGCTTCTCTGGAAGGCGGAGATGCTCTCCGGCGATGAGAACTGCGTCCCGGACATAAGGGACGTGGAGATATCCTACGAGGCCGCCAAGAACGAGGAGTTCTCCCGTTCGTCGCCCTCCATCGTGGCCAACGTGATCTACGACGCCAGCTTCGAGACCCCCGCGGCCGGATGGACCGACAGGGAGCTTCGCGGCCACCTGACCTCCACGAGGCTCTACGATCCCACGAACCCCCTGGGCGGATACGCCACGGCGCTGAACTGGGACGCGGGGCAGGTGGTGACGGCGACGGGTCCTGCCGCAAGGAGCATCCTCTACCCGGACATGACGGTCACCCAGGTGACCAACGAGCTGATCGGGACGGGCGACGGATCCACGACGACCTTCACGGGGACGCTGGCCGACAGCCCCGTGGTCCACTCCACCATAAGCATCTCCGACGGGGTGGAGATCTTCATCGACAAAAGGACAAAAACCCTCGAGGGGAGCCTGACCGGGACGGGGACCATAAACAGGTATACCGGCGAGTTTTCCATAACCTTCAACACGGCGCCGCCGAACGGGGCCGCCGTACTGGCCGACTACCAGTGGTACTCCACCTCGCCGACGATGATGGACTTCACTCCCGTCAACGTCACGAAGGACATGCTGGCCCTCGACAACAGCACATACACCGACGAGACCGGCACGCACTATACCTATGACTTCAACGAAGACGACACCTTCAGCGAAGACGACGCCGACTGGCTGGTTGGCTGGACGCAGGGATACCGCGACGGCACGGCGACGCCGAAGGAATGGCTGCTGGGGGCCGTAGACCACAGCACCCCCGCCGTCGTGGGCGCGCCCGGCCTGCCCTCCTGGTATTACGGTCTGGACGTGTCCGACGATGACAGGGACAGCTTCGACCAGTACCGCTGCCTGCAGAGAAAACGCAAGACGGTGGCCTTCGTGGGAACCAAGGCGGGCCTCCTGGAGGCTTTCTACGCGGGCGAGTACCGGCCGTACCACGTGGACGAGACCATGCTGGACGCCACGGACCCCTGCGGCGTCGGCGACCCGGCGAACCTGGACCTTTTCCGGGGCGTTCGGGGCACCGCCAGCGCCGGGGCGATCAACACCCAGACCATAAGCGACCCGCGGACGGGCAACAAGGTCCCCGTCTTCCCCGGCAACTCCGTGACGGGCGCCATGCAGATGATCATAAGCCGCGGGTACTATGACTGGGTGACGCGGTCCGGCTCGACGCTGAACGACGCCGGGGCTCCGAACTACGGCGACGGGAGCGAGCTTTACGCCATCCTGCCGCTGAACCTGATGGGCAAGCTCAAGAACAACGCCCTGGAGGAGAACGAGCAGGCCGCCGTTGACGCCTCGCCGACGGTGGCGCACGTCAAGTTCGACACCGCCGCCGGCAACCCGTGGCGCACCGTCATGATAACCGCCGAGGGCAACGGCGGTGACACCGTCTTCGGCATAGACGTGACGGACCCGGACAACCCGCTGTTCCTCTGGGAGTTCTCCGATCCCGACCTCTACAGGTCGCGCTCCTCCCCATCGGTGGGGCCGATCGGGCGGATATGGTCGACGTCCGGCGAGAAGTGGGTCACCTTCTTCGTCTCCGGCGTGAACAATGACCCCGCCCTCTATCCGTCCATCTACATGCTGGACGTCCAGACCGGCGAGGTCCTCGAAAGAATATACCTCGACTCCACGGCGCTGGGGCTCGGCGGCACGCCCTCGGGCCAGCCCGCGGCGGTCGACTCCGACGGGAACGGGTTCTGGGACAGGATGTACATAGGCACGGACAAGGGCTTCATGTACAAGATAGTCCTGCCCGACAAGCCCGACAGCGCCACCTACAGCATAGACGTGTGCACCCTGTTCGACGCCGGGCAGCCGATCTACGCCTCCCCGGCGGTGATGATCCGCAACACCACCAACGCCGCAGGCGAGACGGAGTACAAGGTCGACCTCTTCTTCGGCACGTCCGACAGCCCGTACCAGATCGACGCGACCGGGGAGACATACTACTTCTACGCCATCCGCGACGACGATAACAAGGGAACGTGCGGCGCCGGGACCATGCTCTGGAACATGGCGCTGCCTCCGGGGCACAGGGTCTTCGCGTCGGCCTTCGCCACGGCGGGGAGGGTCTATTTCGGCACCACCACCGCCGACACCGACGACCCCTGCTCGCCGACGGTCTCCGGCGCCACGGGGTCCGGCATGATCTACGCCCTGGACGTGGTGACCGACGAGACCAGCCCCACGGTGGTACACTCTGAGGAGGTGGGCAACGTCACCACCACGCCGATCGTGGAGGACCAGCACCTTTACATCAAGACAGGCAACGGCGAACTGGAGGGCCGCGGCGGCGGCGACTTCCAGCACGAGCTCAAGAAGGGAGGATTCGGGGATGTGTCCGTCAGCTCCTGGAGCGAGGTGTTCTCTGAGTAGGCCGGGGCGGACGGCCGGCGGCCGCGGTGGGTTTCACCTCATCGAGCTGCTGGTTACCATCAGCATACTGGGGATAATCTTCGCCTACGCGTCCTGGTCCATCACCGGCTCGCTGCCCCGGTGGCGGCTCGAGGGGGCGGCCAACGAGATCGTCATGCGCTTCCAGCAGGCCCGCGCCGAGGCGGTCAGGAAAAACGGCGTGATGGTGCTCGCCCTGAACAGCGTCGGGTCCACGTCCTCCTCCTCCATAAGCGTCATGGAGGACACGGACGGTGATTACCTTGGCGACACCGTCCTGACGACCACGATCATTCCGCAAAGCTACACCCGGGCGTATATCAAGACCGCCGCCGATGGCGGGGGGGCGGTGACCACCGTGGCCATAGGCTCCGACGGGACCATAAAGTCGGTAAACGCCGCGGGGAAGGGGACGATGCCGGTCATCATAACCATGGACAGCCAGGCCACCACCGACCCCGACACCTACCTGGTGGAGATACAAAGGACCGGCGTGGCGCGGGTGAAAAAACCCTAGGCTCCACACCCAACCGGGGGGGGGCTGATGGACGGTCAGCCGAGCCGCGCGGCAGCCTGTTCGAGCAACGCCTTCCTGGCCTCTTGCAGAGGGGCGTCTATGGAGCATCCCGCGGCCTTGGCGTGCCCCCCGCCGCCGAACACGTTCGCCAGCGCGTTGACGTCGAAATCCGTCTTTGACCGGAGGCTCGCCCGCGTGACCCCCGGCTCCACCTCCCGCAGCATGATGGCCACATCCACGCCATGTATCGACAGAGGGTAGTTTACAAACCCCTCCGTCTCCACCCTGTCCCAGCTTTCGCTTTTAACCCTCTCCAGGCCGAACTGGCAGGTCGCCACCCTGCCGCCGAGGTGAAGCTCCACGGAGAGCAGCAGCTCGCCCAGGGCGCCGATGGTCTCCGGCGTGTTGTTGTAGTACATCCTCTCCGATATCCTCTCGGGCCGCGCCCCGGCCTCCACGAGCTCCGCCGCGGCGCGCAGGGCGGCGGGGGAGGTGTTGGAGAAGCGGAACCTGCCGGTGTCTGTTATGAGCCCCGCGTAGAGGTACTCCGCCGCGGACGGCTCCAGGGCAAGCCCCAGCTCTTTTATCACAAGGTATACAAGCTCCGCCGATGACGAGGCGGACTCGTCGATGTAATTTACGGCGCCGAACCTTTCGTTGGAGACGTGGTGGTCGATGTTCAGGATCGCCGCCCCGTCCGCGATGAGCGCCGCCGCGCCCCCCAGCCGCTCCAGGGTCGGCGAGTCCGCGGTTATCACGGCGTTGAACTTTTCGAGGTTTTGCGTTTCCGGCCCCAGTGTTTCGACCCAGTGGTAGTTTTCGAAGAAATCGAACATAGCAGGCGGGGCGGACTCGATCACGATACGCGCCTCGGCGCCGAGCTTGAGAACGGCCCACTTGAGGGCCATGACGGCTCCGAGCCCGTCCCCGTCGGGGTTCACGTGTGTGGAGATGAGCAGCCGCCCGCCGCGCCGCCTTAAAAAATCCGCCGCGGCGCGGGGCGTCTTTTCTTCCTTCGCTTCGCTCAACGAGATCAGCCGAAAACGTCCGGCGGCTCCTTGAGGAACTGCAGGAACCGCGATTTCTCGATCGCCTTGTTGTAGGCCTCCTCGGCGCTGATCCAGCCCTTCTGCAGAAGGTCCATGATCGCGTCGTCCAGCGACTGCATCCCGAACTTCTTGCCGGTCTGGATGGTGGAGGGTATCTGGAAGGTTTTGGATTCGCGGATCAGGTTGCCCACCGCCGGGATGCATATCAGTATCTCCAGGGCCGCGCACCTGCCCTTCTTGTCCACCCTCTTGAACAGGTTCTGCGCCACCACGGCCTTCAGCGTCTCCGACAGCGTCGTCCTGATCTGCGCCTGCTGGTTGGCCGGGAAGACGTCTATGACGCGGTCGACCGTCTTCGCCGCCGACTGGGTGTGCAGCGTGCCGAAGACCAGGTGGCCCGTGGAGGCCGCCTCCAGGGCCAGCGAGATGGTCTCCAGGTCGCGCATCTCGCCGACGAGGATGATGTCCGGATCCTCGCGCAGGGCGCCGCGCAGGGCGGCGGAGAAGGATTTCGTGTGCGTGCCCACCTCGCGGTGGTTCACGACGCAGCCCTGGGACTTGTGGACGAACTCTATCGGGTCCTCGACGGTGAGGATGTGATCTTTGCGCGTCTTGTTGGCGTGGTCGACGATCGCGGCCAGCGTCGTCGATTTACCAGACCCCGTCGGCCCCGTCACCAGCACCAGGCCCTTGTTCAGCTCGGCGATCTTTTTGAAGATCGGCGGCAGGCCGAGCTGGTCGGCGGTGAGAATCTCCGACGGTATCTCGCGGAAGACGGCGCCGACGCCGTATTTCTGCATGAAGAAATTGGCGCGGTAGCGGGCCAGGCCGGGTATCTCGTAGCCGAAGTCGATGTCGCCTGTCTCCTCGAAGACCTTCACCTTCTCCTCGGGGGCGATCTCGTAGAGCATCTCTTTCAGCTCCTCGCCCTCCAGGGTCTTGTACTTGACCCGCTCCAGCTCGCCGTGGATGCGCAGGACCGGCTGCTGGCCGGACACCATGTGCAGGTCCGAGGCGCCCTGCTCGTTCATCAGCTTGAAAAACGCGTCTATCTTCGCCATCTTTCGGTTTCCTCAAGAAGACTCTTCTCTCAGCTCGGCCAGCAGCGCCCTCCTCGCCCGCTCGGCGGGGAAAGGCTTGCCCGTCCACAGCGTGAAGGACATGGCGCCCTGGTGTATGAGCATCCAGAGCCCGTCCAGCGCGTCCGCCCCCGCCTTTCCGGCCTGCGAAAGCAGAGGGGTCTTTAGCGGGCGGTACACGATGTCCACCACCAGTTGACCTTTTCTTACCCCACCCATCGCCGGCAGGCGCCCTCCCACGCCCTCCATGCCGACGGCGGTGGTATTGACAATTATATCGGCGGAGCGGACCGATTCAAACAATTTGTTGGAGGAGAACCCCAGCCCCTCCGCCTCCGCGCCGAGACCCAGCCCTTTCACCTTTTCCGCGAGCCTTTCGGCCTTGCCTTCCGCGCGGTTGACGATGACGATCCGCCCAGCCCCCGCCCTCGCGAGCCCCACCACGATCGCCCTGGCGGCGCCGCCTGCGCCGTAGACCAGGACGCTCTTGCCGGAGGGGTCCGTCCCCGCGTTCTCTTTCAGGGAAGTCAAAAAACCGTGGGCGTCGGTGTTGTATCCGGTCAGCCTGCCGCCTTTTCTCACGATCGTGTTCACGGCTCCTATCAGGGCCGCCTCTTCCGTGATCTCGTCCAGGCTCTCCATGACGTCCACCTTGTGCGGCACGGTGACGTTCAGCCCGTCGATGGAGAGCGCCCGGACGCCCTCCATGGCGGCGCGGAGGTTTTCCGGCTTCACGTCGTAGACGCTGTAGGCCAGGGACACGCCCGCGCTCCTGGCCGCGACGGCGTGCATGAGAGGCGAGAGGGTGTGGCCTATGGGATGGCCGATTATCCCCAAGGCGAGCGGTTTTTCCATTTCAACCAGAGAACGTATATGGATCTCGTCGAAACATTCTATCCGTTCGGGGCGCGCCCTTGCAAACGAGACCTTTGAGTAATCCGGCCAGCGCCGCCAGTTGCCCAAAGGTCTTCTTGCAAACGCGCCGTGAAGAGCATAAACTTGAGTCTCGATCAGCCCGATCCCACATCCTGGAGAGGTGTCCGAGTGGTTGAAGGAGCCGGTCTCGAAAACCGGTGTGCGGGCAACCGTACCGTGGGTTCGAATCCCACCCTCTCCGCCATTCGCAACCCCCGCCCTCTCCGCCGGGACGCGGAACCCCTTTTTAAACAGGCGCGATTCCCGATACTCGTGTTAAAATAAAAATCTGGCGAACCAGCTTTGTAATTTATCCGTCCGCCGATCGCGCCTGTCCGGCGCGCCGTAATGGTTTTCGGGCAGTGTGGTCGGCGTTTTTGGCGCCCGGGTGGGCGCCGGACCACCAAGCGAAAGTGGCGGAACTGGCAGACGCGCTGGACTTAGGATCCAGTGGGATTCCCGTGGGGGTTCGAATCCCCCCTTTCGCACCAGGAGCCGGACGGTTGAGATTTTGAGGTGAGGAGACGTTGAAGATACAGCTTGAAGAAGTAAAACCCTGCGTTAAGAAAATAACCGTGGAAGTGCCCGCGGAGAAGGTCAGCGAAGAGAAGAGCGCCATATACCGCGAACTGGCCAGGACCGCCACGGCGCCCGGCTTCAGGAAAGGGCGCGTGCCCATGAGTATACTGGAGAAGATGTACTCCAAATCCGTCCTGGGCGACGCCGCGCAACGGCTCATCCAGAGCGCCTACCGGGAGGCGATAGACACCCATAACCTCCGTCCCGTGGGCGACCCCATGGTCGACGAGATCAAGGTAGAGGACGATCAGCCCCTCACCTTCACCGCCACGGTGGAGACTTTTCCCGAGGTCGAGCTCAAGGACGTCTCCGGGGTCTCCCTGAAGCGCGAGATACAGAAGGTCGACGAGACGGAGATAGACAGGATCATCGACCACTACAGGGAGAGGCAGGCCCGGTTCGAGCCCGTCGAGGACAGGGCCGTCGAGGAGGGCGACTTCGCCATCATAGACTACTCCGCCGAGCGGGACGGCGCGCCGGTGGAGAATTTCCGGGGCGAGAACAAGCAGGTGCAGGTCTCGGAAGACAACATGCTGGCCGGGTTCTACTCCGGAGTAATCGGCATGAGCCGCGGCGAGGCCGGGGAGTTCAAGGCCGCGCTGCCGAAGGAGTTTCCCGACCCCGAGCTTGCCGGGGCGGAGCTTGATTTCAAGGTGAAGGTAAACGAGATAAAGCGCAAGGTCCTGCCCGAGGCCGACGACCAGCTGGCCAGCGAGGTCTCTGAATTCGACACGATGGACGGATTCCGGGAAGACCTTCGCGGCCTGCTGGAAAAGCGCGCCCGGGACGCGGCGGACAACGACCTGCGGGAGGCGCTTTTGAGCAGGCTGATAGAGGACAACCCCTTCGAGCTTGCGCCGTCGCTCGTGGAGAGGCAGGCCGAGGCCCTCGCCCAGCGCTACGAGCAGAGGCTGAAGAGCCAGGGGATCGACCTCGCGGAGGCCGGCTATACGGGCGAGGCCCTGAAGGAGAAGAGCGCCGAAGAGGCCGAGCGGATGCTGAAAGAGCAGGTGATACTCTCGGCCTACGGCAGGAAGAAGGGGATAGAAGTCGGCGAAGAGGACATAAACGCCGAGGTGGAGAAGATCGCCGGAATGATGGGCCAGACCGCGGAGATGACCAGGCGTCAACTCGCCGAGTCGGACGGCCTTTCCGGCGTGGCCCGCCAGGCGTTTTCGGAAAAGGTCTACGCCGCTATCATGGACGAGATAACAATCGAGGACACCATTGTAGAGAAAGCGGAGAATGAGAAACCAGACAGCTGAAAGCGGCATGATCCCGCATAGAGCCCAGATGCTCGTTCCCATCGTGGTGGAGCAGACCAACCGCGGGGAGCGCTCCTACGACATATACAGCAGGCTGCTGAAGGACAGGATAATCTTCGTTGGCACGCCGATAGACGACCACGTGGCCAACCTTGTCATAGCCCAGCTGATATTCCTGGAGGCCGACGACCCCGGCCAGGACATTTTTCTTTATATCAACTCCCCCGGCGGGGTGGTGACGGCGGGGATGGCGATATACGACACCATGCAGTACGTCAAGCCGGACATCCAGACGATATGCATCGGCCAGGCCGCCAGCATGGGCGCGGTGCTCCTTGCGGCGGGGACGAAGGGCAAACGCCACGCCCTGCCCAACAGCAGGGTAATGATCCACCAGCCCACGGGCGGCTTCCAGGGGCAGGCGTCGGACATCGCCATACAGGCCAAGGAGACGCTGAAGATCAAGGACCGCCTCAACGAGGTCATGGCCCATCACACCGGCAAGACCAAAGCGCAGATAGAAAAGGACTCCGACCGCGATTATTTCATGAGCGCCGAGGAGGCCAAAGAGTACGGAGTCATCGACGAGGTGATAGTTTCCCGTCATGAGATAGAAAAAGCCATGAAGAAAAAGGGCGGAGAGGGCGGAAAGAAATGACCCTTCGCCCCTGGAGGTGCAACTCGAAAGGTCAGGGGAGTCTCATATGAGCAAGGCAAAACAGGAAGGGAACCTGCGCTGTTCCTTCTGCGGCAAGAGCCAGTCGGAGGTGAAAAAGCTGATAGCCGGTCCCACGGTCTACATCTGCGACGAGTGCATAGACCTTTGCAACGAGATAATAATGGAGGAATGGAGCCAGGAGAAGGGCGCCTCCTCCACGAAGCTTCCCAGGCCCTCGGAGATCAAGACCTACCTGGACGACTACGTCATCGGGCAGGAGCACGCCAAGAAAATCCTTTCTGTCGCCGTCTACAACCACTACAAGCGGATCGACGCCAACCTCTCCCCCGACGGGGTGGAGCTGCAGAAGAGCAACGTCATGCTGATCGGCCCCTCCGGCTCCGGCAAGACGCTGCTGGCCCAGACGCTGGCCCGGTTCCTGAACGTCCCCTTCACCATCGCCGACGCCACCACCCTGACGGAGGCCGGCTACGTCGGCGAGGACGTGGAGAACATAATCCTGCGCCTGTGCCAGGCCGCGGACTTCGACATCGAAAAGGTCGAGCGCGGCATAATCTACATAGACGAGATAGACAAGATATCCAGGAAGAGCGAGAACACCTCCATCACCCGCGATGTCTCCGGCGAGGGGGTGCAGCAGGCGCTGCTCAAGATAATCGAGGGTACCATCGCCTCCATCCCGCCCCAGGGCGGACGCAAACACCCGCACCAGGAGTTCATGCAGGTGGACACGTCGAACATCCTGTTCATCTGCGGGGGCGCCTTCGTGGGGCTGGAGAAGATCATCGAGCAGCGGATCGGCGAAAAGACCATGGGGTTCGGCGCGAAACTCAAGGACAGGAAAACCGCCTCCATAGGGGACGTCCTGCGGCGCACCCAGCCCGAGGACCTCTTGAAATTCGGCCTGATCCCGGAGTTCATCGGCAGGCTGCCGGTGCTCGCCACCCTGGACGACCTCGACGAGGAGTCGATGATAAAGATCCTCACGGAGCCGAAGAACGCCCTGGTCAAACAGTTCCAGAAGTTCATGGACCTGGAGAGGATCAAGCTGAAGTTCACCGACGGCGCCCTGGCGGAGATAGCCCGCGAGGCCGTCCGGCGCAAGACGGGTGCCCGTGGCCTGCGGGCCATCATGGAGGAGACCATGCTCGAATCCATGTACGACCTTCCCGGCCAGCCGGAGGTCACCGAATGCATAGTGAACGAGGACGTGATACTGAAACGCGAACGGCCCCTTCTCCTCTACGAGAAGCAGGGCGAAAAACAGGCCAGCTGACTTTTCGCCCCCCCCGGCGGCGGAGCAGGCGCCCCTCCTTGGCCGGTGAGAGTTTTGCATAACCAGCGGAACGGTCCTTCGTCTGAAGGCTCAGGGCCACAATACAGCGAACACCGCCAGCCATGCGAACCCCCTATGAACGCGCCCGCGGCCCCGTCCGGGTTGACATGGCGGGGCGCCGATTTTTTATTTTTGATATGATGGCAGAGATGAACACCGTAAGCCCCCTGGGAGCGCTGATTCTCCTAGGAGTGTTGTTTTTTATCGTGTACAGGCTGGTCCAGGCGCTCATAGGCGCCCAGGAGCAGGTCCTGAAAGAGGAAAGGGGCAAAGCGCCCCGCCGCCCCGCGCCGCCCGCGCCGCCGGAGAAGATCGACCTCGCGCCGATAACGGACGAAGAGGAAAACCCCCTCGAAGGCGGGGAGGAGATGGACGATATACACCAGGTCCTCGCCGAACAGAACGGGATGTCCCTTGTCGGCGATTTCACGATCGAGAGGATGCCCGGATACGCCATCCGCGCCTATACTCATCCCGAGTTCTCCCTCGTGGGCGTTGTCTACCTGGCCCCCGGCGGCGAAACATGGACGAGCCTCATAACCCGTTACTCGGACGGAAGGGTGATAACCTCCAGCTCCGCGAACCGCGAGGTGAACGCCCCCCCCAGGCCCCGGGGGATGCCGCTTTTCAACTATCCCCACCTGAGGATCGACCAGCTTTTCCGCAGGCACAAGCTGGAGGTGCGGGAGGCGGAGAAGGACGGGCCCATACCGCCGGAGGAGTTCACGGAGTTTTTCGCCGAGAATTACAAAAAACTCCAGCAGGCCGCCGCTGGAGAGGACAGGACAAGCGCCATAGCCGCCCTGCCCGCCGAGGGCGGCGAGAGGGAGGCGGCCGCCGCGCCAAGCCCCGCCGAGTTGCGGGAATGGCTGGACAAGATATACAGCGCCTACCCGGTGCCGAAAGAGAAAAGACGCCAGTTCCAGAAGGGGCTGGTGTGGGTCGCCGAGGACGCGGGGATGGGCTCCATCTCGAGAACCATCGCCAGGTATACAGGCGCGCGGCTGGACGAGGTGGAAAGAGGGCGATGGGTCATACGGACCGAGTCCGGCGTGGAGGACATCGTGGAGGAGGGCGCCCTGAAAGGCCCGGCGCTTTTCGAGAAAATAAACGCCTGTCTGCCCGCGGGCAAAAAGTTCACCCGCCTGCCTGTCAGCGTGGAGGGGGTCGCCTTCTACAACCGGATGGCGCAGGCGGAGTCCTGACCTCCGCCTGCGCGGCCTGTCCTTTTGATCCGGGCTGTTTTTGCTGTTTTCGGGTGAATCCATTCCGGCGGAAAATCATCCTTAAAAAGGCGCGCGAGAGCGGCGCCGCGCGCCTCCCCTGGGGCGGGGAGGACGCGCCTTTTCTCAATCCATGAAAACACGCCCTGGGTGAAGCCTGAGGGCCTTGGGAGCAAAGGGGAAGAAGGTGGAAGGGGACATCATCCCGCAGGCGCAGTCCTACCTTACGTGGAGCGGCCTGCTGATCGGCGCGTTGCTCGGCGCGCTGATCCAGAGGACGAACTTCTGCATGTCCAACTGTTTCACCAGCATAAAGATATTCGGCTCCTTCCTGCAGTTCAAGGCGTACATGGTGGCCCTGCTGGTGGCCCTGGCCGGGACGCAGTTTCTGACCGACCTTGGCATGGTCCACCCGGAAAACTCCATCTACCTTCCCAAGAACTTCCCGTGGCTCGGGTTCATCGTGGGGGGATACATCTTCGGGATCGGCATAGTCTTCGCCGGGGGATGCGCCTCCCGGATACTTGTCAGGACCGGCGAGGGGCACCTGGGGGCGCTGGTCAGCGTCTTCGCGTTCAACCTGACCGCCGGGTCGGCTCTCGCGGGGCACCTGGCCTACACCAACGAGTATGTCTACAGGAAGCTGGCCGTCGCCCTGCCGACCTCGCGGATACCGGACCTCATCGGCGTCAACCCCTGGGTCATCATCGGCGTTTTCGCCCTGTTCCTTGCGGTGTGGTTTACCGTCTCGGCGAAAAAGGACGACTTCATCGGGCGGAAATGGCCCCTCACGGGGCTGGCCGTCGGGCTTCTGATCGTCGCCGGGTGGTACGCCACCGGCAAAGCGGCGGCGATGATCCAGGCCGACGAGTTCCTGGCCATGGACACGACGGTGGTCAACAGCTTCCGCCCCACCAGCCTCACCTTCGCCAAGCCCAACGCGGACTTTTTCGACTACATAAAGACCGCCACCGGCTCGGAGCTCAGCTTCGGCGTGGCGACGGTGATCGGCGTCCTGCTCGGCTCGTTCATCGCCGCGATGGTGACAAGGTCGTTCCACTGGGTTGTCCCGGCGAACAAGAGCGCCTTCCTCAGCCACCTCGTGGGGGGCCTCCTGATGGGCTACGGCGCCATCATCTCCATAGGCTGCAACATCGGCCAGGGGCTTACCGGCTGCTCCGTCTTCGGCCTCGGCGGGGTCATCACCATCACTTTTATACTGCTCGGGGCGTGGACGTCGGTCTGGATCCGCGAGAAGATGTTCGGCTACTAGACGCCGCGCGGCAACCGCCCTTCCGCTCCTCACCCAAAAGAAGATTCATGCCCGGAGAGCCCTTTTCTCCGCCTGGCGCAAGATCCGGCGTGTTACCACGCCCCGGTGTTCTTGCGCTCTTTCGGGGGAAATGATAGATTAGCCCGAATCATGGCTTTTATTCCCGGAAATCCTATTTAAAACCGTAACTTAGTAAAATGCCGCGAGAAAACTGGGGCACGAGGCTGGGCATCATCCTGGCCGTGGCGGGCTCGGCGGTGGGGCTCGGCAATTTCCTGCGGTTTCCCGTCCAGGCCGCGCAGAACGGCGGCGGCGCTTTCATGATCCCGTACATAATCGCCCTCTTTTTGCTCGGCATCCCCCTTTGCTGGGTGGAATGGACCATGGGCCGGGCCGCGGGCGGCAGGGGGCATGGCTCCGGGCCGGGGATACTGAACGTCTTCTGGAACCACCGCGCGGCGAGGTATTTCGGGGTTCTGGGAATTTTTATCCCCCTGATGATAAATTTCTACTATGTCTATATCGAGTCGTGGTGCCTTGCCTTCTCCTGGTACGCGCTGAAGGGCGACCTGACCGACGCGGCCAACATGGGGCAGATGAAGGAGTTTCTGACGGGCTACCAGGGCCTGGAGGAAAACAGCTGGTTCACCGGCCTGGGGCCCGCCTATACCTTCTTCCTGATAACTTTCGCCATAAACCTGTTTTTCATCTACCGGGGCCTGGTCAAGGGCATCGAGGTGATAAGCAAGATCGCCATGCCCATCCTGGTGACGCTGGGGCTGATCATCATGTTCCGCGTCCTCACCCTCGGCGCGCCGGACCCGAGGCTGCCGGACTGGAACGTGGCCAACGGGCTCGGGTTTTTGTGGAATCCGGACTTTTCCCAGCTGGCCGACGCCAAGGTGTGGCTCGCGGCGGCTGGTCAGATATTTTTCACCACATCGGTCGGCCTCGGGCTCATCATCACCTACGCCAGCTACCTGAAGAAGGACGACGACGTGGCGCTTTCCGGCCTGACGTCGATATCCATAAACGAGACCGTGGAGGTGATAATCGGCGCGTCGATAGCCATCCCGGCGGCTTTCGTCTTCTTCGGCCCGGTGGGGATAGAGGAGATAGCCCACGGCGGCGCGTTCGACCTGGGGTTCGTGACGATGCCGCTGGTCTTCTCCAAGATGCCTTTTACGGGCGTTCTGGCCTTCATGTGGTTTTTCCTCCTTTTCCTGGCGGGGATCACAAGCTCCATATCCATGCTCCAGCCGGGGATCGCCTTCCTGGAGGACGAGTTCGGGATGAGCAGGCGCCGGTCCGTGGCCATCCTCGGGTTTTTATCCTTCCTCGCCATACAGCCCGCGATCCTGTTCATCGACAAGGGAGTGCTGGACATGATGGACTTCTGGGCGGGCACTTTCGCCATAGTGCTGTTCGCCACCGGCGAGGTCATCATCTTCGGCTGGATATTCGGCATAGACAAGGGCTTTGAAAAGCTCCACCAGGGAGCGGACATACGCGTCCCCGCCGTTTTCAAGTTCATCATAAAATACGTGACGCCCGCCTACCTGCTCATCATCCTCGGCTACTGGTTCTACCAGGACGGGCTGGACAACCTCCTTCTGCGCGGGGTCTCCGCCGAGAAGTTCCCATACGCCCTGGGGACGATGATCGGAATGGGGCTTTTCATCCTGGGGCTTATAATCGCCGTGGAGTATGTCTGGCGGGGAAACAGCAAACCGGAGAAGGCGCGATGACCGTCGGCGGCTGGCTGATGATGGGTCTGAGCTGGGTTTTCATCGTCTCCCTGGCCTTCTACTGCATGCGCCGCGTGCTGAAACTCCAGGACGAACAGGCCGAGCATCTGCACCCCATCTACGACATCGACACAGGGGATATGGAGGAGGAGAAGGAGGAGGATTAAGGGACCGGCGCGGCATCGTCCCGTCAAAGGCCCGGCGCGTTTTCGACGATTATTCGAACGATCGAGTTGTCCCTCCAGCGCTCCGGCCCTTTCACCGTTCCCAGGCTTGTCAGTCCCTCGAATCGCGAAAGCTCGCGATGGGAAACGTGAGCGGCGGTCGGAGTTCCGTTCTTGAACCGGCCGGTCACGTATATCACCGATCTCGCCCTGACGTGTCTTCTGACGTTATCTATCAACGACCTGAATTTGCGCTCATCGACGATATGGTAAGCGACGTCGATCAACAAAATCACGTCGTACTTCCGGCCGAGATCCAGCCCCGGCTCGCAGATGTCCCTATTTTCGAATTTAAGGCCAGAGTATTTCCCTGTCAGGGCGTCGATATCTTTGGAGGCGAAGTCCAAGCCGTGATAGAAGGCGGCGCCGAGCCTACGGGCAAGGCCAGCGTAGTGTCCCATGCCGAAACCCAGGTCCAGGATGGAGGCTTTTGAGATGTCCCCGACGTCGTCTTCCAGGTAGTTCGCCATCTGGCCCTGCGCTCGCCGGTACTCGGTGACGTTTTCATCCCGGGATTTGCATATGTTCCCGACCTTCCTGATGCCGAGCTCATCCCTGGAATGCCTCGTCTTCCAGTAAGACTCGGGGTTGAAAAGCGCCCGCCCCAAGGTTCTCCTCAACGCGCGAAAAAAGGCACCGAATCCGGACGCGGCGCCTTTCATTCGGAAGCCGGGGAGAGTCCCGCCACCGCAATGAAAAACACGGGGCGCCGCCTCCACAGAGCCGCTCTGCGCCAGGCGCCCCGCGCCGCGGGGCTGATCGCCATCATCCCAATGCCTCCCTCCCCGCGGGTCAGTCTATCTTCAGATATTTCTCCGGCGCGGCGCCGCAGATGGGGCACTTCTCGCTCGGCCTGCCGAACTCTATGTGTCCGCAACTGGGGCAGAGGTAGACCTCCACGTCGATGTCTTTTCCGGCCTTGGCGGCCTCGAGCGCCTTGGTGTACAGGGCGGCGTGGACTTTTTCGGCCTCCAGCGCCCACTTGAACATTGTCCTGGACTTATGCCCTTCCGCCTCGGCCTGTTCGAGCATCGGGGGATACATCTCCGTGAACTCGTAGGTCTCCCCCGCTATGGCGGTCTGCAGGTTTTCGGCGGTGGTTTTTATTCCGCCCATGTTCTTCAAATGCCCCTTGGCGTGGAACGTCTCGGCCTGGGCCGTCGCCCGGAAAAGCTTTGCGATATTGGGGAAACCGTCCTTGTCCGCGGCTTCGGCGAAGGCGGAGTATTTGCGGTTGGCCTGGCTCTCTCCGGCGAATGCTGTCTGGAGGTTCTCATGCGTGCTCGGCATCGTTCCCGTCTCCTATCTGAAAAATTTTTAGCGCTATGCAGTTAATATATTACGCGCCCTCCCTCCCGCGGACAAGCTTTCCAGGAGGCCCGTCACGAGTCGAAACCGATCGGCGGCTCCCATCGCTCCCTCGGTATCCCCGGCGCGGGACGGCCGCCCTCGGGCAGGTAAAAAGGTTTGTTTTTCAGGAATTTTATGGCCATCCGCTGGGCCAGGTCCATCCTCGGCAGGGCTGTGTGCAGGTCCAGGAGCTTTTCGAACTCGAAAAAACCGAAATCCTCCTTCGTCACACAGACCAGGTTTTCGATTTTCAGAAAGCCCGGCGCCGCGCCGCCGAAGGGGACGGTGTTGTCGCCGGTCAGGCGGCTGGCCGGGTCGGAGGCGTAGCCGTTTTCGCGCCCCGTCTGGATGAAGCGGACGCCGCCGTTCTCGCGGGCGGATTTTATGTTGACGTAAGTGTCGCAGTCTATCCCCACGATGGCGAGCCACCCGCCCCCGGCCGCCGCGAGCCGCTCCATGACCCTTTTCGAGTTGACCCGTCCGCGGAGCCTCCTTGCGCGGTTCAAAAAGCTTTCCAGGAGCTCTTCGGGCCGCGCCCGCGCCTCGTATTCTTTTATGAAATCGCGCAGTGAGTTTATGACGCTCCTCTGCCAGGCGGATGTCTTGAAAAGATCGCGAAGAGCCGCCTCCTTCGATACAACAGCCCCCCGGTAGCTTGGCAGGAGCTGGTATACGGAGGGGATGGTCCTGCTGGCGGCCCGCTCCCGGGCGGGGCCGCGCATCCACTGCGAGGCCCGGCCGGTGGTCAGCTTCCACACCGCTTCAACGGAGCCTTTGAAGGGTGTCCCCAGCGAAACCACCTTCCTGAAAAGGCCGCTTTCTCCGTGGCGATGGACGCAGTCCGCCGCCACGAGGCCGCCCATCGAGTGGCAGACGATATCCACCGGCCCGGCGTACCCCCGGTGCTCCCCCCGCATCAGCCCCACCCGCTCGGCCACCTCCCCGGCGAACAGGGCCAGCCGGTCGGCGGATACCGAAATATCCTCGCGCCAGTCATAGGCGAATGGGAAGACAGGATGCGGCTCCTCCTCGGCCAGCTCGTGGCGCAGCTCTTCGACCAACTCGCCATAGACGAACTCGTGGATGGCGCCGGGCAGCACCCTGGCCGGCTCCATCGCCTCGCGCCGCCGGTTATCCGGGTGGAGGGCTATCCGCCGCAAGCTCGCCCGATGGGCGATGTCCATAAAACCTTCCTGGAAAACCGGCCGCCAGACGTCCTCCGGCGGCAGATGGTAATGATCGGCCAGGGATGTCCCCTTTATCCCGGGGACGACTATCACCGGCGGTTGCGGGCTCATCCTTTCCTCCTTCGCGCTCTTTTATCCTGCCGCGCCGGTGTGAATGTAGAATTTTTCGGGCCGTGGCGGAAGGGCTCCTGAAAAATGTGAAGGAAAAGGAGAACGGGAAAAAGTCGAAAAACGCGCTGTGCCCGCCGCGCCGCCTTTTTATCGGTGAAGTTTGGTCTTATATTTGTATGTGTTATAATTTCTTTTTTTGAGGATTGATGATTCGCTTTATGATTTCAGCATGCCAGGCTCATGCCGGATTGGATCAAGGGGGTATAAGAAGGTGAGTGATTTCGCGAAAAGAGTGAGGTGGTTTTCCCTGGGTCTCGGCCTCGTCCTGGCCGGCGCGGCCGTCGGCGCCCATTTTTCCTCATCTTCGCGTTCTTCCGGAGGCCAGTTCGCCCCGTCCGCCCACGCCGCAAGCCCCGACCCGGCCAACGTTTTCGTCAAGATAGCCAAGGAGAAGACTCCCGCCGTGGTCAACATATCCACCACACAGAAAGTGGAGGCGGGGATATTCGGCGACGAGCAGATGAAGGAGTTTTACGAGAGGTTTTTCCCCTGGTTCCGCGAGATGCCCCAGGAGCGCACCCGGCAGAGCCTGGGGTCCGGGTTCGTCGTGGAAGAGGAGGGCTACATCCTCACGAACAACCACGTCGTCGAACAGGCGGTCGAGATCGTCGTGACCTTCGGCGACGGCTCGACGGGCGTTCCGGCGAAGGAATACGAGGCCGAGCTTGTCGCCGCCGACCCCAAGATAGACATAGCGCTGATAAAAATAAAGCCCGAGCATGACCTTCCCACCCTGGAGTTCGGCGACTCCGACACGCTTGACGTCGGGGAATGGGTGATGGCCATCGGCAACCCCTTCGGGCTGTCCCAGACGGTGACGGTGGGCGTGATCTCCGCCAAGGGCAGGGTGATAGGCGCCGGTCTTTACGACAATTTCATCCAGACCGACGCTTCCATCAATCCCGGTAATTCCGGCGGGCCGCTTCTCGACACCAACGGCAGGGTCGTGGGGATAAATTCGGCCATCTTCACCGGCGGCATGTCCCAGGGGAACATCGGGATAGGCTTCGCCATCCCCGTGAACGAGGTCAAGGCCATCTACGAGGACCTGAAAAAAGGCAAGGTCCAGCGCGGATGGCTGGGCGTGAAGATACAGACGATAACCGAGGAGCTGATGAAAGCCCTCGGCCTCGAGAAGCCGATGGGGGCGCTTGTCAGCGAGGTGTTCAAAGGCTCCCCCGCCGACAAGGCGGGGATGAAGACCGGCGACGTCATCATCGAGTTCAACGGCGAAGAGGTGCCTAGCGCCATGCAGCTTCCGCGGATGGTGGGCTTCGAGAAGCCGGGGGCGAAGGTGAAGATCGTGGTCATAAGAGGCGACGAGACGGTATCATTGACCGTGGAGCTTGGCCAGATGCCGGACACCGGCGCGCCCGCCCCCGGCAAGCCCTCCATCGGCGAGGAGACGCTGGGGCTGAGGGCAAGCGACATCACGCCGGAGCTGGCTCAGCGGTTCGACCTGGAGACGGGCCCGGGGGTGGTGGTCACCTCCGTGGCGCCGGGCAGCCCGGCCGCCCTGGCGGGGATTCGCCCCGGCGATGTCATCACCGAGCTGAACCGCAAGCCCGTCGAGAATATCGAGACCTACAGGGAAGTCCTCTCCGCGGCCAAGCCGGGGGACGTCGTTCTCATGCTGCTGCGGCGCGGCGACAGCTCCAGCTTCCTCGCGATAAAGATACCCGAGAAGAAGTGATCCGCCGGATACGGCGGGTGTGAGCGGCGCCCTGCGGGGCGCCGTTTTTTTTCGCCCAGGGCGCGGCGGGCAAAAAAAACCCTAAAGCGATCCTCGCCAAATCCCGAATATAGTGGCATGACGTTGAAGATGTTGTCTCCCCAGGATGCGTTTGCCGCGGACCTCGCTTCGGCCGCTTCGCCCTTCTCCCCATTAGCGGGCGGCGGTTTTCGGGCGGTTTCAGGCGGCGGCGTTTCACTGGACACCACGTTTAACCGTCCGGAAAGTCTGAAAGAATGGCCGGGCGGTTTTACGCAGAATCCGTCAGCGCCCGCTTCCGCCGCGAACCGGCGGGCGGGGAGTTGATTTTAACCGATAGACAGGCCCCCGCGCTTTACGCCCCGTGGGCGGCGCCGATGAGCTCCCGGTAGTCGGAGACGCCCAGGGAATAGAGAAGGTCCGGCAGTTCCTCGGCCAGGTTTTTCAGGATCATCGGCTCCACGAAGTTCATCGAGCCCACCTGCGTCGCCGACGCCCCGGCCAGAAGAAACTCCACGACATCCTCCGCGTCCGCTATCCCCCCGATCCCGAAGATGGGGATTTTCACCGCCTCGTGGCACTGCCACACCATGCGCAAGGCGATTGGTTTTATGGCCGGGCCGGAGAGCCCCCCCACCCTCCTGCTCAGGATGGGCCGCCGGGCGCGGATGTCTATGGCCATCCCAAGGATGGTGTTCATGACGCTCAGGGCGTCCGCCCCCTCGGCCTCGCAGACTCTGGCGAACTCAGCTATGTCCGCCACGTTGGGGGAGAGCTTCACGATCAGCGGTTTTTTCGTCCTGGCCCGGCAGGCCCGGACAACCTCCGCGGTGATCTTCGTGTCCGAGCCGAAGACCACGCCCCCCTCCTTTACGTTCGGGCAGGATATGTTCATCTCCAGCCCGTCGATCCCCTCCAGCTCGTCGAGCCGCTCGGCCATCCCGGCGTATTCCTCGACGGTGTCGCCGAAAAAGTTGACGATCACAGCCGTGTCGATCTCCTTGAGCTTCGGCAGCTTTTTTCTCGTGAACTCGTCCAGCCCGATGTTCTGCAGCCCCACGGCGTTCAGCATCCCCGCGGGGGTTTCGCATATCCTGGGGGTGGGGTTTCCGCTCCTGGGCTCCAGCGAGAGGCCCTTGGTGACGAACCCCCCGATGGCCGAAAGGTCGTAGAACCGCTGGTAGGCGAGGCCGTAGCCGAAAGTCCCCGACGCGCCGATGATCGGGTTTTTCAGCCTTATCCCGGCGACGGTGTTCTCCAGGTTTATCGTCATGTCAAATCTCCACGTCAGCCGCGTCGAA
This sequence comes from Candidatus Nitrospinota bacterium M3_3B_026, assembly GCA_051418015.1. Taxonomy (GTDB): domain Bacteria; phylum Nitrospinota_A; class UBA7883; order UBA7883; family JBPRGF01; genus JBPRGF01. Next base: position 149,439 of record JBPRGF010000003.1, on the reverse strand, counting down.
AACCGGCCCGCGCCTGCAGACGGTCACGTAGCCATCCCCGTCCCTGGTCTTCGCCACGCATCCCAGGCAGGCGCCGAACCCGCAGGCCATCCTGTTCTCCATGGAGACGAAGAGGGGTATGCCCCGCTCCCGGGCGATCTCCGCCACGGCCCTCATCATCGGCGCCGGGCCGCAGGAGAGGATGACGTCCGGCCGCTCCCCCTCCTCGAGCTTCTCCAGCAGGGGGCCGGTGACCATGCCCCTGAAACCCTCCGAGCCGTCCTCGGTGGCCTTTATCACCCGCGCCCCCTCCTCCTCGAAAGCGTCGCCGAAGAAGAGCCGCTCCCGGTCGGCCGCTCCCATGAAGACGGTGTAATAGGCCTCCCCCTCCGGGGCGTTCTCCAGAAGCCCCAGGAAGGGCGCCACGCCGGAGCCGCCGACGACGATCCAGGCGGACTTCGCCCCGTCCGGTATCGTAAACCCGTTGCCGAAGGGTCCCAGGACGTCCACGTGGTCCCACGGCACGAGGGTTGAGAGCATGTGGGTGCCGCGCCCGGTCATCCTTATCACCAGGCCGAACCGCGAGCCGTCGGGGTTGAAGTCGGCTATGCTCATCGGCCTTCGCAGAAAAGGGTCGGTGGAACTCGAGCAGCGGACCATGACGAACTGGCCCGGCCTTATGTCCTTCATCGGCTGGACCGGCTCCAGCGACAGGTAGAAAAAGTCCGGCGCCAGCGTCTTGTTCACCCTCACTATGCAGTTCATCGGGCGTTACTCGTAAGATTTTATGGATATGGATATCCTGCCCAGGAACCGTACCAGCTTCACCTGGCTTTCAAGCCCCCCTTCGGCAAGCTTTATGTGCGTTACGCCGGCCACCTCCTGGCCCAGGGTGGGGTCCATCGCCACCCACTCGCCGACGAAAACTTCCGGCCAGGCGTGGTACAGGAACCCCTCGTTCTCTTTTGAATATACCACCCCCGAGGCCGCCCTCGCTGGTATCCCAATGCTCCGGGCCAGCGCAATGAAAAGGTTCGTGTGGCTCTGGCATTCGCCCTCCATGGAGTTCAGGACATCCACGGCGGTGAAGGAGTCCGCCAGCTTCTTCTCCACGTTTTCGTGGACCCAGCGATTGATGAGCCTGGCGGCGGCCCAGGCGTCCTTTTCATCTCCTACGATATCGCGGGCCTTTGCCTTTATCATCTCGTTGTCCGACTGCGCCTCGGGGGTGGGTTTTAAAAACTCCGGCTCCGCCCGCGACGCCCCGGCGATGGAGACTTTTTGAGATGGCGCCGCCTTGAAGGTCACGACGGGGACGCTGGCGGTCCGTTTTCCGTCCGGGCCGGTTTTCCATTCCGCCTCGAGCCTCATCTGCCTTGCGTCCGAGGGGATGGAGGCCGGATCGTCCACCCCGCCGATCACCATCCGCATCTCCTTGAGCGAGCCGGGCGCGGGCGGGACGGGCCCCGAAGGCTTTATCAGGCTGAAGGTGATGAGGCTCGTCACGGGCACTGCCCCATCGGGGAAGGAGAGCGCCTCGCCCTCCGGGACTCTCACCGATGTTATCCCCATCAGCGGCTCCTCCTCCCGGACGGTTATCCCTTCCGGCGTCATGTAGCTTACGCTGGACAGACCCTGGATGGTATGCTCGACCACGAAGACAGGCGCCATCTTCCCGTCAAGCTCCATCTTCTTTTTGTCCAGCACGCTGATAGTCAGGTTGTCCATGGCGCGAAGCTCGATGATGAAGACGGGGACGGTCTTTTTCATCCCCACGCGCAGCTCGGAGGCGATCTGGAAAGGAAGCGTCTCGAGGAACATCGTCCCGGGGGCCAGCGCCGCGCTGGTCTTCGACGTTCCCCCCGCCCCGGTGATCTCCAGCTCCACGGCGCCGTCCTTCACCGTCCCCACCGTCCGCATCCGCTGGCTCTGGATTTTTTTGAGGGAGATGAAGCCTAAGACCTCCTTGTTCTCGTCGAGGTAGTAGGACTGGGAGAACGAAAGGTCCTGAGTCACGCCCATCAGGGAGAGGCGGATCAGCGCCCGGCCGGTGACGCGGTAGCCGTCATCGCCTTTTTCCACCTTGCGGTGGGAGAAGCCTATCTTGCGCCCGCCGAGCATAACGTTCATCCACTCCTCGGAGACCGTCTCGCCGTAGCTTTCTCCAAGCCACGGCGGCGCGGCGGCGAACGCGGGGGCCAGCGTCAGGGCGCAAAGGAGCGCCAGAACGAATGCTGAAGCCGTTTGTCTCACGTTCTCAACCTCTGAAATCGGGCTGGGTTTTCATTCGGCCCCCGCCCCGCGGGGGGCCAGCCCCGCGCCCTTAAAATACTCCTGCAGAGGCTTGACGTCCATTCCCTCCTCGATGGCGGTCTTTATGGCGACGAGAGAAGCCTCGGCGCCTTCTATGGTGGTCTGGTAGGGGACGTTCATGTTGAGCGCCGTGCGGCGGATGGAGTACGAGTCCTGGAGAGCTTTTTTGCCGAGGGTGGTGTTTATCACCATGTCCACGCCCCCCGCGCCGATGATGTCCACGCAGGTCTGCCCCCCCTCAAAGACCTTGTTCACCGTCTCCACCTCCACCCCGGCGGCGCGTATGCTCTCGGCGGTGCCCCGCGTGGCGATGAGGCGGAAGCCGAGCGCCGAGAGGCCACGCGCCACCTCGACGGCCCTGCGTTTGTCCCTGTCCATGACGGATATGAAGATCGTTCCCGAGCGCGGCAGCGCCTGCCCGGCGGCCGTGGAGGCCTTGGCGAAGGAGCGGCCGAAGGAGGTGTCCAGCCCCATCACCTCGCCGGTCGATTTCATCTCCGGTCCGAGGATGGTGTCCACGTTCGGGAATTTTATGAAGGGGAAGACCGACTCTTTCACCGCCACGTGGGAGTACTCCGCCTCCTCGGTGAAGCCAAGCTCCTTTAAAGTCCTGCCCGCCATCACCCTGGCCGCTATCTGCGCCAGGGGGACGCCTATCGTCTTCGAGACGAAGGGGATCGTGCGCGATGCGCGGGGGTTGACCTCGAGGACGTAGATATCGCCTCCCTTGACGGCGAACTGGACGTTCATCAGCCCCACGGCGCCAAGCTCCAGGGCCATGGCGCGGGTCTGGCGTTTTATCTCCTCCAGCAGATCCGGCGCGACGCTCCTTGGCGGCAGGGAACAGGCCGAATCGCCCGAGTGCACGCCGGCCTCCTCTATGTGCTCCATCACGCCGCCTATGACGGCCGTCTTTCCGTCGCAGACGGCGTCCACGTCCAGCTCCGTCGCGTCGTCCAAAAACTTGTCGATCAGCACCGGGTAGTCCGGCGAGGCTTTCACGGCGTGTACCATGTAATGGGACAGCGACTCGTCGTCGTAGACGATCTCCATCGCCCGCCCGCCCAGGACGTAGGAGGGGCGGACGACAACAGGATAGCCGATCCGCCCGGCCACCTTCAGGGCCCCTTCCGCGCTCGTCGCAAGGCCGTTCGGCGGCTGCTTGAGCCCGAGCTTGTCTAATAGCGCCTTGAAGCTTTCCCTGTCCTCGGCGCGGTGGATGGAATCCGGGCTGGTGCCGATGATCGGCGCCCCGGCGCGCATAAGCGGCATGGCCAGGTTCAGCGGCGTCTGGCCGCCGAACTGCACGATGACGCCGTCGGGCTTCTCCACTTCTATTATGGAGAGGACGTCCTCCAAAGTGAGCGGCTCGAAGTAGAGCCTGTCGGAGGTGTCGTAATCGGTGGAGACGGTCTCCGGGTTGCAGTTGACCATGATCGTCTCGTACCCGTCCTTTTTGAGCCCGATGGCGGCGTGGACGCAGCAGTAGTCGAACTCTATTCCCTGGCCGATCCTGTTCGGCCCGCCGCCGAGGATCATTATCTTTTTCCTGTCCGTCGGGGCCGCCTCGCACTCTTGCTCATAGGTGGAGTACAGGTACGGCGTCCTCGCCTCGAACTCGGCGGCGCAGGTGTCCACCCTCTTGAAGACCGGGGCGACCCCACCGGCGCGGCGCATGTCTCTCACCTCCTGCTCGGCCGCCCCGGTAAGCGCGGCCAGCCGCCTGTCGGAAAACCCCATCCGCTTCAGCTTGCGCAGGCGCGCCGTGTCTCCCAGGCCGTTGTTCATCACGTCCGCCTCGGCGTCGATGATCTCCTTGATGTTCACCAGGAACCAGGGGTCTATTTTCGTCAGGCTGTGGACGCGCTCGATCGGCCAGCCGCGGCGGATCGCCTCGCCCGTGGCCCAGAGCCTGTCCGAGGCGGGGGCCTTGAGTTTTTTCTCTATCTGCTCGTTGGTGATCGCCGCGTTCTCCTCGAACCCGAAGGCGCCCGCCTCCAGCGAGCGGATCGCCTTCTGCAGCGACTCCTTGAACGTCCGCCCGATGCTCATCACCTCGCCGACGGACTTCATCTGCGTGCCCAGCCTGTCGTCTGCCTTGGGGAATTTTTCGAAGGCGAACCGGGGTATCTTCACGACGCAGTAGTCTATCGCCGGTTCGAAGGACGACGGCGTCGCGCCGCCTGTTATGTCGTTTCGTATCTCGTCGAGGCTGTAGCCGACGGCCAGCTTCGCGGCGATCTTGGCTATGGGGAACCCCGTCGCCTTCGACGCCAGCGCCGACGAGCGGGAGACGCGGGGGTTCATCTCAATCACCGCAAGCTCGCCTGAGTCCGGGTTCACGGCGAACTGTATGTTCGATCCGCCCGTGTCCACGCCGATCTCCCTTATGATCCTTATTGCCGCGTCGCGCATCACCTGGTACTCGCGGTCGGTCAGCGTCTGCGCCGGGGCGACGGTTATCGAGTCGCCGGTGTGGACACCCATGGGGTCGAAGTTCTCTATGGAGCAGATGATGACGACGTTGTCGTTCATGTCGCGCATCACCTCCAGCTCGTACTCCTTCCATCCGGCGATCGACCTCTCGATCAGAATCTGCGAGACCGGGCTTGCCGCCAGGCCCGCCCGCGCCTGGGCCCTGTATTCCTCCACAGTCGCCGCCGAGCTGCCCCCAGCGCCGCCGAGGGTGTAGGCCGGGCGGATGATCGCGGGCAGGCCGACGGTCTCCAGCGCGGCCATGGCGCCCTCCATGTCCCGGGCCAGGGCGGAGGCGGGGACTTGTACATCTATCGCCTCCATCGCCTTCTTGAAAAGGTCGCGGTCCTCGGCCTTCTGTATCGCGGGCAGCTTCGCGCCTATAAGCTCGACGCCGTGTTTTTCCAGGACACCGTCCTCGGCCAGCGCCACGGCCACGTTCAGCGCCGTCTGCCCGCCGACGGTCGGCAGCAGCGCGTCCGGTTTTTCGCGCTCGATTATTTTGCGGACGTACTCCGGCGTGACCGGCTCTATGTACGTGCTGTCGGCCATCTCCGGGTCGGTCATGATCGTCGCCGGGTTGGAGTTGACGAGGCAGACCTTGTACCCTTCTTCGCGCAACGCCTTTACCGCCTGCGTTCCGGAGTAGTCGAACTCGCACGCCTGCCCGATGACTATCGGCCCCGCGCCTATGACGAGGATTTTTTGAATGTCGGTTCTTTTTGGCATTTTGGGTTGTATATCACGTTATGGGATAAAGCTCCCTCTCCCCTTGAGGGAGAGGGCCGGGGTGAGGGGTCCAATATATGATCTTGATTTTACCCCCTCCCCTTTGTCCCCTCCCTCCAGGGGGGGATAATTGAAAATCCATCCTGCAAAGAAGAAAATTAAAAGCGTTCTCTAACATCCTGTTATTCTTCAAAAAAGTAGTCGGAATCTATTTTCTTTATTTCGTATGAGTCCACCGTGGAGACGCCTACGTTGTGATCTATCATCAGTGACGCCAGATGTTCCCCGTCGATTAAAATAACTTTGCTGTCCACCTTCTCGGCGTAATCCCTGGCCCCTTTCGAGAAACCGGATGTCGTTATGAAAATCCCCTTTTTAGCCTGTTTGCCGCTCAACGCCCCGACGAACTGTTGGATCTCCCGGCGGCCCACAACTGCGTCGTTCCACCGCTTGGCCTGTATGTAGATAACGTCCAGACCCAACTTGTCTTCGTTGATGATCCCGTCTATCCCCTCGTCACCGGTTTTCCCTATCGCCCTTCCCGCGTCTTCGCGTGATCCGCCGTAGCCCATGTTCAAAAGAAGGTTCACGACGAGCTTTTCGAAGAAATAAGGCGAACAATTTTTCACTTGCTCTAACAATTCATTTGCGACTTTTTCATGTAGCTGCTCGTAAGCCTGCTCCAGCGTCTCTTCGGGCGTGGTTGATTCCGGCTCTGCGGGAGCCGTGGTCACTTTTTTTGGTTTCGTTTCTTTGCCGGCTTCTCGAAATTTTTGGTATTCCGGGAACTGCATAAGAAACTTAATGTCGATGCGTTCCGGTTTCTTTTCCAGAACATTTCTGCCTCGTTCAGAAATCAGGAAAACGCCCCTCTTAGGCGAGTCCAGCAACCCGGCTCTGCCTAGATAAACCTTCGACCACGCCACGCGGTTGGCGAACTTGGTCTGTCTACCACTTGGAACAAGCTCCGCCAAATCCGCCTCGGAAAGTTTACACTCTTTGGCGAGAGCGTCCCGCGCCTCCTGCATGGTGTGCTCCTTACCATCGGAAGCGAACCGAAGAAACGGCAAGAGAAACGTTTGAAAATCCGGTATCGCCATCAGTTCCTCCTCTTCACCCCCACCTCAGTCCTCCCCCTTCAAGGGGGAGGGGGTAAGGGATAAAAGCCGCCAGCAAGGGGGAGGACTCTTTTTTCCCCTCCCTTGACGGGAGGGGATAAAGGGGAGGGTGTAAAATTTAAAGCTCAAACTCATCTTTCCATGCATGCTTTATAGATAGTCTCCAAGACACCCTCGGTATTTTTCATGACCTCGTTGTTCCAGAACCTCAAAACTTTATAGCCACGAAGTGAAAACCATTCATCGCGGATTTTATCGTCCTCTCTTCCCCGCTCTTTCCCATGCTGGCCGCCGTCGATTTCCACGATCAGCCTTTTCTCAAGGCAAATGAAATCCACGATATATTTCCCGATCGGGTGCTGTCTTCTGAACTTCACTCCATCCATTTGTTTCATCCGCAGGCGCCGCCAAAGCCGCCTTTCGGCCTCTGTCGGCTCCTTTCTGAGGTCGCGGGCGAACTTCTTTAGAATGTTTTTCATATCACCCCCACCTCAGTCCTCCCCCGTCAAGGGGAAGGATATCCAGCATCCCCTCCCTTGACGGGAGGGGATAAAGGGGAGGGTGTAAAAATATAACGCTCAACTTTTTCCCCGCAATGCCTCGGATAGGATATCATCGCCTGACTGTCCTCACCTCTCCATCATCCCGGCGAATCTCCTGAACGAATACGCGGAGTCGCTCAAACCGGAGGCGGCGTCATCACGCGGCGGCGTACTGGCGGACTTCAACCTGGACTCCCGTCTTGGCGGCTTCGTCGGCTATGGCCTCCAGGTCTTTTACGGTTTCTTCGTCCAAATAGTCCTCGCCGCAGTTTTCGCACACCTTCGCCGGAACGCCCTTAACAACCAGCGTCATGGCGCCGCGCTCGAGGGTTACCGTGGTCCGGCCCGCCCTTGTCTCCCCGCTTTTGCAAATTACGCACTTCATGACTTTTTCCTCCTCGAAAAACCCTCCTCCCATCGCTCCGCGTCCGGCTCATACGCCGTAATTACGATTATCTCATCTTCTTCCATGTTATCCGCCACCGCGACGTGAACCGGGCGATGCCCTATCCAACCCAGAACAAGACGGCTGGGATAAGGGCTGTCGTCCGGGTAGCTTTCTATCGTTTCACCCTTTTCAAGCGCTTCTCTTACGTCTTGCCCACTTATACCTCGTTGCGACATTCGCCAGACGGCGTGAGCGCGGAAAACAAGTTTGTTAGACATCGACCCCTCACCCCTCCATCATCTCCGCGAATCTCCTGAACAAATACGCGGAATCATGAGGCCCGGGGGCGGCTTCGGGGTGATACTGAATGGAGAACAACCGCTTCTCATCGCTTTTTATCCCCTCGACCGTGCGGTCGTTCAGGTTAACGTGTGTAAGCTCGACGCCGCCGGGCAGGCTGGCTTCGTCCACGGCGTAGTTGTGGTTCTGCGCGGTGATCTCCACCTTGCCCGTCTCAAGGTCCATGACAGGCTGGTTGCCGCCGTGATGGCCGAATTTCAACTTGTACGTCTTCGCGCCCAATGCCAGCGCCAGTATCTGGTGGCCAAGACAGATGCCGAATATCGGTTTTTTCCCGATCAGCGCGGCCACGGTCCGCGCCGCGTATGGCGCCGCCGCGGGGTCGCCCGGCCCGTTGCTCAAAAAAACGCCATCGGGATCGCGCCCTAAAATCTCCTCCGCCGAAGCGTCCGCCGGGACAACGGTGACTTCAAGCCCCGCGTCCACGAGGTTTCGCAGGATATTGCGCTTGATCCCCAGGTCGACCGCCACGACGCGATGCCGCCCTTCGCGAGCCTGGAAACCTTCGCCAAGCTCCCACAACCCCTCGTTCCACTCGTAAGGCCCCTGGCAGGTCACCTTCGAGACGAGGTCGATCCCTTCCGTCCCGGAAAGTTTCGAGGCTCGCTCGGCAAGCTCGCCTACGTCCGCGCGCTCCACGGAGCTTATGATCCCCGGCATGGCGCCATGCTCGCGGATGTGCTTTGTCAGCGCGCGGGTGTCGATCCCCTGTATCCCCACCACGCCGCGCTCGCGCAGGTAATCGCCCAGCGAGCCGCCGCTCCGCCAGCTGGAGGCTATGGCGCTCTCCTCCTTTACGATGAACCCCTCGGCGAAGATTCGGCGGGACTCGTCGTCCTCGGCGTTCACGCCGTAGTTGCCGATCAGCGGATACGTCATGGTGACGATCTGCCCCTCGTAGGACGGGTCGGTGAGGATCTCCTGGTAGCCGGTCATGGAGGTGTTGAAGACGATCTCGCCCTCCGTCTCCCCGACGGCGCCGAGCGGCTCCCCGCGGAACACGCGGCCGTCTTTCAGGACAAGATACGCGTCAGCCACGTTTTTCACCCTTGATTTCGTGGACCACCTTTCCTTTGACGATGGTCATAGCCGCCCTGCCTTTCACCGCGCGCCCGGCGAAGGGAGTGTTTTTGCCCCTGGAGAAAAATTTCGCGGGATCGACCACCCATTCGGCCTCCGGGTCCATGATCGTTATATCCGCCGCCGCCCCCGGCGAAAGCGAACCCCGGTCGATCCCGATGATACCAGCCGGTTTCACCGTCATCGCCTCGATGAGGGCGGACGGCGTGAGCGTCCCGTCCCGGACAAGAGCGAGCGACAGGGCAAGCGCCGTCTCCAGCCCGGATATGCCGAACGCGGCATTGTCGAACTCCGTCTCTTTGTCGGCCACGTTGTGGGGGGCGTGGTCGGTGGCGATGAGGTCGATCGTCCCGTCGGCCAGCCCCGCCCGGATCGCCTCCACGTCCTCGGCCGTCCGCAGCGGCGGCGCCACCTTCGCCATCGTGTCATACCCCAGGCAGGCTTCGTCGGTCAGGGTGAAATGATGCGGCGCCGCCTCGGCGGTGATCTGGACGCCGCGCTCCTTCGCCCCTCGTATGATCTGTACGGCCCCGGCGGTGGAGACGTGGGCAATGTGTATGGGCGCGCCCAGGTACTCCGCGACGGCGGCGTCCCGGGCCACGATGATATCCTCCGCCGCCGCGGGCCTGCCCCGCAGACCCAGCCTCGCGGAGACCTCCCCCTCGTTCATCACCCCCCCGGCGGCGAGGGCGTGGTCCTCGGCGTGCTCTATCACCACGAGCCCGAACATGGAGGCGTACTCCATGGCGCGCCTCAACACGTAACCGTTCATGACGGCCCGCCCGTCGTCGGATACGGCCACCGCGCCCCGTTCGGCCATCTCGCCGATGTCGGCCAACCGCTCGCCGGCAAGCCCTTGTGTCACCGCGCCTATGACATGGACGTTGACGGCCCCCTTCGCCCTGGCGGTCTCCAGGATGTAGTCCGTCACCGAGGCGTTGTCGTTCACCGGATCCGTGTTGGCCATGCAGGCGATGGAGGTGAACCCCGCCGCCGCGGCGGCGCGTGTTCCGGTCTCGATCGTCTCCTTATGCTCCTGTCCCGGCTCGCGCAGGTGGACGTGGATGTCGACAAGCCCCGGCGTCACCCACTTGCCCGAGGCGTCTATCACCTTGCGGTCTTCCGCCGGAATGTCCTTGTCCACCACGGCGATCCTGCCCTTTTCGATGAGAACGTCCATCACGCCGTCGATGCCGTTGGCCGGGTCGATCACCCGTCCGTTTTTAATCAGCAGATCGCTCATCGGTTAAAAATGGCCTTTCCGGGGTCGGCGCCTCTTGCGCGTTTTTCCTTCTTCACTTTCTCCTCCTTTATAAGGGGGAGTGGCCCGAAGGGCCGAGGGGGTAACCGGAAGTACTAAGCAAGAATCACCTTCCCGGCGGCTTCGCCGCCGCCCCTCCTTGTAAAGGAGGGTGTCTGAAAACCTCATTCCCTCCCCCCCTCCAAGCCGATGGCGCCGCCGAGCAGCAGGTATAGAACCGCCATGCGGACGGCCACGCCGTTGGTCACCTGGCCGAGGATGACCGACCAGGGCCCGTCGGCGGCCTCCGGGGATATCTCCACCCCCCGGTTGATCGGCCCCGGGTGCATGATGATGGCGTCCTTTTTCGCCAATCCCAGGACTTCGGGCGTCAGGAGGAAAAGCCTCGCGTATTCCCGCAGGGAGGGGAACTCCGTTCCGGCGAGCCTCTCCTTTTGTATGCGAAGGGCCATGATGACGTCCGCGCCACGCGCCGCCTCGGCAAGGCTCGTGGTTACCCTGTCCGCCATCTTTTCGGCGTCCGGCGGCAGCAGCGTCGCCGGGCCGCAGATGGTGACGGTCATCCCCATCTTCTTCATGGCGATCATGTTAGAGCGGGCCACGCGGCTGTTGGCTATGTCCCCCACGATCGAGACCGCCAGCCCGTCGAGCCCTCCCTTGCGTTCTTTTATGGTCATCAGGTCGAGCAGGCTCTGGGTGGGGTGCTCGCTTCTTCCGTCCCCCGCGTTGACCACCGGCAGGCCCGTCCACTCCGCCGCCATGGCGGGCGCCCCGGCGAAGGGGCTTCTTATCACCAGCAGGTCCGGCCTCATGGACGTGAGCGTGGCGGCCATGTCTTTCAGCGACTCGCCCTTGGATACCGAAGAGCCCGCGCCGGATATGTTTATCACGTCGGCGGAGAGTCGTTTCCCGGCGATCTCGAAGCTCGTCCGCGTCCTGGTGGAGGGCTCCAGGAAAAGGTTTATGACCGTCCGGCCCCGCAGGGTGGGCGTCTTCTTGACGTCGCGCTCCGATATCTGCCTCATGGCCGCGGCGGTCTCCAGGATGGCCCCTATATCCCCGGCGGACAGGTCCTCCATGGACAGGATTCCGCGCCCGGCCAGGCCCTTTTCGGCGGCGCCGGTCATTTCGATCCGCTTCCGCCGTGGCCGCCCAGGCCGCTCCACACGATGTCCTTGCCGTCGCTCTCCTTGAAGCGGACGCGCACCTTCTCCACGTACTGGGTGGGGACGTTCTTGCCGCAGTAGTCCGGCCGGATGGGAAGCTCGCGGTGGCCCCGGTCGATCAGCACGGCCAGTTGCACCTCCCTGGGCCTGCCAAGATCGAAAAGATGGGTTATGGCGGCGTTTATCGTGCGCCCGGTGAAAAGCACATCGTCCACCAAAAGAACCGTCTTTCCCTCCACCGGCGCCGGGATCGTCGTCTCCCCCGCTTTCAGGACGGCCCCCCTGCTCTTGAAATCGTCCCTGTACAGGGTGGGGTCCAGCGCTCCGGCGGGGACGTCTACTTTCGCGATTCTTTTCAATTCCTTCGCGATCCGCCGGGCCAGAACGCCGCCGCGGGTGACTATCCCCACGATGACAAGATCGTTCAGGTCCTTGTTTCTCTCCACGATCTCGTGCGCCATCCGCTTTATTATCTGGCGCATCTTGACGGAGGTGAGGATCACGCTGGGGGAGCCGCCGGTCTCCTTTTTTCCCTTTCCTTCCCTGGGCAAGGCGTCCCCTCCGATATGAGATTGTCAAATCCTCAACGGCTGGCTTGCGGCGAGGCGGAACAGAAACGCGAACCCGGGACGGGCCCCGCGGGGCAAAACATTATTACCCACGGCGCTCTTATCAGCCTCGCCGGACTAATTTAAAGAGACAACCGTCACGGTCAAATGTACCAGACGCCGCCGGGCGTGGCAAGCTTTTTGACGGCGCGGCGGTGGACCGGTTTGAAAGTGAGTCAAATTCTTCCATTCCGCCGCCGTGACGGCGAAAACCAAGTATGCCCCAATAAGCATGTTTAAACTTAAATATAAATATTGAAAAAATCGCCTCGCGACTATAAAATATGATCGCGGTTTTTGAGCAAGGACCGCGTTTTGACTGGAAAGACTGAACCTGTGTCCCGGCGGGGGATATGACAAGAACCGCGCCAGCAGCAAAGATCAGGACGGCGGGCGCCGCCGCGGCGTTTGCCGCCGTTGTCTTTTTCCTTTTCGTTCCGGCGGCGGAGTCTTTCTCCCTCGGGCGGATACAGGTGACCGGCGGCCCCGGAGGGCGGTTTGAGGCGGTGACGACGGTCCAGACCGGCGGGCGCGAGGGTCTTTTCGTGACCGTGGGGGGCGCGGCGGACTACCGGCGGCTTGGCCTGAGCCGCCCGGAGATAATCGACAGCCTCTCCCTGCGTATCACCGATCATCCTTCCGACCCGGACGTCAAGCTTATCCGGGTAACAAGCTCCGAGCCCGTCAACCTGCCCTCCTTCAACCTTGTCCTGAAAGCCTCCCTGGGCGGCGGGACGATCCTGGAGAACTATTTTCTCGCCATGGATTTCCAGAAGGAGCTTTCTCTGGAGCTGCCGCCGGAAGAGGAAGCGGAGGCCGTGGAAAAGGCCGCGCGGGAGCTGGCGGCCATAAAAGCCTCCGAGGAGGAGGAGGACAAAACATCGCTGCTTGAGAAGATACGAGAGGAAGAGGAGCAGGCCGAGCGGCGGGAGGAGACGACCCGCGCCATGCTGCGTGAAGAGGCGCTGCCTGGCAAGATGATGGAAAAGGCTGAAAAACCTGAGCCTGAAAAGGAGATCCACGAAAAACCCGAGCCGGAACCCGCGCCAGCGCCCGAAAAACCGGCCCCGGCCATGGCCGCCGAAGAACCCGCCGAAGAGCCTGCCCCCGAGCCTGAGCGGGAAATTGCCGAAAAACCGGCCCCGGAGCGCGTCGAGCCTGTGCAAGAGGCTGAAAAACCAGCCGGTGGGGCGATTCCGGTCCACTCAGACCTTTCGAAAAACGTATACACCGTAAAACGCGGCGACTCGCTTTACAGGATCGCCCGGCGGCTCGGCGCGAAGCGGGGGGATCTGGACCAGGTGGTCGTGGCGTTGTGGAAGGAGAACCCGGACGTTTTCATAAAGGGCAACATCCACGGCCTGAGAAGGGGGGTTACGCTTGATTTTTCAAGGGTTAACGAAACCGCAGCAGCCATGACCAGGGCAAAGGCGGCGAGGATAATAAACTCCCAGTGGCCCGAATGGACCGGCGGGGGGAAGGCGGCAGCCTCGGCCGGGCCGTCCGCTCCCTCCTCCCCCGGCGGCGCGCGGCTCGGCGCGGAGAAGCCGCTCGTGGAGGTGAAAGTCCCCGCCGCGAGGCTGCCTTACCGCGACGCCGTGCTGGCGGCCCTCGCGGGCTGGCGGGAGCGCCGGGGAGCGGCCGGGGGTGTGGAGTATGACGTTGAAAACGCGAGGCTTGAAAAGACCGGCGACGGATCCGTGGAGGCCACCCTGACACGCAGGGAGGCCTCCGGCGGCGGAGTGACGGAGAGCCCTGTCACCGTCCGCCTCGCCCGGACGGGGGACGGATGGGAGGTTGTGGATGAGACCGGGGCCGAGGATAAGAAGCGAGCGGAGGAGACGGGCATGGTGTATGTCGCCCATGTCGCCTCGTACAAAAGCCGGGAATCGGCGGAAAGGCTGGTCCGCCTGCTGAGAATGAAAGGATTCAACGCCTTCGAGGCGGGAGGAGGCGTCCGCCGCGGCGATGGGTGGTACCGGGTGCTCGTGGACCGGTTCAGCCGCCCCGGCGAGGCCGAAAAATTCGCCTCAAGCATAAGAAAAACAGGCATCTCCAGGTACACCAGGATACTGAGGCTGCCATACGCCCTGCAAGCCGGGGATCCCGCCGATGGCATGGACGAGGCGCGCCGCAGGATGAAACGGCTGGCGGACGACGGGATATCCGCCTATATCCTCGAGGCGGACGACGGGAAGCCGCTGGTTCTGGTGGGGGCTTTCGAGGACGAAAGGGACGCCGGGGCGGCCATATCGCGGCTCGTGTCGGGCGGACACTCCGTCCGGGTTGTTAGGCCGTAGGTTTTAGGGTATTCTTTTGACCTTTGCCCGTATGAGAAGAGGCTCGAATTGACCAGCGTAAAAACATTTTCGGACCCGGAGGAAACGAAGGCTCTCAAGATGGCGAAAATAGCTCCCTTCAGGGGATATCGATACACCCCCTCCCTCGTGGGGCGGGACGGGGCGGTTCTGGCGCCTCCCTACGACGTTATATCACCGGCGGACCTGGACAGGCTCTACGCCCGCCATCCAAAAAACGTGGCACGCCTGATACTGAACAGGCAGACAGCCGCCGACACGGAGACGGACAACAGGTACACCCGCGCCGCCGCCCTGCTCGACGAGTGGAAAAAGGACGGGACGCTGGTCCGGGACGAGACGCCGGCCATATACCTTTACGCCCAGGATTATGACGCGGGCGGCCAAAGGCTGCGGCGGGTCGGGTTCATCGCCCGGAGGCTCGCGGAGCCTTTCGGAGAATCCGTTTTCCCTCACGAGAGAACCCTCTCCGGGCCCAAGACCGACAGGCTGAACCTCACCCGCGCCTGCGGGATGAACTTCTCGCCCGTCTTCGGGCTCTACTCCGACCCGGAAAAAACCCTCGACGCCCTGTGGGAAGGGGTGATGAAGACCTCGCCCACCACTTCCGTCATCGACGATGAAGGGGTGGGGCATCACCTGTGGGTTATCACCGACAACGCGATCATCGACAAGGCGAGGGATTTCATGGAGATCACGCCCGTGGTGATCGCCGACGGACACCATCGTTACGAAACGGCCCTGAACTACAGGAACGAGCGGAGGGCCGCCGAGGCCGACCCTCCGCCGGAGGGCGAGGCCGATTACGACTACGTGATGATGTATCTTTCCAACTCCCGGGGAGAAGGGTTCACGGTTCTGCCGACTCACCGGCTGGTGGCGGACATTCCCGGGCTGGAGACCCGGACCCTGCCCGGACGGCTCGAAAAGTATTTTGATTCAGAAAGTTTTGACCTCTCCCCGCGGACCGCCGCCGCGTTCATGGAAAAGCTCGGGGAGGCCGGGGGAGAGCGCCCGAGCCTGGGCTTTTACGCGGGGGGCGGCAGGGGCGCGCTGCTTTCGCTGAAAAGCGGGATCGGCCTGGCCTCGGAGCTTGACCACATACACCCTCCCCAGCTGCGCAAGATCGACGTCACCATCCTGCAGGAGGTCGTTTTCGAGCGCGTCCTGGGGATCAGCCGGGAGATGGTGGCGGACAAGAAGACCGTCTTCTACACCGTGGACGCCGGAGAAGCCGTCGAGGCCGTGGACACCGGGCGGGCCAGGCTCGCCTTTCTCATGGGCGGGGCGGACATGGAGAAGATCATCCAGGTGGCCACGGCGGGCGGCGTGATGCCCCAGAAATCGACATATTTCTACCCCAAGCTCATCACCGGGCTGGTCTTCAACCCTCTGTAGCTTCAACCGTGGCGCTCTGAGCTTGTTTCAGGGGTCTCGTTCCTTGTTGTCCGAGACGCTGATAGAAATTCAGCATGACAGGCACAGTCGATGATGTCATGCTGAACACAGTGAAGCATCCCGTGCAAGCTTGCCGTGAAGGACGGGATTCTTCGCCGGAGCCTGCCCTGAGCGTAGCCGAAGGGGCTCAGAATGATATCGTGAGGCGTTGCGATTCTTTGTCTTCGGTTTCCCGAAGGGTTATGTGATGAAGGTTAATTCCGCCCGTTTTCTGACATCCGCCGCCAGGGATGACCAGTATCCGCCCGAGGGCCTGCCGGAGATAGCCTTCGCCGGGCGGTCGAACGTCGGCAAGTCCTCCCTCATCAACTCCCTGACGGGCCGCAAGGGGCTGGTGAAGGTCAGCCAGACGCCGGGCAAGACAAGGCTCTTGAACTTCTTCGTCATAAACGAGACGCTCGTCTTTGTGGACATGCCCGGCTACGGCTTCGCCAAGGTTCCCGTAAACGTCAGAAAAAGCTGGGGGAACATGGTGGAAGCCTACCTTGCGGGCCGGGAAAGCCTGAAGGCCGTGGTGGTGATCCTCGATGCGCGCAGGACGCCCAACGAGGACGACCTGGCCCTCCTGGAATGGCTGGCGCATTACGGCGTCCCGGCCATCGTCGTCTTCACCAAGATCGACAAGATACCCAAGACACGCAGGGCGCGGCGGATCCGCGAAGCGATGGCCGCCCTCGGCGCCGCGGGGGAGAGCCTGCGGCCGATAGTCTACTCATCCCTTACCGGCGAAGGGAAAAGGCAGCTGTGGGCCGCGCTGAGAGACGCCGCGGGAGCCTGAGGAGGCCATACGAAATGTCAAAATACAAGACCTGACCCCAATTTCGCTCGCCGTTCCACGGTGTCACGCCGGGATCATGTTCAGCGTGAAGGTCATCGCCACCGCCGATAACCGTCACGGAATGTACCCGAAATCCATCTCCAGCCGCAGCATGATCCCCGGCGTGGTCTCGAACTCACCGTCCCGGCGGAAGGCCACCTGCGGCGCGGCCTCCAGGACCAGCCTCTTGCGCCACACCCTGACCCTGAACTTCGCCCGCAGCGTTATCGCCTCCAGCCTGTTGTAAGGCAGCGTGGCGAAGGCGTTGTTCCATTCATAGAAGACGGCCCTGTCCTCGTCGAAGGGATGGAACAGGACGAACGCCAGGTTGTAGAAATACCCGTTCTTTCTCTCGTACCAGCTCCCGTTCAGGGAGCCGCGGAAAAAATAGGTCTCGCCGAGGCGCTTGTCCAGGTCGAAGATGGTCTGGACCTCGTAGCCGTCGCCTGTGTACCATTTCAGCCATTGCGTGAAGCGCGCTTTCATCGTCTGGAGCGGATAGGTCTTGCGGTAGCGCGCCCGCCAGAAGAGGATCGGCCGGAACCCGACGAAGTTCATCCCCCCGTCGGCGCTTATCGTCTCGTCCTTCGCGGCGCGGAGGAAGTAGCGCAGGAAGGCGGACCGCCTCGTCTCCTCGGCCGTCGCGGCCAGCTCGTCCTCCCGCTCCTCCCCCTCCCCGGCGAAGAGAAGGTGGACGCGCCGTTCAAGGTAGGGAAGCGCCAGCTTTACGTTGGCGTTCGTGGAAAGGTCCGGCCCCACGCCCTCCTCCGCGAAGGACGAGACGCCGAACTCGGCTACGGTCTTGTTCTCCTCGACGTTGTACATCTCGTTATGGAAAAAGGAGTCCAGCCACCTCGCCGTGTTCAGGACGCCCGTGGATATCCTCTCATGGGCCGCCTCGGCTGATGACTCGAGCCCTTCCAGGGCCGGCTCCCCGGCGTCCCCGGTCTCCGCGGCCCGGGCGGAGGCCGACACGAAAAGAAAGACGGCGAACACCGCCAGGGGCCACGCGCGGAAAACGCCCCACGGCGCGGGATTTTTCAGTCGCATATCGGGATGACGGTTGTCACGGCTCCATTTTAAACCTGGTCTGCGTCCCAGCCGCATCCTAAAATTTCTCATCCCCGGCGCGCGAAACTTCCTCGCCGATATCTCTTGACTCGCCGCCGGATAATTCTATAATCATCCAAGGTCTTTGGGCGCCCTGATGGGCTTAATAAGGAAGACGGTGAGAATCCGTCGCGGGACCGCCGCTGTGACCGGGGACGAAAGCCGCACGGCGAGCCACTTTTTCCCGAAAGGGGGAAGGGAAGGCGCGGCAAGTAGAGCGATCCGGAAGTCAGAAGACTTGCCTGAAGAGTTTTGAGGGACGAGAGGGCCTCGGGCGACAGGGTCCCTTCTCTCCGGGGTGGAAAACGGCGCCCCACGCGAAAACCATGAAAGTTTTTGCCGGGAGCGTTTTCCAGTTGACCGCCTCACGACCCATCCAACACGACGACGCCTCCCACGCCGCGTGTCCGCGCCTTGTGATCGCCGGAGCCGCAAGCGGCGCGGGTAAAACGTCTGTCGCCGCCGGGCTCGCCGCGGCCTTCAGGCGCCGCGGGATGAGCGTCAGAGCCTTCAAGACCGGGCCGGATTTTTTGGATCCGACATACCTCAAGGCCGCCTCCGGCCAGACCTGCCACAACCTCGACGGCTGGATGATGGGGCGCGAGCACGTGACGCGCCTTTTCGCCGAATCCGCCCGCGGGGCGGACATAGCCATCATCGAGGGAGCCATGGGCCTTTTCGACGGCCTCCGGCCTGAAAACTCCGGGGGCAGCAGCGCCGAGATCGCAAGATGGCTGGGCGCTCCCGTGATCCTCGCCGCGGACGCGGGCGGGGCGGCGAGGAGCTTCGCCGCGATGGTCAAGGGTTTTGCGGAGTTCGAGGAGGGGGTGAACATAGCCGGGGTAATAGCAAGCCGGGTGGGCTCCACAAGCCACGCCGGGCTTATCGCCGCCGCCCTGGCCTCCTCCGGCGCGCCGGAGCTCGCCGGGGCCGTTCTGAAGGACGCGCCCCCGAAGCTTCCCGCCCGCCGCCTCGGCCTCGTCGCGGCGAACGGCGTGGCGGACTGGAGAGAAACGATCGAAAAACTCGCCGACGCCGTGGAGGGGGGGGTCTCCCTCGACAAGGTTTTGCGGATCGCCGAGTCCGCCCCGGCCATGACGGCGCCCGCGGCGGAGCCTGCCCCAACGACCGGGAAGACGGGGCGCGTCGGCGTCGCGCTGGACGAGGCGTTTCATTTTTACTATCCCGACAACCTCAAGGCCCTGGAAGATGCGGGGCTGGAGATTGTCTATTTCAGCCCATTGCGCGGCCGCGCCCTGCCGCCGGATCTGGACGCCGTGTACATAGGCGGCGGCTACCCGGAAGACAACGCCGAACAGCTCTCGGCCAACGGCGCGATGCTGAACGACATAAAAAACTTCGCCGGCTCGGGGATGCCGCTGTACGCCGAGTGCGGCGGGTTGATGTATCTTTCCGAGGGGGTAGAGACGTTAAACGGCGCGCGGTTCCCCATGACGGGCGTCCTGCCCGCATGGATTAGGATGCGAAAGCGTTTTAAGGCCCTCGGCTACGTGGAGGCGAGGCTCAATGAGGACACCCTGTGGGGGCGCGCCGGAGATCTTTTGCGGGGCCACAGGTTCCATTACTCAGAGCTGGCCGAAGACCCCGCCGGGCGAAAGGGATGGAAAACGGTCTACACACTCACGAGAAAACGGACCGGCGAGACCGAACGGGAGGGATATTCGAAAGGCGGGACGCTGGCCAGCTACGCCCATCTTCACTTCGCCTCGGCGAAGGGGGCGGCGGAGCGCTTCGCGGAATTTTTGATGGAGGGAAAAGCGGTTTGAAAGAAGACACAAAAAGACCGTCGGTCTACGGCCTGTACGAGGCGCCCATCGCCCCCGAAAAAATCGAGGCGATGTCCTTCGATGCTATAGACCGCGAGGCGGGGGATCACGGCTTTTCGGAGGACGAGTGGATCGTCGTCCGGCGGATGATCCACACGACGGCCGACTTCTCGCTCATCGAGAGCGTAAAATTCTCCGAAGGCGCCATCGCCTCCGCCGTGGAGGCGCTTCGCGGCGGGGCGAGCATCTACGCCGACTCGAACATGATAAAGACGGGGATATCCGAGGCGCGGCTGAAAGCCGTCCGGCCAGACTACACGAAACAGAAAATCCTCTGCCACGTCGCCGACCCGGACGTGGCGGAGGAGGCCAGGAAGGCCGGGCTGCCCCGGTCGCTTTTCGCCGTCCGCAAGGCCGCCGGGCGCCTCGACGGCGCCGTCGTCCTGATCGGCAACGCCCCGGTGGCGCTGATGGAGCTTTCCCGGATGATAGCGGAAGACGAGGCGCGGCCCGCGGTGGTGGTGGGCGTCCCCGTCGGGTTCGTCCACGTGGTGGAGAGCAAGGAGGAGCTTATGGAGACCGGCGCTCCTTTCATAACCATAACCGGCAGGCGGGGCGGCAGCGCCCTGGCGGTGAGCGCGCTTCACTCGCTGGCCGCCATCGCCGCGCGCGGAAAAGAGGCGGGGGCATGAGCCGGGACGGAGCGGCCGCCGTCATACTGATAGGCCACGGCAGCAGGGTCCACGGCGCCAGCGAGGACATGGAGAAGGTGGCCGCGCGCCTTTCCGCCGCGGGAGCCTGGGAGATCGTCGAGACCTGCCACATGTCCCGCGTCGGCCCCTTCCTGCCGGAGACGCTGGAGAGGGCGGTAAAGGAGGGAGCGGACAGGGTCATCGTTATCCCCTACTTTTTACACGCGGGGCTGCACATCGTCCTGGACATACCGCTGATGATCCAGCGGGAGGCGAAAAAATACCCCGGCGTGAGAATCGTTTACGGCGGGACCCTCGGCTACGACGACGCGCTGGTGGAGATCGTCCGGCGCAGGATCGAGGAGGCGGAAAGCAACGCGGACATCCGGGACGTCCGGCTGGGACGGCGCGAGGAATATCCCCTGCCGGAGGGGGAGATGGAGTTCGTCCCCATGCCGCCCGAAGAGGCGAAAGCGTACATGGAAAAATATGACCACGACCATCATCATCATTGATCTTTTTTGAATGGAGGCGAACATGGAGAACATCCTCGGAAAACAGAAAACCTCGTCAACCCAGGCGACGGCGGCGCTCGCCCTCGTCCTTTGCGCCACGGTCTTCGCGGCGGTGGTGGTGTCGTTCGGGCTGGACTCGGTGATAATGGGCGCCCACGACGTGTTCCACGATTTCCGGCACGCCATCGGGATGCCCTGCCACTGAGGTTTTTTGGTGGGCGTTCAGGAAAGATCGACTCTGAAAAACGCGGAACACCGTTGTCGTGAGCGGGGGGAAGCGATTTCGCTGTCATTCTGAGCCATAGGCGAAGAATCCCGCCACGCTTCAGGCGAGGGGGAACGGGATCCTTCGCTGGCGCTCAGGATGACATGGACGGAGCGAGGTATGTTTTCAATATGGAGAGAAACATGAACATGCGATCGGCCTTTAAAGGCTTCAGCCTCGGCGCCGCGTCCGGCGCCCTGTTCGGTTGGGCGGCGATGCTGGTCAACCATCTCACGGGCGTCTTCGAGTTCGAGCAGAGCGCGATGACTCTGCTTGTGACGTTCGGCGCCGGCGGGGCCGTCTTCGGCGCGGTGGCGGGGCTTTTGATGAGCTTTACGGACGGGCTGTTCCTGGACGGCAGGCCGGTTCTGAAAGCGGTTGTCATAAGCGCGGGGTTCTGGCTGGCGTTGCGCGTCTCGGGGGCGGCGTTGTCGGCCCTGGCGCCGCTTCGCTATCACGCCGTCTCCGGCCAGGCGGTCCAGGGTTTTCTCCTGTCCTGCCTGCTCGGCCTGTTCCTCGGGTTTTTATGGAAGTCGAGGATGGCCGATGAGGTCTTCGGCGGGAATTGAAGCGTAAATAGGAAGATGACCCCATGGCAGCCTTGAGGACGGGCTACACCACCGGCGCGTGCGCCGCGGCGGCGGTGAAGGCGGCCCTTGCGGCCATGACCGGCGGCCGGCGGCCGGACGCCGTGGACATCCCCCTCGGGACGGGGGCGCGGGAGGCGCTGCCGGTGGCGGAAGTCTTCGCCAGCGGCGGACGGGGGCGCGCCTGCGTGGTGAAGGACTCAGGCGACGACCCGGACGTCACCAACGGGATGCAAGTATGGGCGGAGGTTTTCTGGGCCGATGAGAAAGAGATTGTTTTCGAGGCGGGCGAGGGCGTCGGGACAGTCACGAAAGACGGCCTTTCCGTCCCCGCAGGGGAGCCTGCGATAAACCCCGGCCCAAGGAGGATGATAACCGCCGCCGCGAGGGAGATGACGGACAGGCCCGTCCGCGTCCGCCTGTCCATCCCCGGCGGCGAGGAGGTGGCGCGGAAAACCTTCAACCCCCGTCTCGGCGTCGTCGGGGGGCTGTCGGTCCTCGGCACGACGGGGATAGTCCGCCCATACTCCCACAGCGCCATCCGCGAATCCGTCCTGCTCATGCTGAAGGTGGCGCTCGCCGCGGGGCGGCGGCGGATCGTCCTGGCGCCGGGGAACATCGGCGCGAAGGCGGCCGTGGCCCTGCTCGGGCGCGGCCCGGAGGATGTCGTGGAGGCGGGCAACGAGTGGGGCTTCATCATCGACAGGGCGGTCGATAACGGCGTCGAGGAGATCGTGATCGTGGGGCATCCGGGCAAGCTGGCCAAGCTGGCCGAGGGCCAATGGGACACCCATTCAAAAAACTCGCCGAGCGCCGTCCCCTTCGTCGCCCGCGTGGCCAGGGAGGAGGCGGGGATCGACCCCGCGCCGTCGGAGACCACGGAGGGGATCTTCGAGGCGCTTAAGCCCGGAGCGCGGCGGATCCTGGGGGATGCCGTGGCGGAGAGGGTACGGCGGGCCGTAGAGGCGAGGACGGGAGGGAGGCTCGGCGTCCGCGTGGCGCTGGTCAACATGAAAGGCGAGCTGATAGGCGAAGGCTGAGCGATGGAGAAGATAACAATAATAGGCGTGGGACCGGGTTCGCCCGAATACATGACCCAGGCGGCGCGGGAGGCGGCGCGGGAGGCGGATTTTCTCGTGGGCAGCGCCCACGCCCTGCGGCTCGCCCATGGGGACGGGGAGAGGATAACCGTCGGCGCGGACGTTCAAAAGGCCATCGAGGTGTTGGATGAGAAGCGGCGGCTCGGCAGAACGGCGCTGCTTGTCAGCGGCGACCCGGGCCTTTTTTCGCTGGCCCGGCAGGTCATCGAAAGGTTCGGACGGAGCGCCTGCCGGATGATACCGGGGATAAGCTCCGTCCAGGCCGCTTTCGCCCTGGCGGGGCTTGGCTGGGAGGACGCGATGATCATAAGCGCCCACGCCCATGACCCCGAGGCGGCCGTGGAGAGGGCGAGGGAATGCCCCAAGATCGCCGTCCTGCTTGGGCGCGACGGGGCGCTTGCGTGGACGGCCCGTTTCGCCGAGGCGCTGGGCGACGGGCGCCGCGCCATCATCGCGGAGAACATAGGGATGGAGAACGAGAGAGTGTACGAGACGGACCCCGCCAGCCTTCCGGGGTCCGGCGCGGCCTCGCGGGCGGTGCTTTTGCTTGTCAGAGAGGAGTTGATGAAATGACGGCGCCGGGCGCGCTGTACGGAATCGGCGTCGGGCCGGGCGATCCCGGCCTTATCACCGTCACCGGGGCGGAGCTTATATCGAAAATCTCAAAAATCTTCGTCCCCATCGCCAGGATCAAGGCCGAGAGCCTGGCGCTCGACATAGCGCGCAGGTACGTTTCGGACGACGCGGAGATAGTCGAGCTTGTCTTCCCCATGGTGACGGACAAGGCCGAGCTTTCGCGGCGGTGGGACGAGTCCGCCAGGACGATAGCGGACGCGCTCTCGACGGGTGAGGACGCCTGCTTCGTGACGCTTGGCGACCCTCTGCTCTACTCGACGTACATCTACCTTCTGCGCGCCCTCAAAAAGGCTCTACCCGGCGCGAGGGTGGTCACCATCCCCGGCGTGACGGCCTTCAACGCGGTGGCGGCGCTCACCTCGTTCCCCGTGGGCGAGGGCAAGGAACCGGTGACGATAATCCCCGCGGCCGACGACCTCGGCGCGGCGCGGGAGGCCATAGAGCGGGGGGGCACGGTCGTCCTCATGAAGGTCGGCAAAAGGCTCCAGCGGATCATAGACCTGCTGGAGGAGCTTGGCGTCCAGGAGAACGCGGTGTTCGTATCGAACGCGGGGATGGAGGACCAGCGGGTGGAGACGGATCTTTCGAGGCTGCGGGGCGAGACCGAGCAGACCGGCTACATGTCCACCATCCTCGTGCACGCGGGGAAGAGGAAAGGAGAGACGGCGTGAAGGTCTATTTCATCGGCGCGGGGCCGGGCGACCCGGAGCTTCTGACGGTCAAGGCCGCGAGGATCATAAAATCCTGCCGCGTCGCCGTCTACGCGGGGTCGCTGATAAGCGATGAGTTGTTGAGCCTCATCCCGGACGAGGCGGAGAGAAGCGACTCGGCGAAGATGAGTCTTCCGGAGGTAGTGAAAATCTTCAAAAGCGCGAGAGACCGCGGGCTGGATGTGGCGCGGCTTCATTCCGGCGACCCGTGCGTTTACGGCGCCATCGGCGAGCAGATGCGCGCCCTCGACGAGCTGGGGATGGAATACGAGGTGATCCCCGGCGTAAGCTCCTTCCAGGCGGCCGCGGCGGCGCTGAAAAAGGAGCTTACCGTCCCCGAGGTGTCGCAGACGGTCATCCTCACCCGCGCCGCCGGAAGGACGCCCGTCCCGCCGGAGCAGGATCTTTCCGCGCTCGCCAGGGCGCGCGCCACGATGATGATATTCCTCTCGGCGGGCATGATGGACAAGGTGGCCGCGAAGCTCGCGGAGAGCTACGGCTCCGAAGCGCCCGTCAGCGTCGTCTATAAGGCGTCGTGGCCGGACGAGAGGATCGTGACCGGGACGCTCTCGGACATAGCGGGGAAGGTGGCCGAGGCGGGGATCACGAGAACGGCGATGATAGCCGTCGGCCCGGCGCTTGGCGAATGGGGCGGGACGGCCTCGCGGCTCTACGACGAAACCTTCTCCCACGGATACAGAAAGGCCCGGGGCGAATGAGGCTGGCTTTCGTCACCCTTTCGGCGCAGGGGGCGCGGCTTGTCCTGGGGCTGAAAAAATCATTCCCGGAAGCCGGCGTCTACATAAGCGAGGCCGCGGGCGCCGTCGAGGGGCCATGCGAGCGTTTCTCCGGCGTCGCGGAGCTTACACAAAGCCTGTGGGGCCGGTATGACGGGATCGTCTACGCCGCCCCGGCGGGAGCCGTCGTCCGCGCGGTCTCCGGCGCGCTCGTCTCGAAGAAGACGGACCCCGCCGTGGTCGTCATGGACGTCCTCGGCCGCTGGGCCGTAAGCCTTCTGAGTGGACACGAGGGAGGGGCGAACGATCTCGCCTTCAGGATAGCCAACGCCGCCGCCGCCGAGCCTGTTATAACAACCACCACCGAGGCGGCCAAGGACCTGATAGTCGGCGTGGGAGCAAGGCGCGGAAAGGAAAAGGAGGAGGTCCTCGCCGCGATAGACTCCGCCCTGGCCGAGGCGGACGCGCGCGTGGACGAGGTGCGGCTATTGGCCACGGCGGACATCAAGGGGGACGAGGCGGGGATCGTGGCCGCCGCGGAGGCGCTCGGCGTTCCGCTGAGGCTGATCCCGTCGGAGCAGATAAAAAACACACCTTTGAGGTTCGAGGAGTCGGAGTTCGTAAAGCGCAGTGTGGGCCTGCCCGCCGTGGCGGAGCCCGCGGCGCTGCTTGCCGGAAGGAGGACGCGATTAATACTGGGAAAGAAAAAGCTCAACGGAGTGACGGTGGCGATCGCCAGGGAAAGCTCTTCGTCGTCGGAATAGGCCCCGGCGGCCCGCTGGACAGGACCCGCAGGGCGGAGATGGCGATCGCCGAGTGCGGCGTCGTGGCCGGGTACACCACCTACCTTGCGCTGGTGGAGGACCTGACCGCGGGCAAGCGGATAATATCCTCCGGCATGACAAGGGAGGTGGAGCGGGCTCGCGCGGCGCTCGAGGCGGCGGAAGAGGGAGAGAAGGTGGCGCTCATATCAAGCGGCGACCCGGGCGTTTACGGCATGGCGGGGCTTGCCCTGGAGCTGGCCGGGGAGATGAGCGTAAAAGTCCCGATCGAGATAATCCCCGGCGTCAGCGCCGCCAACTCCGCCGCGGCGCGCCTCGGGGCGCCGCTGGCGCTGGACTTCGCCGCGATAAGCCTGAGCGACCTGCTCGTGCCATGGGAGACGATCCGGCGAAGGCTCGAGGCCGTGGCGGCGGCGGACCTCGCCGTGGCGCTGTACAACCCGAAGAGCAAAAAGAGGGTGGCGCAGCTCGAGGAGGCGGCGGAGATTTTCCGGAAACACAGGCCCGGCTCGACGCCCGTCGGCGTGGCGGACTCCGTCAGCCTGGAGGCCGAGCGGGTGGTCATAACCACCCTTGACAGGTTCCTGGAGGAGAAGATCGCCATGCGAACGACGGTGATAATCGGCTCAAGCGCGACGCGGAGGCTGGACGGATGGATGGTGAACCCACGGGGGTATAATATATGATACTCCTCCTTGGCGGGACCAGCGAAACGGGGCCGATCGCGGAGAGGATCGCCCGGCTGGGCGTCGACGTCCTCGTCTCCACGGCGACGGACATCCCCCTCGGCACGGGCGACGGGGAAAGGATCAGGCGCCGCTCCGGACGGCTTTCCGCCGAGGGGCTGGCGCGCCTGATCGAGACCGAGGGCGCGGCGGTGGTGGTGGACGCGACGCATCCTTTCGCCGAGGAGGCCAGCCGCGAGGCCAGGCAGGCCGCCTCTG
This sequence comes from Candidatus Nitrospinota bacterium M3_3B_026, assembly GCA_051418015.1. Classification (GTDB taxonomy): domain Bacteria; phylum Nitrospinota_A; class UBA7883; order UBA7883; family JBPRGF01; genus JBPRGF01. The sequence goes on along the minus strand of JBPRGF010000003.1, from coordinate 122,962 downwards.
CCGCGGGCATCCCGTACCTCGTCTTCTCGCGCCCGTCCATCGACTGCGACTACGAAAGGCTCACCATCGCGGACGATCACGAAGAGGCGGCGCGGATAGCCTTCTCTTTCGGCGTGACGGTCCTCGCGGCGACGGGGTCGAAGGACATAGCGGTCTACGCCGCTCGGGCGAGACAGGCGGGGCCGCGGCTCGTGGCGCGGGTCCTGGACCATCCCGCGTCGATCGAGTCATGCCGGGCGGCGGGTCTTTCGGACGAGGACATCATCGCCGGGCGCGGCCCCTTCTCCGTGGAGGAGAACCTTGAGCACATCGAAAGGGCAGGCGCGGGCGTGATCGTCACCAAGGACAGCGGCGCCGCCGGCGGCGTTGGCGAAAAGATCGAGGCGGCCAGGCGCGCCGGGATATCGGCGGTGATGGTCAAAAGGCCGCGGCGCGAGGGCGGAAACGTCCACGAGACCATTGACGGCCTCGCCGCCGCCCTGCGCGAGGTTTTAAACGGCGCCGGGAGGTATTCGAGCCATGAATGATTTCAAAGGGCTGACGGTGGTCTTCACCGGCGAGGGGAAGGGGAAGACATCCGCCGCTCTCGGCGTCGCGCTGCGCTCGCTGGGGCGCGGCGGCAGATGCAGGATCATACAGTTCATCAAGGGCGAGCGGCCCACCGGCGAGAGCATGTTCGCGGAGAAGATGGCGCCGGCCCTGGAGATCATCCGGGTGGGCCGGGGGTTCACGTGGCTGCCGGACACGCCCCGCGAGGAGCACGAGCGTGCGGCGCGGGAGGGTCTTCTCCTCGCGGAGCGGACGCTGGCCTCGGGCGATTACACCGTAGTCGTTTTGGACGAGATCCTCTACGCGATCGGGGCGAAGCTTGTGACCGTGGAACAGGTGGAGCGCCTGATGGACATACGCCCGGAGTCGACACACCTGATCCTGACCGGCCGCGGCGCGCCGGACAGGATCGTCGAGAAGGCGGACATGGTGACAAGGATGGAAGCGGTGAAGCATCCCATGAGCAAAGGAGTCCCCGCCCAGCCGCATCTTGATTACTGAAACATTCTCAAATCGAAAGGACGACGATGAAGACTGAAGAGACGACAGAGGCGGGTTTACTGGCGGAGACCATAAAAAAGATCGCGCCCCTTTCCGGCGAGGCGCGGCAAAAAGCCAGGGCGAGGCTTGAGCGGCTGACGATGCCCGCGTGGGCGCTGGGGCGGCTGATGGACCTTGCCGAGGAGCTGGCCGCCATGACGGGGCAGTCCCCCCCGCCCGTCGCCCGCAAGACGATCGTGACGATGGCCGGCGACCACGGCGTCGCGGCGGAGGGGGTGAGCAAATACCCCGCGGAGGTGACCCGGCAGATGGTGGCCAACTTCGTCAACGGCGGCGCGGGGGTGAACGCGCTGGCGGGCCTTGCCGGGGCGGGCGTGGTGGTGGTGGACATGGGGGTGAACGCCGCGCCCGGCGCGCTCGGCGACAAGGTGCTGGAAAAAAAAATCGGGATGGGGACGGCCAACATCGCCGAAGGCCCCGCCATGAGCCGCGAGGACGCCGTCCGCTGTGTCGAGGCGGGGATAGAGGTGGCCCTGGACCTTGCCGATTCCACGGACATCTTCGCGGCGGGGGAGATGGGGATAGCCAACACGACGCCGAGCAGCGCCATCGTCGCCGCGGTGACCGGCGCGCCCCCCGCGGAGATCACGGGCAGGGGGACGGGGCTGGACGACTCCCAGCTTGAGCGCAAGGTCGCCGTGGTGGAGAGGGCGCTGGCCGCGAATCGGCCTGACGCGAACGACGGGATCGACCTCCTGGCCAAGGTGGGAGGGTTCGAGATCGGCGGCATCGCGGGGCTGATCCTGGGCGCGGCGTCCTTGCGCAAGCCTGTGCTGGTGGACGGATTCATCTCCACCGCTGGCGCCCTGATCGCCAGGACCATCGCGCCCCGCTCGGCGGAATACATGATCGCCTCGAGCAAAAGCGAGGAGCCGGGCCACCGGGCCGCCCTCGCCGCCCTGGGAAAAATGCCGCTTCTGGACCTGGGGATGCGGCTCGGCGAAGGGTCGGCCGCGGCGCTCGCCATGCCGCTGCTGGACGGCGCCGTCCGTGTGCTGACGAAGGTGGCCACCTTCGAGGAGGCGGCCGTCTCCCGGGCGGATAAGTGACGGCGCCCCATCCGCTCCCCGCGCGATACCGGTGTCATGCTGAGCGTCAGCGAAGTATCCCGCCGGTCTTGCCTGGGGCGGACGAGATTCTTCGCCTCCGGCTCAGAATGACAGCGTTTTGGCGCGCAGGGAGCGGATGGGGCGGACACGGCTTTTCATGAGAGAACGGATCGAACCTGATTTCACACACGGCGGAAACGTCAGGCAAATCGCCCGAAAGGCGGGCCTGCCTCCCGAGCGGGTGCTTGATTTCTCCGCCAGCCTGAACCCGCTGGGGTTCCCGGACTGGCTGCGCTCTCTTGTGAACGCCCGCCTGAAGGACATCGCCCTGTATCCTGACCCGGAGATGGAGGAGCTGATCGAGGCGTTCAGCGAACGAACCGGCGTCCCGAAAGAACAGGCGGCGGCCGGGGCGGGGGCGACGGAGCTTATCTTCACCATACCGCTCGCCGGCCGGTTCGACGCGGCGCTGATCCCGGCGCCTTCGTACACCGACTACCGCCGGGCGGCGCTCCGGGCCGGGCTGGATGTCAGGACCTTTCGCCTCGACAGCCATAAAAGTTTCGCGCTCGATATCGAAAAGCTCGGACAAAACCTTCGCGGCGGGGAGCTTGTCTTCCTCGGACATCCGAACAACCCCACCGGAAAGACGCTGGACGCGGACGCCCTGCGCGCGCTGGCCCGCGAACATTCGGCGTCGACCTTCCTCGTCGACGAGTCTTTCGGCGGGTTCGTGAGAGATTTCGACTCGATGATCCACGACAGGCCGCCGAACGTCATCGTCGTCCTCTCGCTGACCAAGCTCTACGCCGTGCCCGGCCTGCGCCTCGGGATGGCCGTGGCGGACGATGAGATCATCGGCGGGATACGCCGGATGACGCCGCCGTGGCCGGTGAACACGCTGGCGCAGGCTTTCGGGGCGGAGGTTTTCAGAGGGGACGGGGAATACGAGAGAAGGACTGTCGACGAGGTCGAAAAACTCCGGCGCGCCCTGGCGGAAGGGCTGGAGAGGATCGGCGGGCTGACTGTATTTCCCGGCGAGACGAACTATCTTCTCGTTCGCATGGACACGCCGGGGATGGACGCGCGGCGTCTTTCGGAGGCGCTTCTCGCCGAAGGGATCGCCGTGCGGTTGCTCGCCGATTTCGAGGGGCTGGACGACAGGTATTTTCGAGTCGCCGTCCGGACGGGGGAGGAGAACGAAAAACTTTTGGAGGCCGTGGCGAAAGCCCTCGGCGTCGCGCCCGTCCGCCGGGGCAAAACAAGACGCCGAAAAATCCCCGCCGTCATGTTCCAGGGGACAGGCTCCGACTCCGGCAAGAGCGTCCTGGCCGCCGCCATGCTGCGGGTACTGGCCCGGGACGGCTTCCGCGCCGCGCCGTTCAAGGCGCAGAACATGGCCCTGAACTCATACGTCACCCTCGACGGGCGCGAGATCGGCCGGGCGCAGGCGACGCAGGCCCAGGCGGCGGGGCTGGAGCCGGACACGCTGATGAACCCCATACTGCTCAAACCGAACAGCGACACCGGCGCGCAGGTGATCGTCCTGGGGGAGCCGGTGGGAAGCATGACCGTGGACGAGTATTTCAGGTTCAAAAAGGAACGCGGGTTCGACATAGTGAAAAGCGCCTACGATGAGCTGACGGAAAAATACGACGTGATCGTGATGGAAGGGGCGGGGAGCCCCGCCGAGGTAAACCTGAAAGACCACGACATAGTGAATATGCGCATGGCCCGGCACGCCGGGGCCAGGGCCGTCCTCGTGGGCGACATCGACCGTGGGGGGGTCTTCGCCTCGTTCATCGGCTGCGCGGAAACGATGGCCGAATGGGAGCGGCGCCTGCTGGCCGGTTTCATCGTGAATAAGTTCCGGGGCGATGCGCGGCTGCTCGGCGGCGCGCTCGACTACACCTCAAGGCGCCTCGGCATGCCCGCCCTCGGCGTCGTGCCGTACATGGAGGGGATCGGCCTGCCGGAGGAGGACAGGGCGCGCGTCAACGGGGATGGACCCGCGGAAGAGGACGCCGTGACCGTGGCGGTTGTCCGCCTGCGCCGGACGTCGAACTTCACCGACTTCGACCCGCTGATGATCGAGCCGGACGTGAGCCTGCGCCTTGCGGAGAGGCCGGAGCAGATAGAGGACGCCGACGCCGTCGTCATCCCCGGCAGCAAAAGCGTCATACCGGATCTTCTGGAGCTTGAGCGCTCCGGCATGGCGGAGGCTGTCAGGAAGGCCGCGCGCGGCGGGAAGACGATGGTCATCGGCCTGTGCGGGGGTTTTCAGATGCTGGGCCGGTCCATCGCCGACCCCGGCGGGGTGGAGTCCTCCACGGCGTCTGCGCGTGGCCTGGGCCTGCTCGATGTCGAGACCTCCCTCGCGCCCGAAAAAACCCTCGCCCGGGCGCGGGGCAGGCACGCCGCCTCCGGGCTGGAGGCTCAGGGATACGAGATACACCACGGCGAGACGGCCCTCGGCGGCGCGGAGCCGCTGATTGTCCGCGACGACGGCGCGGTCATAGGCGCGGCTTCGCCCTGCGGCCTCGTGTGGGGGACGTATCTTCACGGGCTGTTCGACCGCGACGAGTTCCGCCGCTGGCTCATCGACAGGCTGCGCGAGAAAAAAGGGCTTGCGCCGAAGGGGAGGGTCGTGGCCCGCCACGACGTGGAGGAGAGGCTCGACAGGCTGGCGGAGGTCTTCCGCGAGTCCGTGGGCGTGGACGATATCTACAGGATCATGGGCCTTACGTGAGCCTTGCGCTTCAGATACTCGCAGCGGCAGCGCTGGACCTTCTCCTGGGCGATCCGCGCCGGGCGCCGCATCCCGTCCGCTGGATCGGGTTTTTTCTGGAACGCCTCGAGCCTCGGGCGCGGCGCGTCTTCAAGAATGAAAGAGCCGGCGGCGCCATGGCCGTTCTCGTCACGCTGCCGGTGGTTCTGGCGGCCGTCCTCCTTGTCATCGGCGTGGCGGAGGCGCTCCACCCGGCGGCGGGGGACGCGGCGCGCGTCCTTATCATTTATACAACCCTTTCAGCGCGAGGCCTGGCCGATCACGCCATGGCCGTCCATCGGGCCCTGGCGTCGGGCGGCATCGAAGAAGCGCGCGCCAAGGTGGGGATGATCGTGGGCAGGGACACCGCCGCCATGGACGAGGAGGGCGTGGCCCGGGCCGCCGTGGAGAGCGTGGCGGAGAACACCGCCGACGGTGTGATCGCGCCTCTTTTCTACGCGGCGCTTTTCGGTCCGGCGGGGGCGATGCTCTACAAGGCCGTGAACACCATGGACTCCATGTTCGGGAGCAAGGACAGCCGCTATGCGAAGTTCGGTTTCGCCGCCGCCAGGCTGGACGACGCGGTCAACTACATCCCCGCCCGCCTCACGGCCCTTCTCGTCCCCCTTGCGGCGTGGGCGATTGGGAGGCGCGGCGCCGACTCTGTCCGGGTGGCGCTGCGGGACGGGCGAAAGCACGAAAGCCCCAACTCCGGCTGGCCCGAGGCGGCCTTCGCGGGAGCCCTCGGCGTCCGGCTGGGGGGGGATGACCGGTACCATGGAGATGTCAGGAGCCTGCCCGTCATAGGCGATCCCGCGCCGGGCCCCGGGAGGGATAGCGTCAGGGGCGCTGTCGTTTTAATGTACGGCGTCTTCGCCTGCGCCCTCTTCCTCTTGCTGTCCGCGAGGGCCGCCGCGGCTTATTTTCTCGGATGACCGGGAAGGGCGGCTTTTCCCGATGTCATCGCCCGCCCGCCATTATGTCAGCGAGCCTGTTAGAGACGTCAGTGAGCCTGCGCCGCAGCAGCTTCATCATGTCGAACATCAGCCGGAAGGCGAGCCGGGGGTTTTTCGAGGCGATCCTCCTGAAGTTTTCGCCGGGCAGTGAAAGCGCCTTTGTCTTCTCCAGGGCGCGGATGAGGACGGAGGCGTTCTCTGTCTCGGGGTAGATCGCCGATTCGCCGATGATCTCCCCCCTGCCCAGGGTGGCCAGCCGCACCCTCTCCCCCTCCGCGCTGGTTTTCATGACCTCCACGGAGCCTTCGAACAGGAAGAGGACGGCGACAAGCCCCTCCCCCTCGTGGATCAGGACGTCGCCGGGAAGAAACTCCTCGACGGTCATGCTTTCCACCAGCTCGCTTTTGTCCTCGAAGGTGAGATAGGAGAAATGCGGGGCGGACTCGAGCATCTCTATCTTTGGCAGGTCGGGCTTTTCTTCGCTCATGAAGTTCTCTTTCGAAGCTGGATGGGGGCCGTTTCGCGCAAGAGGGTGAAAAGGTTTTTTCAGGCTGGCTGGGCCAATGGTATTCCCAGCCCCTCCAGGATATCGCGCAGGGGGACGCCGCTCTTGCGGGAGACGGCGGCCAGGCGGCGCATCCTGTCCGGCGGCACGAGCCCGTCCTTCACCGCCATTCTCTCCACGCTGTCGCGGGAGAAGAGCTTGAAGATATGGTACGAAACGGCCGACGGCGCGCCGATTTTCCTGTCGATCACGGCCAGGCCCGTTTCCCCGGCCTCCTCGAGGGCGAGGTAGGCCGAAAGCAGCACGCCGACGTTCCGTGACATCAGGTGGTCCGCCACGATCTCGAGCGCCTTCGGCGTCCCCGTCTTTCCAAGGAGCGTCACAAGCTCGGCCTGAACCTTCCATGGCGCCCCGCCAAGCCTGCGCGCCGCGAAATCCTCGAACCTCTCCCTGAACCGGCTGTATATGGTGTGGGCGGTCTCTATCCTCACCCACACGTTCGGGGATTTGTCGAACCTTATCAGAAGCTCGTCATAGGTCAACATGCCGGAGCCCGCGGAAAAGGCGCCGTTCCCATTTCCGCGCCAGCCCGTCCGCCGCGCGCCGTTGGCGCCGGAAAAGCCCGGCCACCCGTTCCCCCGGGAGGAGGGACGCCGCGCGCCGTTTCCGTTCGCCCCGGAGCCTGGGCGGACGCCGCGCCCGTTCGACCTTTTTTTCCTGTCGTCCAGTATGGTGTTGTAGGCCGTCACGACTTCGTGGAACTTGCCGGTGTCGGCCAGGTCGAAGCTCGAGTCGGGGTGATAGAGCCTTGCGGCGCGGCGGTATGACTTTTTGACCTGCTCAAGGGAAGCGTTCTTGTCTACGTCCAGCAACTCGTATGCTTCTCTCAGGGTCATGCCTTGATCCTTACAGCGTGAGCCCGAACAGGTTGATATAACCTGAATTCAACCAAATTATATTACAATTTATGCTAATTGACATATAAAAGTCAACGTCAAAATTTCAACGCTTTTTTGATTTCATCCTTTTCGGCTTATACCATAATAGATCGTTTTACCGAGACTTTTTCTTGACCTTTAAAATGCCCGAGATAATAAAGCTCGACCATGTTTCCTTCCGGTATCGCGGCCCCGGCGGGCTGGCGGGCAGGCGCATCCTGGAGGATTTTTCCCTCCGCGTTGAAAGGGGTGAAAAACTCATCGTGAAAGGCAGGTCCGGGTCGGGCAAGTCGACCCTGCTGCGTCTTATCGCCTGGCTTGAGGAGCCGGATGGCGGGACGATGTATTTCGACGGCAAGCCTTATGAGAGCTACTCCCCTCCCGGCCTCAGGAGGCGGGTCTCGCTTGTCGGGCAGACGCCGGTGATGCTGGACGGGACCGTCCGGGAGAACATGGCGCTGGGGCTTGAGAAAAAGCCCGGCGACGACTTTTTTTTCGAATGGATGGACCGGCTGGGGCTGGGGCGGGAGCTTCTGGGTCAGGAGGCCAGGTCCCTTTCCGTGGGCCAGAAGCAAAGGGCCTCCGTCATCAGGAACCTCGTGATGAACCCGGACGTGATCCTGCTCGACGAGCCGACCTCCGGGCTGGACGCCGAGTCTGCCGGGATGTTCATCGGCGTGATGGAGACGCTCATAAAGGAGACCGGGCTGACCGCCGTCTGGGTCAGCCACGACATCGAGGTTTTGAAGGACACCGGGTCCAGGACCCTGACCCTTGGGGAGGCGGCGGGATGATAATAGACCCCGGCCCGGCGGATCTTGCCATGACGCTGGCGCTTTACGCCGTGGTGGTGGCCCTCTCCATCCGCGAGGGGCTCGGCGTGGAGCGGGCGCTGACCATCGCCACGATCAGGACGGTCGTCCAGCTCTTTTTCATCGGGTACGTCATCAGGCTCATATTCGACATCAACCTCTGGTACGTGGTTGTGGGGGCGCTTTTTTTGATGATGACCTACGCGGCGCGGGCGGGGCTTTCCCGGATGCGGCGGCCGGTTCCGGGTCTTTACGTCCCGATGTGGACGGGCGTGGTGGCCGGGTCGCTTTTCACCACCGCCGTGGTCACCGGCGCGGTGCTGAAGGCCCAGCCATGGTACCGGCCGGAGATACTGCTGCCGCTCGGGGGGATGATCCTGGGCAACGCCATGAACGGCGGGGCGCTGGCCGCCGACAGGCTCTACGCGGAGATGAAGGCGCGGCAGGATGAGATCGAGACCCTTCTCATGCTGGGCTGGAGCCTGAAAAAAGCCGCGGCCGAGGCCCGGAGGGAGGCGATCCGCGCGGCGCTGATCCCAACGATCAACACCATGATGACCGTGGGGCTTGTCCACCTGCCGGGGATAATGGTGGGGCAGATGCTCGGCGGCGCGCCGCCGATGGTGGCGGCGAAGTACCAGATGATAATCATGCTGATGGTCGCCTCGTCGGTGACCATCGCGGCGGCGGTCTTCACGGGGATGGCTGCTCCGAGGTTCTTCACCCCCCGCCAGCAGCTCAAACGCTGGCTTTTCATGGAATGAGCGCAAGGGGCCGCCAGCCAACCGGCGCGCCCGCCACCGCCGTCCTGAACGAGCGCCGTTCCCGCCGCGATGTGAGGGATCCTGCTTCCCCGCTCCATCAGCTGGCCCCCCGGGGGCGGCCTTTTCCCGGCGCGGCGGGCTCTGGATTTGATCTTCCCGTGTCTTTGGCCTAAAATCCAGGGAGAGGCGCCTCTGGGGGATTCTGGTTATGGCTATATATCGCTGGGAGGCTGGCAGGGATCTGCTCTTCGCTCAGGAGCGGATGAGCGAGCTTTTCGAGCGCGCGCTGGGGGACTTGCGGCTGGCGCTCAAGACACCCCCGCCATGGATGCCTCCGTGCGATATATACGAAGATGACGCCAGCTTCTTCCTGAAAATAGAAGTCCCCGGCGTCAGCCTCGAAAACGTCTTCATGGAGATAAACGACCGCTCCGTCCTTCTGGTCGGCGAACGCAAACGGGACAGGGAGACGAGCCGGGAAAGCTACATCATGGTGGAGCGGGGCTACGGCCGCTTCATGAGAAGCTTCGTCCTGCCCGGCCCGGTAAAGGAAAACGAGGCCTCCGCAAGCCTGCGCGACGGCGTGCTCACCGTCATCATACCCAAAAAGGACCGGTCCGGCCGGAGCAGAACGATAAAAGTGGACGCGGGCTGAAAAGACCCCCGCGGGGCCATGCCGGACGCGATCCCGCAATGTGGGGCCATGAACGGGATAAGGAGACTGCCTTGTTGGGGGGGACCGCCCAAAAAAAGAAAACCGGGAATTGGACCTTGGGGCATGAGGAGAGTGAGAATGAGCGTCCAATTCCCGGCTTTTAAACTTTTATTCTATGCTGTTTCGGGCTTTGTTGGTAGCTTTATTATACCTCCAAGATCGTAGCTTTCAGGCTTCTCACTCTTTGTTTTATTATAATACATTTTCCGCCTGGCGGAAACCTCTCTTTGCAACTTTTCTTTCACCCTCTGCTTGGCCGTCCTCTCCATCCAGATCGGGTGATGCTCCATGGCCCACTCCGCATTGACCTCCCCGTCCACTATGGAGCCGAAGCCCGGCCGGGTCTCGGGGTTCAGAGTCGCCATGTATATATGGCCCCCGAGGGGTATTATCATCAGGACAGCCACCACCGTGTGGATCGCCAGGGCCAGGATCGGCGAGCCGGTCACCCACATGATGACGCCCGTGACGGCGAGAACGGCGCTGCCGGAGACGGCTATGTATATCCAGACCTTCTGGCCGGGGTTGAACTTGTCGTCCCGGGGAAGTTTTATCTTTTTCGAGAAGGCCGCCAGGGGCTTGAGCGTCAGCCACCGGATGTCGTCCCGGCTGAAGGAGGTGATGACCTTGATGTTCTCGATCCATGTTCGCCTGCAGCCGAACAGCAGAGCCAGGATCGGCCCGCCGATGAATATCACGCTGGCTATCTTGTGCGTGAAGACCAGGAACTGGCGCGAGGAGCCCTGATCGCCCTTGAGGTTGTAATAGAGCATCGCCAGACCCGTGATGAGCAGGAACAGGAACGTGAACATCACGATGTTGTGAAACCACCGCTCGGACCTGTTGAATCGTATGACAGTTTTCCTCATGGACCACCTGTTCCCGTTTGTCCTCCTCCGCATGGCCTCAATGGGGAAGCAAAACAGGCGCCAATCGCGGCTATGTCGCAGACCATTGATTTTTCAGGCGATATATTTCGCGCCGGAGCGCGCCCATCCGGCGGGGGTGTCCTGATTCAGGACACCGCGTCCTGATACAAAACGTTATCGGACGCGCGTGGAGGCCCCGGCCCTCGATCCGGCGGGCTCCGCGGGTTATAATCAATATCTTCTGTCGTGCCATATCGGGATTTTTTATGAACGTTTTCCAGATCGTGGCGCTGGCCCTGCGGCACGGCCGGCGGCTGGACCGTCTTGTCGCGGAGGCGCCCGACGTCGAGGATATAGACGCCGGGGAGCTGAAAAAACGCGGGGTGGAGGCGGTGGTATTCGATCATGACGGAGTCCTCGGCCCTTCCCTGAGCTTCGGGCCGGACGAGACTGGACGAAGGCTCGTCCGCGAGGCGCTGGAGGTCTTCGGTCCGGGGAGGGTTTTTGTCCTTTCCAACACAAGGAGCAGGAAAAGGGCCAGGGAGCGCTCTTACAGAAAGACTTTCCCGGAGGCCATATACATAAACGCCCGGCGCAAGCCCGACCCGGAGGGGCTGAAAATCGCCTCCCTGCACAGCGGCGTCCCCGCGGACCGTATCGCCGTTGTGGACGACGGCGTCCTGACGGGGGCTCTCATGGCGCTGGAGGGCGGAGCCGTCCCCGTCTACGCAAGGCGCCGGAGCCTCGAGGAGGGCCTGTCCGCGAGGGTCTTCCGGATAGCCGCCACGGCGCCTCAGAGAGCTTTTCTGAAGGCGGCGAAAGCCGCGAGAGCGATCACGAAAGGAGCCTGAGGGCTCCCCGCCGCCCGCGTTTTCGTCTCAGGCGGCGCTGGCGGCGACCACCTTGTCGCCTCCCTCCCGCTTGGCGCGGTACATGGCGTAGTCGGCCTTTTCGATCAGGCCGTCCGGGTCCTCCTCCTCGCCGTCGTACACGGCCACGCCGACGCTCAGGGTTTTGTAGACCTCCACCTTCTCCCCGTCGAGGCTGGGGGTGAACTTGGTCGCGGCGAAAGACCGCCTGATCCTTTCGGCGATCTGGACCCCCAGCTCCTCGTCCGCGCCGGGCAGGATCATGGTGAACTCCTCCCCGCCGTACCGGAAGCCCCTGTCCACGTGGGCGCGGATGGAGTCCCGTATGATCTTGCCGAGGCTCGCCAGGCACAGGTCTCCCTCGATGTGGCCATAGACATCGTTGTAGCTTTTGAACCCGTCGATGTCCGCGAAAAGCAATGTCAGCCTGGTCTTCTGCCTCTGGGCGCGGATCATCTCGTCGGCCAGCTTGTCCATGAAGTAGCGCTTGTTGTACAGCCCCGTGAGGTTGTCGGTGATGGTGAGCTTGCGGAGCTTGCCCTCCATCTCTTTCAGGTAGGTTATGTCCTTGTGCACCTCGATGGCCGAGCGGGTGTTGTCCAGGTTTATTATCGGCGAGATGGTGGAAAGGTACGTCCTGCCGTTGACCGATCTCACCTCGGTGTTGGTCGTCCCCTCGGCGTTCATGGCCTGGCAGCCGGGGCACTTCTCGCGCCTGCCGGCGATGACCTCGTGGCAGCGCCTGCCCAGCGCCGCGGCGCCGAAGGTGTCCTCCATGATCCTGTTCATGTATATGATCCGGAAGTTCTCGTCGATCATGTTCACCGCCGCGCCCATGCCGTCCATGATGGCGTCCAGCTTCTTTTTCTCCACGCGGAGCATCTCCTCGGCGATCTTGCGCTGGGATATGTCGTAGGCCACGAACACCAGCCCCTCCAGAGCGCCGCCCTGGCCCCGCAGCGGCGATATGGTCAGCCCGAAATACTTCCGCTCGCCGCTGACTTCTATGTCGAACTCGGTCCTGTATATGTCGCCCAGCTCATAGTCGCCCCGGTTCAGAATGGACTCACATATCCTCCGGTAGCGTTCCTTCTCCTCGCCGGAGAAAAAGTCGAGCAGGTTGGCGCCTATCAGGTCTTCTCTTTTCAGCTTCAGGCCGTACTTTTCGGCGATGTCGTCCCACTCGGAGTTTACGGAGTCTATGACCAGGTCGCGGCCGGTGGTGTAGATCACGCGCTGGGTGGAGTCTATTATCGACTGGTAATGATCCCGCATGGCGCGGATCTCGTCGGTCTGGCGGCTCACCTCCCGCGCCAGGTCCACGTTCCAGTTCTCAAGCCTGTTGAACGAGCGCTCCATCTGGTCGGCCATGATGTTGAAGTTGGCCGCCAGCGTCCCGATCTCGTCGCGCTGGTTGACGTCCTCCACCCTCTCGCCGAGCTCGCCGCGGGTCACTTCCTGGATCACCCGAAGCATCCTGTTCAGGGGAGAGGCTATATAGCGGTGGGAGAAAAAACCCAGCACGAGCAGAAGGGAGCCTATCACCCCCATCGATTTCACCGACTCGTAGAGCAGCGTGTTGAGCTGCTCTTTCATCAGGGCGGTTGGAATCTTCACCACCGCCAGGCCGAGGGTGTAGCCGATCGGCACGGGCTCGCCGGACTCGTCCGGCAGAAAGTGGCACCTTTCGCACCCCTCGATGGCCTTGATGGGCATGATGTAGTTGAAATATCCCGCGTCCTCGAAAGACCTGGGCCGCCCGTCGGCCAGGACCGCCACCTCCCGCTCGTTTTCCGGCAGCTCGTCCTCCTGCACGCCGTACTCGGCGTTGACGGCGTCGCTGTGGACAAGGCGCACCACGGCGCCGCCCCTGGCCTTGTTTATCTCCTCGATGAAACGCATGACAAGGGTCCCGTCGCCGCCAAGATCGAAGTTGAGCATGAGGGTCTGTATGGAGGTGTTGATGCTGTCGGCGATCATGGCGGCTTCTTTTTTGTAACTAGCTGTAAAATAAGCCTTCAGGTTCTTGTACTGCCAGGCCAGGGAGAGGGCCAGCAGAATGAAGAACACGAGCCCGATGCCGATGATCTTGGCGGTCAGCCGCTCATACCACCTGAGCAAAGTAAAATCCCCTAGTCTTGAAAATAAAAAACCCCTTGCATAATTTTACTCCGAATCCACCGATCCCGCCACACATTAACCGCTCCGCACGCGGGACGCTCATTCGGGCGCCATCCTTCCCCGGCGGGAGGGCTTTTGAGGGGCGAGCCCGCAATGACGAGGGCGCGCAGGTTGTCATTGCGAGGAGGCGCAAGCCGACGCGGCAATCTCGGCAAAAGGCGGGATCGCCGCGGGCTCCCTCGCGATGACGTCTTCCATCATCCCCTCCCTTGACGGGAGGGGATGCAGGGGAGGGTGAATAACAGAACACCCCCACCCGGCCCTCCCCCGTCAAGGGGGAGGGCTCTAATTCGCGGTGGGTCAAGGGTGCTTTTTCCCGGCGCGCTGAATCCGTCGCGGCCGGATCGCCTCTAATCTGGTAGCATTACGTTGTGGAAAGGGGGGGATACATCATCTTGTAAGGGAGGAGCGAACGATGAAAACGAATGTCCACCCCATCGAAAAAGTTGTCAGGGTCGTTCTGGGTCTTGCCATCCTTTCCCTCGTCTTCGTGGGCCCCAAAAGCTGGTGGGGGCTTCTCGGCATAATCCCGCTGGTCACCGGTTTCATCGGCTGGTGTCCGCCCTATCAGCTCCTTGGCATATCCACATGCCCCACGCGCGCGGGAGAGACGGGGAAATCGTGACCCTCCGGTGAACCCATGAACGGCGAAAGAGTCTACGTGTACCGGGCCGAGGGCGCGCGGTTCGGGATCGGCTTCGGGTCGGCGCTTGCCATCGCCATATCGTGGTCGAAGAACCAGTCGATCCTGTGGGCGATAATCCACGGCCTCCTGTCGTGGTTCTACGTGATATACCACGCCCTGGCAGGCTGATCCGGATGGCGCCGGCGGGGGTCAGGACGCGCCTTGAAGCCGCAGGGCTTTCCTCTGTTTTTCGAAGAGGGTTTGAAGCCCCTGCCCCGCAAGGTCGAGCATCGTGTTCATCCTCTCGCGGCTGAATGGTTTTTCCTCCGCCGTCCCCTGCAGCTCGACGAACATCCCCGATCCGGTCATCACCACGTTCATGTCCACCTCGGCCGCGCTGTCCTCCTCGTAGTCGAGGTCCAGCAGCGCCCCGCCGCCCAACACGCCGGCGGAGACCGCCCCCACGATGTCCCGCGCGGGGAGGCGGGCGATCATCTCCCGCTCGACCATCCACCGCATCGCCTCGTACATCGCCACGCAGGCGCCGGTGATGGAGGCGCATCGCGTCCCGCCGTCGGCCTGGATGATGTCGCAGTCCACGGTTATCGTCCGCTCGCCCAGCAGGGCCCGCTCCGTCACGGCGCGCAGGGACCTGCCGATGAGCCGCTGTATCTCCATGGTCCTGCCCCCCGCGCCGCGCCGCTCTCTTGGGGTGCGGTCGATCGTGGAACGGGGCAGCATGGCGTACTCGGCGGTCACCCACCCAAGGCCGCTGTCTCTCAGGAAGGGGGGCACCCTCTCCTCCACGGAGGCCACGCAGAGGGCCTCGGTCTTCCCCATCCTGATGACCGCGGAGCCCTCGGCGTGGGATATCACTCCCGTCTCTATCTGGACCGGGCGAAGCTGGCCGGCGGCCCGGCCGTCTTTTCTTTGCGTCATCCTTATACCTTGAAAATTATTACGACAAATCCACAAGCTCGACTTCCGTTATCTCATCCCCGCCCAGCATCCTTTTGCCTATCCGCAGGCTTCGCTCCGGCGAATCCGTGACCATGAAACGTACACGCCCCGGCGCGGCGCTGTCAACGGCGAGCCCGTCCGCCTCGATCTTCCCGGCCACGAGCCGCGCCGTCTGCTCGGCGGAGTCTATGAGCGTGACACCGGGCCCCATCACCCCGGCGATGGTCTTTTTCAGCAGCGGGTAATGGGTGCAGGCCAGCACCAGCGCGTCCACCCTCCCCCGCAGGTCCCCCAGGTACTCCCGCGCCACGGCCCGGGCGACTTCGTTGTCCGTCCACCCTTCCTCCACCAGGGAGACGAAAAGCGGGCACGGCTTCGAGATGACCTCGGCGTCCGGGGCCAGCGCCTTTATCCTGGCCGGGTAGGCGCCGGAGCGGATGGTGGCCTCGGTGCCGATCACGCCTATGCGGGCCGAGCCGCTCTCCACGGCGGCGCGGACGCCCCCTTCCACGACCCCCACCACGGGCGCCTCGGACTCGGCGGCCACGTCGTCCATGGCGTAGGACGAGGCGGTGTTGCAGGCGACGACTATCATCTTCACCCCGGCGCCGAGCAGCAGCCGGGTGTTGTTGACCGAGTAGCGGGCGACGGTTCTCCCGGACTTGGTCCCGTATGGGACGCGGGCTGTGTCGCCGAGGTATACGATCGACTCGGCCGGCAGTCTTTTCCTTATCTCCCCCAGGACCGTGAGGCCGCCGATCCCGGAGTCGAACATCCCGATGGGGCGCGGATCGGTCACGCCCCCGCCGCCTCTTTTTCGATGGTGAAGGATTGATCGGGGGATATCTCTTCCGTGATGTCCACGTGGCTTGCGAAGACCTCCGCCTCCTGGTCGTCTATCAGTATCCTGACCTTTTCTATCCGCTCCAGGTTTTCGGTCAGCGTGTTCACCAGGCTGTAGACCGCCAGCAGCTCCCGCCAGGGCCCTCCCCAGAACTTTTCGCGGAAGGCGCCGTCCAGCGACACGACGGCGACATCGTCATAGACGAACACCTGCCGTATCAGCGTCTCCTCCGGCAGGGGGCTTTGCGGGTCCTCCAGGATTTTCCGCAGGACGGCCTCCACCCTGTCCGCGGGGTCCGCCCCGGCCTCGATCTCCGCCGTTTTCGCCGCGAGGCCATCCCAGCCGTCGCCGGGAAGGCTCAGGACGGCCTCGATGACGACGTTTTCCGGCTCTTCGCCATCGGCCGGGCCGGCGGTGGTTAAGGCTTTTTCACCTGTCCGCGGGGTTCGGCCCGGCGTGGGCAGAAGCCAGACAGCGGCGGCGAGGAGGACAAGCAGCGCGATCCATTTCAGGTATCCTCTCACGCCGTCATGTCCTCCCTGTTTCGCGCGTCATGAGATCCTTCGCCTTCGGCCCAGGATAGCAACGGCAAGCGAAATACTCCTCACAGCTCCCCCGTTTTCATCAGAAAGCCGATTATCCCCATAGCCAGGGCGTCGGCGATCCTTTTGAGCCTGCCGCCATCCTCGAGGGTGATCTCGTCCTCGGGGTTGGCAAGGTCCAGCGGCTCCACGATGACGGCGGGCATGTCGAGCCCGCCGAGAAAAAGCCTGCCTGTTTTTATTATCCTTGCCCCCCTTTTCCTGTCCATGTTCTCAAGCTCCGCGGCGACAGCCTCCGCAAGCTCCCTGTTTTCCCCGGCGTGACGCGAGTTCAGCTCCTCCCAGGGGGTCATGGGGTCTTTTTCGCCCGCGGTGGGGACGGCGGTATCGCCGTTGTTGATAAAAATTCTCATCGGGCCCCGGGAGGGGGTTCTCCCGCCGCCCGTGTGTATTCCCAGGTAGAGCCTTGCCCGCGCGGAGTTGGCCTTGTCTATCCTGCCGGTTATTGTCATCCCGGCGTCCTCCCGGTGTGAGAAGACGACCTCCAGCCTGTCGTCCGCGGAGAGCCTGCGTCCTGTGAGGCGGGCTATTTTCAGCGTGATGTTCTTCTCCAGCGTCATGGCCGGGCCGCGCGCGCCAAGCTCCGTCCCGCCGTGGGCGGGGTCTATGAACACCCGGACGGGCGACGGCGCCTCCAGGGTCCAGAAAGGCCCTTTGAGCCTGACGGCGGGGGGTTTCTGCGCGATGGCGGGCGGGGGGGCCAGGAGCGCGCCGAAGACCGCCGCGGCGGCGATGAGAAAGACAGGCGCGAGAAGAGGCGCGGGACGACGGGTGTTTTTCATCATTTCCAGCAAACGGCCCGGCTCAAAGCGCGCCTGTCATATATCCAGCCTTTTCACCTCCAGGGCGTTGCTCTGGATGAACTCCCGGCGCGGCTCGACATGGTCCCCCATCAGCAGGGTGAAGACGTTGTCCGCCTCCACGGCGTCGTCTATCCGCACCTGCAACAGCCTTCTCGTTTCCGGGTTCATGGTCGTCTCCCAGAGCTGCTCCGGGTTCATCTCGCCGAGGCCTTTGTAGCGCTGGATGTTGATCCCCTCCTTGCATATCCCCACGATGTGCGTGACCAGCTCGCCGCTGTCCTCAAAGAGCCTCGTCTCGCCTTTCCCGTCCACGAGGGTGAAGGGGGGCCTGTTGTATTTCTCCAGCTGCTTTCTTATTTCACGCAGCCTCTGGTACTCCACGGAAGTGACAAGGTCCCAGTTGACCTTCAGCCGCTCGCCGGACTTTTTGACGATCCATTCCAGGGCGTAGCCGCCGTGATGCTCGTCGGCGATTATTTTCACGTCCGCGTCGCGGAAGCCTTCGGCTATCGCCGCGAGGTTTTCCTTCTCCAAAAAGAATTCCCGGGACGTTATGTCCCTGTCCAGCATCCGCTCCACCACCTCCCGGGGGTAGCCCCGGTGCGCGAGCTTGCCCAGCAGGGAGCGGTAGTCGCTCATCCTGTTTATCACGTTGACCAGCGCCGGGCCCTCCACCATCTCGCCGGAGCCGTTTATCGTCAGCCTCCTGCCGTTGAGCCCGTTGTTGAGAAGGTAGGAGTAAAGCTCGTTGTCGTCCTTGATATATTTTTCGGTCTTGCCCCTGGTCACCTTGTAAAGCGGAGGCTGGGCGATGTAAAGATAGCCCCGCTTTATGACGTCCTCCATCTGCCTGTAAAAGAGCGTGAGGATCAGCGTCCTGATGTGGGAGCCGTCCACGTCCGCGTCGGTCATCAGGATTATCTTGTGATAGCGGATCCTGTTCGCGTCGAAATCGTCCTTGCCCACGCCGCATCCGAGAGCCGTCAGCAGCGTCATGATCTCGTGGTTGGCCAGCATCTTTTCGAGCCTTGCCTTCTCCACGTTCAGCAGCTTGCCACGGAGCGGCAGGATGGCCTGGTATTTTCTGTCCCTGCCAGCCTTGGCGGAGCCCCCGGCGGAGTCCCCCTCCACGATGAAAAGCTCGCACAGGGCAGGGTCTTTTTCCTGGCAGTCCGCGAGCTTGCCCGGCAACATCGAGGTCTCCAGCGCGCCTTTGCGCCTTGTAAGCTCCCTGGCCCTCCTTGCGGCGTCCCTTGCCCGTGAGGCCATCATCGCCTTGGAAACGATGAGTTTGGCGCTCTTCGGGTTCTCCTCCAGGTACTGCGAAAGCTTTTCGTTCACCACCTGCGTGACGAGCCCCTGGGCCTCGGCGTTGCCGAGCTTGGTCTTTGTCTGGCCCTCGAACTGGGGGTTTGGTATCTTCACCGTCAGGACGGCTGAAAGCCCCTCCCGCACGTCGTCGCCGGTTATGGCCACGTCCCCTTTCAGAAGGCCGTTGGCGACGGCATAGGCGTTTATGGTCCTCGTGAGGGCGGATCGGAAACCGGATAGGTGCGTCCCCCCCTCTTTCGTGTGGATGTTGTTGGCGAAGGAGAAGACGTCTTCCTTGTAGCCGTCGTTGTAGAGCATGGCCAGCTCTATGGAGATCATGTCCCTTTCCACCTCGATGTAGATCGGGGGGGTGAACAGCGGATTCTTGTTCCTGTTAAGGTACTCGATGAAAGAGACTATGCCCCCCTCGTAATGGAACTCGTGCTCCTTTTCCGTCCGCTCGTCACGGATGGATATCCTGATCCCCTTATTCAGGAACGAAAGCTCCCTCAGCCGCTCCGAGAGCAGGTCGAAGTTGAACTCCGTGTCCGAGAAGACGTCCCCATCGGGTTTGAAGGTTATCTTCGTCCCCGTGCCCCGCGCCTCGCCTATCTCGCGCAGAGGCTCTTTCGGCATACCCCGCTCGTAGCTTTGAACGTATACCCTGCCGCCTCTTCGAATCTCGACGTAAAAACTTTCAGACAGGGCGTTGACCACCGAGACGCCGACGCCGTGCAGACCGCCGGAGACTTTGTACGTGTTGTTGTCGAACTTGCCGCCGGCGTGAAGCATCGTCAGGACGACCTCGGCGGCTGGTTTGCCGGCTTCGGGATGCATGTCCACGGGGATCCCGCGGCCGTCGTCGGTGATGGTTATGGAGTTGTCTATGTGTATGTTGACGTTGATGTTTTCGCAAAAACCGGCCATCGCTTCGTCTATCGAGTTGTCCACCACCTCGAAAACGAGATGATGAAGCCCCCTCGACGAAACGTCGCCTATGTACATGGCCGGCCTTTTGCGGACAGCCTCAAGCCCCTCGAGTATTTTTATCGATCCGGCTTCGTATCCTGTTTTTCTTACTTCTTCTTTTTCCATATATAAATACCAGGAAAAGTAATAGTTAAAGCTTGAGTAAGCCTGTTTAAAACCTTAATAAACTATTATAACTTAAGAACTTATCTTTTTCCACAAGACTTTGTGTTTTCCACATTTTAAGGCCCGCCGCCTGGACGCCAACGGTATTTCCAGCCTTTTTCAACCGGTTTTCCACGCTCCGTCTACAGGTCAAGAGTCTTCTTGATCTCGTTTATATCGTTGTAAAGCCTGGTGTCCTGCTCGATATCCTTCTTTATCTTCCTGATGGAGTGCATAACTGTCGTGTGGTCTCTCCCCCCGAAAGCTCTTCCGATCTCCGGAAGAGACGTGTTCGTGTACTCCCGCGCCAGGTATACGGCCGTATGGCGCGGTATCATCACCTTTTTCGAGCGATTTTTCGATTTCAGGTCCACGACCTTTATTTTGTAATAATCACATACGGCTTTTTGTATCTGGCGGATATCGATCATCCTGGTGGCGTCGTCGTAAATCCCCTTCAGGGTCTCTTTGGCCATGTCGATGTTGATATCCTGTCCCGTCAGCGAGGCATAGGCCATCACCCTGGCCAGGCAGCCTTCCAGCTCCCTTATGTTTGATCTGATCTTGTTGGCGAGATACGCCGCCACGTCGCTGTCCAGCCTGAACCCGTTCTGGTGGGCTATCTTCTTGAGTATGGCGATCTTGGTCTCAAGCTCCGGCGGCTGTATATCGGCGATGAGACCCCAGGCGAAACGTGACCGGAGACGCTCCTCGAGGTTCGTTATATCCCTCGGGAATTTGTCAGAGGATATTACAATTTGTTTTTTCATCTCGAAGAGGGAGTTGAAGGTGTGGAAAAACTCCTCCTGGGTCCTCTCCTTTCCGCCTATAAATTGCACGTCGTCGACCAGTAAAAGGTCCAGGCTCCTGAACCTTTTTCTGAAGGCGGCCATGGAGCCGCGCTGGATGGCGCTGATGAGCTTGTTTACGAACTTTTCAGAGCTTATATACAGGACGTTCAGGGCCGGGTTTTTCTCCAGCGCCTCGTTGCCTATGGCCTGCATGAGATGCGTCTTGCCGAGGCCCACGCCCCCGTATATGAAAAGGGGGTTGTAGGCCTCGCCGATCTTTTTGGTCACGGCTCTGGCGGAGGCGTTGGAGAATTCGTTGCTCTTGCCGACGACGAAATTGGCGAAGGTGTATTTTTCGTTCAGGTTCGCCCTCGCCCTCGCCTGGCTGATGACGTCCGGGTCTTGCGCCGTCGCTGGCCGGGCTCCTCCGTCAGCTCCGTTTTTCCTGTTCGCGACCACCAGGCTGATTTTCACATCGCCGCCGGTCATCTCCGACAGGGTTTTTTCCATTATCTCCCGGTAATGCTCCTCTATCCACTCTATGAAGAAGGTGGAGGGAACGGACAGGGCAAGCTCTTTGCCCTTGAAAGAGACGACGTCGACGGGCTCTATCCAGGACTCGTAGTTGTGAGGGTTGAGCTTTTCCTTCAGGGTGTCCTTTAGCTGCGCCCAGAGGCGGTGTGAAGGCATATCAATAACGTTTGGAACAGTCGGGAAAAGCTAGATTGTATGTCCTGAAAAACCGCCGGTCAAGACGAAAACAGGAGGTTTTCAGGGTGATTTTTAAGGCGTTGAAAATCCGCGTTCTGCGGTTTGTGTATCTTGGGAATTCCGGCGCGGCGGCGCGGGGAGCGGGCGGATTAGGGATGGCCGGACCCGGCCGGGGCGGGCAGCTCTATCTCGCCTCTGATGACGTCGTTTATGGTGATGGAGAAAAGCAGGCTGTTGAAGTGCTGGCACAGCTTCGACCAGAGCGCCTGGGTCACGCAGTCGTCGGCCCTGGAGCAAAAGCCCTCCTCGCCCGCCGCCGTCTCGCCGGCGCACTCTATGAGCGTGAGGCTTTCGTCCACCGCGGCGAATATCTGGCCGATGGTGATCTGTGACGGGCCGCGGGCGAGCATGTATCCCCCGCCGGGGCCGCGGACCGACCGGACGAGGTCCGCCTTGCGAAGCTTCACGAAAAGCTGCTCCAGGTAGTTTTGCGAAAGCTCCTGTCTCTGGGCGATCAGCCCCAGCGAGACGGGCGCGCCGCCGCCTTTCATGGCGATGTCCACGATGGCCTGCACGGCGTAGTGGCCCTTGGTGGATATCCTCATTCGATCACGTTGCCTTCTATGGGGCTCACGTCGATCCCCTTTTTCTTGATGAAATCCACGGCGCGGTCGATGGCCTCCAGGGCGCCGGATATCTCCATCTCCATGACGCCGCTGTCGGGGCCTATGTCCGCTTGGCGGATGTTTATCACCACGTCGAAATCCTTTATCATCTCGCTGATCGTCGGCTCCTCCACCCTGTCCGCCGGAATGGAAAGCCGAACCTTTATGGCGGAGAGCCGGGGGGGGCTTTTCATCGACAGGATGCTCCTGTCTCCCTCGTGGGGCAGGCCGCCGCGGCACTTGATGTCCAGTATGGCGGAGTCTATGACATCGCCGGGGCCGACGATGCTGGCCAGTATCCAGCCGCCCGCGGCCGTGACGGAGGCGCGGTATATGTTCGTCGTCAGGCCGTACCGCTTCACCAGGGAGTAGATCACCGGCTCGCGGACGATCCCCTCCGGGAACAGTATCGAAAAATATCGCTCACTCATTTTGTGACCTTTCCGCGGGGCTGGAACCCATGGGATTCTCCGCTCCGCCTGGAACGACATTGGTTGTCATTCCGGGGCGAAAGCCGAAGAATCCCGATTTTCATCCGCGCGGGACGCTTCGCTGACGCCCAGCATGACAACGCCGAAGCGGCGGGGGCCTCCGCCGCTCTTTTTTTAACTCCCCTTCCACGGTGGTAGGGGAGTTTTTTATGATTGTCTCGGCTTCGTACCAGTTTCGGACTCCAGCCTCAAAAAACCTTCCGCAGGGGGTCAGTTCTTCTTGACGAAAAACTCCCAGTCGGTCTCGTTTATCTTGTGCGGGGCGACCAGTATCTCGTGCCCCTCGCTTTCCATGCTGCGGGGGACGTTGCGCGTCGCGGGCTCGTGGTCGGTCACGACCCTTAGAACCTGGCCGGACTCCATCGTCTCGATCTTCAGCTTCGATTTCACGAAGGTGTAAGGGCACACCTCCCCCCGGATGTCGATCTCCTCGTCCGCCTGAACGGTCATCTATCCTGTCTCCAGCGATCTATATGGTGACAACCTTGTCGTTTCTCTCTATCGCCTCCACGAGGCCGTCGTGGTGGACAAGGTCCGCGCCCGCCTCGACCCTGCGCGCCCGGACGTCCTCCTCGAGGGCGATCACCCGCCCGGAAAAGGACAGGCCCTCCCGCCTCATCCGCTCGATGTCATTATAGACGCCGGACTGGATCAGCGCGATCTCGTCCGCCGTCTCCAGGACGAGCCTGGCCGTCTCGTCCGCCCGGGGGTCCACGGGCCTCGTTACCAGGACCAGCGTCTTCACCTCCGGCATGGCGGGAACTCCCCGTGGGTCGCCTCGCACTCGCAGGAGTCGGGCAGCACGGTCACTATCACGCCCTCGCTGAGCGTCTTGCAAAGCTTCACCGCCGCCGCCACGGCCGCGCCGGAGCTGGAGCCGACGAGCAGGCCCTCCTCCTCGAATATCCGCGTCACCATCTCGTAGGCCTCCTCGGTCTTCACGCTTATCTTGCCGTCCAGCTCCTTCTCATTGTATATGGAAGGGACGATGGAGGTGGCCATGTGCTTGAGTCCCTCGATGCCGTGCAGCGACTCGGTGGGTTCCACGGCGTAGCACTTTATGGCCGGATTGCGCTCCTTCAGCCCCCGCGACGTCCCCATCACGGTGCCGGAGGTGCCTATCCCCGCCAGGAAATGCGTCACCCTTCCTTTCGTCTGCTCCCATATCTCCCTGGCGGTGGTGTGGTAGTGCGCCCGCCAGTTCTCGGGGTTGTTGTACTGGTCCGGCCAGAAATATTTGTCCGGGTCTTTCTCGTATATCTCGCGGCAAAGCTCTATGGCCCCGTCGGAGCCGGCCATGGCGTCGGAGTAGACAACCTCCGCCTTGTAGCCGCTCGCCATAAGCTGCTTGCGTTCATTGCAAACGTTCGCGGGCATCACGAGCTTCACTTTGTAGCCCTTGGCCAGGCCGATCAGCGCGTAGGCCACGCCGGTGTTGCCGGAGGTGGAGTCCAGTATCGTCATGCCGGGTTTGAGCTCGCCGGTCTTCTCCCCCTGCTCGATCATCCGCAGCGCGGGCCGCGCCTTCACGGACCCGCTGGCGTTGTACCATTCCGCCTTGCCCCAGATCTCAACGCCCGGACAACACTCCTTCTCGATCTTCTCAAGGCGAAGAAGGGGGGTGTTCCCGATCTTCTTCAGGGCGTCCTCGCTGATCTGTTCCAGGTTGATCGTGGCCGTCGGCGTTAACTTCGACATGACTTGCTGTATCGTTCCCCTCTATCTAAATGACATCATCCTTCGTCACACTATAATCGTGTTCTCCGCCTTCAACAGGCTCGAAACCTGCCCGTCGTCGAGCATTCCTATTCCGAATTTCTCGTATGCCACACCGCGCGTCTCGGCGGAGGGGGCGTGGGCCAGTATCTTCGCCCCCAGGACGCTGAGGGTCTCAAGATGTTTGTCTATCTCCAGGCCGGAGCGCTCCGGGTCCGTCCCAAGCCCGGCCCAGACGCCGTCGCCGATCAGCAGCGCGCTGACGCGGTTGTCGTCCACCAGCGTCAGCCCCACAGCCATCCGCAGCTTCTCCGCCACGCGCCCGGAGGGCGCCTCGCGTATCGTCACCACCACGTCAGGCATCTTTCACCTCACGTAAAACTTATCAACCGGTCGCTGTCGGCCATGTGTTCGGCGAGGTCGTACTGGCTGCCGTAATGGACGCCGGGCAGATCGCCGGGGGCGGAAAGCTCCTGCCGGTTCTTGTCGCACACGATCAGCTTCACTCCCTCTTTCACCAGGCCGGCGAAGTCCGCCCGCGCAAGGTTTGTGACGCCTTCGGACATGGCGAAGACGGTCACCTGCGCCCCCTTCGCCGCCGCCGCGCGGCCAATGCCCACCAGGCTGCCGGTGTTGTCGTGAAACGGCCCGGTGTGTATCACCATCAGAAGCCTCATCGGTCCCGTCAGCCCCCCTCGGGCGCGGGGACGCCGCAGAACTCGTTATAGTCTATAAGCTCCGTCACCGTCGGGTTGTCGCCGCAGACGGGGCAGTCCGCGTCCCGCCGGATGTTCAGCTTCCTGAACTCGGCGTGCAGCGCGTTGTACAAAAGCAGCTTGCCGATCAAGGGCTCCCCCTTGCCGATTATCAGCTTTATCGCCTCGATCGCCTGCAGCGTCCCCACGACGCCCGGCAGCGCGCCGAGGACGCCGGCCTCCTGGCAGCTCGGCACCATCCCCGGAGGCGGAGGCTCGGGGTAAAGGCACCGGTAGCAGGGCCCCTCCTTCGGCTTGAAGACGGTCACCTGGCCGTCGAACCGGAATATGGAGCCGTGGACGTTGGCCTTGCCGGTCATGACGCAGGCGTCGTTGACCAGGTAGCGGGTGGGGAAGTTGTCGCACCCGTCCACGACGATGTCGTAGCCGGAGATAATATCCATGACGTTCTCCGACGTCAGCCGCGCGTTTATGGGGTCCACCTTCACGTCGGGGTTGAGCTTTTCCACGAAGCGCCTGGCCGACTCCACCTTCAGCTCGCCCACGGTGTCGGAGCCGTGGATCACCTGGCGCTGGAGGTTGGTCATGTCCACCTTGTCGAAGTCCACCACGCCGATCTTCCCGACCCCCGCCGCGGCAAGGTACATGAGCGCCGGCGCGCCAAGGCCCCCCGCGCCGAGCAGCAGCACGCGCGCCTCCAGCAGCTTCTTCTGGCCCACGCCTCCCACCTCGGGGAGGATTATGTGGCGGCTGTAGCGGTATATCTGTTCCTCGTTCAGCTCCACCATGGCTGCCTCTCTAAATGTCTTTCAATCAGGCCCCGCCCCCGGCGATCGCGGGGATCACGGAGACGTCGTCGCCCTCGCTCAGGCTCGTATCCTCGCCGTCCAGGAACCTTATGTCCTCTTCGTTCACGTATATGTTGATGAACCGCCGGAGCTTGCCCTCCTCGTCGTAGAGCCTCTCCTTGACGCCGGGATAGCTTTTCTCCAGGGCGGCGAACATCTCGCGGATGGTCACCCCTTCGCATTCGACCTCTCCCTTGCCGCCGGTGAGCTTCTGCAACGGGGTCGGGATTCTTACCTTCACCTTCGCCATCTTCGAAAACTCTCCCTTTTCCTCTTTATAGGTTCTCCTGTATCTTCTCGAACTCCGAGAGCTTCGGCTCTATCACCGTCGGCGCTTTCAGGCGGCTTTCGACAGCCTCCCTCGTCTTCAGCCCCTGGCCGGTGATCGATACCACCGTCAGCTCGTCTTTCCCGATCCTGCCCTGCTCGACAAGCTTCTTCGTCACCGCCACCGTCACACCCCCCGCGGTCTCCGTGAAGACTCCTTCCGTCCTGGCCAGAAGCAGCATCCCCTCGACGAGCTCCTCGTCGGTCACGTCCTCGCCCCAGCCGCCGGTCTCGCGCACGACCTTTATCCCGTAGTAGCCGTCGGCGGGGTTGCCGATGGCTATCGACTTGGCGATG
Organism: Candidatus Nitrospinota bacterium M3_3B_026; assembly: GCA_051418015.1. Taxonomy (GTDB): domain Bacteria; phylum Nitrospinota_A; class UBA7883; order UBA7883; family JBPRGF01; genus JBPRGF01. The sequence goes on along the minus strand of JBPRGF010000003.1, from coordinate 96,586 downwards.
GTGTTCGGCTTTACCGGCTTGAAATCGTCCCGGCCCTCCTTGATCGCCGTGGTGACGGGAGAGCAGCCGGTGGCCTGGGCGGCGAAGACTTTCGTTTTCGCTTCGGGGATCAGCCCGAGCAGCTCGAACTCCTTGAAGGCTTTGTGTATCTTCGTTATCAGGCTCGACCCGGCCACGGGGACGACGACGTTGTCCGGCGCGCGCCAGCCGAGCTGCTCGGCGATCTCGTATCCAAAAGTCTTCGACCCGTCGCCGTAGTATGGCCGGATGTTGATGTTCACGAACGCCCACTTGAAAACCGCCGCCACCTCGGAGCAGAACCTGTTCACGTCGTCGTAGGAGCCTTTTATGGCGATCACCTTCGGCCCGTAGACGCTCGTGCCCAGGACCTTGCTCGTCTCCAGGTCGTGGGGGATGAAGATGTAGCTTTTCATGCCAGCGCTGGCGGCGTGGGCGGCGACGGAGTTGGCCAGGTTCCCCGTGGAGGCGCAGGCGATCGTGTCGTAGCCGAACTCCCTGGCCTTGTTCACGGCGGCGGCCACCACCCTGTCCTTGAAGCTCAAGGTGGGGTGGCTCACGGCGTCGTTCTTTATATAGAGGTTCGAAAGGCCCAGCGCCTCGCCGAGGTTCTTCGCCCGGATCAGCGGCGTGAAGCCGTTCTCCAGCCCCACCGTCGGCTCGCCGTCTATCGGGATAAGCTCGCGGTAGCGCCACATCGTGGCCGGGCGGGACTCTATGACCTCGCGGGTCAGGACGCGCTTGATCCCGTCGTAGTCGTAGCGGACCTCGAGCGGCCCGAAGCAGAACTCGCAGACGTGGGTCGGCTCGGAAGGGTACTCCCTGCCGCACTCCCTGCACCGTAAACCAAGAACGAAACTCATACGCCAAAATCCAAAACGCCGCGTGGATCAAAAAAACGCCGCGCAGACCTGAAAAATCCAAAACCGCGGCGCGTAAACTTGGAAGTTTACCCGGTTTTCACCGGCGCCTCAATCGCTTTGTTTTAGCGATCTTACGTATAACCTACCTTTCTTGTCAAGTATTATTCCCCGAAGCCCGGCGCGCAGGCCGCCGCCAAAATGGCGCCGTCCCGGCAGTCATGCCCACGGCGGGTGGGAAAGATTTGCCCAAGCCCGCAGAGCCCACGCCCGCGGCGTCTCCCGTCATGGAGACAACATGTTGTTATCACGGGAGTTGCCGTCCACGCCGGTTTTGGCACGGCCTTTGATGCCCTATCCGGCGAACAACCCTTTTGTTTGATGGAGAACGCGGATGGTAAAGCCGGTCATGGCGCTGTTGGACAGCATCCTCCCTGGCAGGGCGGAGACCGTCCGCGATGACGTCTTCACCATGGACAAAACCTTCGACGAGGTTTTCGCCCGGATCGAAAGCCGCGCCAGGGAGGCCGAGCGCCGGGGTATGCCCGCGCCGGATAGGCGCCGCGCCGAAAACGGACGTGACACCGGCCAACGCCGGGTTGATGAGACCGGCGTCCGCGATGAGCGCGAGGCGCGGAAGGCCGGAGGTGACAAAAAACAGGACAAAGCCTCCGATAACGGCCCCGTGGCGGCGGCCGTGGAAAAAGACAAGGCAACAGGCGCCGAAAGCGCCGAAAGTGTCGACAAGGACAGCCGGCCAGCGGCGGCCACGGAAAAAACCCCGGCGGAAAAAGAGGATGCCGGGGAGGGCCCGAAGCCTTTGGAGAAGGTTGCTCAGATCGTCGCCGAAAAGCTGGAGCAGCTGAAAGAGGAAGACCCGGAGGCTTTTGAGGATCTTCTGGCCGGGGCGGAGGAGATGACGCTGGGCGATTTTCTGAAGGCGCTGGGCGTCGGCGCGGAAAACCTGGAAAACCTTGGGAAACTGGTTGACCTGGAGACAAAGCTCGCGGCTGGCGTTAAGGAGGCCCTCGCCTCCGGAGGCAAGGAGAAGCTGACCGCCGTCTTTCGCTCCCTCGGCCTGAGCGCCCACGAGGCCGGCAAGCTCGCCGCCGCGCTCCGGAAGGGTCAGGACGAGGCCGGGAAACCGGACATAGCCCGCCAGGGGCTGAAAACCCCCGCCGCCGATGAGAACAACTCCACCCACACCCTGACCCGCGCCGTGAACACAGACGCCGCGGGACGGCAGGGCCAGGCGGCGCAGGAGACCTCCCGCGCCTTCGAGGCGGCCGTGAAGGCGGGGAACAGCGCCGCGCCGGAAAAAGGCGGCGGGGCCGCCAAATCGGCCGTCAAGGCGCCCCAGGGCGCGGACACATCGGGCCCGGAGGGGAACAGGACGAGCGCCAGGACACAGGCGCCTGCCGGCCAGGAGAAGACCGCCGAGACAACCCGCCGATCCTTCGAGCGGGCGGTGATGGACCAGGTGGTGGAGAAGATCAGGATAAACGTCCGCTCCAATGGCCGCTCCAACATGACCATAAAGCTCGACCCGCCCAGCCTGGGCAGGATCGACATGCGGGTGGTGACCCATGACAACCAGGCTCGCGTCGTCATGACAGCCGAGAGCCCCGACGTGAGAAGCATGATGGAAAGGGATATCGAGAGCCTGAGGGCCGCGCTGAACAACAGCGGGCTGAAGGTGGACCAGATAATCGTCGCCTCCTCCGGCGAGGGGTTCAACTTCCGCAACGAGAACCTCGGCGGACGGCGCGGACCCAATGGCGGGCCAGGCCGGGGGAGCCCTGCGGCGGACGATGGCGCCGGAGCGGCCGAGGAGCCCGTCCCGGCCGGGGGGCCGGGGAGGGTCTCCTACCATGACGGCGTTCTGGACGTCCTGGCGTGATGAAGATGGACGAAGAGAGTCAAGAGCGGGAGGATTCGAGATGATAGTCACATCACCTTTGTCGGGCGGCGGCGGCGCGGACGCCGCGGCGGCGGCGGAAAAAAAGACCGGCCAGACCGAAAAGAGCATGGCCGAGCTCGGGCAGTCGGAGTTTCTGACGCTGCTGATGGCGCAGCTCAAGCACCAGGACCCCATGAAACCGATGGAGAACACCGACTTCACCGCCCAGATGGCGCAGTTCAGCTCCCTGGAGCAGCTTTTGAACATGAACAAGAGCATGGAGGCCATGGCAAGCGCCTCCGCCGAGGCCACGGCCACCCAGGCGGTCTCGCTGATCGGCAAGGAGGTAACCGCCGGAGGAAACTCCGTGGAGGTGAGCGGCGGGACGGCCTCGGACATATCTTTCACCCTGCCGAACTCCGCCGGTAAAGCCGTTGTCACGATCGAGAACGGGCGTGGCGAGGCGGTAAGGGAGATAGAGCTTTCCTCGCTTTCCGCCGGGGACCACAGCGTCCCCTGGAGCGGCGGGGATGACCTCGGGAATCCACTGCCCGACGGAAGGTACACCTTCAGCGTCTCGGCGAAGGGGCCTGATGGAAAACAGATGGATGTTGCGACGCGAGCGAAGGGGATAGCCACCGGCGTCTCCTTCGAGGACGGGGTGACCTATGTCCACGTCGGACAGAATAAGTTCACCCTTGGCGAGATAATCGAGGTGCGGGACGTCCGGCCTGACAGCGGCGCCGGCGCCGGGGCGGAAGCCTCCGGCGGGACGACGGCGTGAGCGGCCCGGCTCCAGTCAAAATCAAGGAGGTTTGAAAGATGGGACTTGGAAGCGCGATGTACACCGGGATCGCCGGGCTCAGCGTTTACGGTGACGCGATGAACGTCACCGGTGACAACATCTCCAACATAAACACCGTCGGGTTCAAGGGCAACAGGTCGATCTTCTCCGACATCCTGGCCAACTCCGTGGCCAACGGGGCCACGGTCATGCAGTTCGGCCGGGGCTCCTTTTTCCAGGCGGTGTCGCCGACTTTTTCCCAGGGCTCCTTCGAGACCACCGGCAACGCCACGGACATGGCTATACAGGGTACCGGTTTTTTCGTGGTGCGCGACCCCTCGTCGGGGGGGACCTTCTACACCCGCGCGGGGCAGTACACCATCGACAAGGACGGCTACCTGGTCAACCCATCCAGCCACAGGATGAGGGGCTACAGGATGACCATGGACGCCTCAGGCGACTACGTGAGGTCCGGCCCGGCCTCCGACATCAGCATAACCGGCCTGCAGAGCGAGCCGAGGGAGACCAGCTTCGTCAGGCTGGGGGCGAACCTCAACGCCGCCGCCTCCGCCACGGCGACTTTCTCCACCTCGTTCAACGTCTACAACTCCCTGGGCGAGGCGGCGACGATGACCATGACCTTCACCAAGACGACCACCGCCGGGCAGTGGGACTACGTCCTCTCCGGCCCCTCCGGCACGTCGGTCACCGCGGGGGCCTCCGGCACGGTCACTTTCAACAACCAGGGGCAGATGACCTCGCCCGCCGCCGACCAGACCATAACGGTCACCGGCTTCCCTTCGGGAGCGTCCGACCTGACGTTCAACTGGGACATAATCGACGACACCACGTCCGCGTCGTACAACGACATCACGGGGTACGCCTCGACGTCGGTGACCAACTCCATCGTGCAGGACGGCTATTCCACCGGCGTGCTGCGGGGGTTGTCGGTGGACAGCGAGGGGATAATATCCGGCCTGTTCTCCAACGGCCAGACGCAGCAGCTTTGGCAGGTTCAGCTTGCGGACTTTTTGAGTCCCTGGGCCCTGTCGAGGCAGGGCAACACCCTCTTCGCCGAGACCACGCAGTCCGGCCAGCCGATATACGGGATCGCCAAGGCCGGAGGGTTCGGGACAATCTACGGATCGTCGCTGGAGCTTTCCAACGTGGACCTGTCCCGCGAGTTCGTGGACATGATACAGAACCAGCGCGCCTACCAGGCCAACTCCCGGATCATATCGACCGTGGACGACATGATGCAGGAGGTGGTGAACCTGAAGCGGTAATGACCGGGGTTTGACATGAGCATGAGAAAACCGTAATGCCATGACGGTTTGTCTTCTCCGCGCCGTTTAGCCGTGGCGCGGGAAAAAAGAAAGGGGCTGGCCACTCTCCCGCTCGGCCGGCCCCTTTTCTTTTCGCGGGGCGCGCCGCCTTATAAAGATTCGCCAGACCGGCCGAAGGGTTTATGCGGGCGGGTCCGCGCCCAGCCTTAAAACCTCAGCGGGTTTATACAGGCGGGTCCGCGCCCGGCCTTAAAACCCTCCGCGATGGCGCGGGCAGTGAACTCCCCCGCCAGCCGGACGGCTTCCGCGATCTCCTTGTCCATGGCAAGGTATCCCGCCAGGGCGGACGAGAAGACGCAGCCGGAGCCGTGGCCCGCCTCGCTTTTCACCCGTTCCCTCTCGAAAATCTCGAAACCGTCCTTCGTGAGGAGCACGTCGGTGACGACATCGCCCGACGCGACGTGCCCCCCGGTCACCACGACATTCCCGGGCCCCAGCCCGGATATTTTTCGTGCCGCCTCTTTCATTGTTTCCACGGAGTCCACCTTGAAACCGCAAAGGGCCTCCGCCTCCGGCGCGTTCGGCGTGGCCGCGAAGGCGACGGGCAGAAGATGGCGGGCGATGATGTCCGCCGCCCTGCCCATGAGAAGCTCCGCCCCGCTGGTCGAGGCCATCACGGGGTCGACGACGATGTTTTCCGCGCCGACCTTCGAAAGCGCGGCGGCCACGGCCTTGGCGATGGGCTCGTCCCCGATCATCCCCGTCTTCACGGCGGCCACGGCCATGTCGTCGAAAACGGCTTCTATCTGCCCCGCCACCACATCCGGCGGCAGGGAGAGGAAGCCGCGGACCTCCCTGGTGTTCTGGGAGGTGACGGCGGTTATGGCGCAGGAGCCGTGCAGGCCCAGGGCGGCGAAGGTTTTGAGGTCCGCCGCCAGGCCCGCGCCACCGGAGGAGTCCGACCCGGCTATTGTCATCACGGTTTTCATCATGGCTCCCATTTTATCCCCAACCGGGACAGCGGGTCGATCGAGGAAAGGGTTTTTCCGGCCGTCCCGGCTTTGTCACCGCCCCAGGAATTCGATGGTCCGCTCCACGACGTCGTAGGCGAAAAGGTCGCGGAAAAAGTGGTCCGCGCCGTCGATGACCTCCAGCCGGACGTTATCGCCGAGTTCCCTGGCCTTGATCTTCTCCGCCACGTCGGGGATGCTGGTGTCCCTCGTTCCGGTGAAGACGAGGACGGGTTTTTTCACCCGCCGCAGGACAAGGGGCGTGTCCATCATCGGCTCGGGGGAGTAGTACGACACGAAGGTCCGGGCGCTGGCGGCGGCGTCCCTGCAGTACAGAAAACCGATCCCCTCCAGCATGTCAGACCCCCTCCCCTCGCTTATCATCGCCCGCGCCTCGTGGAGGATGGGGTTGAGCGGCGTTTCATACCGGGCCTCGTAGCCCTCCTCGGTCTTCGCCTGGGTCCAGGTCATCGGCGCGAGCAGCACTATCTTCTTTATGGCGGGGTCGTCCCGCTGGGCCGCGAACCAGGCGGCCTGGTTTCCCCCGCGGGAGTGGCCGAGCAGGACGATCTCCCCGGCGCCCTGCTCCTTCAGCCACGCAAGCCACAGCCCGATCTCGTCCAGCGCGCCGGTGTGCATGTGTCGATGCGGCTCGCCGCAGTCGAACATCCCCTCCCTGCCGGATTTTCCCAGGCTCAGCGTGATGGCCAGCGTGCTCTGGCCGTAGTCCCTGAAAAGCCCCTGCAGCGTCCGCATGATCTCCATCCGGCCGTGGGCGAGCGTGCCGTGGACCATCAGGATCACCCCGTCCTCGATCTTTTTCCCCTCGGCAAGCGCAAGGTATCCGTTCAGCGTCCGCCCGTCATGGTCTATATGGACTTTTTTCGCCTCTGCCGCGCCCGCCAGAAGGAAGACCGACGCCAGGGCGGCCGCCGTCAGTTTTCTCATTGTCATGGCCGCGTCTTTTTTTCGAAAAGTTGCTCCTTCACAAAGGCTCCAGTCCGTTTTCGGCGATCCTGACGGCGGTTGTCAGCGCCTTGCCCTTGTTGATGGTCTCCTGGTACTCGCTGGCCGGGACAGAGTCCGCCACGATCCCGCCGCCGACGCCGAGGTAGGCCGTGTCGCCGTCGATATAGAGCGTGCGTATGGCTATGGCCATATCCATGGCGCCGGAGAACGAAAAATATCCCACCGCCCCGCCGTAGACCCCGCGGCGGACGCCCTCCAGCTGTTCGATGATCTCCATGGCGCGTATCTTCGGCGCGCCGGAGAGGGTGCCCGCGGGGAAGGTCGCCCGGAGGGCGTCGTAGGCGTCCATGCCGGGGCGGAGCCTGCCCCGGACGTTGGAGACTATGTGCATCACGTGGGAGTATTTTTCAACCATCATCAGCTCGTTCACCTCCACGGAGCCTCCCTCGGCGACGCGGCCTATGTCGTTGCGGCCGAGGTCCACGAGCATGATGTGCTCGGCCCGCTCTTTTTCATCGGCCAGAAGCTCCTCGGCCAGGCGCCGGTCCTCCTCCTCGGTCTCGCCCCGGGGGCGCGTGCCGGCTATGGGGCGGGTCTCAACCACTCCCCCTTCCACCCGGACCAGCGACTCCGGCGAGGCGCCGATGATCCTGTTCCGCCCGAAATTGAGGTAGTACATGTATGGGGAGGGGTTGACGGCCCGCAGCGCCCTGTAGACCTGGAAGGGGGGGACGTTGATCTTCGTGGCCAGACGTTGCGAGAGCACTGTCTGGAAGATGTCCCCTTCGCGGATGTATTCCTTGACCCGCTCGACGTTTTTCTCGAATACCTCGCGCTTTACGTTGCTTTCGAACCCGGCGCCGTCCGGGTCGCCCCTTTCCGCCTCCGGCGCCGGGACGGGCTCCCGGAGCATTGCGATCAGGCCGTTTATCTTGGCCACCGCCTCGTCGTAGGCCGCGTCCGCGCCGTCGGAGCCGATGTGGGCGTTGGAGACCACCTTGATGGTGTTCATGATGTTGTCGAATATCAGGATGGTGTCCGTGACCACGAACCAGGCGTCGGGGACGGAAAGCTCGTCCCGGGCCGTCTCCGGCATCTTCTCGAAAAACCTCACGGCGTCGTAGGACAAAAACCCCACCGCGCCGCCGTAAAAACGGGGTATGCCGGGCACTGGAACGGGCTGGTATCGGCTCATGACCTTTTTCAGCTCGTCCAGGGGGCCGCCTTCGGCCTTGTAGGAGCGCTCCTCCCCCTCCTCCTCCAGGATGACGGCCCCCCCCTTGTACTTGAAGACGATGGAAGGCTCCGCGCCGATGAAGGTGTATCGGCCCCACTTCTCCCCGCCCTCGACGGACTCCAGCAGGTAGGAGTATTTCGTGTCGCCCATCTTCAGATACGCCGAGACGGGCGTCTCCAGGTCGGCGAATATCTCGCGGTATACGGGAATCAGGTTCCCCTCGCCCGTCAGCGAGATGAACTCCTCCCTCGATGGTTTGTACATTGCGGTCTCGACGAAATATTTGCGTTTCCCGTGATTTTATAACAGCGCCGCCCGCAATAACAATTTATCAGCCGAATAAACTGTTTCTTTGTGGTTGGGGATGGTGAGAAGGGGTTTAGGCATGGATCGGCGAAAGCCCCAGTTCCGCGAGGTTTTCGTCTTCCAGATGCAGCGCCAGCGCCTCCTGGATGTTTTTGGCGGTTTCGTCGATTGTGCTTCCCTGCGTCACGACCGGCAGGCTGACGCATTCGGCGACATACCCCCCTTCGTCCCCCGGATACAGGATGATTTGTATTATGTTTCTTTTCATTTGCATGGCTCCAGCGGATCGTTCAAATTTGTATTTGGCTGACGCTATTATTATAACCGGGCTGTATTATTCTTGACAGGGGATAGCGGACGGGGGTGTTATACCCCCTCCCCTTTGTCCCCTCCCGCCGGGGGAGGGGACATTATTATCTCCCCCTGCCCGTGGGGGAGTGGCGCGAAACGCCGAGGGGGTGGGTGGGAGTGTCAAAACGCAGGGCCTTATTCTTTTTCGTAAACGACAGTCATTCTGAGGCGAAGCCGAAGAATCTCATGACAGGATCCTTCGCCTCCGGCTCAGGATGACAACACTAGATTTCTTGGATCATGATTTTTACGATATCTTCTTTACGATAACCTTCATCCCAACTCCAGCCGGAAAACAATTCCCATAGAAATCTCATTAAAGATTTAAGATCGTCAGTCCCAGGAGTCGGATTTTTCAGCCTGTAAATATGCTGAGAAAGACGTTTGAAAAGGTCAAAAACCTTCTTGTCATTTATTTTCACGCTATTTAAGACGAAATTAATTTCGTCCTTGAATATTTCCAACTCTATTGAAAGGTCTTTTAGCAATAGGTTATTACTTTCAAGTCCATTTGCCACAGCATGCCACCGTCCTTGAGAGGCATTTGCGGGTTTACTAAAATATTTTTTGAATTCATCTTTAAATGAGAGGTACTGTTCTTCCATAGAACGCTTGATTAGCTTTCTTTGGTTTCTTTCAGGGAGCCATACAACTATGAAATAAAAAATTGTGCTTACAATAAATCCTATTGAAAGATTAGATATAATCGAATTTCCATTCGATCGTACGATGAAAAGAAAACAAGCAATGCTTAAAAAGATTAACGTTTTTGCAGGCGTGATTTTCATGCATTTTGGTATTTTCATTCTATCCACCAGCTATTATTATCATTGCGCTGGGGTCATATAGCCAAACGATTCTCGCAGTCGCCAAAGTAAAGACTATTCACCTACCCCCACCCAGTCACATCCCCTCCACTATCCGGTTCAAATCGTCAACGTCGGTATAGTGAATCTGGATCACGCCGCCGCGGCGGGCTTTGGGCTTGATCTCGACGCGGGCCTCGAGCTTGCGCTCCAGGGACAGGGCGAGTTTTTCCAAATGCACGTCGCGGGAGGAGGCGCGGCGGGGTTTTTTTCTCGAGCGCGCCTTCACGCTCCCTTCGACGTCGCGCACGTTCAGACCGGCGTTGACGATCCCGTCCCGCATGGCCAGCCGCTCCTCGTCGCTCGAAAGCGAAAGCAACGCCCGGGCGTGCCCCATCGTCAGGGCGCCCGCGGCCAGGTCGTCCTTGATCGGCTCCGGCAGCCGCAGAAGCCTCAGCGAGTTGGCCACGGCGGAGCGGCTCCGCCCGATTTTCCTGGAGAGGTCCTCCTGGGTGAAGGCGAACTCGCGCATCAGCCGCTCGTAGGCGCCCGCCTCCTCGATGGGGTTCAGGTTGTCGCGCTGGATGTTCTCCACGATCGCCATCTCCAGCGCCTCGGAGTCTCGAACGATTTTTACTATTGCTGGTATCTTTTCATACCCAAGCGACCGGACGGCGCGCCACCTGCGCTCGCCGGCGATAAGCTCGTAGCCGCCGCGCCGCCTGGTGACGATGATCGGCTGGATGACGCCGCGCTCGCGGATGGAACCGGCCAGCTCGGCCAGGGACTCTTCGTTGAAAACCGTCCGGGGCTGGAACCTGCTGGGGGTTATCATCTCCACGGGGATTTCCGTGACGGTGTCGCCTTCCGGTGTTTTTTCCTTTTCCGGGATCAGGGCCGAAAGCCCTTTGCCGAGCGCCTGTCTTTTCACCCTATCTTTCCTCCTGTTCGCCGTCGCCGTCCGGGCCGGGGAGCGGATGACCGTCGTCCAGCTCCTCTCCGCCGCCGGTGTCGTCTATAATATCAACATCATCAATAACTTGCGCGTCTTCCGCCTCGCCGCCCGCCGCCTCATGGGAGACCGTCGCGCCTACGGCCAGGCCCTGCCTGTTCCTGGCGATAAGCTCCCGGGCGAGGTCCACGTAAGCGTCGGCGCCTTTGGACCTTATGTCGTAGAGGATGACCGGTTTTCCATGGGATGGCGCCTCGGAGAGGCGGACGTTGCGGGGGATGACGGTCTCCAGCACGGTGTCTTTATAATAGTTTTTCACCTCTTCCATCACCTGGCGGGCGAGGGTTGTGCGTCCGTCGGCCATGGTGAACAGTATCCCCTCGACGGTCAGGCCGGGGTTGAAGGCGTCGCGGACCATATTTATGGTCCTGTCGAGCTGGCTCAGGCCCTCCAGAGCGTAATACTCTGTTTGTATTGGGATTAGCACCGAATCCGAGGCGGTCAGGGCGTTGAGTGTGAGCATCCCGAGGGAGGGTGGGCAGTCTATCAGGACGAAATCGAAATCGTCGGATATCTGGTCCACCAGCTCGGCGAGGCGGCGTTCGCGCCGCTCGAAGGTGACAAGCTCGATCTCCGCCCCGTACAGGTCGGTGGTGGAAGGGATCGCCTTCAGCCTGTCGACGGCGGTGTCGTGGATCATTCCTTGCCCGATTCCGCCGTCCATCAGCGCGGTGTAGATGTTGTTTCCGCTGTCGTTTTTTGGCAGGCCGAGGCCGGTTGTGGCGTTCCCCTGGGGGTCGATGTCGAGCAGGAGGACGTTCTGATCCGCCACGGCCAGGCACGCGGCGAGGTTGACGGCGGTGGTGGTTTTGCCGACGCCCCCTTTCTGGTTGGCGACGCAGATGATTTTTTTCATCGTCTGAAGAGTATAACAGCGGCGGAGAAGGAATCAAACAACTTTTAAGTACGCCTCACGGCGTGGTTCGGCGCCCTCCCTTCCATTGTTTCACGTGAAACATTTTGAGGACGCTGATGCGATGACCGGCTTGGGGCTGGAAAAAACCGCCTTTTGAGTCCTCCCCCTTGAAGGGGGAGGATCGAGGTGGGGGTGTGAAATCCATAATACCCCTCCCCTTTATCCCCTCCCTCCGGGGGAGGGGAAATTTGAGGACGCTGGCGCGATATCCGGCGGAAAAATGAAAATTCGCAACGGTATCAAGCTTTCCTCCCCCTGATGAGGGGGGGGCGCGAAGCGCCAGAGGGGGAGGCGAAACCCTCTCCGCCAGAATAACAAGTATATTTACAACCAGTTATCGCGCATTCCCGGCAATTGTTTCACGTGAAACATTTTTAGGACGCTGGCGCGATGACCGGTTTGGGATCGGAAAAAAACCGGCGCCGAAAGTTTTTAGGACGCCTGCGCGATAAAAAATTATTTAGGTTCGACCGCCGAGACGCGGAGAACGGAGAGAATGAAAAAAATTCTCCGCGCCCTTGGCGTGATGCGCGCGAGCCGCCGCGGGCGTACTCAAAAAACGCCGCGGACGCGGATAACTGAAAGATTCCCGAACCAGTCCGGCGTCTCGATCCTTTCGATCTTCGCCCCGGGCCGGGCCGCGAGCAGCGCCTCGGCCTCCTCCCGGATGTCCGTCCCCTTAAAAAAATCCGCCGCGCCGCCGGGCGCCACCTTCCCCTCCCATAGCCCGATCACCTCCAGCATGTTCCCCGTTGCGCGCGTCACCAGCCGGTCCGCGGGCGCCATCGGCGTGGCCCTGGTCAGGCGGATTTTTTGTGTCTCCACCCGCTCCGGCGGCGCGAGGCCCAGAACATCGATGCAGTGCTTTACGAACCTGATTTTTTTGCCGTTAGCGTCGATCAAAAGGTATCGGTTCCCGACATCTGCCATGGCCATAGGCAGGCCCGGTATGCCGGGGCCGCACCCGAAATCGGCCACGAGACCGATCTTCCCCTCCTCCGCGTACAGCATCCCCAGCCAGGCCGAGGGCGCCACGAGCTTTTCGAATATCTGGTCGTCATGAGCCCTCGTGAACGAAAACTTTCGATTCCAGCGGGCGAGCTCCTCTGAAAATTTCTGGAGTTTGCAGAGCAGCGCCGGGGGAAAGACCTCCTTATGGAGGCCGCCGTCACGCCCCCTGCTTCTCACGGGAAAGCTTCTCCAGGTGGATATGCAGGATCGTCAGCGCCGCGGGCGTGACGCCGGATATTCGGGAGGCCTGGCCGAGGTTTAAAGGCCTTATCTCGTTGAGTTTTTCCACCACCTCGCTGGAGAGGCCGTGGACGCTGGAAAAGTCGAAACCGGGCGGAAACCGTTTCTGCTCCGCCTCCATCGTCCGTCTCAACATCCGCTCCTGGCGCTCGATATAGCCCTGGTACTTGATTGAAATCTCTACCTGTTCTATCTCATCCCGCGAAAGGTCCACGGACGGCTCATGAAAAGGCAGCGACGAAAGGCCGACCCCCGGCCGCCGCAGAAGGCCGGAAAGCAGTATCCCGTCCGCCGGGATCCCGCCGCCGTAGACATAAAGATCCTCCTCCGGGACATCGCCCGGCCGGATGCGGATCTTCGAGACTCTCTCAAGCTCCCGCTCGATCCGGTCCCGTTTCCTTCGGAATACGTCGTAGTCGTGATCGCTCAAAAGCCCCACCCCGTGGCCCATGCCGCACAGCCGCAGGTCCGCGTTGTCCTGCCGCAGAAGGAGCCGGAACTCGGCCCGTGAGGTGAACATCCGGTATGGCTCCTCCGTCCCCCGCGTCACCAGGTCGTCCACCAGCACCCCGATGTAGGAGCTCTGCCGCGTCAGGACAAGCGGCTCTTCGCCCTTGACGGAAAGGGCCGCGTTGACCCCCGCCAGCAGCCCCTGGGCCGCCGCCTCCTCGTAGCCGGAGGTGCCGTTTATCTGCCCGGCGTGGTATAACCCTTTGATTATTTTGGTCTCCAGCGTGGGGTAGAGCTGCGTCGGCGGCGCGTAGTCGTACTCGATGGCATAGCCGGGGCGCATGATCCGGACCCGTTCGAGGCCGGGTATTGTCCGCAGAAACTTTTTCTGGACATCCACCGGCAGCGACGTGCTCAGCCCGCTGGGGTATATCTCCTTCGAGAAAAGCCCCTCCGGCTCCAGGAAAACCTGGTGGCGGCGCTTCTCGGGGAACCTTTTGACCTTGTCCTCGATCGATGGGCAATAGCGCGGACCGGCCCCCTCGATGACGCCGGTGTAAAGGGGCGAGCGTTCCAGATTTTCTTCTATGACCCGCTGCGTCTCTTCAGTGGTGTAGGTGATATGGCAGGGGACCTGCTCCTGAACGATGCCCCGCGAGAAAAACGAGAAGGGGCTCGGATGTTCGTCGCCCGGCTGGATAGTGGTCTTCGAAAAATCGATCGTGTCGTGGTCGAGGCGCGGGCAGGTGCCCGTCTTCATCCTTCCGATCTCAAACCCCAGCTCACGCAGGTTTTCAGAAAGGCCCGTGGCGGCGAACTCCCCCGCCCTCCCCGCGGGGTATTTCGTCAGGCCGATGTGTATGAGACCGTTCAAAAAAGTCCCCGTCGTCAGGACGACGGCGGCCGCGCCGATCCTCTCCCCCAGGGCCGTCTCCACCCCTGATATTTTATTACCATTAAGTAATAGGCGTGCAACCATCCCCTGCCGCAGGGCCAGCCCCGGCTGGGCCTCCACGGTCCCGCGGATCTCGTCGCGGTAGAGCCTGCGGTCCGCCTGGGCCCGGTACGCGCGGACGGCGGGGCCCTTGGAGGCGTTGAGGGTTCTAAACTGTATCCCCGTCGCGTCGATGGCCCGGGCCATCCGGCCGCCGAGGGCGTCGATCTCGCGGACGAGGTGGCCCTTGGCCGGCCCGCCGATGGCCGGGTTGCAGCTCATTGCGCCGACCTGGTCGATGTTGATCGTCATCATGAGGGCGCCAAGCCCCATCCTCGCCGCCGCCAGCGCCGCCTCCACCCCGGCGTGGCCTCCGCCGACAACTATCACGTCGTATCGCTCGTCCATTCTTTATATTCTACATATTCAGCGCGCCATCTTCTCTTTTTGACGCTTTTACGTTTTCCCCCCTTGACGGGGGAGGGATAATTTCCCCTCCGTTACAAGGAGGGGTGGCGCGAAGCGGCGGGGAGGTAATCCTTGTTTTTTTCCACTTACCCCCTCGGCCCGTCGGGCCACTCCCCCTTATAAAGGGGGAGAAAAAGCAGACCTGGAGCCATCCCTCAAAATCCTCTCCCGCCGGGGGAGGGGAAATTAAAAGAGCGTATCCGGGAATCATGGTTTTGCCGCCGCGGGGGATTTTTAGACTATACTTATTCCAAATCTTCATTTAAGGGAGAAGGAACATGAGCCCACGGCTGGCCGGGTTTTCATTCTCATTAATTTTTCTCGCCCTCCTGGCCCCCCTCGCCGGATGCTCCGGCGGCGGAGGCGGCGGCTCCTCGGACGAGGCGCTTACCAGCATGTCCCAACTGAAAGGAACCTACAAGGTCACCAGCGTGGAGACCGCCGAGGCGCGGAGCGCGCGAAGCTACGACGCCGAGAGCCTGGAAATACACACCTTCATAGACCCGCCCTACTACGCCAACTACGGCAAGGGCGGCGTCTGCTTCAACGTTAGCAGCATAGTCTCCGAGACGGTCACGGACGACGGGCTATACGTCGAGTTCCAGACCGAGCTTCTGGCCGACGGGGTCCCCCCGTGCGGCGAGTATCTGCTCAGCAGCCTCGGGATCACGGCCTGGACGGCGCCCGGGGCCGCTTCGCCGATCCCCTACCAGCAAACCAATGACCCCCCCCATGGCTGGACGTTCAGCAAGGAAGAGACCGGCTACCATTCCGGCTACGGCGCCCTGGAAGTCTTTGGCTTTTTGCTTTTCCATGACACGCCGGACATTTACCCGGACTCCGGCGCCGCCTCGCAAATGGAGGTATTCAGGGCCTTCCTCGCGTCGTTCGATGGCGACTCGGCCCCGGCGCCTTCCGTCACCACCAAGTGCGAAGGCTACACCCACGGCGACGGCGTAAGCTACATCAAGGTCTGCTTCGAGCTGTCCAACATGCCTTCGGAGGGCTTGCAGTTCACCTTCAGTATAGGCCCCAACAAAAACAACCCAGGCGGCATAGGCGGCGAGACCCAGACCCATATCGTCCGCGGCGACGGGACCATCTGCTTCACCTATACGATCTCCGAGTACGGGCGTTACTACTGGGAGCTTAACGTGGCGGACCTCGGCGGCAATTACATCGACTCCGAGAGCGGAAGCGTCAACGTGGAGCCGGGCAAGGAGCAGGAGTGCGGCTGAGCGTGCCGCGCGCGGGGCAGCCTTCTCCTCCCCCCTTCCAGGGGAGGGCTGGGTGGGGGTGTATTTTATTTATACCCCCTCCCCTTTAGTCCCCTCCCTCCAGGGGAGGGGATGTTGTTGGGTGCCGCGGGGGCGGGAGGGCTTCGGACCCCAACTTAAAAAACTCCCGCCGGGGCTGGCAAGGGCGGGCGGGATCCTTATGACATCGCCTCCCCGCGAAGAAAATAATTTGGCCTGAGCGGCCCCGTGAGCGTTAATATATCAGTTTTATTTTCGAAAGAGGCGATGACGGAGCAGACAGGTTTCATGTCCGGCGAGCGGAGGGCCATAGCCGGTCTCTCCGCGGTCATTGGCCTCAGGATGCTGGGTCTTTCGCTTTTGATCCCCGTCTTTTCCGTCTACGCCATCGGCCTGCCCGGCTCCAGCTCCATCCTGGCCGGGCTCGCTTTCGGGATCTACGGTCTTACCCAGGCGCTGTTGCAGATACCTTTCGGGTATCTTTCCGACAAGTTCGGCCGCAAGCCGGTTGTGGCCTCCGGCCTTTTCGTCTTCGGGGTGGGCAGCGTGATCGCGGCGCTCACGTCGAACATCTACGTGCTGATAGCCGCCCGTTTTCTGCAGGGCGCTGGGGCGATAGCATCGGCCTGTTTCGCGTGGATAGCCGACCTCACCGAGGAGTCCCGGCGGAACAGGGCCATGGCCTTCATGGGGATATCCATAGGCGGCGGCGTGGTGCTGGGGATGATCCTGGGTCCCGTGGCGGGGGGCGTCATGGGTGTTCCGTTTCTTTTCTGGGTGGCGGCGGCGCTGTCGGCCGTGGCCATATACATCACCGTCGCCGTTCTGGGCGAGCCTCCCCCGTCCGGGCGCCACGGGCCGGCGGGGCCGGGGCTCAACCCGGCGGGGATCGCCAGGGCCGCTTTCACGCCGGACCTTCTGCGGCTGGACGCGGCGGGGTTTCTGGTCAACTTCTGCATGATCGGGGCATTTTTCACCGTGCCCATCAGGCTGTCGGAATATTTCGGGATGGGGGAGCTGTGGAAGGTCTATATCCCCTTGAGCGTCATGGGCGCGGCGGCCATGGGCGTCTCCTCGGCCAGGGCGGACAGGGGCTCGGCCCGGGGCGTGATGACGGCGGCGTTCATGGCGCTGGCGCTGGCTTTCCTGATCCTCTCGGCGGCGGCGACTCTATGGGTTCTGCTGGCGGGGTTCGCGGTCTTCTTCGCCGGGTTCTCGGTGCTGGAGGCGACGCTCCCCGCCGCCGTCTCCAAGCTGGCCGACCCGGCCGGCAAGGGCGCCGTCATAGGAGTGTTCAACCTCTGCCAGTTCTCCGGCACCTTCGCCGGGGGGCTGGCCGCGGGATGGCTGAACGGCGGGCGCGGGGTGTTCCCGGCGCTGCTGGCCGCCTCGGTGGCGGCGGTCTTCCTGGTGGGCGGCGTCAGGGGGGAGGAGGCCGGCGGAAAGAGGTGACCGGCGGCGGAGCTTTTACAGGACGCGGAATCTTTTCCGTGGGCCGTTCGGCCCGGCAGCCCGAGATTTGGGTTGATAAAGCTTTTTCGGGATGCTTTAATTATTTTTTCGGTGGTGGGCGTAGCTCAGCCGGTAGAGCGCTGGATTGTGGCTCCAGTGGCCGCGGGTTCAAATCCCGTCGCTCACCCCATATATCAAGCCTGCTGCCCGCTTCGCGGCGTCCGCCGGAGGAGGCGAGGGGCGGCGGCGATTTTATCCGTTGCAAAGTGTTCCAAAAAGGATTACACTTTCCAGCTTTAATGCGTCAAAGGCCCGCTTCCGGCCGAAGGGGGGCGGAAGGCGCCGCGCCGGCCCGGCGGACGGCTGGGCCGGATCGCGCGAGGGGGGCCGGTCCTGATCGTTTGGAGGATCGGCGCGTTTTTTTTGGATCCTGTAGCCCTGCGGGAATGTCTTGAATGATTGACATAAACTTCACACTCGGTGTACAGGCTGTAAACTTTCTTCTGCTGCTGTGGTTTTTGAACAGCTTCATCTTCAAGCCCGTCCTGCGGGCCGTGGAGGAGCGCGAGCGCAGGATCAAGGAGCTGGAGGACGGCGCCAGGGAAGTCGCCGGGAGAAGTGAGAAAGCCCTCGCCGAATACGAGAAGATGATTGTGGATACCCGCCGCGAGGCCGCCAGGATAGTAAACTCCGCCCGCTCCGATGCGCAGGACGCCTCATCCCGGGTGATCGAGGACGCCCGCCGCCGCTTCAACGAGAAGTTCGACAAGGCGATGGAAGAGGTCAACGGCGAGGTGGAGTCCGCCTCCCGGGCGCTCAAGAAACAGATCGGCGACCTCGCCTCGTCGCTGGCCGGGAAGATACTGGGAAGGAGGGTCAGCCCATGATCCGCCGAGTCCCCGTATTATCGCCGGTCATTCTGCTGGCCGCCGCGGGCGCGGCCCACGCCGCCGGGCTGGAGCACGCCGAGAACTGGGACTGGGCGCGCGACGGGGGCAGGATCCTGAACGCGGGTGTTGTCCTCGGCCTTGTGGGGTGGATGCTGGTCCGTTACGGCAAGCCCTTTTTCCAGAAACGGGCGGAGAGCATAGCCGACAGGTTCGCCTCCATAGAGGAGTCCCGCCGCCAGGCGGAGACGAAGCTGGCCGAATACGAAAAGAGGCTCGCCGCCGCCGGGGCGGAGGCGGAGAAGATCCGAAAAGAGGCCGAGGCCGAGGGTGAGCTGATAAGAAAGAGGGCCATCGCCCAGGCCGAGGAGGCGGCGGAGAAGATCATGGAAAAAGCCTCGGAAAGGATCGGCATGGAGACCAGGGCCGCCAGGGAAAAGCTCATGAAAGAGGCCGCCGGGGCGGCGGTGGAACTGGCGGAAGAGATATTGAAGAAGAACCTCGGGCCCGAGGACCAGAAAAAGCTCGTCGAAAACTATCTCGAAAAGATGGAGAGGGTGAATTGAAGGACCTGCTTGCCGCGAAGAGGTACGCCACCGCCTTCGTGGACGCCGCCGAGACGGACGAGCTGGAAAAGGCCGTGGAGGAGCTCAAGGCCCTCGCGGCCGCCTTCGCCGAAAGCCGCCCGCTTCGCGGCGTGATGGCGAACCCCGCCGTTCCCGCCGCGGTCAAGAGCGGGATTCTCGGCGAGATACTCGAAAAAACCGGGGTGAGCCAGAAGACGGCCGCCACGGCGCGGGTCATCCTGAAAAACGGCAGGACGACGCTTCTTTCCGACATAGCCGCCCAGGCCGGGAAGATATCCTTCGACAGGCTGGGCAAGGTCCGGGTGGAGGTGGCGAGCGCGCTCGAGCCGGGCGCGGAGGAGACGGCGGCGCTGGAGAGGAAATTCGGCGAGATCACCGGCAGAAAAGCCGTCCTGGAGGTAAAGGTCGATCCTTCGCTGATCGGCGGGATCGTGGCGAGGATAGGAAGCATGGTGTACGACGGCAGCGTCAGAAACCAGCTCAAGGCCCTGAAGGTGGGGCTTCGCTGATGGAGAGGGATTTTAGAAGATGGCTATAAACGCGGAAGAGATAAGCTCGATAATCAAGCGGCAGATCGAGGGGTTCGAAGGCGAGCTCGAGCTCAAGGAGACCGGGTCGGTCATATCCGTGGGTGACGGCATCGCCAGGCTCTACGGGCTGGAGAACTGCCTGGCCGGGGAGATGCTGGAGTTCACCGGCGGCGTCTACGGCATGGCGATGAACCTCGAGGAGGACAACGTCGGCTCGATCCTTTTCGGCTCGGACATCGGGATCAACGAAGGCGACGAGGTGAAACGCACCGGGCGCGTCTTCTCCGTGCCCGTGGGCGAGGCGCTGGTGGGCAGGGTGATAAACGCCATCGGCCAGCCCATCGACGGCAAGGGCCCGATCGAGTCGGACGAGTTCGGCCCGATCGAGAGGGTCGCCCCCGGCGTCATCGACCGGAAGTCCGTCCACGAGCCGCTGCAGACGGGGCTGAAGGCGATAGACTCCATGATCCCCATAGGCCGCGGCCAGCGCGAGCTTATCATCGGCGACCGGCAGACCGGCAAAAGCGCCATCGCCATCGACACCATCCTCAACCAGAAGGGGCTGGACGTCTACTGCATATACGTGGCCGTGGGCCAGAAACGCTCCACCGTCGCCAACGTGGTGAAGATACTCGAGGACAGGGGCGCTATGGAGTACACCACCGTCGTCGCCGCCACCGCCTCCGAGCCCGCGCCGCTGCAGTACATCGCCCCATACGCCGGGTGCGCCATCGGGGAGTGGTTCCGCGACAACGGCAAGCACGCCCTGATAATCTACGATGACCTTTCCAAGCAGGCCGCCTCCTACCGGCAGCTGTCGCTCCTTTTGCGCCGCCCGCCGGGCCGCGAGGCGTATCCCGGCGACGTTTTCTACCTGCACAGCCGCCTGCTGGAGCGCGCCGCGAAGCTCAACGACGAGCTGGGGGCCGGGTCGCTGACAGCGCTCCCGATAATCGAGACCCAGGCCGGCGACGTCTCGGCGTACATCCCGACCAACGTCATATCCATCACCGACGGGCAGATATTCCTGGAGTCGGATCTTTTCTACGCCGGTGTGCGGCCGGCCATCAACGTTGGCATCTCCGTCTCCCGCGTGGGCGGCGCGGCGCAGATCAAGGCCACCAAGCAGGTCGCCGGGCGGCTGCGGCTGGACCTTGCGCAGTACCGCGAGCTGGCCGCCTTCGCCGCCTTCGGGTCTGACCTGGACGAGGCGACGCAGGCGCAGCTTCTGCGCGGCGAGAGGCTGGTGGAGATTCTGAAGCAGGGCCAGTACAGGCCCCTGCCGGTGGAAAAGCAGGTGATGATAATCTACTGCGGCGTCAACGGCCACCTGGACGACCTGCCGGTCTCGTCGCTGGCCAAGTTCGAGGAGGAGTTTTTGCCCTTCATGGAGTCCAAGCACCCGCAGGTGGGGGAAAACATCCTGAAGGAGAAGGAGCTGACCGATTCCATAAAGGCCGACCTCGACAAGGCCATAGCCGAGTTCAAGGGGCGGTTCGAGAAGGAACAAGAGTAGGACATGGCCAACCTCAAGGACATCAAGCGCCGCATAAGCTCCGTCAAGAACACCCAGCAGATCACCCGGGCCATGAAGCTGGTGGCCGCGGCGAAGCTGCGGCGCGCCCAGGAGGCCGTCACCGCCTCGCGCCCCTACGCCGAGAAGGTTATGGAGGTGATGGAGAGCTTCGCCGTCAGGGTCAGCCCCGACGCCCATCCCCTGTTGCGGCGAAGCGAGGAGACGAAGAGCGTCCTGGTGCTCGTGATGAGCGGGGACAAGGGCCTTTGCGGGCCGTTCAACAGCAACGTCTACAAGGCAGCCCACAAGGTCATCGAGCAAAACGAAGGGAAAAAGGTGTCGCTGATGATCGTGGGCAAGAAGGGCGTGGATCATTTCAAGCGCCGCCCCTGGCCCGTCGTGGAAAGCTTTCTGGATTATGGCAAGAGGATAAGCTACGCCATGGCCGAGCAGATATCCGCGGCGGCGGAGAAGCTTTTCGTGGAGGGGGAGGTGGACCAGGTCTACATGGTCTACAACGAGTTCAAGAACGTGGTGGTGCAGATACCCCGGACGGTCTCCCTGCTCCCGATCGCTATAGAGGAGGTACCGGAGGAGCGCCGCCCCGTGGACTACGACTACGAGCCCTCGGCGGGGTACATCCTGGACAGGATGCTGGACCTTTACACCACGAACCAGGTCTACCAGGCCCTCCTGGAGTCGTCCGCCTCGGAGAACGGCGCCAGGATGACCGCCATGGACGGCGCCACGAAGAACGCCAAGGAGATGATAGACGGCCTGACGCTCGACTATAACCGCGCCCGGCAGGCGGCGATCACCACGGAGCTGATCGAGGTGGTGACGGGAGCCGACGCGCTGGAAGGCTGACCAAACGCGAACTGGAGGATTTTGACGAATGACCACGACGGCGACAGCGACCGGAAGGATAACCCAGATCATAGGCCCGGTGGTGGACGTTGAGTTCCCCCCCGGCAGGCTGCCGAACATATACAACTCTCTGACCATAGAGCGCGAGGACGGCGAAACCCTCGTGGCGGAGGTGGCCCAGCACCTGGGCGAGAACGCCGTGCGCGCCGTGGCCATGACCTCCACCGATGGCCTGAGGCGCGGGATGGAGGCGGTGGACACCGGCGAGCCGATAACCACCCCCGTCGGCAGGGAGGTTTTGGGCCGCGTGCTCAACGTGGTGGGCGACCCGGTGGACAACGCCGGGCCCGTCGAGGCGAAGGAGCGCTGGCCGATACACCGCGAGGCGCCGACGCTTCTGGACCAGGCCACCTCCGCCGAGCCCCTGGAGACGGGGATCAAGGTCATAGACCTGCTGGAGCCTTACCTCAAGGGCGGCAAGACGGGCCTTTTCGGCGGAGCGGGCGTGGGCAAGACGGTTCTGATCATGGAGCTGATAAGAAACATCGCCATGGAGCACGCCGGGTTCTCCGTCTTTTCCGGCGTGGGGGAGAGGACCCGCGAGGGCAACGACCTCTACCACGAGATGAAAGACAGCGGCGTCCTGGACAAGGCGGCGCTGATCTACGGCCAGATGACGGAACCCCCCGGCGCGCGTCTTCGCGTGGGGCTGACGGGCCTTACGGTGGCGGAGTATTTCAGGGACACCGAGGGCCAGGACGTCCTTCTGTTCATAGACAACATCTTCAGGTTCTCCCAGGCCGGCTCCGAGGTCTCGGCGCTGCTGGGGCGGATGCCCTCGGCGGTGGGATACCAGCCCACCCTGGCCACGGAGATGGGCGACCTGCAGGAGAGGATCACGTCGACCAAGAAGGGATCCATAACCTCCGTGCAGGCGGTCTACGTCCCCGCCGACGACCTTACGGACCCGGCCCCGGCGACGACCTTCGCGCACCTGGACGCCACGACGGTCCTCTCCCGGCGCATCTCGGAGCTTGGCATATACCCCGCCGTCGATCCGCTCGACTCGACGTCGCGGATACTGGACCCGCAGATAATAGGCCGGGAGCACTACGACGTCGCCCAGGGCACGCAGAGGATTCTCCAGCGCTACAAGGAGCTGCAGGACATTATCGCCATCCTGGGCATGGAGGAGCTTTCCGAGGAGGACAAGATCACCGTCTCCCGCGCGAGGAAGATACAGAGGTTCCTCTCCCAGCCGTTCTTCGTGGCGGAGACTTTCACCGGCAGCCCCGGCCGCTATGTCCCCATCAAAGACACCGTGGCCGGTTTCAAGAAGCTGATAGCCGGCGAGCTGGACGAGATACCGGAGCAGGCTTTTTACATGGCCGGCGCCATCGACGAGGTGCTGGAGCGGTGGGAGAACATGAAGAAGGGGAAAAAGTAGCCGATGGCCGGCGAGACTCCCGAAGGGAAGGCCGTAAGGCTGCAGGTGGTCACGCCGTCGGGCCTTTGCGTGGACGCCGACGCGGACATGGCCACCCTGAGCGGCCTGGAGGGCGACTTCGGCGTCCTCTACGGCCATACGCCCTTTTTCACGACGTTGCGCCCCGGCGTCCTGCGCTACGCCGAGGGGGGGATGCCCAGGGCGGCGGCGGTTTCGGCGGGGTTCGTGGAGGTCACGGGCGAGAAGGTCATCGTCCTGGCCCGCACCTGCGAGAAGGGGGGGCAGGTGGACTCAGAGCGCGCCCGGCGATCCAAAAAGGAGGCCGAGGAGAAGCTCGGCTCCATGAGCGCCGAGGATGAGCAGAGGGAGTATTACGAGACAAGGCTCGCCCGCGCCGAAGCCAGGCTGGAAGTCGCCTCGGGCAGAAAAGAATACGGTGGCTGATTTCCCGCTCCCCATAAAGCGCCGCGCAACCCGCGAGAACCCTGTTTGAGATAGTCCCCCTCAGACGGGATAGGGTGTTCTGCTTTCCGCGTCCCTTTCGCCCGCGTCCGGGTAGGCCAGACGGCATCCCAGGCAGAAAAAGTCCAGGAGCGATCCGCCCCCGCCCGCTCCTCTGTCCGCGCAGCCTCTGTCCCTCCGGCAGGAGCCGGCCATTATCACGCTCATCACCGGGTGGCTGCTGAGCCTGTTGAAAATCTCCATCGCCGCCCTGTTGCGGATATCCTCGCCCGGCTGATGATAGTCGTCCAGCAGAGAGCCCGCCTCGAAATCCTCCACGGACACCCTCGCCTTGATTTTCTTCACCCGCCTGCTGAGGAAGCCGTCCAGCCTCCCGGCGGCCTCCTTGTCGGAGAGAAGTTTTTCGAGGCTCTCGATCCCGAACCGCTCCATGGTCTCGTCCTCGAGGGAGTCCAGCTCCCTTTCGATCCTGTCCGCGAAGCCCTCGATCATCTCCTCCGACCCCGGCTGGGCGCTCCGTTTCGTGCGCGCCTCGTAGACCAGCGGGGCCAGGCGGTGGATTTCGTCCACGGCGCGGATGAACTCCAGCACGGTCTCCATCCAGCCGCCGGGCAGGAGGCCGGGGTTGTCCGCGGCGGCCTGCGCCACTTTCTCCTTGATCGACGATGCCCCACCTGCCATCTTTTCAAGCGCGGCGGCGGCCAGGGGCGGCAGGGCGGACTTTCCGGGGCCGGGGATATTCGCGGCGGCGGGGAATCCCCCGTCGCTCATCTGGTCGAGATAGCTCACGAAGCCGAGGTCGCCGTCCACCCTCTCCAGCAGAACGCTGATCTGGTCGAAGGTCTCCTCATCCACGTTGGATTTTTCGGCGGTGGGGCCTATGACCTTTTCCAGGCGGAGAATCCCGGTCTCATAATCCGGCCGCCCGGCCGCGTTTCGTCCCAGGTGTTTTTCGAGAAGCTGCTCGAGCCGACCGGCGCCGTTCCTGATCCTGGCGAGCCCCAGCCGGGCGAAGCTCCAGAACATCCGCGGCAGCGTGGCCCCGGACCCTTCGAGCCGGTCCCGCAGAGCCTTGGAGGAGACCATGATCGCCACCGACTTCTTGTCCGTTATCACCGTGGCCGAGCGCGGCCGGGTGGCGAAGATGCTCACTTCGCCCAGAACGGCGGGGGCGTGAACCCGCTCGACGCAGACCCACCTCCTCTCGCCGTCCATCACCACGGGGTACTCTATCCTGCATATTCCGGCAAGAAGGATCACGAGCATCCTGTTTTTCTCGCCCGACTCGAGGATGGCCTCGCCGGGCTTGTATACCTGCGGGCCGAGCCTGGTCAGGTCCTCCACCTCGGTCTTGGTAAGATAATGAAACTCCGGCATCCGGGCCATCATGCTGACCCCATACTCGCTCAGGGCGCCGCCGCGCCTGCCTGAAGCCTTACCGGAAACGCCGGAGTCTGACTTGGCCGCCATTTTTCAAACGGTCTCCGCTTGTTGGAACGATCCGTTATAAAATAAGCGGTAAAAACATCTACCTCTTGCCGTTAAACATATTCTAATTCAACAGGCAGCCGTCCGAAAAGGACACTTGTCCAGAACGGATCGGAGCCTGTCTCGGATCGTTCGAGAATAATTTTCATGCCCCGTCTTTGCTCATTGTCATTCCGTGCCGGCGCAATGTCATGCCTCGCTTTGCCCGAATGACAATCGAAAGGAGTCAGTCGTTTTCCGCCCCCGTGGCGTACGAGCTCCATATCCTGCGCCGCAGCTCGGCGAACCCCTTCATGGCGTCGATGAACGCCTCGAAATCCTCCGGCGGCAGCTGGTCCAGCACCTTGTCGAACTCCGTCTCGCCGGTCCCGTTCCAGATATCCCAGGCCACGCGGACGAGTATATCCATCGGCTCGATCATGTCCAGCTCGTCCGGCGTGGCCTTGAGGTTTATCCCCTGGCCGTCCGGCGCGATTATCTCCTTCAGAACCTCGGGATGGTTGCGCAGGACGGCCCTGATCGCGGAGAGCCGCATCTCTGTGTTTATCTTGTCAAGCTCGCTCATATTCCGGCTGATTCCTCTGTTTGCCGCCGATCGGTCAGAGCCCGCACGCCCCGCTCCGGCAGCCGGGCAGGTTCGGTGTCCGGCAGCTCCCGGTGGTCTCGCATCTCGGCGTGGCGGCCGAGGGCATGGAGGGGGAGAAGACTGAAAAAAGCTTTTCCAGCCGGACGCCGCCGCATTCCGGGCAGGCGGCCTTCCCGGCGTCCGCCGCCGAAAGGACCAGCGTTTCGAACCCGGCGCCGCAGTCTTCGCAACGAAACTCGTATATCGGCATCTGTCCTGGTGAATGGATTTTAATCGTTGCCTTTCCGGCGGACAATGATACCATTATTATCTCCATAACCACTAACGGCATGTCAAAAACTTTTTGGTCTGGGAGATAATGGTTAAAGGAACACAGGAAAAGCTCGAGAAAGCCATGGAGAGCCTCGTCTCCGCCAGTGGCGCAAGCGGCGAGGAGGAGCTGACCGAGGAGCAGCGCACAGCCCTGCGCAGGGCGAGAAAAAAGGTCAAAAGGCTCCAGCGGCGGCTGAAGACGCAGAAGACCGCCTCCGAAAAGAAAGAGAAGATGGAGGCCAGCCGCCTGAAAAACCTGGAAAAGGCCAAAGAGGCCGAGACAAAGAAAAAAGCAGCCGAGGAGGCGTCCGTGGAGGCTGAAGCGAAAAAGCAGGCCGAACAGGCCGCCGGGGCCGCGGAGGAAGCGTCGTCCGGCGAACAGGCCGCCGGGGCTGAGGCGGGGAGCGAAGAGGCCGGGGCCGGGCAGGGTTGACGGGCTGTTGAAAAAAACTGTTTCCGGTTGTCACACTGAGCCGTTTCACCGCTGGCCCGGCATGACACCGTAAAAAACCAGTGTCGTTCTGAGCCTTCCGGCGAAGAATCTCGTTGTTACGTCCGATGCGAGGCTCTTCACTATGACACGGCAAGAGAGCGGTATCAT
Organism: Candidatus Nitrospinota bacterium M3_3B_026; assembly: GCA_051418015.1. Classification (GTDB taxonomy): domain Bacteria; phylum Nitrospinota_A; class UBA7883; order UBA7883; family JBPRGF01; genus JBPRGF01. The sequence goes on along the minus strand of JBPRGF010000003.1, from coordinate 70,037 downwards.
TCTGAGGCGGAACCGAAGAATCCCGTACATTCGGGGCGGCGAACCGGCCCGCGCCCGGGGAACCGCGCCCGCTCCATGAACAACAGCCCCGCCAGCCTTAAACCATATCTCGACGGGCTGCTCGAAAAATTCGACCGCTCACACCTGGAGCCGGACCCTCTCGCGGCGGCGGATGGATACAAAGATGGGGCGGACCTGGAGGTGGCGCTGCTTTTCGCCGCGCTGTTCGCCTACGGCAGGGCGGACCTGATCCAGAAAAACGCCGCCCGGATACTCGCCTCGATGGGCCCTTCGCCCGCGGGGTTCGTCGATGACTTCAAACCGTCCGCGAGCCGGGCGTGGATGAAGGGGTTTTCGTACCGTTTCCACCGGCGGGCGGACCTCGTGGCCCTTGCCGGCGCCGTGGGGAAGGCAAGACGCCGGTACGGCTCGCTGGCGGACCTTTTTCTCGCCTTCGACGACCCTTGCGCCGGCGACATCCTGCCGGGCCTTTCGGGGATGGCGAGGACGCTCAGAAAACTTTCCGGCCGGAACACTCCCGCCTTCCGGTCGCTGCTGGCCGACCCGGCGGAAGGCTCCGCGGCGAAACGGTGGAACCTCTACCTGCGCTGGATGGTCCGCCGGGACGGGGTGGACCCTGGGCCGTGGAGCGGGCGGGTGGCGAGGCCGCGGCTGGTTATCCCGCTGGACACGCACGTCGGGCGGATAGCAAGGCTCCTTGGGATGCTGAAACGAAGGTCGAACGACTGGAAAGCGGCCGTGGAGCTTACGGATTTTTTGCGCCGGATGGACCCGGACGATCCCGTAAAGTACGACTTCGCCATCTGCTCCTACGGCAAGCTCGGCTATTGCGTCAGCCGCCCGGACATCTCGAAATGCCGCCGGTGCGGCCTCGCGCCCGTCTGCTCGCTCGCGTCCTGAAGGAAAAGACCCTGGCCTGCTCTCAAGCCGGGGCGCCGCCAAAAGCTTCGCCGTGGCGCGCTATCTCCCGGGCGATGTAGACCCTGCCGCGTTTTCGCCCCGTGGCTTCCTCCAGTATCCCCATCTCGACGAGCTTGTCGATGTTGAGCTGGGCGGCGCGGAAAGTGATCCTCAAAAACTCCGCCGCCCCGGCGGTGGTCGCCGCCGGGTTGATGAAAAGCTCGTCCACGAGCTGCGGCAGGACCTGGGAGGCGCGCCCCGCGGCCAGCCGCCTGTGATAACTTTCGTGAAGGGCCAGAAGCTCCGCCACCAGGGAGGCGGCCTGCCGCGCGCCCCCGGCCAGGACGTCCAGGAAAAACCGTATCCACTCGTCCCACCGGGCGGAGTGGACGACGCCGAGGAAATGGCGGGAAAGCTCTTCCCCACGCTGCCTCAGCCCGCGGCTCAGAAAGATCGACGGCAAAGGCAAAAAACCCTCGGAGTAGAGCATCAGGCCCGGCAGGGCGCGGCCGATGGGCCCGGAGCCGGAATGGAACGGATGTATGGCGTTGAACTGGTAGAAGACAAAGGCGGCGCGGACGGCGGCGGGCAGGTCCGGCGGACGCTTCAAAAACCTGTCGAGGGCGAACAGGGCCACCCGGGTCTGCCCCTCCGGCGGGGGGATATAGCCCTCCACGGGGCCGTGTCCGTCAGCCCCGCGCCGCAGACCGGCCCGGAAAGCGCCCGGCGACGCGGCCCCGGCCATGGTCTCGTGGATGTCCTGGGCCAGGCTGAGGTTCGGCGGCATCTCGCGGCAAAGGGCGGCGCCGCGCCGCAAGGCCGCAAGCAGCCGGGCCGCCCCCGCCGCCTCCCGGGAGCCCGCGCCGGTCTGTTCGTATATCAGGAGGTCGTGGAGCGTGGCGCCCGAGCCGTCCATCCGCGAGGAGACAAGGGCCTCCGCCCGGTCAAGCAGACCCCGGAAAGAGGCGAGCCGCTCCGGGACGAGACGGGCCACCCCCCGAAGCTCTCCAAGCGCCCGCTCCGCCTCGCCAAGGGCCGCGGCTGTCCGCCAGTCCGGCTCGACGGCGGGAGGGAGAGGGTCGGGATAAAAAGCGTAGACCCCCCGCTTTACCTTTACGAGCCTGCCGGGCTTGTTCCGCTCAAAATCCGCCCGCCGCATCCGGTACCCCTTGTCGCTGTTATCAAATACGAAGCAATAGTATAATATCACGCGCATTATTGGCCGAGAACTGAAAATTATCCCTGGATCATTTTTTTCCTTAGCGTAGCAAATCGAAGGGGTCTGGGCGATGCTATTTATATATAACCCCAGTTTTGTATACTACTTGTCGATTTGCTTGCTCTGAGGCGTCAAGGTCGGCCCCCAGGCCCGAAAAAACGCCGCGCGATCGGGGAAAACGCTGGTATTTATGGGCCGAGGGCTTTTTAAGGATCGAGCCGCCCTGATATTTAAAAGAAGGACAGAACATATACATCAGCCAGAGCGGATACGCGCCGCTACATAGCAATTATAATATATACAAAATATATATAATACTCGCGCTAGTTGGGGCGATATATGACGAAAACGGGGGGGGCGATGTGTTTATTCTGCAGGAGCCTGATGCGCCCCGGATGGCTGGCTCGGCATTATATAATACCAAGCGCCGATAATGTATAATAAGCGCCCGCCCACTACCTCTCCGGGCCGTAAGCTTTCACATGGGCGCGGGAGGCGCGCCGGGCGGAGCCTTGGAAAACTCGCCCCAGGGGTCTACTTTCCGCTCGGCATGGCGGCGCCGCGTATCCGCTTCACGAGGCGGGCGGTGGCCCCGGCGATATCCTCCGCGCCGAGGATGGCGGTTATGACCCCGATCCTGCGGGCGCCCGCGGCCAGAACATCATCGATATTCTCTTCGGTTATCCCGCCCATTACGGTGAAAGGTATCTTGAGTTTCGCCGCCGCCTCGCGGACGGGATCGAGGCCGATCGTCTTCGCGTCCGGCTTGGTCGGCGTGGGGAACAGCGGCCCGATGTTGACATACGACGCCCCCTCCCCCTCCGCCTCCAGCGCCTGCGCCACGCTGTGGGTGGAGGCGCCGATGATGAGGTCCGGCCCCATGATCCGCCGCGCCGCCTCGATTGGCATGTCGTCGCGGCCTAGGTGCACCCCGTCGGCCCCCACGGCCAGGGCGATGTCCGGCCGGTCGTTGATGATGAGCATCATGTCATGCCGCGCCGTCTCACGCCGGTAGAGCGCGGCCAGGTCGTAAAACTCCCGGTCGGAGACGTTCTTCTCCCGCAGCTGGACGATCCTCGCCCCCCCCGCCGCCAGCGCGGCTATGACCTGTTCGTCGGACCTTGCGCCGTACAGCGCCCTGTTCGTGACCGGGTAGACGTCTATATCGGAGAAATTTTTCATCAGTTCTTGCAGAGGATTTTAAACCGATGAGCGATAGGCCGCCAGCGGTTTGGTTGGGGTTTTTAAAAGGCAAGGTCCTTCGCCTGGCGCCTCAGGACGGCGGGGACGGGCATCGGCGCCGCTTTGTGCCGCCCTGAACTTGTTTCAGGGTCTCGGGTTCCGTGGCCTGAGATGCTGAAACGAGTTCAGCATGACAGCGCAAGAGATTCTCATTTTGCCGTTCTGGACGAGCCGAGGGCGAAGTGAAGAGCCTTGATTTCCTGTTTCAGGATAAAGCAGAGCCACCGTCCCCTTGACAGCCGTAGCGAATAAGGGTATTTAGAGCATATTATATTATACTTCACGGGGCGGGAATTTATGAGAGGACACGCCGAGGCGCGGACGGGGCAGGCTGGCGGCGCCTTCACTGAGTATCGAAGAGGAAAAGAAAGAGCGCGAAACGTCGAAACGCAAGACCTGGCGCCACACGGTTTGGGGGAGGAAAATTCTATGCTTAAGTTGGGTGCAAAGTTATCGTTTTTTGTATTCGGAGTATTTTTTCTTTCTTTAAATCAAGCTTCAGCCGGAGTGGAAGAATACTGCGCTGATGAATGGCAAGAGGATTTCAGGATGCGTCAATATTGTGAGGATAATCAATATAAAGGGCAAAGAGAACTTTTTTCTATTGCAGAAAAACACGGGCTTGTTAAGGATAATACTCTTTCTACCTCATCAACAGGGGGAGACCATGAAAGAATTATTAATCGCTGCATGAATGAGTGGAAAAAACATAGATTTAATACATACGATTACAGAATGGTCGTTCACTGCATAAAAAAACAATTTGAAGCTTATAGCAAAGTAGAAGGTTCCAAATCAAAAAAAACCGGGATCGAGGCTTATTGTGCTAATGAATGGCCAGATGATTATCAAATGAGAGGCCACTGCGAAAAGAAACAATTTGAAGGTATTAGAAAACTGTTCGCGATAGCCAAGGAGGCAGGATTGGTGAAGGACGGAACTTTATCTGTATCACCTAATGGAAGAGGGATTGAAAATATTATCAATTACTGTATGAATGAATGGGAAAAGGAAAAATTTAAAACCTATGACTATAATATGGTTGTTTACTGTATAGAAAAGCGTTGACCATTATGGATAAAAAGGAGGAATCGAAAACGAGACCTAAAAGAGGATTTTTCTTGTTACTGCTCTTCCTTTTGTTCCCACTTTTTTTAATTACATATACACAGTTAACAATATTTACAATTCCGCCAATTGGTGCTGTCCCTGAAGGTAAAACATTAATTATTTCTCGTCTAAACAAAACCAATTTTATCGATAGTCCTGATGCCATGTGCAAAAGGATCCAAGGAGGTGTTAATTTACTGTGCCGTGGAATGGTATTGGGCGCAATAGGCGAAAAAGCGACGATATATTTACGTTTGCCATACAGTGAGACTCTGTATTTGGTTTCCACCAATGGGCAAAAATATTCTAAGTAAGTAGGCCAAAAAAGAAATCCCGCCCAGGTCTTGTATTTTGACGTTTTGTTTCTTTCCAGTGTCATGCCGGATCAAGTCCGGCATAACAAAATAATTTCCCCTCCCCTGGCGGGAGGGGATCAAGGGGAGGGGGTATTAATATTACACCCCCACCTGCGTCCTCCCCCGTCTAAGGGGGAGGATAAGGCAAAAAGCTCCCCCGTCAAGGGGCTGGTGTCCGGGAAATTGTCATCACCCCCTCCCCAGCGCCTGCTTGATATCCGGCATGGCGCGGCGGGCGGCTTCGATGCCGCCGTCTATCGCCTCCTCGGCCCTGTCGAACTCCATCAACCCGATTTGTAAAAGCCGCGGGGCGATGATGACCTCCGGCGGGTCTCCCGCCATGCGGCTTCTGGTTATCCGGTCTTGCATGATGTGGATGGACTTGGCCGCCGTCTCGAAAAGGCCCGGCGTGTCCCGCTCGGGGGCGAAAAGCTGGTCGAGCAACGCGTCGGCCCGCTCCTTCAGGTCGTTCTTGAGCCGTTCAGTCAGCCCGCTCAGGGTCTCAGGGTCCGGCGCCCTACCCTGCTTTTTGCCCGCGCCGAGCCGTGGGGCGAAGCGCGGCCTGCGCCCTCCGACGATGTCGGCGTTCAGGTTGACGGCGATCACCACCTCCGCCCCCAGCGCCCGGCACAGCGACACCGGCGCGGGGTTGACAAGCCCCCCGTCCACCAGCCACTGGCCGTCAAGCTTCACGGGGGTGAAAAGGCCCGGCATGGCGATGGAGGCCCGCACGGCGCGAAGCAGCGGACCCTCCTTGAGCCACGTCTCCCGCCCGGAGCCGAGGTCCGTGGCCACCGCGCCGAGACGTTTTGGAAGGTCCTCGACGCGAACATCTTTTATATAGCGGCCCAGCATCTTCATCAGCTTGTCCCCCTGGATCATCCCGCCGCCCACAAGCCCCACGTCCAGGTAATGCAGAATCTCCTTCCAGGTGAGCGCCCGCAGCCATTCTTCGAAAGCGTCCAGCCCGCCGGAGAGGTATACCGCCCCCACGAGGGCGCCGATGGAGCTGCCCGCGACGACGTCCGGCTCGATCCCTTCTTCCTGCAACGCGCGGATGACGCCAATGTGGGACCATCCGCGGGCGGAGCCGCTGCCGAGGGCCAGGCCGAGGCGGAGGGGGCGGGCGGTCATGGGCAGCCGGGGAGAGAGAAGGTTTTCACTAGGAGAGGCAGGCTTCCACGGCCTCGTAAAGATTTTGCAACAACTCCTCGAAAGTCTCCCCCTGCGTCGCGCAGCCCGGCAAGGCGGGAACCTCGGCCCAGTAGCCGCCCTCGTCCGCCTCGTGAACCACCACTTTGATTTTCATCGCTTGATTCCCGGATAAAATCGGTTTCAGTTTTATTTTACAATTTTATCGCGTTTTCATCCCCCCGCCATCACTCTGAAAAACTCAACCCGGTCGCCTTCCTTCAGGGTCGCCTCCGGGAGCTTCTCGCGGGGGATGATGTCGTCGTTGACCTGCGCGGCGAACGGGCCGGCCAGGCCCAGCCGCTCGGCGAGTTCGGCCAGCGTCTCCCCCTCGCGGGCCTCGGCGTCTTTTCCGTTGAGGATTATTTTCATGGTCATCGTCAAAAAGTCCAGTCATGCCTCGTCTTTGTCCCATAATGTCATGCTGAACTTGTTTCAGCATCTCGGGTTGCAACGCCCTGAGACCCTGAAACGAGTTCAGGGCGCCATCATTTAAGTTGCGGGATGCTTCAGCATGACAGCCCTTCAACCAGCATCGCAAATCGTCACGACACCGGCTTCAGGTTCACGTCCCAGTCTTTCCAGACCCATTCCAGCCCCTTTCCGCGGATAGCCTCCACCACCTCACGCGGTGGGCGGTCATCCACGACCGGGAACTGCTCGCCGGAGCCGGAGTCCTCGGCGGCGATGGCGTAGCCGCCGGGTGATGTTTTCGACCCGGCGCTCACTTGGGTTATCCCCGCGCCAAAGAGCCTGTCCCGGAAAGCCGGGGCCTCGCGGGTGGAGAGGGTGAGGGCGCAGTCCGGGTTGGCCAGCCTCATGGCCAGGATCATCCTGAAAAGCTCGTCATCGGAGACAGGGTTTTGAGCCCTGAAGCCTGGGGGCGCGACGCGAAGCCTGGGGAAGCTGACCGAGACGGCGGCCTGCCAGTAATGTTTCTGGATATGGCGGACATGGGCGGCGAGGAGTATCGCCTCGCGGCGGAAGTCCGAAAGCCCCAAAAGGACGCCGAGGCCCACGGACCGTATCCCCGCCCGGGCCGCCCGCCCGGCCGTCTCCATCCTGCGGGCGAAGTCCCGTTTCGGTCCGGCGGGATGGACACGTTCGTAGACGTCCCTGTCGTAGGTTTCCTGGTATATCGTCACCCCGTCCAGCCCCGCGGCGCCGAGGCCGCGGTACTCATCCTCGGACAGCGGCTGGACCTCGATCCCGACGAAGACGAACCCCATCTTCTTCAACAACCGCACGCATTCCCCGAGAAAAGCGACGGAGACCTCGCGCCCGTCCTCGCCCGCGACGAGCAGGACGCTCCTGTAGCCTTCGGCGCGCAGGCGGGCCGCCTCCCGCTCCACCTCGGCCATGGTGAGGGTTTTGCGCGGGACGCCGCGGTTTTTGCTGAAGCCGCAGTAGGAGCAGGAGTTGACGCAATGATTGGAGAGGTACAACGGGATATAAAGGTTCACCACGCGGCCGAAGCGCTGCCCGGTCAACTCGCGGGCCGCTTTTTCCACGGCGTCCCTTTCCGCGTCCGCGGCCGGCGAGAGCAGAGCCATGAAACCGTCGAAAGAGACCGGCGCGGAAGCTATGGCCGCCCGGACGTCATCAGGGCCGGCGCTCTCGACCTTCTCGATCGCCCGGTCGAGGACGCCGTCCTGAAGTCTTTCCCATGTCTCGAAAAATTCTAGAGCGTTCATCATTTTCGCGATGAGTAGATGCTCCTCCTGTGCCCTACCCAGAGTACCTGGAGCGTCCGGGCTGACTGGTCGGCGGCGAAAATCACCCGGTAATCACCCACGCGGTATCTGTACAACCCGTGGAGGTTGCCTTTTAAAGCCGCCGACAGGTTGAATGGGTCCTTCACAAGGTGGCCCGAAACCTTGTTGATTATTCGCCTCGCCGCGGTCTTGTCCAGACCCCTTAAGTCTTCCTGGGCCCTCACTTCCCACCGCAATTTAAAGGCCAAGATTTCTCTTGATCTCAGCGGTGGTCAGATATTTCGCGTTCTTGTCGTTCAGGCGCTCAAGGGCGAGATATCCCTCCTCCAGGTCATCCAGATACTCGAGAATGGCCATGCGCGCGTAGTAAGTTTTTGTCCTGCCCGTTTTCTTCGCCAGTTCGTCCAGCCGTTTTTCGATGTCAGCGGGCAATCGTATTCCAAGCATTTTTCATTTCTCCACGCTAAACATGTTCATCATACACCATTCACGTCTCGTCCCGCCGTGACATTCGGGGGTGGTGCGCTACCAGGGCAGGCCGGACAGGGGGCTCGACGCTTCCGCCCCGGCCAGGGGTTTGCCAAGCCCGGCAAGGTACGCCTCGCGGCCCGCCTCAACCCCCTTTCTGAAAGCCGCCCCCATAGCCGCCGGGTCGGCCGCGACGGCTATGGCGGTGTTGACCAACACGGCGTCCGCCCCCATCTCCATCGCCTCCGAGGCGTGGGAGGGCGCGCCGAGCCCCGCGTCCACGACGACGGGCACCGTCGCCTGCTCTATGATGATGGCGATGGAGTCGCGGGTCTTAAGCCCCCGGTTGCTGCCGATGGGCGAGCCCAGCGGCATGACCGTGGCTGTCCCTTCGTCGGCCAGCCGCCGGGCCAGGATGGGGTCGGCGTTGATATAGGGCAGAACCGTGAACCCCTCCTTGACGAGTATCCGGGCCGCTTTCAGCGTCTCCGCCGGATCGGGCAGAAGGTAGCGCGGGTCGGGCGTGACCTCGAGCTTCACCCAGTCCGAGACCCCCGCCGCGCGGGCGAGCCTCGCCAGCCGGACGGCCTCCTCGGCGTCCCTGGCCCCGGATGTGTTCGGCAGCACCAGGTATTTTTCAGGATCCAGGTGGCTCATGATGTGGTCGCCGGGGTTTTCGAGGTCCACCCTGCGAAGCGACACCGTCACCACCTCCGAGCCTGAGGCCTCTATGGCCCTCACCATGTCATCAGGGGAGCGGAACTTGCCCGTCCCCGTGAGCAGGCGGGAGCCGAACTCCCTGCCCGCGATGACCAGCGCGTCCCTGGCCGCTTTTGTTTCCGTGACAGTCCCTGTTTTCATGATTTTTTCAATATAACATATCCCGGCCGGTGATTTGGACGGGGGAGGGAGCGGGAAGGCGCGCCGGCGGACGGCCCTTGACCCGGGATGTCAGGGATGCTTCACTCAGTCCGGCATGACAAGGTAAACTCCGCCGAAGGGCGGCCCGCGCGAGTCGGGCTTGAACCCGCGCCGCGCCGGGTTTATCCTCGAACCAGCGCCGGGCCGCGCGTCCGGGGAGGAAAGACGGGATGATTTTATCCGATATCAGGTATCATATCGTCTTCGTGATCGTTTTGGATCCTCCCATGACGAAGAGGATGGAAGAGCCGCTTCCTGGGATATTCCGCGAGGAGGCCGAGAGCATGGGCCTTGCCCTCGACAGCCTGACGATGGAGAAGACCCATCACGCCGCCGCGGTAGCAGCCCCGGCGGACCGCGCCCCCGCCGCCATCGCCGGCGGGCTGAGGGAGAACGTGTCGCGCAGGGTGATATTCCGCTTCGGAGATGAGCTTTCGGGCTGGGGGTCGATATACGGCGGGCCGATGATGATAAAAAGCGGCCGGAGACCCTCCCGGGCGAGGATCGAGGCGTTCTTGCGGCTGGCGCTGGGGGGGACGTGACTTCACCCGGACCACGGTGAACGCGCTCCGCCGCCGGTCCATGGGATATAATCCTTTCACTTGAATCGCCGCAGCGGGATGGTATGAGACTTCAGTGGAAGATGTTCATCATGGTCGTCGCGTCGGCCGTGGCGCTGATCATGGTGTTGAGCCTTTTTTTGGGCGCCGCGCTCAAGGAAAAAGACCTCGCCGCCGCCAAGCGAAACGCCCGCCAGACAGCAAGCCTCATCCGCTCCGGCCTGCTGGGTACCATGATAAGCACCGGCGATTACGACAGGATAGCCAACGTCATCGCCGACATGAAAAAAGGCCAGAACTTCGACTTCAGGATGGTGCGAAGCGAGCATGTCATCAAACAGCACGGCATGAAAAGAGACGAACACCCGAAGGACGACCTGGAGCGCCTGGCCCTGCGGACGGGGGATGTCATAGAAGCCAGGGACTCGGAGACGAGGCTCAGGATAATCTATCCCTTCGTGACCGACGAGCGCTGCGGCGGCTGCCACCTTGGCATGAACGGAGAACCCGTCCCGCCGGGAGTGGTCAACGGCCTTGCGGTCATCAGCTTCGACCTGAGCGAGCAGGCGCGCGCGTCGGAAGAGGTCGCCCGGAAGATGGTGTTCACGCTGGCGCTGGTGATATCCCTGATGGCCGTGGCGCTGCTGGTCATGGTCTACACCACCGTCTCCAGGCCGATGAGGGAGATAGCCGACGTCGTAACCAGCTTCCGCGATGAGAGGTTCAACGTCAGCCTGCCTGATTACGGGACGAAAGAGATAAAGATAATCGCGGACGCGGCGCTTCAGACGGCCCGGACGCTGGCCGAACGCAAGCGCGAACGGGAGCGGATGCTGAAGGATGAGCGCGAGCGCAACGCGGAGGTGAGAAAATTCGTCCGGGCCAGGGCGCGGGACATGGGGCTCGAGGACGCCGCGGAGGTGTCGCAGATAATCGACCGCCTCTCAAGCGCCGTGGACGAGGCGGAGAAAGCGGAGCTGATGACGAAGGCGTTCCGCTACGTCCACCGCGGTGAAAGCAGGCTCATCCTGCCGAGCGACCCGGACATCATCCCCGCCGTCTCGCTCTACCTCGGCGAGGTGGTGGAGACGGCGGCGGAGACGGTGAAAAAACGGTCGATAGAGCTGGCGCTGGACGAGGCGCTCGCGAACGCCATATACCACGGCAACCTGGAGGCGCCCTCTGGGCTGAAGGAGACGGACTTCGAGCGGTTCAACGAGCTCGCCCGCCAACGGATGACCCAGGAGCCTTACAAGTCCAGGAAGGTGGAGGTGACCTACGAGTTCGACAGGAAACAGGCCAGGTTCACCATCCGGGATGAGGGGCCGGGGTTCAACTGGCGGGCCAGGGAGGCGGTCCCGGCGGGGGGCGAGGAGCCCCACGGGCGGGGGCTTTTGATTATCAAGGCGCTGACCAGCAAGGTGGAGTTCGGGGGGAAGGGCAACGAGATAACGCTGACCTTCGACCTGCAGCGCCGCGCCGCGGCGGTCTAGCCGCCCGGCGGGCGCCCCCTGAGTTTTTCCGCGATCACGTCCGCCAGGGCGCGCATCGTCTCGTCCCACTGGCCCATCACCTGTGTCCACTCGAACTCGATCTCCGGGTGGCGCTCCTTGAGCCGCCGTTCCATCTCCGGGAAATCCCGGGCCGAATGCGCCCCCACGGCAAGAAAAACGGGAACCACCGTGATTTTCGAGATCCCCCCTTCCGCCATCTCCGCGACAACCTCGAAAAGCCCCGGCTCCAGGTCTTTCAGGAAGGCCGATCGCGCCACGGCCCCGTCCATGGCGCCGGAGAGGATTTTTTCAAGCCTCGTGAAAGGCCCCTTCCAGCTCGGCTCCCGGCTGCCGTGGGCGAAAAGAACTATCCCCCGGCGCCCCTGTTTTCGCTCAGACATCTATTATGTCGTCATCATCGTCCCGCCCGGCGGGAGGCCGATCCCCCTGTCCGCTCCGGTGGGTGTAATAAAACCCCGCGGGGCCGGATCGAAAGGATACGACGTTCACCTGGGCGTTCAGGCGTTTTTTGAGATATTCGCGGACGGCGCGGCGGCTCCAGGGCGCCACCAGGGCCAGGCCCACAAAGTCGGTCATGACGCCGGGGGTTATCAGCAGCGCCCCGCCAATGGTCACCAGGAAACCGTCAATCAGCTGGTCGGCGGGAGTTTCGCCCCTGCGGGCGGCGTCGTTGAACTCCCCGATCACGCGCATCCCCTGCTCCCTGGCAAGCCACGCCCCCAGGGCGCCGGTCACCAGCACGAGGAGGATGGTCTCGCCGGTCCCTATGTATGTCCCCAGCTTTATCAGCAGAGCAAGCTCGGCCAGCGGAACGGCGGTGAACAAAAAGAAGAGTCTCAATAACATCGGCTGTCCAGAGCGCGCCGGGCGCGGCAAGAAGGGGGGCTGGCTTGAAGTGTCGGGTCCATGCCTTTGAATGTAACTGGCCGGGACGGAAAGGTCAAACCCCGGCCAGCCTCAGAGGCATCCGCCGCGCTCCCTCTCCGTCAGGCTCTCCAGCCTGCCTTCGAGCTCGCGCTGAAGCTCCCAGTTCCCCGCCTCCTTCGCCTCCTTTATCCTTTGGCGCAAGGAGAACCGGGCGTCGCCGGAGACTTTGGATTTGTCGTAGCAGTCCGACTCCTCGTCGCCGGAGGTGGAGACGAACCCGGAGCTTGCCCTGAGGCCGCTTCCCTGCCCGGAAGAGACGATGGCGCCCTCTATCCTGTTCAGGAAGCCTATGTCGAGCCCGGCGTAGTGGTTCACAAGCAATGCCCCGCCAAGCCCCAGGACGCTGACGATGAAAATGTCTTTCAGGCTGAAATGCATTGTCCGCTATGCCTCGCTCAGGTTGAATAATTCTCTGGTTAACACCTCATTATACCATCGCCCCCCTTTTTCCGGCTGGTCATTTGGCGTCGCCGTGAAAAAAGAGGCGCCGCCCGCGAAAGATGCGCGGGATATCACCCCGAAAACGGCGTTATATTAAAAGCGAGACTTTCGCGTAAACCAGGCCAGCGCGCCAGGTATTGTCGTCCTGAACAGGCGGCGTCTTCGCCGCGACGTGAAGGATCTTGATTTTATTGCGATAAAAAAGGCAAGGTCCTTCGCCTGGAGGCTCAGGGTCGCAAATTTCATGAAAGCTGTTATTTATGCGAAGGTCTCATTGAAAGACAAAAGCACTCTCAAAACCTCCGGCCGGGAAGGAGACGCGCCATGACCGAAAAAGTTCTGATGATAATCGCCCCGGAAAAATTCCGCGACGAGGAGCTGAACCACCCCCGCGAGATCTTCACCGCCGCCGGGCTGGAGGTGACCGTCGCCTCCACTAAAAAGGGCGAGGCGGCCGGGATGCTGGGCCACAGGGAGAACGTGACCCACGACCTCGGCGATGTGGCGGGTGGAGTCTACGACGCGGTGGTGATCGTCGGCGGGGCGGGCTCCCCGGCCCATCTGTGGGACAACAAAACGGTCCACGAGATCGCCCGGCGCCACTTCGAGGCGGGTAAAATCGTGGCCGCCATATGCCTGTCCGGCGCCGTCCTGGCCAGGGCGGGCCTCCTGAAAGGCGTCCCGGCGACGGTCTGGAAATCCCCGGAATCCATGGCGGTCTACTCGGAATGCGGCGTGAATTTTCAGGATAAACCAGTCGTCCGCTCGGGAAAGATCATCACCGGGCAGGGGCCTTCAGCCGCGAGGGATTTCGGCCGCGAGGTCTTGAGAGCTGTTCAGGAGGGATAGAAAAGCGGCGCGCCCTTCAGCCGACGGCGAGCCGCGTGTCGGAAAGCTCGTCCCGGTCCTTCGACCTGTCCTTAACGAGCCGGTAATGGGACAAAAAGTCGCGCACGGCCTGGTTGGTCAGCTCCACGGCTTCCTTGTCGTCGCTTGCTATCCTGCGGGCCTCGTCGTAAAAGATGTCCACGATCTCAAGCGGCGTCGCGGCCAGCGTTTTTTTCGAGAGTTTCCGTCGAGTCATTCTTCCTCCTGCACTGGTAGTGTTGCAACACTGGCGCCAAAGCTTCCCGGAGCCTTGGCCTTGGTATATATGCAATAAATACAATCGGTTATTTCCGGGGCGGCGCGTCATGGGTTTGACACGGGAAAAAGTGGCCGCTCACGGCGCCACCGCGGACGACGGTTTTTGACAACGTTTTCCGGTGTCGAGGGATCAAGCAGGGCGTATGTCATTATTCGTTACATCTTTTTCCGGAGGGCGCTCCGCTGCCGGCCGTGGCGTGGCCGGTCATAACTAGCGCAAATACATATGGATAACTTCCTCTGGCGAAGGCCGGTCCGGCCCTTGGGCGGCTTTTCGCCGGGGCGTTCAAAGCGCGGCGGAGGCTCGGCGCGCGTTTTGGGGGAAGGATACGTCAAACTCCCGTTTGTATACGAATTCATACAACCCCCCCCAGGTCTGCCGAGGGATGGCCGTGAAAAGCCCCCACCCAGCCTGAAATATCCCCATGGCGCGGATGAATGGCCCCGCATGAGTCTGGCCGCGGATGGGGTGAGGGGGTATATAATCACGTGAGAGTTGTTTTTGCGCGGAGGGGTGGTTTGCATGAGATGTCGGTGGCCGCGAGCCTCGTGGAGGCGGCCGTGGTGGAGGCTGAAAAGGCCGGCGCGGAGCGGATAAAAAGCGTCACCGTGGAGGTGGGGGATTTTTCGGGCGTCGTGGCCGAGGCGCTGGCGTTCTGCTTCGAGGCGGCGGCGGACGGCGGCATGGCCGGGGGCGCGGAGCTTGTCATCAACAAAGTAAAACCCCTGGCCCACTGCCCGGCCTGCGGCATCGATTTTAAGCCGGCCAGCAGGTTTTTCACATGCCCGTCATGCTCCGGGTTCGCCAGCCTCAAGGCGGGCGAGGAGCTTATGATACGCGAGATGGAGGTGGAATGAGCGGCGTGAAATTTCTGTGCTTCTGCTTCGCGGCCCTCACGGCGGGCGAGGACCCCCTGGTTCGCGAGGTGGTGGGGGAATGAGCGACTTAAAAATTCTGAGAATAAAAAAAGACGTCCTGGCGAAAAACGACGATATCGCCCGCGCGAACAGAGACAGGCTCGCCGCCGCCGGGGCCGTGGCGCTGAACTTTGTAAGCTCGCCGGGGGCGGGCAAGACGACACTGCTTGAAAAGACCCTCACAGCCCTTCGCGGCTCGGTCCCAATGGCGGTGATAGAAGGCGACCAGGAGACCGACAACGACGCCAGAAGAATCGCCGCCACGGGGGCCCCGGTCGTCCAGGTGAACACGGTGTCGGCCTGCCATCTCGACGCTGCGATGGTGGACGGGGCGCTTTCGGGGCTGAGCCCGGGCGGCGGGATCGTCTTCATCGAAAACGTGGGAAACCTTGTCTGCCCCGCCTCCTACGACCTCGGCGAGGCGGCGAAAATTGTCGTGATATCCGTCACGGAAGGGGACGACAAACCCGAAAAATATCCAAAGATTTTCAGGATATCGAAGGCGATGGTCATCAACAAGATCGACCTTTTGCCCCATGTCGATTTCGACCCGGCCCGCGCCGCGGCCTTCGCGCGCAAGATGAACCCGGACATAAAGATTTTTCACGTCTCCGCCAGGACCGGCGAGGGCCTTCAGGGCTGGCATGACTACCTTCTCTCCCTCGTCAAATGAGCTGCTGTGACCCTGACCCCGTCCGCAGGAGGATCACCGTGGAGGGTATCGTCCAGGGGGTCGGCTTCCGGCCCTTCGTCCACTCCCTCGCCGAGCGGCTGAGCCTCTCCGGCTACGTCATAAACAACAGCCGCGGCGTGATAATCGAGGTGGAGGGGGACGAGGACGACGTCAAAGAGTTCGAGCGCGGCCTGGCGGCGCTGGCCCCGCCGCTTTCGCACATCACGAAGGTCAACTCCAGGGATGCGCCGATCCTGGGAACGAGCGGGTTTTCCATCAGGGAAAGCGAGGACGAAGGGGTGAAAACGGCCCTCGTCGCGCCGGACTCGGACGTATGCGGCGACTGCCTGCGGGAGCTTTTCGACCCGGCGGACAGGCGGTACCGCTATCCTTTCATCAACTGTACGAACTGCGGCCCGCGCTTCACTATCATAACCGCCATCCCCTACGACCGGCCGAACACGACCATGCGCCGGTTCGAGATGTGCGGCAAGTGCAGGGCGGAGTATGAGAACCCCGCCGACCGCAGGTTCCACGCCCAGCCCGTCGCCTGCCCGGTCTGCGGCCCGCGCCTCTTTTTGAGGGACGAGGCTTTCAGGCTGGCGGCGGCGAACGATCCGCTGACGGAGACCATCGCCCTGCTCAAGGCCGGAAAGATCGCCGCCATAAAGGGGATCGGCGGCTACCACCTGGCCGTGAACGCCGAGGACGAGGCGGCCGTCGCCCGGCTGCGCGAGCGAAAGAGACGCGACGAGAAACCTTTCGCGATCATGGCGCCGGACCTTGAAACCCTCGGAAAGTTCGCGGACGTGGGCGCCGTCGAGGCGTCGCTGCTTGAAAGCAGACCCCATCCCATCACGCTGGTTCGCAAAAAGAACCCGGACGTTCTGCCGGGCATCGCCCCTTCGAACAGCTTTCTGGGGGCGATGCTGCCCTACTCGCCCCTTCATCACCTGCTACTGAAGGAGGGGGGCTTCGCCGCGCTGGTCATGACAAGCGCCAACGTAAGCGACGACCCGATCGTCCACACGGAAGACGACGCCGAGGAGCGCCTCGCCGGGATAGCCGACGCTTTCCTCGTCCACGACAGGCCGATCCATGCCCGGGCCGACGACTCCATCGAGCGCGTGATGAGCCACGGCCCCGTCATCCTGCGAAGGTCGCGCGGCTATGCCCCCGTCCCCGTCCAGCTCGACAGGGAGTATCCGCCCGTCCTTGCCGCCGGGGGGGAGCTGAAGAACACTTTCTGCCTGATAAAGGGCGACCGCGCTTTTTTAAGCCAGCATATGGGGGACCTGAAATACGAATCGGTCTATAACTCCTTCAAGGCGGGGATAGAAAGTTTTTTAAAGCTCATGGACGTGGCCGAGCCCGCCGCCATCGCCTGCGACGCCCATCCGCTCTACTGGAGCTCGGGCTACGCCGAGGAGCGGGCTGGGGAGGGGCGCGTCGTCGTACAGCACCACCACGCCCACTTCGCCTCCCTCATGGCCGAGACCCAGCAGGACGGCGAGGCCATCGGCGTCATCTTCGACGGCACCGGCTACGGCCACGGCGGACAGATATGGGGCGGGGAGTTTTTAGCCGGCGGGATCGAGAGTTTCGAACGCGCGGCGACGATAAAACCCGTCCCCCTGCCCGGCGGCGACAAGGCGATAAAGGAGCCGTACAGGATCGCCCTTGCCGTCCTGTTCGAGCTTTACGGCGCCGATCTCCCGAAGCTGCCCGCGCCGTGGCTTGAAAAAACCCCCAAGGAGAACCTTGAGCTTATAAGGAAGATGGTAGAGCGCGGGATCAACACCCCGTTGTCCCACGGGATGGGGCGGCTTTTCGACGCGGCGTCGGCGCTGCTGGGTCCGCGGGGCGTGGCCTCTTTCGAGGGCCAGGCGGCTATGGAGCTTGAGATGGCGGCGGCGGAGGGGGTTGAGGATTTTTATGGCTGCTCGATCAACGATGACTCCAATCCCGCGATTCTCGACTTTTCGCCAGCATTCACGGGGATGGTGGACGACATCCTTGGCGGACGGGATACGGGCGTGATCGCCGCGAAGTTCCACAACACCGTGGCCGGGGCGTCGCGGGCGATGGTTTCGCGGATAAAGGAGAAAACAGGGCTCGACCGGGTCTTTTTATCCGGCGGCGTCTTCCAGAACGCGTACCTTTCCGATAGACTCGGGGCGATGCTGGAGGCGGACGGGTTCAGAGTTTTTCGCCACAGCCGCGTCCCGCCGAACGACGGGGGGATATCGCTCGGCCAGGCCGTCGTGGCGGCAAGGTCGTTGGAATAGGATTCTTGACGGGTTGATGTTTTGTCAGACCATGTCTCTTTGCAATGTCATGCTGAGCCGGAGGCGAAGCATCCCGCCCTTGGATGGGGTTCTTCGCTTGCGCTCAGAATGACAATTTTCAGCGGCATGATACTGGTAAAGCTGATGAGGTTTTTGGACTCTATATCTATGCGGCGATCACGGGGCAGGTTTTTAAAGGTTTAAAAAATGTGCGTGGCGGTTCCAATGAAGGTCATCGAGGTGTCGGAGTTCTCCCTCGTCGCGGAGATCGACGGGGTGAGAAAACAGGCGTCCCGCATGACCCTCGACGACGTGAAGGTGGGCGACTACGTGATGATCCACGCGGGCTTCGCCATAGAGAAGATAGACCCCGCCGCCGCCGAGGAAACTTTACGGCTGATGAGGGAAATTTTAGACAACGAGCGGGGCGCTGATGAGATACGTTGACGAGTTCCGCGACCGCGCCCTGGCGACGAAGCTGGCGGACGATTTGCGGCGCGAGGCGGGCCGCCTGCCCCGGCCCGTGACGCTGATGGAGGTCTGCGGCACGCACACGATGTCGATCTACCGGCACGGCATAAAAACCCTCGTCCCGGAGAACATAAAACTCGTATCCGGCCCCGGCTGCCCCGTCTGCGTGACGCCTATGGGCTACGTCGACGCGGCCATCGAGCTTGCCCGCCGCGAGGGGGTAGTGATAACAACCTTCGGCGACATGATAAAAGTCCCCGGCTCGGCCTCCTCGCTTGCCCGGGAGCGGGCCGGGGGGCGCGACATCAGGGTCGTATACTCCCCCCTGGACGCGGTGGAGCTTGCCCGCAAAAAACCCGAGGCCCAGGTGGTCTTCCTCGGCGTCGGGTTCGAGACGACGGCGCCGCTGATCGCTTCGGCGATCCTGACGGCCGAGCGGGAGAGGATAAAGAATTTTTCGGTCCTCTCCGCCCACAAGGTGATGCCGGAGCCGATGGCGGCGCTGATGGAGGGGGAGCTTATGATCGACGGCTACATCTGCCCGGCCCACGTCTCGGCGATCATCGGCGAGGCGGGCTACCGGGGCCTTGTCGAAAAGTACCGCGTCCCCTGCGTTATTACCGGCTTCGAGCCGCTGGATATCCTGCGGGGGATCACGATGCTTGTCCGGCAGGCCGCCGACGGGCGGGCCGAGGTGGAGAACGAGTATTACCGCGTCGTCCGGCCCGAGGGAAACACGAAAGCTCAGAATATCCTCGCCGAGGTTTTCGAGAAGACGGACGCCGTCTGGCGCGGCCTGGGGAGCATACCGGGCAGCGGGCTCTCCATCGCGGAGAAATACGCCGAATACGACGCCGCCCGCAAGTTTACCCTGAAAATTCCCGAGGCGAGGGAGAACCCCGCCTGCGTCTGCGGCGAAATCCTGAAAGGGTTGAAAGGCCCGCTCGACTGCAGGCTTTTCGGCAAAGCCTGCACGCCGGAGAACCCGATCGGCGCGTGCATGGTCTCCTCCGAGGGGACATGCGCGGCCGAGTACCGCTACGGAGGGCGCCATGCCGTCGGGGCGTGACGGTGTGATCCTGCTGGGGCACGGCTCCGGCGGGGCAATGACGGGCGAGCTTCTGGAGAAGATTGTCCTGCCATGCTTATACGAGGATGGAAAAATCCCGGAGCAGGAGGACGCGGCCCTGATCGACGCGCCGCCGGGAAAATTCCTTTTCACCACCGACAGCTACGTCGTGGATCCCTTCATCTTCCCCGGCGGGAACATAGGCGAGCTTGCCGTCAACGGGACGATAAACGACATCGCCATGCGCGGCGGGCGGCCGATCGCGATAAGCGCCGGGTTCATCCTGGAGGAGGGGCTTTCGATCGAGAAGCTCGAAACCGTCCTGCGCTCCATGGGCCGGGCGGCGCGGGCGGCGGGCGTTCAAATAACCTGCGGCGACACCAAGGTCGTCCCCAAGGGGCGCGGCGACGGGATATACGTGAACACCTCCGGCGTCGGCGCGGCGCGGGACGGGCAGGATATCCGGGCTGCGAGCGCGCGGCCGGGCGGCCGGGTGCTTGTTAACGGGACGATCGGCGACCATGGCGTGGCGGTGATGAGCGCCCGGGAGGGTTTTGAGTTTTCCTCGCCGGTAAGGTCTGACACCGCCCAGCTTGCCGGCCTGGTGGCGGATATTTTGGACGCCGGGGTGGAGGTGAGCGTCCTGCGCGACGCCACCCGCGGCGGGCTGGCGACGGTGCTGGTGGAGATAGCCGAGGCGGCGGGGGTGAACATCAGGATCGACGAGCGGGCGATCCCCCTGTCGCCGGGCGTGAACGGCGCCTGCGAGCTTTTGGGGCTCGACCCTGTCTATATCGCAAACGAGGGCAAAATGGCCCTCGTCGTCCCCGAGCATGACGCGGAGCGGGCGCTTCAGGTGATGCGCTCCCACCCGCTGGGGGAGCGCGCCGCGATCATCGGCGAGGTGGAGGAGGGCTCGTCCGGCAAGGTCTTCATGACCTCGCTCGTCGGCGGCTCCCGGCTGATCGGCAAACTTCCCGGCGAGCTTTTGCCGAGGATTTGTTGAATGTGGTGGCGGGGGCGCCGGGCGGCTGGTGATGGTTTTGTTATAAGTGTGTCGCGTTGAAGCTCATTTTCTCGACGCCTCGCTTGTCATGCTGGATTTATTTCAGCATCTCGAATTCGCCGGATAGAGATTCCGGCTCGGAGGCCGGAATGACAAACCGGCTCGCCGCCCGCCGTCCCGCCAACTCCTCCCCCCACTGGATTTCCCCGCCGCCCTCGTCTATAGTGGGCGGGACTGTGGACTTTTTGTCATGCTGAGCGCAGCGAAGCATCTCATTCTTTCCAACAACGGGATCCTTCGCCTTCGGCTCAGGATGACAACGTAAGACGCAGGATATTTCGTTCTAATGACCGGGATGACGAACTGGTCTGCTGCTTTTTTTACCGGTTTCACGGATAAGCCATGAGAATATTGCCAGCCATCGACATCATGGACGGAAAAGTCGTCCGCCTGAAAAAGGGCGAATTCTCCGAGAAGACGGTCTACTCCGACGACCCGGCCGCCTTCGCCCGCAAGTGGGCCGAGATGGGCGCGGAGGGGCTGCACGTGGTCGACCTCGACGCGGCGAAAACCGGAAGGCCGGTGAACGGGAAGGCCATCGCGGCGATCGTCGAGGCGGCGGGGGTCTTCGTCGAGGTGGGAGGCGGGGCGCGGTCTGTCCAGACGGTCAGCGACTACATAGACCTCGGCGCCTCGCAGGTGATAATAGGCACCGCGGCGGTGGAAAATCCCGACTTCGTTCTGGCGGCGGCGGACCTTTTCCCGGACAGGATACTCGTCGGCATGGACGTAAAAGACGGAAAACCCGCGACCAAGGGTTGGGTGGAAACCGTCGAGGCCGACCCCGTGGCGCTCGCCGGAAGGTTCGCCGCCATGGGCGCGGCAGGCGTAGTCTACACCGACATATCCCGCGACGGGATGCTGGCGGGGGCGAACGTGGAGGGGCTGAAAAACTTCGCGCAGGCCGTCGATATCCCCGTCACTGCCTCCGGCGGCGTCACCACCCTGGACGACGTCCGCGCCATCATGGAGCTTGAAAAGTACGGCGTGACCTCGATGATCGCCGGCAAGGCGATATACGACGGAACGCTCGACCTGGCCGAGGCGATAGCGCTGTCCAGGGGGAAAAGCCGATGACCCTGCGCCGCCGCATAATCCCCTGCCTCGACGTCACCGAGGGGCGAGTGGTGAAGGGTGTGAAATTTTTAAACCTGCGCGACGCGGGCGACCCCGTGGAGATCGCCCGGATGTACGACGAGCAGGGCGCCGACGAGCTCGCCTTTTTGGACATCACCGCCTCCTCGGACAAACGCGACATCATCCTCGACGTCGTCGCCCGGACGGCCGAACAGGTCTTCATGCCGCTTACCGTCGGCGGGGGGACTCGGACGCTGGAGGATATCCACAGGCTCCTGCGCGCCGGGGCGGACAAGGTGGCCGTCAACACCGCCGCGGTGAAAAACCCTGGGTTCGTCGGGGAGGCGGCGCGGCGTTTCGGCAGTCAGCTTGTCGTGGTGGCCATCGACGCGAAAAGAAAAGAGGGCGGCGGATGGGAGGTCTACACCCACGGGGGGCGGACGCCGACGGGTCTGGACGCCGTGAAATGGGCGGGGAGGATGGAGCGGATGGGGGCGGGCGAGATACTGCTGACCTCCATGGACGCCGACGGGACGAAGGACGGCTACGACATAGAGCTTACCCGGGCGGTGAGCCGGGCCGTCGAGATACCGGTCATAGCCTCCGGCGGCGCGGGGAGCCTGGAGCATTTGTACGAGGCGCTCACCGAGGGCGAGGCGGACGCCGTCCTGGCGGCGTCGATATTCCATTTCCGCGAATATACGATAGCCGAGGCGAAGCGCTATCTGCGGGAGAAGGGCGTCTCCGCTCGCGACCCGGAGGACCATGGCTGAAGGCGAGCGATGCGCGAAAGTGAAGGCAGACAACCACAGGCATCCCCTCTACCGGCGGCGGGATGGGATTCACAATGTCATTCTGAGGCGGCAGCCGAAGAATCCCGTTGTCCCTTGCAAGGCCGGACGGGATCCTTCGCTTTCGCTCAGGATGACATTGATTGGGCGCGGAGCCCGGCTTTATGTGGACACGATTTTGAGCGAAGGACCATAATGGAAAAAAACGTGTTGCGGAAGATTTACGACCTGGCGATCGACAGGAAAAAAGCCGACCCGGAGGCCTCCTACGTGGCAAGGTTATACAAGAAAGGCGAGAATAAGATTTTAGAGAAGGTTGGCGAGGAGGCTGTGGAGACCATCCTGGCCCACAAGGAGGGCGACGATGCGGCGATCGTCTACGAGACCGCCGACCTGTGGTTTCACACCATCGTCGCCCTGGCCCAGAAGAACATACCGGTCGACCAGGTCTTCGACGAGCTGGAGCGCCGGTACGGCAAGTCCGGCCTTTTAAAAGAGTCAGAAGATACTTAATGGCGCGGCGTGGAAAAAAAACCAAAGGCGAAAAGGAAAAAACCGGTCCGCCCACAATCGTAAACCGCAAGGCCCGCCACGACTATCACATCCTGGAGACCGTCGAGGCCGGGATCGTCCTGATCGGCGCCGAGGTGAAATCGCTCCGCGAGGGCAAGATGAACCTGGCCGAGTCCTACGCCAGGGTGAAAAGAGGCGAGGTCTGGCTGGTCGGGGCGAACATCTCGCCATACGCGGCCATGAACACTTTTCAGGTTTACGAGCCCACCCGGGACAGAAAACTGCTGCTGCACAAACGGCAGATAAAAAAGCTCGAGGCCGCCTCGAGGGAAAAGGGGTTGACGATCGTCCCGCTCAAGGTCTACTTCAAACGCGGCCGAGCCAAGCTGGAGCTTGGGATCGCGAAGGGAAAGAAGCTCTACGACAAGCGCGAGACCCTCAAACGCAGGACGGCGCAACGGGAGATGGACCGCGCCATGAAGCGCTGAACCGCGGCCGGAGGGGTTTTTTGGCCGCGCCGCGCGTTGAGCGTATAATAACATCCATGTCAGACGACAGGATCACCGACCCCGAGCCGGAGTCCGGCCAGGAGCTGAAAGAAGAGACCGGGCTGAGGCCCGCCACCCTCGCCGAATTCATCGGCCAGAAGGCGCTCAAGGAGAACATGGCCGTCTCCATAGCCGCCGCCCGGGGCAGGGGTGGAGCGCTGGACCACTGCCTTTTTTACGGCCCGCCCGGCCTGGGCAAGACGACCCTGGCCCATATCATGGCCGGCGAGCTCGGCGTGGCGATAAGGACGACCTCCGGCCCGGTGCTCCAGAGGCCCGGCGACCTGGCGGCGATACTGACCGGCATGGAGCCCCACGACGTTCTTTTCATCGACGAGATACACAGGCTGAACGCCGCGGTGGAGGAGATTCTCTACCCGGCGATGGAGGATTTCAGGATCGACATAATAATAGGCCAAGGCCCCGCCGCGCGCTCCATAAACCTCGACCTGCCGCCCTTCACCCTGGTCGGGGCCACCACCAGGGCGGGGCTTTTGACCTCTCCCCTGCGCGACAGGTTTGGCATAATACACAGGCTGGAGTTCTACGCCGCCGAAGAGCTGGAGCAGGTGATAAAACGCTCCGCCGCCATCCTGGGGGTGAGGCTGGAGGAGAGCGGAGCCGGGGAGATAGCCCGCCGGGGCAGGGGCACGCCGAGGGTGGCCAACAGGCTTTTGCGGAGGGTGCGGGACTACGCCGAGGTGAGGGCGGACGGAGTCATAACCGGCAAAGTCGCCGCCGAGGCGCTCTCCATGCTGGAGGTGGACTCCCGGGGGTTCGACAAGATGGACAGGAAGCTGATGCTGACGATCATGAAAAAGTTCAACGGCGGGCCGGTGGGGATCGAGACCATCGCCGCCGCCATGTCCGAGGACAGGGACACGATAGAGGACGTGCTGGAGCCCTACCTGATCCAGGAGGGGCTGATGCAGCGCACCCCGCGGGGGAGGACGGCCACGCCGCTTGCCTACCGTCACTTCGGCATGGACGAGGCGGGGCGCAAGCCCTTGAACCTGCC
This sequence comes from Candidatus Nitrospinota bacterium M3_3B_026, assembly GCA_051418015.1. Taxonomy (GTDB): domain Bacteria; phylum Nitrospinota_A; class UBA7883; order UBA7883; family JBPRGF01; genus JBPRGF01. The sequence goes on along the minus strand of JBPRGF010000003.1, from coordinate 45,874 downwards.
TTTTACATGATTCACGGCGCGGCTTCGAAAAAGAAACGGCGCGGAACAGGCGTGAAGACGCTCGCCAGGGGCGCGGTGTTGACCGCTTTCATCGTCTCCATTCTGGCTGGCCAGGCCGTATGCTTCGAAAAAGTCCCCGTGACCCGCAGAATCGAAGGGTCGTTCCTGACGAACGTGGCCGGCAGCTCGCTGACACAGCCGCCATACATACAGGTGATAAGGTCCCGGGAGGGGCTGGAGTATCTATTGAACGGATTCGAGCGGCACAAGAACAGGATCACCAAGGCCAGGATCGACAACCTGCGCAAGAGGCTTTCGCGGCTGGATTATGGCAAGCAGATGGTCGTCGGGGTCTTCTCCCAGCCGATGGACAATTACAGCATCTCGATGAACAGCATCCTCATGGACGAAAAGGAGAAGTCCATCGAGGTGAAGGTCTCATACCGCCACAAGATGGTGAACTACCGCATCCCGCCGAAAAAGTCGATCCATTACGTCCTGGCGGTGGTGCCGAAAAGCGACTACCCCGTTATCCTGAAAGCAGACCAGGTGACCACGTCCAGCGGCGCGAAAGAGACGAAGATCGTCACCGTGACGGGCAGGCTGATGCCGTTGCGGGACGACGGCCTGCAGCTTGTGCCGGTGGTGATAAAACGCGGGAACAAGAACAGCTACTACATAAACGGGCCGAAGACCGAAGCGCTGTCCAAACACATCGGCAAGGTGGTGACCCTGGAGGGCGCCGTCTCCCACGAAAGGGACAGCCCCTACGAGTGGGATTTCCTGGTAAAGAAGATAGTCAAGATACACAACTGACCGCGGGCCACGGGGACGCGCTCAGCCGTCCGCCTCGGCCCAGCCGCCTCCCTCCGCCCGGCGGTAGACGCCCACGAGAGCGAACCCCCCGCCGCGGGCGATCCGGAGCACGTCGTCCCGCCTCTCCTCCGGGAAGGCGAGCGCCATCTGGCAGTTCGAGCCTATCGTCCGCGGCTTGACCGTGGCGCGGACTCTTATCCCGGCCTCCTTGAGGGCTCGCTCGGCCCGCAGCGTCTCGTGGGTGGAGACGAAGACGGCGAGCAGTTTCCCGGTCATCGTCTTCCCAGAACCCTGTCCAGGGCGGAGAGGAAGGCGAGTATGTCCCTCTTGCCCGTCATGGCCCCCGGGCTGACGCGCAGCGCCCCCGCCGGAAAAGTCCCCAGGAACCTGTGGGCCGCCGGGGAGCAGTGAAGCCCCGCCCGCAGGGATATCCCGCGCCGGTCCAGCGCGTCCGCCGCCTCGGCGGGGTCTATCCCCCGGATGTTGAACGACACAAGGCTCGCCCGCCGCTCAGGCTCGAAAGGGGGATAGACCTCTATCCGCTCGTCGTCCAAAAACCTTTCCATGATGACCCGCGCAAGCTCGGTCTCCTTTTCCCGAGCGGCCTGGACGGTTTTTCGTTTCAGGAACGCGATCCCCGCCGCGAGCCCCGCTATCCCCGGCGTATTAACCGTCCCCGCCTCGTGCCGGTCGGGCCAGTAGCCGGGCATGTGGGGGCTTTCGGAGTCAGACCCCGTCCCCCCCTCGATCCACGTGGCAGGCTCCACGCCGGGGGCGAAGTAGACGAACCCTATCCCCTGCGGCCCGAGAAGACCCTTGTGGCCCGTGAGGACGAGGACGTCGATGTTCGACGCGTCGAAGGGGACGGACCCGGCCGTCTGCGCCGCGTCCACCACCAGCAGAACGCCCCGCCCCCGGCAGGCCCTCCCCAGCGCCTCCACGTCCGCCAGAGCGCCTGTGACGTTGCTGGCGGCGGTGGTGACGAGCATCTTCACGTCCGGGACGCGGCGGGGGTCCGGCAGGCCGTAGGCGTTCAGCGGAGCCGTGAAAAATTTCACCCCCCGCTTTTTAAGGGCCGTCAGGGGGCGTATCACCGCGTTGTGCTCCAGGGCGGATACGGCCGCGGCGTCGCCCCGTCTCAAAAGGCCCTTGAGGGCCATGTTCAGCCCCTCGGTGGCGTTTCTCGTGAATATGATCCTCTCCGGATGGGAAAACCCGAAAAACTCCGCTATCGACATCCTCGCATCGAAGACAAGCCGCGACGCCGCAACCGCCCGCCGCCCGCCGCCCCGGCCGGGGTTGCCGCCGCCCCTCTCCACCGCCCGCGCCACGGCGGAGACGACGGAGCGCGGTTTGGGATAGGACGTGGCGGCGTTGTCGAGGTATACGAAACGGCTCATGAAACCTGAAAATCCTTTGAATCCAGACAAGTCATGGGTAATCTGTATATTAAATCAGAGTTCATGGTAATATGTCAGCCGCTTGTCGTGATGCCGTCATGCTGAATTTATTTCAGCATCTCGAACCATAAAAGACCCGAGGTCCTGAAACAAGTTCAGGACGACAGGCTGGAGCATTCTGAGGCGGAGCCGAATGGGCTCGGGATACCGGAGCCTTGCGTGTCTTGCGAACCCTTGGCGTTCTGAACGAGCGGAGCGAAATGAGGAACCTTGATTTTTTCAACCTGGCTCGCGACACTTTCTAACTATGCGGCGTTTTGACATTCTCTTCGTGATCCTCCTTCTTTTCTCCGTCTTTGCCCCAGCAGACGCCGCCATGGCCGCGCCGGGCAAGTTCATCGGAAACGAGCCCTGCGAGGAATGCCACAAGGAAATATATAAGTCCTGGAAGGAGTCCGCCCACGCGAAAGTCTTCGGGCTTTTAAAGCCAGGCGTCCGCGAAAAGGAGAAAAAAGAGGCCGGGCTGAAACCGGAGACGGACTACAGGACCGACAAGTCCTGCATGAACTGCCACGTGACCGGCTGGGATAAACCGGGCGGGTTTACCTTCGAGGAGCAGCCGGAGAACCTGAAGGGGATAGGATGCGAGGAGTGCCACGGCGCGGCGGAGAAATGGCTGAAGCTGCACGACCAGAAAGACCTGAAATACAAGGCGCGCAGGCTCAAGCACGCCGGGTTGATCCAGCCTTTCCGGGGCAAGACCGTCTGCGCCCAGTGCCATTACAACACAAACAGCCCGTACAAATACAGGGATCCCCACAGGGAGCGGGACTGGACTGACCCCAAGATGGCCGAAACCTACCACATCCTCAAGTGACAGGCGTCAGCCATTCACCGGCGGCGGGAGGCCCCATGTTCGACGAGCGAATCTACCACGCCGCGAGAGAGACCCGGACGCTGGGGGCGAACCTGAAAATCCTCGATGAAACTTCTTCCACCAACACATGGCTGAAACAGAGAGCCGCCGAGCCGGGAATCGAAAAGCTGGCCGTAGCCGCGGAGCGGCAGACCGCGGGCCGGGGGCGGCGGGGCCGGGCATGGATAAGCCCTCCCGGCGTAAGCCTCGCCGCGAGCCTCGCCTGGCCCGCGCCGGAGGGGCTTTCGCGTCCGGGTATAATATCCCTTGCCGTGGGGCTGGCCGCCAGAGAGGCCGTCGAGGAGGCGGCGGAGATCCCGGCGGCGTTGAAATACCCCAACGACCTTCTTCTGAACGGGAAAAAGGCGGCGGGGCTGCTGGTGGAGATGAGGCAGGGCGCGGGCCGGGCCGTGGCGGTGATCGGCGCGGGGATGAACGTGAACACGGCGCCGGAGGATTTCCCGGAAGATCTGCGGGCCTGGGCCACGTCGCTTTACATCGAGACCGGCCGGAAGGTTCGGCGCGAGCTTTTGCTGGCTTTTTTCGTAAACGCTCTGGAGAGATTATTGGACCGGCTTTCGTCGGAGGGTCCGGCGGCGGTGGCGAGGGAGTATCGGGACGCCTGCGGGATCATCGGCCGGCGCGTCGCGGTGGCGGGGAACAGCGGCATGGAAGGCGTGGCCGTGGACATAAACGAGACCGGGGAACTCGTGATCGAGACGGACGGAGGCGCCCGGCTTTCCGGGGCCTTCGGCGAAACCATGTTTGTGTAGTATGTTGTTGAAAAATACCTCACAATGTCATGTTAAGGGTCGCAAGGCCCTGAAGAGTCTCGTAACATATTGAAAAACAGGACAGAGATCCTTCGGCTTCGCCTCAGGATGACAAGAGGGAGCGGCTCAGGATGAGACCGTTTCCTTGCTATGTCACTCTGAGCGTCAGCGAAGAGTCTCGTATCGGATCAGCGAAATAGTTTTTCAACAGCCCGTTAAGACGCCATGACACAAAAACTGCTCGCCGTGGACGTCGGCAACACGAACATCGTCCTCGGCGTCTTCGAAGGCGAAAAGCTCCTGACGAACTGGCGGCTGGACACGAAAAGCGAGCGCACCGAGGACGAGCTGGCCGTCATGGTGACGCAGCTTATGCGTCTTTCAAAGATCGACCCCGCCTCGGTGTCCGACGCGGCGGTCTCCTGCGTCGTCCCCCCCGCCCTGCCGCCGATCCTGGGGTTTTTGCGCAAGACCTTCGGCATCGACCCGGTGGTGGTGGGCCCCGGCGTGAAGACGGGGATATCGCTGAAGGTGGAGGACCCGCGCGAGGTGGGGGCGGACAGGATAGTGAACGCCGTGGGGGCGCTGGAAAAATACGCCCCGCCGCTGATACTGGTCGACTTCGGCACGGCCATTACCATAGACGCCGTCTCCGCGGAGTCCGAGTATCTCGGCGGCGCGATCACGCCGGGGATCGGGCTCTCGCTGAACGCCCTGTACCACCACGCGGCCAGATTGCCCGAGGTGGAGTTCAAAAAACCCCCGTCGGTGATCGGCAAGAACACCGTCGCCGCCATGCAGTCGGGCGCCTACTACGGCTTCGCCAGCCTGGTGGACGGTATCGTGGAGAGAATGAAGCCGCGCCTTGCGCCGGAGCCGAAGGTCATCGCCACCGGCGGCCAGGCCCTCCTCGTGTCACAGATATCCGGGACGATCCAGGCCGTGGAGGAGAACCTGACCCTGGAGGGGCTGCGGGTCATCCACGCAAGGAACCGCAGGTAGCGGCGGCGGGCGGAATGTGGTAAAAATAAGCCCGATGCGCAAAAATATCGTTCTCGCCGCGGCGCTTTTCACGGCGCTTTTCGCGGCCGGGTGCCAGAACCTCATGGTGGCCGTGGGTCTTGCGGAAAAACCCGCGCCCGTCACAGACGCGGCCTATTTCAACACACAGATCGACACGCTCCTCGACAGGCTGAAGGAAAACCAGTTGCGCCCGTTCCGCCGGGCGGCGGCGCTGGAGTTCGTCAACCCCGACGGCAGAGTCTCCGAGCTTGGCAGGTACCTCACCGGCAAGTTCACCGAAAGGGCCGTCGCGAAAGGCGACTTCCGGGTAACTCCCCAGGGGCAGGTGAACGCGGCGCTGGAGAAGCTGAAGATCAGCGCCCGCGCCGATCTGACGCGGGAGCAGGCGCGGCTGATCGGAGAGGAGCTTTCCGTGGACGCGGTGGTCACCGGGGTGGTCTCCGACCTGCAGAAGGGAAGCGACATCGACCTGAACGTGAAGGTTATCCATTCGCAAAGCGGCGAGCTTGTCTCCGCGGCCAGCGTGGAGATTTACCGGTCGAAACAGACCCAGGCCCTGATCGAACGTTTTTAGCCGGTTGTTGAAAAAACCGTACTCAATTGTCATTCTGAGCCTTTAGGTGAAGAATCTCGTTATTTCGTTTGATGCGAGACTCTTCGCTGGCGTTCAGAGTGACATTGTGCGAAAAACGGTGTCATATCGGCGGTTTTTTCAACAACCCTGTAACCCCGCGAAAGGCGACATCATGCGCAAAGCTGAATCTTTGTCGAGCCGGCCTCAGGCCCTGATCGAACGTTTTTAAGGGAAACGCCTCTTCGCGCCATGGCCGGGCTGAAAGTGAAAATCTGCGGGCAGACCTCCATCGAGGGGTGCGAGGCATCCGTCCGCCACGGGGCGGATTTTCTCGGCGTTGTCCTCGACGTGGAGTGGTCGCCAAGGTCGCTCTCCGCCGATGCCGCCATGCCGATATTCGAACGTTTCCGCGACAGGGCTTTTCTGCTGCTTTTCGACAGGGCGGCGGGCGACACCGGCCTGTTGCGCGATATCGAAAAACTGAAACCCTTCGCCCTGCAGCTCACCGGGCGGGAGACGCCTCAGACCGCCGCGGAGATGAAAGCCGAGACCGGCGCGCGCGTCTTCAAGTCTGTCCACCTGCGGCCGGCGGGCGAGGGGGAAGACGACCCCGCCGCCATCCTGCGCCTGATGGAGGGCTATGCCGCGGCGGGGGTGGACGGCTTCGTCCTGGACACGGCGGCGAAGGGTATGTTCGGCGGCACGGGACTACGATGCGACTGGGACGCGGCCGCGAAGATCGTGAAAGAGGCGCCCCGGCCGGTCTTCCTCGCGGGGGGGATAAACCCCGCCAACGCCGCCGAGGCGGCCAAAGTCCCCGGCATATATGGGATCGATCTGGCTAGCGGCGTGGAGTCGGCCCCGGGTGTGAAGTCGGAGGAGAAAATCCGCGCCCTTTTCGAAACGCTCCGCCTCGCTGGCGCCGTATCCTGAGAATCCGCGGCTGGACGTCTTGCACAACAGCCGTTGACGCCAGTCCCTCAGGCCTTCACCGATATGATGTTGGAAACACCCTTTGCGCCCTGGCTGATCCGCTGACCGTTGCTGATAAACTTCTGGGTCTGCGTCTTGGCCAGCGCGCCAAGGGACTGGTTGCTGGTGGCGGCCATCAGCTTGGAGTTCCCCACCGGTGGCTGGGCCATCCTCCTGAACGAATAACCGCCAACCAATGTCGGGCCGTATCTTCCGGCCCCGGATGCGAATAATATCATGGCTTCTCGTTCATATTATCGGACAATGTGACCGATTTCTGAACACCGGGCCGCGTCTTTTTTCCGCGCTTCGAAATATTATAACCCTCGGGGAGTTTTTATGTGCTTGTAATCACAAGAGATCTCCGATTATTAGCGCCGCCGCCGGAAAAGACCTTAAACTTTATCGCGCTATTTCCGATAATATGGATGACTGGAAAGGAAATCTGAAAAATGGTCATCGACAAGATAACGGGCGGCAAGCCCCAGGAGATACGGAAAACCGAACAGGCGGAAAAGAGCAGGCGGGCGCCTGCCAAAGAAGAGGCGCCCCGGAGCGGCTCTTCCGGCTCCGCCACGGCCGAGGTCTCCGAGCGCAGCAGGGCGGCGATCAAGGCCTACCGCATAGCGTCGGAGACCAAGCCGGACATCTCCCGCGCCGCCAGGGTCGCCGCGATCAAGGCGCAGGTCATGCAGGGGAGCTACTCCCCCTCTTCTGTCGACGTGGCCGACGCCATCCTGAAAGACGCCGCCGGGCAGTAACACGAAGGACGCCGCTTGTTAAAGCGTTCTGACGTTTCTCCAACACGCTTCCAACTGCCCCTATAGAGGCAAAGCCGTTCGCGCCGGCATGAGCCGTCCCCCCCTGCCGTCCCGGACCGGCAAGCGAAAGGCCTCGCTTCACGTAGGGGGTACTGGTTTTCAGAACCTGACGTTTCCCCGTCAGAGTGTATACCGCCCCGCATGATTTTCTCGCAAAAACCGTCCGGCGGCCTTGACAGGACAGCTAAAGGGGATTAAGAAAACCTTATACTTTTTCGCGAAAAACGGGAGCGCCAGGGGCGTGGGGGCGGCCATAGAACGGCATACGCCGATAGAAAAAAGGTCCCCCAGAAGATATCCGGGCGTGCCCGGGCCGAAGGGGCGTGGCCTGCTTCCCCTCTACCCCCTGCCACGCCTCTTCGGCATCCCTCCCTTTGGACTTGAAAAGACCGCCCGGTATCGTCGTCCTGGGGCCGCCGGTGAAGGATCTTCAGTTTGCGGCGAAGACACCGCTCCTTCAGGACGATATGGCGGCTCCCTTCTCCTCCCAGGGGCAAAGGTCGTAGACCGGGCAGCGGGCGCAATCGGGCTTTTTCGCCTTGCAGAACCCCCGGCCGAAGAGGATCAGGCGGCTCGAAAACCCCGTCCAGTCCTTCTCCGGGATGAGCGTCATCAGGTCCGCCTCCACTTTCTCCGGGTCTTTTTGCTCCGTCAGCCCCAGCCTCCGGGCCACCCGCCCGACGTGGGTGTCCACCACTATACCCGGTATGCCGAAGGCGTTCCCCAGCACGACGTTGGCCGTCTTGCGCCCCACGCCGGGCAGCTTCACAAGCTCCTCCATCGCGGCGGGGACTTTTCCGTTGTGTTTTTCGGCTATTTCCCCACAACAGCCCCGCAAAGCCTTCGCCTTGTTCTTGAAAAAGCCGGTGGGACGGATGTCCTCCTGAAGCTCCTCCAATGGGGCGGCGGCGTAGTCGGCGGCTTTGCGATATTTTTTGAACAGGCTTTTCGTGACCTCGTTGACCCGCTCGTCCGTGCACTGGGCGGAGAGGATCGTGGCCACCAGCAGCTCAAGCGGCGTCTTGAAATCCAGGCTTGTCTTGGCGCCTGGATACTTTTTTTTAAGAATGACGTCGATTTTGCGTGCTCTGGTTTTTTTGTCCCTTTCCATCATTTCCTCTTTTTATCAAGCTCTTCCGCCACCTTGCCGGCCGAAAGGGTGTTCAGTATATCCTTCTTCGCGCATCCCCCCTTGCGCGCCGCCAGGACGCCGAAAGCCGCATGATCCAGCCCGGACTCCCGGTGCGCGTCGGGGTTGATGGCTATCAGGACGCCCTTTTCTTTCGCCCTCGGGAGAAGCCGCCAGTCTATGTCCAGCCTGTGGGGGTTGGCGTTCAGCTCTATGATGACGCCGTTTTCCGCGCAGGCGTCTATCACCTTCGCCATATCCACGCGGCAGCCCTCGCGGGCGAGCAGCAGCCTGCAGGTGGGGTGGCCCAACATGGTGGTGTAGGGGTTTTCGATCGCCTTTATGATCCTTTTCATCATCTTCTCCTCGTCCATGTTGAGCCCGGAGTGGACGGAGGCTATGACGAAGTCGAGCTTTTTGAGGACCTTTTCGGGGTAGTCGAGCGAGCCGTCCATGAGGATGTCGGATTCTACCCCCTTGAATATCCTGAAACCGGAAAGTTTTTCGTTCACTTCGTCGATCTCGTCGGACTGTCTTTTAAGATCGTCGATCGAAAGCCCCCCGGCGTATCCGGCCGAGCGGCTGTGGTCGGATATCCCCACGTATGAGTAGCCCCGCTCCATGCAAGCCCTCGCCACCTGCTCCACGGTGTTCAGCCCGTCGCTGTACTCGGTGTGGACGTGGAACAGGCCCTTTAGGTCCTTCTGCTCGATCAATTCCGGCGTCTTCCCCTTCCCGGCGTCCTCCACCTCCGATAAACCTTCGCGAAGCTCCGGGGGGATGTATGAAAGGCCGAGCTTTTTGAAAATCGCCGTCTCGTCTGCGCAGGCCAGAAGCTTCTCGCCCTTGAACAGGCCGTACTCGTTCATCTTCATCCCTTTGGACTTGGCCAGTGTCCGCATGATGGTGTTGTGCTCGCGGCTGCCGGTGAAGTGATGAAGGGCGAAGGGATACTCCTCGTCGGAGACGACCCGCAGGTCGGCGGGAAACCCGGTGTCGAGGATGATGCTCGACTTGGTCTCGCCGTGGCTGACCACTTCCATCACGTCCGGCGCTTTCACGAAATGGCCCATCACCTTCTTAGGCGTTTTGGATGAGCATACGATGTCGATGTCCTTGACCGTCTCCCTGGCGCGGCGGACGGAGCCTGCCACCTCGGCGCGGATGACCGATTTTTCCTTTTTCAGCCACTCGAGCAGCGCCGCCGCCGAGGCCATCGCCTCCGGCAGGAGCCTTCGCCCGGCGAACTTTTCGAGATGCTCTATCCCCTTCAGGATGTTCTCCTGGCTCTTCGCGCCAAACCCGGAAAGCTCGATCAGGCGGTTTTCGTTGCAGGCGTATTTCAGCTCGCCGAGGGTGGTTATGCCGAGGTTGTCCCACAGGGCCTTCACCTTTTTAGGCCCCAGGCCGGAGACCTTCATCATGTCGAAAACGCCGTCGGGAATCTTTTTGTGATACTCGTCGAGTTCCGGCAGTTTGCCGGTTTTGGCCAGCGTCTCTATCTTTTCGGCGATCTTGTCCCCCACGCCCTTTATGGAAGTCAATTTCCCGGACTCGATAAGCTCGCCCAGGTCTTCGGAGAGCGCCTCGACGGCGCGGGCGGCGTTGTGATGGGCGCGGACCTTGAACGGGTTCTCGTCCATCAGCTCCAGGATGTCGCCCAGCTCGTGGAGCGCCGCCGCTATCTCGGATTTGTTCATTGAGTTTTTCACAGCAAAGACACGGATAACGCGGAGATTTTCATTTTTTCCTTTTCCATCTACTTCGCGCCTCTGCGGTCAATATCACATCCCCTCGAAAATCTTTTTCAGCCGCTCCCGCGCCCTGGCGCCCACCTGATCGCTGAGTGACCCGCCATGCGAGTCCATAGTCACCACGACGGGAAAATCCTCCACCTCGAATATCCAGAAAGCCTCCGGGACGCCGAACTCCTCGAGCCTCAGCACCCCCTCGACCCTTTTTACGCATCGGGCCAGAGCCTGCGCCGCGCCGCCGACGGCGTGGAAATAGACCGCGCCATGTTTTCCGAGAGCCGCCAGCGTCCGCTCCCCCATCCCCCCCTTGCCGATGACGCCGCGGATGCCGTACTCGGCGATAACGATGTCCTGGTATATCTCCTCCCGGGCAGACGTCGTCGGCCCCGCGGCGATCACCTCCCACGTCCCGTCCTCTTTCTGGCGCATCACCGGGCCGCAGTGATATATCACCGCCCCGCGCAGCAGATCGCGGATGTCGTTCGGGCGGTCCTCCACCATGTGTTTGTGCGCCCTGTCCCGCGCCGTCACCACCCGGCCGGAGAGGAGAACCTCGTCCCCCACCCGCAGCGCCCGGATGGCCTCCTCCTCCGCCGGAAGCTCAAGCCTGGTCATAAAAAACCTCACCGGCCCGGACGGTCATCCGCCGCCGCCTGTAAGCCCAGCACATGTACGTGACGGAGACGAAGTACGACGCCGGTATCCTGTCCATCACCCCCGCCTTCACGCCGAACAGCGTCGTCCGCCCGCCGAACCCCATCGGTCCGATGCCCAGTGTGTTGGCCTTCTCCTCGATCCACCTTTCAAGCTCTGCCAGCCGGGGGTCGGGGTTTTCGTCGTCGAGTTTTCTATGAAGCTGCTTTTTGCTCAGGATGTAGCCTTGCGCCCTGTCGCCGCCGATCCCGACGCCCAGGACGCCGGGGGCGCAGCCCCTGCCGAGGGCGGCGGTCACGCAGTCAAGGATCGTCTTCTTTATCCCGTTTATGTCCCGTCCCGCGCCGATGGATGGCACGGGCAGGGAGTATTGCGCTCCGACGTTCTCGCACCCGCCGCCTTTCAGGACGAGCGTGACGTCCAGCGAGTCCTCGTCACACGGCTCGTAGTACACGGCCGGGTGGCCCGAGCCTGTGTTGTCCGGCCGGATCGCGCCGGTGAGGGTGTCCACCACGTTCGGCCGCAGATAGTTTTGAGACGTGGCGCGGCGGACGGCGTTTTTGACGGCCTTTTCAATGGCGTTCCTCGCGGCGGCGGGATGGTGGATGTCGAAGGTGACGGTTCCCGTGTCCTGGCAGATGGGGCGGGACTTCTGTCTGGCGAGCCCGGCGTTTTCGAGGATGGTGTCCAGCGTCCTGCGCGCCCTGCTCTCCGGCTCCTCGGCGTCGCGGTATTTTTCGAGACGGGCCGCCACATCCTCCGGCAGGTCGCAGGAGGTCCGGCGGACAAGCTCCACCAAGGCGTCATCCAGCCTGTCTTCGGATATTCCCGCGACTTTTCTCATCCAGCGCGCCTTCCAGTCTCTGCCTCGAAACATGTTACCACCAGAAGGCCGGTTTGGGAGAGGCGCCGGGCGCGCCCCGGCGGATTGAAGCGGGAGGGGTCTATTCCTTGAGCCCCATGGCCCTTGCGAGGGACTTCGCCTTCGCGGCGTACTCGCTTTCCGGGAACCGGTTCAGAAGATCGGCGAGGGCCAGCGCGGACTTTTTGTACGCCTGCTCCCTGTAATAGGAGTCGGCGAGCAGGTAGAGGGCCTCCGGGACATCCGCGGCGGCGGGGTATTTTTCGAGGTATTCCGTCAGCCGGAGGATGGCGGACTGGTTTTTGTTTATCCTATGGTAAAAGCGCCCGATCTCCATCAGGGAAGCGGCCTGCACATCGCCCATCTCCCTCTTGAACTTCTTCGCGTAGGGCGCCAGGGGATGCTCCGGGTAGTCCCTCAAAAAGGTGTCGAAGCTCTCCACGGCCTTCTCCGTCTGCGTCTGGTCCCTGTCGGGGGTGTGGGAGTCGTGGTAGTAGCTCATGCCCATGTAGAAGACGGCCCTGGGCTTCAAGGGGTCCAGAGGGTAAAGCTCGACGAACCTCTCGTAATAGAGGAGCGCCTCGAAATATTTTTTCTCCTTGTAGAGAGAATCGGCCAGCGCCAGGATGGCGGTCTTGCGGTAGGGGGAGTCCGGGTTCTCCTGGATCGACTGGCGGTAGGCATCCGTGGCCTGGGTGAACCGCTCTCTCGCGTACAGGTTGTTCGCCCTGTCCACGATGATGGCGTCCGGCTGGGCCAGCTCCTTCGAGGCGCAGGAAAGCGACAGGGCGCAAAAGGCCAAAACGACCGATGCGGCGGCCCGGCTGGCGCTGTGGTGGTTCTTGGTGTCCGGCATAGAGGGTTTATCTTAACCCCTTACGGCGTCCGCGATCACCCTTTTTTATCCCCGCGCCTCATCTTGAATGCGCGGCGCCGGCCCCGGTGGAGAGTCCCGCCCCGGATGAGACAGCGGGCGTAAAGAGCCCCGGCGGCGCGCCCTGTCAGGAACGCTCCACCTGAAAAGCCTCGGGATGCTCCTCCAGCAGTATCTTCCTGTTCTTGCCCTGCCAGTACTTGAAGAAACTCTCACTCTCCTCGCGGCTTGCCGTCCCTTCGATGACCTTCGGCATCTGCCGGGTGCCCTCCATTTCCTCCGGCGTCATGGGGATGGCCCCCGGCATGGCCCTCGCCGTCACCTCGTCGGCCGTGTCGGTCCTTTTGAAAACGGCGGTTATCGCCCCGCCGCTGTCCATGCTCTCGTCGTAGATGAACTTGTCCGCGCGGGAGTAGCGCCCGGCGAGGCCGTGGAAACCGGTCTCGATCGCCGCGCCGGTGATGAACTGGATCACCTGCCCGATAGGCCCGTTGGCGCCCTGATCCCGCGCCCCGGCGAAGCGGACCTCGATCTCCCCACGGACGGGAAGCTCGCCCCCGTAAAGCGCTTTCAGGGCGAGCTTTGTCATCTGGAACGCCGAGGAGACGGAGGCGCAGGCGTGACCGGCCAGCTTCACGCAGTCGGTGTATTCATAGTATATGGGCTCGTCCTCCTCCGTGGCGCCGAGGACGCTGGCCAGCGGGTCGCGCATGGCGATGGGCTCCACTCGCTCGAAAAAACCCTGCTTCCAACCGGTCTCAGGCATTCTGCTTCTCCTCGCCCGCCGCGGCGTTGAGGTCCTCCAGCACTTTTTCCAGGTCCGCGCCGGCCGCGGCCGCTGCCTCGCCTATGCTCTGGGCTCCGCCGCAACACGAGTCGAGGTTGTATTGATTGAAGACCTTCATGGTCCCGGGATGCTTCTGTACCACGTCGTTTATTGTCATCTCTTTCGTTATCACGGGCATGGCGCCTCCTTTTGTGTTCTGTTCAACGCTTTTATTCTAAAGAAAAGTCCCCCGGCGCCGCTATGACTTTAATCAGGGCGGGCTAAAAGACAGGCTTTTCCGAGAGGTTGGCGAGGAACGACTCCGGGGAAGGCTCCACCCGTATCATGTCCAGCCATACGCCCGGCCCTCCAAGGTATTTTACACGGAACTCCACCTTTTCCCTGGGGGCGCCCTCGACCCTGAAAGGCAGCTCGAAGACTCTCCATTTTCCAGCCTCGCCGAAGCCGTGCCCCGTCAGGCCGCGTGCGGCCAGTATCGTCCGGCCCTCGTCCGCCGCCACGTCGAGCAATGCGGCGGCCCCCCCGAAGGCCCGGTCGATCTTCATCCTGAAAAGCGCCCTGTAATCCCCCGGCCGCAGCCTGATGTACGGCCCATACACAAGATATCCCGGCGGAGACTGCCCCTCCACGGCATGGTACGCGAGGCCGTATGGAGAATCAGCCGCTTGCGCCGTCTCGCCCACGGCGGTGGTGAGCGGGAAAAAACCCTCATGCGCGGCCGTGAAGGTGAGGTAGCGCTCCACGTAGCGGCGGCGGTCGTATTTTTTCGAGGCTCCGCGTTTGAAAAGGAAGACGCCGTCGTCTTCGTGTACAACTCCGTAGGGGCGGGACGTCAGCAGCTGGTTTATCAGATGCGTCTGGCGGCGGCCGCTCCTCGGGTCCTTCATGTCCAGCAGGATGTGGTCTATCCCCTTGCCGTCGAGGCCGGGCATGTAATGGGCCACGTAGGCCTCGGTGTGGTGGTGAAGGTGCGCGAAAGCGCCCTGATTCGTCGCCACCTTCGCGTCCGGCGGGATAAGCCGCGTCATCTCCTTGACCTTGGCGGCGTGGTCTTTGTCGATCGTGTTGACGTAGCGCGCCCAGGAGGAGTAGACCGGCAGCGCGCCGTAATCCTTCACGTAATAGAGCTTCACCCCGATGAGAAGCGACAGCAGGACGAAGACCGCCCTGGTGGAGGGTTTTCCTCCCATCGCTCGGGGCGGGGCGAAGACGGCGAGCAGGCCAAGCGATGATAAGAACACGGCGAGGGGCAGGTCGAGGTCGTCCACCCGGATCTGGAAGAAAAGAACCTTCTCGTTGAAGCTCCCGTAGACGAGGTAGTAGACGATCACCCCGGCGTAGACCACGGCCGCCGCTCCCAAAGCGCCGCCGAGGAGGCCGCGGGCGCGCGAGGGCGCGCGGCCCTCCGCGTTCGCCGGTTCGGCGTATTCAAAAAACCTCTTCACGTTGGAAAGCGCCATGACCACCACCAGCGTCCAGACGGGGACGACGAGCAGGGGATAATGATGCGAAAGACCCGCCGGGTGCGCCCTGTTGGCCAGAAAAAGCTCCAGCGACGGCGCAAGCAGCATCAACGCGCCAAGGGGAGAGGCGAGCGGCAGGACAACCCCGTGTTCGATGACAAAAGTTTTCCACCGGTCGTATCGCAGCTCGTTGGAAAGCAAGTATTCGATCATCCCGGCCGGGTTCTCTGAAAAGTTCTTCACGATTTCGAACGGCGTCCGGCCAAGGTGGGCGTAGTAGGAGGCGTACTCGTAATCGCCGTCCCCCCTGAAGTATGGATAGCCGATCTTGAAGACAACGAGGGCGTAGAGCGCCGCGAAGGCCCAGGTGTAGACGGCCGCCCGCCACTCGCCACGGCCCAGGGCGGCGAAGAGGCCCGCGACGGAGACCAGGACGAAGGCGTCCTCTTTGCAAATTGTGAGCAGGAGGATGAGGGCGGCGTATAGCGTCCAGCGTCTTGCGATGACGGCGTATATGGCGCCGAAGAAAAAGAGCGGCTCGTGGGAGAGCATATGGTAGTCAAAGAGGTTGGCCACCTGCAGCGTCCCGTTGGCGAAGTATGCGAGGACGGCCATGAAGGCGAGCCACTCGTTTTTAAAAAAATGGGCGGCGATGAAGTAGAGGGGGACCGCCGCCAGCCCGATCGTGAGGGTCTGGACGAAGAAGACGGGCCAGTAGGCGTCGCTTACGAGGTAGAAGGCGGACAGGAAAAGAAGGATGGGGGCTATGTGCTGCTCCCAGTAGTTGTATCCCGCCTCCGGGCTCCACATGAAGTTCCCCAGGGCGGTGGAATGCGCGGCGGAATCTATGACGGCGTAGTCGAGGCTTGAGAGCATCAGGCCCCAACGTTCCAGGGATAGATGAGTGAACCAGCCTGTGTAGGCGATGACCGCCACGGCCAGGGCCGCGCGCGGCGCGACGGCGGAGGAGGGGCCTTCGTCTGCGCCTATTAAAAGGCGCGCCCCGTTTATCTTTCTCACCTGTGTTGGCGCTCTCGCAAAAAAAACCGGGAAAAAGCCAAAAAGACGCCCCCGCTGAAAAACCCGGCGAAACGGGGCGCCTTGCGTGGTTTAATTATCGCATGGAGGCGGCGGGGATTTTAAGGCTGGCGGCGTCTTTACGGTCGCTCTTTCCCGGGCGATGCGCCGCGTGCGGCTGTGGGTTCAGGCGCGAGGGGGGCGGTGTTCTTTGCCCTTCCTGCGAGGGCGCCGTCGTCCTGCCACCCAAAAATATCTGCTGCGTCTGCGGCCGGCCGCTCGATTTCGACTACGAGATCGAGACGGGGGAGACTTATGCCTGCGGCGAGTGTATCGGCAAGCGGCGGCCCTATTCGAAGCTGCGTTTCGCCCTCGTCTACGAAGGCCCCGTCCGCGAGCTTGTCCACAAGTTCAAGTTCCAGGGGCAAAGGAGGCTGGCCGGGCCGCTTTCCGAGCTCGGGCGCGGCGCGCTCGTTCCGTGGATGGAAGCCTCTGAGGCGGAGGTCATCGTCCCCGTCCCCCTGGCCGCGCGGAAGCTTTTCGGGCGGGGGTATAATCACGCCTACCTGCTTGCCAGGCTTTTCGGGGAGTGGGCGGGGCTCGAGGTGGCCGAAGGGGCGTTGAGACGAGTCCGCCCCACCGCGCCGCAGTTCGGGTTGACCAGGGATGAGCGGCGGAAAAACGTCCGCGGCGCCTTTTCGGTTTACGGTGAGCGCGCGATCAGGGGCCGCCGCGTTATTTTATTCGACGACATCCACACCACCGGCGCCACGGTTGAAGAGTGTTGCAAGACGCTGAAGAAGGCCAGGCCGAAGGAGATTTTGGTGGTTACGCTTTGTAGAGCGGGGGAATGAATTTGCTTTGAATATCTTGAGCATTTTTTGATAGCATTTAAACGTGGTGTTGGATATGGGTGATATGGTGGTTTTGCAAGTAGCGTCAAGGTCGAGTTTGTCATGAGCGACTTCGTGAAGAATATATTAGCGAAAAAACATCCTTTTTTATGGGGCATGAGCCTGAATCGTATTTATGGCGGACTCGACTATGATTACGATGAATTCATTACGCGAAATGGATTTGAATCAGACCTGTTGAACATGGTGAGTGACTGGCAAGCTGTAGGCGATGACCTTAAGGAAGTGATGAAACGGTACGAAACCGTCGATAATGTCTAATAAACGTAAAAAGCGCCCATCGACCACCCCTCCCGAAGAAAGCCTTCCGCACACAGCCGAGAATATCGTTAAAGTGTTAGCGGAACAACGGTTTAGCGGCCCTTTGCCACATCCGGAAGTTTTACAAAACTATGAAAATGTCCTGCCCGGCCTGGCGGAAAGAATTGTCGCAATGGCGGAAGCCGAGCAGAAATCAAGGCACACCGAAGAAACGGAGGCATTGCGCGGCCAATTAAAATACGCTTCTCGTGGACAGTGGTTTGGTTTTGGCATATCTATGGCAGGGTTGGTTGTGTCTGGAGTTGTTATATTTGCAGGTTACCCTTGGGGCGCCGTAATTTCTTTAACCGCCCTGACGAACCTGGCGGGTATTTTTGTGGGGCGGCATAGACCCGGCAGCGACCCGGACTAAGATCCCTACCCCCTCCTCCCCATCATCGCGCGTATCTTCAGCCGCAGCGCGTTCAATCTTATAAAACCTTCCGCGTCGGCCTGGTCGTAGACGGTGTCGGCCTCGAAGGTGGCGAAACGGGGATCGAACAGCGAGTTGGGCGACTTGCGCCCCAGGACGGTGACGGCGCCCTTGTAAAGCGACAGGCGGACGGTACCCGTCACGGGTTTTTGAACCTCGTCGATCAGCGTCTGCAGAGTCTCTCGCTCGGGCGCGAACCAGAAGCCGTTGTAAACCATCTCGGCGTATTTGGGGATCAGCGAATCGCGCAGACTCAAAACCTCCCGGTCGAGCGTGATCGACTCGATGGCCCTGTGCGCCGTATGCAGGACCGTACCCCCCGGCGTCTCATAGACGCCGCGCGACTTCATCCCGACGAAACGGTTCTCCACGATATCGACCCGCCCGATCCCGTTGCGCCCGGCCAGCCGGTTCAGATGCGCCAGAAGCTTCGCCGGGCTCATCTTCTTTCCGTTCACGGCCACGGGGTCGCCCTTTTTATAGTCGATGGTGATAACGGTCTCCCTGTCCGGCGCCTTCTTCGGCGATTTCGTGAGGACGAACATCTCCTCCGGCGGCGCGGCCCACGGGTCCTCCAGCACGCCCCCCTCGAAGGACAGGTGCAGGAGGTTGCGGTCCATCGACCAGGGCTTCTTCTTCGTCACCGGGACGGGGATTTTCCACTTCTTCGCGTAAGCGACCAATGCCTCGCGGGAGTTCAGGTCCCACTCGCGCCAGGGGGCGATGCACTTCAACTTCGGGGCGAGGGCCTGGTAGGCAAGCTCGAAGCGGACCTGGTCGTTGCCCTTGCCCGTGGCGCCGTGGGCGACGGCGTCGGCCCCCTCGGATTTGGCGATCGCCGCCTGCTCCCGGGCGATCAGCGGCCGGGCGATCGACGTGCCGAGCAGGTACGACCCTTCGTAGACCGCGTTGGCCCGCAGCATGGGAAACACGAAGTCCTTTACGAACGTCTCCTTCAGGTCGCGCACGACCAGCTTGGAGGCTCCGGCCTGTTTGGCTTTTTTATTGAGGGGTTTGAGCTCCTCGCCCTGCCCCAGGTCCGCGGCGAAGCAGACTACCTCGCAGCCGTAGGTCTCTCGCAGCCAGCGGACGATCACAGAGGTGTCCAGCCCGCCGGAGTAGGCCAGCACCGCTTTCTTTATCTTGCGCATCTTGTCTCCCGGTATGGTTCGATTCAGGGGGTGTATTGTATACCGGGCCGGAGAAAAACCAAAGACCGCCGCCGGTGTGATGACAACTATTTTGCCCGGCGCCTTTAGCGTGGGGTATTCTTTTTTCATGACCGTGAAGGCGCGAACACAGGCCGTCATCCAGGCGCGGATGGCCTCGACGAGGCTGCCCGGCAAAGTCCTGGAGAAAATAGGGGAGAAGACGATCCTGGGATGGGTGGCGGAGCGGCTGCGGAGCGCGGAGCTTGTCGACCGCGTGGTCGTGGCCACATCGGTCTCCGCGGCCGATGACGCGGTGGAGGAGTTCGCCGCGGCCCGGAGGATACCGCTGTTCCGCGGCAGCGAGGAGGACGTGCTGGACAGGTTCCACGGCGCCGTCCTTGACTATCCGGCGGAGACGATCGTCCGCGCCACCGCCGACAACCCCCTGCTCGACAGCGCATTCCTGGACGACATGATCCGAAGCCACATGGAAGCCGGGGCCGGCTACACCGGCGCGGCGGGCCCCGTCCCGCTCGGCTCGGCGGCGGAAATTCTGTCCGCCTCCGCCCTGGAGAAGGCATGGCGGGAGGCCCGGGACGCCGCGAGCCGGGAGCACGTAACGCCTTATATCTACTCGAACCCTGCCTTCTTCCGCCTGAACCGGACAACGCCCCCCGCTTATCTCGCCGGCCGGTCATGGAGGCTGACGGTGGATACGGCGGAGGACCTTGAGTTTTTGCGGCAGGTTCACCGCGCCCTGGCCGGGGCGCCCTTCGACGCAAGGAGCGCCGCCGAGTTGCTCGATAGAAGACCGGAGCTTCTGAAAATAAACAAAGACGTGGAACAGAAATCCTGGCGCGGCAAACCCTGAGAGCCCACGCCCCGCGCGAACGCCGCCCCGCGCCGATGGAAAGCCGCGGGAAATCGGCCGCGGTCTTTGATTCAGACGCCCGTTCGTGTAAACTGTCTCTGGGCCGTTAGCTCAGCTGGTAGAGCAGCTGACTCTTAATCAGCGGGTCACAGGTTCGAATCCTGTACGGCTCACCATTTTTTCAATGACTTACGGAATTTCCGAGTAATCCGCTAAGGTTATTCCCCACACTATTCCCCACACCCCGCGGAATCGAAAAATATTTAAAATTTTTTTCGCCGCGGAAATTTTTCGGCCTGATCTGGATTTTCCTTTTCTCTGAGAAATACAGGACAGGGTTTTGACCAGGGCTCATATTGTCTTCCTTTGGCGTCTTGCCGGTTCATGAACATATAGGTAGAGAAGCCGCGCCCGATCATTTTGCGCGGCGCGATGAGCAAATCATAAGGGAGGAAACGATGTTCAATCGGGTAATCATCGCTGGGAACCTGACAAGGGATCCTGAGTTCTGGGAGAGCGTTTCGGGAACGTCTGTCACACGCCTGCCGGTGGCGTGTAACGTTGGGCTAAAACGGCCGGATGGCGAGACGATTATCGAGACGCTGTTCATCAACTCCGTTGTCTTCGGCCCACAAGCGGAGACGTGCAGGCAGTATCTGGCCAAGGGCTCGCCGGTGCTGGTGGAGGGCAGGCTTCGTGAGCGCGTTTGGGAGCGTGACGGCCAGAAGGGGAAGAAGATGGAAATCATCGCCAGCAGGGTGAAGTTCTTGCCGCATCGGCGAGACACGGAAACGGAGGCCGAGGCTTCGGCCGAGCCGGATGGCGTGGAGACTTCGCCGGAGCCTTCGGCGGACGAGGACGTCGAGGAGCCGGTCGACACCGGGGAATGACCGGTGGCCGGTAGCATAGGCCTCGCTCTAACTTCCGCACTCATCCTATCCTCGATTTCCATGAATTCCCCGGTTGAGCAATGGCCATTGATGTCAGCGAGCTTGTGGAGAAATACGGTTTGCCCGAGGAGATCGTGCGGGAGGAGATCGAAAGGGCGATCACGATGAGCCTCACCTCGAAGCTCAAGCTCGATGTGGAAGGCTTTTTCGACGAGAACGGCGTCTTCGTGGCCAAAACTTACCGTGAATCGTTGGTGGGCGTAAAGGCCGAGCGGTTGAGGCATGTATCGCGAAGCGCGTTCGCCGCAGTGAAAAAATGCATCGAGCATAGCCTGCATGAACGGTCCACCATCAAAGACCATGGAAAGTTCTCGTATTTGGTCAACACGCTCATACATGGGACCGTTTTCAATATAAACGCCGCTGGTGATCTTTACGTCATGATCGAAGCGGGTTTGGTCGAAGGCGTGGTGGGAACGTGCCTCCTGCGCCATCAACCGCCACATGAGAGAGGGACATACTCTCGTGGAGAGCGCCTTCCTTTCCACGTTTTGAAAGTCACCGCTAAAGATAAAGATGAAGACGAACCGCCTCGTCTGAACATCCAGCTCAGCCGGGAATCAAGAAGATTTGTCGAGTTGCTGTTACAGCAGGAGACCAGCGGATATGCGCGCATCGAGTGTGTCCGCCGACTCCCCGGCGTGGTCAGCGATATCCGCTCGGATAGATCACTACCGCGGGATGCGATAAAGCGCGTCTCCTATCACCTTGGGGAAAGGATAAAGGTTCGATGGTCTTCGGGATTTTAGGGCGAAACGGGAAATCCACAGAGACGACGCTGGGCGAGGGGTTCGACCTGTCCACAATCAGTGAGTCCAAGTCCATCACCATCCCAGACGACGACCGCAAAGGCCACCTCTGGTGCTTCGGCACGACGCGTGTTGGCAAGACCAAGATCATGGAGAACCTGGTGGAGCAGGACATCCGCAAGGGGTGCTCGGTAGTCGTGATCGACCCCAAAGGTGACATCAAGCTTTTCTCGAAGATCGTCCAGACCGCGTTCGAGGAGGGCCGCCACGATGAGCTCATCCTCGTGACGCCGATATTCCCCCAGGTGTCCGCCATCCTTGATCCGCTTTCGCACTACTACATGCCGGAGGAGCTTGTGGGGCACATCGTCTCCGGCGTGGAGGTCGGCAAGGAGCGGTTCTTCTACAACGTCGCCTACGAGATCAGCCTGGTGATCGTCCAGGCTCTCATCATGCTGGCCGAGTGCGAAGGCAGGCGGCCGACCTTCAACCTGAACGACGTCAAAAACCTGATGAGCAAAGCATCGCTGGAAAAACTCATGACCGAGATAGAAGCCATCGACTCCGATGACGCACGGCAGCTCGCGCAGGACATGATGAAGATCGTGGAGTCGCCACAGGACTATTACGGCAAAGTGTCGTCGAGCCTTCGCGTGGCGCTGATGGAGCTCACCTCCGGCAACATCGGGAAGATAATCGGCAAGGCGGACGAGAACCGTTTCATAAAAAGGCTTCAGCGCGGCGAACGGGTCATCATGGTCGCGCAACTTGGTTCATTGCTGACACGTAAAGCCGCCTTCACCGTTGGCAAGGTTGTCGTCTCCATGATCCAGAGCTTCGTGGGGCGAGTATTTTCATCCGGCGGCAAGGTGAACCCTCCGCTATGTCTCCATATGGACGAGGCGCAGAGCCTGCTCTACTTCGGCATAGATGATCTCTTCGCCAAGGCTGGCGGGGCGGGTGTGTGGCTGCACGGTTTCTGCCAGTCGGTCTCCCAGCTGTACGCCGCGCTGGGCAAGGATTACGGCAACGTGATCCTGGACAACACAAACTCAAAAATATTCATGCGCGTGCCGGATTCCGCCACTGCCGCTTACGCCGCATCCCACTTCGGCGAAATAAAAACCTTCTCGCCGATATTGAACGTCGGCGGAGGAATCTCAATGCGCGAGATCGAGGAGGAGACGCTGCAGCCCTCGGACCTTCTGAACCTCAAGGCGCGGGAGTTTTATATGCTGACCTACTCCGGCATGTACAAGGGCAGAACGAAGGACGAGTCCGAGCTGTACCTCGACATCCGCTTCCCGGAAGCGCCAATAGATGAGTGATGGGATATGGATGGCTTTGTTTATGGGATTAATGCTCATGGCATTCGCGCCGCTTTCGCTGATGATTCCCTCGCGGAAGGAATCGAGCAAGAGGAGGATCGCGCTGGAGCGCATCTCGGGTCTGTGGAGCAAACGGAAGGAGACGGCGTTGCGCATCGAAGAGATCGCGAGGCTGTGGAGAGCGGATATGCAAGCTGTTGAAGAGAGCATCGAACACGCCCATTTCGAGAACGTGGAGATAAAACGTTTCTATGAGGCTTACATTGACGGTAGGCCATACTTCAACGGCGCCGCCGGTGAAGTAGCGCAAGAGCTTTTGAAGCTATTGGACAGGGAAGGAGAATGTCCTTCGGTAGTGGGAACGGAAGGAGATCCGGAAGCTAGTCTTGAGAAGAACACGTTCGACATATTGGCGAAGGTGCCGCTCTATATGCACACGATTCACGTCGCTGAAGAGATGATTGGAGAGAATGAGACCGGGCCGAGTGTCGTGAAGTCCGTCATTGCCGCGCTGGCACACGATATCGGCAAGCTCCCGAGCTACAGAAAATCCGGCTATTCACTGGGCGATCATCCTTTGTTCAGCGTCACGGCACTGGAGACGATCCCGCAATTTAAAAAGCTGACCTACGCGAAGGAAATTCTCCAGGCCGTGCGTGATCATCATGGCAGGTCGCGTGATACGTTCTCGCAATCGCTACGCGAGGCCGACCAGAGAGCCCGACGACAAGAGCTGGCGGATCATGCCAGATCATCTAATGAAGAAGAAAGTGTGGCGGCGGTCGCGAGCGGTATTTCGGCTCTGGAGAAAACATCTTCAACGCCATCGCAGGTGGATAAAGCTGCAAAGACTAAAACTGAAAAACCCGGTGAAGTCGATCTCCCCTGGTTCTCGCCGGCGCGGTTCTTTGAAATACTCAAGCCGCGCGTCAACCGGATGGAAGGTGGACGCTGGGTGGCCTTCTCCATGAGCGACGGTTATGTCTATGTCCAGGCGAAAGCAATGTGGGAGGCGGCCGAAGCGTTGGGAAAGGAAGTCAACGATGGCCTGATCGCCATGGCCGCCGCCGATGAAGAGCTGCGGCGCGGAGTCCTGCTAACCGTCGTCAACCGCCTGCGCGGATACGGCGTCATCGCCGAGGACCTGATCAGGGAAGGCTACTTCGGCGGCGAGTTCGTCGTCAGGATGCGGGACGGCAAAACGCTGAAAGGTTTCTACACGCCGTTCAGGGCCGAGGCCTTCGCCGAGACCGTCTCAGAACTCGAGGCGATCAAGGAAGGCAAAATCCGCGACATCGTCGACGTCAGCCCAAAGTACGAGTGAACAATGGACGCGCTGGAATATCTCGACCCGCTCAACCACTTCACACCCGACGAGTACGTCAAATACTGGAGCGCGCTGTTCCACACGATCCTTAACGGCTTCTGGGCGCGGGTGTCCGCCGCGGCATTTTTGACGCTCTCCTTCTGGTACGGAGTGCGGCGCCAGCAATTCTTCATCGGGCTCTGGTTCTTCGTCCTGGCTCTCTTAATTACTTACGGTGCGTGGGCGCTGAAGCTCATGGGGCTGATCGATGGCTGAGGAACGATCCGGCGGAGGGGGCAACGTCATCATCGCCACCGCCCCGCCAATCATGCCCAAAGGCTTGGTGGCGGCCATATCGGAGATACAGCAGTTCTACGCCGTCGAAAAACGTGGCGGCAAAGTCGACGCGGACTACTTCACCCTGGAAAACATGCTGACCTTCTTCGAGGTCGGCTTCAAGGCGGCGTTCATCTCTGGATTGGTAAGCGCCCTATGCTCGCCGTTGGCCATAGGAGTGGTGGAAAAAGTTCTTCCGGCGTTTGGAGACAACGAGCCTACCCTCTACGACAAGCTTTTCGTCTTCATTCTCGCCATGGGGTTTCCCATCGGATACGCCATCTTCATCGGCTCGGTCGGCAAGTATTACGCCGGGCCTTTCACGAAGCGGATGATCAGAAACCTCCTTGGTGGCTCGATCACCGGCGCTATCACCAAGATGATCCTGGCGGTGATCCTTTTCCATTGGTTGTATGTGCAGTCAACGCCGGATCAGGCATCCGGTGCCTTTCGTTTCCTCTCCGGCTGGATAACCGACGATGCCCTGACCAGCATCTACTACCTGGCGATGGACTTCCGGCCCGTGCTTCTCACCGCGTCGTGGTTCGTTGTGCTTACGACGATAGTATTCGTGCTGATCCCGGTCACGAGCGTGGCCATCAACGCTTATAAAAACCGAAACAAGTTCACTGAACGATAAAGAAAGGAAATCAAAATGAGCGAGAACAAACTAGTCAAGAGAGAAAACGCTCAGTTCGACAGAAACCTCTGGCAGATCGTAGTCCGTGTCCCCGACACGCGACGTGTTGTCCATATCGCCAGGCAGGCCGACCGCGGAATCCGGTCGCTACGCAACGGCCTGCTCGTCCACTATCCGGCAGAAGAAGTCATTCCTCTTTTGGAAGATTTTGAGCGTGCCACTCAAAACCTCAACGAAGCTGCGGAAAAAATCTGCGAAAGGGCTGGGATGCCTTACAAAGCGCCCAAGGGATTGAAGACTGGTTAAACCCAAGCCGCCTGTATTTTCACAGTCGCCTCAACTGGCTCCCCGTGTGCAACCCTCTTCATAACCGTTCTCCATTCGGCCCTTGAGTAGTAATCCTACTATAATCAACTAGTTATCAAAGAGCAGGCCGTTGCGTAGCGACCGGAAGCGGTGTCAAATTACATTTCCCTGTCACCCAGCCTGGCCGTGTGTGTCGCAAAGGCTGTCGTAAACGTGTCGTAAACATTGTCGCGAACTTGTCGCAAAGTTCAATCCCTTGCTGCGAGCCGGTAGAGCAGTTGGTGAGTTTCACCCTCGGTGACGATCAATCCTCGGTCCACCATCGCTTTCAGGTCTCGTTGCAGAGACCGGCGGTTGACATCGGGGCATAAGCCCTCGAAATCCTGGATGGTCATACTGCCGTGCTCCAGGATGTAGGCGAGGGCTTTGGCTTGGCGGTCCGAAAGCCGGTGCTCTTTGACCAGTACGTCCCTTCGGATGGCCTGCTCGCCACGTTCCCTGACTTCAGCAAGCTGGGTAGTCAACCCCTCGACGAAATATTCCAGCCAGCCGGTCATGTCCATCCCGTGCTCGCGGACGCTCTGGATAGCCCGATAGAATGCCGGCCGGTCTCGGTCGTAGTATTCGCTGATTGTAAACAGCCGCTTGAAGTCGTACCCGGCCCGGTAGAGGCACAAGGTTGAGAGCAGCCGGGATGTCCGGCCGTTGCCATCCAGGAACGGGTGGATATGCACGAACTGGAACTGAGAGGTGCCGCTCACCAGAACCGGGTGAACCTCCTTCTCCTGGTTCAGCCAGTCCACCATCTCCGCCATCATGATCGGCACATCGTGCGCCGGGGGCGGTGTGTAGACCGTCTCGCCGGTCACGGAATTGACCACGTAGTTCTGGATTCTCCGGTACTCGCCGGGAGCAGCAGCTCCGCCTCGCACGCCCTCGACGAGCCGCTTGTGAATTTCCCGAACCAGGCCATCCGTGATCGGACCGCCGTTTTCGAGATACTCGGAAACGAACTCAAAGGCTTTCTTGTAGTTCAGCAGTTCCCGCACATCATCGGGATCGGCCTCGGGGACCGGCTTGCCTTCCAGGAGCTTCTCGGCCTGATCCAAGGTCAAGCGCGTTCCCTCGATATGCGTGGTGTGGTGGGCTTCCAAGATCAACGCACGGCGTCCCATCTCCCTCACCCAAGCCTCGGACAAAGCCGCGGCTTCCAAAAACCCCCGGGCCCGCTCGATGCGGGTCAGCCCGGCGGTGATCCGGTTGGTGATCGTGAACGTGGGTTTAAAGGTCTTGCTCATTTCATTTCTCTATCTAGCAATATTTCCTCAGTCCTTTGAAACGGCACCAATGTAAAAACACTCATAAAGGGTCTTCGAATTATCAAATCCATCGTAATTTTGGGCATAGCTCAGGTTTTCGACGAATACCTCGATACCCGCGTTTGTACCATTCAAGAGTATGTTACCGGCTTGGTTATTTGTTATATGGACTAAATTGCGGCTGTTCCACGCGTCGTAGGCGAGATGCTCGGAACGAGCGCAGCCAAATAGGGTTAGTTTGGGACTGAGAACATCAAGGAAATCGAAAGAACGATCAGAATCACGACCATGATGTGGGGCAATAAGCACGGCACAGTCTTGTACCAATTCCTTGTGATTGTTCAGAACGTACTCCCATGTGTTGTCGTGGGCATCGCCGGGTAATACGATCCTGCCGCCACATGTTCGATACACCAGCACATACGAAGCGTCATTCGCGTCGTCTGAATTGTTTGCGGCTGTCACCAACCCGGAGTCCGGTGCAACGATATCAAGGCAATCCCCTCGGTCATCCGGCTCGCCACGGTTCGCGTATTGAAAACGGCTTCGAGCTTTAGGTGTAACGACCGTGACGCCATCGCTCTTACCATCACGAACCCTGACATAATGATCCCAATCCTCTTCGTTGTATCGTCCTTCCGAAAAGGAAGGTTTTTCTTTTCGAGCCCCCGAATCCCAGAAATTAAGAATGCCGATTTCATCGCACAAAACCTTAAAGCCATCCATGTGATCCATGTCAGGGTGTGTCAAGATAAAGCGGAATATTTTCGAGATAGCAATTCCCTTCATATAGGAAACTGGCTCCGTCGGCGATTTTCTCATGCCATAATTCCCTAAGCCGGTCTTGGCGATGCCGATGTGTCTGCCAAACGATTCCAAAAGAGCTCTTTGCGTAAAGCTTCCACCATTGCATATGTCTACAACAGTCGTACGGCCGCTTCCATGCTGGATAATGGAGCAGTCACCGTCACCAACGTTCAGGAAATGCACTACTGGCATGATCGCCTCATTGCGTTGTTTGTCCGCAATCCGCCGGTGCGTTGGGTTTTGATTGCATCCGCACTCCTGAAGCACTTAAGGCGACAACAGCACCAAAAAAGCTCTCGGCATAATAGTGCGCCTTCTTGCGCACGTAAGCAGGAAGCAAAGTGGCCATTGCCAGTGCTCCGACCGCGAGGACCGTGGAAACGATTGCCCATAAAATGGCACCACTGTCCCAGATATATGCGTACCAACAGCCCACAAGGCTGCTCAAAGCGAAAGTCATCCAGACTGGTCTGAGACCAGTAATGTTTCGAGCGAAACCATAATCGACGTTGTGAAGCTGCACACGCTCTGCTTCCGGAGTCTTCCATATTCTATTCCGTAGTGCTTTAACCGCATCATTGATCGTCGCCTTGAGCTCATCCGGCTTTTCCGCATCCACGGCCTTTTGGATGTCGATTTGAACGAGACTCATAATGGCCTGATACCAGTGCTGCTTCTGCTGGATAGAGACCGATTTCTCATCAGGATGGAGCCATCGGTTTGTTGGCGCATCATGGGGCCAATCTGGCCACAATATGTCTTGCAAACGATTACCGAATGCTGACGCAACATGTGAAAGAGCAACAGCCACAATCGCTCCAAGCCCTACGCCAGCAATGGGCAACTTTCCCCATTCAAGTAGCGGCACGCCAAACGTAGTGGCTACCGGCAGTAAGGGAAGAACAGAAAGTACTGCGGGAAGGAACCGGGCCTTCCTTTCATAATGGTCGCTAAGATTGAAATAATTAAGCCACGAATTATTCATGACTGGACGCCTCTGGCAAAAGATTCTCTTCTTTCATGATTTCTCCTACATAGCAGCTTGTCCGACCAGGGTCGCCTACGATCATCATCAATCCTGGTAAACCATCAGCCTGCATCAACTCAGTCAGCCAAGCGAAAACCTTTAGATCGTCACAACTGGCTGCCAACCGAGCACCTGGAGGGTGCGAATGCCACTCGCCAATGTACTCAAGCATTCCGTGAGTCTTCTCTTCCAGAGCGTCAACTGCCTGGCGCAGTCCCTTGCGCCCACGGATGTACAGCGTTGGCCATTCCTCACTATCTGGTGGTGATGGCAAAGCGTCAACGATGTAAAGGATTTTTCTATCCAGGTCGAAAGAACCGAGTAGAACGCCGCCTGTCTCGTTCGGAAGCCTGTCTTGACGGAACATGCTAAGCTTCTGCAAGAGGCCTTCATCGGTGATTACAGTCCAGCTTTCTATACGATGATGAATCACGGGGTTTAATTCAATATCTGTCCGTTCTACTTTTCCGCAACTTTCTTCTTGCCAGACAACCGCGGTTGCGCTGTGATCGTTAATCGTATTTCTAATCGCCTGAGCTCCGATGGCAGCATGCAGTGCTACGAGGTTCTGTGGAAGTGTACTGGTGATATCTCGGCAGGATTGTCCGTAGCGTGTTCTATTTCCCGTTGTTTGGAAATGTTTTTCCAGCCTATCGTTATTGGCTACAGCCCTATAATATTGCATCTCAAGGGCATCCAGTGGCATCGTCCTGCCTTTGCCTTCAGCAAGCAAGACAAGGGAGCGTCCCGATGGTGTCAGAAAAAGGGATATGCGCCGGGCGTCGCTTTCAACGTCACAGACTATTTTTCTCGCAACAGCGATTGACGTGGACATATCTAAAATAGCTTCTGCGTTGTGGAAGGCTTTTACGATATCTGCATTCCGTTCGCCCGGTGCCAGCACATCCACCGATAGCGCGGTGAAAAGGTCTGTATCACCAGCAATCGAGTTCGCGAGCAATGCCACGGCCTCTGCTTTTTTCCATCCGACGAAATGACGAGTCAACATATGTCGTGCGATGTTGTGGGGCATTAGCCGGTCGTGATCAACGATGGTCCAAGTTCCGAATCCGCCGCGAGCAAGGTTCATTAGTGTCTGTGAACCGAGAGCCCCGGCTCCAATCGTGACAATTCGAAAGTCATCTATCGTACTGAAGCCGTTGAGGCTGGCAGTCGTTAAGCGGGTAAGCTGGAAAGATACATTGAGGACATCGAGACCGACATTCTCACCACGTTTCGACGTGTCGGGACTAAGAAGAAGGCCAACCTCTTTATCCTGTATGTCCCAGAGCCCGATCCTGATACCAAGATCACGTATTCTAAGGTCCCCAGCGTTTTCTCCAGTTCCTGCCGCAGCCCCTAAAAGGAAAGCCCATGTATCTACGGCTTCAACCTCCCCATAATCACTTCTTCTTTTAGGAAACTGGATGACGAGAAGGATTTGCGAGTCAAGAATAGCTTTCTTGGTATTCAGCCAATTCTTGAGGCGGCCCCGCAGCTCGGCAAGAATGTCAAGGCCTGCACGATCAACCAAAGCAGACAGATCGGCTAAGGTGATGGGTCTCTTATAAATTACTCCGTGGGTCTGAGGGGGACATCGGTGTATGCTGGCAACGATGTCCAACGCTGCATCTGGTGATTGCTGCTGATGGGCAATCAAAAATAGCTTTTCATTTGCAACAGGACAAACGCTAGAAATAAAAATTGGTTGGGCGTCATCGACTTTTTCCACGAGACCGCTTGGAAGCACAAGATGCCCAGCGTAATCCATCAAGATTTGTTCTAAGGGCTGATCCTCCTGATGGAGCTCTCCTCTCGCGGTGAGTGCAAGCCAATCCCGAATTCGATGAACGAAGCGCGGGGATGTCCAACGGCGTCTGATTTCTTCATACCGTTCGGCGTAAATGCAAAGATTTCGCGGAAATTCTTGAATGTGAAGGTTGAGATGGGGAACCTGTGGAAAGTCCTTGCGCAGTGCGTGAACAATTGGGAAGGTGCTATCATCCTTGTGAAACGTTGCAGCAATCGGCTCTGAGGGTCTGACTTGATAGCGGCATAACTGAGGGACCTCAACCTCCACCTCGAAGACGACCGTCTCGACGAGGCCTATTTTTCGGCATTCTACAAGGCTGGCAAACGG
Organism: Candidatus Nitrospinota bacterium M3_3B_026; assembly: GCA_051418015.1. GTDB lineage: Bacteria > Nitrospinota_A > UBA7883 > UBA7883 > JBPRGF01 > JBPRGF01. The sequence continues at coordinate 15,462 of JBPRGF010000003.1, read as the reverse complement.
AATCTTACCCGCATCCAGCATGAGCACGAGGTCACGAACCTTCTCGATTTCAAGCTGGCACAAACGCACGATTTCGCCATCTGGTATGAACAAATCGGTTTCCATTCGCTTTAACCTGCCCGCGGGGCGCGTTGTGAAGTGACCACATAGGCTGCGCCGAGGACACTTTTCTTGAGTGTTCCTTTGCTTCTTCCGATTTCAATCACTATAGGCTTAGGGACCTTAGGCGTCGGGTGCTCCATTGTAACCACGAACTGTCCTCGGAGGTCGGTAGCAACTTCCTTGTAATATTCGGCTGCCTGGCGGTGCGGAGGCTGATCATCCTTGTCCTCATCCGTGCCAGCCTCGGGAATTGGCTTACTCGTTGAAACCGCAATGGCCCCATCTTGTCCCTGCTCCTTGTACAGCCATTCGACCCGTTCAACAGCCTTGGTCTTGCTCTTGCCTTTTTCAGGACCGATTGACAGGTAACTACAATGGTGTGGAAGTTTGACAATATCCCATTCGAGACGATGGTCGTTGCCCTTACTTCTTGTTATATCCACGATGTCCGATAATATCTCGTGAGTTGAATCGGCTAAAAGCATGGCCTTCGTCTGGACCCTGTCGATCTCGAAGGTGACTTGCATCACAAGGGAATCTTCGTTTCGGTCCTCGACGGTGTTTTCGTCCTGGCGTAAGGCAAACGGCGAGTGAACGAAAAACTCGACCTTATCTGTGGAGAGTGAGAATTCGGGAGCAAGTTCCCCCGCATCAGTAATCATTCGAACCCGGTCATCGAGTTTGATGCCGTTCTCCTCGCACCATTGCCTTAAGCGTTCCGGGCGCGAAAAAACACGGATGCCTTTCCCTTCTCGAAAGCGATGACGCGCCTCTTTCTGGAGGATGCAAGCCTCGTCATCATCAGGACCTTGCTCAGTAATGAGGGCAGCAGGTACCCACATGACATTCATTTTTATTCGGTCTTCGCCCTGATATTTCTTAGCGTGCTCTAAGTAAAAGAATTCCGTTGCGCCACTAAAATGGTCTTTGTCGAGGTGGCTAAATGCCACAACATCAAAGTAGTCGCGATTCCACGCCTCGAGGTCTTCCCTGAGTTCCTTGGGGAGATCGCAGCGCAAGTCGTTCTCATCCTCTGGGTCACGCGTATCCGCGAAGTCAAAGAGGATTTTTTGGCCGCACTCCAAATCAATGCGACAGCAGTCGGCGTTTCCCAACGGAAAAAATGTCATTTTGTGCATGGGTTATCTCCCTGTAATTCTATATATTGGCACATACAGACACGCACACAGCTTGGGTGAATAAGCCGCTTCATCCAGATAGCAGGTTCAAAAGACACTTTCGGAAGAAGCCTATGCTCGGTATTGTTCCGAAAATGCTGGCGCGTGCGGAACCAACACTCGACCTGGGGATCGCGCAGGTCGGGATTACCCGGGATACATGCCTGGGCGCCGCTAAAGAAACGTGCTGTTTCTTCATTCGTCATTTATTCTTAGCCCTTCCCTGGCTTGAGCAGCGCCGAGAGCTTTACGGCAACGGCGGCAGGCCAAGTTCTTCGAGAAACGCGTTGTGCTTGTCCTTGGCCGCCTTGATCTCCTTCTCCGCCTCGACCAGTTCGGCGTGGGTTGCTTTCAGGTCGATCTCCGGTTCCGGCTTGGCCGTGCTGACATAGCGCGAGATGTTCAGGTTGTAGTCGTTCTCTTTGATCTCTTCCATCTCGACCCGCCGGGCGTACAACTCCTCTTCCTTGCGGTGCTGGTAGGTGTCGATGATCTTGTCGATGTGCTTGGGGTTCAGATAGTTCTGCCGCTTGCCTTTTTCGAAGTGCTCGGCAGCGTTGATGAACAGCACGTCATCGGGCTTCTTGCATTTCTTGAGTACGAGAATGCACACTGGAATGCCCGTCGAATAGAACAGATTCGCCGGCAGTCCGATCACCGTGTCGATGTGCCCGTCGTCGAGCAGCTTCGTGCGAATCGCCGCCTCCTTGCCGCCACGGAACAGCACGCCGTGGGGCAGGATGATCGCCATCACGCCCTCATCTTTGAGGTAGTGAAAGCCGTGGAGCAGAAAGGCGAAGTCGGCGGCGCTCTTGGGTGCCAGGCCGTGGTTCTTGAAGCGCATGTCCTCGCCCAGCGCCTCGTTCGGGTCCCAGCGGTAGCTGAACGGCGGATTGGCGACCACCGCGTCGAACGTCGGCTTCTTCGCCGGGTTTTGCTCACGGAGCATGTCCCAGTCGTTGGTCAGCGTATCGCCGTGGTAAATCTCGAACTCCGAATCCTTCACTCCGTGCAGCAGCATGTTCATGCGGCAAAGGTTGTAGGTCGTGATGTTCTTCTCCTGACCGTAGATCATGCCGACGCTGCCCCCGGCATTGACCACGTGGCGGCGGACGTTCAGCAACAGCGACCCCGACCCGCAGGCAAAGTCGAGCACGCTTGCCATCTTCTTCCGCGGGCCGGTCTCGGGATCCTGGCCGTCGAGGGTGACGATGGCGGACAGGATGTCGCTGATGCGCTGGGGCGTATAGAACTCCCCCGCCTTCTTGCCCGAGCCGGCGGCGAATTGGCCGATCAGGTATTCGTAGGCGTCGCCCAGCGTATCGGAATCGGTCGAGAACTCGGCCAGCCCCTCGGCGATCTTGGTGATGATCGTGCAGAGTTTATCGTTGCGGGTCTGGTAGGTCTTGCCCAGCTTCTCCGAGACGAGGTTGATCTCCGAGAACAGCCCGGAGAAGGTGCTTTCGAACGATTTATTCTCGATGTCCTTGAAACCCTCCTGCAGCGTGTTCAGCAGTTTCTCGTGCTGCGTCCGGGCCATGTGGGCGATATTCGCCCACAGATGCTTTGGCTGGATGACGTAGTGGGCCTTGCGGCGCATCTGCTTTTCGAACGCGGCGATGTCGGCGGGGTTTTCGTCGTACCACACCAACAGCGGCGTCCGGCCGCCGTTTTCTACTGCGTTGGGGTCGGGGTAGTCCTTGCCCAGTTCTTTCCTGGCCGCCTGCTCGTAATTGTCCGATAGATAGCGCAGGAACAGGAATGCCAGCATGTAATCACGGAAGTCGTCCGCGTTCATTGCCCCGCGCAGTTGGTCGGCGATGTTCCAGAGGATTTTGCCGAGTTGTTTCTGGTCGTTTTCAGTCATATCGCTTCTTCTTTCGTGTCGGCTTCGTTGAATAATTTGGGGTTGAACGGGTAGCGGCTAATAAACTCGCGCAGGATGCGACGAAAGTGCTCCTTGTTCTCGTCCATCATCTCGCGCGGCTCATATAGCGAGTAGTTGCCATGGCTCAGAAGGTTAACCATTCGGGCGTGCAGGACGCCGTCTATGTCGTCCTCGCCTTGCCTGATGCAGTCGGAGAAGTTCGCATGGCCGTGAAAGCTGGCCGTCTTTTCCATGATAGCGCGGAGCATGTTGAAGTGATGCGTGTAGAGTTTCCCGCTACGCTCCGCCTCGTAAAGTTCGGTCAGCGCGGCCACGTGATGGAAGAACGGCGTGTCGCCGGTGTTGCGGAGCACGTAACCGCCGGGCGCTCGATCCCGGCACAGGAAATACTTGTTGGCCCGTTTCAACTCGTTGAACAGCACGTTAAAAAACAAAGTGTGGTGCGTCGAGATGACCGTCTTCAGCGTACTGTCCTCTTTCTTGAGCATCCTCGCCAGATGCGTCGCCACGGCGATGGCGTTGTGCTCGTCCAGCGACGAGATCGGGTCATCGATGTAGACGTATTTCACCCAGTCGTACGCCTCCGCCCCATCGAGAGCGAGTTGCACGATGGCCAGGAAGAAGCACCAGATGAAGATGTTCTCCTCGCCGCGCGAAACCTTGATGCCGTCCTCGGTCCTGTGGCCCTCGCCGTCGGGAACCTCACGCGAGAAACCCACTTCCCACTTGTCGGTGTCGATACGGAAATCGAAATCGGCGTATCGGTCGAGCAATGGGCGGATGCGGGTGTCCATCTCCAATTCTTCGAGGCCTGCGAAGAACCTGGAATCGGCGTTGATCTTCAGGGTGCGCTCGCTGTCGTTGTCCAGGTCGTTGTCCCACGTGAACAGGTCTTCGGTGAAGGCGTTGAAGTAGAGTGTGTCGCTCCGGATTACGTCAGATACAAGAGCGTCACCGTCTTCCGTAGTGAGCGCATCTCCGTCTTCGGTGACAAGGCGATCTGTAACTCGAGTTTTGCCCAGATCCTTGAATACGGTGGACAGGCGCGTTTTGCCCACGCCATTGTAGGCGTAGAGCAGGATGAACTTCTTGTTCTCCAGCTCATCGCGCAGATGCTGCGCCAGCGTGGGCAGGTCGTTGAAGAATACGGGTTCAGGCATGGCCTACTGTTCCTCCGGCGCGGGGAAGAGCTGCTGCATCAGGCCGCGCTTGTGTTGCTTGAGGGATTCTACCTTCGCCGCCTGCGCGGCGATCCGGGTGTCGAGGGAGGTGAGGCAGGCGGCGATTTTTTGTTGTTCGGCGGGGATTGGGATAAGCACTTTCGTCTCTCGCAGGCTATCCATATTTATCTTCGGTGGCACGGCGTTTGAGAGTGACTTGGACCGCAACTCAGACTGATAATAGTCGGACTGCATGAGACAGTGCAGATAGTGCGAATTGAATTGACTCGAGCGCTTGATAACAGCAAGTGTGACGTAGACGCTGAATTCGCGATCCCACGTGACGACCTGCGAAAAACCAATCTTCCCAATCCGCGTCAATAGAATGTCGCCTTTCTCCGGCTTGTTTTTCGTGGTCGCTAAGTCGTAGTCTTCCTTTGAGATAAACTTGTTCGCATTTCCGCTGATCAGATTCTCTACACTGTAGAAAGGAATCCCCGCTTCGGTGTAAGTGGGTGTTTGGTGCGTTCCGTCAAAAATCGCCGACGTAATCTCCGAAAGTTTCTTTTCACTCCACTCCCCCTTATCCCGGAACTCGGGGAAGCGGAGGCGGGGTTGGGTTTGGCCGGGTTGGGGGAAGAGTTGCCGCATGAGGCCTTTCTTGTGGGTCTTGAGCGCCTCCAGCGTCCTGCCCTCGGCGGTGATCAACCCGTCCAGCGAACTCAGACAATCGGCGATCTTCCCCTGCTCGGGGAGGGATGGCGGGAAGGGTATCTGCGTGCTTTCGATCTGAGACTTGCTTATCGAATCGAACACCGATCCGCCGTTTCCAACGAAAAGGTGATTGACCTGCAACAACAGGTAATAAAGAAACCACTTGTCTTCCTTCGCCCGCAGAGCAGCCAAGCCTCGGCCGATGCAAATTTCTTGAGTACTGACGTTCAATGCACCGACCGGAGCGCGAACCGACATCAGGATGTCATCTTCGAGAGCAAGTTTGGTGACTTGTGTGGTCCACTTCGTTGGGGGATTGATAAAGACATCTCCGAAGTCGGTCTTCCCTTGATAGAAGGGTGTACCGTTGCCGGTATCATTGTAATACTCACCTCTCGGTGATTGTCCTGCGATCACGGCCGCAGTTTCCCGGATCGCCACCTCTCGCCAACCTTCGCCATCCCGGAACTCCGGAAACCGCAGCTTCGGCGTCAATGTGCGTTTGCTTTTCTTCATCGTTTCAGCCTCATTGCTCGTATGCGTTCAGTCCGGAGATGGTTCGGCCGGCGGCGCGTTTCTTCAGGAGCGGGACGAGGTCGTCCATCAGCTTCAGTTCCTTCTCGCGGCGCTCGCGCCAGCCGAGGCCGAGGGGCTCCATCAGGTCGGTGAGCTGTTCGCCGTCGAAGATCATGCGGTCGAGGATGGCGCCCACAAAGGTTTGCAGCGCGTCGTTGGTCAGGCCGTGGCTACCCGCGACTTTGGCGAGTTCGGCGGCGTGGCGCTCGTCCTTGAAGCGCTGGTAGCCGTTGCGGACCTGCTCCTCGGTCATGGGTTTGCCGGTTTCGAGCGTCCGGACGTATTCGGTGATCTCGTCGAGTTCGTCCATGAACTTGGCGTCGGAGCGGATGAGGCGGATGAGCTGGGCGCGGCTCATTTCCTGCTGGCTCGGCGTCTGCCCGCTGAAGCGGGCGATGAGGTTCATGATGTAGTCGTAGTCGATGTCGGCCGAGGCGAAGAGGACGAACTCGAAATCGAGCTGGTCGATCTCATCCTGCGTGGCGCTGTCGCCGCCGCCGGTCTTGTCCTGTTTGGCTTTGAGGCGTTTGGCGGTTTCGAGATAGACGCCGCGGAAGGCGCGGGCGTCGTCCCTGGGGAGCGTCTGCTCGATCTCCTGGCGCTGCTCGCCGGTGAGGTCGGTGTACTGGTCGAGCTGGGTGGTAAGGCGCTGGACCTCTTTGAACTGCTTGACGAAAGCGGCGCGGGCGTCGTCGCCCTTGAGGTTGGGGACGGCTTCGGGGCGCGGGTCGAGGCCCTGGGACTGGAGAAAGTCGTCCAGTTTCCGCCTGGCGGCCCTGAGTTGTTCGATCACGACGGGGGCCTTGTCGACGAGCCAGATTTCCTTCGCTTGTTCGGCTTTTGCGCCGGAGAACATGGTGATGGCTTCATCGACTTTGTCCTGCTGGCCGCGGAAGTCGAGGATGTGGCCGTAGGGCTTGGCGGCGTTGAGCACGCGATTGGTGCGGGAGAAGGCCTGGATGAGGCCGTGGTGCTTGAGGTTTTTATCGACGTAGAGGGTGTTGAGGTATTTGGCGTCGAAGCCGGTCAGGAGCATGTCGACGACGATGGTGATGTCGATCTTTTCCGCGCCCTTCCGGGGGAGGTCGCAGTTAGGGTATTGCTGGTCCTTGATGCGTTTCTGGACGTCCTGGTAGTAGAGGTCGAAGTTGTAGAGGTCGTGGTTGGCGCCGAAGCGCTCGTTGTAGTCGGCGATGATGGCCTTGAGCGCTTCCTTTTTCCTGTCCGGCTCCTGCTGGTTGTCTTCGCGTTCCTGGGGCAGGTCTTCCTGGAGCTGCTGGACATCCTTGTTGCCCTCGGCGGGCGGCGAGAAGACGGCGGCGACCTTGAGGGGGACGAAGTCGGGATCTTCGGCCTGGCGCTCGTCCTGAACCTGCTTGAAAAGCTTGTGGTACTCGATGGCGTCGTTGATCGAGGCCGTGGCGAAGAGCGCGTTGAAGCGGCGCTCGCCCGTGGCGGCGTCGTGCTTGGCGAGGATGGCGTCGATGACGGCGCGTTTGGCGAGGGGTTCGCCGGGCCTAGGCGGGTTTTCGCCGTCGGGTTTGAAGTAATCCACGTGGAACTTGAGGACGTTGCGGTCCTCGATGGCGTGGGTGATGGTGTAGGCGTGAAGTTCGCTGTGGAAGAGGTCTTTGGTGGTTTTGAGCGTGGCAACCTCGCCATCGATCTTCTTCGTGGTGGCGTTGTCTTCGGAAATCGGCGTGCCGGTGAAGCCGAAGAGTTGGGCCTTGGGGAAGAAGTTTTTGATGGTCTGGTGGGTCTGGCCGAACTGGGAGCGGTGGCACTCGTCGAAGATGAAGACCATGCGCTTGTCGCTGAGCGGTTCGAGGCGCTGTTTGAAGGTGGCCTTGCCGTTCTTCTTGTCGGGCTTGTTGTATTTGCTGGTTTCGTCTAGGGCGAGGCCGAGCTTCTGGATGGTGGTGACGATGACCTTGTCGGCGTAGTCGTCGGAGACGAGGCGGTGGACGAGCGCGGCGGTGTTGGTGTTTTCCTCGACGCAGCCTTCCTGGAAGCGGTTGAACTCTTCGCGGGTCTGGCGGTCGAGGTCTTTGCGGTCGACGACGAAGAGGCACTTGTGGATGTCGGGGTTGATTTTGAGGAGCGTGGAGGCCTTGAAGGAGGTGAGGGTCTTGCCCGAGCCGGTGGTGTGCCAAATGTAGCCGTTGCCGCGGTTCTCGCGGATGCACTGGTCGATGGCTTTGACGGCGTAAACCTGGTAGGGGCGCATCATGAGCATCTTCTGCTCGGAGGCGACGAGGACCATGTAGCGGCTGATGGTCGTGCCGAGGGTACACTTGGGCAGAAAGGACTCGGCGAAGTCGTCGATGTGGGTGATCTTGGCGTTGTCTTCGGCGGCGTGCTGGTAGATGGGCAGGAAGTTTTCATCGGCGTCGAAGGCGAAGTGGCGGTCGTTGTTGTTGGCGAAGTAGTAGGTCTCGGTCTGGTTGGAGACGATGAAGAGCTGGACGAAGCAGAGCAGGGTCTTGGTATAGCCGTTGCCGGGGTCTTTTTTGTAGCCGACTATCTGCTGCATGGCCCGGCGGGGGCTGATGCCGAGGGTCTTGAGTTCGATCTGGACGGCGGGGATGCCGTTGATCAGTAGCATCACGTCGTAGCGTTGGAAGCTGTTGTCGGTATTGATGCGGAGCTGGTTGACGACCTCGAAGGTGTTCTTGCACCAGTCCTTGATGTTGACGAGGGTGTAGTTGAGCGGGGTGCCGTCGTCGCGGGTGAAGCTGTTGCGCTCGCGGAGCAGAGTCGCGGCGGTGAAGACGTCGGGGGTGATGATCTCGTCGAGGAAACGCTTGAATTCGCCATCGGTGAGCTGGGCGCGGTTGAGGGCCTGGAAGTGATTGCGGAAGTTGCCTTCGAGGGCGGCGCGGTCGCGGATGTCTGGCCGGTGGGTATATTTGAGATCGGTCAGTTTGCCGATCAGTGCTTGTTCGAGTTCTTGTTCAGTCATTGTTTTCTCTCTCTGAAACCGGGTCAAGTATTATCGGCTTCATTCATTCCAGGCACGGCTTTTCGTTTTTTCCCCTTTGGGCGTAATGGATATTTCCTACGCCGGGTTCGGCTTCCTGCCCCGCGCGAGAGCATCGCCGACCTTGCTTTGTGCCTTGTTATCCAAAAGCATAGCCATCTTTTTTCAGTCATCCTCTTTTTTTTGTGGCCTCATTAGCCTTCACTATTTTCCTTTATCCTTGTTCTCGTCGGCTCTGCCCGACTTCACCCATTCGTCGATTTCTTCTTTTCGAAATTTCCAGAGACGGCCTATCTTGTGACCTGGCAGATTTCTTTCACTTATCCACCTGTAAACGGTATCTCGCTTGATGCCGAGATAGACCGCGATCTCATCCACGGAGAGCCATCGATCTTCCATCATTGTCTCCACTCACTCCGAGCGTTATTGCCAATCTTCGAGACGGCCTCGTGTTGTCAGTTGATAGAACGGTTTGCATGGTTCGGCACACACCGTTTCATCCAGACAAACCCACATAAACAGGGGTAAAATATATCAGAGCGAGGCCTACTGTAAAGCAGTTTTTCCGAGCGTGGTCCCTGTTTATCCGACTTGGACCGATTGAATTAGGGTAGCTGGAACGTCCGGTGAGGATGGACCGGCTCAAGGTGGATTCAGTTCCCACATACAGCCAAACCGGGCAAACAGCTCCGTCGGCCCGAACAGGGGCAAGAATGCGTCTGTACAGGCTCGGACCGCCCGGGTGGAATCCCTCCAAGCGGTCGATGGCGGGCAGGCGCGACTCGGGATCGTCGAAGGTGATAAGCTCCCCCCACACGCGGCCCCAGTTGTCAGTGGGCACTTTAAACCCGGCCAGTGATGGGCGCCTCAAAAGCGGCCAGTGTCACTGTTTCTTTTTCTTATCATTTTCGTTTTCCGTTTGACAAGCTTTATCCTTGAGCCGGTAGCTTTTTCCCGTGATCTGGACGATCTCGGCGCGGCTCAGGAAGCGGTCGAGTATGGCGGTGGCGGTGGGGGCGTCGCCTACGAGCTTTCCCCATTCCTCCAGCGGCCTGTTGGATGTCATGATCGTCGACCGCAGTTCGTACCGCCGCATGATGATTTCGAACAGATATTCCCCTGACTGCTTCGGCAGTTTCTTGAGTCCCATGTCGTCGATGATCAGAAGGTCAGGCCGAAGGTAGCGGCGCATGGTCAACCTCCTGTTCGGCATCAGCTACCTCCATATGGTCAAAAGGAGGAAGCGTGCCTTTCGGTTACGGTTTACCAGTGCCGCTGAGCCCCATCGGTCTATCGGGGTGGCCGATTTCGAGTGAAATACGCAATAGCCAACGGTCTTCCATTACGTTCATTTCTCAGGCTCCACACGGGCGTTTTGATTGTTTGCCGCAACCATCAGAGGCGAGCCTGACCGAACAGACAGCTACTTCCCCCTGTGGACGCCACAATCCTTTTCGCCCGTGCGCCATATTTCACCTGTAATATCAAATCGTTGAGCCCGCAAAAATCATGATTTCCCTAAGGCATCATGATAACACGCGAGTGCTGTGTCACGGCTCTGAAGCAGGGGAATCCGGAGACGAAATGAGGTCGAGGATATTATCTAGGCCAAGACTAACGCATTGTTCACCGATGGCGCCGGTTAGCTCGGCGCGGTCAACACCTGCGTCGATGAGGCGTTGGACGATTTTCAGAACCTCGGCGCCCTCCCAAAACTCACCGCGTTTTGCGCCTTTAAATAACCAGGAGATTAGATGAAGAGCTGCGTTCGGCGCCTTTTCAGGAAGGTCGCTCTCTTCCAGGCGATGAAAGATGTGTCCATGCCTCAAGTCGGGCTCGGGCAAGGCGGTGATAGAGTCGACAAATCGCTCTGCCATAAAAGCGAACGGGAACACCCACGCAGCCAACGCTCCGATTTCCTGGGCGGTGAAATGCTTTGGTTTACCGGACTTACGATTTTGGATGTAGTCGTTGATCCATGCGTCCCAAGCCTCTTTACGCTTATCCTCGTTATACGTTTCCCAAAAACGCCCAAGGGTGTCCGTAAATTCGACCCGGTCATTTTCCCCAGCGGCGGCTATAAATTCAGCAAGCAATCCGTTGCGCCACCATTCTGCCCCCTCGTAATGGACGACGGCGGCGATACGTTGAGCGAGCCCCTGGCGCTCATCATCTTGCTATGACCATTTTTCGAAATCCGATTTGATCTTTCCTTCCCGTCTGTATAATATCAAGTCAGAAAATCCAAAGAAGAACTCTGAAAATGAATTACAAACGCAGAAAGCCAAGAACAAATAGCAGAGCACGGGGGAAACTTGATGGCGGAAGCCGGACCGGTGAAGCTCCTTCCTCATGGAATATTATCTTTCATAACCGCCCCAGGAGACGCCAGGACAGCGCCCTTTGTCATGAAGTCTTAAATGGGGTGAACACGGATAATGTGACGTGGCCGCTTGGAAACCGGAAACCGCACCTGTATTATTGGTAAATTCATACAGCGTCATCATTTCTCCGCCCATATTCATCCTGGATTTCCTTGTCGATGTCTTTCCAAGCGGGGTCACTGCCTTGTTCGTCATGTTCAAATCTTTTAATAGCCTCATGCTCCTTTGCAGGCCAGCGGTTGCTTCCCCCGGTTTTATGTGGCTTACATAATGGGCAGGATCGGCGTTTTGATTTAAACCGTTTTCTCATTACGTTTCCAGTTCTTTTACTTTCTGGACAAGATTTTCAGTTCAACCACCAGACAACGCTAGATCACAACTACATTACTCCAAGAAATTCGTTCAGACGTCTGCTCACAGCTTTACGCCGCTCCGCGAGAAAAGTCTTATAGGCTTCAACGCTGAGCAGGGCCGAGTCTGTCGGTATGCACTGCGCTTCAAATGCGTTAATCCCTGATTTCTGGATTATCGGCGGGAAATACTCAACCGGCGCCTTGTCACTGATCTGTCTGTTTGTCCTTCCGCTAACAAACGCAAGGTTCGCGATATCGTCCGCATCACGGGCAGTGTAAACGTGCTTGAGCACGGCCTTGGGAAAGATATGGTGGAATTGCAAGCGATGGTTCGATCCCTTATGATCTAGCGCTATAGAGAGGTTGGAGCGCCAGTCTTTGGCTCCAGCGGCCCGGAATGCCAGAAACATTGTCTTGAACAGAGCGCTCCTCTGGTTGCGTCCCTCCAACTCTTCCGGAGCTATATCAAGGCGCCCGACCTGCAGACGGAGACGGTCGATCAGCTCGTCAGCCCCGCCGCCATTGCGAAGTGTCGCGAGGTCCTGGTCTAATAGCGTCTCGCTCGAACCGCGTGAGTAGCGGCCTTTGGCGTTGGCGACAAGCGCCCAGCGCCTCAGGCGCTGCTCCTCGTCCGGGGCGATTTGGTAATGGCGCTTATGACCGTAGTAACCCAGCGTCACAAAAATGAATGGGGAGGACAGAAGAGCCGGGCTGTCAATGCCAACGTTGCTCTTGATAAAATTGAGCGCGAACTCCATACCAGGAACGCATTCATCCCATGCCTTTTGCAGCCTGTCAACCGGCAGGCTGCCCACCGTTAGAAAGCGAGACTGGCCAGTGGCGAAAGCGATCAGATTCCTGAGGTGGAGGCCGAGATCAAGGTCGAAGCCGTCTTTGACGCACTGCGTCTGAAATCCCTGGAATGTCTTGAGCGCGCCACGCCATTTGGCGGTGATCTGCGCTAACGCGAGGTCGGAGCCACGCAGTTTGGCACCGAGTGAATTCACACGGACAAATATCTCGGTAACCTCATCGTATGACAGCTTCCTTTCCAAAACATCCATGCGATATATGTACTTGCGGATAGCGCGCAAGCGGGCAAGACGCTGGCTGTACTTTTCGTACCGCGGATCCTCAAAATCCGTGACGCCAGCCCGTTTGAGAAATGGCGCATCGCTGTCCGCTTTAAAGACTTCGGTGACCTTCACCCAATGCGGCAGTTGCTCCAGCTTGCGCGTGCCGACAACAAACGTCATTTTATCAAAACGCTTTTGCAGTTCGTCCTCGGTTGAATCCGTCTCGTCCTCAATCAAATCCTCGTCACCCTCCTCGCCGTCTTCGTTTACCTCCGTCACAATGGTGAGTTCCTCGGGATGATCGAGGTTGAATAATAATTCAATGGGCTTTTTGCGGCCTCGCACACTAACCTGCTCGCCACGTATTACGGCAGAGAGCGAGGTGAGCCGTTGCTGACCGTCGAGAAGAAGACGGGTGCTCTGATAGGGGTTCTTTTGCTGATCGACCGCGAATTCCTGCTGTGGGACGGCTTCATCGGTATCCCATAGCAGGATGGCTCCTGAGGGATATCCGCGGTAGAGCGAGTCGAGCAGATCACGCACACGAGTAGAGCGCCATACATAGCGGCGTTGCATCTCGGGCAACCGCAACTCGCCTCGCTCGATCATGCTGACGAGTTCTTCTACAGTCGCCTCAGCTTTTGCCATGAATACTTACTCCCCTTGTAACAACTATGATTTGCAAAGAGTTATATTATGCCACGCAACAGAATGAGATCGATTACCCTAGCTTGTAGATGTTCATTTTCAACTTTTCACTTTTCCATCTACCATATTTTTCAACTCCTCCGGTCTTATCACTTCCACATCCTCCCCAAACCCCCGTATCCAGTGGATCAGCTCGAAGTCGACGCAGGCTTTGAAGGAAAGCTTCACCCGCCCGTCTTTCATCTCCTTCAACCGCTGGGTGGGGTGCCAGCGCCTCTCCCTGATATACTTCGCGGTGTTTTTGGAGAAGATAAGCTCAATGGCTTCCTCCCTGCCAGCGCCGGAGTAAATCCCGAACCCGGAGTTGGCATAGCTTTCAAAGTCGAGGGAGACATCGGGCTCGAACGTTTTCCCAGTCAGCCCGATCTTCTTTATCCTCTCGACGGCCAGCGTGATGACTTTGCCATGCTCCATGGAATGGCAGAAAAGATATAGCCCCTTCTTGTGCTCGAGCAGATGATACGGATGTATCTCCAGCTTCTTTACTTTCTCGGAGTGGAAGGAGTAATAATCCAGGAGTAGGGCGCGCGACTCCAATATACCTTTTAGCAACAGCCTGATCGTCTCGCCGCTTGCCGAGTATTCCTTGGTTCCTTTCTCCGAGGGGCGCAGGAGCGTCTTCCCGAGCCTCTTCAGGCCGTTGCCGTTGTTGTTCAAAGACTCGATCTTCTTGGTCAGGGATCCGAGATCCGCTTCGAAAGGCGTGCCTTTGAGATTGCGCAAAAAGCCAAGGGCGGACCAGAGCGCCAGCATCTCCGATGTGGAGATGGAAAGCTCGCGCACGCTGCTTCGGTACGAATCGACGAATCGCCACACCGTTCGCGAATCGCCCTTGTCCTGGTAGAGGGGGTAGCCGGAGTCCTCTATGGCCCGCAGGTCGCGGTATATCGTGCGCCTCGTGACGCCGAGCCGCTCCGCCATTTTGGGTACGTAAAGCCCTCTTGCGGACTCCAGCTCACGCAACAACGCCATAAACCGGATCACCTGCGCGTTTCTGGACATGTTTCCTCGTCCCCTTGTTTACCCTGTGCCGGAAATTATAACACCGCGATCATTATCCATGGCCGCTGTGACATATGAGGTCACAAATTATCGGCCTACCCTCTTGCGCGTGACCTCCGTTGTCACAGGCGGAGTATATCCTCCCGCCATGCAAGGCAATTTTTATCGAGGGAGGAGATCATGAAAGTGGCAAGGTTGGCGACGGCGTTCATGTTAGTAATCACGATCACGGCCTGTGGCGGTGGAGGCGGCGGGGGCTCATCCTCGGAGGATACAAGCGGTCCGTCGCCGAAAGACATCATCGGCAATTTGAAGTTTGTGTTCAATGTTGTCGATGAGTTCACGCATCGATATACGGTCGACGGCAAGACGACAGATGACGAGAAGACCAGCGATGGCACGGACATGTATATCGGCTACGACGCCGACAACTCTAACGATGCTTTGGCGGTGGCGTGGTATCCATCCCTTTCAAAATATCTGGCCGTGGCCACGACGGCGCTGAATGACACCTTTTGGACGTACGACTTTACCATCACAGACACCGGCGGGCTGAGAGGATGTTTCCGGATGATGATCGGTGACACTCTTTTTGACTGTTACGCCCTCAAGGACGTGTCTCAGAGATTCCCTCTCGGCGTCTGGGCAAGGACTGGCAAACCGGCTGGTGACATGGATAATCGTCTTTTTGAGATGGTGACGGTGGAGAAGGCCGGGATGGATAACGCCGCCCGAACAGGCGAAAACATTGGCGAGTTCATGGAACTCAAGGCCGCTTTGGAGGCAAGAAACTGAACAAACCAAAAAACGGCGTACTGAAAAAACCAAGAAACAGGAGCGAAAAAACAGGGGGGCACAGCAGAGCTATTTGGCGGATTCGACCTGACGGATTATCTCGGAGGGTTTTACTTCAAGTGCGGTGGCGAGCTGGAAGATGGTGGTCAGGGTGGGGCTTCGAAGGCCGCGTTCAAGCAGGCTGATGTAGGTGCGATGGTAACCGGTCTCGAATCCAAGCTCCTCCTGGGAGAGGCCGCGTTTCTTGCGCAGGTCCCTCATGACTCCCCCGAACACCCTTTCCAACTTTTTCGCCATTTCTCCCGATCATGATTTTCAAGCTCCCGTATTCTTTTCCCTTGCAGACTAAATATCTACAGACTATAGTATTCATAGGATTCTTACCCTGATAACGAGTGGGGAGCAGGGAATCATGGCAAAGAAACGGCAGACGTTCAAGGACAGGCTGGCCCTCCTGATGAAGGGGGAGCGGCCATACACATGGGCCAGAAAGGTCGGGATCGAGAAGGGGCTGTTTCAATACTACTGGCAGAAGGGGAACATTCC
>JBPRGF010000002.1:0-75157 GCA_051418015.1 Candidatus Nitrospinota bacterium M3_3B_026 | reverse complement strand
CTCGCACTCGAGCTCGATGTCGATTTTCCTTCGCGAAAGATTGTCCACTATGGTCACATCGTAGCCCGCTTGCGACAGCCACAGGCTCGTGGGCCAGCCGCAAAAGCCGTCGCCGCCGAAAACAATGATTTTTTCGCTCATAAAAAAGCCTTCCGACAGTCAGATTAATTGCGTATTGTTATGTATAACCGCAAACTATTCAAGACAAAAAACACACCAGCGGCGATGGGAAAGAGACGCACCTCCGTCCGGCCATGTCCCTCCGCGGCGCGATACTCGGCGTATCCAGAAAAACTTGTTACTCGTTAATTGTGTATGAGAAAATAACATATCGGGTTCTGTGAAATAAGTCTGTCGAGGTGGGAGAAGAGTTGTGAGTCTTGGCGAAAACCGGGCCAGAACTCTTCTGGCCGTTTGCGCCCTGCTGATTATCGCATGGAGTTGCGGCCCTGCTCCATCCGGCGAGCCTGAATCTTCCGCCTTATCCACCGCCGCGGCAAAAAAGCGAACCGCCGCCCAGGATTACTCCCGCCTTTTCGCGGCGGCCAGGCAGACCGGCTCCGCGCGGGTCATCGTTCGGCTCGATATGGGCTTCCGCCCCGAGGGTGAAATACCCGCTTCCCAGGCGGCGGACCAGCAGGCGGCCATACAACAAAAACAGGACGCCCTGCTGAACTCCATGGCGGGCCAGAACATCTCCGCCGTCAAGAGATTTCAATTCATTCCCCACATGGCGATGGTGGTGGACGAACACGCGTTAAACGGTCTTGTCAACAACCCCCATGTCGCCGCAGTCGAAGAGGATTACCTGGCCGAGCCGATCCAGGCCGCGCCGAGCTTGTATGATTCCGGACCCCATATCGGGGCCGACAACGCATGGGCGGCCGGTTACACCGGGGCGGGCCAGACAGTGGCGATCCTCGACACAGGAGTGGCCAAAACACATTCTTTTTTGTCCGGCAAAGTGGTCTCCGAGGCGTGCTATTCGCACGATGGCAGCGGATACACATCGCTCTGCCCGGGGGGCGTCACGTCATCGACAGCCTCCGGGGCGGGCGTTAATTGCGACGTCGCCACGTATGGCGCCGCCTGCGAGCACGGCACTCACGTGGCCGGTATCGCCGCTGGCAAAGATGGCGTAATTGGCGGGACAACGTTTCATGGCATCGGCAAAGACGCCAGCGTGATCGCCATCCAGGTGTTTTCCCATAGAAGCTCCGATGGGGCCATTCTCTCATGGTTTTCAGACCAGATCAGCGCCATGGAGCGGGTGTACGCGCTCCGCGGCTCTTACAACATCGCCTCGGTCAACATGAGCCTCGGTGGCGGACGGTACTACGATCAAACGACCTGTGACGCAAACAATTCGGCGACAAAAGCGGCGATCGACACCCTGCGCTCCGTCGACATCGCGACGGTGATCGCCTCAGGCAACGATTATTATAAGGATAGCTTGAGCGCGCCCGGCTGCATTTCCACCGCCGTGTCCGTGGGCGCCACGGGGTACAACTACGATACGGTGGCGGGCTTCTCCAACAGCGCCTCGTTTTTATCTCTGCTGGCTCCTGGTGTATATATTTATTCCTCAGTGCCAGGCGGCGGGTTTACCTATAAAAGCGGCACGTCCATGGCCACGCCTCACGTGGCGGGGGCCTGGGCTGTCATGAGGCATAAGTTCCCCTCCCTCTCCGTCAGCGGCGTGCTCTCGCGGCTGCAATCGACCGGTGTGTCAGTCACGGACACCAATGGCGTCACCAAGCCCAGGATCCAGCTGGACACCGCGTTGAATTTCGCTCCGGCGGCCCTGACGAGCCACGCCGGCGGGGACACGCTGACGGGAAGCAGCGTGACATTCACATGGAACAGCGTGGCGGGGGCGGACGCCTACTCCATCTACGTCGGGACGAGCCAGGGGGCGTATGACATATACGACCACTACATGCCGGGGCTGCCGACATCCGACACCGTTACCGGGCTGCCGGTGGACGGAAGCACTGTATACGTCCGCCTCTGGACGAGGATCGGCGGCGTCTGGTACTACAACGACTACACGTTCACCGCGTACACCGCGGGCGCGGCGGCCCTGACGAGCCACGCCGGCGGAGACACGCTGACGGGAAGCAGCGTGACCTTCACCTGGAACAGCGTGGCGGGGGCGGACGCCTACTCCATCTACGTCGGGACGAGCCAGGGGGCGTATGACATATACGACCACTACATGCCGGGGCTGCCGACATCCGACACCGTTACCGGGCTGCCGGTGGACGGGAGCACTGTATACGTCCGCCTCTGGACGAGGATCGGCGGCGTCTGGTACTACAACGACTACACGTTCACGGCTGCTACTGTTTAAAGATTGGAATGAAGCCCCTAGCGTGATTCAGGGGTGGGAAAAGGCTTGCGCCGATGGGTGTCCAACAGACAAGGCTGGGTCTGAGTATCGTGAGCAGAGCCGCCGTATCGCCGAGCTTGAGCAGATGGTGGGCAAGCTTACGATGGAGAACGAGCTTTACAAAAAGCAGTGGAATTCACGGTGTTTCGGAGAAACGCCGTTCCATACGGGAGCTACGTGAGAGGTTCGGGAGTGTCCACTAAACTCAGGATAGCTCAGCCTGCGCCTGCCGGTCACGCCCCGGGAGGGCGTTGGCGCGTCCGCGGCGTGGGAAACGGCCGTGGACAGCGAGGCGGCTATTTGAGGCGTGTGGCCAGCGCTTCGTTGTATTTGTCTATAATCATTCGCGCCACCCGACCGGGATCGTGTTCCCGCAGTACGAACTCCCGGCTTCTCTTCCCGAGTTTCCTGAGCTCTTCGGGCCTGTCGATCCAGTTCCTGAGTTGATCGTAAACCGTCTCCGGGCGGGCGATGATGATCGGGCAATCGGGGATATCCCGCAGATACTTTTCCCTGATATAGGACATGTTCGGGACACCCATCAGCATCGTCTCGATGTTCGCGTTGTTGTAATAGCCCATCATGAGCTTTCCCGCGTACAAATCGGCGCTCTTATAAACCGCCAGGGCATCCATGTAGTTCATGTCGTGGACTTCCACCAGCTCAATGCTCTTTCCCTCTTCGCGCAGGCGCGACACGGCGTCCCGGACGTGTGGAGTGCCATCGACGCCGTGATGGTTCGAGCTTGTGACCACCCGGAAGACCCCCTCCGCTCTCGGCGCCGGGGTGATGCTGTCGATGTCTATCCCGTATGGGATGGTGAAGGGGATGTGCGTGGCCGACGGGGCGAAATCGAGAAGGTCGGGCGTGGTCACCAGTACACAGTCGGCGTACCGGAAAGCGGTGTTGATTCTGTCCATCTGCCACTCGGTGTCGCACGAGCCTTCCGGGTAATCGCATTCCTGGCAGCAGTTCAGGTCCGGGTTCAGGGCCATGTTGACGCTTTTCCGGCGGACATCGCAGCCACGGAAATGGAACACCAGCACCTTGCCCAGTCCCTTGAGGATGGCGAGGTCGTGCCCGTCGGGCGTCAGCCATGCGTTGAAGTGGTAGTGGATCACGTCGTATTTGACCATCACCCGCCACAGGTACCAGGAGTTCATCACCCTGCGCCAGAGCGGATGCAGGGTCGAGGGGATCGAGTAATCGTAGCCGATGTTGAGCCTGCCGCAAAGATCGGCGTTCAGCGCCAGGTATTCCGCCTTGATTCCCTGGCGCCGGAGCAGGCGCGATAGCATGTATGGTTGGTGCGAGATGAGCGAGACCTGCAACACCGAGCGGATCCCCTTCCCCGGAGCCGCGCCGTCCGGCTGGGGACGCCGCGGCGCAAGCTTCCAGAAGGCCGCGCGTTCGAACCCCTTGTATCCCAGCAGGTAGATCTGGTTGATTATCCGGATGAACCCGTCAATGAACCTTGCGATCATCCTTTTCGGGTGGAGTTGGCGGAGCGCGAATATGGTCCGTCCGATCATGCGCTTGACCCCGACAATGGCCGAGCCGATGACGGGGGCGGAGTGCGTCTTTCGAATGAACTCCCGCAGGTGGGCGATATGGGGCTGGCGGAGCGCGGCTATGGTCCGTCCGATTATCCGTTTGACCACGATAATGGCCGGGCCGATGACGCGGACGGAGTGCGTCCTTCGGATGAGTTCCCGGAGACGGGCGATCATGTTCATTCCGGCTCCACGGCTTCAGCGTCGCGGGTTGTCCGCCGCGGCGAAATCATCTGTCGCGAACGGCGATCAGGTGATGATTCCTGGTATCCACGGTGCGGCGGATGCCGGTGAATCCGGAGTTGAGCAGCCACCCCTATATTTCCTCCCAGCTGTAAAGGTCGTTGATGGTGGGGGAAATAGCGTCGAAATAGCCTTCGATATGCTCCTCCCCCCGCGCCATGAATCTCCCTTGCCGCATTCCTTTTATAACCGCCTTCAGTTTTTCGTCAAGCGTCATGTTGGCACGCCGGATGCGCGCTCCACGCCTTCCCACGCTATCCTGTAGGCGGCCAGGTTCGTCGCCACGACCGCCGCGTTGCCATGATGCCGGGCCATCCATTTTTTCGCCCGTTCCGCCATTTCCCCGCGCAGGGACGGGTTCTCGATGACCCGTATCATGGCGTCGGCGATCTGGCGGTCATCGGCGCAGTTGAAAAGGGGCGGCTGTGATCCGTAGAACTCGTTCATCGCCGCCTCGTCCAGGCGGGTGATGACGGGCGCCCCCGCCATCAGGGCGTCGATGGCCACCCCTCCCATGCAGGGGCAGACGAACTGGTCGATGACGCAATCCACCTGTGAAAACGACTTGATGAGCCTGTCCTTAGGCAGCGGCTCCACCCATGTGACGTACCGTTCGAGGTCCAGGGAGCGGATCAGCTCCCTTGAAAGCTCGATCTCCCTGCCCCACGCCACGAAAACCACGGCGAACCGTTTCGAGGTCTCATCGGCGGCCATCCGCATGGCGCGGATGATTTTGTCGTTGCCCTTCAGCCAGGTGTCATACCCGTCGCGCCAATGGTGCCGGGCGGGGGCCAGGAAAACGGTGGCCGCGTCATCGAAACCGAACCGGGCCTCCATGCGTGTCACGCTGGAGGCTGATTGCAGCTTCCGTTCGATCACGGCGCCGTCAAACCCGTGCAGGCCGAATATCATCCTGTCGCGGGAGACACCTAGCGCCTCGGCCTTGCCGATGCTGTCCGCGTTGGTGAGGTAGACCGCATCGGCCATGGCATAGGCCAGGGCGGTCTTGCGCCCCTGCTCGTCATCCTGGAAGGGGATGTCGCGGATGGTCCCATGCTCGTAGGCGATGTATGGCCTCTTGCCGGCAAGCAGGGGCAGGATCGGCATCGTGGCGTAGGCGTGGATGATGTCATAATGCTCGAAAAGCGCGCCCCACCACTCTACCTGGGGATAGTGGGCCAGCAGCTCGTTATACGACAGGCGGTCGGGGCGGCCGGGAAAGCGCCGGGCGAATTCCTCCACCAGCTCCCGGCAGCGGTCGGCGGGGCGTTTGCCCGCCGCAACCTGGGTTGCCCCGGGGGCGGGATTGGCGCTGGAGGCGGATCCGGGCCCGATCCATTCCGTCAGCCTGTTCCAGAACTTTTGCCCCCTCATTTTCAGCATTATATTTTTTGCCACATCCCGCGCCCGCGCAAGGCGCCTTCGGATGTAGCGCAACGCGGGGCGCAGCGGCTGGAGCCGCCGCCGCCATCTTTTGGAGGTACCGCTGCAGTAGTACCATCGCTCGGCGTTTAACATATGCCAATAGAACCACGCCGCGAACCGTCTTCCCCTTCGGCGCGCCAGCATGTAGGCCAAACATGTTTTTTGTGTACCCTGAGCGAACCATCGGGGCCGGGTGAAGTCGCGGACTTTCACGCGCCGCCAGTCGGGCCAGAACTGGTCGTCGAAATCGCCGCTGAAGAGCGCATCGTCCCACTCGGGCCAGCCCATGATGTGGTAATAGTCGTGGTTGATGACGTCGCAGTCGGCGCCCGCCTTGTTGAGAAGCTTGGCGTTGTGATATGCGTTGTTGCAGATGTTGCCTATGTGCAGGATTCTCGGGGGCCGGCCATGCTGGCGCGCGAAATCGTCAAGCCAGGCGGCGGGATCGCCGGACGCGGCGTGAGAGGCCGGGCGAGCCCCCGCCCTCGCGGCGGTTTTATCCATCGCTTTCACTGCCAAGCAGTTTTTTTGACAACTTCCTGATCTTGTACATGAAGCTTGTATCCTTTATTTCCCGGATAACTCTGGCCTCGCTCTCTAACCTGTTAATTCCAGAGAGCATCCGGTCCACGTTGAATTCGACTTGTTCCACGATGTTCCGGATCTGGCGTAGCTCCTGTTTCAAAAAGAGCCGGGACGAGACAATATGCGCGGTTCCGGAGGGCGGCGCCAGGGGAGTGTCGCGCAACGTGATTTTCAGGAACGCGTTGACGAAGTTGGGGTGGGTGTCCCATACCGTCATGTCCTTTACCACGAAACCGGCCTCTTGGAAAAGCGCGGCGGCTTCGTTTATCGGCAAATGGCGGAAATGATACTGGTCCACCAGGAGCGGGGTGTACTGTTCGGTGAGGGTCTTCGTGTCGGAGATGAACTGCCGACACTTCTGCGCGATACGAAGCTGTTCTTCTCTGTCATGGCCCACGGGCGCCTTGGCGTCCCGCCGGGAGAAAAGAGGCGTTTCCGGAACATTGGCGAAAAGACTTTCATCAAATACCCATGCGCTCCACACGTAGACGGTTCCATCCGGCTTCAGCACGCGGCGCGCCTCGGAGAAAAAGCTGTCGAGGCAGAGGATGTGATCCAGCGATGTCCCCAGGATGATCGTGTCGAAGGTTCCGTCGGCGAATGGGATGGCCTCCCCCCATGCCTGTGTTTTGAAGTAGTCGATGGGCCGTTCCACAGGAAAGGGGTCCAAGGCCACGTAATGGGCCGGAGCCGCCTCGGCCACGTAACCCGGGAGATAATCCGTTCCCGCGCCGACATCCAGCACACTCTTTCCATCGAGGTCCATGAACCCGGAGAAAGCCTGTGCCACTTCGCGGTCGGCGGTGGACACGCTTCCCTCGCTTTGCGTGCGATATTCCTCGTGCGAGGCCATCTGCGCCGCGGCCCAGATGCCCAGGTATGGCTCGGGCAGCGCAAGCAGCCGGTCATGCGCCTGAAAATCCACGACGCCGTACTGCCCCACGGGGTACCACCGGCCGCACACGGGGCATCCGTACCCCTCGCCCGCGGGGCCGCGCTCCTCCACCACTCCGGACGCAAGGCACACGGGGCACACGAGCCTCGCCTTAATCCATTCGGCGGTTGATAATTTATGTTCCTTCATGTGTAAGGAGCACTCCTTTTCGTTACCGGTCGATGTCCATGAAATATTCCGGGTGGAGGGCGGCCAATATCCGCCGGTTTCCTCGAAGACCGCGCAGGAATTTCCTTACTTCCTCGAATGAAACAAGCCATGCGAACTCATCCACCCGGCCCCGCGCGCCGGCGATGACCCATTCGTCCCTGCCGATCAGCCACAACTGGACATCCAGCTCATGCAGACAGGACGGGTTGTCATGCAGAAAGGCGCGCATCCATTCTTCAGACCGCAGTTTCGAAGCCTCCTTGTCCCCGAAGAAGGCGTGTGCTTTGCGGGTGTCAATATCGGCCCGCGGGACGGAGAAAGTCCCCTCGTATGTGAGCCCGAGATCGGACATGCGAACGGCCCCTAACGGCAACACATTCCCATACGCGGTACTAACGGAGCGCGGCCACAGCACCCGGTCCGCGAATATTTCAAAGTTTTCGGCCTCATATATCGGCCCGCTGTTGTGGGCGACTGTGCCTTGGATCCTTATTCCCATGGAGCGCAGCCACGTTATTTCCGCGATCAGGGCCTTTATACCATCATATCCCTGGTGGCAGAGGTTGAGCGCGTCATTGTGGAGGCCGATTTCGCTCCCGGCCACCGCCAGAGCTTTCACCCATTCCTTGACAAGCGGGTTGCGAATAAAAACGCCGTTGGAAATTTCACCGTAATAGCCGGACGTGCTCAAAAGGTAAAAACTTCCCGCCCATCCGTTGCGGGAAAGAAACCTGGCGCATCGAACGGCCGTCTCCGGGTCTCCGTCAACATCATGCCGCAGTCCGATAATTTTTCCGCCGGCATTGCTTTGCCCCGCGAACTCGGACAGGGGCGTCAGCGTGGCTTCCGGCAACTCAGCGAGCGCCTGAACAACGTATTGATAATAGGAGAATCCATTAGCCAGGGGCGTATATATCTGGCGCATCTGGGCCATGTGCGCGTCATATCCCGCAAGAGGATATGTTTCCAGTGTTTTGTATCGGTTATGGATTCCCAACATTTTCCTGGAGCTCTTAATGACTGACCGGATACCTTGGAATCCAAGTATTTCCTGAACAAAGCCGTCGGCGATCCATCGTTGAAAATCCCGAAGCGTTGCAACGGCGCGTCCGATCATCCGTTTGATATTTATAATGACGTGGCCGACAACGGGGTTGGAGTGCATCTTGCGGACGCGCTCACGGAAACGTAAAAACAAGTTCATCATCTGCGGATCTACGGTGTCCTGGCGATAATCTTTGTCTCGTACGGGATTTCCCCCTTGCCCGTCGCCGCCGGCATGATAGTGATATCCATGCAGCCCAGCCGCTTGAGTGTATCATGCGCCGCGGAAGGGGAGATGTCGTTGTAAAAGCATTCATGCGCCTGGTTGTACCGATACCTGTGTTCACGCAGACTCGGAAACCAGCCGCGATAGGCTGTGGCGTGTATCCATTTCTTTGAATGGCGGACCATCGCTTCCAGGAAAGCGTCTATGTCGTAAGAGTTGTCGATGGTGCCGCTGGAAAACACGAGGTCGGCCTTGCGGTCCAGGTCTTCCGATATGAAATCGGCGTTTACATAGGCATGTTTTGGATTGTCCCTGTGTTTTCTTGACCACTCGATGTTCTTTTCGCTTATATCGACTCCCGTATATTCCTTGCCGGAGAAATCATCGCTATAGCCGATCGATATCCCGCAGCCAAAATCCATGATTGAGCCGATAGCGTCTCCGGCGCCGTCTTTGCCTTTCACCCAGTCCACCAAGTCCCGGTGTTGTTTTAGTCTGCTGTTATACATCCACGTGTACCAGTCCGGATCCGCTTCCTTTTCGCGCCAATGCCCGCCGAATCCTTCAGGCCTCCATGCCTCCTCCCGCCTGATGAGATAGCCCAGCCGTCTCATCGTTCCCCCGGCTATCTCCAGGAACTTTCTTCTCTGCCCGCCGTCCCAATCCGTCCAATGGGAGAAATTCCCGTCGGAGGCGCCGCGTTGTTTCAGTGAATTGATTTTTTCATCCAGGAGGGGTTGCGCAACGTTCTCGTCAAGCCCCGCCAGGCCGCAAAACCGTGAGACTTTTTCAATGTCCCTGAAGGTTGGGGACGTGTAATCTATGGCGGTCCAGGCGGCGTCCGGCAGCGCCTCGAGGTTATCCATGTATTCCTCGTTAATGGTGGACCAATAATAGGCGCACATTTCAAGACGGGACATGCGCTCCCACTTCATGTAATAGGGGCTGCCCGGCAGCGGCCTGGGACGGGCGTAGTCCGCTGTATCTATATTTGAGGTAAGCGACGCCGCGGAATCCAGCGCTTTGAGCGAAAGGTCTCCGGACTCGCGGCATTCCCGGTATATATTGCCGAATTGCTGTTCATGCCAGTTGATGAGCGAGGTGACAACGTCTCTCCCGTCACGCTTGATGAAAACGAACCTGCACTTCAGCGCGTCATAAAGGTGGGGGATAAACGGACCATACGTGACGTTTTTTTCTCCGTACACATCCACTTCAGCCGCCATTTTTGCCGCTCGCGCCACGATGGTATCCGCGACCACCCTTTTCGGGTCGGGCAGCCTGCCTTCCCGCATCAGCCTGCTTTCCCTGTCGAGATTCGGCCTGGGCTCCACTTCGCATGTTCCGTTTTCCGCCTGGTCGAGAATCCGGCAAAGCGAGGTGGACCCGGATCGGGCGCACGAAACAATAAAATAAGGGGTGTTATGTCTCACGGGTCGGCCTCATGAGAATTAAATTATCAAATTTTGCGGTCATCATAATCTCAGGCGCCGCCGTTGCGCGCGCGTCCGCTGCTTTCATCGAAGGCGACAGCAATATCCCAATCCCACTGGTCGCAAGACATGTACGCTGCGTTTCCTTTCGAGATAAAACAGGAGCCGTCATTGCTGTCCAACGCAAGATAATACCGGTTATTATCCCGCAATCCTTTGAATATATATTTGCCGGATGAATCTGTTGTGGTTTCAATGCGGTGGTCCTCGCTCTCGCACCGCATTTTAATGCCGCGCGCCGGTCTGCCATCGTTGATGGCATACACTCTCCCGGCCAATATCCTGTTGTTGGGTGTCCTTCGCCTTGCCGACTGGGGACGGATAAGACTTATATCCCTGAACAACACCTCGTGGCCCGGGGCGTGTCCGCGCGCGCCGAAGAGCATCCGGACAATCTTTCCACGGGGCCGCGCCGGCCCGGCCGCGTCATCCAGCGAGAATGTGAATCGTTTCCAGGAGGAGCCGCCGTTCCATCGCGCATTCCATTGGACACGGCTTCCCGTTCCGGCGGTGAATGTCTCCCCTGAATCGGTGGTGAACCCAAGCTCCCATTCGTCGAGAGTGTTTTTCGCAAAGATCTCAAAAGTCCAGTGCGTTGCATTTCTCAGCGACAGCTCATGTATCTCAAATTCGTGGCGGACGGTCTGGCTTCCGGCAGTGACCCGGATGACAACAGGTTCAGCCGCGTTTTCGGCGGCGAGGTCTGGCGGCTCGGCGTCCGCGTTTTCTTCCAGAGCCACACTTTCGACCGCGGGAATAAGCTGCCGTTTCGATGCGGCGTCCACGATCGTTACACTTTTCCCGCTCAAGGCGTCAGGAGGGTTGGTAGTATAGTAAAGACATTCCGTCCCATCCACATAGACCCGTCCGCTTGCGTTTTCTGGAATGGCAATGGTCACGCCGTGCAGCCAGCTTTCCCCGAACTCGGTGGGGTTTGGGATAGAATGTCCCAGAGCCGGGTCATGCCATGATGTTATATGTATATCACCGTTTTCGTATCGTATTGCGCTTCTGATACCTTTCATGACCGCCGAGTACGTTAATATCGCGGATGTTGGCGCAAACCATATTCTATAAGGCACGGTATTGTCCCTGTCCTTCCCTTGGGAATACTCGGCCACCCGGCCTAATGAAGCGAATACTTCTTCGTTCCAGCCAAGCCGGCTGGTTATGTTGTTCCCCACTCGATGCCCCAAGTGGGTATACACGACGCAACCCTTTCCAGGCTCCGCGCGGCGCAGCCTATGAATAATCTCGTCCAGCGTCACGGCGATACCCTGGGCGGTCGCGTTATGTTTTCCATAACTTAACTTATAATCACGGCTGCTGTAGTAACGGCAAAAGGCGTATATCCGCTCACCGCTTATTGTAGTCATGGGCTCCACGAGTGTATCTATGTCTCGTAGCGCATCATCGGAAAATAATCCCTCCGGATTGAAGAAGCGCGCCCCAAACGACTTGAGCGCCGGCAGCAAGTAAAAGGGCGAGCCGGGATTATCCATCGCCATGCTGGTGTCAATGTCATTGATGGCGCAATACTGCGCCGTTCCAAGTGAGGCGAATTTTCTGTCCGAGCCTCCGCCATGGGTGGTGAACACAGGCATCGTCAGGTTATATGAGCCAAGTAACCGTAACATGGCGGAGACGCTTGGCTCTCCAGCGTAGAGCGTGGTAATCTCTCTCGCGACAAAGCCATCCGGGCAATTGGACAACACGATGCCCTTTATTGCTTCATCGAGCGTTTCGTTGGGGTGATAAGTGATGTGCTGGCTGCGCGGCCTGCCGGCTGTATATGAGCCGTTCATGGTCATGTGGATTTTCCGGCCGCTCTGGCCCAGCAAGGCGATGCGGGGGGGGCGCGAGGGATCAACGATGGATGAAGTCGCGATCATGACGCCGTCATAACCGCTCATGTCGATGGATGGACGCAGCTCGATCACGGCCTCCCCCGCTGAGCAGCCGACATTCCGGCCGAGTGTCAGTGAATCATAAGAGTACGCAACGCCGTGTATGGTATCAATAAGACCTTCCCCGGCCCAATGCAGCACGGGGTTGCCGGGGTCCAGGCGCTCCATGCCATTGGCGGTGTTTGCGTCCCCGCACAATGAGGGCCATTTCGGATCACGGGAGCACAAGTATGCGCTGCCGGAATAGCGCATGCCGAGCTCGTCGCAAATGACGTCTACGGCCCCGGTGAAATGGGAATGCGTTGACCAGTCAATGTCGCTGCAAATGGCCAGGTAATAGTGGTACGGATATGGCAATGTTCTCACCACCGGCGTGTCAGCGGTATTCGTCCGGGCGTGTTTCGCGCCCCGTTCCCATGCGATGTCGGAAGGGTCGATAATGAGACCTATGTTCTTAAGCGCTTCTCCGTTCGCAACGGCCGCAAGGACATCGTCAAGCTCGATAGCGCCCTCATCGCCGCCGCGGTCAATCTTTCGCCAGCCCGCACGGTCGGTGTAAAGTATGGTGTCCAGGAAAGGCCGCCGCGTCAGTTCTGGCGCGAGATCGGTGGTGATCTGGGCGTCCCTGAGATAAACGCGCTCATCCCTGGCGACGGTGAAGGATATGTCGGACAGCCCGTCCAGAGGGCGCAGCCACATGGGGTCGCCGCTTTTGACGTAGGTCCATTCGCGGCAATCGAAGCCCAGGCGTGACAGCAAGTCCATGTAGTTGCCGGTGATAAGCTTCTGGGCGACGCGATACACCCAGATCATGTTTAACAAGGATGCTCGGTCATTATGGAAGGAGCATCCATATCCGTGGATGGTCAGCCCCTCTTGGGTTATCTTTTCCCTCGTGTTCGTCCAGATCATCAGGGGGTTGGACAACAACCGGGTTATCACCGCCAGGGGATCGGCCAGGAACCCGTACCCGCAACCATATTCTCGATGAAGAGAAACGAGCGAGGCGAGATATTCATCACTCATCAGCAATCTGCCCTCACAAGCGACACCCGCGTCATTCCCTGCGGCGACAGGCAGGAGCGCCAGGGGAATCATGCCGTATTCGCGAGCCATTGCAAGGCATGACTCGGATTCCGCGGACAACTCTCCGCTGCAATCCATCCTGAAATAGCCTCTTGCCCCGCCATCCGGGTCAGGCGTCATGTGGTAAGGGCGCCATTCCCTCTCTCCGCACGCGGACAGCACCTGTTCAAGATCGTCTCGCGCTATGGCTCCCTTGCGGCGCGCTCTTTCACGAATAACCGGAATAATGGGATCGCCGCGGGATTCCATATTCCATGAGGCGGAAGATTGGTTAATCGCTGTGCGAGCGTTCTTGTTCGTCAAGCGTTCAATGATTTGGTATATCCGGCGCCGCATTGCTCCCAGCGTCTTGAGCTTCATCCCGAGAAACCGGGCCATAGCGTGATATCGATTTCCGGCCATTCACGCGCAAGCCGTGTGACATCATCCTTCAGGATGCCACGAACTCCCTTCAGCAGGTTGTTTGAGGTGAATACATCATATACGTAAGTGGAAGCGTTAATAGACCCGTCCAGATTGTCGGGAAGGAAATCCGCATCAAGACCCAGAAATGAATAGGTCTTTTTGAGTTCCGTTTCTGGGCAGCGCACGCATTTCTCATATTGCAACAGAAGAATGTTCGCGCGGTTATATACTTGCTCCAGATGCCGCATTTGATACCAGTACATCGAGCGCGCCAGGGCGTCCGCGATGTTATGCGGCCACCAATGGCAATATTGGCCATCCAAATAGTCATCTAACGACGCGTATTTCCCAGGCCCGGATTCCACAAGATGCCAGTTGACCCCGCTTCGGAAGCGTTCCAGCGGATCGCGTAAAATCACAAGTATCTTTGTGTCGGGAAAGTATTTTTTAATCAGATCCACGGAGTGCTTGTCGTACATATAGCGCGGAGTCCATTCCCCCGCGATCATCCCGGCGGGCCGGAGAAACAAGGCTTGATATTCCCGCAAGCGCTCGTCAGGAATGTTGTCTATGTATTCGCAAAAAAAACTGGCCTGCTTGATACCCCCACGAAGAGCGCTCACTTGAGGATGCGCCGTAATGAGGTTGTGCCACCACGTTGTCCCGCACTTGGCCGCCCCCACCCCGATAAAATCAGGATGATTTACCTGCCGCGTGGAGTTTGCCGCGCTGTTCCGGGCCTTGTATCTTGGTAGAAACCACATTGCTTATCTTCGATACGCGCTTTGCGCCCATGCTCGCGAAGATGGAGCCGCGCAACCTCTCATTCGCATAAGATATCAGCCTGCAAATCAACGATACCCCGAAATTTTGTGCTTCCGCCTGTCACCGTGACCGTGATGGCGCTTCGCATCATATGCAGCAACGTGAACGAGCCGTCCCGGTGAATCTTTCCAAGCCCTCCGCCAATGAAATACGGACCATCCATAACCAGACATTGAAACCTGAATTTCACCGTGAGCTTTTCTCCTTTTTCGCACGTGAAAAGCAAATTATTACTGTTGGTGTTTTTGTTGTATATTTTCATGCCGGATGGAAGTTGGATCATGAATCCAACGCCGAGTGATTCCATATCCTCGTTGCAGTGAACCACAACCTCGACAGTGTACCACTCCCTGTAGGTCAACGTCGCAACACGGACACCATTGTCGTTCTTGACGCATACACTTTCTATATATGCGCTGTTTCCGGTGTGGACCTTTTGATTGACTATTGTTTCCAGCGGAGCCTGAGCATAGTCCTCGTCATCGCTCCGGGCAAGCATCAACTCATACGCGTCTCCGACAGCGCGGGGATCCCCATCTTTCGCGATTTCTCCATGAGCAAGGAGAATAGTCCTGTCGCAAAGGTCGTAAATCGTCTGCAGGCTGTGCGACACGAAAAGGACCGTCGCGCCGCTCTGGACGATTCTTTTGATCTGGCGCAGGCATTTGTCCTGGAAGCGGATATCCCCCGTGGCCAGCGCCTCGTCCACGATGAATATCTCCGGCTCCACGCAAATGGCGACGGAGAAGGCCAGCCGGGAGAGCATCCCCGACGAGTAGGTCTTAACCGGCTGGTGAATGAAATCCTTCAGCTCGGAGAAGTCGACGATCCAGTCATACTTGCGTTCGACCTCCTCCTTGCTCATCCCCAGGCACATCCCGCCCATGAGGATGTTGTCATGGCCGGTGTGTTCGACGTTGAACCCCGTCCCCAGCTCCAAAAGCGCCGATACGCGGCCATTGGCCTTCACCTCGCCGCCGGTCGCGTCCAGGGTCCCGGCGATGATCTTCAGAAGAGTGCTCTTGCCGGCGCCGTTCCTGCCGATGACGCCCACCACCTGGCCGCGCTCCACGGTGAACGAAACGTCCTTGAGCGCCCAGAACTCGCTGTGATAGGGGCGGCCCGTTATCAGCTCTTTTACCAGGTCGACGGGCCGCTGGTAGACCCTGAACATCTTCGACAGGCCGCTGACCCGGATGGCCGGGGTTTCATTATCGCTCACAGCACGTTCCCGAAAAACATTTTAGCCTTGCGGAAGACTCGGTAGCCTCCGTAGAAAACCAGCAGCGCCTCGCCCGTGAATATCACCCACGCCCACGGGTGCTGAAACCATCCGAAGAAAAATATATCCTGGAACACCCAGATCATGTAACTGAAGGGATTCAAGTAGATCACGTACTTGAACGTTGCGGGTACCATGGCGGGAAGGTAGAACGTGGGGGTAAGGTACATGCTCATCAGGAGCAGCACCTGCACGATGTCTTTCACGTCGCGGATGTAGGCGCCGACGGCCGAAAGGATATAGCTCAAACCGGTCATCAGGAGACCCTCCAGCAGGAGCGCCGCCGGGAAAAACACGATGGTCCATGGAACGCCGCCGTGGCGCAGAAGCATATAGCAAAGGAGGATGGCGGTGGCCACGGCCTGGCTTAGAAGCGATACCAGCACCCCCTTCACCGGCAGCACCTCTATGGGAAACACCACCTGCTTTACCAGGGGGGCGTTGCTGGATATGGCCGTGCACCCTTTTATCATGGATTCCTGGAAGTAGAACCACGGAATCAGGCCTGCCAGGATGTACGAGGCGTAGTCCATGGTAACCCCCTCCATCGGGGGAAACCGGACCTTGAACACGATTATGAACAGGAAAAGGTACACGAGAATGATCGCCACCGGATGGATCACCGCCCACATCAGGCCCATCACCTGACCGGCGTAGCGGTCCTGCAACTCCCGCTTGGCCATCTCCCAGGTCAGTTGCCGATGGTGGGTCAAAAGAGCTATGATCTCCCTGGTGGCCCGCCAATGGGCTCCAGGGTCGAGTAACGCCCTCATTTATGCCCCCCGTCAATAAAGTGCCGTTGCAGCAGCTCGAAGGACAACAAGGACCAGATCAGAAGCCGATGGTTGCTCATGCCGGTGAAATGTTCCGAAAGCTTTTGCTCTACGAACCGCTGGTCGAACCATGGACGGGAGAGCGTCCGCTGATCGAAAAGTATCTCCTTGAGATAATCGACCGAGGGCCCGCGATACCAGCTCCCATCGGGGGGCGAAAACCCCTGCTTCCGCTGATTTACGTACTCCTTAGGCAGCAGCGAGGTCATCGCCCGGCGGAGAATCTTCTTCCCTCCCGCCTCTTCGGCCGCGCCTTTACCGCCGCCGATCTGGGCCATATCCATCTTAAGGGATGGGGGAAGCCGCCACGCCAGGGCCGCCAGGGCGTTATCCAGAAAAGGAACGCGGACCTCCATATTATGAGCCATGCTGACTCTGTCCTCGATGACAAGAAGACCGTGCAGGAATGTCTTGAACTCGAACGCCAGCGTGCGATGGATAACGCCGTCCAGCTCTCCCAGCCTGGGATTTCCCGCAGGCAATGATTGTATGACACTGCCGAGCCGCTCGCGGGCGGCGGTCAGGCTCTCACGATAATCCGTGTGAAAAAGACGCGGCAGCTCCTCGGGGTTCAGGAGCCTGTGCCAGAAGCGGAACACGGCGTCTTCATACGGCATCTTTCCCTCGTTCATCAACCTGACTATGCCCCGATAGCGCCACGGGTATCCGCCGAACATTTCGTCGCCGCCGGCGCCGGAGAGGCAGACCTTCACAAACCTGCTGGCCAGCTTGGCGGCGTACCAGTTCTGGTGGCACATGCCGACGCGGGGGTCGTCTACGTGCCAGGTCAGCTTGTCCATGACCGCCGGCATGTCGCCCGCGTGCAGAACCACGTCGTAGTGCTCGGTCTGGTACAGGTACGAGAGCCTCTCGGCCAGCCGCCGCTCATCGAAACCCTGCTCGATCCCGTCCACGTTTGTCAGGTCGAACCCGGCGGTAAATGTAAGCAGCCGCGGCATGGTCTTGCCGCACACGGCCACGATGGAGCCGCTGTCCATGCCACCGGAGAGATACGCCCCGATCTCCACGTCGCTGCGTAGCTGCCGCCTGACCGCGCCCTGGAACGAGTCGGCCAGGGTGGCGGCGACGGCCGCCGGATCCGGCGTGTTTTCGTCAGCCTCGCCGAGTGGGTCTATATAGCGCTCCTTGCGCGCGCCGCCGCCGGAACCGGGTTTTACTGTGATCTTTTCACCAGGTGGAAGCATCCGCACGCCCTCGAAGAGTGTGTGGTCGCTCACTATGTTCTGGAAGGTGAAGTACTCGCCCAGAGCGGCGGGGTCTATTCCGCGAGGGGCCAGGCCGGACGCGAGGATGGCCTTGATCTCGGAGGCGAACAGAAAATAAGGTCCCGCCTCGGCGTAGTAGAGCGGCTTAACGCCGAACCGGTCGCGGGCCAGGGTCAGCGTGTTCTCAACCCGGTCGTAGAGCGCGAAGGCGAACATGCCGTCCAGCTCGGCTAGGCAGGCGGCGCCCTTCTCCTCCCACAGGTGGAGTATCGTCTCGGTGTCGGTGTTGGAGCGGAAGATGTGCCCGCGGCTCTCCAGCGCCTCCCTCAGCTCGACATAGTTGTATATCTCCCCGTTCAGGATGATCCAGTAACGCCGGTCCGAGGTGTGCATGGGCTGGTGGCCCTTGTGGCTCAGGTCGATGATCGAGAGGCGGCGATGCCCCAGCGCAAGCGAAAACGGAGTCCTCGCGAACTCCTCGCTGGCGAGAGATCCCCCGTAGACGGCAAGGCGCTCGTTGAGGTGATGGAACTCGGGCTCCACCATGCTGATCCAGTAGCTGCCCTCGGTCTGTTTATACTCCCCCAAACGGAAAAAGGCGTATCCCGCGTCGTCCCGCCCCCGGTGGGTCAGCGTGTCAAGCATGGGTTTGGCTCGCGCGGGGTCGATTGGCCCGCCCCCCAGCGAAACAAGGCCGCAAATGCCACACATAGCGATATTTTACAAAGCAAAATTGGGGTATTATATCACGCCAAGGTAGACAACTGGAGCGGCCTGATCCAATAATTCGTCAATAAAACTGCATGTTTTTCTATAAGGGACTCACCGCGTGAGCGAAGAAAAACCGATCATCATCACCGGGGCCTCGGGGCTCGTCGGGGCTCAGCTTGTGCGCCGATTGACTGGCCGCCGCCGGCTTGCGCCTATCTACAGAAAAGAGCCAGGCCACCTGCCCGAGGGAGTGGTCCCCACCATCGCCGACCTCGCGGATCCCGGTTTTGCCGGCCTGTTACCCGCCAACGCCGACGCCATCGTTCACCTGGCCCAGTCTCTTGCATTCCGCCGGTTTCCCGAGCAGGCCGACGATATCTACGCTGTGAACGTCGCTTCCACCCAGCGCTTGCTGGAATTCGGCAGGCGGGCTGGCGTCAGCCGGCTCATACTCGCCTCCACGGGGGGAGTTTATCCGGCGAGCCCGGAGCCGTTGCGGGAGGAAAACCGGCTTGACGTGGAGAAAATCAACGGCTATTACGCGCGCTCCAAGCTGGCGGCCGAGATATTGGCGGCGGGATACGCCGGGATCATGAAGGTGGTTATCCTGCGCTTCTTTTTCATTTACGGGCCGGGCCAGCGGCGGGATATGCTCGCGCCGCGGCTGGCGGCGTCGGTGAGAGAGGGCCGGCCAATCACCCTGCAAGGGCCCGGCGGGCTGGTGATAAACCCGGTCCATGTAGACGACGCCGTCAACGCCGTCGAAAGCAGCCTGCGCCTCGAGGGGGACGGCGTGAACGTCATCAACGTGGCGGGCCCCGAGGCCATCACCCTGCGCCGAATGTGTGAGATCATCGGCGAACGCGCGGGCAGGCCTCCTGTTTTTTCCGTGGACGAAAGCGGCCCCGCCCCCCGAATGGTGGCGGATATCAGCCGAATGCGCGCGCTGCTCGGCGGCCCATCGATCACCTTCGCCCAGGGGGTGAAAACCCTGCTGGAATAGCCAGGGGCGCCGTCAGCGAACGGCGCGACGGCGCTTCTCCACCTCCTCCATGTGGCTTTTGCGCCACTCTATGAGCGAGCGCATCCCCTCCTCCAGGCCAATGGTCCATTTGAAGCCCAGGTCCTCGGAAGCCCGCGTCGGGTCCCCCACGCGGTTTTTCACAAAGGTCGGCCCGGCGTCCTTGTATTCCACCGGCAGGCCGGACCCCGTCAGCGAGATCAAAAGCTCCGCAAGCTCCTTGATCGAGGTTTTGATCCCCCGGCCGACATTATAAAAACCGTGTGGGACATCCGCCTTCAGGGCGAGGACGTTGGCCCGCGCGGCGTCCCGGACATGGATGAAGTCATAAGCCTGGGAGCCGTCGCCATAGACCGTGGGGCTGGCGCCCTGGTCGATGTTGTCGAGTATCTTCATCATAACGGCGATGTAGGCTCCGCGGTAGTCCTGGCGGGGGCCGTAGACGTTCATGTAGCGGAGCCCCACACCGCTCAGGCCGTAGCGCCTGTGGTACGCCTTCATCATGTGTTCGCCGGCTATCTTGCTGGCGCCGTAAAACGTCCAATTGTTATAGGGATGGTCCTCGGTCATCGGCTCCTCCACGGCGTCGCCGTACACCGAGGCGGAGCTTGAAAAGACCAGCTTTTCTATGTTGTGACGGCGGCATGACTCCAGCACGTTGAAAAAGCCGCGGATGTTCACCTCGAACGCCGATTGGGGGTACTCATGGCAATGCAGCAGCCACAACGCGGCCAGATGTACCACCATGTCCTGTCCCTTGATGGCCTCGTCCAGGATGTCAGCCTGCAGAATGTCGCCCCCCAGGTCGAACACCCGGAATCGGCTGTTAGGGGCCGCGTCGGCGAGGTTTTCCTCCGCGCCGCGGCTGAAGTTGTCGAACACTGTCACCTGTCCCACCGGCTCCTTGAGCAGCTCTTCAACAACGTGCGAGCCGATAAATCCGGCCCCCCCTATGACGAGAATTTTTTTGTCTTTTAGTGACGGCATTTGGTCAGGTCTCCTTTTGATCGAGAAAAGCCCACGCCCCGCGTGGCGCCGGTATATGCGCTCTCATGCCAGCGATTCTGGATGTGTCTCCATCCATTCGCCCAGAAAAAGAAGGTTCCAGAGCCTGGACGAAAGGTCGGCGGCCTCCGTGTGGCGGTTCACCAGCGACTCGAGCGCTCCGGTGTCGAAATAACGCGCCATCGGAGCGGAATTGACAAGGCGCCGGCGAACCTCCTCGCGCAAAGGGCCGGCGAACCATGGCCCGAGGGGAACGCCGAACCCCTGTTTGGGGCGATCGATGATCCGGGAGTCGAACCGCCGCCTGGCCACCTGCCGGAGCATATGCTTCTTTCCGTAAAGCGTCCCCTCATTTGTTTCTATTTTTTTCAACTTCAGCTCCACCGGCATCCGGGCCACCGTCTCCAGCAGGTGGTGGTCGAGCAATGGAGCCCGCACTTCCAGCGAATGCGCCATGGAGGCGATGTCGACCTTCGTCAGAATGTCGTATGGTAAGTATGTCATTATATCAAGCCTCTGCAGCCGCGTTAACAGCGGGACGCTGCCGGCGTCAAACCACCGGCGCCGGTCGGGCTGGATTTCCCTTACCATACCGCGGAACCGCGGTCTCAGCAACGATCGGCGCTCCTCGGGGGAAAAGTGGCGGTACACTCCGCAATGGCCCTCATAAGCTCTTTCCATGATCTCGCCCCGCCGCAGCCATCCGCGCAGTTTGAGCAACGCCAGCCGCAGCGCCCCGCGAGCGCCGGGCGGCGGATCGCCGGAGACGAGACGCATGATCGCCTCGTAGGTGTTGTAGCCGGCGAACGACTCGTCCCCCCCGTCGCCGGAAAGCGCCATCTTTACATGGCGGGCCGCCATGGCCGAGACATACCATGTCGGAATCGCGGACGAATCCGCGAAGGGCTGACCGTAATGGCGGACCAGTCTCGGCAATATTCCCATGGAGTCCGCCCGGACCGTTTCGGCGTGATGCCTGGCGCCGCACAGCCGCGCCACTTCCCGGGCGTGTTCCATCTCATCGTAACGCGCCTCCTCGAAGCCTATGGAGAAAGAGCGGACGGGGCTTTTCAGGATATCGGCCATGTGCCACGTCACGATGCTGGAGTCGACCCCGCCGCTCAGGAACACGCCGTATGGAACATCGCTCACCAGCCGCGCCGCGACCGCATCCCTTATGTTCCGGTCTATCTCTTCCTCCCAGTCCCTCTCCGACATGGAGCGATCCTCGCTGAACGTCAGCGTCCAGTATCGCCGCTCCTTTATTTCGCCGGTCTCCAGGTCGACATCGAGCAGGCAGGCGGGGGGCAGGCAACGCACGCCTTTATAGATGGTCTTCGGCGCAGGGATATATTGCCACGCAAGGTAGTCGTCAAGCCCCTCCTCATCGAGCGGGAACGGGCCGACGGCGCGGTAGAGCGGCTCCAATTCGCTCGAGAACCAGAGGCGGCTCCCCGCCACCGTGTAAAAAAGAGGTTTCTTGCCGACCCTGTCGCGGGCGATCATGGCCTTTTTCCTGCGATGGTCGATAGCCGCG
Source organism: Candidatus Nitrospinota bacterium M3_3B_026 (assembly GCA_051418015.1). Taxonomy (GTDB): domain Bacteria; phylum Nitrospinota_A; class UBA7883; order UBA7883; family JBPRGF01; genus JBPRGF01. The sequence continues at coordinate 53,253 of JBPRGF010000002.1, read as the reverse complement.
AAGGCGAACATCCCGCGGAAACGCTCCACCGCCTGGGCGCCCCACGCAAGGTACGCGGCCAGAACCACTTCGGAATCGGAGCGTGTCGTGAAACGGCGTCCCTCCCGGGCCAGCTGATCGCGCAGTTCCAGGAAGTTATAGACCTCGCCGTTGTAAGTGAGAAGCCCGGCGCCCTCTGTGTCGGCCATGGGCTGCGCTCCGCCGTCCAGGTCGATGATGGAAAGACGAGTGTGGCCAAAGCAGACCGGCCCGGCCCACGCCACCCCATTAGAGTCCGGCCCGCGGTGATGAAGCAGGCCGACCCCTGTCTCGACCGTTCTGGCCTGCTCGCCGCCCTGGCGTCCGGCAAGATCGATGACGCCGAATATACCGCACATGGGCTACCGCAACGTGATGTAAGGGTGCACGGAATCAGCCCCGGCTCTCCGGCAGGGAGAATCGCCTCCCTGCGCACAGCTTTTCAGCGCTCCCGCTATTGGAGAACGGCGGCGAAGTTCCAGGATGGGAGGGGGCGTGCTTCTCGAGCGAGGTGACTACGTACCTTTCCTTCTTGAACGAGGAGAGCATATGCCGATAGAGATCATAAGCGAAAGGGCGCATGTTATCATCATCGAGTTCGCGGCCGCCGCTTGTCTTTGCCGCGCGCCGCGTTTTCAACCTGGGGAATGATATCTTATTTCGGCTTATGGTGGCAATAAGGTCTTACCCTGCGGCGGCCGGCCGGGCCCGCTGCCGCGGCGGACGATGATGACGCGCACGCCCCTGTCCATTCTTCACCTGCCAACCGCTGTTGGCGGAGCCGCCTGGGGTCTGCGATGCGCCGAGCGCGCGCTAGGCCATCGCTCGGACTGTCTCGTGGCCGACCGGAACTCCTTTGACTATCCGGCCGACATCAGGGTCGGCGGCGGCTCCCGGGTCACCGCCACGCTGGCCCGGCTGCGGGCCTTCATGAGGCTGCGGAAAGCCTACGATGTTTTCCACTTCAATTTCGGGACTTCCCTGATAAGCTTCCCCACGCTTGGCGCTCCCTTGCTGGACCTGGGCTGGTATCCTGAGCGGGCGGTGAAAGTCGTCACCTACCAGGGATGCGACGCCAGGATGCGTAAACGCATATTGGCGGAGACCGAGCTTTCCGCCTGCCAGGACGGGCACTGTGACCACCGGATGTGCCGGGACGGCGACCTTGACAGGTTTCGCGACATAATGATCGCTAAAATGGACGCGAAGGTGGATCACATCTTCGCCCTCAATCCCGACCTTCTGCGGTTTCTTCCCGGGCGCGCCGAGTTTCTCCCTTACACCATAGCCTCGTGGGACGACTCACCCCCGCGGCTCCCCGCCCGCCGTTCCGGCCCGCTGGTGGTCGTCCACGCCCCTTCGAACAGAGCCGTGAAGGGAACCTCCTGTCTGCTGGAGGCGGTTTCGCGCATAGAGCGCAGCCATCCCGGAAAAATTCAGCTTGATCTGGTGGAAGGGGTTCCGCATCACGAGGCGCTGGCCCGATACGCCGCGGCGGACGTGGTGGTGGATCAGCTGCTGATTGGATGGTATGGCGCCCTGTCGGTGGAGGCGATGCGGATGGGCGTTCCGGTTATATGCTACCTCCGGCGAAGCGATTTCTCGTTCCTTCCGGCCGGGATGGCCGATGACCTGGCCGAAGCCGTCACCATCGCCACCCCCCAGACGCTGGAGGAGGCGTTGCTGACGATACTTGAAAACCGGGAGACCATTGCCGTCAAGAGCGAGGCGGCCAGGGCGTTTGTACACAAGTGGCACGATCCAGAAAAAATCGCCCGTCACGTGGTGGGCAGGTACGAGGAGGCGATGGAGAGGCGGAAGGACCGGTCGTGAAGCCGCGGCGGGAGGGGGGCTTCGCCGGTCAACCGAAGCGGGCCTCGATGGCGTCGACCATCCGTTTTGCCGCTTCGCCGCCGCCGTAAATGTCGGGGCGCTCTTCCGGGCGGCGGCGGCTTTTTTCGTAGGCGCTCAATATGGATTCCTCGCTGGGCATGGCCAGATATGTCCAGCCGGCCTCCACCTGCTCGCGCCATTCGGTGTTATCACGAAGCACAACGGACGGCGCGCCTGCGTGGTACGCTTCCCGCTGCACCCCTCCGGAGTCCGTGAACACCACCTCCGCCGCTTCCTCCAGGGCTATCATTTCGAGGTAGCTCCTGGGCCCGGTGAGCCTGATCTGGCCCATGGGGCCGCCCTTGCGCCGGTACAGGTCGACCATGGCCCGGGCGCGGGGATGGACGGGAAAAATCGACGGCAGTGGCAGGGCCGCCAGTCCTTTCATGAAGCCGGTGAAGCGCTCCGGATCGTTTGTGTTCTCGGCCCGGTGAAGCGTTATCAGCGCGTAAGCTCCCTCCCCGAGCCCAAGCTCGCCCACCACCGCGCGGCGGGCCTTTTCCCGGAAGGAGATGTAGCAGTCGCACATCAGGTCACCCGTCAGCGTCGCCCGGTCCGAGAGCCCTTCCCGCTCGAGGTTCTCTATGGCCGTGGCCGTTGGCGCCAGCAGCAGGCCGCTCACATGATCGGTAACGATCCGGTTCACTTCCTCGGGCATGCGCCGGTCGCCGCTTCTCAGTCCCGATTCAACGTGGACAAGGGGCAGGGGCAGTTTCGCGGCGGCCAGAGCGCCCCCCAGCGTGGAATTGGTGTCGCCGTCCACTATAACCACGTCCGGGCGTGTTTCCAGGAGAGCGCGTTCCACCGCTTCGATGATCCTCCCCGTCATGGCGCCGTGGCCCGCGGAGCCCACTTCCAGGTTCACGTCCGGAGCCGGGATGCCCAGCTCTTCGAAAAACACCCGGCTCATCTCATAGTCATAATGCTGGCCTGTGTGGATCAGGATTTCCCGATGGCCCCGCGCCTCCAGCTCACGCCGCAGCGGCGCCGCTTGCATGAACTGGGGCCGCGCCCCAACCACGTGAGCCAGTTTCATCCGCCGTCTCCGATTGTATCTCTCACGGCGGCGGCCTCCAGCAGGTCGCCAAGCTCCGCCGCCCGCGCCGGGCCGCTCCACAACGAGCGGACGCGCCCGCCGAAACCTTCCGCCGCCGCCCGGCGCAGGGTGGACTCCGTTTCGGCCAGGCCTATCGGCGCCGCGTCGTTGCGGACCACCACTCCCATTCTCCCCTCCCTTGTTATTTTAGCCGCTTCGGAGTCATCGTCGCCGAACAACCATACAGGCATCCCCAGCCCGACTGCGTCAAGCAGTTTGCTGGTGCTGCCCTTCAAGCCGGGGCTGTTTATCACCAGCATGGCGCCGGCCTGTTTTTCCCTGATCAATTCGGGCAGGCGCCCTCGCGGAATCGGCGGTATTGTCTCGACCCCGCCGCACAAGGTCCCCGCAAGCTCGATCTCACGCAGGTCATCCTTGTCGAAATCGCCCACGAACAGGAGCCGGACGCGGGAGGCCTGCGCAGGGTCCGCCGCGAGCTGGTTGAGCAACGGAGCGAGTGATCGGGCGGCGTCACTCTTTCTGAGTCTGCCGAAGTAGAGGGCGGTGAGAAAATCGCCGCCCATGCAGACGGCGGAGGCGCCGCCGAGGTCCATCTCCCGCGGAATGACGTTGGGGAAGACGTGGACGTCCGGTGATGGACGAAGGCTGTTGAAGTAGTCCCGGAGAGCCGCGTTGACGGTGGAAACGCCGTCCGCGGACGCGATCCAGCGTTTTTCCAGAGCCGCTTCCCGGGCCTTGCGGGACGGGCTGGCGAGGGCCTCGTATCGCAACCCTTGAAACGTCCATCCGTCCGCCAGGTCAAACCACCACTTTCCGCCCCTGCGCCGCAAGGCTTCGCCGACGAGCCCGGCGCTCTCCGGCGCGGCGAACGTCACTGCCATGGCTGGACGCTCCTTCTCCGCCGCGACCCTGCGGGCGACGCGCCTGGCCCAGAAAGACTGGGGGTCTGGAAATGTCGCGGCGCGTATCCATTTTCGGGCGATGCCGCGCATTCGCGTTTTCCACGGGGCGGAGGAGGATGGCGCCGCCGCGCCGCTCGCCTTCACCCGGGATGGCCGCAACGGGTCGGCGACGCCACGCGCCTGGATCCCGCCGCCGGTCCTGTCCCCGTCAAACGGGCGCGTCCATATGGTCACGGAATGGCCGCGGCCGGCCAGATCCGCGGCCAGGAAATCGACGCGCGGCCAGGCGGGGGAATCCGGGTCGGCGTAGTGGTAGGAGACGATATGGAACCGGATGGGCGTCCCGGCGCCGCTTTTCGATGGAGAAGCGATCACCCCTGGTCCGCCATGGCTGGTTGAAGGAGATCGTTTACAAGCCGGTAGACGCCGCCGCATTCAGAGCATTCGGCGCGGCCGCCGTCCAGGGTCAGCGAGACGCCGCATGCGCAGACCCATCCCCGCCTTCGGGCAGGAGCGCCCACCATCAGCCCGTAGTCCGGCACATCCTTTGTCACAACCGCGCCCGCGCCGACAAGGCAGTAGCGCCCGAGCGTGACGCCGCACAGTATGGTGGCGTTCGCGCCGATGGTTGCGCCTTTTCGCGCCACGGTGGGCAGATACTGGTCTTTCCGGACTATGTGGGCCCGCGGGTTGATGACGTTGGTGAAGACCATGGAGGGGCCGCAGAACACATCCTCCTCCAGCGTGACTCCCTCGTATACCGACACGTTGTTCTGTATCTTGCAGCCGTCGCCGATGGTGACGCGCGGGCCGATAACGACATTTTGCCCTATATTACAGCGCTCGCCGATGACGCTACCCCCCAACACATGGGAAAAGTGCCATATCCTCGTGCCCTCGCCGATCGTCACTCCCTCATCTATTATCGCCGTTTCGTGAATCATCTCCGCCGGTCTCCCGATCTAGCCAGGCATCGTCCATGAGACCGGCGCCCCGTCACGGGCCATTGAAAGCTGGCAGGTTGCCAGCGTCGCCAGCACCCGGAGCCCCTCCTCGCCGTCGGTGATGGGAGGGACGCCTGTGCGGATCGCCTCAAGGAACGCTTCCATCTCCGCGCGGAGCGGCTCCACGCCATTGAGCGCCACCGGCTCGGCCTGCCTCCGGTCCGGGACCGGAACATCCCCATCCCATTTTATGACGTGGGGATATACCACCAGCTTGTTCTCCCGTTCCCGGTCGTCGAAGACAGCCATCTTTTTTTCGCCGACCACCACCAGCTTCTGTTCTTTGAAGGGATGCAGCCAGCTTACGAAAATGTGCGCCCGTATCCCCGAAGCGAATGTGAAAGCGCTCACGGTGACGTCGGCGACGTCCTTGCTCAGGATATGGGACGCGTGGCAGGAGACGGCCGTCGGCGCCTCCCCCAGCAGCGCCAGAAGCACCGAAATGTCGTGCGGGGCGAAGGACCAGAGGATGTTTTCCTCTGTCCTTATTTTGCCGAGGTTGAGCCGGTTGGAATATATGTACTGCAACGGCCCCAGCTCGCCGCCGGCGATCATGCTCTTGAGGGCGACCACCGCGGGATGGTAATGGAGCAGGTGCCCCACCATCAGTATCCGGCGTTTCTCCCGGGCGAGGTCCACCAGGCGGCGGCCCTCTTCGGGGTCGAGGCAGAGCGGTTTTTCCACGAACACGTGTTTGCCCGCCATCAGGGATTCGCGCACAAGTGCGGCGTGGGTCGCCGCGGGGGTGACGACCACCACCCCCTCCACGCCCGGGTCTGCCAGAGCCTCGGACAGCGATCCCTTCATGTCGATATCGGGGTTACGCCGGGCGGCCTCCTCCTGGGCTCCGGAATGGTTCTCGACGATGGACCTGAGAGCGCCAAGCTCCACAAGGTTCCTTATGATGTTCCTGCCCCAGTATCCCGCTCCCGCGACAGCGAGCGTCCGCGCGCGGCTCATCGCGGGCATCCCCGGCCTTCGCGCCCGCCGGGGCTTTCCAGCGGATCGCATGGCGATTCTTTACTGACAGCCATAATCATCTCTCCATGATTCTATACGCGACGGCAGGTTATGACCATCCGCGCGATGTTCTGGATGCGCCCGCGGGCCTCCCTCACGCTTCTTCGGCGCTTTCTTCTGAATGAAGATTATAATCATTCTCCACGATAAATTCGGCGAAAGCCAGGGAGCTGGTGAAGGCTGGCGAAATGGCGTTCAGCACGTGCGTGGACCGGTCCGCGCGCTCCACCACGTAATCGAGCTCAAGCCTCTTTTCCCGGACGTTGACCAACTGGGGCCTGATGCCCACCTTATCCGACCGGATCAGGTCTTCGGCCGTGATCGACGGCATGAGGCGCCTAGCCGCCGCCAGAAAACCGCCCTTGAAATATTTCCTTGTCTCTCCTTTCACCAGGCGCCGGAAATTGTCCCTGTCGGCGATGTAAACGCTCAGCATGCGCCTTGCCACGCCAAACGCCTCGGCGGGGTTCATGTCCTTTATCATCGCGTAGTTCTCCCGCCCCAGGGCCGGAATCGCCGTCGGCCCCGCGTAGACATCGCCGCCGATCGCCCGCGTGAAATGTACCCCGAGGAAAGGGAAATCCAGGTCGGGAACGGGATATATATTCCCCCGGACAAGCCGCGCCTTGTCCGGCGCGAGCTTGAAGTAGATTCCCTTGAAAGGGGTCAGCTCGTATCCCCGGCCGGCGCCGAACCGCGCCGCTATAATGTCCGCGTAGGCTCCGGCGCAGTTATAGAACCAGCCGAATGAGAATTCGCCGCCGGTGGCCGTCAACTCGCCCCGCCCCGAGTCCGCGCTCAAGACTCTCTCTCCGAAAAGTATCTCGACGCCGGAGGACCGGATGACTTCGGAAAGCTCTTTTACTACCCGCGCGCTGTCGATGACGGCTGTATCCGGGCAATATACGCCCGTTTCGTATGGCTCCGTGGCAGGCTCGATCTTTCTTATGTCATCGGCGGACAGTTTTTCGGCGAGCACGCTGTTCGCCCTCGCGTTGGCCATCAGCCTGTCGATCACCGGCAGGTCCTCCTCCCTGGCGGCCACGATCACCTTGCCTGTTTTCTCGAAGGGTATCCCGCGCTCCCCGGCGAAGGACATCATCATTTGCGCGCCACGGACGCACAGCCTCGCCTTGAATGTGCCGGGGGCGTAATAAATCCCGCTGTGAAGGACGCCGCTGTTACGGCCGCTGGCGTGAAGCCCCGGCCGCGGCTCTTTCTCGAGCACAAGGACGCTCGCGCCGGGGTATTTTCTCTTCAGCGCGCGGGCTGTGGCGAGGCCGATTATCCCGGCCCCGGCCACCACGAAATCGTATGACTTTGATGTCATTGTTCCGAACGGATATGAAACATGCTAATTTTCTCCTGCTCCGCCGCGATGTCATGTTATCAGATAAAGGATATCCCTGCGGAGCGAATGGAAGAGCCGGGAAGGGTGATCCCGCCGGCATTCAGGGGTGCTCCCCGATGTTTGGACAGGATGCTAAAGTGGATTCCGCGAGATGAAGGAGGAATCTTGTTCTATGTCCAAACGAAGGAATTTTTCAGCCGAGTTCAAGGCGAAGGTGGCGCTGGAGGCGCAACCCGTTGAATGGATTGTAAAGCTGACGGGGATCGAACCCGCGACCTCAGCGGCTGGGAATAATGACGATTTTTCAAGGGCTTGATTCCGATAAGCCGGGACTGTGGATTGTTTGGTATCTTCGAACCAAAGGTTCTGAATTTGGATCACTATGAAACGCAGGAACGACAGAGCTTTTTTAATCCGCTCATTGGATTCAAATTAACTTTAGTCTCCCGTGAGGCGGGGGTAAAACGACTTTTGGATGCTCTGAGAAGGGGGTAAATTGACTTTTCGTGCCTGTCGCTGATTTGTGGTAAGCGGCTCGAATCGTTTCGAATATGTTCTGTCATGATCTAGTGATATAATTTTAATGGAGTCAGTGAAAGGGCCGCTTGGAGAAGGTAATAACATGGAATACGACGTCATCATCGAGCGGGACGAGGAGGGGTATTATGTGGCCTCTGTGCCCGCCTTGCCTGGTTGTCATACCCAGGCGAAATCGCTGGACGTTCTCATGGAGCGAGTAAAAGAGGCGATAGAGCTTTGCCTCGAGGTGAGGGGAGATAAAGTTGAAAAGCTCGATTTCATAGGTGTCCAGCGGCTCCATGTTCCGGCGTGAGCAGAAAACCCCGCCTCACCGGCAAGCGACTGATTCGCCCTTCAACGCGCGGGTTTTAAAGTCTTTAGAATAAGAGGAAGCCACCCTTTTCCTGTTCATTCCCGCGAAACGTTAGGCCCCGGCCTTTTGTCTAAAATATTGCGCGACTGCGATATGGCTATCAAAGATTTACGTAAAAATTTGTAAGTCGCGCGCTCAACAAACATCCTCCCCCGTCCGCTTTCGTCACTCTGGCGAAGGCGCGGTTCGCGAGCGATGCGGACGGCATGAAGGCGCCTGAAGGCGAGCCTGGGTAGCGATTCGCCGCCTCCTGCGCCTTCCAATGCCGGGAGCGAGCGAAAAAAAATCAGCGCCGAAGCGTAGAGTGACGAAAGAACAAAACGGCGCGGCGGCTCGCTGTTTCAGCGCCTTGGATAACATCATCGTTCGTGACGGCGTTTTTCACGGACTTTCACAGAGGAATTATTCAGACCACTCTCTTTCGTTCCGGCGTTCGAGGTGATGCCGCGGGAATGAAAAATGGTGGTTCTGGCAGGACTCGGCCTTGCAGGATGTGGTATAAATTAGGAGAAAGGATATGAGCATGGTTTTCGATACTTTGGCTTACGCCAAGGAGCTGAAGGAGGCCGGCGTTCCCGAGGCGCAGGCGGAAGTACAGGCCCGCGCCCTCGTGAGGTTCGCCGAAGAGCAGGTCGCCACAAAAGGCGATCTGAAGAACCTGGAAACCGCCCTCAGGAGCGATATGGGCGCTCTCAGGGGCGAGATGAAGGAGCTAGAGCACCGGCTCAGAACCGAACTGAGGGATACCGAGAACCGGCTTATCAAATGGATGGTGGGATTGACCCTGGGTCAATTCGCCATCATGATAGCCGGATTCGGCCTGGTTATTTCGATGATAAGGTGACTCCGGCCCGGCCGGAGGAAGGACAAGGCGATATCCGGCGCGCCCCACAGGGGCGCCGGGTGTCGCCTTTTTTATTGACTGGGGGGCCGGGACTCCAGTATAATTCAACCATAGTTTTTCATTTTCCGCTTCTTCGTGAAGCACTCCCTTCGGGGACCTAAAGGACCTGGGTTTTAGCCCCGGGCCCTTCCAGACAGCGGACCGGCGGGTCCGCCACACGCGCGCCAATCCCGGCGCGAATCCACCACACTCTCCGTGCGCGCTTTCTCGCCTCATCGGCGTTTTTGCGCGTTCGCGGAGCTCATGGAATCGGCCCATCGCGGCCGCGGTGAGGGTTTTAATCAACCTTCGCTGAATCCCTGTCACCTGCGAAGGCTCTTGCGGAGCGTCTGTTTCGCGCAAGCCTTCGCAGTTTCATAGCCGCGCTTTCCTTAGAGAACCTGGCGCTGCTCTGTCCGCGTGATTCCACAAGCTCGCGGCGGGCGGCGCGAATCACCGTCCTCCATGACGGTCATCCGTAGAAAAGACAAGGTGTGTCTGCTCCACACCGTTTTGTTTCCCTTTTATGCGCGGGCCGCCGCGCCAGGAAAAGCGGCGATCGGGATAGCGGCTACCCGATCTTTTTAACCTGCCAGCGCTTGTGGGCTGGAATCCGGGCATGTCCCGGAGGCCTGTTTTTGGCCAGGCTCAAGGCCCGTCCGGACACTAAGGGGCCGGACGACAGTCAACCGCGACGGTACGTCCGCGCGGCTCTGGCTGTGACCGTTTTTGACGGTCGGCAGTAACACTGAACTTTTATCAACAAAGCCAAAAAGAAAGGAGTCGATTATGCGAAGACTAAAAGCCGACATCCAGAAAGTCATCCGTGGGAGCGGCCGGCGGAGCTACGCCGGCAGGCGTGACCTCGAAGTCGGTCTGCACAGGTTCGGCGGCTGGCTGATGGAGAATTACAGGTCATTGTCGAAACTTTCCTCCCTGAAGCCGAGGATCATCGAAGCCTACGTCGAACACCTGAAAGGCCTGGGGCTGTCCACGGGATCGCTCAAGAACAATCTGTCCTACTTGCGCTCTCTTGCAAAGGGCATCGGCAAGCCGAACATCGTCCACAGGACGAACGCTGAGTACGGGATCGGCTCGCGCAGATACTACGCCACACGGGACAGGGCTGCCTATCCGGCGCCGGAAGAGATCCAGCGGATACCGAAAGAGGAGTACCGCCTGGCCGTCGAGGCCCAGATGCTGTTCGGCGTCAGGGCGCAGGAGGCGTTGAAGTTCCGGGTAAAATTCGCCGACCGTGAAAACTATCTTGCCATGCTCGGCAGCTGGTGTAAGGGCGGCCGGCCGCGTAATCTCGACGTCAACAACGAGGCTCAACGCGGCTGGATAAGGCGCGTCCATGAATACGCGGACCGGACGAGGAACAAAAGCCTCATCCCGAAGGACAAAACTCTCGAAAACTGGCTGCGCAACTACCACGACACGCTCCGAAAAGTCCTCGGCATAAGAAGCCACGACCTCCGCCACGGTTGGGCGCACAAGACGTATCGCGAGATGACCGGCATGGAGCCGAGGGTCTGCGGCGGCCCGGGCGTTAAAGAGATGACCATGGAGCAAAAAGAGAGCGCTGATCGCGCCTACTGGTACATCGCCGACCAGCTTGGCCATTCCCGTAAATACATCAGCTCACAATATCTCGGAGCGAGAAGGTAAAAAGGATGTTCCAACAAGCCATCAAACGCGGACGTTTTCTGAAACCATGAGCACAAAAAAGCGATATCTTACGATCAAGGAGCTTTCCGAGCTTTTGAATGTGAAAAGCTCGACTCTGTACGCCTGGGCGAGCCAGGGAAAAATTCCGTGCCTCAGGTTTTATGGCTTGTTGCGTTTTGACCTCGCTGATATTGAAAACTGGATAGAATCCTCCAAAAACTCGGTGGAACGCGCGCCAAAAATTTCAAAGCCCAAGCCGATCGCTTCCAGCAGGATGGAAAATATTATTCGAGAAGCCATTGATTCGTCCAAAAGCCGGGGCTATCATTCCCCTGATAGGGGAAGCCAGGCCAAGTCTGCCCGGAAAGGAGGTGGATATGGCGCTGTATAAAAGAGGCAGGGTCTGGTGGATGAGCTTCTCCACGGAACACGGCCGGATAAGAAGGTCAACCGAAACCGCTGACAAGAAGCTGGCAATGAAAATTTTCGCGAAGGTCACGACAGGGATCGCGGAAGGCAGGTGGCTTGACATCGCTTCCGAGAATCCTGGGAGTAAAAAGACCTTTGAGGAGATGATGGGCAAATACCTCGATGAGTATGCTGTCTTCAAAACCAAGGACAGCCGGCTGAGAGAGGCGAGCGCCTCGAAGAGTCTTCTGAGATTTTTCAAAGGCCGCCTTGTCGGTGAGATCACCTCCGCGATGATTGTCGAGTACAAGTCCGCGAGGAGAAAGCTCGGCAGAAAGCCGGCGACGATCGAGCGGGAGGTGAGCATCATGAGGCGGGCTTACAACCTCGCCGTCATGGAATGGGAGTGGGTTGAAAAAAATCCCGCTTCCCGGGTCTCGAAAATCCGGTTCAACAACCAGGTCGACCGATGGCTATCCTTCGACGAGGAGAAGAGGCTTCTGGCGGTGTGTCCCGAGAGGCTCAGGGACATCATTGTTTTCGCCCTGAACACAGGGATGAGGCAGGCTGAGATTCTGGATCTGAGATGGCCTTACGTGGATTTGAAGAGAAGGACGGCGGTGATCATGAAGTCCAAGAACGGGGAGAGAAGGAGCGTGCCCCTGAACAAGAATGCTTTGGGAGCCGTTATGTCCAGAAGACGATTTAAAGGCTTCATGGATGGTTTCATCTTTTGTTGCGGCGCCGGAGGCAGGCTTGACAGGACCAATCTTCAGAGAGACTTCAAGAAAGCCGTCAGGAAAGCCGGAGTGGAGAAGTTCCGTTTTCATGACCTGAGGCATACGTTCGCCACCAGGCTCGTGAGGGCGGGGGTTGACCTGTACTCCGTGGCGAAGCTTCTCGGCCACAAGGACATCAGGATGACCCAGAGATACGCCCATCATTGCATCGAAAGCTTAAGGCCCGGAGTGGAGATTCTGGACGGATTGGACAGGCCGGAGAGGGATTTTGTCACAATTTTGTCACAATCCGGGGATTTCGCGGGGGTCGAGGGCGCGCCTTGCGGCGTAACCCGTTGAATGAATGGTGGAGCAGACGGGGATCGAACCCGTGACCTCAGCGTTGCGAACGCTGCGCTCTCCCAGCTGAGCTACTGCCCCCCTTGAGAAACGTTGTATATAATAACACAACACGCGCTGTCAAACGCGGGCCGAAACTTCGGGGGGGGGGTGGAAAACAGAGCGGCCCCGCCCTGCGCGCGAGCGGGGCCGCGTTTTAGCGCTCTAGAACTTTCCGACGCCGGGTCCGACGGGGCTCAGGTACTCCACGCCGTGCTCGCCCGCGCACGGATCGTTGTATATGCGCTGTATCACGGCGAAATCGACCCATTCGACGGGCCCTATCTCGGAGCCATCGGCTGAATACCAATATCCCTCGTCGACGTCTGCGTCCGCTGGCGCGGCGACGATCTTGACGAAGTATTCCCACTGGCACGCCTCCCCGTCCATCTCGTAAATGCCGCTCTGGTGGTTGGTGAGCCACGCTCCGGAGCCTATATATGTTGAATGGCCGTAATGCCTGTCCAGCATTCCGTCGCCGTCGCAATCCTTGTTGGAAAGCCATGCGTCGTTCCACTTCATTATGAGTTCCACATCCTTGTAAGGCTGGCACCACGCGGCGTCGCGATAGGCGTCACAATAGCCGCCGTTGAAAATATGCGCCTGGTAGTTGTAACCCCACTGGTCGTATCCCAGCGTGAGCGTGGCGCCGTCGCTGCTTTGCAACACGCCGTCCTTGATGGCGGCGCATGATCCTGGTTTGCCGGCCCACGCGGCAGGGATGGCGGCCAGTGACAGGAAAATCATCAGCCAAAGGAATATCAACGTTTTTTTCATCTCATGCCCCCCTCTGCTCTTGAGTGTTTGGCCGGCCCACGGCCTGTTTCGCGCCCCAGCGCGGCCAGGATCTGCGGCGCCGATAGCCTTTGATGGAGGTAATATATGTCCAGGGCAGGCGAGGCGCAAATGGAGTTTACGTCCGCCGTCGCGCCGTCCGGAGATAGCGGCCGGCGCTTAACGCGCTGAAAGCGACGCCTTTTTCCCGGCGTCTTCGCCTTTCAGGAACATCCGGCAGGTTTCGACATCCTCCTTGCTGCCGATGAACAGGGGCACGCGCTGGTGCAGCTCCACGGGCTTTATGTCCAGGATGTTCTCATGGTGAGATATGGCGCCGCCGCCCGCCTGTTCACAGACGTAGGCCAGCGGCGCGGCTTCGTAGAGCAGCCGGAGTTTGCCGTTGGGGTTTTTGCTGTCGTGGGGATACATGAATATCCCGCCTTTCAGCAGGTTCCTGTGGAAATCGGCCACCAGCGAGCCTATATACCGCGATGTGTACGGCCTGCCGGTTTCCTTGTCCGGCGTCTTGAAGTATTCGACCATGCGTTTTACGTTGCCGTCCCACTTGTGGGAGTTGCCCTCGTTGACGGAATATATGTTCCCCCTGGGCGGCGTGGTGATGTTCGGATGGCTCAGGAGAAACTCGCCTATGGAAGGGTCCAGCGTGAAGCCGTGCACCCCCGCCCCGGCGGAGAAGACCAGCATGGTGGAGGAGCCGTAGATGATGTATCCGGCCGCAAGTTGCTTTGACCCTTCCTGCAGGAAGTCCTCCTCCACGCCCTTAGGCGCGCCGGACACCTTCCTGTGGATGGAGAAGATGGTGCCTATGGAGACGTTGACGTCTATGTTGGAGGAGCCGTCCAGCGGGTCGAAGGCGAGGGTGTACTTGCCGGTCTGGGGATACTTGTCGGGGATGTTTATGATCCCCGCCATCTCCTCGGAGGCCATGGCGCAAAGGTAGCCCGTGTGGTCCATCTTCTGGATGATCGCGGAGTTGGCGAACTCGTCGAGCTTTTGCACCGTCTCGCCCTGGATGTTGGTCTCGCCGGTCTCCCCCAGGATGTCCACCAGCCCGGCCTTGTTCACCTCGCGGGCGATGACCTTCGCCGCCACCACCAGCTCGTTCAAGAGCCCGGTGAACTCCCCGCTGGCGCGGGGGAAACGGCGCTGTTGCTCTATTATGTGCTTGGTGATGGTGGTTCCAAGACGTTCGGGCATAAGTCCTTGTCCCCCCTCGGGTCGATGGCGGCGCGAGGGCCGCGGTCCACGATATTAAACAGGTTGTTTCAGCCGCTGTTGATTTTATACCATACGCCGGGCGATAACCAAACACACGAAAAGCGCCCGCGCTTTTCAGTTCCAGAGGAAAAAACCTATCTCCTTCGTGGCGTGCTCGTCCAGGTCGGAAAACTCCAGCCCGGCCTTGCTCGCGCCGGACCCGCCGATGGGGATCAGGTTCCGGATAACGGCCTTGACGTTTACCGTCACCTCCTTGCTTTTCTTCGGGAGGGCGAAGCGCAGGTGGACCATCTCTTCCACCTCGAAGCTGTGGCCGCTCATGCCGTTCCGGGGGATTATGATCCCCATCCCCCCGCGGCTTATGTCGGTTGCCTTCACCTCGATGACGGACCGTTTTTTCGGCTCGCCGATGGGTTTTCTATCCATGTCGGCGTAGGTGTCCAGCGGCTTTCTATATTGCTCTCTTTCCGTGGGCTGGACGATGAAGAGCGTCCGGCACCTGTTGCAGGTCACCTTGGCGGACTGGGTGAGCGGCTTTTTCAGCGCGACGGTGGACTCGGCGCCGCAGGAGGGGCATTTCAGGTGGAGCGTGGCTGTGGTGTAGATGTACACGACAGGGGTCTGCCCCTCGCCTTTTCGCTCGTCCACGCTGTTCAACTTGACGCCCCAGGGTTGATTGCCGGACCGCCGATCCATGCGGTCACGTTAATTATATCAAAAACAACGCTTTGACGAAAGCCGCCTTTCGCCCCATGTTCCCCGGCGAAAAAAGCGGGTTTTTTTTCAGGCGCCGTCCGCGAATCGTCCGGCGGAATGTGACAAAGGTCATACCTCCCGTATGGTTCGATTTGCTAAGGTTGCGGAACTGTTAACGAACTGTTTGGGGGGGAATTATGAGAAAAGCTCTGCTCGCAGCCGCGGCCCTGGCCGTATCTTTTCTGATCTTCGCCGGCTCCGCCGCCGCCGGAAACTACTGGAATGGCTGGGAAGAGGGGAGGGCGCAAGGGCCCATGCCCGATTGCGGGGTCAACGTCCTGCCGCTTGGGGGCGACGATATCCTGCAGGCCACCGTGGACTTGTACTGCGGCTTGAAGCCTGGCTCGTACAAGTCGTACATCAACCCGAAGAAGATGAAGATGTACAACATCCGCGGCAAGAAGTATCCCGACGGAAAGACGGGCGTCCTGGTTTTCAAGAAAATCGGCGTCGCCTTCACCACCGATCACAAGAACGGCAAGCCGATCTACGACGTGGTCAAGATCGAGGACGGATCGTCCGTAGCCTCGAAGGAGCCGGGGCATCCCTTGAACCCGCAAACCTGCGCCGACTGCCACGCGAGCTACGACGGAGCGTGCAGGGGAGGAGTCTGCGGAAACAGGTTCTAGCGTAAAAAAACACGCTGGACCTTGCCGGGAGGCCCTTTTTCACGGGGAAAGGGCCTCCCTTTTCTTATGGCCGCGAAGCCTTCGCCTCGTCCCTCTTTTTCGCGTAAAGCTCTGATTTTTCCTTGTCGCCCTTGATGTTGTAAAGAACCGAGAGGTTGTTCAGGGCTGTCTCGTGGCGCGGGTTGAGCTTCAGGATTCTCTTGTACGCCGTGATGGACTGGTCCACCAGCCCCATGTTGAAAAGCGCCGTGCCCAGGGCCATAAGCCCCTCCGGGTTCCGGTATTCTTCAATTTCCAGGGCGATGCGGTACTGGTTCGCCGCCTGGACGTAATCCTCCTTCTCCATGTACAGGTTGCCCAGGGCGTAACGGCCTTTGACATTGGACGGGTCAACCTCAAGCAGTCTTTCAAGGCGCTCCCTGCCCGCCGCCAGGTTGCCCTCGTCCAGGTGGATTTTCGCCAGTATCAGCAATGAAGATTCTGACGTTGGGTTCACCTTGAGCGCTTCCTCGAACCATTTTTTGGCGCCCTCCATGTCGCCGCGCTTGTAATCCATCCATGCAAGACTCTTGTAACCACGGTCTTTGCCGGGAGATTTCTCGATAACGTCCAGCCACATCGCCCTTTCGCCCGCCCAGACTTCGTTGCGGCTCCTGGCGCCAGCTGTCAGCGCCACGGCGAGGATAACAAGCAAAACACCGAGCGCCCGCCCCGCCGCGGCGGGGTTCAGCCTGCCCGCCGCCTGGAACAGGAGCGCGGACACCGCCAGAAAAAGGCCGGCCGACGGCAGGTACATCCTGTGCTCGAAAACGAGGTCCTCCAAAGGGAAAAAGGAGGACTCCACCGACAGCGTGAGAAAGAAAAAGAATATCCCGAAAGAGGCCAGCCTGTTCCTGCTGTAGAGCCAGGCGGCTGAAGCCGCGATGAGGATGAGAAACGCGAAAGACCCCGCCGAGTCGGCGAAAGACCTTGCCGGGGGAAAATCGTAGTCCAGGACCTGCCCCACGGGATAGACGAGCAACTTCAGGTAGACTTTGACTATGACGTTGAACTGCGTCAGCAGATACTCGTAAGGGGTGAGGATATTCTCATACCTTCCCCCGATGTGCCCCGTCTCCTGGCTCATGTCAAGAGCCGTCAATATGGGGATTATCAGTATCGTGGGAACGAAGGGGGCGAAAGCCGCCACGCGCTCTTTCATCCTGGCGAAGCTTTCGCTAATGAAAAAAAACTCGATCATCAATATCGCTATCGGCAGCGTCACGGCGTTCTGTTTCGTGAACATCGCCGCCACGGCGAAAATGAAAGCCCCGGCGAGAGGCCGCCGCGAAAAGCCCGGGGCCATGGCCCCCTTCAGGTAGAGCGCGAGGGAAAGAATGTAGAAAAGCGCCATCATCGAGGTGTTCCTCTGCCATATATACGTCACGGCCTCTGTCTGCAGAGGGTGCGCCGCGAACACGACGGCCACGAAAAGGGCGAACAGGCCGCCGAGCTCCTTTGCGCCGCCGAGGCTCTCCGCCCCGGCCTTTGTCGAGATGAGCAGGAGGACAAGCCAGTAAACGCAAAGCGACGCCAGGAAATGGACGGCGACGTTGAAAACGTGATAGCCGAACACGTCCAGCCCGCCAAGGTGATAGTTCACCGCCAGGCTCAAAAAGGTCAGAAACCTCGCCGGGTTGAAGTCCCAGATCCGCTTTATGCCGGACAGGTCGCGTATGGACTCGTTGGATTCTATCGCCGGGTTGTCGTCGAACTGGAAGGGGTGATGAAATGTGCCGCTGTATCCGGCGAGCACGACGGCGAAAAGCGCCGCCGCGGGCAGGACGCGGCGAAACGCGGCGCGGGAGTTTTCGGTCTTTTTCTCGTGTCCCATGCTCAGAGTGTCAGGAAATCGCGCCCGGCGGCCCGGAGCGCAGAGTTCCGGAGAAAAACCTCATCATATATAACGAAAGGAATAAAAAAAAGCATGGCGCTCCGAAGAGCGCCATGCTTTAAAACCGCGTTGGGATGCTCAAACGGGGATTACTGCAGCCCGCCAGCAGTGGAATCCCAAGTGTACACGTCGGCAGAGCCGTCGTCATCCTGGTCACAGTTGGCGTGCGTGGCCGTGGCCGTGAAGCTGTCGGTGGTGGCCGTGTTGATCGTCAGTGCGACTCCAGAGGTGCTGCTGAAGCCGGTGAGATCGACTGTGGCGCTGGCGTAAATGTCGTGGTCTGTGTAGTACGCCTCTTCAGCAATGGCGAAGTTCGCCAGGTCGGACTCGATGGACGAGCAGTAGGCCTTTTCACGATAAGCCGCGAACTGCGGGATCGCGATGGCGGCCAGGATGCCGATAATCGCCACGACGATCAGCAACTCGACCAGTGTAAAACCTTCCCTGTTCTTCATGGATCTCAACATAATCATTGACCTCCTTGAGAGTTAAAGATCGATACTTCGATCCGCTATGACCCTTTGCCCCTGAACGATACAATGACTGTGCCGTTTGCGGCGCGCTGGCCGGATAAATAAATACGCCTCGAAAATTCAAAACGTTGGGATGGCAAGTCCCCAAGGCCCACCAAACCATGACCGCGGAGTGTAAACGTTTGTGTACTCAGATACGGCCATTGCGTGACGATAATTGTCAAAGCCGCGGGGCGGAACATCCTTTTTGGACGTATTTCCTTGTATTAAAAGAACATATTTCCCGGAGCCGTTACGACCAAAAAAACCAAAATTGTCAGCCTCGTGAACCGCTGTTACGGGAAAAGTAACGAACAGTGACAGCATTAAAGTTTATCTTGTTGATAGTCATGCAGTTGCGTAATACGGAGAGGTCGGCCCCGACATGGCCGCCTTTTTAGTCCTCGTAATTTTTCCACAGCCTCGCCCTGGCGGCGGAGTGGACATTAGTCCTTGACTTTCAAGGCCCGGCGGTAATAGATTTGTAATTAGCGGGAGAGTTATAAGGCAAGCTGTCATGGCGATAACACCAGGGATAAACAACGCGGGAGAGCCGCAACGCCCGGCAAACCCTTACGCCGGCCACGAAGCAGGCCGCGCCGGGGGAGGGGGCGAGCCGCGCGCCGGGAATAACACCGCCGCGCGCGCCGTCGAGCGGACGCAGGACGAGGCGGTGATAACGGACATCCGCAACCGTCCCCCAGTGGAAGCGCCGGACCGTCAGGCCGCCCAGCCCGAGCCCGAGCAGGCCGCCCCTCGGGCTCCTGAGCCGCGGCCCGAGAGGGCCGAGACCCCGGAAAGAGCCCGTCCCGCTCCCCAGAGGCGGGAGGAGCAGGCGCCCGTCCATCCGGTGGAAGCGGCGGCCCGAGAGGCCGAAACGGAGCCCCCACAGACCAGGCCGGGTCCACCGGCGCTTGGCGAGGAAGAGATGAGGGAAGCCGTGACCCGCCGGACGGAACAAGCCCTGGAAGAAGCCGAGCCGCCCGCCCCGGCGCCCGTGGAGGAGGAAGGCCCGCCGCCCGGCGAGGGGGAGAGAAGGGTCCAGGAAGAGCAGGCCGCCGCCCAGGCCCGGAACAGGCCGATCGCCGAACAGGAGATCGGCGGCACCGTCAACATCTCCGTCTGACCGCCGCGCTGGCGCCGTCAGGGCGAGACGAGGTTGGACAGGATCACATCAAGCGTCTTCGCGGCGCTTTCGAAATTCTCCCGCGCCTCCAGCATCGTCCGGGCATCCTGAACGTATTTTCCCGGTGTGATATCGGAAGAGAGATTTTTGACAAGCTTCTCCACGCTTCCCCGCGTCGACTCCAGGTGAAACTGCAGCCCCAGCGCCGCGCCGCCATATTCAAAAGCCTGCCGCTCGCAGGCGGCGGACCTGGCGAGCCACGCCGCGCCGGACGGGATGTCGAAGGTCTCCCCGTGCCAGTGGAAAGCCATGAACCGCTCCGGTACCCCCGCAAAAAGCGCCGACCCGGCGGCCTGAGGCGCAAGCTCGACGGGGAACCAGCCTATCTCCTTCTCCCTGTTCTTGTACACCCTCGCCCCCAGCGCGCTTGCCAGCAGCTGCGCGCCAAGGCAGACGCCGAGTATCTTTTTCCCGGCGCGCAATGACTTTTCGATCAGCCTTTTCTCGTCCGCGAGCCACGGGTATATCTTTTCGTCGTTGACGCTCATCGGCCCGCCCATGACGACCAGCAGGTCGAACTGGTCAGGGCCGGGCAGAGGCGCGCCTTCGTACAGGCGGACGGTCTTGATCCGCGCCCTCATCGCGGCAAGCCATGCGCCGATATCGGCCGCGTCCTCGAAGGGGACATGCTGAAGGACAAGCGCTCTCATGCCGTCCCCGTCTCCGTCAGCCCGCCCGTCTCACTATGGGTACGACGTTCGTCACCTCGAACCTGAAGGAGTAGGTCTTCCACTCCCCTTTTGCCCTGATGGGGAGGTTCAGGCCGAAGATTTTCCCTTTGTTGTCGTAGGCGGACTTGTCTACGAGGTTGAACAACGGGTAGACGTACCATGTCCACTCCTCGAGCTTTTCCACGTTGGCCACAGGGGCCACCAGATCGGCGATCTTTCCGCCGGGCGGGATGGTGGTGGGGGCGGGGCCGCCCCTGCCGCCGGTGAAGATGGAGTCGATATTCGCTATGGAGTACTCCACCCCGTCCACGTTGACGAACTCTCCGCCAGCCCAGTCTATGACCATGGGCTCGCCGGTGAGGTTCTCAAGCCACAGGTGTATCTTTTTCTCGTCTATCCAGAACCTGACGGCGATGTTCTCGTCCCGGTAGGTCTTGTCGCTCGCGGTTACCGGCTCGACCATGGAATAGACGTTCCAGTACCTGTATGCGATCGGCTTGGCGCAGGCCGCGGCGAGAAGCGCCGACAGCGCGAGGCCGAGGAGGGGCAGGGAGCGGCTCACGCCCGGCGCTCCCCGGCGAGTTTCTTCATCAGCGAGTCCGCCACGGGTGTCACTTCCCCGACGTCTTTGCCGTAGGCGTCCGCGCCGATCTCGTCGGCGAAGGATTTCGTGACCACCGCGCCGCCGACCATCACCTTGTACGGCAGGCCGTTCCGCTTCACCTCGTCCACGATTATCTTCATCTGCGTCATGGTGGTCGTCATGAGCGCCGACAGCGCGATGATATGCGCGCCGTTGTCATCAGCTGCTTTCAGGATGTCCTCCGCCGGGACGTTCTTGCCGAGGTCCACCACCCTGTAGCCGAAGTTCGACAGCATGATGGAGCAGACGTTTTTGCCGATGTCGTGGATGTCCCCTTTCACCGTGGCGAAGACGATAACCCCTTTCTCCTTCGCTCCGCCGCCTTTCTTCAGGATGGGATCCAGCACCGCCACGCCCTTTTTCATGGCCTCCGCGGCGGCGACGAGATGGGGTATGAACTTCTTGCGCTGGCCGAAAAGATCGCCCAGGCGGCGGATGGCGGGGGTCATGACATCCACGAAAAGGGCCATGGCGTCCTCCCCCGCTTCCAGGGCCTCCCTGGTCAGATCCTCTATGGAGTCCCTGTCGCCCTCCAGAACGGCGTCGTAGACCTTTTCCCTTGGTGTCTTCGGCCCCGCCTTCTCTTTTTTTTCCGGTGTGCCTTCGGCCTCCTCAATCGTCTCCATGTAGGCCCGGCATCCGGGGTCCCTGCCGCTAAAGAGCGAGGCGGCGGCGGCTGTCCTGTTCATCTGTTCGTCGTAGGGGTTCACTATCGCCGCGTCCAGCCCGGCGCCCATGGCCATGGCCAGGAAGGCGTTGTTTATCGTCTTTCTCTCCGGCAGGCCGAAGGAGACGTTGGACACCCCCGCTATCGTTGGACAGCCGAACTGGCGCTTGACCTCCCGGATCGTCTCCAGCGTCTGCCGCGAGCCCTCTTGCATGGCGGATACCACCAGGGCCAGGCAGTCGAACATCACCCTCTCCGGCGGCACACCGTGATCCTCCAGGTATCTGAGTATCTTCTCGGCGATCTTCAGCCTGTCCGCCGCCTTCTCCGGTATCTCATCCCCGGCCAGCAGGGCGATGACCGACGCGCCGTGTTTTTTGATGATGGGTGTGATAGCCTCCAGCTTCTCTTCCTCGCCGTTGATGGAGTTGACCAGCGCCTTGCCGGGGTAGACCTTCAGCCCCGCCTCGATGGCCTCCGCGCTCGAGCTGTCTATGACAAGCGGCAGGGGCGCCACGTTCTGGATGGCCGTCACGGCCTTCTCCATCATCGCCGCCTCGTCGATCAGGGGCACGCCCACGTTCACGTCCAGCGCCATCGCGCCCGCGTCGAGCTGTCCTCGCGCGTCGGCCAGCGCCATGTCCATCTTCCCATCCTTGATGGACTCGGCGAACTTTTTCCGGCCGGTGGGGTTTATCTTCTCCCCGATCTTCACGAAGGGCAGCCCGTCGCCCGCCTGGAGGGTCATCATCCTGCTGGTGAAGGAGAATATCTTCGGGTTGTCTCTCTTCCTGGGCCTGAGGCCATTCAGGCTGGAGGCGATCATGCTTATATAGTCCGGCGTGGAGCCGCAGCAGCCGCCGACGATGTTCGCCCCGGCCTCGGCGAAGGGTTTAGCGTAGGAGGCCAGCTTCTCCATCGGCATCTCGAAGACCGTCACCCCGCCGCGGTTCACCGGCAGGCCCGCGTTCGGCTCCACTGAGACGGGCAGGGACGTGGCGGCGGCGAGCCTCTCCACCGTGGCGGTCATCGGCTCCGGGCCGGTGGAGCAGTTCACGCCGATGATGTCCACCCCCAGGCTCTCCAGGACGGCCGAGGCGGTGACGGGGTCGGTGCCGGTGTCGGTGATCCCGTCGGCGTTGTATGTCATCGAGACGAGCAGGGGGACGCGGCCGCGGACCTCGTTGGCGGCGATGGCGGCGGCGCGGGCCTCCATCAGGTCGAACAGCGTCTCCACGGCGATAAGGTCCACCCCAGCGTCGAGCAACGCCTCTATCTGCTCCCGGAAGATGGCGACGCCGTCATCGAAGGAGATGTCCCCCGCCGGGGCCATGATCCCCCCCAGGGGGCCGACGTTGCCTGCGATATACCGGCCCGGCGCCGCCTCCCGGGCGATCCTGACGGCGGCGTGGTTGATCTGTCTCAGCTTGCCCTCCGCGCCGTACTCGGAAAGACGCAGGCGGGAGGCGCCGAAGGTGTTCGTGATGATGATGTCCGCCCCCGCTTCGGCGTACTGGCGGTGGGCCTCTTTCACCCTCGAAGGGTTCTCGATGTTCCAAAGGTCCGGCGCATGGCCGGGCGGCAGGCCGCGGCTCTGCAACAGCGCCCCCATGGAGCCGTCGAGGATCAGTATCCTCTCTTCAAGATCGGAAAGGAAAGACATATGCAAC
The DNA here is from genome assembly GCA_051418015.1 of Candidatus Nitrospinota bacterium M3_3B_026. Classification (GTDB taxonomy): domain Bacteria; phylum Nitrospinota_A; class UBA7883; order UBA7883; family JBPRGF01; genus JBPRGF01. The sequence continues at coordinate 30,353 of JBPRGF010000002.1, read as the reverse complement.
GTTTGATTTTCAGGTTAAAAAACAATATTCAACAGGCATACGCTCAATCATCGGGCACGGCGTATACGTTAAAAGAACTTTTGGATAAGCGCAAACATTTTCCCGGCCCGGCCATGGGCGCGTCAACCCGTCTTAGGCTTCCAGCCGATCACGGCGGAGACGGATTTTCTGGGGATCATTATGTTCGTCTCGGTCAGGCGTATCCCTATCCTCTCCGCCTCGGCGAGCCGCAAGACGTCCGGCTGGCGCTCCAGCGTCCAGTCGCCGTAGCCGGGGGAGTAGCGCATTGTCCTCTCGTAGCCCGCGCGCCTGATCTCCCGCTCCACCCGCTCGTCCACGCGGTCGGCCATGTAGTCGGCCATCCAGCCGCCGATCATGTCCAGGATGTAGGCGCCGGTCATATCCTGCGCCTCCTCCAGCCGCTCCACCTCCGCCTCCAGCTCCGGGCCGATGGTGCAGGCCAGCAGCGTGGCGAAATCGCATCCGCCGAGAAGCTTAACCATCGCCGGGCCGGAAAAGACATCCCCCACGCCCTCCCCGCGCACGGCGCCGGCCTCGACGCCGGTCAGCCTGCAGGTCTTGAACACGCCGCGGCCGTGGATCAGGGTGTAGGCTTTGTCTATCGCCTTTCCTATGGCGCCGGCCAGCGGCTTTTCCTCGATTTCGTCCAGGCTTTTTACGTGGGGGATCTTCATCTCCCGCAGGACGCGGACCTGCTCGATGGTGAAGGGGATGTTCTCCAGGACTGTCGCTTTCTTCAAACCGGCTTCCGCGCTTTAAGGAATCCCTTTTCGGTTATATACATCATGGAGATGATATATCATACTTAACCGAACCACGAGTCTTCACCATGAGGAGGGAGCATGAGCATAACGAAGGAAGAGCTGATAGCCAAGCTCAACAAGGACGTGGAGTGGGAGTACGCCGCGGCCATCCAGTACATACAGCACGCCTCGGTCATCACCGGCGCCCAGTACGAGTCGATCCAGAAGGAGCTTTTGATCCACGCCAACGAGGAGATTCAGCACGCCATCATGCTCTCGGAGCAGATCGACTACCTGGGGGGGACGCCGACGGTGAAGGTGGAGGATATCGAGACCTCGACGAACAGCCTCGAGATGCTCAAGCAGGACCTGAAAGGCGAGTTGCGAGCCATCTCCGATTACAAGGAGAGGATAGCCGAGGCCGAGAGCCTGCGTGAGTACGGCCTTAGAAGGACCCTCGAGGATATCCTGATCCAGGAAGAGGAGCACGAGCGGGACCTGAATACAGTCATCGAGTAGCCGCCAGTCCCGGCAAAGGCGCGCGGGATCCTTCGCCTCCGGCTCAGGGTGACATTTTTTGCGGCGGGCGCGGGATTTTTCAGAGCCCCTTGCGCGCAGTAGTTCGGCTTGGGGCGACTTTTTGAAAGCGGCCTTGCGGTGACAGCGTCTTTTTAATCCCGGCGATTTTCCCATGGAAAGCCTTCATCCCGTCTGGCAGGCGCTCATCGCGACGCTTTTCACGTGGGGGCTGACCGCCCTGGGCGCGGCGGCGGTCTTCCTGGGAAGGGAGATGAGCCGCAGGACGCTGGACCTCATGCTCGGGTTCGCCGGGGGCGTGATGATAGCGGCCAGCTACTGGTCGTTGCTCGCCCCGGCGATCGAGATGTCCGGCGACGGGAGCGTCCCCGCCTGGTTTCCTGCGGCGGTCGGGTTTATGGCCGGGGGGGTCTTTTTAAGGCTCGTGGATTGGACGCTCCCTCACCTGCATCCCGGCGCGCCCGCCACGGAGATCGAAGGGGTCAAAACCCCCTGGCGGCGGAGTACCCTGCTGATCCTGGCCATCACGCTGCACAACATCCCCGAGGGGCTGGCCGTGGGCGTGGCCTTCGGTGCCGCGGCGGCGGGTATGCCGGAGGCGACCTTCGCGGCGGCTGTGGCGCTTGCTTTCGGCATCGGGATACAGAATTTTCCCGAGGGGATGGCCGTCTCCGTCCCGTTGCGCCGCGAGGGGCTCTCTAAAGCGAAAAGCTTCTGGTACGGCCAGCTGTCCGGCGCCGTGGAGCCTGCGGCGGGGGTTATCGGGGCCGCCGTCGTGTTCCTGTCCGAGCCGGTCCTGCCTTACGCGCTGGCCTTCGCGGCGGGGGCGATGATCTTCGTCGTCGCCGAGGAGGTCATCCCCGAATCGCAGCGAAACGGCAATTCACACCTCGCCACGGCTGGCCTGATGACAGGTTTTACCGTCATGATGACCCTCGACGTTGGCCTGGGCTGAGGTGGCCTCTAACGCGAAAAAAGTCTCGCCACGAGGGCGGAGCGGCTGTTGACTCCGGTCTTCCTGTATATGGACAGCAGGTGGTCCTTGACGGTCTGCTCGGCGATGAAAAGCGTTTCCGCGATCTCGCGGTTTTTCAGCCCCCGCGCCGCAAGGGCGGCCACCTCCGCCTCGCGCCGGGTGATGAGGCCGGAAGCGCCCGCCGCCCCGTTCTCTTCCCCCAACCCAAGGCGCGCGGTGATATCCAGCCCGATCTCACGGCTCTCATGGTTGTGTATGGCGCGGGCCAGGTGGGGCGCAAGGAGGGTCAGGACGGCCTTCTCGGAGTCCGTGAAATCCTTCGAGCCGGGCGGCCTGTGCAGGCTGATTCCGCCTATCGGCATGCCGTTGGAGCTCAACGCCGCGGCGATGACGTAGGCTAACCCGAGGGGTTTTAAAAAGTCGCAATAGAGCTCTCCGTCCATGATCCTGCTCATGGGCGTTATGTCGGTGTTCTTGAGCGCGCAGTTCAAGGATTGCGCGCCTAATTTTACAAGGGGGTCCATGGCGCCGTAGCGCGCTCCGTACAACACGGAGGATTTGCCGCCGTCGTCCATGTTTTTACAGACATGCCCGCCGCAGGACGGCAGACCGCCTCTCTTGAGATCCAGTGGAAAGTAGACCGCCGTCTCGTGCGGCACGAGCGCGCCGATCTCGTCGAAAAACAAGTTGACGGCGCTTGCTGTGTCCCCGGCGGCGTACAGCGCTTCGAGCAGACTTAAAACTTTTTTCAGCGACGAGGCGGAAACCCCGTCCGCGTTCCCCATTTTGCTTGCCCCTGAAGTTTCCTGGGAATGGGCCACTCTCAATCATTTTTCTTACACCTTTGAGGAACGGAGGGCAAGACATTTTTCCCGTCCCGAGCCTCCCGTTGGCGCTATCTGTTTGTATGCGCAAGATTTACCGTCGCTTACCGCCGCTCCCCGCCGCCGGAGGCGTTCTCGAAAAATCCTACTTTCGTAGGGTGGTTTTTCGCGAGCCGTGGGGATATTCATTTAAATGGGGCCAGCGAGGGGTCTCGCGCCGGACACAAAGAGGGATTCTTCGGCTTACGCCTCGGAATAACAATTCCCCTCCCTTGACGGGAGGGGACATAAGGGGAGGGTGTATGAATAAATCACATCACCCCCACCTCGATCCTCCCCCGTCTAAGGGGGAGGAGGTTAAAAGCTCCCCCGTCGAGGGGGAGGGAATGGAGCGGAATTCTTCGGCGGAGTTTACCTCATGCGGCGCCGAAGGGCCTTGGAATGACGATCAGACAATTAACAACCGCGCCACCAGGAGAAAAAAACATGACACGCAAACATATACTTTCCGCACTGCTGATCCTCGTCATCCCCGCGATGCTCCAGCTCGCCTCCTGCGGCTCGTCGTCATCGCCGGGCGATGGCGGTGATACGGAAAATCCGGGCGCCGCGGTCAACGTCGTGGTGGAGCCCGGCGACGGGCAGGTGGTCGTGTCATGGGAGGAGCAGGCCCAGGCGAGGGTCCAAGCCCTGGAGGATGGCTGCTGGTACAATCTTTACGTAGCCTCGGATCCTTCCATCTCGCCGGATAACTGGGACACCCTGCCGCACGGGGCGATGTTCGAGAAGGTCACCAGCCCTTACACGATAAACGGACTCGAAAACGGCGTGGGCTACTACCTCATGCTCACCCAGTACTGCCCGGACGGCGAGACGGTTCTGTGGACGCCCGAAGATCCCATCACGCCGAACGGCGGCTCTGGCGATGACGACGGCGATGGCGATGACTCCGGCGGCTCCCTGCCGGAGCCGAAGCTGACACACGTGACAAGCGCGGCGGCGGGCGACGGGCAGGTGACGGTGACATGGAACACGCCGTCGGACTCCGGCGCCCCGGACAACGAGCTACAGAACTATTTCCTCTACTACCAACAGGGCGGCCCGGCGGCGTACGACTCCCCGCGCATCGACGTCTGGCGCGGCTTGACCGGATACACCGTCACGGGGCTGACCAACGGCGCCGAGTACTGTTTCGGCCTGACGGGGTGGAGGAAGGTCACCCGCGAGAGCCGGATGGGCGATCAGATGTGCGCCACTCCCGCGTCGGGTATCGTGGACAGCGACGGCGACGGGATAGAGGACGGCGTCGACAACTGCCCGAACACCGCCAACCCCGACCAGGCCGACGCGGACAGCGACGGGACGGGCGACGCATGTGACGCCTGCGTCACCATCGCGGATATAACCTTCCCGGACATCAACCTTGGAACCTGCGTGAACCTGGCCGCCAGCAACAATGGCTGGACCTGCGCCAGCGACGCGCAGAATTTGGATTGCGGCGGCGGGGGCATTATCGCCGATCTTTCCGGACTGGAGAGCTTCACCAGCCTGACGTGGCTGGACCTGCGACACCACCTGATCGTGGACGTGTCGCCGCTGTCCGGCTTGACCAATCTGACGACGTTACACCTTCAGGAAAACCAGATCGCGGACGTGTCGCCGCTGTCCGGCCTCACCAGCCTGACGGAGTTGTACCTTTTCACCAACCAGATCGTGGACGTGTCGCCGCTGTCCGGCCTTACCAGCCTGACGAAGCTGTACCTTAGTAGCAACCAGATCGTGGACGTGTCGCCGTTGTCGGGCCTCACCGGCCTGACGTCGCTCTCCCTTTACGGCAACCAGATCGTGGACGTGTCGCCGCTGTCCGGCTTGACCAATCTGACGTGGCTGTACCTTAGCAGCAACCAGATCGCGGACTTGTCCCCGCTGTCCGGCCTCACCGGCCTGACGACGCTGTACCTTCGCAGCAACCAGATCGTGGACGTGTCGCCGCTGTCCGGCCTCACGAACCTGACGATGCTGTACCTTTACGACAACCAGATCGTGGACGTGTCGCCGCTGTCCGGTCTGACCAGCCTGACGAACCTTAGACTTAACAACAACAACATCGGCGTGCAGGGGGTTGGCAACGTGGACAGCCTGACTACTCTGGTTAACGTGAACTCACTGTTGCTCTACCAACCCCTCCCCACCACCATGTCCTGCGCGGAGGCGGACACTTTGATCTGCGGCCCCGGCAACTCGGTGGTCGGCGGCGTATGCCTTCCCAACGGCTTTGGCGGCCTTGGAACCGCCGTCGACATCAACAACGATGGAACAGGCGCTATTGACGACCCGACGGACGGCGTGAACTGCACGAACCCGTGACGAGGATGACACGCGAGGACGCGCGGCCGCGCCTTTACGCCGCCGCGCCGGATTTGCCCGTGTAGCCCGGCGGTTTGGGCAGGCTCTCTATCGCCTTCAGGGCGCTGTCGATGCCAGCCTCGTCCATGCGGTCGTCCACCAGCTCGCCCGCGAAATAGTTGTCGTAGGCGCCCATGTCGAAGTGGCCGTGGCCGCTCAGGTTGAACAGGATCGTCTTCTCCTTCCCTTCCTCCTTCGCCTTCAAAGCCTCCACGATGGCGTGGCGGATGGCGTGGGAGGTCTCCGGCGCGGGGATGATCCCCTCCGTCCGCGCAAAAGTCACCGCCGCCTCGAAGCATTCCAGCTGCGGGTAGGCCGCCGCCTCGATAAGCCCGTCGTTTAGAAGCTGGCTGGTGATGGGGGCCACGGCATGGTAGCGCAGGCCGCCCGCGTGGATGCCTGGGGGGACGAAGTCATGCCCCAGGGTGTGCGTGGCGATCAGCGGTGTCATCTGGGCCGTGTCGCCGAAGTCGTAGGAGTAGACCCCCTTGGTCAGCGTGGGGCAGCTTGCGGGCTCCACGGCCACGACCTTCGCCTCTTTGCCTTCGATCTTGTTCTTTATGAAGACGTTGCTTATGCCAGCGAAGTTCGACCCGCCGCCGCAGCAGCCTATGACAACGTCCGGGTAGGCGCCCGCCATCTTCATCTGTTTCTCCGCCTCGATGCCTATTATCGTCTGATGAGTCAATACATGGTTCAGCACCGAGCCGAGGGAGTAGTTGGTATCGGAGCTTTGCGCGGCGACCTCCACCGCCTCGGAGATGGCGATCCCCAGGCTGCCGGTGGAGTCCGGGTTCTGGGCCAGTATCCCTCGCCCGGCCTCGGTGGTGTCCGACGGGCTGGGGATGACGTCGCCGCCCCAGAGCTTTATCATGGAGCGCCGGTAGGGCTTTTGCTGGTAGCTGACCTTGACCATGTAGACAAGAGTCTCCAGCCCGAACATGCGGCAGGCGAAGGTCATGGCGCTGCCCCACTGGCCCGCGCCGGTCTCCGTGGATATCTTCTTTATCCCCGCCTGTTTGTTGTAGTATGCCTGGGCCACGGCGGTGTTCGGCTTGTGGCTTCCGGCGGGGGAGACGCCCTCGTACTTGTAAAAAATTTTGGCGGGCGTTCCCAGCTCTTTTTCCAGGTTGCGCGCCCTGTGCAACGGCGTGGGCCGCCACATGGCCAGGATGTTCAGTATGTCTTCCGGTATGTCGATCCAGCGTTCGGCGCTCACCTCCTGCTCGATCAGGGACATCGGGAAAAGCGGCGCCAGGTCGTCCGGCCCCACGGGATTCCCAGTGCCGGGATGGAGGGGAGGCTGCGGCGGGTTCGGCATGTCCGCCATTATGTTGTACCACTTTTTCGGTATATCCGCGGTGTTAAGAAGGTACCTTTCCTGGATCGGCATCTGACGTCACCCTCCCTGCTTTGTAGAAGATATTATGAAAACGCCGCCGCGCCGGGTCCGCGCATCTCGGGCGGAGCGCTTTTTCCGCGTGGACTCTGGCATTCTATTGTTTGTAACGGTGTTTGGCAAGCGCGGCTGTGGCGGTTGATAAAATTTATGTGATATATTGAAAAATGAGGGAAAGAAATGACCATACAGGGGGCATTATCTCGACAATGAAACAGGCCGGAAGCTCAGGAGACGAGCGGACCGACGCGCCAGGCGCCTCCGATCCCGAGTGGCGCAAGGACAAGAAAATACTGGTGATAGATGACGATCCTCTTATCCTTGGCCTTGTGGACAAGACCCTCTCCGCAAGCGGGTACCAGGTGGAGCTCGCCTCCAACGGTAAAGAGGGGCTGAAGCTTGCCAGCAGGGACGGCTTCGACCTTCTTTTGCTGGACTACGTGATGCCGGAAATGGACGGCCTCGCGTTCGTGAGCATCCTTAAAGCCGCCGAGAAGACGAAGAGCATCCCCGTGGTCATGGTGACATCCTCCTACGACGAAAAACTCAGGAATGAGGGGCAGGCGGCGGGAGTGGTGGATTTTTTTTACAAGCCTTTCAGCAACAAGGACCTGGCTGAGTTCGTGGACTCCGTTTTCGAGTCCGGCAGGCTCGCCGCCCCGGCGCGCAACAGGATACTCGCCGTAGAGGACAGCCCCATCGTCGGCAAAATGTACCGCCACATCCTCTCCAGGGCCGGTCACGACTACATGATAGTGGACGACTCCACCAGGGCCATAGAGGCCGCGAGGGAGTTCATGCCGGACCTGATACTGATGGACGCCAACATGCCGAAGATCGACGGCTACGAGCTTACCCGGAAGATCAAGGCGGACAGGGAGCTTGAGAACATCCGCGTGATAATGGTGACCGCCGACACCCAGAAGAAAAGCACCCTGAAGGCGCTGGAAAGCGGCGTGGAGGATTTTCTGACCAAGCCTTTCGACGAGGAGGTGCTCCTCGCCAGGATGCGCGCCCACCTGAACAACAAGAAGCTTTATGACGACCTTTCCAAGGCCTACGACGAGATGAAGGTCCTCAAGGACAAGCTCGAAAAGCTCTCCATCACCGACGGCCTGACGGGGCTTTACAACCACCGTCACTTCCACGAGATGCTGCTTTCCGAGATGTCCCGGGCCAAGCGCTACGGTTCGAGCCTGGCCCTGCTGCTTTTCGACATCGACCATTTCAAAAGCTTCAACGACACTTACGGCCACAAGGTGGGCGACCGCGTGTTGAAAACCATCGCCAACGTCGTGGACGGCTCCAAGCGCGGGCATGACATCAGCGCCCGCTACGGCGGCGAGGAGTTCGCCGTGATCCTGCCCGAGACAGAGGCCGAGGGGGCGGTTTCCGTCGCGGAGAGGATAAGGGAGAGCGTGGAGAAGACGGGGATCAGCCTGGAGGGGAAGACCATAAACATCACCATAAGCGTCGGCGCGGCCGTCTGGGACGGCGCCATGGACGAGCACGCCTTCGTGGAGAAGGCGGACAAGGCCCTTTACCAGAGCAAGGAAGGAGGCAGGAACAGGGTCACCCTGGCCTCTTGACGCCGCGCTCCCCGGCGGCTTCCCCCCCTGTCGCCGCGGCGCGAAATCCTCCTGCGCTCCGCCCCTCGGCTAGGCTAAAATGAGAATTATTGTCAATTTTCGACCGGCCCGCGGGGACCGTTTATCCGCCGTGACGAAAGTGAAAGAGAAGATACCGTTAAGACCGAACACCATCTGCCGCATTGTCTCGCTGGGGGACAACACCGCCGTCTCGCGGCGCCTTGCCAAGATGGGGATGTTGCCCGGCGTGGAGGTGACCGTCCTGCGGGCCGGAGCCCTGGGGGGACCGCTGGCTCTCGGCGCCGAGTCGGGACAGGCGGTGGCCCTGCGCGAGGAGGAGGCGGCCGCGCTGGAGCTTGATGTCATCGCGTTTCCCCTCTCCAGCGCGAAGGCCGTGGACAGGGTCTACAGAGTGCGCGAACTCGTAGGAGGCGAGGGGTTCAAAAGAAAAACGGAGAGCCGGGGCGTGACGGAGGGCGCCAGGGTCACGCTCTTGAAAACCGCGCCTTACACTGTCCGCCTTTCTCCCGGGGGAGGGCTTGTGATCCTCGGCAGAGGGGAGGCGGACAAGGTCGTGGTGGAGCCGGAAGGCGGCGATGACTCGTAAGGTCACCGTAGCGATAAGCGCCATCCCCAACAGCGGCAAGACCACCCTCTTCAACCGCCTCACCGGCGCCAGCCAGCGGGTTGGCAACTGGCCGGGCGTCACCGTGGAAAAGAAGGTGGGCGCCTTCCGGCTCGACGGCGTCGAGGCGGAGCTTGTGGACCTTCCCGGGGCGTATTCCATAACCCCCAGCACCCTGGAGGAGAGGGTTGTCCGCGACTATTTTCTGGAAAGCCCTCCCGACCTGATCCTGAACGTGGTCGACGCGGGCAACCTCTACCGCGGACTGGGGCTGACCCTGCAGCTCGCGTCGATGGACATCCCCATGGTGGTGGCCGTGAACATGATGGACGAGGCCCGGAAAAAGGGAATCGAGATAGACATGGAAGCCTTCTCCCAGCACCTCGGCGCGCCCGCCGTCCCCATCGTGGCGCGGACGGGGGAGGGGCTGGACGAGCTGAAGAAAACGATCCTCAAGACCCTCGAAGGGCAAAGAACGGCGCGCCCCACCCACATATCCTTCCCCCCCGCGCTGGAGGAGGCGGTGGCGCGGATAGCGAGGAGCGTGGAGTCGGGCGGCGGCGGGGCGGGGCTGGATAGCGGGTTCGTCGCCGTCAGCCTGCTGGAGGACGAGGAGGGCGGCGCAAGGCTGGTGGAAAAGGACCCGCGGCTCGCCGAAGCGGCGTCCCTGGCGGCGGAAGAGCGCGGCAGTGTGGAGAAAGCCCTGGGACAGGACCTCGTCACCACCTGCGCAAGATGCAGGTTCAATTCCGCCCGCGGCCTGCTGATGGAGACGACCAGGAGCCCAGCCAGGATCCCCGCCTCGGTCACGGAGAAGATCGACAACGTGTTGATGGGCGGATGGCTGGGTCTGCCGCTCTTTTTCATCATCATGTTCGCGATCTTCCATGGCGTATTCACCATGGGGACGCCGTTGCAGGAGTGGACGGCCGCGGGCGTGGGGGTTGTTCAGGGCTGGGCCGGATCGGCTCTTGAGGCCATCGGCGCGCCGGGGATGCTGAAGGATTTCCTGGTGGACGGCCTGATCGAGGGGGTGGGGGTGGTGGTAAGCTTTTTCCCCATCATCGCCCTGTTTTTCGTGTTCCTGTCGCTGATCGAGGACACAGGCTACATGGCGAGGGTGGCCTTCCTGATGGACAGGCTGATGCATATGCTCCGGCTGGACGGGAAGGCGTTCATAAGCCTGCTGCTTGGATACGGATGCAACGTCCCGGCCGTCATGGGCACGCGGGTGCTATCGAGCCAGCATAACAGGCTGCTGACCATGCTTTTGATACCGCTCACTCTCTGCTCCGCTCGGCTGCAGGTCTTTTTGTTCCTGGCGGGGCTGCTGTTCGCCCCGTGGGCGGCGCCGTGGGCGGTCTTCTCTCTTTATATCCTGAGTTTCGCCATGATAATCCTGGTGGGAATCGCGCTGAGGCCCTTCTCCTTCGGGACGCCGGAGCCTTTCATCATGGAACTGCCGCCCTACAGGCTCCCGCTCGCCCGGACGGTGGCGATAAGGGCCTGGCAGGAGATGCGGGAGTTTCTGTATCGCGCGTCCACCATGATAGTGGCCGGGGTGGTGGTGGTATGGTTCCTTACCCACTTCCCCCCTGGCGTCCCTCCGGCCGGGGAAAAGACGTTGGCGGGGATGCTGGGCGCGGCGGCGGCTCCCATCTTCGACCCAATCGGGATACCATGGCGGGAGACCGTGGCGCTCTTTTTCGGGTTTGTCGCCAAGGAGGTGGTGATAGGCGCCCTGGCCGTGATCCATGGCGGGACGGACCCGGCTGTCATCTCCTCGTACATAACGCCCCTGCAGGGGATGAGCTTCATGGTCTTCACCCTTCTTTACACCCCCTGCGTAGCCACCCTGGCCTCGATACGGGCCGAGTCCGGCTCGTGGAAAATCACCGGGCTGTCGGTGGCGCTGGGGCTCGTCCTCGCCTGGACGGCAAGCCTCGTGGTCTACCAGGGAGGGAGGCTGCTGGGGTTCGAGTAGCCGCGGGCTGCGGAGCCCGCAAGGCGCCTTCACTATTCAGGTGGAGCGCCCCTTATCCCTGTTTCCGCGCCGGGCCAGGGCGAGCGCAAGCTCCAGGATCAACGAGCGCAGGGCGGGATCGCTCTTCTCAAGCTCCCTGGCGGCGGCCACCAGCCTGCGCTCCTCCTCCGACAGGACAAAACTCCGGCCCGCCTCTTCCCCGCCGCCCAAAAGCTCCTCCACGGTGACGCCCCCCAGTCCCGCTATCCGCAGCAGGGTGGCGGCGCCGGGGATGGATTCACCCTTCTCGTACTTGGCGACCGAGCCCTGGCTTACGTTGATGGATTTTGCGAACTGCTGCTGGGTGAGCCCGCCCCGCACCATCCTTATCATCCGGCCCAGCCTGTTCGATCTGCCCATGACGGCTCCTTCCGGAAAAATATTCGAATACGAATATTTTATCTTGACAATTATTATTACTATACTAGAATGAAAGCATAACATATTTATACTTTCGGTGGTCAGCCGTTTTCAGGGACTCAAGAATTAATGAAACCGGAACTCGGATCGGAAAAAGCTCCGGGCGGAGATGGCGGCAAGGGGCGCGAGGTCTGCCCTCCCGGCGTGTATTTCACCACCTCGCAGCTTGCCAGGAGGTGGGGGGTGTCGGCGGTCACGATCATCAGGCTTATCGAGCAGGGGGAGCTTAGCGGGCTGAAGATCAGGGGGTGCTACAGGATCAGCCGCCGTTCCATAGAAAAGTACGAGTCGCGGGTGGCGTTTTAAGGGCTCCGGGCGCCCCGAGGGGGCGGAGGCTAGTTGATGACCGGGTAGCCCTCCTTCGTCCATCGTTCGATCCCACCCTCCAGCTCCAGCACCTTCCCGAACCCGCTTTCGCCCAGCAGGCGCGCGGCGTCCTGCGACCATATCCCCACCTCGCAATAGACGAGGATGGTCTTGTCCTTGAATTTCTTCAGGGTATCGAGCATTTCAGGGAGCTTGTCGATCGGCGCCAGGAAGGCGCCCTTCAGCCTGCCGGAAGGCCCGGTGTAATACTTCAGGGTGCGCACGTCGAGGAGAAGGTCTATTTCACCGCTTTTCAGCATATTATTGGCCCTCTCGGGGCTGATCCTCGTGAACGGGGCGCCCGATGCGGCGGCCCACGGCGCCGCGCCGAAAAGGAGAAGCGCTACGATTATAAGAGATCGCCTCAGTCCATCTGTCCGATCCATGCCGTTCATGACTTGTATTATACAACGCGAGCGGCCGCTTGCGCATAGAGAGCCGGCGCCTCCGCTCTTGCCTTTGGGCTGGCGGCGGGTTCACAATAAGCATATAGCCTGTGGAGAAGGGATGTCGCCGAAATTGGACTTCGAGCTTTCCAGCGAGGACAGGGGAACGTTGCTTGAGGCGGCTCGGCGCTCCGTCGAATCCGCCGTGAGGGGGGAGGCGATGGCGCCCGTGGACACAGGGTCGCTCTCCGGCGCCCTCAAGGCGCCCTGCGGCGTATTCGTAACCCTGACGAAAGAGGGCGGACTTCGGGGCTGCGTGGGCTACCCAGAGGCTGAAAGGACGCTCTATGAAAACGTCGTCTCCGCCGCCAGGGCCGCTGCGCTGGAGGACACCAGGTTTCCGCCCGTCGCCCCCTCGGAGCTTGACCGGATAGAGATAGAGATATCAGTCCTCTCCCCGCCCGAGGAGGTCTCCTCCCCCGATGAGATAGAGATCGGCAGGCACGGGATCATCCTGAGCAAATGGGGCCGCAGGGCTCTTTTCCTTCCGCAGGTCGCGCCGAAACAGGGCTGGGACACCGAGACGGCCCTGGATCATCTTTCGCTCAAGGCCGGGCTCCCCCCCGGCGCATGGCGCTCCGGCGCGCGGATTTCCGTCTTCGAGGCCATCGTCTTCGAGGAAGGGCGGGGATGAGCCTTCGGCCGGGAAATCTTCACGCTTGACATGCGGGTCTTAAATCATTGAAAATTGAGGATTCCTTCTCTTTAACCTTTAGTGACTCGTATGGAGATTTATAGCGGATGAGCGACGGGCCAAGGTCCGAGAAGATATGGATGGACGGCGCCTTCGTGGACTGGGACAAGGCGAACGTCCATGTTCTTACACACACCCTGCATTACGGGCTGGGCGTCTTCGAGGGGATACGCTGTTACCGGACTTCGAGGGGCCCCGCTGTCTTCAGGCTGGAGGATCACACAAGGAGGCTTTTCAACTCCGCCAAGATCCTGGGGCTGGACATCCCCTTCACCGAGGAGACGATAAACGGCGCGGTGAAGGAGACCATCCGCGTGAACGGCCTGGAGGAGTGCTACATACGGCCCCTCGTCTTCCTGGGGGACGAGAAGCGAGGGCTGAACTGCGTGGGGTGCTCCGTCCGTGTGGCCATCGCCGTGTGGCCCTGGGGGGCGTATCTCGGCGACGAGGCGCTGGAGAAGGGGATCGAGGTTAAAACCTCCAGCTTCGCCCGGCACCATCCGAACGTCTTCATGACGAAATCGAAGGTCTGCGGGGCTTATGTCAACTCCATAATGGCCAAGCTCGAGGCCGTGAAGGCAGGCTACGACGAGGCCCTCCTGCTGGACCCCTATGGCTACGTCGCCGAAGGATCCGGCGAGAACATTTTCATCGTCCGGGACGGGAAGCTCAAGACCCCGCCCCTGCCCTCCATCCTGGAGGGGATAACCCGGGACTCCGTGATAACCATCGCCCGGGACATGGGCCTGCGCGTGGAGGAGATCGCCATGTCGAGGGACGAGGTGTACATCGCCGACGAGGCCTTTTTCACAGGCACGGCCGCCGAGCTTACGCCTATCCGCTCCGTGGACGGCAGGACGATAGGGAAAGACGGCCTGGGGCCCGTGACCAGGAGGCTGCAGGATGTTTTCTTCGACGTCCTGAAGGGCAAAAACGGCGATTATCCCCAGTGGCTGAGCCGCGTCTGAGAGCTTGGGCGGCTTACGCGAAGGCGCCTTGACAGGCGAAAATCGCGTATTATAAATATAACGTTCGGCGTATCGCGCCGATGGAAGCATAGCGGTTTGTTTTAAAAGGAGCGGATGGCCAGATGCCCATATACGAGTATTCCTGCCAGAAATGCGGCGACGTCCTGGAGGTCACGCAGAAGATAACGGACCCGCCCCTGAAGCGCCACAACGGCGCCTCGAAGTGCGGAGGGAAGCTTACCAGGCTGATCTCGATGAACTCCTTCCACCTCAAAGGCACAGGCTGGTACAAGACCGACTACGCCAACCCCAAGCCCAAGCCCAAAAAAGAGAAAAAGGAAAAGAAAGCCGCGCCTTCCCCGGACAAAGATTGACGGCGCCGCTCCGGCGCCTGGCCGCTTGAGCGTTACGCCGGGTTTTCCGGGAAAACGGGGCTTCGGCCCGCGTTGCCGCTTTTGGCGGGATGCCGAACCGCGGCCCCTGCCGCCGTCTCCCGTCTTTGCGTTTGACTCGCGCCGGGATTGATATTTTACGAAGCCGGCGAGTCCGGTTAGAATCTATATTCAGAACATGGGGCAAACCCCGGCCGCCCCGGCGGCGGCTTATCGGGAAAGGACGTGATGGCAGGCGAATACATATACACGATGTCGGGGCTTGGCAAGGCCCATGGACAGAAAAAGATCCTCGAGGACATAAACCTCTTCTTCTACCACGGCGCGAAGATCGGAATCGTGGGAGAGAACGGCTCCGGCAAATCCACCCTCCTTCGGATCATGGCCGGGCTGGACACCGATTTCACCGGTACCGCCGCGCCGAAAAAGGGCGTGACGGTGGGCTATCTTCCCCAGGAGCCGCGGCTTTCCGGCGGCAGGACCGTCCGCGAGAACGTGGAGGATGCGTTCAGCGGGATAAAGAAGCTCATCGCGGAATACGAGGGGCTGACGGAGAAGATGTCCGCGCCGATGGACGACGGCGAAATGGAGAAGGCCCTGGAGAGGATGGGCAGGCTCCAGGACGAGATAGACGCCGTCGACGGCTGGGAGCTCGACCGCCACGTGGAGGTGGCCATGGACGCGCTGGTCCTGCCGCCGGACGATATGGACGTCTCAAAACTTTCCGGGGGCGAGGCGCGGCGGGTGGCCCTTTGCAGGCTGCTGATACAGAAGCCGGACATACTCCTGCTCGACGAGCCGACGAACCATCTCGACGCGGAGACGGTCGAATGGCTGGAGGGGACGCTGAGGGACTATCCCGGCAACGTCATCGTCGTCACCCACGACAGGTATTTCCTGGACAACATCACGAAGTGGATACTGGAGCTTGGCGGGGGCAGGGGGACGCCTTTCGAGGGGAACTATTCGGCATGGCTCGCCCAGAAGGCCGAACGCCTGGGAAAGGGTTCGATTCCGTCCCCGGGCGTCAGGAAGCACATCCTGAAAGAGCTTGAATGGATCCGCTCCAATCCCGGCGCGCGCAGAGAGAAAAACAAGGCGAGGATAAAAGAATACGAAAGGCTCGTCGCCGAGAGCAAGAGGATGGAGAAGGACTCCACGGATATAAGAATAGCCCCCGGCCCGCTGCTTGGCGAGAAGGTCGTGGAGTTCGAGAGCGTCTCCAAGGGCTACGACGGCGCGGCGCTGATCGAGGAATTGAGCTTCTCCGTTCCCCGCGGCGCGGTGGTGGGCCTGATGGGGCCGAACGGCGTGGGCAAAACGACCCTCTTCAGGGTGATCGCCGGCGAGGAGGCGCCGGACGAGGGGCGGATAGAGCTGGGGGAGACGGTGAAGCTTTCATACGTCGACCAGAAACGCGGCTCCCTCGACGGCTCGGCGACGGTATTCGAGCAGATAAGCGGCGGGAGCGAGTTCATCGAGATGGACGGGAGAAAGATAAACTCCCGCGCCTATGCGGCGCTCTTCGGCTTCCGCGGGCCGGACCAGCAGAAACGGGTGGCGGACCTTTCCGGCGGGGAGAGGAACCGCGTCCACATGGCGAAGCTTTTGAGAAGCGGCGGCAACCTCCTGCTGCTCGACGAGCCGACCAACGATCTCGACGTGGCCACCCTGCGCGCCCTGGAGGACGCCATAATGGACTTTTCGGGCTGCGTCATGGTCATAAGCCACGACCGGTTCTTCCTGGACCGTGTCTGCACACACCTGCTCGTCTTCGAGGGGGAGGGGAGAGTCCGCTGGTTTGAAGGCTCTTACGCGGAATACGAGCGGGTTCGAAAAGAGGAGCTCGGCGGCCGGGAGGAGAACAGGCGCTCGAAATACAAAAGACTGACGCTGAGGCGCCAGTAGGGTTTGGAGGAGAAACACTCTTGAAAGGGAAGTGAGATGAGAAAGCTTGTAATTTTTTCGGTGATGTCGGTTTTCCTGGCGTCGCTGGCTCTTTCCGCCACGGCGTTCGCCGATCACGGACGCGGCGGCGATGTCAAATGCGGCCCCAAGGGCATGATGGGCGGCCCCAAAGGCATGATGATGGGTGGCATGGGCCAGGGTATGCGCGGAGGCGGCGGCATGGGCCACGTCTTCGGGTCCCATTGGAGAAGCACGCTCAGCGACGAGCAGGAGCTCGCCATAGACAGGATGCACCGCGACCTCAAAAAGCAGATGGGCGTCCTCAAAGCCAGGATCAGGCTGGAGAAGGCGGAGCTGGCGGCGCTGCTGACGGAGGACAACCCGGACAAAAAAGCCATCACCGAGAAGATAGACAGGATCGCCGATCTGAAAAAGGAGAAGATGAGGAAAAAGTACGATCACAAGATCGACATGCGCGCGGCCCTGACGCCGGAGCAGCGGGTCTCCTTCGACATGGACATCCTGCGCAAGGCCGGGCGCGGCAAGGGACGCGGCGGCAGGCATTGACGAAAAGCGGCGAGGGGAAAAACGGGGCGGAAGGCCACACCCCACTCCGCCGTTTTGCGCAAGATACGCCGCGATAGTGTCATTCTGAGGCGAAGCCGAAGAGTCCCGTTGTTCCATCTGGCGCGGGACGCTTCGCTTTGGCTTAACATGGCGCCGGGGGCGCGGCCCGCCGTTTTTCTTCCCTTGTTTTTACACTGGAAAGAGGATGGCCGGTTGTATAAAATAGAGCGCCTTTGTGACTTCGGATTAGACTTCCAAAGGCGCGAAAGCGCGATGGACGAATAATAAAGAAACCGCATGTACTCACACGACGTCGTTATCGTAGGCTCCGGGCTGGCGGGGCTCCGGGCGGCGATGGAGCTTGTCGGCCATCTGGACGTGGCCGTGCTGACGAAGGTCTACCCCTCGCGCAGCCACTCCGGCGCGGCACAGGGGGGCGTCGCCGCGGCGCTCGCCAACGTCGACGGCGACTCGCCGGAGGCGCACATCTACGACACGGTGAAGGGCGCCGACTATCTCGGCGACCAGGACGCCATCGAGATCATGTGCTCCGACGCGCCGAGGACGATCATCGAGATGGAGCATTTCGGCTGCCCCTTCTCCCGCACGGAAAAGAACAGGATCGCCCAGCGCGCCTTCGGGGGCCACTCCTTCAATCGCGCCTGCTACTCGGCGGACAGGACCGGCCACGCCCTGCTGCACACCCTCTTCGAGCAGTCGATGAAACACGCGGCGAGCCTGCAGGTCTACTCCGAGTGGTACGTCACCCGCCTCATAATCGAGGATGGGATATGCCGGGGCGTCGTGGCGATGGACATAAAGACCGGGCGTTTCGAGGTGTTTCACGCGAAGACCGTCCTCTTCGCCACCGGCGGCTACGGCCGGGCGTACAAGATAACCTCCAACGCCTTCGCCAACACAGGCGACGGGATAACCGCCGCCTACAGGGCCGGCGCTCCGCTGCAGGACATGGAGTTCGTCCAGTTCCACCCCACGGGGCTGTACCGGCACGGGATACTGCTCTCCGAGGCGGCCCGGGGCGAGGGGGGGTATCTGCTCAACGGCGAGGGCGAGCGGTTCATGGGCAAGTACGCCCCCAGCAAGATGGAGCTCGGCCCCCGGGACATCGTCTCACGCTCTGAGCAGACGGAGATAAACGAGGGGCGCGGCGCGGGGCCGGACAAGGACTACGTCCTGCTCGACCTGCGGCATCTGGGCAAAGAGAAGATCATGGAGCGCCTGCCGCAGATTTATCACCTGGCGAAGGATTTTATAGGCGTGGACGCCATAGAAGAGCCAGTGCCGATACAGCCGACGGCGCACTATTCCATGGGCGGAATCCCGGCGGACAACGACTGCCAGGTCGTCGCCGACGAGAGCGGAGCTTTGATAAAAGGATTTTTCGCCGCCGGGGAGTGCTCGTGCATATCCGTCCACGGCGCCAACAGGCTGGGGACGAACTCGCTTCTGGAAGCGCTGGTCTTCGGCAGGCGGGCGGGCAAGAAGATGCTGGAGGTGACGAAGGAGGCGGACTGGGCGCCTGTGGACGAGGCGCGCGAGCTGGCGGCGGCGAAAGAGGAGATCGAAAAACTTTTCGGAGGCTCCGGCGCGGAGAGCCTCGACGCCATCCGCGAGGAGCTCAAGGAGACGATGACGAACGACGTCGGCGTCTACCGAACCTCGGAGAAGATGGAGCGGGCTCACGAGAAGATAAAGGAGCTTCAGGCGCGCTTCGGGAACGTGAAGGTGGGCGACGCCTCCAAAAACTTCAACACGAACCTGGTCGAGGCGCTGGAGCTTTCCCACATGCTGGAGTACTCCGAGCTTATCGTCGCCGGCGCCCAGGTAAGGGCCGAGAGCCGCGGCGCCCACGCGAGGGAGGATTTTCCCAAGCGCGACGATGAGAACTGGATGAAGCACACCATGGCCTTCAGGACCGAAGACGGCGGCTATGAGCTTCGCTACCGCCCCGTGCGGGTGACGCGGTTTCAGCCGGAGGAGAGGAAGTACTGATGGCGGACAGGGCCACGTTCAGGGTTTTCCGGAGCGACCCGGCCTCGGGCGAGCCGCCGCGATACCAGGACTACGAACTCGAGATAGAGCCGGGGGCGACGCTTCTGAACTGCCTGAACAGGATCAAGGCCGAACAGGACGCCTCGCTGACATACCGCATGTCCTGCGGCTCGGCCATATGCGGCTCCTGCGCCATGCGGGCCAACGGCCACGCGCTGCTCGCATGCAAAACGCAGGCTGCGGGGCTTGTCAGGGACGGCGTCATACAGGTCGACCCGATCGGCAATTTCGAAGTCATCCGCGACCTGGTGGTGGACCTCGAGCCTTTCTGGGCCTCGCTCAAGTCGATCAAACCCTGGCTCATGCCGGACACCCGCGACAACACGGAGAAGGAGCGCGAGCAGACGCCGGAGCAATTCCTGAAAATCGACAACGCCACCACGTGTATCCTCTGCGCCTCCTGCTGGTCGGACTGCAACGTCATGGAGGTGGATAAAAAGTTCCTGGGCCCGGCCACGCTCGCCAAGGCGCAAAGGTTCATCCACGACTCGCGCGACGCGAAGACACAGGAGAGGGTGGAGGATATCGCCGGGCCCGGGGGTGTGTGGGACTGCACCCATTGCGGCGAGTGCTCAACACGCTGCCCGACGGAGTCCAAGCCCCTCGGCCGCATAGAGGAAGTGCGCGAGGAGGTTATGCGGCGAGGCGTCCATTCAAGCAACGGCGCGCGGCACGCCCTGGCCTTCCGCGAGACCGTCGGCAAGCGCGGGCTCTTGGACGAGAACTACGTCCCCGCCCGCAGCGTCGGCTTTTTCAACATACCGGGCCTGATAAGCCTCATGCCCGTCGGGATAAGGATGTTTTTGAGGCGCAAGAACCCGCCCGTCATCCCACATAAGATTGAGAAGGCCGATGAGGTGAAAAAGATATTCTCCCGGTTCGAGGAGTACAGAAAATGAGCCTGAAGTACGCGCTTTACACAGGCTGCGTCGCCAAGGGCGCCGGCAGGGAGCTTCTGGCCGCGACATACGCCGCGTGCGAGAGGCTGGGGATAGAGCTGGTGGAGATGAAGGAGGCCGCATGCTGCGGCGCCGGGGTCGTCGGCGAAGATAACCCGATGATCGCCGACATCGTAAACGCCCGCACCTTCGCCATCGCCGAAGAGATGGGGCTTCCCATCATGAACATCTGCGGCACATGCCACGGCGTGCATCGCAAGGCGAGGGCGAACCTTGAAGGCGACCCGGCCTACATGGCCCGCGTCAACGAGGCGCTCAAGAAAGAGACCGGGCGCGAGTACCAGGGCGGCGTGGTTATCAAGCATTTCTTCGAGGTTATGCTCGAAGACTACGGCCTCGACAAGCTCAAGGAAAAGGTTGTAAAACCCCTGACCGGCCTGAAGGCGGCGGCCTTCTACGGCTGCTACGCCTTGCGGCCCCACGAATATTCCGGGCTTGAAAACCCCGACAACCCCCGCGATCTCGAAAAACTATTCGAGGCGCTGGGGGCGGAGCCGGTCGACTATCCCGAGCGGCTGAAGTGCTGCGGGTTTCCCATCATGATGGTGAACAAAGACAACTCGCTGGCCCTTTCCGGCAACGCCGTCACCGGGGCGAAGAGGGCCGGGGCGGACGTCATCGTCACCCCCTGCCCGCTGTGCCATCTGAACATGGACGCCTACCAGCCCGATATCGAGAAGAGGACGGGAGAAAAACTCGGCGTCCCCATCCTGCACGTCCCGCAGATCGTCGCGCTCGCCCTCGGCGCCACGCTGGACGAACTGAGACTGAAGACCCACATCGTCCGCCCCACGTTGTCATTCTGAACCTGTTGGACAGTCCCAAGGCCGGAGGGGCGAGACCCTGAAACAAGTTCAGGGCGCCAAGGGTATCCCCTCCCCTGGAGGGAGGGGACTTAAGGGGATGGGGTATGAATATTATACACCCCCACCCAGCCTCCCCCGTCAAGGGGGAGGAGAAGGGCAACGCGAACCCGTGATGAGGACGTTCTCGGTGGGCGAATAGGGAAGCTTCTTAAGGCGCCGCGCTGTCTTTTCCGGCTCTCCCTACCGCCTCGCCACGACGGCGTAGTCCATGTGGCTGTAGAGGACGTTGTTTAGCTTCTCGACGTTCCTGTTGTATTCGACGATGAACTCCGGGTCCATCTCCGACGCCGGGTTCAGCGGGAAAGGAGCGAGCCTGCCATCCTCGGGGTAGGGGTTCAGGTACTCTATCCTCACGTCGTCGAACCCGATCCTCTCCAGCAGGAACTGTACGGCCAGCGGGTGGATGGGGCGTATGTGCGTCATGTCGAGGTAGAACGCGCCGCAGAAGGTGGTGAGGCACGCCGGGTTTATCGTCTCCGCCGCGACGACGCCGCCGGGCCGCGTCTTCTCGTAAGCGAGCTTGAAAAACTCCGCGATCCCCTCCATCGGCAGATGTTCGATAAGCTGGACGGCGGCGAGCCCGCCCAGGGCGCCTTCCGGCAGAGATTTTAAGTATTCCATGGCGTCGCCCGCCGAGACCTCGAGCCCGCGGCTTTCGCACTCGGCCACCATCTCCTCGTTTATATCCACCCCCATGGCCGTGACGCCGTTTTCGCGCAGTATCTCAAGGAGCTCGCCCCGCCCGCATCCGGCGTCCAGCACGTTGTCCGCGCCGCGGAACCATTCCGCGTAGACGCCCATGCGGCGTTTTATCTCCTCCCTGGTTCCACGGTGGATGTTCTCGAAGAGGGTGTAGTCGAACCCTTCCAGCTTCCCCCGTTCTCGCGCCGCCGCCTCGGCCATTTCCCCGGCCCTCCCGGCTCGCGCGGCGATGTCGTCCAAAAGCTTTTCGACCCTGCGCTTGATGAAGATTCCCTGCTTGTCCACGTCGCGCAGGGAGGCGGCGAGCTTTTCCACCCGCTCCGAGAGCGTCTCGCCGCGCCCCTCCAGGGATGATATCCTCGCCGCGGCGCCGTCGGCCATCTTTTCCGAGGCTGTCATCCGGCTGGACAGGCCGGCCTGGCGCGCGCGCAGGTCGTCCAAGTCCCCGGCGATCTCGTCCACGGCGCTCATGAGCGCGCCCATGGAGCGGGTGACGCTGGAGTTGAACTCCGCCTGCCGCGAAAGCGGGATCTTCGCGGTCGGGTGGAGGAGGGTGTTGTACAGCTTCTTGTAAAGCGAGACCATGGCCCCCGCCAGTCCTCCCCGGGGGGATCCAGTGTCGACGGGGAGAGTCACGTCCCAGTTCTCGTTCAGCGAGCGGATATCCTCCCCGGCGGGGCGGGAGCTCATCCTGGTGGCGTCATGTTCCGGGACCTCGGGCCGCAGGCTGGCTATCCGTTCCACCTCTTTTTCACTGTAGACGCCGGAGGCGAGCTTTTCCCGGACCCGCCGTCTTATCCTCTCCGCAAGGTCATCGGAGCCGGTCTCCCCGCCGACGTTGATTTCCGGGCCGGGTGTTCCGGTGTCCTCTTTTTTCATGCGATCCTCTCCACTATCTCGTCCGGAATCCTGCGCGGGCGCATCCCCTCGCCGACGCACGCCATCCCGGTTTTTCCGAGGGCGATGAGCCTCCCATCCCTTTTGTCGGTCACTTCGTAAGTGAACGTGAGGCGCGGCCCCTTGACATCACTTATACCAGTTTTCACGATCAGCGTGTCGCCGTAGGTGGCGGGGCTTTTATAGTCCACCTCGGCGCGGACAACGGTAAACACCACGCCCTTTTTCGCCCACTCGGCCGGGTCCACGCCGCGCTCGATCATCGCTTTCGTCCGCGCCCTCTCGAAATAGCGCAGGTAATTGGCGTAGTATACCACCCCGCCGATGTCCGTATCCTCGTAATAGATGTAGACTTCCGTCTCGCTCACGCGCCGCCCCCGCCGGTTTTCGCCTCCTCCCACATCCTGTCCATCTCCGCGAGCGTCACGTCGTTGATCGCCCGGCCGGATTCTTCTATCCGCCTCTCTATATGCCTGAACCTTTCGGTGAACTTCGCTATGGTCTTGGAGAGCGCCTCCTCGGGGTTGACCTCGATGAACCGCGCCATGTTCACCAGCGCGAAAAGCAGGTCCCCCAGCTCCTCCTCCATCTCTTTTGCCTTCCCTTCGGCGAAGGCGGTGGAGAACTCCGAAAGCTCCTCCTCCACCTTCTGGAAGGCGCCCTCGGCGCTGTCCCAGTCGAACCCGGCGGAGCCGGCCTTGAGCTGAAGCCGCATGGCCCGCAGCAGGGCGGGCATACTCCTAGGCACGCCGTCGAGGACGGATTTTCTGGATTCGTGGGCTTTTTCCGTCAGCTTTATCTTTTCCCATTGGTCGAGGACTTTTTGGGGTGTGTCCGCGTCCGACTCGGCGAAGACGTGGGGGTGGCGGCGGATCAGCTTTTCGGATATGGCGTTGCACACGCCGTCGATGTCGAATCCGCCATCCTCCTCGGCCATCCGGGCGTGGAAGACCACCTGCAGCAAAAGGTCGCCAAGCTCGCCTTTCATGGTCTCCGGATCGCCGGAGTCTATGGCGTCCAGGACCTCGTAGGTCTCCTCCACGAGGTATGGCTTCAGCGTCTCGTGGGTCTGCTCGCGGTCCCAGGGGCATCCGCCCTCGCCGCGCAACCGGGCCATTATCTGGACGAGCCGGTCGAATGATTTGGACATGGTTTCACACCTAACAAGGAATTAAAAAATTCTATAGCCAGTTTGAAGGCCGGTCAACCCGGCCCTGATTCCCGGATAAGCGTTTCTACCATCCCCTCCCCCGGATTGAATTATACACCCCCACCTCAATCCTCCCCCGTCAAGAGGGAGGATGGTTTTTGTGATGACCATGTTTTATTGCGCCTCGGCTCGTGTTTCACCTGCCTTATCGGAGAATCAAGGAACCCGGAAGTCCGGGTTGACCGTTAGTCCCGCGTTGAATTACCATACCTCATCCTGTCGTCGGCCGATGGCGGCCGGGCGCCTTCCCTGTTAAAGAGCGAGGAAAGGTTTTATCCATGAGAAGCGACCGCGTTAAAAAAGGCGTCGAACACACCCCCAGCCGCTCGTTGCTCTATGCCACGGGCGTGACGGAGGATTCCATGGGCCGGCCGTTCGTGGCGGTCATATCGAGTTTCTCGGACATCATCCCCGGCCATATCGGTTTCCGCGACCTGGAGCGGGCGATAGAGAGGGGGATACACACAGGCGGCGGGCAGGCCTTCCTCTCCTCCGTCCCCGGCGTGTGCGACGGCATCGCCATGGGCCACAAGGGGATGCACTATTCGCTGCCCACCCGCGACCTTATCGCCGACCTCGTGGAGTGCGTCGTGGAGGCGCACGCCTTTGACGGGATGGTGATGCTGACCAACTGCGACAAGATCACCCCCGGCATGATGATGGCCGCGGCGCGGCTGAACATCCCCACGGTGATAGTCACCGCCGGGCCGATGGCGGCGGGGATGCATAAAATGCAAAGACGCTCGCTCGTGCGCGACACTTTCGAGGCGGTGGGGCAATACAAGGCCGGGACGATGAGCCTCAAGGAGCTGACCTCGCTGGAGAAGGAAGCCTGCCCCGGGCCGGGGTCGTGCTCCGGGATGTACACGGCGAACACGATGGCCTGCGTGGCCGAGTCCATCGGCATGAGCGTCACCGGGTGCGCCACGGCGCTGGCGGTGTCGGCGAAGAAGAGGCGGATCGCCTTCGAGTCGGGCGTTCTGGTCAACGAGCTTATACGAAAGGACGTCAAACCCCGCGATATCATGACTAGGGAGGCGTTCGAGAACGCCATCCGGGTAGACCTCGCCCTTGGCGGCTCCACCAACACGGCGCTGCACATCCCGGCCATCGCCCACGACGCGGGGGTGAAGCTGCCCCTGGACACGTTCGACAAGCTTGGAGGGACGACGCCGCAGATATGCTCCATCCGCCCCGGCGGCGAGGATTTTATAGAGGACCTGGAGTACGCCGGGGGCATACCGGCGGTGATGAAGGAATTGAAAAGCCTGCTCAACGACACGCCGACGGTTAACGGAAAGTCCATTCTGAAGATCGCGTCGGGCGCGTTCAACATGAACCCGGAGGTGGTCCGAAAAGCCAGGAGCCCCTACAGGCCCGAGGGAGGGATCGCCGTCCTGAAAGGCAGCCTCGCCCCGGATGGCGCCGTCGTCAAGCAGTCCGCGGTGGCGCCGAAGATGATGAGGTTTAAAGGAAAGGCCGTCTGCTTCAACTCCGAGGAGGCGGCGATGGAGCGGATCATGGCCGGCAAGGTCAAGCCCGGCTCCGTGGTGGTCGTCCGCTACGAGGGGCCCAAGGGCGGGCCGGGGATGCGCGAGATGCTGGCGCCCACCAGCGCCATAGCGGGGATGGGTCTTTCGGAGTCGGTCGCGCTTATCACCGACGGGCGCTTTTCCGGCGGCACGCGCGGCCCCTGCATCGGCCACGTCTCCCCGGAGGCGGCCGAGGGCGGACCGATCGCGCTGGTCAAAAACGGCGATGTCATAGAGATAGACATCCCCAAACGAAGGATCACGCTCAAGGTCTCCAAAAAAGAGCTCTCAACGCGGGCGAAGAAGTGGAGAAAACCGAGGCCGAAGATCAGGACGGGATACCTCGTCCGCTACGCGAAGTCCGTGACCAGCGCCGCCCAGGGCGCCGTTCACAAAGAAGACCCCTGCGGATAAAGTCCGCAGAGCCCGGCCCCGATGACGGACCTTTCGCGAATCCCGAGAACGGTTAACGTCCCCGACAAGCCCGCCACGTCCTTCCTGATCGAGGCGGCCGAGAAATACCCGGACAACGAGGCGATGGTCTTTTTCGGAACGCGGATCACCTACCGCCGGTTCGACCTCCAGGTTAGAAAATGTATGAACGCCCTGCGCGGGCTGGGCGTTAAAAAGGGCGACCCCGTGGCCGTCGTGGCGCCGAATTGCCCGCAGGCGCTGATCGCCTACCAGGCCATCCTGCGGCTCGGCGCGGTCGTGGTGATGACCAACCCCATGTACGTCGAGAGGGAGATCGAACACCAGTTCAACGACGCCGGAGTGAAGGCGGCCGTTGTCCTGAACCTTTTTGCGCCGAGGGTGGAGAAGATCCTGGAGTCGACCCCGCTTGAGAAGGTCGTCATAATAAAGCTCGAGGACTACATGCCGCCGCCGCTTTCGTGGCTTTTCCCGCTGAAGATGCGCCTTGAGGGAAGACACGTCAAACCCCGCGAGGACGACGTTTTCATGAACTGGCGCGCTCTCATGGACGCCGCCTCCGAAGAGGCGGAGCCGGCCGACGTTTCGCCCGGCGACGCGGCCCTTTACCAGTACACCGGCGGCACAACCGGCACGGCCAAGGGGGTCGTTCTGACACATGGCGCCATTTTGGCCAACACGCTGCAGTGCAGGGAGTGGTTCATCGGCGCAGAAGAGGGGAGGGAGATTTTTATCCTTGCGCTCCCGATTTTCCACGCCTTTGGCATGACGGGGGGGATGAACCTGGCGCTGTCGCTTGCGGCGAAGATGGTTGTTGTCCCCAAGTTCGACGCGGTGGGGGTGATGAAGCTGATCGAAAAGGAGCGGGCGACCATATTCCCCGGCGTCCCGGCCATGTATGCGGCCATAATAAACCACCCCCGGGCCGGGCGGCGCGACATCTCGTCGATCAAGTACTGCGTCTCCGGCGCGTCCAGCCTGTCGCCGGAGATAAAAAGAAAGTTCGAGGCGATGACCGGCGGGGTGATCGTGGAAGGCTACGGGCTGACCGAGGCCAGCCCCGTCACACATTGCAACCCACTCACCGGCGAGGCGCGGGCGGGGTCCATCGGCCTGCCGCTACCGGGGACCCAGAGCATTATCGTGAAGGGCGAGGAGGCCGAGGAGGCCGCGCCGGGGGAGGTGGGGGAGCTTATCGTCCGCGGCCCGCAGGTGATGCGCGGATACCTTAACCGACCGGAGGAGACGGAGACGGCGCTGAAGGGTGGATGGCTTTTCACGGGCGACATGGGCTACGCCTACGAGGACGGGTTCGTCTACCTGATGGACCGGAAGAAGGAGATGATAATCACCGGCGGGTTCAACGTCTATCCGAAGGAGGTCGAGGAGGTCATCCTCGGGATCGAAGGCGTGGCGGAGGCGGCGGTCGTCGGCGTGAGGGACGAATACTTCGGCGAGAAGGTCGTGGCGGCGGTCGTCCCGGAGCCGGGGCGCAGGCTGACCGAGAAAGAAATCATCGCCGAGGTCAAGAAGAACATCGCCTCCTACAAGGCGCCGAAGGAGGTGTTTTTTCGAGACAGCCTCCCGAAGACGATCATCGGCAAGGTTTTGAAGCGCGAGCTTAAAAAGCAGCTCGAACTCGACTGATCGAGCCCGAACGGGCCTTTAGCGCTACGCCGCCGTCAGGGTAAAAGAGTATGTGGCGGTGAAGCTTTGCGCGGCCCCCGAAGGCGTCGTGACGGTGACCGAGCCGCTTCCGGAGCCGGTGAGGCTGTCCTCGTCGTACGTTCCCGAGGCCGAGGCCTCGAAGACGGCGTAAACCCCGGAGCCGCTTGCCTGGACCGTGAACTCGCCATTTTCGAACGTCCCACTCCATTCCGCCTCCGCCGCCTCGCTTACGTACTGGCATGCCGCGGAAGCAGACTCCCCTCCGCCGCTCGAGCCGGTTATCGTCCCGTCGGCGTGGAGAGTGAGCGTCATGGCGCCGCCTTCGAACACGCATGTCAGGCTCTGGTTCCTTGCCCCTCCCGTCCCGGCGGTGAAGGTTTGCGTGATGGCGCCGGTGTAGACGGTTTCGGAGGAGCCGTCCGAAGACCCATCGTCTCCGGAAGAGCCGCACGCGATGGTGAATACCAGCCCCAGCGCCGCGATCGGTACGATCAGCCTTCTCATGGACACCTCCCCGATGGTTCGTATAGCGCCGCGTGTTTTGTTCTGGGAATTTTACCAGATAAAAGGGCTCGGCGGCGCTTTCCGGGCCGGGCAGGCTGGCGGCTGATACTTATTGCCGCTTGCAGACGCTGACCAGCGTGTGCTCAACGCCGTCGAGGGTGTGCCGCAGCGTGAAGGTCATGCTGTCGCCGTTCACGTCCGCGGGCCCGCTGGCCGAGCGCCCCTCCGGCGCGGGCAGAGTCTCCGGGCAGGTGGTCGACTCCACGGTCAGCGTCAGGTTGCTCCCGTCGGCCGAAAGCGGCCCCTGGGCCTGGCAGACGGATGTCACAAGCCGCCAGTCGTTGTCGTTCAGCGTCCAGACGGCGGCGTAGGTGGGATAACTTTCCCCGTCCAGCGTCACCGAGTTCACCTTCCATGTCCCCCGCCATGTTTTCTCCTCCTGCCTCAGCGCCTCCTCGATCTGCCCGCAGGAGGCGATAAGCAGCGCCAGAGTTAGAAGTGGGGCGGTGAGAAGCTTTGCCTTGTATATCATTTCGCGTTCCCTTTCGTTTTTCAGTCCGTTCTTGAAGCCTCGAAGGTCATGGACCAGCCGGTTTTCGAGCCGGAGCCGCTCATGCTGTTCGCGTTATAAGTTCCGGTGATGGGTACCGACGCGAAGTCTAGCGTGAAATGTCCGTTAATATGCGACCCACTCCAGGTGAACCATTGCGGATTGCTCGGCTCATAGCATGTGTCGCTGGTTGCCTTTGAGGTGGCGGTTGCGGAGCCGCTTTCGTAGCTTCCGTATATTATAACCTTGATCGGGCCGCTGCTGACACACCCCCCGCTGTTTATGCTGAATGTGCCTTCATAGGTGGCTGGGTATGTGATGACCTCTTCGCCGCCGCCATCACCGCCTCCATCATCCCCGCTGTCCCCGCCACCCGTGTCACAAGTAGCGAGATCGTCTCCCGTGGCGGAGCTCGCCGATGTCGTTCTCGCGTCTACCCGCGTCGTCTGGCCACCGCCGACGGTCACGGACTGGCCATCGCCCGTACCGAACCTTGCCTGGCCAGGGCTGAACATGACCATGTTCCAGTCTCCTTCAGGGGCCGAGAACTCCCCGTTGGAGTCCGTCTCGGCCAGGAACACCTGCGGAGCGCCGTTGTCCCGGGCGTCCGCCCTCTGGCCGCTGGAGTCCGCGTCCGTCCCGATGACGTAAATGGTGGTGACGTCCAGAGCGCTGGAGGTGGATTGGACGGCGACCTTTCCCGTCCTCCAGCTCACGGCGCCGGGCGCCAAGTTGCTCACGAGCGTGCTCAGTCCTGCTTTGGCGTCCTCCCAGTTCGCGTCGGAGTTGGCCTTGTCGACGCAGCTTTTGTAGACTTGCCAATAATAATCGACGAACTCCTGGTATTTTTCGCCGGAAACTCCCGCGGGTATGCTGTCGAGATTCGCGTTGTGCTGGTCTCCGCAGGCTTTGAGGGCCTCCTTGAAATTTTTCATGTTGTCGTTCAATGAGACGGTAAACGCCGCCGCGCTAAGGGCGGTGACGCACGCCGTCAATATAACAGCGCCCGTAATCGCCGCCTGGACTTCCGGGTTCGGCCCGCAGGGCGCCTCACCTCTCTGCCTTGCCGATATGGAGCCCTGGATGCCCTCCTCGGCCTGGAAAACGCCCTGACCTGCTGTGTAGGCCTCTTCCACCAGGGGAGACAGGTAGTCCTCGACGGTTCGTTTTATCGCTTCCGTGGAGGTCGTGTCGGAGGGGTCGACGGTGGCTATCCACTCTTCCACCTGAGCCGCGGTCTGCGCGGCCTCGCTCATTTTGCTGAAATATTTTTCCGCCTTGTTATTTTGCTCCTCCAACATGCTTCCCATTTTCGTGCTGGAGGAGCCTCCCCCGCCGCCACCGCCGCCGCAGGAGGCGAGCTGGAAAAGGAAGACAAGGGCCATAACGGCGTTGAGCTTCGGGAAAATGAACTTTCTCACGACTTATGCCTCTCTATCATTGCGCAGCCGGTGGATTCGTACGAGTAAATTCTCCAAACGATCTGCTATGGGTGAAAGTGACAACTCCGCAATTGTAGTTTGTTGATGAGGTCACAAAACCGTCCTGGATATTGAGACTGTCAGCGTCATAGGTTCCGGACAGTTCTGAGTTCCGCGCATTGGCTATCTCCATGCTGAAACTTCCGTTGCCGTGGGTTCCGGAATAAGTCACCGTATGAGGCGTCTCAACAACCCTGACTTCCCCGTTATCAGGGTGGTCCTCATCACATCTCACAGACCAGCCATAGGCGCCCTGCCTGGTGGCGTTAACCGACCCATCGGCGTTGAGAGTTATATCCAACACTGAAGTTTCGGTTAGCGCCGCGCTCCCTCCTATGCCCCAACTGGCGGTGGCGGTGCTTACGAAGGTCGCTTCTCCGCTATATTTCCACGGTGTAGTGTCGTCATCGCCACCTGTATCCGTATCCCCGCCGCCGCCGCCGGTGTCGTCGCTTCCCGTATCGCTGGTCTTAACGTCGGTGAAGATGGAGACTATGGGGTTGTGGGGCCCGAGCACATAACTGTCATTTTCACCTGTCCCGCATTGACCACCGACCGGCTTATGGTTGCATTTC
>JBPRGF010000001.1:0-71453 GCA_051418015.1 Candidatus Nitrospinota bacterium M3_3B_026 | reverse complement strand
TCCCTTAAAAAATACGTTAAAACCGTGTATCAGGCGTCGTTTTTTGAAAAAGGCGGCGCTTCTATTCAAGGCGGGGGCTTTTTTTTGAGGGCCCGCGTTTTCCCGATGGGCCTATAGCTCAGCTGGTTAGAGCGCACGCCTGATAAGCGTGAGGTCGATAGTTCGAATCTATCTAGGCCCACCATGAAAACGGCTCCGGGTAGCCGGGACGGGGGTGTAGCTCAGCTGGGAGAGCGCCTGCTTTGCAAGCAGGAGGTCATCGGTTCGAGCCCGTTCACCTCCACCAGGTTATGCGGTTTTGAAAAGGTTTTACGCCGTTTCCGCCGGGTGAAGACGCCCCGGCGGCGGCGCGGTTCTTTGATATTGTGGGGTTTTAGGGATTTTCCAACGAGACCTTCCGGGTTTTTCCCGGGGGGTTTTGCGGGAGATCGCTGAGACAAGTTTTGATCAAGCGCAAAAGGGCATCCAGGGGATGCCTTGGCGCCAAGAGACGACGAAGGGCGTAGTTGGCTGCGATAAGCGGCGGCGAGCCGCCAACAGGCGTTGACCCGCCGATTCCCGAATCGGAGAACCGGCCGCGTTTAAAACGCGCGGCGCCGTCCGCTGAATTCATAGGCGGGCGGGGACAACCGGGGGAACTGAAACATCTTAGTACCCCGAGGAAGAGAAAGCAACCGCGATTCCCCCAGTAGCGGCGAGCGAAAAGGGAACAGCCCAAACCGGACGGGTGTCAAGCCCGCGAGCGTTGCTCGTCCGGGGTTGCGGGGTATGGCTGGACCGCTTCGCGGAGCGGTCGGGAAGTCAAAAAGACAGAGTCTAGCCGAAGGGCCTGGGAAGGCCCGCCACAGAGGGTGAGAGCCCCGTAGGCGAAAGGTTCTGTCCTTCCTGGGCCACATTCCCAAGTAGCGCGGGGCACGTGAAACCTTGCGTGAATCCGGGTGGACCATCACCCAAGGCTAAATACTCCTTGGCGACCGATAGCGAACCAGTACCGTGAGGGAAAGGTGAAAAGGACCCCTGTTAGGGGAGTTCAAAGAACCTGAAACTGGATGCCTACAATCTGTGGGAGCCCTATGCCTTCGGGCAATGGGTGACCGCGTACCTTTTGCATAATGAGCCGGCGAGTCACCGCGCGCGGCAAGGTTAAGCCGAACGAGGCGGAGCCGTAGCGAAAGCGAGTCTGAACAGGGCGAAACAAGTCGCGTGCCGTGGACCCGAAGCTGGGTGATCTATCCATGGCCAGGATAAAACGAGGGTAACACCTCGTGGAGGTCCGAACCAGTGGGCGTTGAAAAGCCCTTGGATGAGCTGTGGATAGGGGTGAAAGGCCAAGCAAACCCAGCGATAGCTGGTTCTCCCCGAAATATATTTAGGTATAGCCTCATGTAATAGCCAGTGGCCGTAGGGCTCTGGATGGGCTAGGGGCCTCACCAGGCTACCAAACCCAACCAATCTTCGAAGACCATTGGCCGTATCATGGGAGTCAGACGGCGGGTGATAAGATCCGTCGTCGAGAGGGAAACAGCCCAGACCGCCAGTTAAGGCCCCCAAGACCGGGCTAAGTGGAGAAGGTTGTGGGAACGCTCAGACAGCCAGGAGGTTGGCTTAGAAGCAGCCATCCTTTAAAGAAAGCGTAACAGCTCACTGGTCAAGCGCGCCTGCGCCGAAAATTCAACGGGGCTTAAGCCCGGCGCCGAAGCTGCGGATTCGCGGGATTCGTCCCGCGAGTGGTAGGGGAGCGTTCCATGTGGGACGAAGGTCGACCGTGAGGACGGCTGGACCGCATGGAAGCGAGTATGCCGGCATGAGTAGCGATAAACAGGGTGAGAAACCCTGTCGCCGAAAACCCAAGGTTTCCTGAGGAAGGTTAATCCGCTCAGGGTTAGTCGGCCCCTAAGGCGAGGCCGAAAGGCGTAGCCGATGGGAAACAGGTTAATATTCCTGTACTGTCTGTGATCCGTTATCACGATGGGGTGACGCGGAAGGGCAGGTCATCCG
This sequence comes from Candidatus Nitrospinota bacterium M3_3B_026, assembly GCA_051418015.1. Taxonomy (GTDB): domain Bacteria; phylum Nitrospinota_A; class UBA7883; order UBA7883; family JBPRGF01; genus JBPRGF01. Next base: position 69,455 of record JBPRGF010000001.1, on the reverse strand, counting down.
GGCGATGGTCGTCCCGGTTCAAGCGTGTAGGGGGGTTCTCCAGGCAAATCCGGAGAGCCATTCCAAACCCCGAGACGCGATGAGGCCCCGGACCTACGGGCGAGGGGTAACTGATCGATCCCAGACCGCCGAGAAAAACCTCTAAGGAGGGTCACAGGCAACCGTACCCTAAACCAACACAGGTGGGTGAGGAGAGAATCCTAAGGCGCTTGAGAGAACTCTGGTTAAGGAACTCAGCAAACTGACTCCGTAACTTCGGGAGAAGGAGTGCCCTTGGTACGTGAAGGAGCTTGCCTCCGGAGCGGAAGGGGGCCGCAGCGAAGCGGCAGCCGCGACTGTTTACTAAAAACACAGGTCTCTGCTAAGTCGTAAGACGAAGTATAGGGACTGACGCCTGCCCGGTGCCGGAAGGTTAATAGGAGGGGTCAGCCTTCGGGCGAAGCTCTGAATTGAAGCCCCGGTAAACGGCGGCCGTAACTATAACGGTCCTAAGGTAGCGAAATTCCTTGTCGGGTAAGTTCCGACCTGCACGAATGGCGTAACGATGGCTGCGCTGTCTCAACCAGGGACTCAGCGAAATTGAATTTCCGGTGAAGATGCCGGATACCCGCGACAGGACGGAAAGACCCCGTGCACCTTTACTATAACCTGGTACTGAGGTTTGGTTCAGCATGTGTAGGATAGGTGGGAGGCTTTGAAGCCGGGACGCCAGTTCCGGTGGAGCCAACCTTGAAATACCACCCTTGTTGCGCTGGACTTCTAACCCGATCCCTTGAATCAGGGAGGGGGACACTGCCAGGCGGGTAGTTTGACTGGGGCGGTCGCCTCCTAAAACGTAACGGAGGCGCGCGAAGGTTCCCTCAGGCTGATTGGAAACCAGCCGTCGAGTGTAAAGGCATAAGGGAGCTTGACTGCGAGACATACAGGTCGAGCAGGTACGAAAGTAGGCCTTAGTGATCCGGTGGTCCCGCATGGAAGGGCCATCGCTCATCGGATAAAAGGTACGCCGGGGATAACAGGCTGATCCCGCCCAAGAGTCCATATCGACGGCGGGGTTTGGCACCTCGATGTCGGCTCATCGCATCCTGGGGCTGAAGCAGGTCCCAAGGGTTGGTCTGTTCGCCCATTAAAGCGGTACGCGAGCTGGGTTTAGAACGTCGTGAGACAGTTCGGTCCCTATCCGTCGCGGGCGTTGGATATTTGAGAGGAGCTGTCCCTAGTACGAGAGGACCGGGATGGACCGACCTCTAGTGTACCGGTTGTCGCGCCAGCGGCACGGCCGGGTAGCTACGTCGGGAAAGGATAACCGCTGAAGGCATCTAAGTGGGAAGCCTGCCTCGAGATTAGATATCCCTACCAGGCGCCTCGAAGATCACGAGGTTGATAGGCCGGACGTGGAAGCGCGGCGACGCGTGAAGCTTACCGGTACTAATCCGCCGATCGGCTTGATCATAAATTTTTCTCAGCGAACCCTGAAACCCCACAAAATTGAAGAACCGGCCCGGCGCGGGCGGCGGCTATGACGCCGCAGAGCGCGCCAGGTGAAAAGTTTTTCCGGTGGCTATGGCGAGGGGGAAACACCCGTTCCCATCCCGAACACGGCAGTTAAGCCCCTCAGCGCCGATGGTACTGCTCTGGCGACGGAGTGGGAGAGTAGGACGCCGCCGGGATTAAATATAAAAGCCCCGTCCATCGCAAGGTGGACGGGGCTTTTTTTATTTGTCACCATTCGGCTTCTGGGAGACAGGGCGATCCTGTATAATCAAGACATGAGGTACAAGGTAAACATAGAGAAAAACGATGAGGGCTATTCCGTCTGGTGTCCCGGACTGCCGGGGTGCTGGTCGCAGGGGCGGACGGAGAAAGAAGCCCTTGAAAACATAAGAGACGCCATCCAGTCCTACCTTGAAGCCGTCGACGAGTTGAGCAAGGACAAGGCCTCCCGCTATGTGGAGGTCGGCCAGGCTTGACCAGGCTCGCCGGGATCAACCATCAGCGGGCGGTCAAGGCGTTCAAAAAGGCCGGTATAGTAAAAGACTCCGGCGTGAGCGTTGAAGAATTCAAAAAGCTTTTATAACCCCACCTCCACCGCACGCCGCAAGGGTGATAAACGCCAGCATTGAAATTAAAGAGATTTTTTTCACAATAACCTCCCCATGCGCGCACTAAGTATCGGTGAACCTGTGTTTGCCCCTGTAACAGGAATTTACCCCCCCCCACGAAAAGTCAACATTTTTTTCACCGGCGATATAAAGACCATGCCGGTTTTTCAAACAGGAACAGCGGCGGAGGAAATTCCAGCCAGGATTTGCGGCCGTCTTCTCTATCCCCCGATTCCCGGCTAACGGGTGGGGAAAAAAGCGAGACACCGCGTTAATGGAGATTTTCCCGTTTTCATATCCTCCCCCTCGAAGGGGGAGGGGATTCACAATGTCATTCTGAGGCGCCAGCCGAAGAATCCCGTCCCGGATGGAACAACGGGATACTTAGCCCGAAGAGGCGCTCAGAAATGACAGCGTCTCACGGCTCAGGGCGCCCGCTGTCAACCGCCTAGACCTTCTCCAGGACAGAGTCCAGCAGCCTGCGGCCGCGCGATGTGGCCGCAAGCCGCCCGAAGCGGACCTCCAGCATCCCCTCGGCGATCATCTCCCCGATGGCGGGGGTTATCTCGATCTCCTCCACGGGCACGCCCTTTTCGAGCCTCAGGCCCATCATCAGCCGCTCCATCCTGACAAGCCCCGGCGTGAGCTTTTCGGTCTCGGCGACGGCGGAGCCGGTCTTGAGCGTCCTCTCGATGTATCCTTCCACGCTCCGCTCGTTCTCCCACCTCTTGCCGTCGATCTTGCCGTGGGCGGCGGCGCCGAGGCCGAGGTAGTCGCCGTTTTCCCAGTAGTTCATGTTGTGGGCGCACTCCCGGCCCGGCCTCGCCCAGTTCGAAACCTCGTAATGACGGAAGTTAAAGCTCGCCAGCAGGTCCTCCGCGGCGTCGTAAAGCTCCGCCGTCTCCTCGGGAGGCGGCAGGGCGACATTCCCCTCCCGGACCTTTGTCTCAAGAGGCGTCCCCCGCTCCGGCGTGAGCTGGTACAGGGAAAGATGCGAAAGTCCCCAGGTCATCGCTTCGCGAAGCTGGGTCATCCAGTCTTTCATGGTCTGGCCCGGCAAGCCGAACATCATGTCCACCGAGACGTTCTCGAACCCCGCGGCGAATACGTCCCGGACAGCCCGGCGGGCGTCGTCGGCGGTGTGGACCCGCTCGAGAAACGCGAGCTGGCCGTCGTCGAGGGACTGGACGCCGACAGAGGCGCGGTTGACCCCGGCGGCGATGAAGCCCGCGAGCCTCTCCGGCGTCACGCTCTCCGGGTTCATCTCCATGGTGACCTCCACGTCGTCCCCGAACCGCAACGCCTTCCTGAGCGTTGCCATTATCCTTTCCACCTGCTCCGGGTAAAGCATGGAGGGTGTCCCGCCGCCGAAGAAGACGGAGCGGACCGCTTTCTCCTTGGCGAGGTCGGCCCGTGTGCTTATCTCCAACTCCAGCGCGTTGACGAGACCGTCTATGAGGTCCTCCCTGCCCGCGATGGAGACGAAGTCACAGTAGAAACACTTGTGGCGGCAGAAGGGAAAATGGACATACACCCCGATGGGGTTCGGCGCCGTTTTTCTTCTCATTCCCTTTCCAGCCTTTGCGCCCATTCACCCAGCCTCCCCTCTTTTATGGCCACGCGGATATCGTCCATCCGCCTTTTGTAGAAACTGAGGTTGTGTATCGTGTTCAACCTCAGGCCCAGGGTCTCCCCCGTGTTGTGAAGGTGCCGCAGGTACGCCCGGGAGAAGCGCGAACAGGTGTAGCAGCCGCACTCCGGGTCCGCCGCCGCCTCGTCCCTCGCGTACCCGGCGTTCCTTATCACAAGCTTCCCCCGCGACGTGAACAGGCATCCGTTCCTAGCGTTGCGCGTGGGCAGGACGCAGTCGAACATGTCCACCCCCCTGGCGGCCATCAGGACGAGGTCGTCGGGCGTTCCCACGCCCATCAGGTACCGCGGCCTCTCCTTCGGCAGGAGGGGCTCGGAGCATTCCACCATCCTCGCCATGACCTCCTTCGGCTCGCCGACGCTCAGGCCGCCTATGGCGTAGCCGTCGAAGCCGATGTCCACGACCTTCTCCGTGTTCTCCCTTCTCAGCCCCTCGTCGAAGCCGCCCTGGGCGATCCCGAACAGCGCCTGCCCCTCCCCCGATTTCGCCGCCCTGCACCGCCTCGCCCAGCGGAGGCTGCGCTCCGATGCCTCCCTGGCGTACTCCGCGCCGGAGCCCGGCGGGACGGGTTCGTCGAAGGCCATGATTATATCCGCTCCGAGGGTCTGCTGGATTTTTATCGAAAGCTCCGGCGTCAGCTTGTGGCGGGAGCCGTCCAGGCTCGAGGTGAAGGTCACCCCCTCCTCGTCTATCTTCGCCGCGTCCCGCAGGGAGAAGACCTGGAACCCCCCGGAGTCGGTCAGGACGGCCCCGTCCCAGGCCATGAAGCGGCGCAGGCCCCCCAGTCCGCCGATGAGCTCGTGTCCGGGACGCAGGTAGAGATGGTACGTGTTGGCCAGGATCAGGCCGTAGCCGAGGGCCGCCACGTCGTCCGGCCCCAGCGTCCTGACCGCCGCGCGGGTGCCGACGGGCATGAACACGGGCGTCTCGACCGTCCCGTGAGGGGTCGCGAGCAGCCCTGTCCTGCCCCTGCTGGAAGGGTCTTCGGCGGTGATCCTGAAATCAATGCTCATCGGGTGATTGTAGACGATCGCGGGGGCGCCGGAGAAGGCGCCGGGCCGGAGGGTCTATATCTTTCTCCATATGAGCGGCGGGCGCTCGGATCCCATTATGTCCCCCACGCCCTCCAGCTCGATGGTGAGCATGATCTTCGTCTCGTCCTCGACGGCGGGGCGGCCCTGGTCATCGGTTGTGTTGATCTTGCGCTGGTACCAGTTCAGGGCCACTCCCCAGCAGTCGTCGCGATAGCGCGTCCTCAGCACGTTGTCCGTCGCCTCGCCCGCCACCTCGTCGTAGATCACGGAGTAGTCCGCGGATATACCCCACGGCAGGTTGACCTCCACATACATCGTGTCCCACACGGAGTCATCGCCGTCCTCGGGGCCGCGCCTGTAGCTTCTGTCCAGGGCGAGGTGGAAAAGGTTTTCGTACCGGAAGCCTATCTCCAGGCTCGACTCGGGCCAGACGTATTCATAGATGTCGTACCTGGTCTGGTAGTTGACCATCAGCCACTTGAAAAACCGGGTGTCCAGGTCGAAGTTCACCATAGAGAAGGGGCGTTTCTCCGTCTCGGGGTTTTCCTCCCTCGTGGCCTCCCTGATGTTGTAGGACTGCGAGATTATGAACCTGACCATGCTGAACGTCCTGGAGCTTGCCGGGCCCAGCGCCTCCTTGGCCAGCAGGAAGTTCGTTAGGCTGTAGGATATCGCGTTGGCGGGAGCCCCCTGCTGGTCTATGCCGTCCATCACGATCACCTTTTTCCTGTCGTCGCCGTCGAACTCGTATCCCGGCAGGTAGCTCCACGTCACCGACGGGACGACGAGATGCTTGAGCCTCGGTATCTTCTCCGACCTGGTGTCGAATATCCTGAAGAACTTCGGCCCCGTCAGCGCGAGGCTCGTGGTGTAGTATTCCCGGCTGAAGCTTTCGCCGCCGGCCTGGCCGCTTTCGTCGCGGCCGTTGGAGTACCAGGTGGACCGGAAGGCCGCCGCGGCGTTCATGCTCAGCCACGGGGCCAGGGAGAAGGGGAGGGACAGGCTCGGGAAGAAGTCGGCCCTGTCCACGTCGTAGGGGTTGGTCTCGCCGTTGGTCACGGTCGTCGTCCGGTATGATATGAAGCTGCTTTCGAGCGAGCCGTAGAGGGGCGTTCTCCACAGCTTCTGTTTCTGGTTGTTGAACCTGAGGCTGGGGAGGCGGCGGATCGTGTCCTCCCTGCCGGGCTGTGTGGACTTCTGCTCCCGCAGCAGCAGGTACAGGTTCCTGGTGGGCCAGTTTTTCTGGAACGTGGCGTGGCTGTCGGTGTACCTTCTCGTCCGGCTGGCCACGTCGTCGCCGTATTCGCGGTCTATGCTCTCCTCGCTTTGCATGTCCAGGTGGACGACGTTGCTTATCCCCCAGGGCAGCGCGTGGCGATGGTCGTACTTGAGCTTCCACAGGTCGCGGTCCTTGTCTTTTTCCGGGTCGGTCTCCTTTATGTACTCCGCGTTGAGCTGGCCGTGGGCCCCCGGGCTCAAGATGTATCTGTACTCCCCCGCAAACCGGTTCCCGGCGGAGCCCATGTACTCATGGATTATCGTGGCGTCCATGTTCTCCGCGATGGCCCAGAAAAACCTGTTCTCGAGCCTGGGGCCGGTCTTGTCGGAGTAGCTGACGCTGGGGGTCAAAAAGCCCGTTGCCCTCTTCGTTTTCGTGGGGACCACGAAATAGGGGAGGTAGAAGACAGGGACGTCTTTTACGCGGAAGACCATGTTTTTGAGGAAGGCGTAGTCCTCCATCGTCACGTCCGCATCCGTTGCGTCCAGCCGCCAGTGCGGCTTTTCAAGCTCGCAGGTGGTCACGGCGCCCTTCTCGATCTTGTACTTGTCCTCGGCCAGGCGCTCCATCCTTTCCCCCCCGAACCGGTAGTATCCTTCGTAGACCCCCTTGGCGCCGTAGAGGGTCCCAAGCTCCGAGAAGGAGTTGAACTCCACCTTGCCGGCGTGTATGTCGCTCTTGGCGTCGGTGAGCCTTGCGTCCTCCTCCACCACGCCCTCGCCGGTCTTTTCGTTGTAGCTCGCCCGCTCGCCCTCCACCACCTTCCCGTCGTACTTTATGACGACCGAGCCCGTGGCGGTTGTGACCTTTTCCTTTTCGTTCCGGGTGATCTTGTCCGCCGTCACCTCCATGTGCGGCGGCTCTTTTCCCGTTTTCGCGGTCTTCACCTCCGCCTTCGGGACGGCCCCCTCGCCATTTTTTCCGGCGTTGGCGTTGTCCATGGCGGGCGCGGGGGATGCGAGGGCCAGCAGGAGAAAGACGGCGGCGATGGGCGCGGCGGCGCGGCGGGCGCTTTCCCTGGGAATATGGGGCGCCCCCTCCGGCGTCATCTCGCTGGAGGCCATCAGCGGGGGTCCGCTCCCCGCGGCGCGGCGGGCTCCGGCGATTCCCTGAGGCTTTCGATCAGGGCGGCTATGTCGCGCCTGGTGTCGTCCGGGAACTCGGGCCACAGGGTGGGCGCGGCGATGACCATCGTCTTTTCCTCTCCCCAGGGGATGACGAATACCATGGCCGAAAGCTTTGAGCCTCCCGCCATGGCCTTGTTTTCGAAAACGGTGGCGTCACGGCCGCCGATCTTTTTGTTCTCCATGCTGGAGGCGAGCGCGGGGTTTTCGAGTTTTTCGGATATCTTCTCCATTACCTTCCCGAAAGGCTCCGGCTCAAGCCGCAGGGTTATGCTCTCGGCGGGCTTCTCCGCGCCCAGCTCGAAGTAGCGGACGAGCTGGTCCTGATCGTAGTTTTCCGGCGTCTTGCCTGTCCCCGGGGCGAAGACCCGCACGTTCGATATCCAGCCCTCCGGCGCGGCGTAACTGAAGCCGTCCCTTCTCTCCCTCGGGAAGACCGGCGGCGGGGGCATTCTCTCGTAACGTTTCGCTTTCTCCCCGTCCAGGACGAACACCAGTTCGTCTCCCTCCATGTGAAATGCGGCGCCCCTTTCTCCCCCGCCGGGCTCGCTGTTCACGAAATCCACGATATAGACGTGTCCCTCATCGCCCCGTTCGAGCCTCCCCACGGTTGTCTCGCCGTTTTCGATCAGCTCCAGCCCGCCATGGCGCGCGATGAGCCTTGCGGCCTGCGCACCTTTTCCCTTCTCGATCCACGCCCCTTCCAGGCCCTCCACGGGCCGTTGGGGGGCGGCGAGGACAAGCAGGGCCATGGCCGGCGCCGCCAGAAGCTTTAGCATAGCGAAACGGGAGCTTTTCGGGTTAAACTTCGCCATTATACTAAAACAACCTCGTGGAGGATTCCATGCGCTGGTGCGACATGACCTGTGAGAGCGCGGGTCTTCCGGGGGAAGGAGCCCTCGACGGGTCCGGCAGCTGCCGGACGTTCCAGGCCATATACTGCGGGAAGCTGGAGCGCCACGTCCACAAGAACATGCCCTGCGAGGCGGAGAGGGCGGACGCGGCGGAGAAACGCCGGGGGGATCGTTGACTGGATTGCCGGCCGGGCGCCGCGCCGCGTTTTTTTGAAAAAATGAGCTACGGAAAAAAAGAAGACGTCCTTTACATGGGAATCCCCTCCGGGAGCCTGAACGAACAGGTTACTCGCCTGCTCGCAAAGTCCGGCCGCCCCGTGGCCGCCGCCAGGAAGTACGAGCTTGCCACCCCATACGACGAGGGCGTCATCTTCCGCGTGCTGGACCGCAAGGAGATGCCGGAGAAGGTGGCCCGGGGCGTCGTGGACTGCGGCATAACCGGCAAGGACTACGTCTACGAGGCGGGGATGGAAAACGAGGTGGAGGTCATCGGCGATTTCGTCTTCTCAAAGCGCACCAACCGTCCCTCCAGGCTGGTCCTTGCCACCAGGCCGGAGACGGGGATCGAAAAGCCCGAACAACTCGCGGGCAAAACCATCGCCACGGAGCTTCCGAACCTGACCCGCGGGCGGATGGAGGAGCTTTTCGGCGTCCGGGATATAAAGATATTGAAAAGCGAGGGAAAGACCGAGGCGAAGGTCTTCATGGGGGAGTGCGACGCCTTCACGGACATCACCGAGACGGGGCGGACGCTGCGGGACAACGGCAACGTCATCCTGGCGGAGCTTTTCGAGTCGAACCCGCAGCTTATCGCCAACCCCGAGGCCGCCGCGGACAGGGCGAAGCTTGAGAAGATGGAGGACATCAGGATCGGGATAGACTCCGTCCTGCTCGCCGAGAAGGAGCCTGTCTACCTGGTTTTCATGGACGTTCCCAGGGAGTCGCTTCGCGAGGTGGAGCGGATCATCCCTTCGGTGGTGGCGCCGACCGTCAGCGCCGTGGAGGAGGAAGGGTGGCTTTCGGTGTCCGCGGTGATCCGCGAATCGCAGCTCAACATGCTGGCGCCGAAGCTTTTGCGGCTGGGGGTGGACGGCATCGTGCCGATACCATCGCCTAAGGTCTTCACCCAGGAGATGGTCCACAACAGGTGTCTTTGGGGCGAGGGCGGAGAGGAGCCTGGAGGTTTCCATGGATAAAAAAGAGATCGAGGAGGGGGCGTCCCTCTCCGTGAATTTCGAAAAGCGCGGCGGGCTCGTCCCGGCCGTCGTCCAGGACGCGCGGGACGGCCGGATACTGATGCTGGCCTACGTCAACAGGGACGCTTTCGATGAGACGATAAGGTCGAGGATGGCCACCTTCTGGTCCACCTCCCGTGGCGAGCTTTGGAAAAAAGGCGCCACGTCTGGCGATTTCCTGAAGGTGGTGGAGATACTGGTGGACTGCGACCAGGACGCGCTGGTCTACCGCGTCGAGCCGCAGGGAGAAGGTGCCTGCCACACCAAAGACCCCGCCACGGGCAGGGCGAGGCCGAGCTGTTTTTACAGAAAAGTGGACCTAGACGAGGGGACGCTCAGGCCGGTATAGAGAGCGCGGCGCGCTTTTCAATCCCTCCCCACGCTGATCCTGCCCGGGCCGGAGGCGGCCAGCAGCAAAAGCCCGCCCATGATGGCGAGGTTCTTGAGCGCCATTATCATCTGGACCCTGTTTCCCAGGTCGAAATGGAAAAAATAAGTGGTTGGGACCATGAACAGGCAGAGCGCCAGGGCGGCGTATTTTGTTCTCCACCCAATGACGATCAACACTCCACTCACAGCCTCCAGCGCCACCGTCAGCGCGTAGGCCAGGCCGGGGGCCGGTATTCCGGCGGAGCTTATGTGGCTTATCGTCCCCGTCGGGTCCATCACCTTGCCGAACGCGGCGAAAAGAAAGATGGCCGCGATGGCGAGCCTTCCGGCGAGCTTGAAAACGTTTTCCAGACCGCTCAAAATCCCCTCCCTGAAAAAAAAGCCGCCCCGGCGGCCCCCTTCGTTCCCCTATTCCGCCCCGGGCCGAATAGGATTGAATTATTCCTCCAGCCATTTTAATATTCATCATTGAAATTTCCACATATTCTTTATGTTCATCATGGGCGCCAGCGCGGCGCGATCCGCTCTATGGGACGCTTGGTTCTGACTCTTTGGCCGGTCCTGTTTTGATTATGCGCTTTCCGATCTCCTTTGCCCCGCTCGCGCGATGGCTCCCGGCGGCCATGCTCGCTGTTTTCGCGTCCGCCGCCGCGGCCCAGGAGGGGATGGATAACCTCATCTGGGGAAAGGTCGTCCACGTATATGACGGCGACACCGTCGCCATAAAGGACGACCGGGGCAAGAGAATCCGCGTCCAGCTGGCCTATATCGACGCGCCGGATATGGACTATGACACCGGCGAGATCCAGCCCCTGCACAACGAGTCCAAAAAGTTCCTCTCCGGCATGATAATGGGCAAGGAGGTGATAATAGAGTCGTTCGGCATCGACCAGTTCGACAGGGTGGAGGGGATGATCTTCCTGGACAAGCTGAACGTCAACCTGAACATGGTCCTGAAAGGAATGGCGGAGGTATACTACCCCGTCCGCCTGAACCCGGCGAGATACAAAAAAGAGTACGTGGAGAAGTTCATGGAGGTGGAGGGGCTTGCGAAAAAGGACAAGGAGGGCGTCTGGGGCCGGGCGGACTACATGTCGCCGTACAAATTCCGCCGCCGGGGCAAGTGACGGCGGCGGACCGTGGCGCCGGATGTTATTATAATGAAAATGAACGGCGGGGTTGCCATAATCCTGACTGAAATGGTAGGCTTTTTTGATGAGGGGGGGTATTGAATAGGCCCCAGACTTTATACGGAGGTTTGTAGATGATAGGAATCTCGGCCCTTTATTGCGAAACCGAGAACGAAGGCGACGCCATACGCTACGGCAAGCAGTCGAGTCACATGAGCCGCATGCCCAAGGCCCACGCCGTGCCCAAGTCCGCCTCCGAGCGGCGGCCGGTGACGGCATGGAACATAACGCGCACCTGCAACCTGAAGTGCATCCATTGCTACTCGGACTCCGAGGAGCGCGCTTACTCAGGCGAGCTTACCACCGACGAGGGCAAGAACCTCATCACCGACCTGAAAGAGTTCGGCATCCCCGCGCTTCTCTTCTCCGGCGGCGAGCCGCTCGTCCGCAAGGACATATGGGAGCTTGCCGACCACGCGAACAAGACAGGCCTGCGTTGCACGCTGTCCACCAACGGCGTGCTGATCGACGACAAGACAGCCGAGCGGATCAAGAACCTCGGGTTCACCTACGTCGGCATAAGCCTCGACGGCATCGGGGAGATAAACGACCATTTCCGGGGCAAGGAGGGCGCCTTCAAGAAGGCCATGCGGGGCTTCAAGAACTGCGTCGCCGTGGGCCAGCGCGTGGGCCTTCGCCTCACCCTCACGCGGCACAACTACGAGAACCTCCACCAGATATTCGACTTCATCGAGGCCGAGGGCATCCAGCGGGCCTGTTTCTATCACCTGGTCTATTCCGGCCGGGGCCGCGGCATCTTCGGCGAGGACCTGACCCACGAGGAGAGCCGCCACGCCATGGACATCATCCTGGAGCGCAGCCTGGACTTCAACAAGCGCGGCCTCCACAAGGACATCCTGACCGTGGACAACCACGTCGACGGGCCGTACATATACCTGAAGCTCCTGGAGCAGGGCCGCGAGGAGAAGGCCGAGGAGGTGAAGAAGATGCTGGAATGGAACGGCGGCGGGCGGTACTCCTCCGGTGTGTCATTCGGCGACATAGATTTTCTGGGAGACGTTCACGCCGACCAGTTCTGGATGCACCACTCATTCGGCAACGTGCGCGACCGGAAGTTCTCGGAGATATGGCTCGACGAGTCCGACCCCGTAATGAAGATACTCAAGAACAGGCTGGACAACCTCAAGGGCAAATGCGTGAAGTGCAGGTTCCTGATGATGTGCGGCGGGGCCATGCGGGTGCGCGCCGACGTGATCTACAACGACCCCTGCGCGCCGGACCCGGCCTGCTACCTCAGCGATGAGGAGTGCGGGATAACCCCGGCCGACAGGGCCGAGCTCAAGGCGAAGGGGGAGGACTTCCCCGTCCCCGAGAGCCTGCTTGCGAAGTCAGCCACGTAGGACAACTCGCCGCGGCCCTGGACGCCTCGGTTTTTTTCGGAGATTCTCAGAATGTCTCATCCTCATGGTAAAGGCGGCCATCCCGGAGGCCGTCCGGGCGGCATCATAAAGGAAGTATATAAAGATATAAAAGACCGCGGCGACGCCGAGGAGAGCGCGCGCCGGTTCATGGAGAACCAGGAGAGCAAGCTGCGGCTGGTCTTCTGGGAGACGACAGCCGGGTGCAACCTGGAGTGCATCCACTGCCGAAGGATCGACGTGGCCCGCCAGCTGATGAAAAACGATTTGGACACCGAGCAGTCCAAGAAGCTGATCGACGGCATCGCCGATCTTGGCGAATGCATCCTCGTCCTTTCCGGCGGGGAACCGCTTTTCAGGCCGGACATATACGAGCTGGCCGAATACGCCGACTCGAAGGGGCTGACCGTGGCGCTCGCGACAAACGGCACGATGATAACCCCGGAGGTGGCGCGGAAGATTGTCGACGCGAAGATACAGCGCGTCTCCATCTCCCTCGACGGGGCGACGCCCGAGACGCACGACATGTTCCGCAAGCTGCCGGGCTCTTTCGACCGGGCCATCAAGGGGATGAAATACCTGCAGGAGCTCGGCATGAGCGTGCAGATAAACTGCACCATCGCCAAGCACAACGTCCACGAGGTGGAGAAGCTGTATCAGAACGCCATCGACCTCGGCGCGGACGCGCTGCATATCTTCATGCTGGTGCCGGTCGGCTGCGGCGTCCAGATAGCCGAGGACCAGATGCTCGACGCCGAGACCTACGAGCGGGTCTTGAACTGGTTCTACGACGTCTCCAAGGAGGGCAGGATACAGACCAAGGCCACCTGCGCGCCGCACTATTTCCGGATCATGCGCCAGCGGGCCAAGGCGGAGGGCGTTACCATCTCCCCGCGCACCCACGGCATGGCGGCGATGACGAAAGGGTGCCTCGCCGGGCAGAGCATCTGCTTCGTCTCCCACAAGGGGGAGGTCTTCCCCTGCGGATACCTGCCGGTGGAGGCGGGGAACATCCACAAGCAGAGCTTTTCGAGTGTCTGGAAAGACTCCGAGGTTTTCAACAACCTGCGCGACCAGGAAAAGCTCGAGGGCAAGTGCGGCGCGTGCGAGTTTAAGTACGTCTGCGAGGGCTGCCGGGCGCGGGCGTATTACCACAGCGGGGGCGATTACATGGCCGAGGAGCCCTACTGCATCTACGAGCCGCCGGAGTACCAGATAAAAAAAGCCGCCGAGGAGATAGAGGCGGAGGGGTGATAGGGGGCGGTTATATAGTTACTGTTGCGATCGACGGCTGGAAGGAACTTTGCCTTCTTGAATTTCTGTTTGCGCAAAAGTTACTGCTTCGTCAGCAGTTTCGAACTCTTGACCTTCCCACTTTGCCGGAAGGCCCTGTAGCCACCTGAAGACACGCCCACCCAAAACAACGCTTTGGTGGCATTCATATGATTTGATTCGCCAGTTTTTATCCGGCTCTTTTACAAGGTATATAATTTCACCCCCTTCAAGTTCCCTGCTTTCGTTTTGGCCGGTGTTGTCTGTCATTTTGCTACATTCTTTTTCTCGGTTGTTCGCTGTTTGCTATTTTACTTCTTCGAGCAACCACTCTATAAATTTTTCGCTCGCGCTGGAAAAATCATCCAGTAATTTCTCTTTCAAAATAAGTCGCCTTGCAGGTTTTTTCTCAACACAGTCGAAATACTTGTTTCCATATTTTTTGATGATGCCTGCAAGTTTATTGTTCTGCATCAGTGTGATATTCCCGCCAGCGTGAAGCAGGGCGTGGCGAATCTTCTCACAGTCTTTAAAAAACTGCCAATGTGGCCCATCGCCTAAGTTAACAGAATCTTTGAAATCGTTTTTGAATCTATCCAGCCCACTTTTCTTGCTTTGGGAATCTTGCTTGACATACATATTTCGCATCAAAGCTAGATGCTCTTCAAGGTGAGAGTACATCATGAGAAAAGTATTTCCTACTAAAAGTTGTCGGTATGGCTTCTCGAGTTCTAATTTCTCAGATTTCAGTTTTTGCCTACTACTTTGATTAATATTACCTGCGTCAAGCTTTGTTTGAATTTCTTTGGTTCGTTCAGAGACAAGACGCTTGTGATAATTATAAAAGCGAATAAACAGGTCCATGCTAATCACATAGGAAATCCGATATAAAGCCTCTTTCATTCCCTTGATCCCTGAGTATTTTTTCATTTTGCTCTTAACAACACCAGCGGCGCCTATGGTTATATTATATATACTACCAGTATAACACATCCTTGGGGGTTGCCGCATATTTAACACCTAATGACGATATTCCGCCCCGCCAGCTTGACATAGCCGGGGCGGGATATATAATTGAAAACACGCAGCGGGTGTAACTCAGTGGTAGAGTGCAACCTTGCCAAGGTTGAAGTCGTGGGTTCAAATCCCATCACCCGCTCCATTTTTTCCCCAAAAATCCATGCGCCCCTGAAAAAATCGTCCAAGCCCGCTCCGCCGATATACTTCCATCCCCGCCCGTATTAGAATAGACCCCGTGCCATGAGCGAGATCATTCTTTACGCAGCCGCCTTCGTCATCGCCGCGGGCGTTCTCCTCTGCCTCTACGGCCTGTTGCTCCTCAAGGGCGCCGGGGACAAGATCGGGCGGATAGAGGACTCCCTGGAGTCTTTCGACAGGGGCCAGGAGCGCGTCGAAAAGGCTTTCCGGGAAGAGATATTCCGCTTCCGCGAGGAGTTCAACAACGCCGCCCGAAACGCCCGGGAGGAGCAGCGCGACACCTTCATGAAACAGCTCAACAGCCTGACGGAATCCAACGAACGGATGCTGGGCAAGATGCGCGAGACGATGGAGGCCAGGCTGCGGGATATCCAGGAGGACAACAACGCCAAGCTGGAGCGGATGCGCGCCACCGTGGACGAGAAGCTCCATGACACGCTGGAGAAACGCCTGGGGAGTTCTTTCCGGATGGTGAGCGACCAGCTGGAAAAGGTCCACAAAGACGTGGGGGAGATGCGGTCGCTAGCCTCGGGAGTGGGGGACTTGAAGAAAGCCCTGACGGGCATCCGCTCCCGCGGCGTGTGGGGCGAGGTCCAGCTTGGCGCGCTGCTGGAGCAGATTCTGTCGCCGGAGCAGTACGCCGCCAACGTGGCCACGAAGAACGGATCGGAGCGGGTGGAGTTCGCCGTAAAATTCCCCGGCGGGGAGAGGACGGGCGGCGGGCCAGTCTGGATGCCGCTGGACGCCAAGTTCCCCCTGGAGGACTATCAAAGGCTCGTCGACGCCCAGGAGGCGGCCGACCAGGGGGCGCTCGAAAAGGCGGGCAAGGCTTTGGAGACGCGAATCAGGGACGAGGCGAAAAAGATACGGGACAAATACCTGGATCCGCCGAACACTACCGATTTCGGCGTAATGTTCCTGCCCACCGAGGGGCTCTACGCGGAGGTGATCCGCAGGCCGGGGCTCTGGGACTACCTGATACACGAGGCCAGGGTCGCCGTCACCGGCCCCACGACGCTGGCGGCGCTTCTAAACAGCCTGCAGGTCGGCTTCCGCACGCTGGCGATCGAAAAACGGGCCGGGGAGGTCTGGCGGCTTCTAAGCGAGGTGAAAACCGAGTTCGGCAAGTTCGGCTCCGCCATCGAATCCACGAAAAAAAAGCTGGAGCAGGCCAGGTCATCCATCGACACCGTGGATGTCCGCACCAGGGCCATCACGAAAAAACTGACCGATGTGCAGGAGCTTCCAGAACATGGGGACGGCGGCGCGGAAAACAGCCCAGGCGGCGGGGAGGGATGACCACCGAAGGAGACCTCCACGGCGGTGAACGCAGGCGTCTCCTTGCCAAGGAGACCTTTGCAAAACCGGCGGATTTGACCACTTTGCCGTCCTGAGCCGCGGGCGAAGGACCCTGCCTTCTGAAATCAAAAAAAAACCGGCCCGGAAGCGCCGGACCGGCGGGGTCTTTCTGAAGGTTGGCCTTTTTCAGTCGACGGAGATCTTCTTCGGCTTGGCGGTCTCCGTCTTCGGAACGGTCACTTCGAGGACACCGTTTTTGTAGCTGGCCTTGATGTTGTCGGCGTCTATGTCGGTGAACCTCAGCGACCTGGTGAACGAGCCGTAGCGCCGCTCAACCCTGTAGAGCTTCTCGCTCTTCTCCTCCGTGGACGTTTTCTTCTCGCCGGACAGGGTCAGGACGTTGTTCTCGAACTCGATGTTGATGTCGTCCTTCCCCATGCCCGGGACCTCGAGCCGGACCATGTACTCCTTGTCGCTCTCGGAGACGTCCATCGGGGGCATGAACGGCCTCTCCTCCGCGGCCTCGAAATGCGCGGGCCACAACTCATCCAGCAACGAAAACGCGCCGAACGGATCGAAATCGGCCAACCTGGTCTCGCCCCTATGCCTCTTGGTCGGTAACATGACGACTCACCTCCTCCAACAGACCGTTTTAACGATAAACTCTCTCTGTGACTAAAATCGCCTCCTGCCGGATATCCTGTCAACCTCAGCCGAAATCTATGTCTATCCTCCTGCCCCTGGCGGCCTCCGTCTTCGGGACGAGGACCTCCAGGACGCCGTTCACGTACGAGGCGGAAACCCTTTCCTCGTCTATACCTTTGAATTTTATAATCTTGGCGAAAGGGCCGTACCAGCGTTCGGCGATGCGCCGCCGCTCGTTTCCGGTATTTTCCCTTCTCCTCTCGCCGGAGATTGTCAGAACGCCGTCCGTGATCTCCACGTCTATCTGGTCTTTCTCCATCCCCGGCAGCTCCGCCCTGACCTTGTAAGCGTCGCCGGTCTCGCCCACCTCGACGGCGGGGGTCCATTTCACCACGCTCCCGTTTCCCGCCTCCCGGAGCCTGCCTGGCAAGGAGACCGGGTTAAACGGGCTGACGTCAGCCAATGGTTTCCGATATTTCTTGTATTCCTGTAGAGTCATTTTTCGCAGCCTCCACTTCCATTCCTGTTTTTTCTCGTCTTGACTGGTATATAAAATCGCTTCACCGGCCAGTCAAGCGGCCCCAGCCGGGTCGCGCAAAGGTCTTTTTGCCAGGGGGAGGATCTGGAGTCGGAAAACTCTCTAACGCCTTCGGCTCAGGACGATCCAGCCTGTCGTCCTGAACTTGTTTCAGGACCTCGGGTCAACGAGGCTTTAGATGCTGAAATAAATTCAGTATGACACTAATCCTCGCATGGGGGATTTTCCGGAGCCATCCTCTCCCTTGACGGGGGAGCTTTTGGCCTTATCCTCCCCCTTGACGGGGGAGGATAAAGGTGGGGGTGAATAAATCCAATACCCCCTCCCCTTTTTGATTGTCTAAATCTCATGCAGGCTCCGGGCTTCCCCCCTCAAAAGCCCCTCCCGCCGGGGGAGGGGATGAGGCCGGGAAACTCGTTAACAGCGCTGTCACTCTGAGCGTCAGAGAAGAGTCTCGCAACGTATGAAACGGCGGGATCCTTCGCCTTCGGCTCAGGATGACATTGACCGCTGTTTCCCAACATGGCCCCCTCACTTGTCATGACACGTCAGGCACAATGACGACGCGTTGTTATTGTTTACCCGCAGGAACGACGGGATCAGCGCCCCGCCGCCGCCATCGACCCCGTGTGGATCGTGACACGAGGCGCACTCGACCTCGTAGCCGTCGCCGGTGTCATAGAACCGCACCTCGTCAGGGTCCGCCCGCCCGTCGCCATCGGTGTCGAAGAACTGGAGCGTCCCGTCCGTCGCGGTGGGCGCGTTGAAGTCGTACAGCGAGGTGTTGGGAAGATTAACGCCGACCGGGTGGTCGTCACGAAGATCCTTTGTCAGCGCGAAAGCCGTGAAGTCCGGCGCGCCCGGTGGGCCGCCTGGGTTGTGGCAGGCGTCACGGCAGGTCGTCCCGAACCCTGTCCCCGGCGGGCCGAGGGGGAAGTGGTTGCCCGAGGCTCCGGGCCATGAATAGAGAAAACCATCGTTCTGGGTCGTCTCCTGGCTCGCGTTGTAGCGGCCGGAGCCGGGCATGTTGATGATCGAGTCGATGGCCGTCGTCCCGTCGTGGCAGGACAGACACGTAAGCGAGCTCACACCAGGCTGAGTGGGGGACTGGCCGGACTGTAGCGGGATGTTGTACAGCGTGTAGGTGTTGTTCTTTTTCGTCCTGTTCCAGAGCGGCGCGTCCAGCTGACTGTTCGCCCCGTGGGGCGTGTGGCAGTAGACGCAGACCTCGCCATACTGGTTCCGGTAGTTGTCCATCTGCCATATGGAGCCCTGCCCGGCGGCGAAGCTCAAGCTCAGGTTGTGGCGCGTGTTGACGATCGAGTCCGTGTTGGAGGCGCGGGAGCCGGAGTCCCACCCGGCGGCGCGGGCAAGGACGGGCGCAAGGAGCAACAGAACGGCCAGACCCTTAAGAACTTTCCCAGACATCGAACCCCGCCCGGTTTGTTATAGACAATCCTGCATATGCGGATATGGTTGGAACTATGCAAATACCAAGCCACCATCGTCGTCACGGGACGTTTCAAAAAATTGGACTTCAATATGTTGAAATATAACGTATTGTTAAGGCCTGGAATTAGTTTAAATCCTGGCCGGCCTGGAATATTTTCTCGCATTCGGGAAAAAAGGGGCGCTGAGTTCCCGGATTTGAGAATGCGGACACCTATACAGGGTTATTTAGGCGGGTAGGTCTGCAAAACGAGTCGATGCTTTTAGCGGCTCGGCGAAGGCGGGGGCGTTGGCGTCCGGGTCATTTGACCAGGACGGAAGCCAAGGCCATGTTCGTTCCCGTCGCGCTGTCTCTTCCTTTCCAGACTTTTATCTTGAACCTGGCGGAGTCGGTGTAGGGGGGCGCGCCGGGATTGTTTTTCCTGTATTTCTCCATGGCCTGTTTGATGAGCGTTTTCAGCTCCGCGTCGTTGGCCGGCCACGTTTCGACTCCCTGGCCCGTCATGATGGGGCGGCGTTCCTGGTCGAGGGCGAAAGGCGCGCCCGCCCTGACTATGTTCATCATCTCCCTCTCCTCCGGCGCCTGTCCCTCGATGAAGACGAACACGTGGACGCAGCCGGAAAGCCGCGCCTCGGCCCGTGGCCCCTGCGCGGCGGGATGCCGTGGCGGCTCCGCCGGGACAGGCGGCGGAGGGGGAGGGGCGGATGTCTTCTCCCTGGGCGAGGCTGGCGCGGCCCCGGCGAGGCTGGTGTACCCGGCCGCCACGGCGCACATGGAGTATGGGAAGCTGATGAGCAGCCCGACGCCGAAAAAGAGCGCCCCCGCAACGTTTACGAGCCACAGGACGACGATGAACAGGAAAACCTTGAAATGGTTCTGGAACCCTATCTCCCTGGAAGCCTCCATCGCCTCCCAGAAGCCGTACCCCCTCTCCACCACGAAAAGATAGGAGAACATGTACCAGCTGTACACCAGTATGCCGATCACCGCCGCAGGTATGGCGAAAACTGCCAGGGATGTGAAAAAGCCCGCCAGCCGGGCGGGGTCGTCGAGGTTCTGGATAGGCCCTGCCGTCATCCAGGCGTAGACGGCGCCGATTATCATCGGGACGGAGACGGCTATCAGGGTGAATATCGAGATGAGGATGTAGACCAGCGTCAGGTCCATGAACTTCAGCCTGAAGCCGTCGAACAGCCGTTTGATGTCGAACTCCGCCCCTTGGGCGGCGTCCAGTATGATGTAATACATCCCCCCCAGCATCGCGCCGGGCAACAGGAACCCCGCGAAAAGGTTCAGGAACGGGATCATGTTCGCCGCCATGTAGATCACGAAATAAATTATCGTGGCGACGATGAGGCTGGATGCCGATCTTCTGAAAAGCGCCCAGCCCTCGCCCATGAACCGCCCTATCCTGAACTCCTCCACCGCAAGGCTCCGCCAAGCGCCCCTTGCCCTAGCCCGCCGCCGGGGGCGGAGGGGGTTCGGAGGTGGTGGAGGCGCCGGAGGCTGGCGGAGCGGGAGGCGCCGGAGGAGGCGCGGGTGATGGAGCCGCGGAGGAAAGGCTCTTGCCGGTCAGGCCCTCGTAGGCCGAGAGGACGACGCACATGGACAGCGGCATGCTCACCAGCAGCCCCACGCCGATCAACAGGACGCCGAGGAAGTTCATGGCCACGATGAGAAGGGCCATGACGAAGACGTTGACGTGGTTTTTGAACCCGATCTCACGGGAGGCCTCCATGGCCGGCCAGAAATCCCTGTCGTCCTCCACCACGAAAAGGTACGAGAAAAGATACCACCCCATCACCAAAAGGCCCGGCAGGATGAGAAGCAGGGCTCCGGCCAGTGTGAAAACGCTCGTCAGTATCCCCACCAGAACGAGGGGGACGAGCTTGAGCCGGAACCCGTCGAAAATACGCATGGGGGCAAAGGGTCTCCCCGCCCGCGCGTCCAGGATCACGTAATACATCCCCCCGACCATCGGCCCGGAGACGAGCAATGAGGCCAGCGGTATGAAGTTGGCCACGAACAGGACGATCAGGAAGATTATCGAGGCCACCACGAGGTTGGCGGCGTTCCCGATGAAAAGTTCCCATCCCTCTTTCAGGTATTTTTGGATGTCGAATGTGTTGTCCATGGGGGAAGCCTCTCAAAAACGGACGATAAGAAACGTCACACGGGATTGTATCGCGATATTTCCGCGCGGCGCAACAGCCTTAACCGGGTCACGCGCGCCCGGCCTCAGGGGGCGGCGAGCAGCGTCTCGTAGGCCGCCTCCAGGCGCTCGTAGCACTCGTCGTACTGACTTTGGCTTGCGAACATCCCGGCGGCGTTCAAATGCTCCTCCACTTCAAGAAAACGCTTTGCGCCCCGCGTCCCGCCGTTTTTGGCGTGGGCCTGCTTCTGGAGCCGCAGGACGTCCGTCAGCATCCCGCTGAGCCTGTTGAAGCTTAAAATGTTCCTTTCGCCCGCAAGTTCGGACTTTATCTCCTCCATGGAGTAAGAGCCAGCCTCCTCCCCCGAGGCCGCAAGCGGCCATATGAAAAGCGGCCCCGCGGCCATGAGCGCCACGGCTAGTAAGAATCCATGCCCCCTCATAACGAAACCCTCCGGAAAGATTCGTGGGAAAAAGCTTCGGCCCGCTTCATCCCCCCATAATGAGAAGACTATTAGATCAGGACGCGCCAGGCAAGGCGAAAATTTTCTGGAAAAGAAGGAGCGCCGATTTATTCAATGGTGCCGGGGGACGGAATCGAACCGCCGACACGGGGATTTTCAGTCCCCTGCTCTACCGACTGAGCTACCCCGGCGCGAAAAAGCCTTAAAAATGGCGTCCCCAGCGGGAGTCGAACCCGCGTTGCCGCCGTGAAAGGGCGGTGTCCTGGGCCTCTAGACGATGGGGACGACGCAAACCATAACACCTTCCCGGAAAAGGAAGGACGTTCTCCTGCTTGTTAATTAACATAATATGGTGAGCCGGGAAGGACTCGAACCTTCGACCCACTGCTTAAAAGGCAGTTGCTCTACCGACTGAGCTACCGGCCCGCCGTCTGCTTCATAATCGGTCAAAATTAGTTACATTAATTAACCGGGCCGCCTGTTGTCAAGCCCTAAACAGGAGCTGTGTGGGGCGGCGCTTCTAAAGCAGGGCGGGCAAGTTGTTGAAAAACATGATCGCGACCCTTCGCCGGAGCCACCTTGAGATCCTTCGGCTTCGCCTCAGGATGACAATGGGGCGGCTAAGGGTGGCGAAAGCGGCAAGGCGCCGCCGCCACGGCGTCATGTCATGCTGAGCGAAGCGAAGCATCTGGCTTCGGACGGCGGGAGGGGGATTATTCGTTGCCCAAAAAACGGCTTGGGACAAGATTCTTGCCGCGTTTCAACATCTGTCAGAAGTTGTAGACAACCCCCGCGTCGGCGTTGATGACATCGTAGGCGGCGTCCTTCGGCGAGAAGGCGTCCTTTTTGTCGCCCACTCTCGCGTAGCGAAGCCTGAACATCACGTAAAGGTCATCCCGCAGGTAGTACGCCCCGCCCGGCTCCAGGTAGAACACCCCCCGTCCGGCGTCGTGGAGGGTGTCCCCCTCGGAGTAGCCGTTCGCCTCGACCTTCTTATACCCCAGTATCCCCGTCAGCGAGACCCTGGATGCGAGCCTGTAGACGTTCGTGGTGAGTATCTCCAGCGAGTCGCCGTTGGCGTTGCCGGTCTCGCTTCTTAAAACGTCCCCGTCGCCGAGCCGTTCGTTCTTTTCCTGTACGCCGAGGATCAGCCCGATGGTGGACCGCCACGCCTCTGTCCACTGCCTGATTCCCCTCGCCTCCAGGACCAGCGAGTCCCCCTCCCGGAAGACCTCCCTGCCTCCCTGCCTGTCGGCCCCGGCGCGGGTGTAGGTCGCCGTGAAAAGGAGCTTGCCCGCGCGCCCGCCGTCCACGAGGGCGCTCAGTATTCCCGTCAGGACGTCGCCGGGGTCGAAGTCGTCGCCGTCCATGTCGGTGGTGGGGTTGTATTCGCCCGCGAAAAGATATTTTATCCCCGCCCCCCAGGTCACGGGGCCGGTCTTGTAGGTCATCGCCAGGCTGGGGTTGACGTTCAACCCGCCGCCGTAGGTGTGGACCAGCAGGAGGTCCTCCCGAACGTCGTCGGTTATCACGCGGCCAAGCTCGGTGGACTCGAAAGCGCTCTTGCCCGTGGGAAGGGTCATGTCCATTCCGGCCCGGACGCCAAGCCTCCCCTTCGCGAAACGGTAGTAGCCGCTCAGCGTCGTGTCGCGGATGGCGGACGCCTCGAACCTCTGCTCGCTGGCCTCGGTGTCATAGGACGTGGCGGCGTATGACCCCGCCGCCGCGACGCCCCACCTCTCCGCCTCGTAGGCGACCTGGGCGTAGGAGAGCGTCTGCGTCCCGTCCGCGTCGATATCCCCCGTGGAGAAAGAGCCGTGGTTGACGTTCAACGAGACGAGCCAGGGGCGCTCCCCGGCCTCCTGGGCGCCCGCCGCGCCGGCCGTGAAGGCGATGACGAGGCAGGCCGCGAACGGCCCAACAAAGCGAAGGAGGCATCCCCCTCCCCTGTGTCCCCTCCCTCCGGGGGAGGGGATGATATTGTAAGACGCTATCCTCATTTCAGGTTTATCTTTATCTTGCCTCGGGTTATGGACTGTTCCGGCCCGGCGACGCCGCCGTCCTCGAAAACCCGGCCCTGGTCGTACTGTCTCTCAAGGTCCTCCAGGGTGTCCGGGTTCGAGGGGTCCGCCGGGCGGGGAAGCGAAAGCCTCCTCGCCAGGCTCTCCATCATCATCTCCTCATCCGGTGTCGGCGCCCTGCCGGTGAGCTTCTCGAACTCGAACCGCAGAAGCTTCTTAAGCTGTCTCAGCCTCTCCGGCGTGACCGGGAAGGGCTCCAAAGGATCCTCCCCCATCCGCACGATCGTGCGGGTCAGCGCGGTAAGGAAGACGACCTTCTGTCCCGGCCCTGTCGCCCCCTGCACGTAGACCTTCCCCGGCGCGCCGGGCTCGCCGAGCAGGTCGACGTTCGTCTGGTCATCCTTGGCCTCCACGACGAAAGGCGGCGTCCCCGCCACGCCGCATATGGCCGTCTTGGTGTGGAGTTCGAATCTCGACTCCTCGTCCGCGAGCTTCGACACGGCGGCCTTGACCCTTCCCAGCGCCATCCCGAAGACCGACGACGTGGACCCGGCCTCGTTCCTGTTCAGGCTCTTTATGACAAGCTCCGTGTTCTCGTCCAGGCGGATCAGGTCGCCCGTGTCGAACTCTATCTCAAGCTCGCTGGCCGCGGCGGTCGTCACCTCGTCCCCTTCGGCGAACTCCGTCCCCACCTTCACCGGATGGGTCTTCTTGTCCACCACGGAAAAAACCGTCACCGTCCCCTCGACGTAGACCGCCTTCGTCCCGATCGGCGCGGCGATGGCGGCGGGCGCGCTCAGAAAAACCAGCACGGCCGCCGCCACCAGCGGGCTGAGATATCTCATGTGGGCCAATGGTTAAATTTCCGATTCATCAATCATGGAGGATTGGTATCCATCTGCAACGTGGCGGTCACCGGCGCGTTGGACAACAGGTAACAGTCATACCGCGCGTTGTCATCGCCGCCGGTGCATGTCTCAAGTATTTCAAGACAATACATGCTCTGCGCCGCGTTCCACTGCAACGTTGTGGGAGGCTCGGTATCGGCCAGGTCCGGGTCTGTAACCACGATGGAGCCAGAACAATGATAGCCATTGAAGTCATCGCTTATGATTATTTCCAGGTTGGAGCCATTTTGCCCCAACGTGATCGCGTCGCAGGTAAGCCTCAAGTCGTCTCCGATGGCCGTAACGTTCAGGGTCCAGATATCTCCATCCCCGTCCCAGCACCCTGGAACAACCCCGTTGATATCTATCCTGTAAGTATTCGGCTTCACGTTCATCGACACGGATGAGGAGGTCCTGCCGCCATCCCCATCATCCGCCGTGACGGTGAGCGTCCTCGTCCCGGTCGAGTCGGGGGTGTATTGGGTCTGGTAGCCGCTTGCCGTCCAGCCGTAGGCGCCCGGGCCGCCGCCCCCGCCGGGCGCGGTCCTCGCCTGCGCGCCTCCATCGCTCCAGGCGAAGGAGAGCCTGTCTCCGTCGGGGTCGTAGGCGTCGACGGTGACGGTCACCGTCTCGCCGGCGACGGGGGTGGAGTTGGACGCCGTGACGGATCTTATGACCGGATCGCGGTTCAGCACGTTGATATCCGCGCAGTCGTTCACCGTTGTCCCGCCGCCGTCATCGACGGTCACGCAGACGGTGTAGGTCCCCTTGCGGCCGGCCGACCACGATATCGACGAGCCCGAGCCGGAGACGGACCCTCCGCCGCCGTCCCATGTGTATGTCAGCGTGTCGTCCGGGTCAAGGTCGGTCACGTTGACGGTGAAGGTTACCGGAGTTCTTTTGTACGTGGACGACGGGCCGGATATCCCCTCCACCGTTGGCGGGGCGTTTATCTCCATGGAAAAGTCAAGATCTATCCCCGCGCCGGGGATGAGAGCCAGCGTCACGGAGTCGGAGAACGAAAGGCCCGCTATGTTCGTCTCCACGAGCAGCGTAAAAGTCTTTTCGCCCGCGGGGACGGCGAACTCCACCGTGAGAGTGTCCAGCGGGACGTTCAAAACGACGGGATCCATGCCCGGGCCGGATATGGTGAGGGTTATCTTCGTCACGTATACGGGAAGCGTGGCCTGCGCGGCGGCGCCCGCGGGCTCTGGAAGGGTAAGCTCCCGGGTCTCGGGGTTGTATGAGTAACCCTCCGGCCAGGCGAGGGCGAGACTGGATTTTTTCGTCTCCACCGGGCCGGACGCTCCCGAAAAGCCTGTCTGGGCGCCGCAGGCCAGCGCCGTCAGGCCCATGGCAGCCAAAAGGAAAAAACTCCTTGCGCGCCTCGCCGGAGAACCGGCCGCTGCCCCTGTCATCCGTTTCGTGTCCCTTTGTGTCGTAACCAGTCGGTAGTAAACAATATCATAATATCGTCTGACATATTCAAATAATAACAGGAGTTGAAAGAGAATTTTCGCCGCCGCCGCGGGCTTGACGAAACATATTGATAGACCTAAGTTTAGATTATAGAGTATACAGGATTAACGAGGTTTTTCGCCCTGCTTTCGCAAGGGGGCTGGAGGCGGCGTCCCGATGTTTCGCCGGTCCGGCCCGCGCTGGCCAGGGCGGCGGTCATGTCAACCCTATAAAGCTCTGTGGGAACCCAGCCCGCCATGACGATCAAGCAAAGACTGAAAGAAGATATGATATCGGCCATGAAGGCCAAGGACCGTGCCCGGCTCTCGGCGGTCAGGATGGCTCAGAACGCCATAAAGAACAAAGAGATAGAGCTTAGAAGAGAGCTTTCCGGCCAGGAGGAGGAGGCCGTGGTCGCCTCCGAGGTCAAAAAGCGCCGCGAGGCCGTGGAGCAGTATAAAAAGGGCGGCAGGGACGACCTTGCGGAAAAGGAGGCCGCGGAGGCCGAGATATTGACCGGCTACCTGCCGGAGCAGCTTTCCGAAAAGGAGATCCGCCGGATAGTAACGGAGGCCATCGGCAAAACCGGGGCGGCATCGATGAAAGATATGGGGCGGGTGATGAAGGAGGTCATGCCGCGGGTGAAAGGGAGGGCCGACGGCGCGGTTGTCAACGGGATCGTGAAAGAGTTTTTCGACAGCTAGCCAGAGCGAGACGCGAAAGAGCTTATGGCGGGAATACCCGAAGAGATCATAGAAGAGATACGAGGCAGGGCGGACATCGTGGAGATTGTCTCCGACTACCTCCCCCTCAAAAAGTCCGGCGCGAACTGGCGCGCCCTGTGTCCTTTTCACGAAGAGAAAACCCCCTCCTTCAACGTCAACCCGGAGCGGAACATATTCCACTGCTTCGGCTGCGGCGAGGGAGGCAACGTCTTCACCTTCGTGATGAAGATGGAGAACGTCTCCTTCCCGGAGGCCGTCCGCCTTCTCGCCCGGCGCTACGGCGTGGCCATCCCGGAGCGGGGAGGACGGCGCCAGGACACGGAGCTCGACAGGCTGTACGAGGCCGTGGAGGCGGCGGCGCGGTTTTATCGCGAGCTTCTGCTCGGCCAGGAGCCGGGGTCGCCGGTGATGGAATACGCCGGGGAAAGGGGCCTGACCGGAGAGCTGATCGAAAAATTCCGGCTCGGGTGGGCGCCGGAGGCCTGGGACGCCCTCTCAAAACGCCTCTCGGACCGCGGGTTCGGCATGGAGACCCTGGAAAAGGCGGGCCTTGTGAAAAAATCCTCCAAGGGCAATTACATAGACAGGTTCCGCGCCCGGCTGATCTTTCCCATCATGAGCGCCGGCGGCAAGGTCATAGGCTTCGGCGGCAGGACGCTGCCCGGCGCTCCGCCCGGCACGCCGAAATACATGAACAGCCCCGACTCGCCCATATACAACAAGAGCCGGGCTCTCTACGGCTGGCCCCAGGCCCAGGGCGCCGCCCGGAGGGAGGGGTTCATGATCCTGGTGGAAGGCTATATGGACGTGCTGGCTCTCCACCGGGAGGGGGTGGAAAACTGCGTCGCCGTCTCCGGCACGGCCTTCACCGGCCGGCAGGCGGAGCTTATCCGGCGAGCCTGCGGAAGCGTCGTGGCGCTCTTCGACTCCGACGCCGCGGGGATCGCCGCGGCCAAAAGGAGCGTCCCCATACTGCTGGATCACGACATAGCGGTCAGGGTCCTGACTCTGCCGGGGGCCAAGGACCCGGACGACTTTCTGAAGGAGCATTCCGCCGAAGAGTTCCGAAGGCTTGTGGACGAGGCGCCCTCCTTCCCCGTTTTCATAATCGAGGCCACTCTTTCCGGCGCGGACCTTGGAAGCGTCGAGGGCAGGGCGAAGGCCGCCCGGGAGGTCATCCCGTACCTGCGCCGGATAAAGGACAACATAGAACGGTCGCAATACCTTCACGTTCTGGCGGACAGGACTGGGACAGACTACGAAGTCCTGAAAGATGAAGCCGGGCGTGGCGGGGGCCGCCCCGAGGGGGCCGTGAGCCCGAAGGCCGAAAAGCCGAAAACGCCCCCCTCCCACAACACCGAGAAAGTCCTGGCGCGCATACTCCTCGAGAAACCGGAATACCTGAAGAGCGTCGCCTCGGGGCTCACTGCCGACGATTTCACGTCTCCTGATTACAGGAGTATTTTCGACACGCTGCGCGAGGCCGTCCTCAAGGGGGCCGATAGCGCGGCGGAGGTGATGGACATGGCCCCCGATGACAAGACGCGGCAGGGGATAGCCGCCCTGAGCATGGAGAAAAACCTCTTCGACGAGAAGGACGCCGAAGCGGCTGCCCGCGACCTTGTGAACAGGATAAAATACAGCCCCGAAAGGCGGCGCCGTATACTCGATGAGCTCAAATCCGCCACCCGGGCCGGCGACCTTTCCAGGTTCAGGCAGGCGCAGGAAAAATATTTGGAATTTCGCGGTAAACAGATATAATGTAAGTTTAGCGTTTGGAAAGCTGTGTCCTGGCGCGCCGTCGCCCCTGTGGGCGGGAGGCCGGCTCCGGCGTGTTAAGTTGTTGATTTAAAAACAATTGAGCTTTGTTTCGAAAGGATCCGGGAGATCTAAATGAGCAAATCGGTTAAGACCACGTCCATTGAGAAGCTCATCAAGAAGGGCAGGGACAAAGGATATCTCACCTACGACGAGGTGAACAAGTCCCTTCCGGATAACATAGTCGCGGCGGATGAGATCGAGGACATAATGGGCCAGTTCGACGAACTGGGGATAGACATAATCGATTCCTCCGAGGAGACCGGTCGCCTTGCCGGGAAGAGGGGCGGCGGGCGGAACAGCAGCGATCGCGAGGAGGAGACCTTCATCTCCACCGAGGACCCCGTCCGCATGTACCTGAAGGAGATGGGCTCAATCTCTCTTCTGACCCGCGAAGGGGAGGTGGAGATCGCCAAGCAGATCGAGGAGGGGCAGAACGAGGTCATAAGCGCCGTCGTCAACTGCCCCATCACCATAAACGAAATAGTTTTCCTGGCCGAGCAGGTGAAAAACGAGCGGATCCCCTTCCAGAGTTTCGTCAACTGCGACGACATCAGCGAGGACTCGCCGCCCGCCAAGCTGAGGGGCAGGATCAAGAAGGTGTTCAACCTCATCCGCCAGCTTAGCCGGGCGGGGGACAAGCTCCAGGACATCAAGGCCGGGCTGAGGAAAAAGAAAGGCGCCGCCAGGGAGCGCGAGAAGCTCGAGAAGGAACAGGAGAAGCTGCGCGTGAAGGTCACGGACATCATAAGGCGGATAAGGCTGGAGCCCTCCCGGATGGAGGACATCATCGCGAAGATAAAGGAATACGGCCGAAGGATGTCCGGCGCCGAGCGCGAGATCATGAACGCCGAGGAGCGGCTGGGCCTGCGCGAGCCGCGGAAGGTGGAGGTCTCGCGGCGCGCCGCCAGGAGGCGGCAGCTTTCCGCCGAGCGCAAGGCCGACCTGGAGGCGAGAATCCGCGCCGCCAGGCGGGAGATAAGAAAGGTCGAGACGGAGGCCCAGGTCACGAGGGACGAGATGAAGGCCACCATCGACGCCATCAACAAGGGCCACGCCAGGGAGCGCGCGGCCAAGAAGGCGCTGGCGGAGGCGAACCTGCGGCTGGTGGTCTCCATCGCCAAGAAGTACACCAACAGGGGGTTGCAGTTCCTGGACCTGATCCAGGAGGGCAACATCGGCCTGATGAAGGCCGTGGACAAGTTCGAGTACCGGCGCGGCTACAAGTTCTCCACCTACGCCACGTGGTGGATACGCCAGGCCATAACCAGGGCCATAGCCGACCAGGCGCGGACGATCCGTATCCCGGTGCACATGATAGAGACGATCAACAAGCTCGTGCGCACCTCGCGCCAGCTGGTTCAGCAGATAGGCCGGGAGCCGACGCCGGAGGAGATCGCCGAAAAGATGAGCATGCCCGTGGACAAGGTCCGCAAGGTGCTGAAGATCGCCAAGGAGCCGATCTCCCTGGAGACTCCGATAGGCGAGGAGGAGGACAGCCACCTGGGCGATTTCATCGAGGACAAGAAGGCCATGAGCCCCATCGAGGCGGTCGTCCGCACGAACCTGAAGGAGCAGGCGGCGGCCGTTCTCTCCACCCTGGCCACGCGCGAGGAGAGGGTCGTCCGGAAGCGTTTCGGCATCGGGCTGGACTCGGAGCACACGCTGGAGGAGGTCGGACAGGACTTCGAGGTCACCCGCGAGCGCAT
Organism: Candidatus Nitrospinota bacterium M3_3B_026; assembly: GCA_051418015.1. GTDB lineage: Bacteria > Nitrospinota_A > UBA7883 > UBA7883 > JBPRGF01 > JBPRGF01. The sequence continues at coordinate 39,561 of JBPRGF010000001.1, read as the reverse complement.
CCGCCAGATAGAGGCCAAGGCGTTGCGCAAGCTGCGCCATCCCAGCCGCAGCAAGAAGCTGCGCTCCTTCGTGGAAGGCTGATAGAATAAGGGCGCGGCCGGATATCCCGGCCCGGGGGCCTTTCGCGGCGCCATAATGCCCCTTAACATGGGGGCCCGTAGCTCAACTGGTTAGAGCTTCCGGCTCATAACCGGGCGGTTCCAGGTTCGAGTCCTGGCGGGCCCACCAGTTTTTTCCTCCCTGCCGCGGATCCGGCTGGTTTGACGATGGTGGCGGGTTCTGATACTATTGAAGAGTAAGTGGGAGATTGCGCTTTATAAAGAGGGGTTCCGTCAACACCATGCCAGAAGAGCCTGAAGCTGTTTTCCAGGTAGGCTCGAAAATCATCTACCCCTCGCACGGGCTGGGCGTCGTTGAAAAGATCGAGAACCGCGACATGTCCGGCCTGGACGAATCCTGCTACGTCATCCGCCTGAAAAACAGCGGGATGACCATAATAGCCCCCATCAAGACCGCCGGCGCCATCGGGATGAGAGAAATCATAAGAAAACGGGAAGTCCCCAAGATCATGAGCATCCTCAAGAACGGCGGGTCCTGCGCCATCGAGCCGAACTGGAACAAACGCCAGAAATCGTACATGGAGAAGATCAAGTCCGGCTCCATATTCGAGGTCGCCTCGGTGTACAGGGACCTTTTCACCCTGCGGACGACCAAGGGCTTGTCCTTCGGGGAGCAGCAGGTTTTCGACAACGCCCACAGCCTTATCGTAAGCGAGCTGGCGGAGGCCAAGGGAATAAACGAATCCAAGGCGGAGAAAATGCTGGACAAGGCCCTTTCTCCCTGAGGGGCGGCCCCCTCAGGGTACATCCGGGCCTTTTTCGGCTTAGGCGCCCTTCACGATGAGCGATATCGCTCTTTTAAAGAATATAAACGTTCTGTCCGGCCTTTCGGACCGGGAGATCGGGGACGTGGCCCGGCGGGCCAGCCCCGTCCGCCTGGAGAAGGGCGGGCGGCTCTTCTACCGTCACGACGAAAGCTCCGGCGTCTACTTCGTCGTCGAGGGCTCCATCCAGATCATCATAGACAACGACGCGAACAGGGAGATCATAGTCTACACCGTCAAGGCAGGCGACATCGTGGGCGAGATGTCCCTTTTCGAAAACCGCGAGCGCTCCGCCACGGCCGTAGCGCTGGAGGACAGCCGGCTGTTCAAGGTGAGCGGCGGCGTCTTTCTGGAGCTGATGCACATCTACCCCGCCATCGGAGTGAACCTTTCCCGGGTCCTGGTTGAAAGGCTGCTCGCCGCCAACGAGATGATAGAGCGCCTCGGCGCCATGGACGGGGAGCAGAGGGTGGCCCATTTCCTCAGGGCGCTGGCCGTCAGAGAGGGAGCCCGGGACGGCGATTTCTACCGGCTGGACGGCAAGCCGACCTACAGGCAGGTGTCGAACAGGCTCGGAGTGTCGGAGAAGACGGTCTACCGCGCCATGCGCGCCATGGCCGAGACCGGACAGCTCAAGACAAGAGGCAGAAAGCTCTATCTCTCGCGCTCCCTGGTGGAGCGATGAAGTCCCCGAAAAACCTCGTCATCATCGCCGCCGTTATCGCCATCGCCGCGGGCTCCGGGTGCTCGAAACTGGAAAAGGGCGCGTCCGCCGCCGGGGAAAAGGTGATGGACGAGCTGATGGGCCGGGGCGGGGCCGAGCGCGGCGTCTCCATCGGCGAAAGCTTCGCCACGCCGGACGCGGAGGCGCTGAGGGAAAGGGGTGTGATCCCGCCGGGGGCGGACGTTCGAAGCTATATCCCCGGCGTCGCGGACGACACGGTCAACTTTTCGACGGACCGCTCGCTCGACGAACTGGCCGCCTTTTACACGAAAGGCATGAAGGCGAAAGGTTTTGAAAACGAAAACCTGACGAGGGCCGGGGAGGGGCTCTATGGCCGATGGACAGGGCCGGAGACGGATGTCGTCACGGTCTACTTTTTCCGGGACGGCTCAGGGGTAAAAGGCGCCGTGACCTTGCCGAGAGAAGAGGCGGCCCGGCGCTAAAGCCGCGCGCCGCATTTACTGCAGAACTTGTCCGCCGCGCCGGCGCCGACCCCGCATTTCGGGCAGATGGTTTTCGCCTCTTCACGGGGCGGGACGATTCCTTTTTTGTGGTCCTCGACCCTTTTCAGTATGGACAGGGCCTCCTTTTCGAACCTGGTCCTCATCTCTTTGTAGTCGTCGTCGTCGATCTTGCCGGCGGCGTGGTCGAACTCCAGGTCCTTGAGGGCGGCGTAGGCGGCGTCCTTGCGGTACAGAAGATCCGACAGGTCGCTTTCCGCAAGCTCGCCCTCGGCCGCCACGGCCTCTTTTCTTGCGAGCGGCCAGGCTATGAAGAACAGGACCAGCGCCAGTACGGCAAACTCCACCATCAGAAGACCCATTTGCTCCTCACTTGTCGAAATCTTCCAGCTCTTTTCGCATCAGATCCTCGAGGCCGCCACCGGAGGACTCTTTCTCCTCTGGCCCGGTCCTCGCGGCCCCGGTCTCCCCCGCCGCGCCCCGGCGGGCCCATTTCCTGACCGTCACCGTCACGATGGAGCCCACCGCGAGAATCGCCACGAAGGGCATGATGTAGCCCAGGAGGTTGAACCCCTCCTTCTTCGGCGCGGAGAGTATCTTCTCGCCGAACCTTTCGACCATCGCGTCCTTTATCCGCTCCGGCGCCTTGCCCTCTTTCAGCATCGCCAGTATCTCCCTCCTGCGGGGGATGGCGAAGTCGCAGTTGGCGTGCGGGCAGTTTTTGAGGGTGGAGTTGCACCCGCAAAGGCACATCATTTCACGTTGCAACTGATCGTATAGCGCGTCGATCCGCGCCGGGGGACTCTCCGCCGCGCCCCATGCGCCAGGCGCCAGGAGCGACACGAACACGAACAGGAAGATAAAACGTCTCATATCTTAAATGTTAACATAGCGCGGCCTCAACGGATCATCCGGAGCCCGCCGGTCCGCGGATCCTCCACGGCGGCCAGCGCCTCGCCCCTCCTCACGGGGCCGGGCAGCGTCCCCGCCAGCGCGCCGCCTCCTCCCCCCGGGACCAGTCTGACCGTGACGCCTCCCTTCCCCGGCTCGAAATAGACCCTCTCGAATATCTTGACGTTCCCATCATCGAAATATTTCACGAAGACCTCCCGCCCGCCGCGGAGAACCGCAAGCCGTGAAGGCGCCGCGGCGCTCAGGGAAACCGTGACCCTGGCCATGGAAGGATCGTCCAGCGAATAGGGGGCCGCCTTCCAGAGCCTGTCCAGCGAAAAAATGAGAAAGACGAAAAAGACCGCCGCCAGCGCCGCCCCGCCCCATAGCCGCGCCGCGCCAGCCCCGCCGCCATGCGTGACGACTCCCACCCTGCCGCGGTCTATTCTTTTTTTCAGCCATGGTTTTCTTTTGTGATAGATCCTTTTCTCCGCGAAGTCCGCCCCCTCCCTGCCCCTGCACGACTCCGGAGCGCAACGGACAATGGCCACCCTCGCCGCGCCGTTTTCAAGGTTCTCCTCGACCCATCCAGGGTAAACCTGCCCCGCGCAGCGGACGGGGATGACGAAGGCGCCGGGATGGCCGAAAGCGCCAACGCCCCTCGCCCTGCTCATCGCGTTTTCGCAGGCGTATACGACCACCGGCGAGGCGGGGCCCTCCCTGCGGCTCAAAAACCCCCGCGCCTGCGCCCTGATCCCCGGCGCCGGGCGTGATGGGATATCCAGCGCCCCGAAGCCGCAGGAGCCGACGCAGACGGCGCATCCCACGCAAAGACCGCCGCTCACCCGGGCGGCCCAGGGATGCTTCTCTTCAGGAGGCACGGGCAAAAGCTCCATGGCCGAATACGGGCAGTCCTCCACGCACAGCCCGCACCCCACGCATTTTCGCTCGTCGATCTCCACCACTTCGCTTTTGAGCGCGGCCCCCAGCGCCGCCGGAACAAGGGCGGCCGCGGCGAAAAAGAGCGCCACGCCGCCCCAGAACAGGCCCGGGGGCGCGCCGGACATCAAAGGCAGCGGGAACAGGCTCAGCCAGTCGAACGGGACGCGGCCGGGAATCCTGGTGAAATCGGCCGGTCCCAGGCTCCCGGCGGGGACAAGGACCGCGGAGGCGAACAGCGCCGAGAGCAACGCGATGACGAGAGGCCGGCTCGGCCATATTCTCGGCCTTCTTAGCCTGTAGAAATGGGCGCCGAGCAGCGCAAGGATCAGAAACGACGGAGCGAGGTGGGCGGCCAGCAGGTATATCATGGCCCGCGCCGACACTTCCTCGTTGACCAGGAAAGCCCGGCCCAATGGCTCGCCGAAAAGACCCAGGCCGGAAAGAGAACCCGCCAGCGTCTCCATTATCGCCTGCGACCGCTCGTCCCATGGCAGGACGCTCCCGGTCATCCCCTGCGCGGCGAGAACGAAAAAGAGCGCCACACCCGATATCCATGGCCACCGCCGCGCCCCCCGAGCCCGGCCCCTGACCAGGGAGCGCAGCGAGTGCAAAAGAACCGCCAGGATAAGAAGTTCCGCCGCGTGACGGTGCGTCCCCCGGGCGATCCATCCCAGCCACGTCTCCCTGTTGAGCCTCTCCACGGAGGCGTAGGCTGTGGAAAATTCGGCGGAATAGTAGATGAAAAGAACCACGCCGCTTGCAAGCAGCGCCACCAGCAGAAAAAAAGCGATCGCCGCGGCGTCAGGCGCGGGGTTGACGCGGCGGCCCGGCGGCGGTGGAAGAATCGGCCCGGAGCGCGTCATCTCGTCCGGTCAACCGTTCCCAGGCGGCCCATCACCCGAAAGAGCCACGGCTCTACGCGGGGGAGAAGAAATCCACCGACCCCCACACCACGACAGCCAGGAAGGGCATGTAAAAGTAGTTGGCGGAGTCGATCCCGAGACCGAGGACATCCTCCGCCACTCCCATGTAGGGCACGATGGAGGAGACAGCCACGGCGGCCAGGGCCGCAAGAAGCATCCTGAAAAGGCCGGAGACCCCCACCCCCGCGGACATCGCCGCGGAGGCGGCCACGGCCAGCGGCACGCCCGCGCCGAGGTATGAGATCATGGAAAAGGGCGTCCATGCGTCGTGCATCATGGAATAGTCGATATAGCTGTCCGCCGCGAGATACCCGGCGTACCCCAGCGCCGCTCCCGCCATCGCCCCCACGGCGGCGGCTCCCATCCCGCTCCTTGCAAGGCCCGGCGCCGCGGCCATGATAACAAGAGCCGCCACAGCCCCCGCCGCGTCGTAGCCGGCTTCCGATTCGAAGCTGAGAAGCTCGCCCGAGGAGACCAGCTCCCCGGCCAGCGCCGCCGCCACGCCCGCCGCCACCGCGACTCCCATGACCGAAAGCGAGACGCCGCCCCGCTCCTCCGTCCGCGCAGGGGCGGGGATGTTCATCCGGCTCCTGGAGCGTGTAAAGTCCCTCTCGATGTTTTTTCTTTGGGACTCGAGTTTTTCTCTCTCCCTCTTCAGGCGCAACATCTCCCGGTTCATCCTGCGTTTTTCGTCCTCCATGCGGTTTTTCATCCGGGAGACCCTTCCCCCCTCGTCAAGGTCCAGGTACTTGGCGAAGGCGTTCTTGAGCTCCCGGGCGGTCTGGAACCTTGCGTTCGGCTTTTTTTCCAGGCACTGTATGATGATCCCAGCCAGGGACCTGTCCACCCCCTCGAGGGGCGGGGGTTTCATCTCGATGTGTTTTTTGACGATTTCCCTGGCGCTGTTGGTCTGGAAGGGGTTTGCGCCCGCCAGCAGCTCATAGAGCGTGAGGCCGAGGGCGTATATATCGACCCTCGGGTCCGGTCTCGCCCCCTCGAAGACCTCCGGCGCGATGTAGGCCAGCGTTCCGGCGATGGAGCTTTTCTCGTCATCGGTCATCATCAGCATTCGGGCGATGCCGAAATCCATGAGCTTTATGCTGTCCTTGCCCTTGTCCATCATTATGTTGGCCGGCTTGATGTCCCTGTGGATGACGTTCTTGTCGTGGGCGTACTCCAGCGCTTCGCAGACCTTGTAGCCGATTATCCCCACGAGCTGCTCGTCGAGGCGCTTCCCCTCGTTCAGGGAGGCCAGGGCGTCCAGCGTCTCCCCCTCCACGTACTCCATGAGCAGGAAGGCGTACTCCCCGTCCCGTTCGAAGTTTATGAGGCGCATTATGTAGGGATGGGTGAGCAGCATGGCCACCTGGGCCTCCTGCTTGAGCTTCTCCACGGCCCTTTCGTCGCGGCTGACGTCACGTTTCAAAAGCTTTATGGCGACGTCGCGTTGCAGCTGGGTGTCATGGCCTTTGTAGACCACGCCCATTCCCCCCTCGCCGAGCTTGCCGGTCACGCGGTACCTTCCGGCCAGGGTTGTCCCGAGGGCCACCTCGACGTAGTTGGACCGTCCGGAGCCGTGGTCCATGGAGATCGTCTTGACGGGTTTGGGGGTTATCTTGTGCGTCTTGTTCGGGTCGCCCATCAGTCCCCCGCGAATCCCGGGGGCTCTTCGCGAGCGAGGCCCGCCGTCTCAGCGTCTCTCATGGGATGATTCTACCACCTTGAAAAGAGCGGAGAAACATAATTAGCCTCCGTCTGCGCTTTGCCCGCCCCCGGTGGTTTTTGCTGTATCATTGACCGGGTTATGTCCGATGATCTTTTGACCCTGGGGATAGAGACCTCCTGCGACGAGACCGCGGCGGCGGTACTCCGCGGCCGGTTCGAGATCCTCTCCTCCGTCGTCGCCTCCCAGAACGAGATACACAACAAGTACGGCGGCGTCGTCCCGGAGCTTGCCTGCAGGAGGCACGCGGAGGTTATCCAGCCCGTCGTCATGGAGGCGTTGGCCAGGGCGGGGATAGGGACAGGCGATGTCGGCCTTGTCGCCGTGACGCGCGGGCCGGGGCTTGTGGGGGCGCTGCTGGTGGGCCTCTCCTGGGCCAAGGCGTTTGCTTTCGGACGCCGGGCCCCCCTTGTCGGGGTAAACCACCTCGAGGGGCACATGGCCTCCGCGGCCCTCTCAAGGCCGGACGCGCCCATGCCCGCCGTGGGGCTGGCCGTCTCCGGGGGGCATACGGAGCTTTTCCTGGCGCGCGGATGGGCGAGCCTGGAATGGCTTGGGGGAACCATGGACGACGCGGCGGGGGAGGCTTTCGACAAGGTGGCCAAGCTCCTGGGGCTGGGGTATCCCGGCGGCCCGGTCCTGGAGCGGGCGGCGCGGGAGGGGAAGCCGGTGTTCGATATCCCCGTAGCGCTCTCGGGCTCATCCTCTCTTGATTTCAGCTTCTCTGGGCCGAAGACGGCGGTGAGGAATCTCGTGGAAAAGATAAAAAGGTCCGGCGGGGAGCTTCCCGTCGCGGATATATGCGCCTCGTTCCAGAAAGCAGTGGTGGACGCGCTGGAGGCCAAGACCAGGCTGGCGGTGGAAAGGCTCCGCCCCGCCTCCATCGCCGTCGTGGGAGGCGTCGCGGCCAACGGCGCGCTGCGGGAGCGGATGCTGGCGATGGGCGAGGAGCTTGGCGTGGAGGTGGTAATACCGCCGCCTGAGCTCTGCTCCGACAACGCGGCGATGATAGCCTCCGCCGGGGCGGTCAGGTACCTTGAAAACCCCGGCGCTCCGGAGTTTTCGGACTACCTGGAGATGGACGCGGACCCTTCGTGGCTACCGGGCAAGCCCTGAGTCGCGCATGTTCCAGGGGAGTATCTCCGGCTCCCTGGCGCCTGCTTTCTTGAGCGCCTTCACCACCTTCTCGTGCCCCTCCTCCCTTGCCAGGACGAGCGGCGTCCAGTCCCGGCGCTCCTTGACGTTCACCTTGGCGCCACTGGCGAGCAGGAGTTTTACCATCTCCAGACGCCCTTTCCACGCGGCGAATATGAGGGGAGTGTCGCGGTTGTAGTTCCTGGAGTTCGCGTTCGCGCCGGAGTCGAGCAGCAGCCGCGCCGCCTCCACGTGGCCGAACCTCGCGGCCATGTGCAGGGCGGTGTTCCCGGCGTAGTTTTTCGCGTGGATGTCGGAGCCGTAGTGGATGAGCTTTTTCATGACGCCGGCGTGGCCCTTTTCAGCGGCTAGCATCAGGGGCGTCCACCTGTCCTTGTCCTTGTAATAGACATCCGCCCCGGCGAAAAGGAGCGCCTCCACCACTTCCTCGCGCCCCTCCCACGCCGCCATCAAAAGCGGCGAGTCGCCGTTTTTGTTCACGGCGTTGGGGTCCGCCCCGGCGGCGAGCAACGCCTGGACGGCGTCCGCATGGCCGTTCCAGGCCGCCAGCATGAGGGCTGTGTTGCCGCGCCGGTTGGCGGCCGCGGGCTCCGCCCCGGCGGCGAGAAGGGCTTTTACTATCTCGGCGCGCCCATCGGCCGCGGCGAGCAGAAGCGCCTTTTCGCCTTTTGCGTTCTCCGTGTTGGGGTCCGCCCCGGCGTCGAGTGCCATCTTCGCCGTGAAAGCGTCGTTCGTCCTGATGGCGGCGATCAGGCCCTCCTCCAGCTCACCCGGGGCCGCGGCGCCGGGAAAGAAAAAGAACATGGCCGCCAAAGCGGCCGCAAGGCCAGGTTTCATGTCCGCCCCGCGCATGGATGTGAAAGCTTGTGGCTCCCCATATCGAAAGCGGCGTCCGCCGCATCTTCCCCTATGGCCTTAATATATAGCACGAGACGGCGCCTTTTGTTAAGGAGACCTTTGCATAACCCTAATGGCCGGCTTTGCCGATTTTTTTCTCCCCCTCGACGGGGGAGGGGATACCTTGTTAAGGGCGGGCGGGGTCGGATCAGGCCTCTTTTTCCGAGGCGTCCCTTATCTCGGAGAAGGACATCTTCTCAAGCCACAGGAAGACCATCCCCGGCGCTATGTTCGTGAGGAACATGGTGGCGTGCATGACGATGGCCACGGAAAGCCCCAGTTCCTCCCCCACCCCGTAGAATGCCAGCGCCGCCATGGTGGCGGCGTGGTACGGCCCCACGAAGCCGGGTGAGGGGACCATCACGCCGATCACCTGCGCCATCAGCACAAGGTAGGTGGCGATAAAAGGCAGGTGGCCGAGCCCGAAGGCGTAGAAAAAGGCTATGTTGAGCCCACCCGCGACGGCCCAGAAGACGACGCTCCAGGCGAATATGGCGAAGAGGTGGCGTCCGTTCTCCAGCGCGTTGAAGCCGTCCCTGAAGGATTCCAGCATCTCCCCCGCCCTCGGCCTGAAACGCGCGGGAATGACGCGCAGCGCGGCGTTCACCAGAAACTCGACCCATCGCACCCTGCGGTGGAACAGGAAAAGCAGCGCGAAGACCACGGTGTAGAACCAGCAGACCGTGTAGCCCGCCGTCCGCAGAGCGCGCCAGTATCCGGCCTTTTCCTCCGGGACTTCGACGAAGTAAAAGACGATCAGGATGACCGCCACCACCGACAGGCCGTCTATGGCTCTCTCTATGACCACCGTGCCCATGGAGGCGCTCTTGCTTATGGACTCTTTTTTGCCAAGCACCCACGCCCGGACGAACTCTCCCACCCTGGCGGGAAGCGCCATGTTGGCCAGGAAACCGACGGAGGTGGCCATGAAGGAGTTGTAATGCGAGACTTTTTTTATAGGCTCCAGGAAGTAGTGCCACCTGACGGCCCTGATGTATATCAGGAGCACCTCGATGACGGCGGCGGGGATTATCCAGACGTAGTCGGCGCCCCGGAGAGCCTCCAGGACGGCGGCGAAGTCGTAGCTTAAAAGCGCCCATCCCACGAAAAAGAGGGTTATGGCGACGCCTGCCCAGAAGGTTATCTGTTCTTTCCTGTTTTTCATTGTCTCCGGTCTTCCGCGCGCCATGGCGGTCGCCGGCCGGGGCGGTTTCTGGTATATTCTCCCGAAACGCGGGCCCCGGACAACGCGGCGCGCAAAGCAAGCCGGCCCCATGAGCGTTAAAAGGCTGGATTTTATCACAAACCGCGCCCATGGAAGGTTATCATGGCCTTCCCCGGCGGAGCGGGCGAAACTTTGAAGATGAGCGGCGAGAACAAGATAGACGTACAGATACAGCGGGAGATCGAAGGCGGGGGCAAGTCCAGGCTCCGGCAGTACCAGGACCTCATCGTGGGATCCCGCTCGCTCTGGTTCCTGGTGAAATACGAGCTCATAACCCTTCTGTTTTCCCGGATACCCGGCGCCCTTGGGATATTGCTTCGGAAAATCTTTTATCCCACCATCATGGGAAAGGCCGGGCGGGGGGTTGTCTTCGGGATGGACGTGTGGCTGCGCCATCCCCTGAAGATAACGATCGGCGACGGCGCCATCATCGACGACGGCGCCCTGCTCGACGCCAAGGGGTCCGGCAACCGCGGGATCACGATAGGCAGGGGCTGCTATGTCGGCCGCGGCTCCATTTTAAGCTGCAAGGACGGCGACATCGTCATGGAGGACTACTCGAACATATCCACCTGGTGCAACATCTCCTCCAACTCGAAGATAATGATAGGAGAAAAAGCCCTGCTCGGCCCCTACGTCTCCGTCTTCGCCACCACCCACGGTTTTGACAATCCCGAAACGCCCATCCTGGACCAGGGATGGGCCAGCGAAGGCGTCGCCATCGGGAAAAACTGCTGGCTCGGCGCGAGGGTGACGGTTCTGGACGGGGTGGATATCGGCGACAACACCATCGTCGGCGCCGGGGCGGTGGTGAACTCCAGCCTTCCCGAAGGCGTGGTGGCCGTCGGCGCGCCGGCCAGGGTCGTGAAAAAGCGGGGTTGACCGGCGGCAGGGGCTATATCGCCACCTTGTTGGTGTCGTAATCGACCTTTACGTGGGAGGCGCAAAGATCGTTTATCAACTCCACGACCTTCACGTGTTCAGGATGGGCGGCGTACTTTTCCACGTCTTCCATGGAATCGAACAGGCTGTTTAAGACAATGTCATACGAGTTCGGCTTTCCCCCGATGTCCCACGCGACCTCGATGTCCCTCACCAGGTCTATCTTCGCCTCCAGGGCGTGAAGCCCCGACAAAAGCTCGTCCGCCTGTTCTTGCGTGACGCCGTTTTTCAGCTTGAAAAAAACGATATGTCTTATCATCCCCGCCCTTTCCGGGAAAAGATCAGGACAACTCCCCGGCCTTTCTCCGGCCGTTCGCGCCCTAAATACTATGATAAAATGAGCTTACTCAGCAATAACTTCCTTTAACCTATCCGGGCGTCTCGTGGAGCTTCAGGCCAGACAGCTTGTCGATCTTGTCGACAGAATGCCCGGGTTCTCTCCAGCGGTGGCGAAGATCATAGCCCTGGCCAACAACCCGGCCACGAAACCGGCGGAGCTTGTGAACGTGATATCCATGGACTCCGTGCTGACCGCCAAGATACTGCGGCTGGTCAACTCCGCCTACTTCGGGCCGGGGCGGAACATCGCCTCCCTGGGCAGGGCCGTGATAATGCTGGGTTTCAACACCATAAAGAACATGGCCCTCTCCGTCTCCGTGGCCAGCGCCGTCAGCATAAAAAGCGGCTTCAGGTGGTTCTCCAACGACGAGTACTGGGAGCACTGCCTCGGCTGCGCCCTGGCGGCCAGGGAGCTTGCGAGGGCATCAGGCGCCGGGGCGAGGATCGAGGAATATTTCGTGGCCGGGCTGTTGCACGATATCGGCAAGGCCGCGCTCATACAGGGCCTGGAGGCGAGAATCGAGAAAATATACGACCCGAACCTGGAGCCCGAGACGCCCCGTTTCATGCTGGAGACCGAGCGCCTGGGGCTGAACCACGCCGAGGTGGGACAGATGATCGCCGAAAAGTGGAAGCTGCCCGACTCCCTGACCATCGCCATAGGACACCATCACACGCCCCTCAAGGCCCCGGAGGAAGGGCGCGGTATGGCCCTGACGGTCCACGTGGCCGACATCGCCGCCCATCATCTAAAAATCGGTATCCAAACGACGCAAAATCTTGATACTATTTACGATAGGGTGTGGGAAGCCTTCGGCCTGTCCCGCGAGCAGACCCTCGACGCGATCTCAGGGCTAGAGAGCGCCGTGGACGACGCGAAAGTTTTTCTGCAAAAGGTGGATTGACGCGAACGGAAAATGCAAATTCAGTTCTGGGGCGTGCGCGGCTCCATACCGTCCCCCGGGCCTGAGACGTCGCAGTTCGGCGGGAACACGCCCTGCGTCGAGGTCAGGAACGACAACGAGCCCGTGATAATCCTCGACGCCGGCACGGGGATACGCAAGCTGGGGATGGAAATCCTGGCCGACCCCACGGTCAGCGAGATACACCTCTTTTTCTCCCACACGCACTGGGACCACATCCAGGGGCTTCCCTTCTTCGCGCCGCTTTTCAACCCCCGGTACAGGATAAAGATGTACGGGCCCGTGCACTACTCCAAGAACCTGGAGCAGATACTGAGCCTGCAGATGGAATACACCTATTTCCCCGTGCGGGTGGCGGAGCTGGCCGCGGACCTGACTTTCCACGACATCACCGAGCAGGAGTTCGACGTCGGCGCGGGAATAAAAGTGAAAACGAAATACGTGAACCATCCCGTGGTGTGTCTCGCCTACAGGATCGACCAAGACGGCAAGTCCTTCGTCTACCTGACGGACCACGAGCCCTACAGAAACCTTTTCGAGAGCGAGGGGGACGCGGTGGGGGAGGAAGGCCGCCTGGTGGCCAGGGAGCAGAGCGAGTCGCTGGTGGAGTTCATCGAGGGGGCGGACCTTCTCTGCGTGGACGCGCAGTACACCCCGGAGGAGTACAAGACCAAGGTCGGCTGGGGCCATTCGTCGGTGGACGACGCGTACCAGCTCGCCAGGGACGGCGGCGTCCGCGAGGTGGCCCTGTTCCACCATGACCCGGACAGGACCGACGCGGAGTTGTACCAGATCCTGCAGGAGCTGCAGGACCGCTCCTGGAGCCCGCTCACCGGCGCCATCCCCGTCAGGCTGGCCCGTGAGCGCCTCATCATAACCATCTAGCCCGAAGGCCAAACTCTCCTCATGTTCCCCAGGATAAGAAAAATATTCCTCACCGGCCTGCTGGTGAGCCTGCCGCTGGTCGTGACGGTGGTGGTCTTCAAGTTCGTCTTCGACACCCTGGACAACATCCTCGGCCCCATGGTGACACAGCTTCTTGTCGAGGCCGGCGCGCCCATCCGCCCCACGTACAAGATCCCCGGCGTCGGGGTCGTAACGACGCTGGCGCTGGTCTTCCTGATCGGCCTTTTCACGCGCCACTGGATCGGCCGCAAACTCTGGGACGTCGGGGAGAACATCGTCTCCCGCATCCCCCTGATCCGCCCGGTCTACATAGGCGCCAAGCAGGTGGTGGACACCTTCGCCGCCAACAGCTCGCACACCTTCTCCAAGGTGGTCATGCTCGAGTATCCCCGGCGGGGGATATATTGCCTGGCCTTCATCACCAGCGACACCAGGGGAGAGGCCCAGGAGCGGACGGCGGAGAACCTCGTGAACGTCTTTCTGCCTACCACCCCCAACCCCACGTCCGGTTTCCTGTTGCTTGTGCCGAGAGAGGACCTGATAATCATGGACATGACCGTGGAAGAGGGGATAAAGATGATCGTCTCCGGCGGGATCGTAACTCCGAAATTCGGCAAGGTGATAAAGGAAAAACACGTCGCGGGCGGCGAGCCGCAAGGGGACGCCTAAAACGCGGGTCTCGCCGGCGGAGGGATCAAGGCTCCTGCCGCCGTCTTCTCCGCGGCGGCCCGCGCGCGCTCCATAAGCCTGCGGCGGTCGTCCGCGTCCTCTCCGGCGATGACGGCGGCGAGTTCCGGCCCGGCGCCATCGCACGGTAAAACCCCCCTCCCCGTGTCCGGGTCCAGAACGTCCTCCCCCAGAGCCTCGATCCACTCCATGACAGAAAGTCCCCCGGCGGGAAAACGGACGAAGGCGCCCCTGCCGCTTTCGACCTGGGCGAGGGGGCCGGCGTTCATCAGGCGGTTCAAAAACCAGAGCGCGTGGGTGGATGTGTTCCACCTCGCGTTCATCTCGACGGCGTAAACCATACCTTCCGGGGTGACGATGAAGTCCACCCCCAGGACGCCGCGGTATCCAAGCGAGGCCGCCTCAAGGGCTATGGCGGCGCCCTGCCTCAAAAGCTCCTCGCGGACGGCGCCTTCGGCCGCGCGGTCGAAGACGTTGCCCGAGTGGCGGAACATGCCGTCCATGACCTGCGCCGTCTCCCCGAAAAGGCGCGCCGTCTCGTCGTCTATATAGAACTGCAGATTCGGCGAATACTCGGCCTCGAGCAACGGCTGGAGGATATAAAGCCCTCCCCGGGGCGCGGTATCCAGGCCGCGGATGGCGGCGGCTTTCTCCGCCTCGCTCCTCACGGGCCACACCCGCGAGCCGCCCACGCTCCCTCCGGCGCGCAGCATCAGCGGCCGGGCGCTTTCACGCCGCAGCCGCTGCGCCGCGGCGTCGGCGTTGCCCACGAAGGTCTCCATCATCGGCGTGCCGATGTCCTCGAGTATCCTGAGAAAGAAAATCTTGTCGTTCAGAAGGTCCACGACCTCCGATGGGGCGCGGGCGATGGGCCGCCCCGCCGCCTCGGCCAGGCGCTCCTCGGCCCGGCTCGGCATGTAGACCTCTACCCTCCCCTCGAATCCCCGCAGAAAGTCGAGCGTCTCCGGCGAGAGCGCCGCGTCCTCGGAAAGGCATGTCCCGCCGCTGTTCGAAGGCGTTATGATCCTCTCCCCCCCGGCGCCGAGGGCGCGCAGCCTGGCGGCGTACTCCGTGTCCGGCGGGCTGTCCACGATCACCGTGTCGCGGGTTCCGGCCATCAGCAGCGCCCGGCGCGACAGCTTCTTGAAACCCCTTTCCAGTTCGGCGTAGGCGGCGGGATCCATCCCCCATATCCCCGGCCCGCGCTCGAAATGGACGCTGCCGAGGTAGAGCGCGGGCTTAAGCATCGGATGAGCCCCGGAGCTCCGCCGGGTCCACTCCATGGCGGCGCATCTTGTTGTACAGTGTCTTCCTGTCCACCCCCGCCCTCCTGGCCGCGAGGGCCACGTTCCCGCCGCAGTCCTCCAGAAGCTCGACCAGGTACCGTCTCTCATAGACCGACATCACGGTCCTGGTCATCTCCTTGTGGGTCAGGCCGGACAGGCTCTCCAGGGGCCCGTCCTCCTCCCGGCCGCGTCCGGCGCCGCCGAGGTCCTCGGCCGTCAGGATGTCCCCCCTGGCCACTATGACGGCCCTTTCGATGACGTGTTCAAGCTCGCGGACGTTTCCCTTCCAGTCCCGCGCCACAAGGTCCCGCAGGCCCTCGGGGGATATGGCCCTTACGTCCCTGCCGTGGCGGGAGGCGTAAATGGAAAGAAAATGGGCCGCCAGGGCGGGGATGTCCTCCCTTCTCTCCCGGAGCGGCGGGACGCGGATGGGGAAGACGTTTATCCTGTAGAAAAGGTCCTTGCGGAACCTTCCGGCCTGGACGTCCGAGGAGAGGTCGCGGTTCGTGGCGAAGATCATCCTGGCGTCGGTTTTTATGACCCTGTTGGCGCCGAGCCTTTCCACCTCGCCGGTCTCTATGACCTTGAGGAGCTTCAGCTGCGTGGCGGGGCTTGTCTCCCCTATCTCGTCCAGGAAGACGGTTCCCCCGTCCGCGTTCTCGAACTTGCCCGCCTTGGCCCTCACGGCGCCGGTGAAGGCGCCCCGCTCGTGGCCGAAAAGCTCCGCCTCCAGCAGCGGCTCGCTCAACGCTCCGCAGTTTATGGTGACGAACTTTTTGCCTTTGCGCCTGCTGAGGCTGTGTATGGCGGCGGCGACAAGCTCTTTTCCCGCGCCGGTCTCGCCGTGGATCAGGGCCGAGGAGTCCGTCCCGGCGACGGCCCGTATCGTGTCGTAGAGGGCCAGCATCGGCTCCGACCTGCCGATCATGTTGACGAAGTCTCGCCCGGCCCGTTTCCGCGCCTCTCCGGCCAGCTCCATGATTGCGCTCACGCTCTCCGGCCCGTATGGTTTGCTCAGCGCGCGGCTCCCTCCCTCGCCGGGGCCGGCCGCGCTGACGATGGCGGCGTTGGGAGCCCTGGAGCGCAGGTAGCCGATGACATCCTTGCCTTTCACGCCGGGGAAGCGCGGGTCGGCCACTATCACGGAGTAGCCGGACTCTATATCCAGCGAGGGAAGCTCCGCCGGGTCGTAGGCGGCGCGCGCCTTCGCCCCGGCGCTCTCCAGCAGCGCCCGCAGCGTCTCGGAGGCGAGCCTGTCAAGGTCCACGATAAGAACCGGGCAAGACATGATGGGTAGAGCCTAATCCAGCTCCATGCCGCCCTCCTCCAGCGCGCGGCCGGTGGCCCGGTAATACCTGGCGACCGCCTTGCGGCTTTCGGCCATGGCCCGCAGCTCCTCGGTCTGCTGGACGGTGAGGTCTTTTTGATATTCCAGGACGTTGAAGGAGGTGGACGCGCCGACCTCGAACTTGCGGATCTCCGCTTCCAGCCTCTTTTCCGCCAGGACCCTGGCGGATTTCGCCGCCTCGATCCGCTTCTTTCCGTTCTCTATCTCGCGGACGGCGTCGCGGACTTCGAGGATGATCTCCTTTTCCAGCTCCTGCAGCTTTATGAGGGCGGTCTGAAGGTCCAGCGCCGCGATCGCCGCCTGGGCCTTCGCTCCGCGCGCGCCGAGGGGATAGGAGAAACGCAGGCCAACGAGGTAATCATAGTACCCGCCGGACGCCGCGTCCCGGAACGTGTCGTCCCAGCCCCCCGCGAAGCTTGAAACCTGCGTCCTCCCCTCTGTGAAGCTGGTGACCGGCTGTCCCTCGCCCCGGACGCCGTTGAGACTGAGGCTCGCCACTATGTCGAGGCTGGGCCACTCCTGGTTTTCCCTGTAGACGAGTTCGATCTTCCTGTTCTCCATCTCTTTCCTGGCCGCCGTCACCTCCGGGCGGCGCCCGAGGGCCTCCCGGACGCTCCCCTCCATGTCCACGGCCGGGAAGCGCGCGGGGGGGACATCGGTGGGGTTGAGCCTGTTTTCCCATATCCTGTCGCCGGAGGGGGGGTTCAGCAGTTTCAAGAGCTGGTCCCCCACCCGGTCCACGGCGTTGTCCGACTCTATGACCAGCCTCTCCCGCTCCGCCACCGAGGCCTGGGCCTGGACTATCTCCAAGGGGGAGAGCGCCCCCACGTCCACCTGGACCCTGACCCTGTTTTCAAGGTCTCTGGCCCTTTCCAGGGACTCTCTTTGCGCCTCCAGGTTCCTCGCCCGGAAGACCAGCTCCCAGTATGTCTCCCGCACGCTGGTTATGACGTCGCTCAAGGCTGCGTGGAGCCTGTTTTTGGCCGCCTGCTCGTTGTTGAGGCCGGTTCTTATCCTCCAGGTGTTGATCTCTTTTCCCATGTCCTTGAGCAGGGGCTGGGAAAGCTCCAGCTCAATGCTGGTGTTGTAAGAGGGGTTGAGGCTTTCGTAAGCGGAGTTGGTATGGTCCTGCCGCCCGGTCACGCCCATCCTGGCCTCCATGCCGGTCTCGATCTTTTTTGAGACGCTGGTCTCAGCCGAGGCGGTGTCATTCTCGCTCACCTCGGGGCTTGCGAAAGCCGACGTGCTGGCGGTTCTGGACTTCCGGTAGGCGGCTTCCGCCTCGAGCGCCGGGTCGAACTCGGATTCGGCCAGGATCCTGTTTTCCCGCGCGGCGTCAGCGTCCACGCGCCGCAGCTCCACGTCGAAATTGTTGGCGGCCGCCTGTTTTATCGACTCCTCGAGCGATATATCGAACAACATTTTCTCCTCCGCCGGGGCGGGCGCCGCGGCGAAAAGGAGCGTCAGGGCCGCGAGGACGGAGGCGGCCCCAGGGCGAAACGGCCTCATCTGGGGGCGCGGTCTCCCACTCTGGCCAGCCTCTTGTCCGCCTCGTTGAGGCGGCTTATGAGCGACTTGATTATCTTGAAGGCGATCTCCGGGTAGTTTTCGATCGTCTGCTTCAGCTTGTCGCCGGGGAAGACTTTGACAACGCTTTTGCCCCTGGACTTTATGGTGGCTGTGCGAGGCTGGTCGAGCAGCGCCGACATCTCGCCGAAATACTCCCCGGGCTGCGATATCTCCCCCACTATTCTGCCGCTCTTGGTGATTATCAGGCTGCCCTGCAGGAGCTGGTAGAAGTTTTTGTCTGTGTTGCCTTCCTTGATGATGAGGTCGCCGTCCTCGAACGTGAGTTCGTCGGGGTTGAGCAGGTAGGCCGGGAGGGCCTCTTTTATGAGCACCGTTTTGGCCAGCACCTCGTTCAGGTCCGTGTGCCCCTCGCGGGCCTTCTCCAGCGCGTCCATCCGGAGCGTGCGCATCCCCTCCTTGATGGCGATCTTGCGAAGCTGGGCCTCGTCCACCTGGGCGGTTATCGCCTCCTTGACGGCCTGGGTGGCGTCCATCAGCTCGAAGACGCCGACCCTTCCCTTGTACCCGGTGCCGGAGCAGACGGCGCAGCCCTTGCCCTTGTACAGCTTGAAACCGGGGATGTCCTCCTTGGCCACGCCGGCGTTCAGCAGCTCCTGAGGGTTCACGTCCTTCACCTCCTCCTTGCAGTTTTCGCATATACGCCGCAGGAGCCTCTGGGCGAGGACGGCGCTGAGGGAGGAGGAGATCATGTAGCCGGGAATGCCTATGTCCAGGAGGCGGCCGATGGTCGACGGCGTGTCGTTGGTGTGCAGCGTGGAGAAGACCATGTGGCCCGTCATCGCCGCCTTCAGCGCTATCTCCGCCGTCTCGATATCGCGGACCTCACCCACCAGGATTACCTCCGGGTCCTGCCTCAGGAAGGCCTTGAGGGCCGAGGCGAAGGTCAGCCCCACCTCGGGACGGACGTTGACCTGGTTGATGCCGGAGAAGTTGAACTCCACCGGGTCCTCGGCGGTCAGGATCTTCACGTCGGGCTTGTTGAGTATGTTTATGGCGGAGTAGAGGGTGTTCGTCTTGCCGGAGCCGGTGGGGCCGGTGACGAGGACCAGCCCCTGAGGCTTCTCGATCAGCTTTATGAACCTGTCCAGCATCTTCCGGGAGAAGCCCAGCTTTGTCATGTCTATCTGGAGCTTGCTCTGGTCGAGCAGGCGCAGGACTATCGACTCGCCGAACAGCGTCGGCAGGATGCTCACGCGGAAGTCTATGGACTTGCCGCGGCCGAGCTTGAGCTTTATACGTCCGTCCTGGGGTCTTCGTTTCTCGGCGATGTTCAGGTTCGCCATTATCTTGAAGCGCGAAATCAGCGCCGCCTTGATCGCCGTCGGCAGGTTCATGGCCCGGAACAGCGTCCCGTCCAGGCGGTAGCGCACCTGGAAGCTCTTCTCGTAGGGCTCGATGTGGATGTCCGAGGCGCCCTGGCTGATCCCCTTCAGCAGGATGCCGTTGACCAGCTTGATGATGGCGGCGTCAGCGGAGTTGTACAGCCCCTCCCCCTCCTCCTGCGCCGACGTGTCCTCGAGCTCGACCTCCTCCGTGGCCTCGGAGATTATCCCGCCTATGTCGTCGAACTTCTCCATGTTGATCTGCTGTTCTTCTTCATTGTCCTCCTCCGGCTCCCCGGCCTTGACGAACTCCTCGTACTCCTCGTCGGATATCTTGTAAAACTTCCTGAAAGCCTCAAGCAGGTTCTTTTCCGAGACCACCGCCGGCTTTATGGTCTGCTTCACCTGGGAGCCGATGATCTCCAGCGACTTGTAGTTCGTCGGGTCGATCATGGCCAGGCGCAGGTTCTTGCCGTCGGATTTTATGGGGAAGACCATGTGCTCCCTTGCCGTCTCCCAGGGCACGAGCTTTATGAGAGCGGGGTCGGGGTTGTCGTCGCCTATGTTGGTGATGGGGACGGAGAGGTGGCGGGCGATGAATTTTATTATGCTCTCCTCGTCCAGGTAGCCGAGCTTCTGGAGGATCTTTCCTATCCGAACACCCGTCTTTTTCTGGATGTTCTCGGCTTCCTTGAGCTGGGATCGGGTGATCTGCCCGTCCTTGGCCAGCATCTTGCCCAGTACTTCGGAGGAGGTGCCGTCCTGGACGCTTTTTTTGAAGCTTGTCTTTTTTTCCGCTATCTCGGCCATGGTCGAATAGTTTGTTCAGGTTCCGCCGCCTTCCGCGGCTCCGCCCCCCCCGCGCCTGAAATTATATAATATATCCCCCCATCAAGGCTAACACCTGGAACGCCGGCGTGTCATCCGCCGCGCCGCGGCTCAGCCGTCTTTCCCCGGCTGCCCGGTCATCTTCTTTCTTTCCGCCAGCAGCCGCTCCCGCTCGTAGTTTATCTGGCGGCACCTGGCCTCCTCGTCGTCCTTCATGGCCATTATCTCCGCGTAGGCCTCCTCCAGCCGCTGGTTGGCCTCCCGCAGCTCGCGGAAGAGCCTGCGCTCTCTTTCCGCGCGGCTGATCTTGGCCTTCATCTCCTCTACGGAGAAGGGCTTGGCTATGAAATCTATGGCCCCGGCGTTCACCACGTCCACATAGGTGTAATCCGTGGCGTAGGAGGTCATCATGAGAATGTCGGCGCCGGGGTGGTCTTTCCTGATCCTGGCGAGAAGCTCCATCCCGTCCATCCGGGGCATCTTTATGTCCGCGATCACGAGGTCGTAGCTCTCTTGTCCGAGCTTCTCCAGCGCCTCGACGCCGTCGGCGCAGGCGGCGGACCTGATCCCCATCCCGGCGAACACCTTCCCCAGCATGTCGCGCACGCTCTTCTCGTCATCCACAACAAGGATGCTCATGTCCCAACTTGCCGTCTCGGCCATGTCAGAAGGAGCCTTTCGGGAATTCACTGTCAAGACCCATTACATTATAGGCTATACGGATAGAGGCCGTGTTGTAAATAATTTGCCAGCGCCGGCGCGTTCGGCTAACATTATAAACTTTACAGGGCTTCAACGATCCGCGCCGGGCGGCCGGCGCTCCGGTTTTTCTTCGGGTTCGACACCTTTATGTTCACGATACTCGTAGCCGACGACGAGAAGAGCATGACGGAGTTCCTGGAGATCATGCTCGGCAAAGAGGGGTATGAGGTCATCACCGCCTCATCGGCCGAGGAGGCCATGAAGGTGATCGAGGGCCGGGGCATGGACCTCGTGATAACGGACATCAACATGCCCGAGGCGGGGGGCATGGCCGTTCTGCGCCGTTCCATGGAGGCCGCCCCCGACGTCCCGGTCATCATGATAACCGCCTTCGCCTCGACGGACACCGCCGTGGAGGCGATGAAAATCGGCGCATACGACTACATCACGAAACCCTTCAGGATAGACGAGATCAAGCTCACCATCGCCAAGGCCCTGGAACGGCGCAGGGACAAGGAGGAGATAAAGCGTCTCAAGGAGGAGGTGAGCCAGACCTACGGAATGGGCGGCCTCCTGGGCAAGTCCGAGAAGATGAAAAAGCTTTTCGAGCTCATCAGGAAGGTGGCCGGCAGCCGCTCCACGATCCTGATAACCGGCGAGTCCGGCACCGGCAAGGAGCTCGTGGCCAAGGCCATACACTACCTTTCCGACAGGAAGGACAAGCCCTTCCACTCCATAAACTGCGGCGCCATGCCGGAGCAGTTGCTGGAGTCGGAGCTTTTCGGCCACCAGAAGGGCTCCTTCACAGGCGCCCACGCGGACAAGAAGGGCCTGCTGGAGCTTTCCGACGGGGGGACTTTTTTCATGGACGAGGTGGGCGAGGCGCCCATGTCCGTGCAGGTGAAGATGCTGAGGGTCCTCCAGGAGCGGGAGTTCAAACGCGTGGGAGGGGTGAAGGACATCAAGGTGGACATAAGGGTCATCGCCGCCACCAACCAGGATCTGGAGGAGCTTATCAGGGCCGGCAGGTTCAGGGAGGATTTCTACTACCGGCTGAACATAATAACCATCCACATTCCGCCCCTGAGGGAGCGCAGGGAGGATATCCCCCTGCTCGCCAGCCGGTTCATGGAAAGGTACGCCGCCGAGGACGGCCGCCCCGTGCGCTCCATCTCCGGCGAGGCCATGCGCCTTTTGGAAAACCACTACTGGCGCGGCAACGTCCGTGAGCTGGAAAACGTCATCGAGAGGGCCGTGGTGCTGGCCTCGGGCTCGACGATCGAGGCGGAGAACCTGCCGGACGAGGTGCGTTTCGCCGAGCCAGCCGCCGGGGGCGGGGTCTCCGACATCCCGGAAAACGGGATAGACCTCGAGGACGCGGTAAGCTCGCTTGAGAAGGACCTTCTGACCAGGGCTCTCGACAAGGCCCGGGGGAAGAAAAAGGAGGCAGCCAGGCTGTTGAACCTTTCCTTCAGGTCGTTCCGCTACAAGCTGGCCAAGTATGGCATCGGGAACAACTCCAGGAGCGAATGAAATTGACAGGAGGACGCCCCGGGGGCAAAGGCCGGGCCAGGCTCCGATGATGGAGAGGGGGAGACTGAAAACCGCGCTGGCCGCCGCCGCGCTCTTCGGCGCCATCGCCGCCGCCCTTGTGTCCTGCGCTTCCGCTCCCCCGGCTGGCGACCGGCTGGAGCGTGAGCCCGCCCTCACCCCGCAGCGGCCCATAGTCCCGGCCGGGCCCGAAGTCAGAAGAGGCGCGGGCGCCCTTTATCGCCGCGCCGAGGCGCTCTTCTCGGAAAAACACTACGGCCGGGCGGCGGAGGAGTACCTGCGGTTCATAGCCGGGACCGCGCCGGACGACCCGCTGGCGGACAACGCCTATTTCAAGGCCGGTCTCTCCTATTTTCATATGGGCCGCTACCGCGACGCGCTCTATTATTTCCGGACGGCTCCGGAAAAGTACCCCGGCTCCGAGACCAGCGTGGAGGCGATGATAAACGCGGGCATATGCCACTACCACCTCAACGAAAACGGCGAGGCGGAGAAGCTCTTCGCGCGCGCCGCCGCCGCGGCCATGACGCCCGGGGCCAGGGCTTACGTCGATTTCTACATGGCCCGGATCACCGAGGACAGGGGCGATTTCATGGACGCCCTCGACCTCTATGTCGACAGCGAGAGGATGGCCGAGGACGAAAAGCTCATAGACTCCGCCCGGTCCGGCGTGGGGCGAATCCTGCGCAACTTCCTGGACGAGCAGGCCCTGGAGCGCGTGACGGAGAAATACAGCGGCCAGTGGCCCGCCAGGATGGCGTTCGGCGAGCTTATGAACGTCCAGAGAAGGAGCGGAGCCAAGGCCGCCCTGGCCATGACGTCGAAAAGGCTCCGCGAACAGTTCCCTCCGAAGGCCGCCCCGGCGCCAGGGCCCGGATGGGGCGGAAAACCCCATGTCCCGGTCCGGCCGAAGGTGGGCGTCGTCGTCCCGCTCACCGGCGCGGGAGCGGAAGCGGGCAGGGAAGTGGCGCAGGGGATACAGCTTGCCTTCAACTCTTTTCACGGCCTGGTAAGGGAAAAGGATATCCAGCTCATAATCAAAGACTCCGCGGGCGACCGGGCGCTGGCCGGCAAGGCCATGGAACAGCTGGCCGCCGACGGGGACACGCTGATTATCATAGGGCCCGTTTTCAGCGAAGCCTTTGCGAGGGCGGCGGGCGTGGCGGACCGTCACGGAATATCCGTCTTCAGCCCTTCGGCGACGGCCGAGGGGCTGGCCTCCGCCAGCGCCTACCTTTTCCGCAACTGCCTCACGAGCTCGCTGGAGGCGAGGAAGATGGCCGAGCTGGCCGTGGGCGTCATGGGGCTTGAGAAGATCGCGGTGCTGTACCCTGACAGCATGGAAGGATGGGAGGTGTTCGACGCCCTGCGAGACGAAACCCGGCGGCTTGGCGGCTCCGTGGAGATCAGCGAGACATACGATCCAGGCCAGACCGATTTTGGCGAACAGATAAAAAAGATCGGGGGGATGTCCGACGAACAGCTTCGGGGCGAGATACTCGCCGTGGCGAAGTCGTTCCCCGAGGCCGAGCCGGAATACCTGAACCACATGCTCGAGGAGCGCGCCTCGGGCAGGCTGACGGCGCCCAGGATAGTGACGACCTCCGGTTTCCCTCTCGATGACACGAACTTCCTCCCTGGCCTGTCGGTAAAATATGACGCCATATTCATAGCCGGGACGGCCGACAAGGTCGGGCTCATCCTGCCGGAGCTTGTCTTCTACAACGTCAGGGACGTTGTGAAACTTTCAGGAAGCGGGGCGAACGACCCGGAGCTTGTCCGTGTGGCGGAGCGCTACGCGGAAGGACTGATCTTCCTGGACGGGTTTTACAGGGATTCGTCCGCCCCCGCCGTCCGCGCCTTCAGCAGAAGCTACAAGCTCGCGTTCCGGGAGGAGCCTACGATACTGTCCGCTCAAGGCTACGACGCGGCGAAAATAGCCCTCTCCGCCATAGCCCACGGGGCCGCGTCGAGGGGGGAGATGACGGAGTACATAAGAAACCTGAGGTTTTTCGAGGGGGTCTCGGGGACGACCTCCATGACGCCGGAGGGCGAGCCCGAAAAGAGCGTGTTCTACCTGACCGTGAAGGACGGGAGGATCGTGGAGTATAAACCGGAGCCGCCCGCGCCTTCGGCTTCGCCCGAAGCGGAAGGAGACGCCGCCGCGCCGGGCCGTTTGTAGGGCGAGAGGGGGCGCAAGATAATGAGACATGGCGCGAGGATAAGAGTATCCAGGCAGGAGAACCAGTTCGCCGCGGCCCACTTTCTCGTGGACATGGGAAAGTGCGAGCGCCTTCACGGCCACAACTATTCCGTGACGGTGGAGATCGGCGGCAGGACGGGGCCCGATCACACCCTCATCGATTTCAACTTCCTGAACACCCTCATCGCCCGCGTCGTCTCCTCGCTGGACCACAAGACGCTGATAGCCGGGGCCGGAGCGGCCGATCTCGAGGTCGGCGACAGGGAGGTCGAGGCGCGGTTCAAGGGCAAAAGGTACGTCTTCCCCAAAGAGGACGTGGTGATCCTGGACGTGGAGGCGGCCACGGCGGAGAAGCTGGCGGAATACATCGCGGGGCTTCTTTGCGCGGAGCTTGCGGGGCGCGAAAACCTGGAGTGGATCGAGGTGGGGGTGAGCGAGGGCCCGGCGCAGACGGCCTTTCATCGCCGCGAACTGGAAGGCTGATTTCTCGAAAGCATCGGCAATGGCCAGTGATCCCGGACCAGCGGGTTTTTGATGAAAAAGATCGGATCGTTTTTCGAGGTGGAGCGGCGCGGCTCCACCATCGGCCGGGAGCTTTCGGCTGGCGGGACGACGTTCCTGACGATGAGCTACATCATCTTCGTCCAGCCCGCAGTTCTCTCCATGACCGGGATGGACTTCGGCGCGGTGATGGTGGCCACGTGCCTCTCCTCGGCCGCCGCGTCGGCGCTCATGGCCTTCCTGGCGAACTACCCGATAGGCCTGGCGCCAGCCATGGGGCACAACTTCTTTTTCGCTCTCACGGTCTGCGGCGCGGCGGGCGCGGGAGGGATGGGGTTCACGTGGCAGGAGGCCCTGGCGGCGGTTTTCATATCCGGCTCGCTTTTTTTGTTCCTCTCCTTTTTCGGGTTCCGTGAAAAGGTCATAAATGCCGTCCCGCAGCCTTTGCGGATCGGCCTCGCCGTCGGCATCGGCCTTCTCATCGCCCTGCTGGGGCTCCAGTGGGGAGGGATCATCGTGGACAACCCGGGGACGCTGGTGGGGCTGGGGGATATAAAATCCGGCCCGGCGCTGCTGACGCTGTTCGGTGTGTTCCTCATCGTGTCGCTTTCCATCCGGGGGGTGAGAAGCGCTATCCTTATAGGAATCCTGACGCTGGCCGTGACGGCGGCCATGGCCGGGATGGCGGAGTTCTCAGGCATAGTCTCCGCCCCGCCGCCGCTTTGGCCCACCCTTTTCAAGCTGGATATCCTCGGCCTGTTCCAGAGCCCCGATTTCTGGCTGGTCATCACGACGTTCTTCATCCTGGACCTTTTCGACACCGTCGGGACGCTGGTCGGGCTCGGAGCCTCGGCGAACCTGTTGGACAAGGACGGAAAACTCCCTAAGGCCGAGCGGGCGCTGGCCGCCGACGCGGGAGGGACCGTCCTCGGCGCGCTGCTGGGGACGTCCACGGTCACTTCTTATATAGAAAGCGCCGCCGGGATAGCCGCCGGCGGCAGGACGGGGCTTGCCGCGCTGACAACCGCCGTCCTGTTCGTCCTCGCCATTTTCTTCAGCCCGCTTGCGAAGATGGCCAGCGGCGGATACGAGGTCTCGGAGGGGGTGTACCTTTACCCCGTGATAGCCCCGGCGCTGATCGTGGTGGGATCGATGATGCTAAAACTCGTCAGGGATATCTCCTGGGAAGACACAGCCGACGGCTTTTCGGCGTATCTCACGATAATCGTTACCCCCCTGACCGTCAGCATCACCGAGGGGATAAGCGCGGGGTTCGTCTCCTACTCTTTGCTCAAGACGGTGGAGGGGAGGTTTCGCGAGGTCCATCCCCTGACGCATCTGCTCGCTCTCCTGTTCGTCCTGCGCTACGCCTTCCTGGTTTAGTAGCCCGGGACATTGGAAATGAGACCCTTGCATAACCATCGGCGCCCTCTGTTTTGTAAGTCCTGAGGCGCAAGCCGAAGGATCTTGCCTTTTTTATGCATGATAAATCAAGGTCCTTCACGTCGCGGCGGAGACGCCGCTTGCTCAGGACGACAACGGATGGCGCCCTTGGGCAAGTTACTCAAGACCTCCTTGGACCGGGTGATGATAGATGATTGGTTATGGAAAAATAGAAAACCTCGATTGTTGCTTTGATTGTTTAATTGTAGTATGGTAACCCACTCCGCGCGTCACGCGCATGGTGGAGCCCATCAAAGCGTTTTTGCGCTATTTCCGCGAAGAGGGAGGACCACGGAACAAGACAGAAGGGCTGAGTATAAATGACTGATAGGATTGATGAAATAATAAAGAAGTTCGCGTCCCAGGACACGGGGCGGATCAGGGAGGCGATGGGCGAGATAGCCTCTTTTGCCGGGGCGGGGGTCGGCGAGAT
Source organism: Candidatus Nitrospinota bacterium M3_3B_026 (assembly GCA_051418015.1). Classification (GTDB taxonomy): domain Bacteria; phylum Nitrospinota_A; class UBA7883; order UBA7883; family JBPRGF01; genus JBPRGF01. Next base: position 12,732 of record JBPRGF010000001.1, on the reverse strand, counting down.
GCAGGCCCTTGGGGATGGCATCGCCACGCTGTTTTACCGTGACGACGCCGACAATCCCGAGCTTGCGGAGCTTGTCCGGGACATGGAGGGGCTTCTGGCCTCGCTCGGGCCGGAGATGGCGCCCTGGATCATATCGCGGCTTGTCGAGGCGGACAGCGAGTCGGCGGTGAGTTTCGCGCGGGCCCTGGCCGGGATCGGCGCCCCGGCGGTGGACGAGCTTATAAAAGCTTTCGGCGAGAACGGGGGCGACAACTACGCCCTGATCAACCTCCTTGCGGCGGCCGGGCGTTTTACGGACCCGGCGGTGACGCGGGCGCTGCCCCTGGCGGCGGAGCTTTCGGACTCGGACGACGCCCAGGTCAAATCCGCGGCCTACTATTGTTTCGGCCGGATCGCCAACAGGATACCTGCGGACGAGACCTCCGCCGAAGACAGAAACATGATGTTCGAGAAACTGTTTTCCGGACTTTCACACCCGAAAGCGCTTGTCCGCAGGAGCGCGGCGCGGGCTCTCGGCAAACTGGCCGTGAACTCCTATCTCACCGATGAGCAAAGGGAGAAAACCAGAAAAGCCTTCCGGGCCATCCTCGGCCTGGACGAGTTCGACTGGGACAGGGCTTATATAGTCCGGAACGAGGCGGAGTATTATCTGAGATATCTTGGTAAATCCTCGAGCGGGAATGAAAAGGCGCAGGAAGAAAAGATGAGAGAATACAATCAGGACTTTGAGATACTGGCCAAGCGGGAGCTTTGCCCCAACACTTTCCATTTCGAGGTGAACGCTCCCCTGATCGCAAGGAAGATCCAGGCGGGGCAGTTCATCATCATCCGGCCCAACGGCCACAGCGAGCGGATACCCCTTTCCATATGCGGCTGGGACCGCGAGAAGGGAACGATATCGATCATCATAATGGCCACCGGGCGCACATCCACCGAAGCCGTGCGAAAAGAGGTCGGCGACAGGTTCGTGGACGTCATCGGGCCGCTGGGCCAGCGCTCCCACGTGACCAAGTACAACGGGACGTGCGTCGTGATCGGCGGCGGCTACGGCACGGGGGCGGTGATCCCCACGGCGCGGGACCTCAAGGAGCTTGGCAACAAGGTCATCGGCGTCGTCGGCGCGAGGACGAAGGACCTTCTCATAATGGTCGACGAGCTGCGGGAGGCCTGCGACGAGGTCTACGTCACCACCAACGACGGGTCGGAAGGGATAGAGGGGTTCGTCACCCACGCCCTGGAGAAGATTATGGAAAAAGAGAAGGTGGCCATGACCCTGGCCGTCGGCCCCGTCCCGATGATGATGGCCGTCACGAAGATGACCGAGGGCAAGGGGATAGAGTCATGGGTGTCGCTGAACGCTATCATGGTCGACGGCACGGGGATGTGCGGCGCCTGCCGCGTCACCGTCGGCGGCAAGACGAAGTTCGCCTGTTTCCACGGGCCGGACTTTTTGGGCCACGAGGTGGATTTCGACGAGCTGACCAAGAGGCAGAGGATGTTCCTGGAGCAGGAAAAGATCGCCCTTGAGGCGCTTGACAAATAAGGGAGGCGGTTGAAATGGCTGAGGAGAAGAAACCGTTGAAGGCGAAAGACAGGATGAAAAAGCCGCGCAACGAGATGCCCCTGAGGCGCGCCGAGGAGCGGGTGCGCAACTTCGAGGAGGTGCCGGTGGGCTACTCGCTGGAGCAGGCCATGGACGAGGCCGCAAGGTGCATCCAGTGCAAGAAGCCGGACTGCATCGGCGGCTGCCCGGTGGGGATTGACATCCCCGCTTTCATAAAGATGGTCGAGAATGGCGACGTAGCCGGCGCGGCGAAGAAGATACGCGAGACCAACTTCCTGCCGGCGGCCTGCGGCAGGGTCTGCCCGCAGGACAAGCAGTGCGAGGCGGTCTGCATCGTCGGGAAGAAGAACGAGCCGGTGGGGATCGGCAACCTGGAGCGTTTCGTGGCCGACTACGAGCGCGAGCATCACCTGGACCGCGTTCCGCGGATAGCCCCCTCCACGGGCAAGAGGATAGCGGTGATCGGCTCCGGCCCGGCGGGGCTGACCGCCGCCTACGAGCTTCGCGTCCGCGGCCACGACGTGACGGTCTTCGAGGCGTTCCACCGCGGCGGCGGCGTGATGGTCTACGGCATCCCGCGGTTCCGCCTGCCGCTGGAGATCATCGACGAGGACCTGAAGCTGCTCGAGGACATGGGGGTCGAGTTCTGCTACAACATGATAATAGGGAAGATCCTCACCATCGACGACCTGCTCGAGCGCGAGAGCTTCGACGCGGTCTTCATAGGCTCCGGGGCGGGCCTGCCGAAGATGCTGGGCATCCCCGGCGAGAACCTCAACGGCGTCTATTCCGCCAATGAATACCTGACACGCATATACCTGATGCACGCCAACGAGTTCCCGAAATACACCACGCCGCTGTACCAGGGCAAGAAGCTGGCCGTCATCGGCGCGGGCAACACGGCCATGGACGTTCTGCGCACCGGCAAACGCCTCGGCGCGGAGGTGACCTGCTACTACCGCCGCTCCCGCGACGAGGCGCCCGCCAGGACCGAGGAGCTCGAGCACGCGGAGCAGGAGTTCATCGACTTCAAATGGCTGTCCAACCCCATAGAGTTCATCGGGGACGAGAACAACTTCGTCAAGGCCATAAAATGCGCCGTGATGGAGCTTTCCGAGCCGGACGAGTCCGGCCGCCGCAGGCCCAAGCCGACGGGCGAGGAGTTCGTCGACGAGGTGGACACGGTCGTTTTCTCCCTCGGCTGCGACGTGAACCCGGTCATCCCCAACGTCACCCCGGACATACGGGTGAACAAGTGGGGGATCATCATGGTGGACCCGGAGACATGCCACACCAGCAAGCCGGGCGTTTTCGCCGGCGGCGACGCCATCACCGGCGGATCGACGGTGATCCTTGCCATGGGTCAGGCCAAGACCGCGGCGAAATACATCCACGACTACGTGATGGGGCAGTTCGACCACGAGCTGAACGTGCCCACGGACCCGGAGGCTTCCGGCGTCCAGTGGGAGGCCAAGCCGGTGGCGGGGAAGAAATGACGGCGGGTTTGGTTTAAACGAAAAACGCGGCGGCCTTTCCGGGCCGCCGTTTTTTTATTCTTTCTCCGGCCGGGCTTGCAGCTGGGCGGCTCGCGCCGCTGGCCTGGTGGTCTCCAGGGCCACGGAGGAGCCGCCCACGGGGAGCTTGATTATGAAGGCCGTCCCCTCTCCCTCGTCGCTCTGGACGGTTATCTGCCCGCCGTGCTGTTGTATGATCTCGTAGCAAAGATAGAGCCCCAGCCCCGTGCCCACGCCGACGGATTTCGTCGTGAAGAACGGGTCGAACACTTTCTTGAGCTTTTTTTCCGGGATGCCGGCGCCGTTGTCGTAGAAGGTGAGGATCAGGTAGTCGGGGCCCTTTTTCCCGCCGGCGCCGTCGCCCTCGATCACGGTGGCGGAGACGTCTATCAGCCCCTTGAAATCGGTGTCCCCGGCCTTTCTCCTCTCCAGAATCTTTTCGTTTATGGCGTCGGCGGCGTTGATGAGCAGGTTGACGAAGACCTGCTCCAGCTTCGAGAAATGGCCCTTTATCTCGCGGATATTGAGGTAGTTCTCCGATATCTCTATCCTGCTTCTCAGCTTGGACCGGACGAGGTTCACCGCCTGGGCTATCACCTCCCGGATGTCCACGCTCTCGTCGAAGCTGTCGTCGCCCATGTGGGCGTAGTGTTTGATCCCGGCGACGATCTTCTGTATCCTCTCCGTCCCCTTCAGCGCTTCCTTTATCATGTCGTCGAACTCGTTCAGGATGATGTTCCGGACGGTCTCGGCGTTCTTCTCGTCCGCGAGGTTGTCCATCCTGGGCTTGAGTCTTTTTATGTACTCGGCCATGAGCTGCAGGTTGGTGCGTATGAAGGTGTTCGGGTTGTTTATCTCGTGGGCTATGCCCGTGCTCAAAAGCCCCACCGTGGCCATCTTCTCGGCCTGGAGCAGCTGCTGGGTGCGGGCGAGGAGGTTTTCGGTCAGTGATTTTTTCTCGAAGACGCGGTCCAGGGTTCTCTGGAACTGTTTGATGTCCACGGGTTTCAGGATGAAGTCGCTGACGTCCTCGTGGACGGCCTCCATGAAGACGTCCATCGTCCCGTAGCCGGTGATGACTATGATGTCGAGGTCCGAGTTCAGCTCGCGGACTTTGCGGATCAGCTCTATCCCGCTCATGCCGGGCATCTTCAGATCCGTGATCAGAAGGTCGATATTGTTCTTTTTCAACGCCTCCAGGGCGTCCTGACCGTCATGGCGGGTTATTACCCTCTGCCCGTCTTTCTCAAGGTATGAGGCCAGAAGCCGTGTGACGGTCGCCTCATCGTCCACAACCAGGACAGTCCGCGGCCTCGGCGAGGGCTCGGAGCTTGCTTCAAGAGTTTTGCGCGCTTCCACCTGTTCTTCCTCTTCCCCTTGGGTTCATTCTAATACAATACGCGCGGCGGGGGAAGCGGGTTTCAGTCATCATCCTCCATGCTTTCCAAGCTCTCCGCGGCTCTCTCCTGGGAGGGGTCTATCTCCAGGATGGCGCGGAGTATCTGGGCCGCTTTTCCCTTCAGCCCGGCGCTGTAGTATATCGTGGCCACCTGGTAGAGGGCTTCGATATCCTCGGGGTCAAGCCGCAACACCCGCCGGTAAAGATGAAAAGCGTCCAAAAGGTTCCCCTCCCCGTCACTTTGCGCGGCCCTTTCCTTGAGCGTCTCGATGTAAAGCTCGCGCCCCTTGCCCTGGGGTATCTCCTTGTCGAGGGTTTTTCTGAGGCGATCCGCCTCCTTGCGCAGATTTTCCACCTCATTTTCCCTGGCCCTCAGTTTTTTCTTGAGGGCCGTGTCCTCCTTCGCTCCCGCGCCGGGGACGCCCCCGGTGGTGGATTTTATGATGGCTCCCAGCCCCTCTCCCTTTATGGGCAGTTTCAGCATCTCCCACCGCTCCTTTTAGCGAAAAAACGCCGCTTTCATGTTACGCGGATGTCGTCCCCGAGCATGGTGTAGTCATACGCCCCATTCGATTTCGGGGCGTAAAGCTGGATCGGCTTGCCCTTCGCCGGAGCTTCGGCGAGCTTCGCGTCCATCCTTATCATGGAGCGGACAAGCCCCCGGCCATGCTCTTTTTCCACCATTTCCAGCATCTTGCGGCTCAGCCTGGCCCTCCTGTCCATCATGGTGGGGACAAGACCCGTAACCCGCAGGTTCGGGTTCAACTCCCTTTTTACCATACCGATGATGTCGAGGGCCTGTTCCACCGCCTTCACCGAAAAATAATGAGTCTGGACGGGTATCAGAACCTCCCCGCAGGCCACCAGCGCGTTCAGGGCGAGAAGGCCGAAGCAGACGGGACAGTCCACCAGGACAAAGTTAAAACCCTCCGCCGCGCCGTCGAGTATCTCCTTCAGCCGAAGCTCCCTTCCTGGCAGCCCCGCTAGCTCAAGCTCCGCCCCGGAAAGCCTGGGCGCCGAGGGGATCAGATCCAGCCCGCCGGGCTTGGCCCCGCGGATCACTTTCCCCGGCTCCGTCTCCATGCCGAGCAGAAGCTCGTAAATCGTGGGGTAGCCGGAATCCGCGTCCGCGCCGAGGGCCATGGTCGCGTTCGCCTGTGGGTCGATGTCCACCAGCAGGGTCTTCTCCCCCCGCAACGCGAGCGCCGCGGCGAGGTTCACGGCGGTGGTTGTCTTGCCGGAGCCGCCTTTGCGGTTGAAGATGGCTATCCGGCGTGTTTTCAGTGTCATCCGCCCTGTTTGTGGATCGACAGCCCGTGAACGTCGTGGGCCGCCTCCAGGGCCGCCTCGGCGAAGGTGGGGTGGGCGAACAGCAGATCGCCGAAAGCCCGCGCCGTCATCCCCTGCGACAGGGCGACGGAGGCGGTGTGTATAAGGTCCGTCGCCCGCGGGCCTATGATGTGAACGCCCAGAAGCCTGTCCGTCTCCCCGTCGGCTATCACTTTCACGAACCCTGCTATCTCCCCGGCGATATGGGCCCTGGCCAGGGCGCGGAACATGAATGTCCCCTTCCTCGCCCCCTTCGGCGCATCTTCCTCCCGGACCCCCACGGAGCCTATCTCCGGTATGGTGAATATGGCGCTGGGGACGGGCGTGTCCGGCAGGCTTTCGCGCTTGCCGGCGATGTAATCGGCCACGAAACAGCCTTCCCGGTAGGCGGTGTAGGCCAGCATATTTTTGCCCGCCACGTCCCCGGCGGCGAAAATATTCGGCGTGGAGGAGCGCAGGAGATTGTCCGTCAGAATCTCTCCCCGGCGCCCTGTCTCAACCCCCGCCTTGTCAAGCCCCAGCCCGGAGGTGGAAAAACGCCTGCCGATGGAGACCAGGGCTTTTTCGGCCTCCACGCTCTCGCCGCCAGCGAGTCTGGCTACAAGACCCGGCCCCCCCGGCTCGAGCGATTCGATCTTCGCTCCGGTTATTACTTGTATTTTCAACTTCTTAAGCTCGCGCGCCAGGGTGGCGGAGATTTCATGATCCTCCATGGGTAGAACCCTGTCCATCATCTCCACCATCGTCACCCGGACGCCGAGCCTCGTCATGGCCGTGGCGAACTCGCAGCCGATCGCCCCCGCGCCGACGATCAGCATCGACTCCGGCAGGGACGGAACATCGAAAATGGACACGTTGTCCAGCGCGAGGGAGGGATCCACGTCGAAGAGCCTGGCAGGCTCCGACCCGGTGGCGATGAGGGCGTTTTTGAACTCGATCCTTTCCGATCCCCCTTCCGCCGTCGGCGCCATGATCTCCCTGTCCGAGGCGAACTCCGCCCTGCCACTGATGACCCTGACACCCCGTTTCGAAAGCGACGCGGCCAGGCTCTTTTGGAACTGGGAGGTGACTTTGCGTTGGCGTTCGGTCATCTTGTTGAAATCTATGGAATAATCGAAAGGCGACGCGGCGATGGCGGCCATGTTCGCGGCGTGGTCCACGGTCTCCGCCGCCGCTATCCATGCCTTGGCGGGGACGCATCCCCTGTTGAGACACGTTCCGCCGATCTCGCCCTTTTCCATGAGCGCCACGGAAAGGCCGTAGCTCGCGCCCCGCAGGGCGGCGGAATAGCCGCCGGGGCCGCCCCCGATTATCGCAAGGTCAAAAACGCTCATAAGGCCACCCCACCATTAACATGGTTTGTTATCATATTAAGGCCACCGAACGGCCCCCCCGTTCAAGGGTCCAGCTTTTTCAGGTATTCACGGAACTTCGCGCCCAGGTCCTCGCGCCGGAGGGCGAACTCCACCGTGGCTTTTAAAAACCCCAGCTTGTCGCCCGCGTCGTAGCGGTTTCCTTCGAACTCGAGCGCGTATATGGGGTGGTCTTTCAGCATCGAGTTCAGCGCGGTGGTGAGCTGTATCTCCCCCTTGGCGTCCGGCGCTGTATTCTCTATATAATCAAAGATATTCGGCGCAAGGACGTATCGGCCTATGATAGCCAGGTTCGAGGGGGCCTTGTCCCGCGGTGGCTTCTCCACCATGCCCTTTATCCTGTACAGGCCATCCGCCACGGGTTCGGCGTCTATCACCCCGTAGGCGGAGACGTTCTCCTCGGGCACCCTCTCCACGGCTATGACGGAGGCCTTCCGCTTCTCGAAGACGTCCATCAGCTGCCCTATCCCCGGCCTGCCGCCGGTGTGGATTATATCGTCGCCGAGGAGGACGGCGAAGGGCTCGTTCCCCACGACGTCTTTGGCCCGGAGGATGGCATGGCCCAGGCCGAGGGGCTCTTTCTGGCGGATGTAGCAGAAGTCGCACATGTCGGATATGCCGCGGACGATGTCGAGGAGCTTCTTCTTGCCCTTCTCCTCGAGGAAGCTTTCCAGCTCCACGGCCTTGTCGAAATGGTCCTCGATGGCGTTCTTGCCCCGGCCGGTGACCAGGATCATCTCCGTCGCCCCCGAGGCGACGGCCTCCTCCACGACGTACTGTATCAGCGGCTTGTCCACCAGCGGCAGCATCTCCTTGGGCGAGGCTTTCGTGGCTGGCAGAAATCTTGTCCCCATGCCGGCCACGGGGAAAACGGCCTTGGTTATCTTCACTTGACACTCCTTCGCTGCTTGCCGGGATCAGAACTCAACAGCCATCCCGCCGGGCGCGGGGCGGGCTCAATGAAATAACTGGAAATTTAACCCACCGGCTCAGGATAAGTCAACGAAACGGGGAGGGCGGGAGGGGGGGGCGGCGCTACGCCGTCCAGCGGGGGCCCTTTATGGAGGCCGCCACCTTTTCGTCCTCCCGGAGTTTCTGGGTGATCTTGTCGGCGATTTCCTGGGATTTGACCTTGTAGGTCTTGTTCTCTATCTCCCGTTTGAAACGAGCGACCACGTCCGCCCTTACGCCCTTGACGCCGCTCATTTCATTCTCCGAAAAGCCATCATCCAAACTCATGTTTTGTATAACAATCGTATCGACTTCGGCGGAGAAAACCATTAGGGCTTTTCTGGGCGTGGTATCCGCCCGCCGGTGGCCGTTCTTTCCCGGCAGAGGCTCATGAACTCCCTGATAACGGGCGACATGCGGCGGGTTTTTTTCGTCAGGAACCGCGGCTTTCTCTTCATCGGCGTTCCCTTGACCCGCAGGGCCGCCAGGGCGCCCAGGGCAAGCTCCCCGGCGGACTTCGAAAAGGAGAGGCGCCGCGCCACGACGTGAAAAACTCTGAGGCGGAATTCGATCATGTGACCTCACCGCGCAAGAAAACCACGTTTTCGCCGCCAGAGCCAGAAGTGTAACAGATCAGCCGCGGCGCCGGCCGAACAGGATCAGCCCTGCGGCCCCTCCGCCCGTTGTTTCATGGCCTGGATCACTTCCGGGTCTATCCTGGCCATCACGGATTTGGCCCCGGCGACGAGTACCTTGCCCGGCGGGGCGCCCTTGGGCTTGCGTATGTCCTTGACGCGGCAGTAGGTCACCTCGCCTTTCCCCGCTTTCGCCGCCTTCGAGTAGCGCAGGGCGAGCATGGCGGCCTCCCTCAGCGTGGCGGGGGGGACATCGGCGCCTTTCGGCAGGCGGACGACGACGTGCGAGCCGGGATAGTCCCGCGCGTGCAGCCACAGGTCGCGCCCATTGGCGACCCTGAAGGTGATCTCGTCGTTCTCCCTGTCGCTCCTGCCGACCAGGGCGGGGAACCCGCCGGAGGTTATGAACCTGCGTGGGCCGGATGGCCCTTTCGGCCCCTTTTTCCCCGGCGCGCGCGGGGCGCCTTTGGCGGCGGGGATCGTGCTCTCTATATAATCGAGATCGCTTGAGTTTTCTATCAGCCGCATCTTCTCTTTCGTCCTTTTCTCCTGCTCCTCGAGCGCCGCAAGCTCCCCCTCCAGCCGGGGCAGGCCCTTTTCGTATCTTCTATACTCTTTGTAGTATCGGCGGACGTTCTCCGCGGGACCCAGGGAGGGGTCCAGGGCGATGATCAGCTCCCCGCCATCCTCCGAGAATACGTCCGGGACGGTCACGCTCTCCTCGCCCTTTTTCATACGATGGAAAGAGGCCTGCAAAAGATCCCCCAGCCGCTTGTGATCCGAGAACCGGGAAAGCCCCTCCCGCTCCCGCAGCAGCCTCTTTTTCCGCTTTGCGATCTTTTTCAGCCCGGCCCGAAGCGGCGACAGGGCCCTTGTCCTCGCCCGCTCCAGCCTCTCGCGCTCGGCCAGGGGGGTATATTTTTCCTCCATGGCGGCGTTGAAAGGGAAGGCGGCTTCCCGCGCCCGCTCCGGCGCTGTTTCCTCCTCCCCGGCCGCCATCGCGGCGTCCTCCGGCGCCTTTGGGGGGATATAGGGCCTCCCCGGCGCGGCCCGCGGCTTCCCCGGGCCGCCCGTGGCCAGTGTCTTTCCTTCGCCGTCGAGCAGGTAGAGGGCGCCAGCGGGGCCGAAAAGCTCCGCGACCAGCTTGAATTTTTCGTCTCTACGCCTGAAATCGATATGGACGACCCTGTCGCCGGGGGTCTGGGAAATCGAATCCAGAACCGATCCCAGAACGGTTTTTTTCAAGGTCTTGCCAAAACCTCCGAGATCGGTCTTCCGTCCGGGAGGGGCCTCCACGAGATGAATCCTGCTGTTCGCCGCCGAGAGGGTTATGACAAGGTGAAAAGAATCCGCCCCTTTCTTGAACGACAGGACCCACTCATTCTCCGCCGTTCTCACAAGCTTCCGGAAAAAAGATCCCGCCAGGGCGGGTGCGGCCTCGCCGATGACGCGTCCTATCATGGCGGCGGTCATGTTCATTTTTCACCCCGGAACGCGGAGCCCCCGGCGGGCCTTGTGAGGGTCGGGCGGTCGAGCCGTCTCAACGGCCGAGAAGGCGGGCGGCGAGCCCTTTTTTGCGCGCCGGGCCGGGCAGCAGCCGCTCGACCTCCTCCGGCTCTGGTCCTACCGCCGAAAAGACCCACCACGGGTCCGGCGAGCTGGTGGAGCACCCGGAGCCGCACTTGAGCGGATCGTAGGTTTTTATCATCTTCGGCGCGGACGGCGTGTGAACGTAAGTGTAGGGGAACTTGGCGCTCAGCATGTTCCGGGCCCGCACCTCGTCCCGGAGCCCAAGGAGCCTCTCCCCCGCCTCGGCCCCGGAAAGCTCCATGACCGCGCCGCTCTCCGCCTCCACGGCGAACCAGCGCCCATCGAGGCTCCCGGCCAGGCGCTCGTAGTCCTCCTCGCTCATGACGCCGTCGAGCCTTCCTTTGAAAAGTTCGGCGAAAGTCTCCGCCATGTCTGTCTCCACCGTGGCCGCAGGGCAGTTTAACATTGAAATATCGTGTTTTCTGTATGAACATTATATATTAGAGCTTTGCGCCTGTGGGGCGGGCGCGGCACTTTTCGCAAACATAGGGGAGATTTTCACGCCATGTCCGTAGTAGACCCTGACAAATTCGTGGAAGAACAGCGGGCGAGCTGGGACGCCGCCGCCGACGGCTGGAAAAAGTGGGACTGGTGGCTGGACTCCAACATGGCCGCCATCGACCACCACCTGCTGGAGAGGGCGAAGGTGAGCGAGGGCGGCAACGTGCTGGACCTCGGCTCCGGCACCGGCAACCCGGCGATACTGGCCGCCCGCCGGGTGGGGGCGAATGGGAAAGTCACGGGGCTGGACCTTTCCGAGAGAATGCTCAGCGTCGCCAGGGAGAAGCTCGAGGCGGCGGGTATCGTGAACGCCTCGTTCCACTCCTGCGACGTCTGCTCCATACCCCACGGCGACGACGAGTTCGACGCCGCCACGTCGCGTTTTTGTTTCATGTTCCTGCCGCGGCTCGATAACGCCCTGAGCGAGACGCGCAGGGTGCTCAAAAAAGGCGGACGCTTCGCCGCGGCGGTCTGGGCCGCGCCGGAGAAAAACCCGTCGATGTCGCTTCCCATGAGGGTGTTGAAAGAATTCCTGGATATCCCCCAGCCGCCCCCCTCGGCGCCGGGGCTTTTCAGCCTGGGCCGGCCCGGAGCCCTGAGGGAGAAGATGGAGAAGGCGGGGTATTACGCCGTGACGGAGGAGGAGATCCCCGTCGAGTGGAAATATTCGTCCAGCCGGCAGTTCCTGGAATGTATGCGCGATATGGCCGCGCCCATGCGGACGATGTTCGCGAAACTTGCGCCGAGGGAGCGGGCCGAGGCGGAGATGGGGATGCTGGAGGAGGCGGAGAGGTTCCGCGAAGGGGAGGGGATCAGGATACCCGGCGAGGCGATCATAGTCTCCGGGGAGAAAGCCTGAGCTTTTTCCCGCGCGGGGCGTTCAGCCGCCGTTTCCCGCCAGCTCGCGGCTGAAGGATACGCCTTCGGTCTTGTACGCCGCCTCGAAGGAGATGTCCTTCGTCCCCAGCGGCCAGGCGAAGGTGTAACGGTTGTTCCGGATCACTATCTCCCCGCCGCCGCTTAAGGTGGCGCGCTTGACGACGCCGTTTTGCGGCGTGATGTATATCCTGTCCTCCACCTCCAGGGTGTAATGGGTGAAAACCCTGAAAAAGTCCTTGTACGACTTCGCCCTGGCTTTCACGTATCCGCCCATGGAGTAGTCCTTGAAATCCAGCCGCCGCGCGGCTATCTCCACCCCCTTCTCCGCCGCGTCCTTCACAACATCGTCTTCGCGGACGGCGTCTTTTAAAACCTCCAGGTCGCGCCTGCGAAGAGCGGAGTCGATCTCCCCGGAGCCGAAGCTTCTATAATGAATCTCCAGCTCGGCCGCGCCTTCGGGGGATATCCTGAGGCTGAAACTTTCCCCGGCGTAATTAAGACGGCACCCAGCGGCGAGCGTCAACAGCGGCAGGAGAAACAAAAGGAGCGATACTCTCTTGTTCCGGACCATAAGAGCTTTCCGTCAATACCCCGAATCAGCCTGTTTTGCGAGGATACGCCAGTAAATGATAACCGAACGGGCGGAAAGTCTCCACAGGTTTCGCCGAAAACCCGCGCAGACCGGTAGCCGAATGATTTTCCCCCATTTTCTCAAGTCCCGGCGGCGCGGCGGTCTCTAAACAGTGGCGGCCGTGGAGGAGGGGTTGTTGACAAGGCCGTTTAACGCGCGTTTGCCTACAACTATGGCAATATAGGAAAATGCATAATTAACCCGTATTAAACAGAGAGATGTTCGATGAGCGAAAAAATCATTGTTTTCGGCGGCGACGGCTTTTGCGGCTGGCCCACGAGCCTGTGGCTGTCGCAAGCGGGCTACGATGTGACCATAGTGGACAATCTTTCGCGAAGGAAAATCGACATCGAGCTCGAGTGCGAG